>SCRT01000018.1 GCA_004298465.1 Nevskiaceae bacterium | reverse complement strand
GCAGCGGATCGAACACGGACACACCCTGCCGTGGGGCATCTACCACTATGCCGGCACCCCGGATACCACGTGGTACGGGTTTGCAACCGAGATCGTCGCCCGCGGCCAGGCGGCCGGCCTGCTGGACAAGGCCGTCCCGGTCCATCCCATCACCACGGCCGAATATCCGACGCCGGCGCCTAGACCCCGGAATTCCAGGCTGGATTGTGGGGTTATCCATCGGATTCTTGGCGTGGTACAGCCCGACTGGCACGTCGAGCTTGATGTTGTGCTGCGTGCAGGTAGCGGATATACCGCCTGAATCCTCGCCTTTTGCTCGAATGTACATGAATTCAATGCAAGGTCCTCTCTCGATGTCGAAGATTCAACCTGTTCTTCTCTGCGGTGGTTCCGGCACACGCCTGTGGCCGCTTTCCCGGGCCGGCTTTCCCAAGCAATTCATTTGCCTCACGGGGGACGAAAGCCTGTTCCAGCAAGCGGTGAGGCGCACGGCAAAGATCGGCGCCGGGTCGGCGCAGGAAGTTGGCCCTTGTATCGTCGGCAACGAGCAGCATCGCTTCCTGGCACAGGAGCAGTTGCGCGAATGCGGCGTGGGCGACGCCACGTTCCTCCTGGAGCCGGTTGGCCGCAACACGGCGCCGGCACTTACCCTGGCCGCTTTGGCTGCGCGCGAGGGCGGTAATGATCCGGTGCTGGTCGTCACACCTGCTGATCAGATCATCACTGACGAAAGCGCCTTTCAGAGCGCATTGCAAGGCGCTATCGTCCAGGCGGAGAAGGGGGATATCGTCACCCTCGGCATCACCCCCGACCGGCCGGAAACCGGGTACGGCTACATCAAGCTGGTGGATTCCGACGACACGAGCCGCGTCGAACACTTCGTCGAAAAGCCGGATAGAGAGACGGCCGAGCGCTACCTCGTAGAAGGTGGGTATTACTGGAATGCCGGCTTGTTCGTCCTCAAGGCTTCCGTCTGGCTCACGGCACTCGAGCGTTTCAGGCCCGATATGGCTACCGCATGCAACGAAGCCTGGGCCGCGAGAACCACGGACGGCGCCTTCATCCGCCCTGGCAAGTCCGCCTTCGAGCACGTTCCGAGCGAATCCATCGACTACGCCGTCATGGAAAACTGCCCTGGCAGCGAGTTCACCCTGCGCGTGGTACCGCTGGCGGCCGGCTGGAGCGACCTGGGTGCGTGGGACGCAGTCTGGGCCGCGCTGCCGAAAGACGCGGCCGGCAACGCATCCCGCGGCGACGTTCTACTGGAAGACAGCCGCAACACACTTGTGCATGCCAGCAGCCGTCTGGTTTCGGTCGTGGGTGTCGACAACCTCGTCGTGGTGGAAACCCCGGATGCGGTGCTGGTCGCCGACAAGGCCCGCTGCCAAGACGTAAAGCGCATCGTAAACGAGCTGGGGCGGCAGCAACGCGCCGAACGCGTGCTCCACCGCAAGGTGCATCGCCCATGGGGCTGGTACGACAGCATCGATGAAGGCGGCCGCTTCAAGGTCAAGCGCATCCGGGTGAAACCCAAGGCCAGCCTCAGCCTGCAGAAACATTTCCATCGTGCCGAGCACTGGACCGTCGTGAGCGGAACGGCGGAAGTGACGAACGGCGAACAAACCATCCTGCTCACCGAAAACCAGAGCACCTACATTCCGCTGGGGCAGGTGCACCGCTTGGCCAACCCCGGCACCATTCCGCTGGAAATCGTCGAAGTGCAGTCTGGCAGCTATCTGGGCGAGGACGACATCGTGCGTTTCGAGGATGTGTACGGGAGAACGGGATCATGAGCCTTCGCAATCTGTACCGAGGGAAATGATCGAAGCGTGAACAAGATTCACACCGTTGAATCGCCACTTCCCGTTGTATGGGCGCAGCTTGCTATGCGACGGGTGGCCTCGATGGACAACCTGAGAAAAGGAAGTAGAGCATGAAAATACTGGTAACCGGAGGCGCCGGCTTCATCGGCTCCTGGCTGGTGGAATCCCTGCTCGCGCAGGGCCACAGCGTAATCGTTGTCGATTCGCTAACCCCACAGATCCACGGGGCATTGCCGCAGCCGGAATTGAAATGGCTCGGGAACGCTTCGGTCGAGTTCATCCGCGGTGATGTGAGGGACCGCACCCTTATGGATTCGGTACTCGGCCGGGTCGAGGCCGTCGTGCATTTGGCGGCGGAGACCGGCACCGGGCAGTCGATGTACCAGATCGCTCGCTACTACGACGTGAATCTGCAGGCAACGGCACAGATGCTGGAGGCGATCGGCACGCGGCATCGGCAGATCCAGCGCATCATCCTGGCGTCTAGCCGTTCGATTTATGGGGAAGGCGCATACAAGCTGGGCGAACGCATCGTCGTTGCGCAGCCCCGGGACACCGCACGGATGAAGGCCGGTCGCTTCGAGCCACTCGGACCCGGCGGCGAGACGCTGGAGTGTGTGCCAACGCCGGAGGACGTAACGCCGCTGCCAGCCTCTGTCTACGCGGCGACCAAGCTCGCCAACGAGACGCTGGGGCGTATCTTTGCCGAGTCCTACGGCACGTCCGTGCTGGCCCTGCGCTTCCAGAACGTCTACGGCGAGCGCCAGTCGCTGCGCAACCCCTACACCGGCATCCTGTCGATTTTCTCGAACCGCCTGCGCCAGAATCTGCCGATCAACATCTTCGAAGACGGCCTTGAGAGCCGGGACTTTGTCCATGTCAGTGATGTCGTCCGCGCAGTGACATTGGCGCTCAGTTCATCGTTGGAAGGCTTTCACGCCATCAACGTGGGGGCGGGTGTGCCGACCTCGGTGATGGAGGTGGCCAGGATCCTTCGCAGCATCCTGGGCAGCTCGTCGGCGCTCGAAGTCACAGGGGACTATCGCGCCGGAGACATCCGCCATTGTTATGCGGACCTGCGCCGCGCGCGGAACCTTCTGGGTTTCGAGCCCAGGGTGAGCATCGAGGACGGGCTGAAACGATTCTGCCGCTGGGTGGAGACGCAACCCGTGCTGGCGGACCGTTCCCGCGAGGCAATGGGTGAACTAGCCCGGCTTGGTCTCGGCTCGGCGGCATCGGGAGCAGGTACATGAAATACGTTCCTAGATTTGCGAAGCGCCTTGTCAAGGCGTTGATTTATCGCCCCTACGGGGTGCGAATGGGCCCTGATTCGCTGGTGATGCGACCGCGCTGGCTGCATAACCGTTCTCGCATCTCGATGGGCGCGAGATGCTCGGTGGGGCGCTTTGCAATCTGGAATCCACTGGCCAGTTACAGAGATTCGCCGCAAAACGGAGAGATCAAGTTGGGTGACGACGTTTATGTCGGCGGCTTCAGCCAGCTTCATGCGATGTCCACTTTGGAAATTGGTGACGGTTGTGTGCTGAGTGAACATGTCTATATGTCAGATATCGCGCACGGACTTGATCCGAACGCGGGGTTGATCATGCAGCAGCCGCTCGAATCCAAGGGCTCCGTAACCCTCGGGCGCTATGTGTTTCTCGGCTTCGGGGTCTCGGTGATGCCGGGTGTAACGCTAGGAGACCGCTGTATCGTGGGCGCCCGCTCGGTCGTGACACGCAGCTTCCCCGCGTACTCAATGATCGCTGGCTCGCCGGCGCGTCTTATCAAGGTCTTTGATCACCAGGCGGGCAAATGGGTGCCTGCTCCGCGGAGCTGATGCCTTGGATATTCACCATCTCGCGCGCTATGTCATCACGTGGCTGTTCTGGGCGCCGCGGTTTCAGGCCATGGGTGCGCGCTTGACCTTGTACCGATCCATGATGGTCGCCCACCCGCGGTACATGCGGATCGGCGCACATTCCAGCATTCGCGAAGGCGCGCGGCTCGAGGTGGTCTTGCGCGGCCACAAGTCGCTGCCCCCCCGGGCCTGGCAATTGGAGACCGCGTGAACATTGAGCAGGGGGCCCACATTATCTGCCAATGCCGGGTCACGATCGAGGACGAGGTTTCAATCACCCGGTATTGCGTGATCGTGGACGTCGAACACCCATTTGACGACCCGGACCGCCCGCCCAAGATTGGTTCGCGGCTCAATGACCGCGTGGACAGCTTTGTTCGTATCGGCCGCGGCAGTTTCATTGGCGTCCACAGCGTGATTCTGCCCAACGTCAGCATCGGACGTGGTTGCGTCATCGGTGCCGGCTCGGTGGTCACAAAGAGCATCCCGGATTATTGCGTGGTGTCGGGCGCCCCGGCGCACGTTGTCCGCCGTTTCGATCCGGCGACACGCCAGTGGGCAGTACCGCGACCGCGGTACCAACGGACGGACTCAAACAGCGATGGTTCGGAAACTCCTTCATCAATGTGTCGGGAGGGCTGGGTACGGCGGCTGTCAGCCTGCTGTTGCCCGCCATCGTGGCGAAATACCTGAGTGCGGGCGAGTTCTCGCTGTGGAGCCTGGCGCTGCAAATCATCGTCTACGTGAATCTCCTGGGTTTCGGGTTACAGCTGGCGGCGGCGCGTGCTGTCTCGTATGCAGGGGACGCGGTGTAGAGGATGTACGGCGTAATTCGAAGTCGCTTTAATAATCGCCGTGATATTAGCCATGCAGTAACATGGACTAGAAGATAATCACGAATTTGGATTTATACATGCAGAACTTAAAAAAATTGATAAAAATGTGTAAAGAGTCTAATACATCATTTTTTTGGGTTATCTTCCGTTATCTATGGTATAAAAGTACGGGTCGATCCATCTTGATGAGCAATCGAGTATATATTAAAGGATTATTGAACATCCGTTCGAGTGGCTTATTGCAGATTGGTATGAATCCTTTTGGGTTCATGAACAAATATGATAGAACATTTATTAACGTTAGGGGACGTCTTGAATTTCATGGTAATTACTCTATTGGTAGAGGATGTCGATTTGATATTGGACCGACTGCTATAGCGACATTTGGAGGAGGCTATGTGAGTCCAAATACGAATTTCATAATCATGCACAAACTTAATGTCGGGGATGGATGTGTGATTTCTTGGGATTGCCAATTCTTGGACGATGATTTTCATGATTTAACGCATGAGAAAAAAATAGAAAAAGATTGTTCCATAAACGTCGGTTGCCATGTTTGGATTGGAAGTCGTGTCGTCGTCCTAAAAGGAAGTAGGATTCCAGATGGGTGCGTTGTTGCGTCAGGCTCCGTTGTATGTTCGGCATTTACGAAAGAAAATTGCCTGTTAGCGGGCAATCCGGCAAAGATCATTAGAGACAACGTAAGTTGGAGATGACTCGTTGTGCTCTCACGACATGGTCGTCGCGATTTGCTGCGACATCTGCTCTGCCTCTAATGGTTGCTAGGTGAAAGTCACGAAGAACGTCTCGGATTACTGCGTGGTGTCGGGGGCTCCGGCGCGTGCCGTTCGGCACTTCAATACTGAAACGCGCCAGTGGGAAATTCCGCCGCCGTGACACCTATCCGCGGACTGAAGCAGCGCTGGTTCGGAAACTCCTTCGTTAACGTTGTAGGCGGGGTAGGTTCGGCCGCCGTAAACCTGCTGTTGCCGGCGGTCGTGGCCAAATATTTGAGCCCGGATGAATTCTCTTTGTGGAGTCTGGCGCTCCAGATCATCATTTACGTGAATCTCCTGGGTCTCGGGTTACAGTTGGCGACGGCGCGTGCCGTCTCGTATGCAGGCGATGCAGGTGCGAGCGCCGGGCTGCGCAATCCAGTCATCGCTCAGGCGGCACGCTCGATTAGCCGAAAGGCGTCGGGGCTTGCGGTGATGGTTATCGTGGTGCTGGTTGTCACGTGTCCACTGCTGTTTCCCAGTGTTCCACAGACCTCGATCACTGAGTTCCGTATCGTGCTGGGCTTGTTTGGCCTGGTAGGTGTGGCGCAGATTTTCTCCCAGCCGGACATGGGTGTATTCCAGGGATTGCATCGTTATCTCGGCTTCGTCGGCCCGAAGATGTCGGCCCAGATACTGGGCGTGTTCCTGGTCTGGCTGGGAGTGCAGGCACACCAGCCCATCGTCGTTCTCGCGTTGTTGTTGGCTGCGGGCATGTCCCTGCTATGGCCCGCCATGCGGCTTGCCGTGCGACATTCGGTAACGTGGGGGCGGGACATCGGGTCCGCGGTTGTGGACAAGGCCTGTCGTTGGGAACTGCTGCAGTACTGCGGCGCATTGTCCGTGATGTCAATCTCCATGCTGGTGGTCAACACCGCCGGTGTGCTGGTCGTTGGCCGCATAGACTTTCAGATGACGGGTGCCTATGCCATTGCCATGACGGCAGCGACCGTCCCGGTGGGGCTTCTTGGAGCAGCGTTATCGCCGTTGTTGACGACGGGTTCCGCAATGTATGCGAGTCCAGAGACCCGAGCACGCCTGCCGAAACTCACGACCCTGACGACGGTAATCCTCACCGTCGGCTTGAACGTGTTCCTACTGGGTATCGAACTACTGTATCCGCAAATCCTGCGGCTCTGGGTTGGCGAACGCTTCGTGTTTACCGCAGGACCATTGCTCGTAATTCTGGTGGCTGCCCACTGCTTGCGAAATGTGGCCGCCCCTTATTCGCTTATGCTGCTCGCCGCCGGACTGCACCGGCGTGCCTTGTATACTGCCGTGTTGGAAGGGACCGTCAATCTGGCCGCTTCGATCGTGTTAGGAATACGCTACGGTGCCTTGGGTGTCGCGTTTGGCGCACTGATTGGTTCCCTCGTGGGCGTGGCCGGCTGTCTGATCTTCAATACGGGCCGGACACCAGAGATCACCCCGCGTCCGTTTCGCTTCTCACTCGGAGGCATCACGCTTCCGATCCTGATCTTCATGCCGCTGCACCTGTACGTGCTGCACCTGTTCAACTGAGGTTGTCGCCATGGAAATGATCCCCCTGGAGGCGTTGCCACTGATCGGCATTGTCACCGTCCTGTTCAACAGCGAGGCCGTGCTTCCCGGCTTTTTCGAAAGTCTAGCGAAGCAGGAAGGCATCCGTTACAAGCTCTACGTTATCGACAACAGCCCGAAGGATGGCGGGACGCTCCTTTCACGCGAGCTGGCCGCCCGTTATGGGATCGACGCGATAGTTCACTTCAATAACGCGAATGGCGGCGTCGCCAAAGGCAACAACCAGGGGATCGCACTGGCACGGGCCGACCATTGCGACTACATCTTGCTTGCAAACAACGACACGGAGTTTGGATCGCAAACGATCCGCCTACTGCAAGATGCCCTAGTCAAAGATGGCGAGAGTGTCGCTACCCCCAAGATCATGTACTACGACAAGCCAAACGTCATCTGGTACGCGGGGGGGCATCTCAACTTGTGGCTCGCCCGCACCCTGCATCACGGACAAAATGAACGCGACAGTACTTATTACGCAACCCGGTGCCATGTCGAATATGCACCCACCTGTTTTCTTATGTTGGAATCAGGAATTTTCGATTTGGTCGGAAGGATGGATGAGCATTTTTTCGTTTACTATGATGACACTGATTTCATGTGGCGGCTAAAACAGAAACACGTCCAAACTGTATTCGTTCCGAACGCACGTGTATATCATAAAGTCAGCTCGTCGACGGGTGGAAGCCTATCAACGTTCTCGATCTATTATGGCAATCGTAATAGAATTTTATTCGTTAAAAAACATATACACGGTATGCGTAGATTCACGGCTTTAAGTTACATATTCTTGGGCCGAATATATTATCTAACAACTTGTGACCGTGTAACTAAAACGGCAATAATGCGAGGCATCATTCACGGTTTACGTAGCGAAACATGAAGTCGCGCGATCCCACTGTTTGCTCTGTACCTACATTAACTGGCAGTAAGTGAGCATGTTTTACGTGTATTTCGCTCCGTTATTCTTTACTCTGTACCTATATGTTGTCGCAAGAGCACGCATCGAATTTCACACGGTGCTGGCTCTGACGACGACGGTATGTCTATATTATATATTTCTCTTATCATTTCGTTACGATTTCGGTTGGGATTATTTTAGTTACATAAAATTAATAAATTACGGATGTCAGCCAGACACACATTTTACGCGATTAACGTGTATCATGTTTAATCTGTCATCGTCTAATCCGCAGTTATACTTTGCGTTCACGACGTGTATTTTTATTCCATTATTGATTTTTTTCTTTTATTCTTTCCATGGTGCACGAGGCATTCTTATTTATTTATTTGTATTTATGTGTATCCCGTTAGGTATGGTTTTAACCGCCAGCATAATTCGTCAATCTATTGCGATTGCTGCGTTCATCTTGATAGCCCGATATACGTATTTTCGATTCAAACTACGAAACATTTTCGTCGTCTTTGCGCTCGCAACGTTAGGCTTAGAATCCCACGGTACTTTTGTATATGCACTTGGCTGTCTACTTATTGTTTTTGTACTGAAACGCGTTCCCGTATCTAAATTCTTTGCGCTCAGCGCCCCAGTAATATTTTATTTGATCGGTCGCTACGGAGTAATGAATATTCTTCGCGTGATCGCTCCTCAGTATACGTATTACTCGAAGTTAGATATAACCGGAATGGGGCTTTTTATATTAAATTGCCTTTTATATACAATAATCACAATGCGTTTTTTTTATACTCGAACAAATTACAACTCAGATTATAATCCTAACGATGAACAATTTTATGATTGTTATAAATTGTTTTTTGTCGGTATGTGTATTTACACATTGTTGTATAACGTAAATGTACAGGCAGCACGGTTCGCATTTTACTTCATGTATTTTTCTTTACCTTTGATTGTAAACGAATTGTTAAAAATATCAACACCCGCGCGATATGCAGCCGCGTCGTGCCTACTTGCTGTGTTCGCTGGACAGATATACGTTGCCACCAATGTCGGGAATAATGGTGGTAGAGATTCCATCACTCAATATGAACTTCGTCTGCAAGCAGTGAGAAGTATTAGGTTGCCACTTAGAATCGGGACTACTCCAGAATTAGCCATTGCGTCGACAAAAAACGTATGTTTATGTGAATCAATGAAAAATAATGTTTAATGTATATGTTCCTAATATTGATGCAGTTGCTGTGGTTGCTAATTTAGCAAGTACATTTACGCGCACTTAGTTTGATGCGAAAATGAAATGAACGATTGCTGCTTTGTATTGTTTAACAAATCTCCGACGTGCGGGGTGTCTGACTTTACGCGCTTGCTTTGTGATGCTGTAACGGCGGTAAACAAAAGGGTCTCGTTCGTAAATTATGACTCTTTGAGCGCTTGGCACGTGGGGGATATTGCAGATAACTATAAAAGTTTATTATTTAATTATCCCAGCGTAAACTGCGGCCGAAGTTTGTTTCCACTCCTGTTCCTTATTTTATGTCGATTGCGTCGCATTGTTATAATCTTGTATGTACATGAATTTCATCATGCGCATATATTACGTCGTTTGTTTATATGGGCAATGGCTTTGGTGGCAAATGAAGTAATTTTTGCAAACGAGGTTGACGAAGAAAGCATGAGGCGGTGTGGAGTTCAGAAGATACATAACGATAGCGTTATTGGTATATTTCCTAATATTCCTAAGTGTCTCGATCACGCCAGTTGGGAAGAAAGAACCAACAAAAAAGAAGTTATTATATCTACGTTCGGCTTGATTTCAGATAATGATCGTGTCAATAAATTTTTGACATTGATACAAATGTTTTCACATTATCAAGAAGTGCGATTTTGGATTATTGGTGCATGTAGTGATAAACAATATGCGATGAAATTGAAAAGAAAGTGCGCGATTTATGATAACGTAGAAATTTTCTATGATCGATCTGCTGATGAAGTCGCATGCTTATTACATAGAAGCGATGCAGTATATCTGTACTATCCCGATGGAGTAACCGAAAGACGTGGGTCTTTTTTTGCTGCTCTAAATAATGATTGCGTCGTATTTAGCAATGTTTCCGCAGTTACACCAACCGACTTTGCGAAGATTGTATACGCAATAGATGCAAACACAATCGAAGATTTCATCAACACACCATCTTATTATAGGTCATCCGTTAATTCGCAATGCTACAGAAAGGTAAGAGACAGATATTCACAGAAAGTTGTCACGTCGCGCGTGAACGAGATCATTACGCGTATATGTCTAAGTCTCGAGCGGTCTTAAGGTGACTATCCATCGCAGATCGTAGTGAAAAGGTCCGCGATTGCCTGACGTGTTATAATTAAACCGGAATAACAATGGAACGAAACAACAATATATTAATACATTGCAATTACAATCCATTGACCAGTTACGGTGGGATCGAAAGAGTTGTGATGCGTTTGATCGGAATACTCGACGAGTGGGGGTGCCGTATCTCGTGCATTAGTGCGGATACAAATTCGGAGCGACGCACGGTTGGAAGTTGTGAATACATTTTCAGGAAAACGCTATGGAAGATGGCGGGCGCTCCGGTGACGTCGCTAGGAAACATCGCGTTGTGCAAAGCGGCGGCCGGAAAACGTGTGATTTTTTTTCAGGAACCGTATCCAACGTTGTGGCCCGCGATCGTGGTTATTCGCGCTGTTCTGCGCATTCCAGTGGTAGTCATCGTACATGCGGACCCGGAAGCTTCGGGACTGGTGCATCTGCTGTATGCCAAGCTGCGGTATGTATTGTTTTCGGGATGTGTGTGCGTAACGACGTCGCGCAGCATTGCCGAACGTATCGACATGGGGCCGAAGCTTAAGCCCCGCATCATTCCGCTGTGTACGCGGGAGGAGCTCCCAGACGCCGAGCGCTTGGAGGTCAATGGGCTGCCCGACGATTTCGTACTTTATGTGGGGCGTTTGGCTGCGTACAAGGGGATCGACGTTCTCATCGATGCAGCTATGGCGACACCGACAATATCGTATGTGGTGGCCGGTTCTGGGCCGCTTGCAGAGCGGGTGACCCATGCGATTCGCGAGCAGGGATGCTCGAACATCACGTTCGTGAATCGCAGTATTTCCGAGGGGGAAAAGGATTATTTGATCCATAGATCCAGGTTTGTGGTGTTCCCGTCCACGACAAGAAACGAAGCTTTCGGCTTGGTACAACTGGAGGCGATGAGAGCGCGACGTGCCTTGGTCAACACGCAACTTGAGACCGGCGTCAACGACGTGGCTCCTCACATGGTGTGCGCGCTGACGGTGCCGCCGCGCGATGCGGTCTCGCTGCGAACCGCAATTGAACGACTGTGGCAAGATCGGGCGCTTGCCGAGCAGCTCGGAGTGGCTGGTCGGGAGCGCTACGCTACGCTTTTTAGTGAAGAAACGTTCAGGGGAAGCTGGATGACTTTGCTGGATGAACTGTCCGAGTCTGGAGTGCTTCCAACCCGTAAGCGCCAGACTGAAGCCGTGGACCCAAAACGGGAATTAGGCAATGTCTCTTTGAGCAAAGATCGGAAGGAGCAGAACGCATGTTAGGCGTTGTAGGGGGATCAGGCTTTATCGGCACACGCCTGTGTGAGGGGCTCAAGGCAAAAGAGCAGCCGTTCTGCATCGTGGACAAACGAATGTCCGAGTTTTTTGCGGACGATACGCGTGTCGCAGACGTGCGCGATGCCGAAGGTTTGAGCGCGGCGCTGGCGTATTGCGACGCCATCGTGAACCTTGCTGCCGAGCATCATGACGATGTGCGTCCCATCAGCCTGTACGACGAGGTCAACGTCGGCGGCGCTCGCAACGTGTGCGCGGCTGCAGAGAAGCTGGGTATCGGTCGCATCGTGTTCACGAGTTCCGTGGCGGTCTATGGCTTTGCCCCGGCCGACACCGGCGAGGAGGGCGCCATCCATCCGTTCAATGATTACGGACGGACAAAGACGGAAGCGGAAACCGTATACCGAGCTTGGCAGCAAGCGGCGCCAGACCAGCGATCCTTGGTGATCGTGAGGCCCACGGTTGTTTTTGGTGAACGCAACCGCGGCAACGTGTACAACCTGTTACGGCAGATCGCGTCCGGTAAGTTCGTGATGATTGGCGCAGGCCGGAACCGCAAGTCCATGGCCTACGTTGGCAACGTGGTCGCCTTCCTGCAACACATGCTGACGATGCCCGCGGGTGTGCACGTATGCAATTACGTAGACAAGCCAGACATGGACATGAACCAGCTTGTCGCGCTGTGCAACGAATCAATGGGGAAGCAACAGGGCGTGGGGCTGCGGTTGCCCTATGCGGCGGGTTATGCCGTGGGCGCAGCGTTCGATGCCATGGCGTGGGTTACGCACAAGCATTTCCCGGTGAGCCGGATCCGCGTAAAGAAGTTCTGTGCTACCACGCAGTTTGCCTCTGCCGCGCAGTCCTTCGGCTTCAACCCGCCGTTCACGCTGCAGGAAGGCCTGAGCCGCACTTTGCAGTTCGAGTTCCACGGTGCGCCGGTGGAAGGGCCGGTGTTTTACTCGGAATAGGTGATAGTTGTTGTCATCAGAGTTGTTGAAATTGAACCAAATGAAGACCAACTTGTCCGCACTGTCGGATGCGAAACACGTTCGTTTCGGCACGAGCGGCGCCCGAGGGCTAGTTGCCGACATGACGGACGCGGTGTGCTACGCCTACGTCAAGGCGTTCCTGGAGGCCGTGGTGCCCAATGCCGACACTGTCGTGCTGGGCCATGATTTGCGGCCCAGTAGCCCGCGGATAGCTGCGGCTTGCGCATTGGCGATCCATGATTCGGGCAAGGAAGTGATGTTCGTGGGCGAGCTGCCGACGCCGGCGTTGGCGTTCTACTGCAGAAAGATCCAAAGCCCCGGGGTGATGGTCACGGGCAGCCATATCCCGTTCGACCGCAACGGCATCAAGTTCTATCGCGCGGATGCGGAGATCAGCAAGGCGGACGAGCAGGCAATGCTGGCTACGGAGCTGGTGCTGCCAGAGGATTGCTCAGCGGGTGTGCTGCCGCCCGCTTCCACAGCCGCGCTGGATTTGTACGTGAAGCGCTATGCCGAGTTCTTCGAGCCGATGGCGTTGGCAGGTATGAAGGTGGCCGTCTATGAACACTCCAGCGTGGCACGGGACGTGTTGCCGGTCATCCTTGAAAGCCTTGGGGCATACGTCATCCGGCTGGGGCGGACGGATGGCTTTGTAGCGATCGACACCGAAGCGCTAAGGCCAGAGGATGTGCGGCAGGCGCAGGCGTGGGCGGCGGAGCATCGTTTCGACGCGATCCTGTCCACCGATGGTGATGCTGACCGCGCGTTGATCGGAGATGAGACCGGAAAATGGCTGCGCGGTGATGTGGTGGGCATTCTTTGCGCGCAGGTACTGGGTGCAGACGTGGTGGTCACGCCGGTGAGCTGCAACACGGCGCTAGAGAAAAGCGGCTGGTTCAAACGCACGGTGCGCACGAAGATTGGTTCGCCCTACGTCATCGCAGGAATGGAGGTAGCGTTGGCCCGCCATGGCGGAACCGTGGTTGGCTTTGAGGCAAACGGCGGGTTTTTGCTAGGTAGCGACGTTATCTGTAATCGCCGCAAGCTGGCAGCGCTGCCGACAAGGGACGCCGTGCTGCCGATGCTGGCTTTGCTGACGTTTGCTAGGCAGAGGCGGTGCCGCCTGTCCGACCTTGCCAACGACCTTCCCGCGCGCTATTCCGCCAGTGATCGGCTGCAGAACTTCCCACGGGAACGCAGCCTGCAATTGCTCGCTACGCTTCAAGCCGATGTCGCCTCCGCGCAACAACTCATGGTGCCCGGCAGTGGGCCGGTGGTGCACACCGACACCACCGACGGCCTGCGGCTGACTTTCGCAAACGGCGATATTGTTCACCTGCGGCCCTCTGGCAATGCACCGGAGTTGCGCTGCTACGCGGAAGCGGATGCGGAAACGCAGGCACAAGCGCTATGTGCAAGCTGTCTGGAACGGATTAGGTAGTAAGGGGTGCACTGTTGCGACTGAGTTGAGCTGGATGGGGTAGTACGCTAGATTTGTCAGGTTCGAGCGCGTCGTTTAGCATGACCACCTATGTGGTCACTGAGGCTTGCCAATGAACCGAATGATTGTGGCGCTGCGGGATGCGAAGGCGCACCTGAGCCAGTTGACAGACCGTGCGGCGGCGGGTGAGGAAATCATCATCTCGAAGCGCGGCCGATCGGTGGCGCGGTTGGTTGCCGTGGCCGAGGCCCGCAAGCCGGTGAACCTGCAGCGCCTGAAGGCGTTGACCGATGCAATGCCGCCGCAGCCCGAAAGTGCGGAAAGCTGGATGCGCGCGTTGCGGGATGGGGCCCGGTACTGAACGCGCATGCCGTACCTGGATACGAGCGTTCTCGTCGCGGCATTGACGCGTGAAGCGCGTACTCCGGCGGTGCAAGCCTGGCTTGCAAGGCAGCCGGCCGACGATTTGATGATCAGTGACTGGGTGGTGACGGAATTCTCGTCGGCGCTGTCCATCAAGGTTCGTACCGGACAGCTCACGCCCGAATGGCATGAAAAGGCCATGGCGGAGTTCGGCAGGTTGGTGCTGGAAACACTGATCGTCTGGCCCGTCATGCCTGAAGACTTCCAGACCGCTGCCCGCATGGCGAACCGGCACGATACGGGCCTCCGGGCGGGGGATGCCTTGCATCTCGCCGTTGTGGCCAACCACGGGGCGTCCATCATCTCGCTGGACGGGGGGCTGGTGAAAGCCGGCACGGCTTTGGGAGTCGTGGCGCGCCTGGTTTGAGGGCGTCTCAGTGGCTGGGGTTTTGGGCGGCGCTGAAATTCGTTACGCATTGACCTGGGTATTTTTCGGGCACACCGCGCGTTGCCTGTCTGTTCTTGGGAGACCTTGTGCACATCGTCCTGATCGCCAATTCCATGGCTTCTCACAAACTTTCGCGGCCCGCTGCTGCAGGCACGGGTACAGCGCGGCCACACGGTCACGGCTTATGCGCCGGATACGGACGTCGCACCTCTGGCCTTTCTGAAAGAATGGGGCGTGGCGTTCCGGCAGGTGCCGATGACGCGTGCTGGGCTTGACCCGCTGCGGAAACTGGGCACGTTGCAGGCACTGCGGCGCTTGTTGCGCGAGCTGAAGCCGGATGCAGTGCTCAGCTACACCATCAAGCCGGTGATCTGGGGCAGCCTGGCCGCGAAGCAGGCCGGGGTGCCGCGGGTATTTTCCATGATCACGGGGTTGGGTTATGCCTTCATGTCGGCAACGTCGCTGAAGCAACGGCTGGTGCATCGCGTGGCGTGCGGCCTTTACCGGCGGGCGCTACGGGGTACGGCTGGTGTGTTTTTTCAGAACCGTGACGACGAAGCGTTGTTTCGTGAACTCGGCTTGTTGCCGGCAAGCGTGCCCAGCACGTTGATCAACGGCTCTGGCGTGGACCTTCAACGATTCCAACCAGCGCCATTGCCGGATGCGCCGGTTTTCCTGCTGATGGCACGCCTGATTGCCGACAAGGGTATCCGCTAATACCGGCAGGCGGCGATACAGGTAAAGCAGCAGGTGCCGCAAGCCCGCTTTTTGCTGGCCGGCGGGCTGGACGAGGATCCTACCGCCATCACTCAGGCCGAACTGGACGGCTGGCAGGCGGAAGGCAGCATTGAATACCTCGGCCGGTTGGCGGACGTGCGGCCTGCGTTGCGCAGGGTGTTCCGTTTACGTGTTGCCGTCCTATCGTGAAGGAACCCCGCGTTCCACGCTGGAAGCCATGGCCACCGGGCGGCCGGTGGTGACAACCGATTCCCCCGGTTGCCGCAAAACAGTGGTGGACGGTGAAAACGGCCTGCTGGTGCCAGTGAGGAATGCCGATGCGCTAGCAGCCGCCATGCTGAAACTCGCCCGCGACCCGGCCCTGCGCGCCCGCATGGGCGCCGCCAGCCTGCAGCTGGCCCGCGAACGCTACGATGTGTACAAGGTCAACGAAGTGATTTTCGGTGCCATGGGGTTGTCGGGCTGATTGATGTTGACCTTCACCGCAGCTGGATTTGGTGCCATCTCGTAGCTTGGTTTGGCGTAGCCAAGTCGAGGTGGTGTGATGCGCTGGAACGCGGAAACAGTACAGCGGTCAGTAATATGCCGGCTGGCCTCGGCCACCGTCGTCTTGCCTTGAATCAGGTCCAGCACCAGCGACGACTTGCGCCGAGCTGTCCATCGTTTGATCTCTTCGTTCATCACATTGCTCATCAGTGTCTCCTTGGGGAAAAGTAACATCTGAGCAGGAAATCACTGGGTCATTACACACCAGCCGTGCGTCTCTGCAACGGTTGCTGGATGAAAACGACACCGGCCTGACGCTGGATGCACTGAGCCGTGGTGCGCAAGCGCTGGGGTATCGGATCAAGGTCGAGTTGGTGCCAAATTGAGGGTCGAGCATCCCGGATTGCGCCCAGCAGGAGACAGATCACGATTGATCTCGACTTTGCCGGATTTGGCGCTGCCGAGCGGGGAGCGGGAGCAGCATAGCGTCGCGGAAATTGCGACCAGCCCAGCCACATGGCAATATATACATTGAATCTACATCATCTCGTGAGGTTGCCATGCGTGCAGTCATCAGAAAGTGGGGGAACAGTGCAGCGATTCGCATCCCCGCTGCCGTGATGGAAGCGGGAAACCTGCGGCTGGATCGTGCAGTGGATATCCGTGAGGAAAAAGGCTGCGTAGTGATCAAGCCGGTAGAAGACGAGAGCGCATCGCTGGTTGATCTGCTGGATGGCATCACCCCCGATAATCTGCATGCCGAATGTGATTTCGGCGCCGCCGTGGGCCGTGAAGCATTCTGATCCAAGCCGCCAGCCAGCACAGATACTTGAGCGCGTGAGCGCGCGAAATCCGCGAGTTTTGTCGTGGTGATTCGCCCGTGCTCGTGAAAGGGGGGAAGCATGGCGGCGCGATACTACATTCCCGATGCAGGTGACATCGTGTGGCTGCAATTCAGCCCACAGGCTGGACATGAACAGGCAGGGCACAGGCCCGCTCTGGTTCTGAGCCCGGCGAGTTACAACGGGCGCACGGGCCTTATGGTGTGTTGCCCGATGACGACGCAGGTGAAGGGATATCCTTTTGAAGTGCAAGTATCAGGCGGACGGAAAGGCGCTGTACTTGCGGACCAGGTCAAAAGCTTGGACTGGCGTGTCCGAGCCGCGACGCGGAAAGGCGCGGTGTCGTCGCGCGAACTCGCTGAAGCCCGGCGCAAGGCCGTTGCCTTGATCAACGGGTAAGCGAGAATCTTCGAGTAGCCGCATGTTCAGGCGTGGTGATACTTGCGAAGCATTTCACCCAATGGGGTCGCACGGATCTCACCGCGGCGCCAAGCTGCCAATCGATCCGGCAGTCCGGATCGGATTGAAGGAGCCTGGGAAGACGTGTGCCGTACTCGGCCGGCCATCTGCACGTGTAACCATTGTTCTTATGGTGGACGGTACTGGGCTCGAACCAGTGACCCCCGCCGTGTGAAGGCGATGCTCTACCGCTGAGCTAACCGTCCATGCAGGGCGCGAAGGTTAGAGGCGTTGGCTGCCAGTGTCAATCAACGGCCCATCAATGGCGCGGCATTGCGCCGTGCGGCATGCGGGCGGCGAGGGCGCGCATCATCTTGTTCATGCCGCCGCGCGCGAATTTCTTCATCATGTCGCGCGTGCTTTCGTACTGGCGCAGGAGTTTGTTGACTTCCTGCACCTGCAGCCCGGCGCCGGCGGCGATGCGGCGCTTGCGCGCGGCCTTGATGAGGTGCGGGAAGCGGCGTTCCTGCGGGGTCATGGAGTCGATGATGGCGACGGCGTGCTTCATCGCCTTTTCCGGTTGTGCATTCTTGAGCTGCGCCTGCATCTGGCGCCCGCCAGGGAGCTTTTCGAGCAGGGATTCCATGGAGCCCATCTTTTGCACTTCGCGCATCTGGTCGCGGAAGTCGGTGAGGTCGAAGCCGCTTTTCGACTTCAGTTTCTTCGCCAGCTGCTCGGCTTTTTCGTGGTCGACCTTGCGTGCGGTTTCCTCGATGAGGCTGAGCACGTCGCCCTGGCCAAGGATGCGCTGTGCGACGCGGTCGGGATGGAAGACTTCGAAGGCCGCGGGTTTTTCGCCCACGCCCATGAACTTGATGGGCGCGCCGGTGACGGTGCGGACGGACAGGGCCGCGCCGCCGCGTGCATCGCCGTCGGCCTTCGTGAGGATCACGCCGGTAAGCGGAAGTACGTCGCCGAAGGCCTTGGCCGTGCGAGCGGCGTCCTGGCCGGTCATGGCATCCACGACGAACAGCGTTTCGATCGGGTTGAGCGTGGCGTGCAGGGCGGCGATTTCCTTCATCATCGCCTCGTCCACGCTGGTGCGGCCGGCGGTGTCGACGATGAGGACGTCCGCGAACGCGGCGCGTGCAGCATCCACCGCGCGGCGGGCGATGTCCACGGGTTTGTCCTGCACCGTGCTGGGCACCCATTCAACGCCGACCTGTTCCGCCACCACGCGCAGCTGCTCGATGGCAGCCGGGCGGTAGACGTCGGCCGAAACCACCATCACTTTCTTCTTTTCGACGTCGCGCAGGCGCAACGCCAGCTTGCCGGTACTGGTGGTCTTGCCGGAGCCCTGCAGCCCGGCCATGAGGATGATGGCGGGCGGCTGGGTGCGCAGGTTCAGGGGGGCGGTGGTTTCGCCCAGCGCAGTGACGAGTTCCTGCTGCACGACGCCGAGCAGGGCTTGCCCCGGTGTCAGGCTTGCCACGACTTCGGTGCCGACGGCGCGGGTCTTGAGGTGGTCGACGAAGGTGTGGACGACGGGCAGGGCGACGTCGGCTTCCAGCAGCGCCATGCGCAGCTCGCGCGCAGCGGAGTTGACCTGGTCTTCGGTCAGGCGGCCCTGGCCGCGGATGGAGTCCAGGACACGTGAAAAGCGGCTGCTGAGGTTTTCGAACATTGTGGGTATGGGCGAAGTGGAAAGGCTTGGAGAAATCGAATGTGCAGAATGCGGATTATTGCAAGAACGGCCGCACCGAGGGACGGGGCATTCTGCCCGCCGTCTTTATCCTTGTGCAGGAGCAGACCTGCTGGTGGCCCGTTCCGCCGCCTTGCAGGTCGCGTGCGGGCACGCTCCTACAGGGGCCCCCGCGCGGGGTGTCGAGCACACCAGGATATCCAGAGTTTCCCTATGCGGGTGCGGTTACGTCGGCCATGAACGGGTAGTCGATATAACCCTCCGCGCCAGGTGCGAAGAACAGTTCCGGCCGCGGCGGATTCAGCGCGGCACTGCGGGCGAAGCGCTGCGGCAGGTCGGGGTTGGCGATGAACAGCTTGCCGAAGGCGACGGCATCGGCGCGGCCGGATTCCACCCAGCTTTCCGCCTGCTGCTGGTCGAAGGCTTCGTTGGCGATGTACGCGCCGCTGAAGCGGGCGCGGATCAGCCCCGCCAGGCTGTCTTCTCCGGCGTGCTCGCGGGTGCAGATGAAGGCGATGTGCCGCGCGCCCAGCGCTTCGGCAACGTGGCCGAACAAGGCTGCCGGGTCCGCATCGCCCATGTCGTAGCTGTCGCCACGCGGGGCGAGGTGTACGCCCACGCGGCCCGCTGGCCACACGGTGGTGACGGCGTCGACGATCTCCAGCAGCAAGCGTGCGCGGTTCTCGATGGGGCCGCCATACGCATCCGTGCGCCGGTTGGCCTTCGTCTGGAGGAACTGGTCGATCAGGTACCCGTTCGCGGAATGGATCTCGACGCCGTCGAAACCCGCACGCCTGGCGTTTTCCGCGCCGTGGCGGAACGCTTCGACAACGTGGGGAATCTCCGTGATGTCCAGCGCGCGGGGTGTCACGAAATCCTTCTTCGGACGAATCAGGCTCACGTGCCCGGCGGGTTGTACCGCGCTGGGTGCCACCGGCAGTTCGCCGTCCAGATAGGATGGGTCGGAAATGCGTCCGACGTGCCACAACTGCAGCAGCATTTGCCCGCCGGCCGCGTGCACCGCCTGCGTGATCGGCTGCCAGCCCGCCACCTGCGCAGCGGACCAGATGCCCGGCGTGTCCGGGTAGCCCACGCCCATCGGTGTAACCGATGTTGCCTCGCTGAAGATCAGCCCGGCACTCGTGCGCTGTTTGTAATATTCCAGCATCAGCTTGCCGGGAACGCGCCCGGCCTCGGCCCGGCAGCGCGTCAGCGGCGCCATGAGGATGCGGTTCGGCAGCTTCAGCTCGCCGAGGGTGATGGGGTCGAAGAGAGTGGGCATGGCTTCTTTGTGGATGATGTGAAGATGAATGGGAAATACCGCGGAGGCTACACTCGCGGCGGCTCTTGATGACGGGATCGTGTCCGTGACTTTGCGTCCTTCTACCACAGGCTACGTTGAACTTGCTGAAAACGCGGACTCGGCGTGCCTTGCGCGCCTGCGCAAACTCCCGCGCGCGTTCTACGACCGCGACACCCGGCAAGTGGCGCGCGCGCTGCTCGGCAAGTGGTTCGTGCACGTCACGGCAGGTGTGCCGCATGTCGGGCGCATCGTGGAAACCGAGGCCTATCTGGGCCCCACCGACAAGGCCGCGCATACGTCGCACGGCAACACGGCCCGGACGCGGGCGATGTTCGGCCCGCCCGGCCATCTCTACGTGTATTTCGTCTACGGCATGCACCACTGCATGAACGTCGTGACGGAACCGGAAGGCGTGGGGACGGCCGTGCTGCTGCGGGCCATGGAGCCGGTGGCGAACCTGTCCACGAATACCAACGGCCCGGCGCGCGTCTGCAAGGCCCTGGGCATCACGCTCGACCATTACGGTGCCGACCTATTGAGCGATACGCTCTATATCGCCGAGCCGCCCATCGAAACCCGCTTCGAAACCGTCGAACGCCCGCGCATCGGCGTGGACTACGCGGGCGAATGGGCGCACAAGCTGTTGCGTTTCTACGTGGGCAACAGCCGTTTTGTGTCGAAGAAATGAAGCCGGCATACGGCACACTTAATTTTCAAAAGGAGGAGAACCCGATGGATTATTCACGCTATCACCAGCTCAAGATCGAACACCGCCCGCACGGCGTGCTGCTCGTCACCTTCAACCGGCCGGAAAAGTACAACGCCACGGACGAGGCGATGCATGGCGAGGTCGCGCGCGTGTGGCGCGACATCGGTGACGACCCGGACGTGCGCGTCGCCGTCGTCACCGGTGCTGGGAAGGCGTTTTCCGCCGGGGGCGACCTGGCGATGGTGGAACGCATGGCCGGCGACTACGCGCGTGTCACGCACATGCTGCGCGAGATGAGCGAGATGGTCTACAACGTCGTCAATTGCCCAAAACCGATCATTTCCGCCATCAACGGCGTGTCGGTCGGCGCCGGCACGGTGGTGGGCCTGCTGGCGGACATCTCCATCTGCGCGGAGGACGCCCGGATCGGCGATGGGCACGTCAAGCTGGGCGTTGCCGCCGGTGACCACGCCGCGCTGATCTGGCCCCTGCTGGTAGGGCCGGCGAAGGCCAAGTACTACCTGTTGACAGGCGAGATGATCACCGGTGCGGAAGCGGAGCGCATCGGCCTGGTGTCGAAGGCGCTGCCGCGCGACGAGGTACTGGCTGAGGCGCTGCGCGTGGCCGAGGTGCTCGCCACCGGCTCGCAGACCGCCATCCGCTGGACCAAGCGCGCGATCAACGGCTGGCTGCGTGCCGCCAGTGCGATCTTCGACCAGTCCGCCGCCTACGAAATGCTCGGCTTCCTCGGGCCGGATGTTCGCGAAGGCTGTGCCGCGCTGCGCGAGAAACGCGCGCCGCGCTTCCCGTCGGCGGCCGAGGGTGCGCCGGACGTCGAAAATGCGGGGAAAACACCATGACGGTGGATACGGACATCGCGGTCGTCACCGGTGCGGGCTCCGGCATTGGTCGCGCCATTACCCTGCGGCTTGCGGCGGATGGCGCGCGTGTCGTGGCCGCAGACCTGAACCTGGAAGCAGCGCGGCAGACGGCGGCGGAACATCCAGGCCGGATCGTGGCGATGGACGTCGACATCGCGGACCGTGCGCGGGTCGATGCACTGCGCGATCGCGTGCTGAAGGACGTCGGCACGCCGCGCGTGCTCGTCAACGCGGCGGGCTGGGACTGCATCGGGCCGTTCCTCGACATGGATGCCGCAACCGCGGAGAAAATCGTCACCATCAACTATCTCGGCCCCGTGAACCTGTGCAGTGCTTTCCTGCCGGCCATGGCAGCCGCCGGCTACGGCCGCGTCGTCAACATCGCCAGCGACGCCGGGCGCGTCGGCAGTTCCGGCGAAACGGTCTACGCCGGCGCCAAGGGCGGCGTCATCGCGCTGTCGAAGTCCCTGGCGCGGGAAATGGTGCGGAATGGGATCACCGTCAATTGTGTCTGTCCGGGGCCGACCGACACGCCATTGTTCCAGTCCCTGCCCGAAAAGCTGCGCGCCGGGCTCGTCAAGGCCATCCCGCTGCACCGGTTGGCACAACCCGCGGAAATCGCCAACGCCGTCGCCTTCTTTGTGCGTGCCGATGCCGGGTTCATCACCGGCCAGGTGCTCAGCGTCAGCGGCGGCCTGACGATGGCGGGGTAGGGCAGCGGCCTGCGAGCCTACTGAAACAATCGCTGCTGCACGTCGCGGTAGGCATCCCGGATTTGCGGGATGCCGCCTAGTGCGTGCTTGGCATCGTTGGTCCCGCCATAGCGGATGCGCAGGAAGTTGGCCAATTTCGCCGGCGCCAGTTCCGCGATGCCGTCGCGTGCGTAGGCTTCCAGCACATATTCCAGGAATGCGCGCATTTCACGTTCGTAGCCGTCGAGCCCGTGGGCCTTCGTCGTTCGTACCCGCACATGGCGCGCCAGCGGAGCCAGCGCAAAGCGCACATAGGCCAGCACGTCGAAGATGTCGCTGTCGCGCGCGTCGATCAACCGGCGCATGTCTTCCAGCCGGTCACTGTCATAGCCCAGTTTGGCCAGACGCTGGATGAAAGCGACGCGCTGCTCCGGGTTGCCCCACACCGCCCGCAGTTCTGCTTCGGTTGCCACCAGCGAACCGAGGTCGCCGAACAGTTGCTGCATGAATTGCTGCGCCGTGATCGGCTTGCCGTCGCGAGACCAGTAGCTGGTGGCCGAAACAAAGCGAATCTGGCGTTCGTTGCCGTCCGCTAGTTTCACCACGATCTTCTCCCGGTGCGGGGGACCGGGAGGATCCTCGACGGTGCCTCCGGGCGGCTGTCCGGGGAGCGGCGTGCGGGGTCCTGCCGGTTCCGGCGCCTCCGGTTCGCCATCCCACTCCGGGTCGCTGAAATGGTCGGCCGCTCCGACGAAATCGTAAACGGTAAAGAAATATTTACCTTCGAACACCCGCGTGCCGCGGCCGATGATCTGCTTGAACTCGATCATCGACTTGATCGGCCGCATCAGCACGATGTTGCGGATGTTCAACGCGTCCACGCCGGTGGACAGCTTCTGCGACGTGGTGAGGATCGTCGGCAGCGTCTTTTCGTTGTCCTGGAACTTCAGCAGGTGCGCATCGCCCAGCTTGCCGTCATTGGCGGTCACCCGCACGCAATAATCCGGGTCGGGGTTGGATTTGATCTGGTTGATCCAGTCGCGCACCCTTGCCGCGTGCGCCTGCGTCGCGCAGAACACCAGCGTCTTCTGGCGTGGGTCGATCTGGTCCATGAATTCGGCCACGCGGCTTTGCTCGCGCGCGTCGATCACGATTTTCGTGTTGAAGTCGGCCTCGCTGTATTCCTTGTCCGGATCGATCTCGCCGCTCACCACCGTATCGCCACTGGCGTACTTGTAGGTGTCCAGCGTGCTCGCCATCTGCCGCAACTTGAACGGCGTCAGGAAGCCGTCGCCGATACCGTCCTTCAGCGCGTAGGTGTACACCGGCTCGCCGAAGTATTTGTAAGTGTCGGCGTTGACATCGCGCTTGGGCGTCGCAGTCATGCCCAACTGCACCGCGGGCGAAAAATAATCGAGAATGCCGCGCCACGTGCTTTCGTCGCGCGCGCCGCCGCGATGGCATTCGTCGATGATGATGAAATCGAAGAAATCCGGCGCGTAGCCTTCGAAGGTGAATTGCGGCTCGGTGCTGCCCGTCGCATCGTCCTCGCCCTCGACATTGCCGCCGGTCATGAAGGTCTGGAAGATCGTGAAGAACACGCTGGCGTTGACGGGAATCTTGCCCTGCTTGCGAATCTCGTCCGGGCTGATGCGGCACAGCGCGTCGGCCGGAAATGCGCTGAAGGCGTTGTACGCCTGGTCGGCCAGGAAATTGCGATCGGTCAGGAACAGGATGCGCGGCCGACGCACGGGTTCGCGCGACAGGTTCCAGTGTGACTGGAACAGCTTCCACGCAATCTGGAAAGCGATGGACGTCTTGCCGGTGCCGGTCGCCAGTGTCAGCAGGATGCGATTCCGGCCATTGGCGATCGCTTCCAGCACCGCATGGATGGCGTTGTGCTGGTAATAACGGGGCTGCCACTTGCCACCGTCGGTTTCGAACGGCACCGCGCCGAAACGGTCGCGCCACGCGTTGTCCTGCGGAAAGCAGCGTTCCCACAACGCCTGCGGCGATGGAAACGGCAACGCGAGGTCGCCTTCCTTGCCGCTCGCCATGTCGATGCCGTACCAGCCGATGCCGTTGGTGGCGTAGGCGAAACGCGCCTGCAGGCGTTGCGCGTAATCCTTGGCCTGGCCCACGCCTTCGGTGTAGCCGAGCCCAGCGCGCTTGGCCTCGACCACGGCCAGCTTGTGACCACGGAAACTCAACACGTAATCCGCCGACAACGGATTCACACGGCCGCCGCCGGTGATGCGGCCGGGGCAGATCATCTCGCGGCGGATGCGCGAACCTTCCACCACGCCCCAGCCCGCATCACGCAGCACCGGATCGATCCGGTTGGCGCGGGTATCGGCTTCGGTTTCCAGCTGGGGCATCCTGGCGGCCCTACGCGCCAGTGAACTTGCGGGCCACCGGCCGCTTCACTCTCTTTCCCGCGAGCCGATCCTGCAGGTAACGTCGCACCTCCTCCCACGGGATGCTCCTGCCGGATTCGAGGAATTCGGCGTAGCGCCGCTCTGCCAGCGCATGAAACTCGGATCGACGCTCAGCCGGATCGGTCTTGATGTTCATCTCGCCCCCTTCAATACGCGTGCGGACGCCGCCCCGACCATCGCGCCAAGCATCAACGACTGGAGCGTTTGCTCACAACTGTACGATGCGACGCCCCGGTAGTAATCACGAAACGGCCGCTTGCGTCCCGCTTTGTCAGCACGCTACCCGACGCGATCCTGCTGTTCGCGAATTCGCGCAGCGATTTCCTTTCGGACGCGTTCAGCATCCGTGCGGATGCTGAGGTATCGCGCTTCGGATTCCGTAAGCCGCTCGAAGTCAAAGCCGAAAACTTGCCGCCACCAATTTTCAAGACCTTCGCCATGAATGTTCCTCAATACGGCCAACGTTTCCTGCCGTAGGGCAATCCTACGCGAAACCACCTTGCCCGCAAGTGAAGTGAAGCCCGCCACACGGCCACCGATCTGCATGAGGTGACCACGCAGATTAGCCAGTGTGGCGCCCTGGCCGACAAAATCATCCACCAGCAGAAACGGCTGATGAACGTCGGCCGTTCCGTCAAATATCGGCTGGATGGCCAGCCGGTAGTAGCCATCCTTGCGCGTACGCGCGGCCACGTTGGACTGGATGATGCCCGTCTCCACTTCCCATCCGAGCGCCAGCGACAACCGCTGCGCCATGGCCAGCGGTATGGCGTTGGCACCCTCGCTTTCCTCGGCCACCACCGGCAACAACGTGAGCTGTGCATGCCCCCAGCGCTGCCGCAGGGTTTCGATGATCGCCGGGTTGAGCGTGTCGTCAACGAGGCGGATCGCCGCCTCGCCGTCCCCGGCCTTGGCATCCGCATAATCCGGATGCCCGCGCACCACCCGCTCATCGATTTGGTGGATGTCCACCTCAGGCTCACCGAGCCATCGCGCTCGCAGTGCCTTGAACGGAATCGTGAGCGGCGCGGCGTTCGACATGCTCAGCTCAGCTCACCCGCGAAGGCTTTTTGCAGCAGGGATTGGCGGAGGGCGGCGAGGTCGTCAAGCTGTGCCGCGTACTTCCTCGCGAGCTCACTGGAAAACTTCTCGACCTCTGAACACTTCTCCGCCAATTCCCGCTGTATAGCGACCGACGGAATCGTGTGCACAAACTTTCTCTGCGCCGTGATGGGAACCTGGCTTCTCGTTGCCTGCTTCATTACCGCTTCGTATTGCCGTCGAAAGCCAGCCCCGCGCATTTCGTAAACCAGAAATTCCGGAACGATCTTGGTTGACTCGCACCTGTAGTAAGTAAGCGACGTACTAAGAATGACCGCTTCATAGTCCGTTCGAAGCAATACAACGGGTCCAACCGTCGCGTTGTGCGCAAACAGCACATCACGATCTCGCGCAATACCTTTGCGTATGCGCGCAGCCCGTTCGGGCGTCAGGTACTTCGCGCGATCAAAATCGATTTCGTTCCCATCAATGCAGTTGGCGGAAATGTACGGCACACCTTCCGTCACGAACTCATCCTTGCGCGGGTATTCACTGCCGTGATTTCCATCCAAGTGGCTGACGATCGCCCCGGTATCCAGAAGCTCTTGAAGTGTCACAACCGCACCCATCGACTTCGCCAACTGACGCTCGACGTACGACTCCATGAACTGTTTTGCATCCGCCACATTGGCGTCGGCGTTGGCGCGGGCGCGGTCGAGGGCAGCGAAGGCCTGATCGAGCACCGCAACGATCCGCTTTTGCTCGTCCAGCGCCGGAAGCGTGATCTCTAAGGATTCCAACGTCACGGTAGAGATACGATGCACCGTTGCGCTGCTGGTTACGCTTTCCAGCAGCTCGGGCTCACGCGACTTCAGGAACAAGAACAGATAGCGCGGATCAAGAGATTTATCAGGGATCAGCGCCTTCAAGTCTTGGTTGATCGTCAGGTCGCGTCCGGCGATACAAACCGGAACCGTCCTGGCGAGAATACCCGACCGTACGACAATCAGCGTCGCGTCACGCGGAATCCACTTTGTCGCCGAACCCTCAATTGCTGCTGCGGTTATTTTGTCTTCCGATGTCGAAATCACATCGGACTTCATGTCTTTTGGCGACACCCATGGAACATTACCACCCCAGAACGCAGCCGTTCCTTTTGATGGGGTTCCGCCGCCGACAAACCGAACTACATCGGCCAGCTTTCGGCGTTTTGCCTTTGTGCTGATGAAACGACCCACAGCAACAGCACTCACAACATTCCCCGAATCTCTTCCAGAATCTTCGCCGTCTCCGCATCGCGCGCCAGCATGTCGGCGATGATCTGCGCGGGTTCGCGCAGCGGCGCGGCTTCGGGCGCGTTGGGGTTCTTGACCGACAGGTCCCAAGCCGTTTGGTCGATGTCCTTGGCGGGCACCGTCCAGCTTTGCGCGCTGTCGGCCTTCGTGGCTTGCAGCTTCACGAATTCGGCAAGGTCGTCGTCGTTGAGCGGGTTGGTCTTGCCAAGCGAGCGACCGGGATCGAGCTGGTAGTACCAGGTCTTGCGGGTCTTCGCGCCCTTCTCGAAGCACAGCACCACGGTCTTGACGCCCGCGCCCTGGAAGGTGCCGGACGGGCAATCCAGCACCGTGTGCAGGTTGCAGGTTTCCAGCAGTTCCTTGCGCAGCGCCACGCTGGCGTGGTCGGTGTTGGAAAGAAACGTGTTCTTGATCACCACCGCGCCGCGCCCGCCCGCCTTCAGCTTGCGCATGAAGTGCTGCAGGAACAGGTAGGCCGTCTCGCCGGACTTGATCGGGAAGTTCTGCTGCACTTCCTTGCGCTCGCCGCCGCCGAACGGCGGATTGGCCAGCACGATGTCGTGGCGATCCTTGTGCTGGATGGCCATGACATCTTCGGTGAGCGTGTTGGTGTGGCGGATGTTGGGCGTGTCGATGCCGTGCAGGATCATGTTCATCACGCCGATCACATAGGCCAGCGATTTCTTTTCCTGCCCGTACAGGGTGCGACGCTGCAACCGGTTCCACTCGGATGCGGAAAGGTCATCGCGGCGCAGGTATTCGAACGCTTCGCACAAGAATCCGCATGAGCCGCAGGCGCCGTCGTAAATGGTTTCGCCCAGCTTCGGGGCAACCACTCTCACCATCGCGCGGATCAGCGGCCGCGGCGTGTAGTACTCGCCACCGTTGCGTCCGGCGTTACCCATGCGCTTGATGCGCGTTTCGTAAAGATCCGACAGCTCGTGCTTGGCCCGCTGGCTGTTGAAGTTCAGCCCGTCCACGATGTCGATGGCATCGCGCAGTGTGTAGCCGGAGCGGAACTTGTTGACGATCTCCGAGAAGATTTCGCCGATCTTGTATTCCAGCGTGTCGGCACTGTCGGCGCTGTCGCGGAACTGCTTGAGCCAGGCAAACAGATTGTTGTTGACGAAATCGACCAGATCTTCGCCCGTGCGCGCGGCATGGTGGTCGGGCGTGCCGTCCGCTTTCTTCGGTGCCGCCCAGGCGCGCCAGCGATAGGGCGCGTCGAGCACCGGCGTGTAGCTGCGACCTTCAAGCGCGGCTTCGTCCGCCCACTCGGTTTCCATGTCGTCCAGGTATTTCAGGAACAGCAGCCATGAAGTCTGCTCGGCGTAGTCCAGCTCCGAAGCCAGGCCTTCGTCGTTGCGCATGACCTTGTCGATGTTGTTGAAGGCGTTTTCAAACATGCGGGTAGTGTTTCCTGCGGCTGGGGGCGGATGGGTTGGGTTCGCGGCGTGAACAGGCGGCGTTTATGGTTCCGCAACGCGTTCGGATTTGTCCGCTCCCCCCGACCCCTCTCCCGCGAGGGGAGAAGGGCTTGATGCGTTCACTTCGCCGCGATGATGCGTCTCAGGTGATCTTCCGCGCCTTTCACCGGCGCGAGGTGCGGGTATTGCGGACCGTCGTGGTAGTCGAGGGCAACGCTGCGGTAGCGGTCCTGGTATTTCAGCAGCAGTTCGATCGGCGCCGGGTCGGTGTTCGAGCGCTGGATGGCGTCGGCGAGCAGTTCCGGCTTGTAGGCGGTGCCGTTGACGGCGAGCAGGGTTTCGCCGGAACTGATGCCGGCGTCGTAGGCCGGACCGTGCCAGCGCACGTCGTTGATGTGCCCGTCCTTGCCGATGCCGAGGCCAATGGAGTACATGAAGCCGGGCTGCGTGCCGTAGCGCTTGGCGGTGTGTTTTTCGTAGTCGCTGGGTTCGTTGCGGTACACGAGCTTCCAGCCGGCGGCACGCAGGCCTTCCAGCGGCGGCCTATGGGCGATGACGTGGCGGGCGAGAAAGGCATCCCACCCGAACTTCACCACGCCGTTCAGCGCGGCGATGACGTCCTCGCGCACGTAGGTTTTCGTGGCCCGCACGCCGTCGTCCACGCCGAAGAAGGCGCGGGCGAAATGGTCGAGCGATTTCCGGCCTTTCGTCAGCGTACGGATCCTGGCATCCACCCACAGCCACAGGAGCTGGCCGGCGTTGTAGTACTCCTCGCGCATCTGCCAGTTGTAGTAGGGCTGGGGGCGGCGCAGGGCGGCAGTGGGGTCGTTCGTGGTGTCGTCGATGCCACGCCACGCGAAGCCGGGGCGGCCGCGGTCATAGACGGCGACGACCTGCGCCAGTGCGTCGCGGTACTGCTCGGCGCTCCACAGGCCGGCGCGTGCCGTGAGCACGTAGCCCCAGTACTGCGTCTGGCCTTCGTAGACCCACAGCAGGCCGTCGCCCATGGGCGTGTTGAAGTTCGGCGTCCAGTTGTTGGCCGGACGGCGGAATTTCCCGTTCCAGGAATGCTCGTATTCGTGCGCCAGCAGATCGCGGCGCGGCGCGCCGTTGGCCCAGTCCGTGAAGTATTCGGCGGGGTGGCCGTCCTCGCTGGACTGGTGGTGCTCCAGCCCCTTGCCGGAAAGCTGGTCGGATACCGACAGCAGAAAGTCGTAGTGGTCGTAATGCTTGGACTTGAACAGCCGGTAGGCCTGTCGCACGAGATTGCGGTGCAGCTTGATCTGTTCGTCGGTGATGTCCAGAAAGCGCGGCGCGTCCGCGAACACGTTGAGCGTGACCGGCACCTTTGCGCCAGGGTCGAGATCGATCTTCCTGGCGTGGAGGCCGGCGTAGAGCGGAGAGTCGACGAGCAGGTTGTAGGCGACGGGCTTGAAGGTGACGGTGTCTTTCCGGTGCCGGGCCGCACGCAGCGCGGTGCCGTATTCCCAGCCGGCCGGCAACGTGACGCTGGCTTCCACGGCGATCTGGCGCGTGTAGTGGCCGGCGGGGTAGAGCGAGCACTTGTCCCAGCACAGGTTGAGCAGCACGTCGGTCATCTCGATCGGGCCTTGCGCGGCCGTGCGTGCGGACAGGTACTGGAATTCCACTTCGATGCTGTCCACGCCTTTCGGCACCGGAACGCGGAACGCGCAGACGTCGTAAGCCTCGCGTTGCCAGGCCAGCGGCTTGCCGCCGGCCGTGACCACCAGCCCGGCAAGGCGGTCGATCGGCCCGGTGGGGGAATGGTGGCCCGGCAGCCATTGCGGGTACAGCAGCACAAGTTCGCCGGCCTGCGCGGGAATCGTCTCGCGGACCTGGAAGATGCCCTGCCGCGTGTCGCTGGCGTCCACATGCAACTTCAGCGTGCCGGGGTAGGGCGTGTCGAGCGGTTCGGGAATGTTCGCGGTGCGGGGTTCGTTGGCCATGATGTGGACGGGTTGGAATGAAGACAGGGGTTCAAGCGTACTGCAGTGCGGCATGCGGGCGGCTCAGCCTGTGTCGCGCAGTGCTTCGTAGCACTTCAGGTGGCAGTAGGCGGCACTGAGCACGGGTGTGGCGATGCCGAACCCGGTGGCGCGCCGCACCATGTCGCCGATGGTGTGATCGGCTTCCACACGGTGGCCGGCACGCAGGTCGCGCAGCATGGAGGCGGTGGTGTCGCGCGTGGCGTTCTCACACATGCGATGGATGCCGTCGAGCACCCTGGGGTCGGGTGCGTGTCCTGTCGCGCGAGCGACGGCGCAGCATTCTTCCACCGCGGCGTCATAGATCTCGCGCCCATGCGGCGCAGCCATGACGGTGGCGAGGTCGGCGCGCATCAGGCACAGCACGCCAGCCATGCTGGCGAGCATGATCCACTTGCCCCAGCTTTCACCGAGAATGTCACTGCTTGCGGCCCAGTCGCAGTTTGTTTCCGCAAATGCCGCTTCCAGTGCGCGCACCCGCCTGGATGGGCTGCCGTCGCGTTCACCGAAGCGGATGCGGTGCACGCGCCCCCATTGCCGGATGCTGCCGTCGACGTCGAGCGTGGCGTGCACCGCGCAGAAGCCGCCGAGAACGCGGGCGGCGCCGAAGCGCGCATCGAGCACGTCGTAATGCGCCATGCCGTTCAGGAATGGTACGACGGTGGTGTGCGGGCCGACGGCCGGGGCGATGGCGTCCACCGCGGAGGCCAGGTCGTAGGCCTTGCAGGTAAGGAACACGAAGTCCGCGTTCGGCACTTCGGCAGCGTCCGTCACCACCGAAGGGTGCAGCAGCGCATCGCCATGCGCGCTGTGCAGGGCCAGCCCGTGCTCGCGAACGAGGTCCGCGCGTGCCGGGCGCAGCAGGAACGTGACGTCGCGGCTGGCCTGCACGAGCCGGGCACCGAAATAACCGCCGGTCGCGCCGGCACCGAGGATCAAGATCTTCATGCCGGAAGTGTGGCACAGGCCCGGCCTCGGCCCCGCAAACTACGATTCCGTCCTTGTTTGTTCTATCCTTGCCGGCTTCCACTTGTCCGTGACTGAACCACTGTGAAAGGAACTTCCTTCAAACCGCCCGCCCGCCTGCTTTTCGGGCCGGGGCCGTCTCCCGTCCATCCCCGCGTGCTGGCCGCCATGGCGCGCCCCACCGTCGGCCACCTCGACGCGTCCTTCGTGGAGATGATGGAAGATCTGAAGGATGGCTTGCGCGGCGTGTTCCGCACACAGAACAAGCTGACGTTTCCGTTTTCCGGTCCGGCCACCGTTGGCCAGGAAGGGTTGATCGTCAACATCCTCGAACCGGGCGACCTGTTCGTGGCCTGCATCAACGGCGTGTTTGGCGAGCGCATGGCGCAGATGGCAGAACGCGCTGGCGCGAAGGTCGTGCGCTTCCAGCAGCCTTGGGGCCGGGCCGTGGATCCGCAGGCACTGCGTGAGACGCTGAAGGCGAACCCCGGTGCGAAGCTGGTCGGCTTCGTGCACGCGGAAACTTCCACTGGTGTGCTGTCCGATGCCAAGAGCCTGATCCAGGTGATCCACGACGCCGGCGCGCTGGCGCTGATGGACTGCGTCACGTCACTGGGCGGCATTCCGGTTGAAGTGGACGCGTGGGGCGCCGACGCCGTGTACGCCGGCACGCAGAAGTGCCTGGCCGTTCCGCCGGGCCTTGGGCCGGTCACGATCAACGATCGCGTCTACGACGTCATCAAGAACCGCAAGACGCCGGTGCAGAGCTGGTTCATGGACATCACCTCGCTCACGAAGTACTGGGGCGACGGTGGCCATACCGGCCGCAGCTACCACCACACGGCACCGATCAACGCGCTGTACGGCTTGCACGAAGGCCTGCTGTTGGTCCACGAGGAAGGGCTGGAGAACGTCTGGCAGCGCCATGCGCGTGTGCACAAGGCCTTCGTCGCCGGCGTTCACGCCATGGGCCTTGCCATGCTCGTGCCGCCGGCCGAGCAGGCGAATTCCATCAACACCGTGAAAGTTCCGGAAGGCGTGGACGAAGCACAGGTGCGGGCCTTGCTCGTGGCCGACCACGGCATCGCCATCGGCAAGGGCCTGGGCGATTTCTCCGGCAAGGTGTGGCGCATCGGCACCATGGGGCAGGGGGCAACCCTGGACAATGCGCTGCTGTGCCTCGGCTCGCTGGAAGCCGTGCTGCACAAGCTCGGCGCGAAAGTAAAGCTGGGTGCCGCGGCGGCGGCAATCGCGGTCGGCTGACGGCAAAGCCACAACCGGGCCAGCCATGCGCTGGCCCGGCATTTGACCCCGACCGTCCGGTATTGGCTGCAGAGCGGTTTATCGTTCTGCTGAAGCCATGGCCGCAGCATCGGAAGTCCGTGAAACTGCCGCCACCAACCTTTGGAGTGGCCCATGGACGTCAAACTGTCGATCGAGCGCGACCTCGCCGTACGCGCTCCTGTCGAGAACGCCGATTTCCTGTTTGTCGACATTGCCTCAACGCTGCGTCGCTTCCCCAAGCTGGCGGAACTGCACGCGCTGGGGGCGAACGAATACCGCTGGCGCATGAAGACCATCGGCTCACGCGCCGCGCGTGTTGCCTATGACGCGGAATTTCACGTCAAGACCCAGATCGACCGCAACGCACGCAGCCTATGCTGGACGCCGGTGCCGGAGTCCGGCAACGCGCAGTTGGCTGCGGAGCTGTCCGTCGTCTCCGACAAGCCAGGTTGCCGGTTGATTCTGAAGCTGTCTGGCCAGTTGCGCGACGTACCCGTCCCGCTCGTCTACCGGCCGATGGCGGGGCCGTTCATCAGGGGCAAGTTCCTGCGCCTGGTCGATGACTTCCTCGATGGCATTCGTGCCAGCATGGTCGAGGCGGACTGCAGGCAGACAGCGGTTGGCGGTTAACGGCCCCAGACGTGGGGAATCCTTGCTGTCGAAGTCGACTCCGGCAGCGTAGATTTCCCTCCCGTTGAGGGGGGCGCGACAGACGGGCGGGATGGTTGTCTGGCAAGGCAGCCAGGCGGCAAATGGTCTGAAATGCTGCGTCGTGACCGGTTATTTGTCCGCTTCCGCTTGCTGATCCTCGCGGTATTGCACGGGCGTCTTGCCGGACCAGCGCTTGAAAGCGCGGTAGAACGTGCTGGGCTCGGAGAAGCCGGTGAGGTAGGCGATGTTTTCGATACGTTCGCCGGTGGTGCCCAGCAGGCGCTTGGAGAGCGCGAAGCGGAATTCGTTCAACAGCTGGCTGAACGTGGTGCCGGCGCGTGACAGCTCGAAACGCAATCGGCGTGCGGGCATGCCCAATTCGGCGGCGATGTCGTCGAGTTCGCAGCGCTCCAGCTCCAGGCGCTGCGCAAACAGGGCGCGAATCCGGTGCACGAGGTCCTGGCGTTCGAGCCCGGCCATGCGCCGGTTCGCAAGTTCCTCGTTGAGCTTGAGCAGATCCGGGTCCCAGTGTGGCGAGCGCCAGCCGAGGATGGCCGGGTTGAAATGGATTTCGGCGTCCGGTGTGCCGAACGTCACCGGGCACTGGAACAAGGTGTCGTATTCCGCCTGCGGGGCGTGGCGCGGGTAGTGCAGCGACAGACGCTGGGCGGTTGCCCGGTGTTCGGTGACGGACGCGGCGAAGCGCATCATCTGGTAGACAACGCAGATCTCTGTATGCCGCGCCTGCGGGGCGTCACCCAAGGCCGAGGTACGGATTTTCAGGCACGCGGTATCGGCGCCGGTTTCCAGCCGGATTTCGATGGCGTCGCTCAACAGGCGAACGTATTTGCTGGCACGCGCCAGCCCATCGCCGAACGTCCGGCTGCTGAGGACGAGGTATTCAAGGATCTCCCCACGGTAGTGCGGCAGGTGCCGGCACAGGTGCAGGCCGATGTCCGGGTCGCCCGTGACGCCTTCGAGGCAGTTCCAGAACAGGAGTTGCTGCGCGTGCGGCGTACGCAGGTTGCGCAGCTCAAGCTGCTGGGCGTGGTAGCCGAGGCGTTCGTAGACGGCATCGACGTCGATCCCCGCGGCGAGCATGCCGCGATGGACCATCATCATCATCTGGCCGGAATCACGCATCTGCGCCTTGCCCCGTTCGAACCCCGTTGAAACCGTATCTACCCCAACGGGCACACTTTAACCCACGTGCGGCGCAGGTGTTGACATGGGCTTGCGCGGCGCGCGCTGGCGCCCGGCACGGGCGTCAGGAGCCGCTGTCCGGTGCTGCGGGGCTGGCCTGCTGCTGGGATGTGGCGGGGGCGCCGAAAGTCGGTGTTGTGGCGTATTTTGCCGGGACATCCCACATCGTGGCGACGTAGTAGACGACCCAAGCGAACACAAGGGTGATCAGCACCCAGACCCAGGTTGGAATCGACGAACGGGCTTCGGCGCGGCGCGCGTCGAAGGGGTCGTCGGCGGAAAACGCGTCGATGTTCAGTTGCAGCGTGCCGCGCCGCGTGGAGCCGGGCTGCAGCCCCGACACCATGATGCCTGGCCCGTTCTGGACGTGGAACGGGATTTCCTCGATACCCTCGACGCCGCGCTGGTCGGTCGCACGCACGGTGAGGCGATGCGGGCCGTCGCCGAGCGTGTGGGTGTCGAGCGTGAGCTGTGTCGGCCACTCGCCGTCGACCACGGGTGTGGGGTTGTCGTCTACGTACACGCGGACGTGTGGTTTTGTCATGTCATGTGCCTCAGCGGTCGCGGCGCAGGATTTCATACTTCGGATGGTGCGGGTCCTTCTCGCCGGGCTTGAAGATGAACCAGAACATCAGCACGAAGCAGGCCGCAGCCACGACGCCGGCGACCGACGCGACCGCGATCACGCCCCACAGCGGGCCTTCCATCATGGCGTGCATGTTGATCTCTCCTGATCCAATCTCATTTCCGTGCGCGGATCTTCGCCACGTCCGCCGGCGTGACATGCCGCGCAGCATTACCCCACGATGTGCGCTCATGGTTGGCGATATCCGCGACCTGTTCATCATCGAGCTGCCCGCCGAACGGTGGCATCGGGCTGGAGTAGGTCTGGCCGTTGATCGTCTTGCCGTGCACGCCGTGGAGGATCGTGCTGAGGTGTTCGGCGGGGTCATCGGCCAATACGGCCGGGTTGCCTTTCAGTGGCGGAAATGCACCGGGCAGGCCTTCGCCGCTGGCCTGGTGGCAAGCCGCGCAGGTCGAGGCATAGAGTGCATCGCCGCGTTTGGCGTCGAATTGATAGGCACTTTTCTCGGCTGCCGCCGGTGTCGCCGCGGCGGTGGGACTGGCGACCGCGGGTGCCGTAGCCGGTGTCGTGGGAGCCGCCACTGGCTTGCCGTCGCGCACCGCCTTGACGTCCGCGGCCGTGACCGTCGGTGCGGCATTGCCCCACGATGTGCGCTCGTGGTTGATGATCGCCGCGATGTCCGCGTCATTCAGCAACCCGGCGAACGGCGGCATGGCGCCGCCATAAGTGACGCCGTCTATCGCCTTGCCGTGCAGTCCGTTGAGCACGACATGGATGTGCTCGGTTGGGTCCCTGTCCTGCACCACGGCATTGCCTTTCAGCGGTGGGAACGCGCCGGGCAGGCCTGCGCCACTGGCCTGGTGGCAGGCGGCGCAGTGCGAGCTGTACAGGGAAGCGCCCTGTGCCGTATCACCGGCCGCGCTTGTGCCGCCGGCTGTTGAGGGAGCTGCAGCCGAAGTCGTGCCGCCCATGGCACCATTCATGCTGTAGCCGGGGATCTTGGTCTGCTTCAACGACAGCAGGTAGGCGACGAGTGCCTTGGCGTCCGCGGTCGGGATGACGTGACCGTGCTTGGGCGCGAACTGCGGCGGCAGCGGTACGGCCGTCTCGCCCTCAGGCACCGTATCAACGACGCGGAACAGGAACTTGAAGTTCGGCATGATGGAGTCCGGCTCCACCGCGCGCGGGTCGTACAGGTGAATGTATTGCCAGACGTCGCTGCCGCGCGTGGTGCCGACATTCGTGAGATCCGGGCCGGTGCGCTCGGAACCCGCCAGTACCGGCGTGCGGTACTTGAAGTCGCCGGGCGACATCGGGCGGCCGAGATTGGCATCGGCTGGCGTCGGCCGGACCTGCTGGGTGTGGCAGTAGGCGCAGCCGTTGGCGGCGAAGACCTGCCGTCCGTGGGCTTCCAGCGGTGTGAGCGGGACGACGCCCGGGCCGGCGGGTGTCTTCGACAAATCGATGGCGGGCAGCACCGCGATGAGCATCACGATCACGAGGTACAGCAGTGCAGCGCCGCCGATGATCTTGATCATTTCCTTCATGGCGTGCTCTCCGCTTCCGGTTCCATGATGGGCGAGGGCGCATCCCCGGACTTGCCGAACGTCATGCGCCACACGTTCCACGCGAAGACGATGTGCGAGACGAACATCAGCATGCCGCCGATGCCGCGCCACAGATAGTAGGTCTTCATGTCGGTCACGGACTTGATGAACGGCGCGTGCTGGATCCAGTCCCAGCCCTGAACGCTGCCGCCGATGGACAGGGCGATGACGTACATGCCCATGCCGACGAGCGCCAGCCAGAAGTGCGTCGCCATGCCGAAGCGGCCGGGATTCTTGCCGGTGGACAGCGGCAGCAGCGCGTAGACCGCACCCCACGCCGCGAAGGTCACGAAGCCGTACATCGTCAGGTGGGAATGGCCGACCGTGAAGTTCGTGAAGTGCCACAGATCCTGCAGCGACCGCAGCGCTTCCAGCGTGCCCTGGGTGGACCCGAACAGGTAGCACAGCACGCCGATGAACAGGAAAGCGAGCGGGTAGGACTCGATGCGCCCGTGGTAGCGACCGCGCATCGTCAGCAGGTAGTTCGCACTGCCGGCGAACACCGGCACGATCATTGCCACGCTGCAGATGACGGCAGCGGTCTGGAGCCACCACGGCAGCGGCGAGAACAGGAAATGATGGCCACCAAGCAGCGGGTAGAACATCAGGTTCGTCCAGAACGCGAGCACGCCCAGGGAATAGGAGTAGATCGGGCGGTTCAGGACTTTCGGGATCGCGTAGTAGAACAGCCCCAGCGCCAGTGGTGTGAACCACATGCCGACGGCGTTGTGCATGTAGTAGCCGGAAATCGCCATCATGCCCAGGCCGTGCTGGTAGATCGGGATGATCGCGACGATGGCGATGATGGAGCCCCACAGCACGCCAGCGCCGATGTACCAGTTCGACAGATATAGGTCGCGGGACGCACGGTGCAGCATGGTGGCCAGCAGGTTCCACCCCGTGACGGCAACTGCGGCGATGAAGATCAGGCGAATCGGCCACGGCCATTCGCGGTATTCCAGGTCGCCGTAGTTGTAGCCCAGTGACAGCGCGACAGTTCCCGCGACAGCTGCGATATTGAACAGCCACAGCCCCAGCCACGCCAGCTTCGCGCTGTACAGCCGCGTGCCGCAACTGCGTGCCACGACATGGTAGGCGGCGCCGATCAGCATGAGGGTCGCGAAGCCGTAGAACACCGAATTCGTGTGGATCGGGCGCAGGCGGCCGAAAGTCAGGTATTTCTCGGCCCAGAAGTCCGGCGCGCCGAACTTGAACGCCACCAGCAGGCCGACCGCCGTGCCGAACAGCAGCCACAGCGTCCCGGTGAGGGTATAGGCGGAAAAAACCCTGGACAGGGCCTGCTCATCCTCGGCGGTCACCGAGGCGGGCGCGAGTGGACTCGATTGCATGGATATTCCCTTGAACCGTGGAAAGGCGCCGGCGCTATTTCGGCCTGCCGATGCCTCAATCGTACCGGGCCAGATACCCTATAGGGTGCGCGGATGATTTGACCTTGACTGGCGTCAACTTTGGTTGCGGCATCGCCGTCGTGACCTCGCAACGGCAGCGCCGGCGGCCGTTGCGTGCCGGCGGCACAGGCTTCACAGCGTGGTGGCCAACCGGCAGGCCGCGTCGATGGCGCGTTTCGCGTCGAGTTCCGCCGCCAGCGCGGCGCCGCCGATGACGTGGAAAGGGACGCCAGCGGATTCCAGCGGTTCCTGCAGTTCGCGCACCGAAAGCTGGCCCGCGCACAGCACGATGGTGTCGACTTCCAGCAGTTCCGCCTTTTCGTGCTGCTGCCCGTAGCTGATGGCAAGCCCCTGTTCGCTGATGCCTTCGTAGTTCACGCCGCCGACCATCTTCACCTGTTTCTTGTGCAGCTCCGCGCGATGGATCCAGCCCGTGGTCTTGCCCAGCCGCTGACCCAGGCGCTCGTCCTTGCGCTGCAGCAGCCAGACTTCATGCGCGGGCGGGGTGATTTCCGGCCGGCCCAGCCCGCCGCGCGTCTGTTCCGGGTCTGCCACGCCCCATTCCCGCCGCCACAGCGGGGCATCCAATGTCGCGGAATGGCCGCCGTTGACGAGATATTCCGCCACGTCGAAGCCGATGCCGCCGGCGCCGACGACGGCTACGCGCCGGCCCATGGGGCGCTGTCCGCGCAGCACTTCAACATAGGTAAGCACTTGCCCGCGCGCAGCACCTTCAGCCTGGCCAGGCAGCTGCGGATCGCGCGGTACCACACCGGTGGCGAGGATCACGCTGTCGTAGTGGGCGTCGATCAAGGTCGGTGCTGCCACCCGCGTCGACAAATGCAGCTTGACGCCGGTGTCTGCGATACGCGTGCGGAAATAGCGCAGCGTTTCGTTGAATTCTTCCTTGCCGGGAATGCGGCATGCCATGTCGAACTGGCCGCCAATATCGTCCGCTGCCTCGAACAAGTCGACGGCGTGTCCGCGCTGTGCCAGCACGGTGGCACAAGCCAGCCCGGCGGGGCCGGCACCGACCACGGCGTAGCGGCGTGGCTGTGCGGCAGGTGTGTAATTCAGTTCCGTCTCATGGCAAGCGCGTGGATTTACCAGACAGCTTGCCTTGCGATTGACGAACAGATGGTCGAGACAGGCCTGGTTGCAGGCGATGCAGGTGTTGATGCGGTCCGCACGTCCGGCGGCGGCCTTGTTCACGAATTCCGGGTCCGCCAGGAACGGGCGTGCCATGGACACCAGATCCGCGCAGCCTTCGGCGAGCACGCGTTCCCCTACATCCGGCGTGTTGATGCGGTTGGAGGTGACGAGTGGAATCCCGACTTCACCTTTCAACTTCTTCGTGACCCACGAGAATGCGGCGCGCGGCACCGAGGTGGCGATGGTGGGGATGCGCGCCTCGTGCCAGCCGATGCCGGTGTTGAGGATGCTGGCACCCGCCGTTTCCACCGCTTTGGCCAGCGTCACGACTTCGTCCCAGGTGCTGCCGTCCGGCACGAGATCCAGCATCGACAGGCGGTAGATGATCACGAAGTCCGGCCCGACACGTTCGCGCACGCGGCGCACGATTTCCACCGGCAGGCGCATGCGGTTGATGTAGCTGCCGCCCCATTCGTCAGTACGGTGGTTGGTGTGGGCGGCGATGAACTGGTTGATGAAATAGCCTTCCGAGCCCATCACTTCCACGCCGTCATAGCCGGCTTCCTGCGCCAGTGCCGCGCAGCGTGCAAAGGCCTGGATCTGGCGTTCGATGCCGTGGGCGGACAGTGCACGCGGTGCAAATGGCGAAATCGGCGACTTCAGCCGCGACGGGGCCACGACGAACGGGTGGTAGCCATAGCGGCCGGTGTGCAGAATCTGCAACGCGATGCGGCCGCCGGCGGCATGGACGGCGTCCGTGATGACACGGTGCCGGGAAGCGGCGGCATGCGTCGCCAGCGTTCCGGCAAGCGGCTTGGCCCAGCCCGCGATGTTGGGTGCAAAGCCGCCGGTGACGATCAACCCCACGCCGCCCGCAGCGCGTTCCGCATAGTAGGCGGCGAGGCGGGGAAAGTCCTTGCGGCTGTCCTCCAGCCCGGTGTGCATCGAACCCATGATGACGCGGTTGCGCAGCGTGACAGCGCCGACGGTGAGTGGGGCGAGCAGGTATGGATAAGGAGAATTCATCGAGATATCGTCTATATATTATTGATATTGAATTTAAAACAAGAACGATAAAGACACTTGAGATTCGTGTCGATCGGATTACGCGTTGTGTCAGGCAGGCTTCTGCGACGGCGATGCTTGCCATTGCGCGGCGCCGAGCAGGATGATGCGCAGCTGCTTTTCAACGCGGTTGCGCACGGCCTGACGCTGATTCTCGCCCGCCCCGAGGAAGCCGGGAATGGCCGCAGAAACGGTGTTGGTAATCAATTCCGCCAACAGGTTCAGGTCGGCGGTTGCCACGTGCCGCAACAGCGGGGCGCGAGCCAGGTCGGTGGCGAGGTCGGCGATAAACAAGCGGATGACGACGGCCAGCGCGTCGCGCACCGCGGAGGAGCCACCGGTCTGCTCGCGCACCAGGAACAGGAACAGGGCGGCGTGCTGCGCCACGAAATCGAAGAACGTGTCCACGGATCGGCGCACGAGGTGGTTGCCATCCAGTTCCGCGCTGCGAGCTTCGTGCATCAACGTGCGCAAGGCGCCGGCGGAACAATCCACCAGCGCCAGACCGAGCTCGTCCATGCTTTCAAAGTGGCGGTAGAAAGCGGTGGGTACCACGCCGGCAGTGCGGGTTACTTCTCGCAGGCTCAGGCTGGCGAAGCCACGGCCCTGCGCGGTGAGCCCGAGTGCAGCGTCGAGCAGCGCGTCGTAGGTCTTGCGGCGGTGGGCGGAAGGTGCCATGGCGAGTTTTCCGGAGTGCGGCAAGGGCGTGAGTACGTGTTGACGCCATGCGGGATTGCGCGCCACGATAATCCATCTATTGCCCTTGCGTGCCTTGCGGAGCTGGCCATGACGAAACTGGAACGTGTCGAACTGCTCAAGGACCTGATCCAGCAGGCGGTTGATCGCGGCGCGACGTCCGTCGAACAAGTGCACCAGACGATCGCTGCACTGCCATTCGATGCGCTGGAGCGGCTGGGCGTGCTGGAGGACAAGTCGCGCACGTTGCGCGATGCCCACGGCCGCACCATCGGCATGGTGTACAACGCCATCCGCACCATCAACCGCGAGATCGGCGAGCTGCTGTCCGACCAGTTCGAGCTGCTGGAAGACGGGCACTACATCCGCAAGGTGCTCAACCGCAAGGATCGCAAGGCGTCATCCGATGCCGGGAACGATCATCCTCAGGATACGGAATCCTGAGCTCCAACGCTGGTGATTTCCCCGCCGCCGAGACATTCTTCGCCCGCGTAGAGCACCAGATATTGGCCTGGAACAACCGCGCGTTGCGGTGTCGCGAAGACGGCGTGCACGCCACTCTTTCCCGTCAGATGCACTTCCACCGCCTGCAACGGTTGACGATGGCGGACACGTCCTGTGAGTGTCACGGGGAAGGCTGCGGGGCGGTGCAGCCAATGGAATGACGCGATTCCCAGGGTATTCGACAGCAGCCGTGGGTCGTCGTGGTGCTGCGACACGATCAGCGCATTGCGCGCCGGGTCCTTGTCGACGACGTACCACGGCGCTTCTTTAGCAGCGGGCTGGCCGCCGACGTTCAGGCCGCGGCGCTGGCCGAGCGTGTAGGCCCACAGCCCGGCGTGCTCGCCGACTTTGCGGCCGTCCACGGTGAGGATGGGGCCGGGGCGTGCGGTGAGGTAGCGCGACAGAAAAGGCCGCAAGTGGCGTTCGCCGATGAAGCAGATGCCGGTGGAGTCGTGCCGGGTATGGTTCGGCAGACCGGCCTTGCGCGCCAGCTCACGAACTTCGGGTTTCGTGAGGTCGCCGATTGGGAACAGGACATTTTCAAAGCGCTCCACGTCGACGGTGGCGAGAAAATACGTCTGGTCCTTGTTTTCGTCCGTGGCGCGCAGCAGGTGGGCGCCATGCGTGTCGTGCGCGAGACGTGCGTAGTGGCCGGTTGCCACGCAGTCGGCACCCAGCCGCCGGGCATGGTCGATGAAGGGGCCAAACTTCACTTCGCGGTTGCAGGCCAGGTCCGGGTTTGGTGTCTTGCCGGCCGCATAGGCAGCGAGGAAGTGGTCGAACACCTGTCGGCGATAGATCGCGGAGAAGTCCACGCGGTGTAGGGGAATGTCGAGCTCCTCACACACGGCGCGGGCGGACTGGAAATCGTCCGCTGCCGTGCAGTAACCGGCTTCGTCCTCGGTCCAGTTCACCATGAACAGGGCGGAAACGCGCCAGCCCGCCGCCTTGAGCCGCCAGGCCGATACTGCGGAGTCCACACCACCCGACAAGCCGACGATGACGTGGCGGCCGTGGCCCGCCGCGATGTCGTTCATGGCGGTGGCGGCCCCGGCAGGAAACGTGGCACGAAGGGGACAAGCAGAACCGGCAGCAGGAGGGTCTTGGCGGTTTCAAACGCCAGCATCAGCAACGCACCGGAGGCGAATTGCAGACCGGCAGCCTGCAGCAGGCCGGCGTTCCACAGCCATGGCAGGGCGGCGGGCAGGGCGATTGCGGCCGCCCACAGCAGGCGATGACGAGCCACGAGGCGGGCCAGCACGGCAACCGTCAGGATCGCCACGATGGCGAGTACCAGGGTTCCGAACAAGGCCATCAACAAGGGTTGGAAATGCATCGTCGCCGGCCAGTGGGTGGCGAGCCGGGCGATGGCTTGCAGCCCTGCCGATGCGGTCAGTGCCGTCGCCAGCCACGCCCCACAAGCGTACAGGAAGGCCAGGCCAGCAAGCCCGGCCGCCGTCTTCACGCTCACGGCTTCGCGGGCCGGGCCGCGGGCCACGGCGAGGTTCCCGTCTGGTGCAGGCGGTAGGCGCCGGTGGCGTCCGGACGGCCGAGCGCCTGCAGCAGGTTCCTGACGGTGGCTGGTGCGCCGGGGCGAGATTTCAGCTTCAGATCCAGTGCATAGCGCCCTTCGGCGCTCAGTGTTGCGGTGCCGGAAACGTCGAGCGGGCCTGATGGACTGCTCAGCTTCGCCTCGATGCCGCCCTTGTCGGTGCGGATGGCGTGGGCCGTGAAATCCCCGAGTTCGATCGGCTTCGCGCTCAGGCTCCAGCGCAGGCCCTTGAGCGTGACATCGGCATCCAGCGCGTCGATCGCGGTGCGCGTCACCGCCGCACGATGCAGCGTGACGTGGAGCTGGCCATCAACCGGGACGAAGGCGTAGCCGGCCGTCGCCGCCAGCGCCGCGATGCGGCCCTCGATGTTCAGATCCGATGCATGCAAGGTTGAAAGGCTCGCCGCGAGATTCCCGTCGATGCGGAGGTCGTCCGCGGCGTCCCCTTCGACCTGGACTGCTGCGCGCCCGGCCAGCAGCCACAGCGGTTTGAACGTCCAGTGCAACGCTTCGACGACTGGATGCTGGCGGTAGGTGAGGGTGGCGATCTGGCCGTGATGCAGTGTGCCGCTGACGCCGAACAGTTGTATCGGCAGGTTTGCGGGCAGGAACCACGCCACGAGATTGGCGGCCGGCGTGCGCAGCACCAGCGTGCAGGCAAAGACGGCGACCGCCGCCAGGATGAGCCAGCGCCGTTTCATGAAGTGACCTTGGGAAGGCGGAGTTTCGTCACGGCTGGCCTTGCAGCGAGAAGCGGGCGTCCACCGTGCCTTGGGCCTTGCCGCGCGCGATGTCGGCGTCGCCGACGGTGATGCCGTGTTGCACCTGCAGGGCATCGATCCACTGCACGAGGGCTGGGAAGGAGGCGTGTTCGAACCAGATGCGGACTTTCCTGTCGCCGTCCGGCTGCAGGCGCACCGGCGCCGAAAGGTTCTTTGCGCCGCGGCTGGCGAGGTCCACAACGGTCAGCAGCGAACGGCCGTCCGCGTCACCGTGGTGCGCGGATGTGGCATTCGGCACCGGCGCACGTGCGGCAAGCACCTCGATCTGCAGCGCTGTGTCGCGCGCTTGCTGCAGGGCCTGCAGGTTGTTCGCGCGGGCATGGACGGCCGGCTCCCACACCGCGAGGTAAATCACCGCCAATGCCGCGCACGCAGTGCCGGCCAGCACGATCTTGCGTTCACGCGGCTGCAGGGCGGCGTAATGCTCACGCAGCGGCGCAAGCTGTGCGGCGACCGGCGCCAGCCAGGCTGCGAGCTGATCCTTGAACGTCATGACGCAGTGACCTTGATGAGAATCTTCACTTCGTCGCCGGTGGCGTTCGCGTTCTGGACATCGAGGCGGGTCTGGGGGTGGTCGGTGAACCATGTCCGCAGGCGGTCGAGCGCCTGCACGTCGCTGCCTGTCAGGTTCACGTACAGGGCGCGGTCGTGATACTGCAGTTCCTCGACGCTCAGCCCCCCGGCTGCGACCAGCGCCGTTGCCGTCTGCTGCAGCAGTTCCGTCAATGAAGCATTGTTGCCGCCGCCCGCGCGGGCGGCGACCTGCTGGAGGGCGAGCGACAGATCCAGCGAAGTCGGCTCGTCCGGAAACAGGGTGTGGAAACGCGCGATGTTCGCGGCTTCCTGCGCCTGCGCAGCGTGTCCAAGGCGGACGGCGTCGATCACGTTCGTGAGCCAGCCCAGCGCGAGGACCGCCACCAGCAACGCGGCGGCGAAGCGCCACGGCTGCCACAGGCGCTGCAGGTTGGCGCGCCGCGAGTAGTCGCCCTGCAGCAGGTCGATGGCTGTGGCTGGTCGGTAGTGGTGGATGAGGATCTGCAGCGGGTCCCGGTATCCGGGACGCAGTTCCACGGCACGGCCTCCGGCGTCGAAATTCGTGGCACTGCAGTCCTGCGTCAGCAGCAATTCCAGCGCATGGCGGTCGGTTCCGGTGGTTTCAGCGATGTCGAGGTACAGCGCGGCATCATGCGGAGCGCAACTGAAGCCGTAGAACGCACCGCTGCGCACCGTCAGCAGGTCCGGCTCGACCAGCACCGGCCATGAGCCGTCCGCTTGAGGCTGCGGCAGGCACAGCGTTTCCGGCACCACGGCGTCGACTTCTATCCCACGTTCGCGCAAGGGTGCGAGCCAGGCATCCATCTTCGCGCGCGTGACGACGGCGACCGGATAGCCCGCCACAACTTGCCGGCTGCCGATGGCGAAATGCAGGGTCTCGACGTCCTCGGCAAGCTGTTCCTCGATGAGGAACGGTACCGCCTGGAGGACCTTGCCGGATTGCCGTGATGGCACTTCGCAGCTTGCGAGCTGGACGTCCGTCCCCGGCACGAACAGGACCACGCGCCGGGTCATCGCAAGGGCCAGCACCGCATCGGGGGCGGCGTGCTCGACCACGACGCTGCCGGGCGCGTCGCCCTGGACGAGCGCGTAAGGCAGCGCTTGTGGTGCTGGATCACGCCAGCGGATGTAGAGAGTTTCGCGCACGCGGGAATTTTACGGGAGACGGGGGCGGCACGGCGGATTCATTCCGCACCAGTCGAGCGCGCATAGACCACAGGGGCACCGCCAGCCTGGCGGCGGATCGAACTGTACAGGTTGAGTTTCGCACTGCCAACCGCGATGTAGCCCTGCAACTGGAAGTAGCTGGTCTGGACGTCGACACGGGTTTGCGGTACGTCGGCAGGCAGCAAGTTGAGCTGCGTGCCGTAGAGTGCCTGCACCGTTGGCGCCGGCTCCTTCGTGCGCGTCGCGGCGAAACTCGACAGGCGATTCGCGTTGACGTCCATGGCCAGCGACAGCAGCACCGGCAGGGGGGCGGTGTTGACGTTGATCTTCGTGCCGACTTCCGGCAGCGCGGCAATGTAGGGGGCCAGCGCATCGTAGATCTGCGGCGTGACGCCGGCCACCGCCAGCAGCCCGCTGGGGCTCAAGAACTCCTGCCCGGCCGGCATGTAGGGCGGGGTCAGTGACAGGTACTGGGCAGCGTCCGGTGGCGGGATGCCGGGAGCGGCTGGCGTCAGCCAGACGTGGATGCGCTGCCCGAGGTTCAGGGTGTCGCCGCCCTGGGGAAAGTCAGGGATGCTGGCCAGCAGCAGGCGAAATTGCCGCTCGTAGTATTCAAGGTCGTTTCCGGTAGCGGCAAGGTTGTTGAGGTTGAACCGCCCCTGCAGGTCGATCAGGTGGCCGCTGACGGTGCCGCGGTCGTAGGGCAGGTTCGTGACCGGCTGGGCCCACTGCTCACCGAGATAGTCGACGGCCGGCTGGCCGGGGCGTCGTTGCAGCAGGCCGGCCACCCAGTCTTCCAGACCGAACGCGTACCACCAGGCGGCCTCTGAATCCCGCAGGTTCTGCATGCGTTGCAGGGCCATGCCGGTGGCGCTGACCAGCGCAGTGGCCACGATGGTGGCAAGGGCCACGACGAAGATCGCGGTGATGAGCGCAACACCGCGCTGGCGGGGCAGGGGGCGGATCAAGGCAAGACACCTGCCGGAATCTGGGGCGTGTTCGGGATGACACCGCCCGGTGTAGTCCGCGAAAAGACGTTCCCACCAGGGGGCACGACGCTGGTCTGCAGGTTCGTGTTCGCCGGTGGCGTGAGCCCGACCTGGAACAGGAAACGCAAGCGCCCCCAGTCGCTGGTATTGATCGTCAACTCGACCGCGACCGGCGGTGGCGGACTTTGCAGGGCGCCTGCCGGGTTCGTTGCTGTCTGCGCAGCCGCCTGCGCAGCGCCCTGGATCGCCGCTTGCTGCGTCGGCCATTGGCCCTGCCACTGCGCGTTGCCGTCAAGGAACTGCCACATTACCCCGTCGACGTCGGTCAGCAGCGTGGTGTCCACGGCCTGTGTCTGTGGCGCACGGTCCAGGACCGGCCATGTCCGGCGCATCAGGGCCTTCTTGTCACTGTCCCACCAGTAGCCGACGCGGCGCAGCGTGGAGCGTGGCAGGCGCAGGGGGTTGGTCCAGCCACCGCGCGTGAAGTCGACTTCACGTTCCAGAGCGATATAGCGCAAGGCCGGTTGCAGCACGCCATTCTCGTCCAGGATGGGACGCGCGACGCCATTCTGGAAGTCGTCGCGCAAAAGCCAGTAGGCTTTCTGCAGGTCGGCCATGCGGTCGAAACGTTGTTCCAGCGCTGCGCGGGTCTTCATCACCGCCATCAGTCCGCCGTAGGCCATGGCCGCCACCAGCGCGAACAGGCCGATGACCACGATCATCTCCAGCAGGGTGAAGCCGCGTGCGCGCTGGTTCATTGTGGCGTCCGCTGGCGGCCGTACGCCGACAGGAAGGCGGTGAGTGAAGCCTGGTTGTCGGCATCCTGGCCTTGTGGCGTCACACGCACGTCGACGCGCCGCAGCGTCGGGTCGGGCGTTGCCGACACCTTCACATGCCAGGTCCACTTCCTGCCGCCCATCTCGACGTCGTCGCTGCTGGTGCCGGTCTGTGGCCAGGATGGCGTCATTTCGATCTCTGCCAGCCGGTTGTGGGCGACCCATAGCGCCAGGGTCTTCACACGCAGGTCGCTGGCCCGGTCGGCATAACGACCCCCGGACGCGATGATGGCACCCATCGCCACCGCCAGCACGGCGACCGCCACCAGCACTTCAAGCAGGGTAAAGCCATGATCTGCTGGGCCGGCGATCAGCCCTGGCCGGGATGAGTCAGAGCCGATCACCCGTTTTCCTGCTTGATCGTGAAGTGCCCGAGTTCGTCTGCCGCGATGCGATACGTCATTCCACTTCCCGTCGCCGTGATGTCGAGCTGGAAAGCTGTTGTCTCGCCGCTCGAAAGCAGCAGGATCTGGGGTGTGACGACCTGGGCGTTGTTATCGCCATCGTCATTCGCGCCAGCCTGCGTGCCGTCCCCGGACGTCACCGGCCCGCCAAGCCGTTGTGCGGTGATGGCGTGCTGATCGATGTGCAAGCGCAGCTTGAAAGACGGCGGCAGCCTGCGAGTCCGCAACGGGCCGTTGCCGTAGGGAATCCAGTGGCGGGTGGCATCCAGCGTCACGAAGCGGTAACCGTCAAGCCCGACGACCAGGCCGATTTCCGTGCTCTGCAGCTGGGCCTGTTCCGCCGCCAGCCGCAGCAGCTGGTACAGCCGGTCGGCCTGGAACTTCTGGCGCTCCGCCAGCGGGCGGTTCGTGATCGACAGTGCCACGAGGCTGGCGAGGATACCGACGATGACGAGGACAACGCTGATCTCGATCAGCGTGAACCCGTGGGCTGTGGATCGCGGCCGGGCCGGGCGCACGAAGATCTGCGGCTCAGTTGCCGTCCGCCGACCAGTTGCCGATGTCGGCGGCGAGCCCGGTACCGCCGGGCCGGCCATCCGCGCCCATGCTGAACAGGTCGTACTCGTCATTGTGCGTGCCGGGATTCAGATACTGATAGGGATGACCCCACGGATCAATGGGCAGCTTCTGGATGTAACCACCCGGCTTCCAGTTTGGCGCCGGCGGATCGCCGGATGGCTGCCGAGCCAGTGCCTGCAGGCCCTGCTGGGTCGACGGGTAGGCGAAGTTGTCGAGTTTGTACATGCTCAGCGCTGTACTGAGCGTCTGGATGTCCTGCTTGGCCGCTGCCACGCGTGCCTTGTCGGGCTGATCCATGATCTTCGGGACGACGATCGCACCTAGAATGCCGAGGATCACGATCACAACCATGATCTCGATCAATGTGAAGCCCGCCGCCCGACGGGACCTGGAGAAGGAAGTGCAATTCATGATGAAGGCGTCTGCCTGGAGAACGAAGGAAAGAGAAGTGCATGTTGCACCTCGCCGGCCATCATAACGGGCCGCGTCCTGCAGCGGATTCCTCTATTTGGACGGCACCGACAGTATGGGCGGCTCTCGCGGGCCTGCTGTGGCTGGCCGGTGACGGTGCGCGCGATGCGCTGGCATTCTCTCGCCCACTGATTGCGCAAGGCGAGTGGTGGCGCCTCGCCACCTGCAATTTCGTCCACCTTGGCGGCTGGCACCTGCTGCTGGACGTGCTGGGGTTGCTGCTGTGGGCCTGGCTGTGCCGGGTGCGCGTGGGCGTCGCCGGATGGCTGTTGCGGACGATCTGTCTTGCGCTCGGCGTCGGGCTCGGACTGTACCTTTTCGTGCCCGGGGTTGTCGGCTACGTAGGTCTGTCTGGCATGATCTACGGGCTTCTGGCGCTGGACCTCGGGCGTGATGCGATTGTCGACCGGGACGGTTTTGCCGCATTCTGCGTCGCGGCGATCGTGGCGCGCGTCGCGTGGGCCATGAGCGCACCGACACCGGCCTGGGAGCGCGCGTTGATCGGCGGCGATGTGATCGGTGCCGCCCACGTCTGCGGGATGGTGGCCGGCATGCTGTACACGGCCGTTGCGCTGGGCGGACAGTGGTTTCGGCATTGCAGGACTGGGTCACATTTCCGTATTTTGGGGAGAAACTGGTGAATTACGCATTGTTGTTTCCGGGTCAGGGTTCGCAGTCTGTCGGCATGCTCGATGCGCTGGGGGCTGAATTCCCGCAAGTTGCACAAACCTTCGATGAGGCTTCGGTGGCGGTCGGCTGGGACGTTCGCGCGCTCGTTGAGCACGGCCCGGAAGAAGCGTTGAAGCGCGCCGACCAGGTGCAGCCGGCACTAGTGGCGGCAGATGTTGCCGTGTGGCGCGTCTGGCAGGCGCTGGGCTTGCCGGCACCGGCCGCCATGGCCGGACACAGCCTCGGCGAATACGCGGCGCTGGTGTGTGCCGGCGCGCTGGATTTCGCCGACGCCGTGCGCCTCGTGGAACAGCGCGGCCGCTTCATGGCCGAAGCTGCGGGCAGCAAGGGCGGGGGCATGGCCGCCATCATCGGCATGGCGGATGAAGACCTGGGAAAGCTCTGCGCCGCAGCACCAGCCGGCGAGATGCTGGAACCGGCCAACCTCAACGCGCCAGGGCAGATCGTGGTCGCGGCCAGCACGCCGGCGCTGGCCTGGCTGCACGAGCATGGCAAGGAATTCGGTGCGCGCAAGGTCGTGGAACTCGCCATGTCGGTGCCGTCGCACTGCTCGATCATGAAACCCGCGGCGCAGAAGCTGGCCGCGGAACTGGCGAAAGTTGTGTTCAAGGCGCCGATCGTTCCCGTCCACCACAATGTCGATACGCAGCCGCGCACGGATGCGAGCGAAATCCGCCGGGCCCTGGCTGAGCAGTTGTTCAACCCGGTACGCTGGTCGCAAACCGTTGCCGGGCTGGTCGGGCAGGGCATCGACACATTGCTCGAATGCGGCCCGGCGCGCGTTCTCGGTGGCCTGAACCGCCGCATCGCGCGCGATGCGAAGAGCTATTCACTGGAAGAACCGGAACAACTGCGCGCGGCCGCCGATGCCGTGCGCAGCGCCGCCTGAAGGGAGAACTTCATGAAACTGGAAGGACAGATCGCCCTGGTCACCGGCGCCTCGCGCGGCATCGGCCAGGCCATCGCGCAGCGACTCGCCGCAGACGGCGCTCGCGTCGTGGGCACCGCCACCACTGAAGCCGGCGCCGCGGCGATCGCCGCCGCGCTGCAGCCGCATGGCGGCGAGGGGAGGGTACTCGACGTTTCCAAACCGCAAGGGCTGGAGGACTGGTTCAAGGCGCTGGCGACGGACGTCGGGCCGATCGGCATTCTCGTCAACAACGCCGGCATCACGCGCGACGGGCTGGCCATGCGCATGAAGGACGAGGACTGGGATGCGGTGATCGGCACCAACCTTACCGGAACATTCAGGCTGTGCCGCACGGCGCTGCCGGCCATGCTCAAGGCGCGTTACGGCCGCATCGTCAACGTCGGTTCCGTCGTCGCCGCCATGGGCAACCCCGGCCAGGCGAACTATTGCGCCGCCAAGGCCGGCCTCGCCGGGCTGTCGCGGTCGCTGGCGAAAGAAGTCGGGCGGCGTGGCGTGACGGTGAACGTAGTCGCACCCGGCTTCATCGCCACCGATATGACGGCGGCGCTGGGCGACAAGGCCCGCGACGCGCTGCTGGCGCAGGTCCCTGCCGGCCGCCTCGGAACGGTCGAGGACATCGCTGCCGCGGTCGCGTTCCTGGCTTCCGCGGAAGCTGGCTACATCAACGGCGAAACGCTCAATGTCAACGGCGGCCTGTACATGAATTGAGCACCCGCCATGTTGCTGGCGGCGCTTTGCGCGAGCACTTACAATGCGCGCAGCTTCACCCCCTTTTGCCACACTCCACGCGAGGGAGTTACTCAATGAGCAGTTTGGAAGACAAAGTCAAGAAGATCATCGCGGAACAGCTCTCCGTCAGCGAGGAGCAGATCACGCCGAACGCCTCCTTCGTCGAGGATCTCGGTGCGGATTCGCTGGATACCGTCGAGCTCGTGATGGCGCTTGAAGAAGAGTTCGAGATCGACATCCCGGACGAGGAAGCAGAGAAGATCGTGACTTTCCAGGATGTACTGAACTACATCAAGGCGCACGCCAGCAACGCTTCGTGAAGTACAAGGCGCCTCTCGGCTTCATCCTTGCCGTCCCCACGTTGAGCACACCATGACGGAACGTCGTGTCGTTGTCACGGGCCTGGGCATCGTCTCGCCTGTTGGATCGAATCTCGGGACGGCCTGGGACAACATCCTGGCCGGACGTGGCGGTATCGCGCCGATCACGAGCTACGACGTTTCCGCCTACACCACCCGCTTCGCCGGTCTGGTGCAGGGCTTCGAGGTGACGGACTGGATGGGGGCGAAGGAAGCGCGCAAGACCGACCCTTTCATTCATTACGGGGTTGGCGCTGCCAAGCAGGCAGTGAAGGATTCCGGGCTGGACATCACGGACACGAACCGGGAGCGCATTGGCGTTTGTGTTGGTTCCGGGATCGGCGGCATCGGCACCATCGAGCAGGAATGCCGCAAGCTGCATGAACGCGGCCCCGGCCGGGTATCGCCGTTCTTCGTGCCGTCCAGCATCATCAACATGATCTCGGGCTACATCTCCATGGATCTGGGGATCACCGGCCCGAATCTTGCGGCGGTTTCCGCCTGCACGACGTCTGTGCATTGCATCGGCATCGGCATGCGGATGATCCAGCACGGTGACGCCGACGTGTTCATCGCCGGTGGCGCCGAGGCGGGTTCGGCGCCGGCCGGCCTGGCTGGGTTTTGTCAGGCGCGGGCGCTGTCGACCCGCAATGACGACCCGCAGCATGCCAGCCGGCCGTGGGACCGTGACCGCGACGGCTTTGTACTGGCCGACGGTGCGGGCGTGCTGGTGCTGGAAGAATATGAATACGCCAAGGCGCGCGGGGCTCGCATCTACGCCGAATTGATCGGCCTTGGCATGTCGGGTGATGCGCACCACATCACCGCACCGCCTGAAGACGGCAACGGTGCGCGCCGCAGCATGCAGAACGCGTTGAAGGATTCCGCAATCAACGCCGACGCCGTGGACTACGTCAACGCACACGGCACGTCTACGCCACTGGGCGACTTGGCCGAGACGCTGGCCGTGAAGGCCGCGTTCGGCGAACATGCCCGGCACCTGCCGGTGAGTTCCACGAAATCCATGACCGGGCATCTGCTCGGTGCGGCAGGCGGTGTCGAGGCCATCTTCTCGGTGCTGGCGCTGCGTGACCAAGTCATCCCGCCGACGATCAACCTCGAGAACCCCAGCGAAGGCTGCGACCTCGACTACGTGCCGAACACGGCGCGTCCGGCGAAACTGCACACCGTGCTGTCGAACTCATTCGGCTTCGGCGGAACGAACGGCACGCTGGTATTCCGCAAGCTCTGATCGCGCTATTTCGGCAAGGCGGCTGGATGGCGGCAAGGTGATGGCGGCGGTACGGCTGGCAAGCCCGGTCCAAGACTTCGACCTTCTGGCGCTGCACGCCTTTGCCCCGCAGCGTTACCCGGTCCTGCTCGAATCCCTAGGCAATCAGGGCTCCGGGGAACATTACGACCTTTTGCTGGCCCTGCCTCAGGCAGCGCTAACCAGCCACGGCGGCCGCTTGCAGGCGCAGGGCTGGGTGCCGCCACAGGCTGCGGGCTTTTTCACGGCGTTGACCGCCTGGCAGCAGCAACTGGCACTGCCATCCATGCCGGCGGACACACCGTTCTGTGGTGGCTGGTTCATCTATCTGGGCTACGAGGCAGCGCGCCTGGCCGAGCCTGCAGTGCACTGGCACGCCACGCCCGGAGGTCTCCCTGATGCCTATGCGTTGCGCTGCGCGGCGGCTGTTGTCCGCCGCCACGCCAGCCGGGAAATGTTCATCTGTGCCGAAAGCCAGGATGGCGCCCAACAGGTCGCGGCGGACGTGCGCCGCTGCGCACCGCTGCCCGTGCCACGCCCTCGCGTCTTCGCGGTAGAGGAGGACAAACCGGAAATCTTTCTTGCCGGCGTGCGCCGCGTGCTCGACTACGTGCAGGCCGGGGATGCCTACCAGGTCAACCTGTCGCGTGGTTGGCGGGCACCGCTGCACGGGCCGGGCGACTATCTGGACCTGTACCGTGCGCTGCGACACCACAACCCGGCGCCGTTCGCCGGCCTGGCGCGGCTGGGTAATGGCGCCACCGTACTCAGTTCGTCGCCGGAACGCCTGCTGCGCGTGCAGGACGGCATCGTCACCACCGAGCCCATTGCCGGCACCCGTCCGCGCCATGCCGATCCGCAGCACGACGCTGCGCTGATCCGCGCGCTGAAGGCGAACGCCAAGGAACGCGCGGAACACCTGATGCTGATCGACCTGGAGCGCAACGACCTGGGGCGCGTGTGCGAAACCGGCAGCATCGAGGTTCCGGAATTGATGGCCGTGCACAGCCACACCCACGTGCACCACATCGTCTCGCAGGTGCAGGGCCGGCTGCGCGCGGGCGTGGGCGTGGGTGATGTACTGCAGGCCGTATTTCCCGGTGGCACCATAACCGGCTGTCCGAAAGTGCGCGTGATGCAGATCATTGCCGAGCTGGAACAGGAAGGGCGCGGCGCCTATACCGGCTCCATGGGCTACCTGTCGCACAGCGGGCGGCTCGACATGAACATCCTCATCCGGACGCTGGTCTGCGCGGCCGGCCAGGTCAGCCTTCGCGCCGGCGCTGGGATCGTGGCGGATTCCGACCCGGATCAGGAACTGGCCGAAACCCGCGCCAAGGCCCGCGGCCTGTTGCTGGCCCTGGAAGGTGCGGCGTGATGGCGCACGCAGCGTGGCTGGACGGCGTTGCGCTCGACGCCACCCTGGCTGCCAGCCGCGCGCTGAACTACGGCGACGGCGTGTTCCGCACGTTGCTGTGCTGGCAAGGCAAGGTGCTGGATTTCTCGCGCCACGTCGCCGTGCTGCAGCGCGACTGTGAAACACTGCACCTGGTCTGCCCGCCGCAGCGCCGGCTGGCCCAGGCCGTGGCCACGGCAGTGGCCGGCGATGCAGCGACGTTCGTCGTCAAGCTCACCGTGATCCGCCGGGAATCCGGGCGCGGCTACCGGGGCGGGACAGCATCCCGTTTGCTGGTGCAGCGCAGTCCGGCACCGGCTTACCCGGCCGCGTGGTGGACCCGCGGCATCATTGTGGCCACCAGCCCGGTGCAGCTGGCTGAGCAACCACTGCTGGCCGGTGCCAAACACCTCAACCGCCTCGAACAAGTGCTTGCCAGCCGCAACTGGCCGCGCGGCGCGGGGGAAGTGATCATCTGTGACAGGCAGGGCCGGCCCGCGTGCGGCACGCGCACAAACCTGTTCTGGGTCGATTCACACGGCGCCCTGCATACCCCGATGCTGGCGCTGTGCGGCGTGCGCGGCATGATGCGCGACCGTGTTCTGGATTGTGCCCAGCGCGGCGGTGTACCCATCGCAGTCGCCGATGCCGTGTGGCCGGCGCTGATGCAGTCCGCCGAAGCCTTCGTCACGAACAGCCTTATCGGCATATGGCCGCTGCGACGGCTCGCGGAACGGCGCTGGGCTGCTCCGGGGCCAGTGACGCGAAAGCTGGCGGCGGCGCTTGGCCATCCAAGGCTGGTCAAAGGGCGGGATTCAGATTGACCAATTCAAAATTCCACTGAACCTTTCCCTCATGCCACAAGAGTGCAGCGAGTTGCAGAATCCATGTTCGACGTGGCCGTCTCCCCAGACATCGACTCTGCGATCCGCCGCGCGGAAGGAGCGGGCTGCGTTGCCGCGGCCACGCAACAGCTGTCACGAGACGAGGCGGTCGCCCGCGGGCGGACTCCTGCACAAGAAGGGAATACGCCTGGGTAGGCACCTGTAGGAGCCGGCCCGCCGGCGACCCGCTGCGGCGCCAGCTTTCCTGCCGGCTGACTCCTTACGCTTCTCTGCTGCGCTGCACCTGGTCCGTCGCCCTGTGGAAAACTGCAAGCAATGCAGACCGTGTGAGCGGCGGCCACTACCGGGCCGCAGCAATTCCCCTTGCACGCGCCACGTCCCGCCAGCGGGTCACATCGAACATGAGCGTCATGAACCCGCACGGGGCGAGGTCGGCAAGCGGTGCCGATTCCGTGGATAGGTAGCGCGCCAGCCCGCTGATGCCGGGGTTGTGCCCACACAACACGAGATGCTGCACGTCGTCACGTTGTGCCTGGACGAGCTGGAGCAGGGTACCGACGGTCGCTTCGTAGATATCGGCTGCCGTTGAAATTGGCAAGGGTGGTTGCCAGGCAGCGGCAATGATCCGGGCGGTTTCCTGCGTGCGGGTGGCGGGGCTGGTAATGAGGCGCGGCCGGGCGGGAAAGGCGATGGCCATGCGCCGCGCAACTGCTGCTGCTTCAGCGCGTCCGGCGGCTGTGAGCGGGCGTGCGGCATCGGTGCGGTTCGTGGCAGCACCCATGGGTGCTGCCTGGGCATGTCGGAGCAATGTCAGACTCGGCATGGCCGGATGCTCGTGTTCAGGTAAAGATCGAAACGGATGCGGCTGGCAGGAATGATGGCATCTGCGATGCGACCTGCCAGAGGCAACGCTCGGCGCGGCCGTTTCACCGCCACGCGATGGGCGACACGGCAGGCGGCGTCCAGCAGTCCACCGGCATCCGGATCGCCGCCCGTCAACTCGCGCAGCAGTTGCATTTCCTTCGTGGGCAGCGCGCTCTTGCCGTCTTCCGGATACATCGGGTCGAGGTAGATGGCGTCGCACGCGCCCGGCGCTGCAGCGGCCAGCCAGTCGCGGGCATCAGCCCTGTGCAGGGTGATGCGCCCAGCTATGGCTTGCGTGGTCGGGTTTGCAGCGTCGCTGCGTGCACGTTGCAGCGCGTTGTCGAGCAGCGCTGCGACGGCAGGTGTGCGTTCCAGCAACGTGACGTGAGCGCCCAGCGCGGCCAGTACCCATGCATCGCGGCCAAGCCCGGCGGTAGCATCGACGATATGCGGCGGGCGGCTGCCAACATTCGACAAGTCGAGTGCGCGGGCCAATGGCTGGCGGCGGCCGGCGGCGATGCGTCGGCACAGGTCGGCGCTGTGCCAGTCGATCTGCACGGCGCCGTAATGTGGATGGCGCCCGCTGTGAAGTGCGAGTGCACCCTGGTTTTCGCGCAAATGAAAAGCGGCCCCCGGCATTTCAGGCGCGGGAGCCGCTTTGCGGTGCACTGGGAAAGGCTCAGGCGAGCTTGTCGGCGTTGAAGAAGCCGCGGAAACGCTGGGCAAGCATCATGTCACCGTCCAGCTGCAGCTTGCCGGTCATGAAGGCGGTCATGCCGTCAAGTTCGCCTTTCAGCATCGAGACCAGGTCGTCGTCTTCCATCGTCAGCGTCACGTCCGCGTTGCCGCTCGTGCCTTCGTCGAGCTTGGCGGCGCCATTCGTAAACGTCAGATAAGCGGGAGTGGAAATCGCGAACTGGACAACGCAATTGACTCCGGCAGCCCCTTCCGGGTCAACGGCGGAGGGAAGTTTCTTGAGGAAATCGAGAGCGCTCATGATCGGCCAATGGGTTGGAAAGCGAGCTGCGATTCTACGGGCTGGCCGAGGGGGTGACAATGCGGCTGGGCACGTGGCCGCTGTCGGCAGCGCCAATGCCGACGATTCAAGGGTGCGCTTGCGCAGTGAAGGCTTCAACGATCCTGCGCGCCGTTTCGGGAGCCAGCAGCACGATGCGCAACGAGGAACGATACACGCGCCCGGCTGCCGACAATTCCGCCATCAGGGGCGCCGGGTCGACCGCATCCAGGACCACGAAATCCGTGCCTTCCTGCAGCGTTGGCAGCAGGCGCTTGAAGCCGCGGAAGGCGCTGCCCTTCGGCATCCGTGCGGCGCGGTCGATGTCGAGCAGGGTGCTCCAGCTCGCGTCGGTCATGGTTCGGGGCTGTACAGGATGAAGTGCATGCGGGCGAGCGCGATGGTGCGCCGCGCAGCTTCCTTGCCATCGTCCTGGATGACGCGGACCTGCACTTGCGCGACGCGATGGCCGAGGCGCTCCACCGTGCATTCGGCCTGCAGGTCGGCGGCGTGGGCGGAACGCAGGTAGTCGATGGAGAAGTCGACGGTTTTCGGAATTCGTGGTTCGTCCTGTACCAGCAGCAGGTGCAGCGTGGCGGCGTTCTCGGCGAAACCGGCCGTGACGCCGCCGTGCAGGGCGGGCAGCTTGTAGTTGCCGATCAGGGTGTCGCGAAACGGCAGGTGGAAGACTGGCGCTCCATCGGCGGCGCGCGTGATGTGCAGGCCGAGCCACGCGGCATAGGGGATGTGCGCGACGAGCGCGCTGGCATCACCCGTGCTGCGCCACGCCGCACGGGCGTCATCCAGAGCCGCGTTCAGGGCTGCGTTCACAGGAACCCCGAATTCGTGGTGGACGTCGACAGGATGAACGCTGCGACGGCGTGGGCGATCGGCGTGGTTTCGGCGGATCCCTGCCATACCTGCGCCCGTACGAACGCGATGCTGCGGGCCAGACGGTAGCATTCCGCCTCGCATAGCAGATCGGCTCCGAATGTCGCGGCGCGCAGGTAGTCGACGCGCAGGTCGAGCGTGGCGATGCGTTGCGGCTTGCCGATGCGGGCACCGACGGCGCAGCCGCAGGCGGAGTCGATCAGACTGGTGATGACGCCGTTGTGAAGCAGTGCGTGTTCGGTGTCGCCGATGAATTCGGGGCGGCACGGCAGGCGCATGCGGACCCGTTCAGTGTCCACAGCATCGACGGTCATGCCCAGTGCGGCGCAGTGGCGCACGAGGTCGACATAACGCTGCAGCAGCAGCGTGCGGAACGCGGTGGCCGCGTCCGCCGAGCGCGCAGTGGGAGACGCCGGCGCCGTCATGGGGCCGCCCCGGTTGCGGATATCGGTGTCAACTTGATGCGCCGCCAGCCGTGCACGCTGCATTCCAGATATTCCATGCGTTCCGGGCGCCAGTCGGCCAGCACGAAGCGACGTCCAGTGCCAGTTTCCAGCGTAACGCCGTGGTCGCCGGGGCGATGGGTATGGCCGTGGATCAGGCGTATTGCGCCGTGTGCAGTAAGGCAGGCGCGGACCGCTGTCTCGTTGACGTCGCCCACCGGCGCCGGCGTGGTGCGTGCCCGAGCATTGCGTGACAGGCTGGCGGCGCGCAGTCGCTGGGTAATGGCACGGCGCAGCGCGCTGGGTAGATGCAGGAAGCACCACATCACCACGCGGTTATGCGTCACACGACGGTAACGCTGATAGGCCCGATCGTCGGTGCACAACAGATCGCCGTGGGAAAGCAGCGCCGGGCCGTCTGGCAGCGTCACTACCACCGGGTCTTCCAGCAGGGCAACGCCGCTGGTGCGGGCAAACTCGGCACCGATCAGGAAATCGCGGTTGCCGCGCATGAAGTACACGGCGACGCCCGTCGCCGCCAGCGCGCGCAGCGCAGCGCATTCCGCGGCGAAATCGGCCACGCCGATATCGTCGCCAACCCAGGCGTTGAACAGGTCGCCGAGCAGGTAAAGGGCGGAAGCACCGCGCGCTGGGCCGCTGAGGAATGCCCGAAACGTGTCCCGATACGGCGAAGGCTCGACTGGCAGGTGCAGGTCCGACAGCAGCATGACCGGCCCGGTAGCCACGTCAGCCACAGGCGGATACCGGGGTCGGGCAGGACGGCATGGGCGCTTGCAGGATTTCGACGCCGACGCCGCGTCGGCGCGCGCCTTCCGAAAGCTGGCGGCGGAAGGCACGCCCACCTGACTGGTTGCGATACAGGCCCAGCCAGTGGCGCGTCATCGCCGGTAGCGGCACGCCGCGCGCGATCTGGGCGGCCGCGTACGTACGCAATGCCGCCAGTACCGCTTCACGCGAGGCAACCGGTGGTGCCGCGCCGAACAGGCGTTCGTCGACCTCCGCCAACAGCCACGGGTTCTCGTAGGCGGCGCGGCCCAGCATCACGCCGTCGAGCTCAGCCAGATGCGGCTGCACTTCGTCAAGAGAATGCAACCCACCGTTGAGCACGACTGTCAGGTGCGGAAATTCCCGCTTGAGCTGATGCACGAGCGCGTAGCGCAACGGGGGAATCTCGCGGTTCTCCTTCGGCGACAAGCCCTGCAGCCAGGCCTTGCGGGCGTGGACGATGAACACCTCGCAGCCCGCCGAAGCAACGGTGGTGACGAATTCGCGCAGGAACGCGTATTCCGCGGAGTCGTCCACCCCCAGACGGCATTTCACCGTCACTGGAATCCCCACGGCGGCGCGCATGGCGGCCACGCATTCCGCGACGCGCTGCGGTTCGCGCATCAGGCAGGCGCCGAAACGCCCGCTCTGCACGCGGTCCGACGGACACCCGCAGTTCAGGTTGATCTCGTCGTAGCCGAAATCCGCACCGATACGGGCCGCGCGCGCCAGGCTGGCAGGCTCCGAGCCGCCGAGCTGCAGCGCAACCGGCGCCTCGGCCGGGTCGAAACCGAGCAGGTAACTGCGGTCGCCGTGCTCGATGGCCGCTGCAGTGATCATCTCGGTGTACAGCCGCGCGTGACGGCTGAGGATGCGGTGCAAGGCCCGGCAATGCCGGTCCGTCCAGTCCATCATCGGCGCAATGCAGAAACGCCAGGGGCCAGGTGCCGTGCAATCGCTTGTAAATACGGTGGATCCTAGATTCATGCAGCTCGAATTGTCCTCAACGGTCCCTGAAGAATTGGCGCCGGGTGTACCGCGAGCATAGCCGGCACGAAGATACGGAATCGAGGCGTCAGAAACGCTGGAGTCCGTGGTAAATCATATTCAACCGCAAGGATACGCGGACAACGATACCTGCACCCACGAACGAGAGCACAATTCATCGATTCCTGTGTGCCCAATCCCAAATCGCCAATCACTAATCATTTGGCCAGCCCGTCGCAGTTTCCCCGTTATCATCGGCGCCGATGAAACGTGATGCGTTTGTCATGACGGGCAGCAAGTGACGAAACCCTTGAAACAGGAACAGCGGTTTACGCGTTGCGTCGAGGCGGGCGCGGCTTCGTGATCGGCTGCAACGACGGGGCCGATGAATCGGCCGGGCAGGCGACGGGCGTGCGATACGCGCGACGCTTTGCTGCGCTGCTGGTGGCGCTGCCGGTGAGCTTCGTGGTCGTCGTTATCCTGGCCGTGATGCTGGGTTCGGCGGCGATCAGCCCTCTTGCGGTCTGGGATGTGGTGCTGTCGCGTCTGCCGGGACTTGGGCACTTTGCCAGCCAAAACTGGCCGGCGGCCTACGACACCATCATCTGGGATCTGCGCCTACCGCGCGTGGTGCTCAGCGCGCTCGTCGGCGCCGGACTGGGGCTGGCCGGGGTGGGCATCCAGGCGCTGGTGCGCAATTCGCTGGCGGACCCTTACATTCTCGGTGTGTCGTCGGGCGCTTCGCTGGGCGCCACGCTGGTGCTGTTGTTCGGCGCGTTTGCCGTGCTGGGTCCGTATGCGCTGGCCATTGCCGCCTTCCTCGGCGCACTGGCCGCGATTCTGGTCGTGATCACCGTGTCGCAGGTGGCAGGGCGCATCACCACCACACGCCTGCTGCTGTCTGGCATTGCGCTGTCGCTGGTGCTGGGGGCGGCCATCAGCACGATCTTTCTGGTGGCGCCGAACAACGACCGCCTGCGCAGTGCGTTGTTCTGGATGATGGGCAGCTTCAACGGCGCGAGCTGGGCCTTCGTCCCGCTCGTTGCCGCAGTCGTCGCCGCTGCGTTTGCGTTCCTGTTGCTGCAGGCACGTGCCTTGAACCTGCTGCTGCTGGGCGAGGAAGCGGCGGTGACGCTGGGGCTGGACGTGAACCGTTTCCGCCGCCAGCTCGTGGTCGTGGTCGCCGTGGTGACGGGCGTGCTCGTGGCGGCCAGCGGGCCGATCGGCTTCGTGGGGCTGATGGTGCCGCACCTGGCGCGCGTCTGCGTGGGGCCGGACCATCGCCGCGTGCTGGTCGTCAGCCTATTGTCGGGAGCGATCTTCATGGTCGGTGCCGATATCGTGGCGCGCGTTGTCATCGCTCCGGCGGAACTGCCCATCGGCGCCGTCACGGCGCTGGTCGGCGGCCCGTTCTTCATCTGGCTGCTGCGCCGCAGCCGCTACACCTTCGGCGCGTGAAGCCGGGCGCAATGCACTTGCGTTTTACGGGTTCCGCTGCGCGCGAACGCGATCAAGAGCCGTACACAAATGTGCGATGCCGTCAAGGATCGGTGGCGCCGCTTCGCCGATGACGCCGATATCCACCGGAATCAGTGCGCCGTTTTGCACTACCGGGGCGTCGGGCAGGCGTGACCAGAACGCCTGCATTTGCGCCGCACTCTGGTAGTTGCCGTACACGATGGCGTCCGGGCGCACCATCAATAGCGCCTCCATGCCTACCGGCTCGGCAATGCGTGGCAAGCTGGCGAACACGTTTTCACCGCCGCACACGCCAGCGGCCTCGCTCAGGATATTGTCGCGATTCACCGTCCATACCGGATGCAGGCCGAACTGGATGAGCACCTTGATCGGCGTCGCCGTGCGATAGCGTTTCTGCAGGACTTGCAGGCGCCGTGCAAAATCCTCTGCTGCGCGGTCGGCAACATCGGCCGTACCCATCCACGCGCCCAGCCGGCGCAACGCCGGTGCGATGTCGGCCAGCCGGTCGAGTTTCAACGCTTCCACCCGCAACCCGAGGCGGCGCAGGCGGTCGATGGTCTGCGCTGTCGTGTACGGCTCCAGCGCCAGCACGAGGTCCGGCCGCACGAGCGCGAGCGCTTCGTAGTCGATGGAATAGCCGTTGCTGATGGTTTGGACTTTTGCGGCCTGCGCCGGAGTCTGCGTGTAATCGGCAACGCCCACGAGGTGGTCGCAGCCGCCCGCGGCACACACCAGCTTGGCCATGGCGGGTGACAGCGTGACCACACGCCGAGCCGTATGCGTTTGTGCGCCTGTCTGCAGATCGGGTGAACTTCCTGCCCACGCAGCGCCCACGGCAACCAGCCACAGCACGCCAAGCAGAGCGAGGCGGTTCACGCGCAATGCACGGCCGGCACCGGGCTGACCGTCGGCTCATCGCTGGCCAGATAGGTGATGTGCGGTCGGCGGGTGACGGGGTGCTGGAACACTTCCGCCTGCACGTGGAAAACCCGGTGCAGCAGGGCCGGTGTCAACACCGCTTCCGGCGTGCCGTGGGCGACGATGTGGCCGCCTTCGATGACGTGGATGCGGTCGCAGTAGCGCGCCGCGAGGTTCAGGTCGTGCAGGGCCACCACGACGGTTCGGCCCAGGCTGCGCACGAGCTCCAGAAACTGCAATTGGTGGTGAACATCGAGATGATTTGTCGGCTCGTCGAGCAGCAGCAACCCAGCGTCCTGGGCCAGTGCGCGGGCGATCAACACCAGCTGCTTTTCGCCGCCGGACAGCGTGGTGACATCGCGGTCTGCGTATGCCTGCAGGCCGACTTTCTCCAGCGCTTGCTGCGCCATGGCGAAGTCTTCCGTCGTTTCTCCGTCCAGCGCGCGCAGGTGTGGCGCACGGCCCATGAGCACAATTTCCCGGACGCTGAACGCATAGTCCACCGCCGTTTGCTGGCCGACCACCGCCATTTCGCGCGCCATCGCCCGGTGTGAAAAAGCGCGGGCATCCTTGCCGTCGATGTAGACCGCGCCGGATTCCGGCGTGAGCACGCGGCAGAGGTTCTTCAGCAGCGTGGACTTGCCGCTGCCGTTCGGCCCGACCAGGCCGGCCACTTCACCAGCCGCCACCTGCAGGTTCGCAGCTGCGAGCAGCCGCCTGCCGGGCACGCTGAAGCAGAGATCCGTGGTCTTGAGTTTCGTCATCGCGTTTTCGGCTGCCGCCCATGAACGGTGCCGCTTTGTGCCATCGCCACGCGCGAGGATCGCACACAACAGCGGCCAATTGCTGCCGGAAGATGCCGCCTAAGTTGGGGAGTAGCTGCGAAACATGCTTGCAGGTGATTGTTTCCACAGCAAGTATGGTGCTCCCACGGGGATTCGAACCCCGGTTTGCGCCGTGAGAGGGCGACGTCCTAGGCCTCTAGACGATGGGAGCGAGGCATTGCGAGGCGCGCATTATCGCGGAAGGCGGCGGGATGCGCAAAGATTGTAAGGCGAGATCGGGGATGCGGGATTCGAGGCAAGTGCGTAGCTCTCACTCATTCTCTACCCATGGTTCGTTCAGGTGTTCGACCACGCGGGTGCTGCTCAGGCGGAAGTGGTAGGCCAGCCCCATGATGAAGGCCGAAAACAGCGCAATGATCACGACCGACGAGCCGATGCCGAGCACGCCGAGGTTGCCGGCGCCTGCGGACACTTCCGGGTAGCGCCCAAGGTAGCTGATGAGCGTGAGCCCGACGAGCCACGGAATTACCCAGAAACCGGCCTTCATGTCCAGCCGCGGGGTGTGCCGGCCCCAGCCGGCTTCGTGGATGGCGAGCAGCACCAGCCCGAGCGCGACAGCCAGCATGAGCTTCCAGTTCACATCCCAGCCGGACCAGTACACGATCAGGTTCGATGAGAAGAAGGCCAGAAAGGCCACCAGCCACGCGGCACGCAGGCGGAACGGGCGCCGGTAGTCCGGCAGTTCGCGGCGCAGGGCAATGAGCACGAGTGGCCCGGAGCCGAAGGACAGGACGGTGGAGGAGGTCACGAATCCGATCAGCTTCTGCCAGCCGGGGAAGGGCAGGAAGAACACCACGCTGACGAAGAACGACAGGATCACGCTGATCCACGGCACGCCGTTGGTATTCACGCGCGCGAGGGCGCGCGGGGCGTTGGCGTTGCGCGCCATGGCGTAGGACATGCGCGAGGTGATGGTGTTGTAGATCAGGCCGGTGTCGGCCGGAGAAATGAAGGCATCGATGTACAGCAGCACCGCCAGCCACGTCAGCCCCAGCGTGGTGGCCAGCGCGGCAAGTGGGCCGAAAGCCAGGAGCTGGTGGCCGGCACCGGCGGAAAACGTGGTGCCGATGTGTTCCCAGCCGTTCGCCAATGCGGATTCCGGCAGCACGCCGATGAATGCGACCTGCAGCAGGACGTAGATCACCGCGCAGATGCCGATGGACAGCAGGATCGCCATCGGCACGTTGCGCTGCGGATTGTCTGTTTCGCCCGCCAGTTCCACGCCCTGGCGGAAGCCGAAGTAGGAAAACACGATGCCGGCCGTAGCGATGGAGGAGAACACGCCGTGCCAGCCCAGCGGCAGGAAGCCGCCATGCTGCGGGTGGTAAAGCTGGTCGGCCTTGAAGCCGGCGGACATCAGCACGACGATGACGAGCACGATCACGCCCAGCTTCCACCACACCAGCAGGTTGTTGATGCGCGCGAACCAGCGGATGCCCAGCATGTTGATGGCGCAGAACAGGAACATCATGCCGCAGGCGACGAAGAAGCCCGGCGTGGTAAGCACCGCGGTGCCGTCCTCCAGCCGTTGCAGCCACGGCACGTAGTTGTTCGCGTACTGCAGCGCGGCTTCCACTTCCACTGGTGCCACGGCGGCCACCGAGACGAATGTGATCCAGCCCAGCGTGTAGCTGGCGAAGGAGCCGTAGGCGAAATGCGGGTAGCGGATCACGCCGCCGGAAAGCGGGAACATCGTGCCGAGTTCCGCGTACGTCAGGCCGATCAGCAGGATCATGACCGCTGCGATGATCCACGACAGGATCGCCGCCGGCCCCGCCATTTCCGCCGCGTACATGGCACCGAACAGCCACCCCGAACCGATGATGGAACCGACCGCCGTGAACAGCAGCCCGATCGGGCCGATGTGCTTCTTCAGCTTGCGGTCGTCGTGGGCAATAGCCGGTTCAGCGTTGTCAGCCATGAAAGCTCCATTTCCTCAGGCGTTGCGATGCTGCCCAAAAGCGCCCGGCTAGTCTGCCGAGCTGTACACCGTGAATGAGGCAGTACACCGGCGCCGCGGGCCGGCGTCAAGTAGCGTGGCGCGGGCTCTGCGCGCCGTGCGGATGCAGGCTGCAGCGCCTACCGCGACCAGCAGCCGGCGACACCGGCGCTGCCGGACGCTGCTCGCAGCCCGGTCTGGTCGATGGAAAGCGTGCCGCAGCGCGCGTCGGCCGTCGCCTGGTTCCCGGTCGGCGTGGCCGACACGGTGTAGGTGCTGTCGGTCGTGTTCGCCACCGTGTATGTGTAGTACGGGCCGGAATTCTGGGCGCTGGCACAATCCAGCGCCGGCAGTGTCGCCCCCACGTTGTAAGTCATGTGGGTGGCGCTGTAGCGCTCCATCCAGGTTGCATAGCTTGCCAGGCACGCCTGCGCGGAAGCCCGGCGCGACTTCGTGACGTACTGGGAATAAGCCGGTATGGCAACCGTCGTGAGAATACCGATGATCACCAGCACGATCATCAGCTCGATGAGCGTGAAGCCGGATACCTGCATCCCATTGGACTGTTTCAAGGCTGCTCCTACTGGGTGACGAGTTCACGCCACGAAACACGGCCGAAGTTACCGATGGTTCCGGACGTGTTCCCGGCAAAAGTCGAGGAATCATCGAAGCTGATCAACATCGTGTTGCCAACGAAGATCGGGGCGTTCGGTACCGACATGAAGCCCAATCCCGCAACCGGGATGCCGTTGAGCATGTCCTTGTCGTCGAATACGCCGTCATTGTTGACGTCGAAGAACGGCGCCGCCGGGTTCGTCCCCGTGAACGGATTGATCGCCATCACCCAACCGGCACCGGACGGATGGCACGGATCGGTGGCCACCGGCACGCGTGTGGTGCCGATCAGCAGGCTGCCACGGAACTGGTTGGGCAGCACCATGCGTTCACCCTGATCCCCGCTCGTCGGGGAGACGAGATCGATGTACCACCCTACCGTACCGGAATTGAGGCTGCTGCCGGTCGTGACCGTGCGTTCGCCTAGCGCCGTGCTGCCAGCGGCGGCCTCGGCGGTGATGGCGCGCTGGGTCAGGTTCGCGCGTGTGCTGCTGGATGTAACGTGCGCGGCGGTTGCGTCGTTGGGATTCATCACGATCAGTCCGTACCAGCTCTGCACGTCGCGGTTTGCGAGGTCTGCCTGCGCCAGATAGCGCCCGGTGCCGAAGAACAGCCAGATGTTCTGCGTCTGCGGGTCCTGCCCCATCAGCATGCCGCCCGTGATCGGCTGTGCAGTACCGGTCGGCCCTGCGGTCTTGTAGATGAGCTGGGTGGCAGTGCTCGTGCTGTTCGGGCACATCGACGGCGTGGACAACGGGAAGCACCACACATTGCCGAGCAGGTCGCCGGCATAGGCGGTGGTCGCAATCCCGTTCGTGAGATCCGGAATCCATCCTGTCGGCGGGGCGAGGCCGTTGCCGGTATCGCCGCTCGTGGCGTGTGAAGCCAGCACTCCGGTCAGGGCATCGAACTGCAGGAGCATGGCCGTGCCGGTCGTGGAATTGAATCCGTTGCCGATCAGCACCGACCACTGGTTGGTGCCGGTTTTTGCAATGAACGGCTTGCCCTGCATCTGGCCGATATTGCCGCCAGCGTATTCCCACAGGAACTGCGGACTCGTCGCATTCGTCACGTCCAGCGCATAGACCGCGCGGGCCGGGCCACGGCCCGTCGTCCCGACCAGGATCAGGCGCGGAGAACTGGCACTGCCGACGTTTGCGATCGTCAACTCGCCGTCGTTGAAGTATTGATGGGGCAGGGCGCTGGTGCCGTAGCTCGGGCTTGCAGTATTCGCCACACCTGCCGCGATGACGGCATTCGGCAGGTAGGCATAGATCTCCGCGCCGGTATTCGCATTGAAACCATGCAACATGCCGTCGTTCGCGGCCACCCAGATGGCGGGCGTTGCCCCGGCCTCGAACACCGGCTGGGAACTGACGATGTCGCCGAGCAGGTTCGTGCTGCCGTCGGGTTCGCGACGCGGGCGATATACGCCGCCGGGCTGCAGAGTGCTCAGGCTCGTGTCACCGCGAAGATAGTTCAGGATCTGCTGCTGGGTGGTCGCATCCGCACCCAGCGCCGTCTTTTGCGCGGCCGACAGGTTGCCCAGCTGGAACGCGACGGCCCCGGCGCCCGACCCGTTGCAGGGGTTGCAGGTGTAGATGGCGCGCTGCGTCCAGTCCGGGAGCTGCGTGGAGGCCTGCCATTTCATGGCGCCGAAGGCCGCTGTGCCGGTGCTGCCGGCCACCTGGACGGCAAAGGCCTTGAGGTCGCCGGTCCACGACCCGGTGCGGTAGAACGCCTGGAACGTCGTCGTGTCAGTATTCAGTTCCGTGCTGTTCGCCGCAAGGCTGGCGCCGGTGCCGACGCGTTCCTGCACGCGGCGCAGCGCATCGAAGATACCGGCCGCGAAAGCCGTTGGATTCGTTGCGGAATAGAATCCGCCGTGGCCGTTCAAGGCCGCGTGCGCAAGGTCCGCGATGTTGTTGATGCTGTCGGATTGGGGGACCGGCCAACTGAAGTTCGACGGCGTCCCGCCGTTCAAGGCCCAGCCAAAGATCTGATCGACCGTGGTTCCAGCGGGTGAAATGCCCGTCGGCGTAAAACCCAGCCCGACGGTGAACGTCGTCATGTGTTGCCAGAAAGCCGGGTCTTCCTGGCTGGTTCCCACTTCGTTGGGAATATCGCTGCGCAGATCCTTTACCCAGTATTCCATCGCCACATCCGCGAGGGTGTCCGACTGACTGTCGCTATAGGGTGGTTTGGGCGTGTACAGATAGGTCTGATTGTTCGGGCCGTTTACCCGAGGGGCAGAGGCGCCGTCGACATTGCCGGTATTGACGCTGGTTCCGTTCCAGAAACCATCCGTGGTAAGAATCGTGTAGGACTGGCGGCAGGCCAGTGGCTGGCTGTTGGTGGAGTCTATCCAAGGCTGCAGCGAACTGTAGTACTGGCCTACCGCATCCAGCGCCCTGCGCAGCGGCGTACTGTTTCCAGGGTTGATGCCTGCCAGCCAACTCCAGAAGTTCGTGCGCTGCCCGCCCGCCGAGGCGCTGCCGAAAGCCTGAACCTGGGCCAGCAGGTCCGAATTGAACGTCACGGTTGGGGAGGGCAGGCTTCCGTTGTTCGTTCCATTGATCGATCCGAAGCCAAAACGGGCTGTTGGAGACAAATTGGTGAAAGCGTTCATCAATCCGCTTTTCGCCATCAGGATGCGGGTCCGGTAATAGGAAAACCAGTTTGCGACGTTCTGCTGGTCGGAGAGTGCGTAACTGCAGTTCGCCGTGTTCACCCCGCTGGGCAGGACATCCGCGCTGCAGTCCTGCGCCTGCTTGCCGACGTAGTATTTCTGCAACAGTCCACTGCTGTCGCGCGCCATGTAGATGAACCATTGTGCGGTATATGTACCATCGCTGGTACAAGTGCCAGAGCCGGTGTAGGTGCCACCCTGGGGGCAGGTGGGGGTATCGGGAGCATAAGTCGAGGCGACACCGCCCGTGTCATGGCGGCAAGTCCGCCCATCGGATAGCAACTGGTCGCCCTTGTTACATTTGTATTTGCCGCTATTTCCATTGGTCTGCGCCGGATAGACCTCAAAAGCGGGAACCGAACACACCCCGTTCGTGGGGCCCAGGTCTCCGGAGTGGCAACCCAGCACTGATGGGTACGTCGTCGGGATCGTTACCGGGTTCGATTTCTCATAGTAGACAAAGCCTCCCTTGAAGGCCGTGATGTCAACCGTGCCCTGGCCGGTGTTGAAGCCATCCCGCCACGCCGTTGCCATGGGATTTGTTGCATCCGTTCCCGAGGCCGGATAGCTGCTGCCCGTTGCCGTCGGCGGCGGCAGGTAGATCACGCCGGGGTTGTAGTACGTGCCGTTCGTTTCCGCATTGCGCAGTTCGTCCAGGGTCGGGTTGCAAGTCGAGCTGCCGGTGCAATGGCCGATGTAGTTCCAGTCCGGCATGTAATCCCACGCCATCGACCCGGAATCGTCGAGCATCAGCATGATGTTCGGCGGCGGCGGGTTCTGCACCGTCAGCGGGATCTGGTCGACGACAGGATTGCCGGTCTGGGCTGCAGCGGTGCCGGGGATGGACAACGTGACCGCCACGATCAGCGGGATCAGAGACAGCAGGTACGGACTCGATCGTATCTTCATGACAATGCTCCCTGTACGAACCAACTCATTGCTTGTAGTAGGCCTGCAAGGTTGAAGTCGCGCGCTGGCCGTTCGTGGCGGGGTCGCTGCTGCGTGCGGTGATGCGGAAGTAGGGACTGGTGTTGGAGTGGACCTGCAGGTCGATCTGCTGCGCATTGACCGTGTGCTCGTAGCCTGTTGCCGTGCTGCCATTGGTGTCGGCGTCGGCAAACTTGCCAAGGTACTGGATGACGTATTGCGGCTGCATGCCGTTGATCGCCGGCGCATTCTGGATAAAGGAGGTGACGCTGGCAGCGGGCTGCATGAAGGGATTCATCATGCAGGTCTGCGTCGCCTGGGTGCAGTCCATGATGCCGGTGGTGCCGGTGACGAGCTGGCCGTTGGTGTCAACGCCGACGCCGCGCACCACATCGGCAGCTGCCTGCAGTGCACTTTCCGTGCCCTGGAAGGAAAGCTGGCGATCCTGGAAGTTGCCGCTCATGCGCTGCTGTGTGGTCGTGGCGCGGATCGCGCCGAGCCCGACGAGCGTGATGACGACGAGGAGGATGAGTGCCGCAGCCAGGGCAATGCCGCGCTGGATGGGTTCGCTCGCCCTCGTGTTTCCCGTGATCCCGTGGTTTTTCATGGCATCAAACCCGGTTGCGCAACGTGATGGTACCGGTCAGGTGTCGGGTGATCGGGGTCTGGTCCGTGCCGCTGCCAGTTGCGGTTCCAGAGAGTGTCAGGTCGATGTGAACGGCATTCACCGTGGTCCAGTTCGCGACACTGTCAGCCGAGATGAAGTTGCTGTGCGCTGGCGTGCCGTAGATGATCTGCATATCGGTGACGTTGCGGACCATTTCCTGTGTTTCGGTGGCGGGTGCACCGCCGGTTGTCGTCAGGGTCTGGCGGTAGAGCGAGCGCGTACCCTGCGGGTTCGTGCCGATGTACCAGTCGCTGGCCGCCAGTCTTGAAACGAGCGCATTCGGATGAAACGTGTTGAGTAACGTCCCTGTAAGACCGAGTGTGGGTGATACATAACCCGTGGCCTGTGCAAGTGAGATGTGGTCCGGCTCGCACACCACGAGTAGATCGCCGACGTTGAAATTCAGCCCGCTCTCGGTGAGCGTGAAACTCGTCGCGGAGTTGACGGTATTCACGGTCCCCGACCATGTCGAAACGCCGATGACCCGCAGGGAATTCGTGCCTGCGACACCGCCCGCGACAGCGGTATCGGTGCCGACGTCGCTGAAACCGTGGAGGCCGTAGCTGCTGCCGCTGAAATCCTGATACCAGTGACTGGTGTCATCTGGCAACATCTTCAGCAGGTCGCCACACCCCGTAGCGCCCGCCTGCCGGATGTCCCGCGCCAGCAGTTCGTACGCGATGCGGGCGTTGTCCTGGACTTCCGCGAGCGCATCGTTCGTGATGTAGGCCTGCTTGTTGGATAGATAGATCGAGGTTGCGGCGCCGATGACGACGAGGCCCAGCACCAGTGCGATCATGGTTTCAACCAGGCCCACCCCACGCTGGCGGGCAGGTGAAGCGTAGGCGCACGGCAGGGTCATGTGCCATCCTCAAGCTGGACGTTCGTGGTGAGCGTCTGCGCGCTGGTGGCAGCCGCTTCGGTGTGTGCGTCCACCCAGTTGATGGTGACCGTGCAGGCGCCGGTCGACGAGCATTCGATATTGCCGGTGGTGGTGGCGTCGGCCCCCAGGTTGGTCTGGAGCGCGGTACACCACAAGCCAAGCTGGGATGCTGCGAACGTCGCGCCGGTCGCGGGCGGGCAGGCATTGGCGGCCACCTGGCCGTTGTATGCACCGCCACGGGCATTGGCGACGTCCGCCGTCATCGCGTCCACGATCGAGTACAGCGCGACGGTGGCCATCGAGCGACCCATGGAGTCGCCAGCGCCGACCAGCGCGCGGGTCTGCAGCCCGGCGATGCCGAGAATGCCGATGGCCAGCACCAGGACGGCGATGAGAATCTCGATCAGGCCCGCGCCGCGCTGTCGGTGGCCCATGTGCGGAAACGGTTTCATGCCCGCCGGTTCCACACCCGCCCGACAGTGGCGAGGACTATTGGCAGGTGGCCGGTGCATTGGCAGGGCAGCTTGAGGACGATGTGCAGGTGTTGACGGTGCTGCCGGTTACGAGATAGAGGCAGCGATAGCCGGTGCTGCCGGCGCTCGGTGCCTGGATTTCTGCCACCAGCCCGGAATAGGGAGCATCGCTGGCAGCCGTTCGGGCGATGCCGTCTCCGCCGTAGCGGATCGCTGTCACGCCAGCAGCCCCCACCTGGAGTGTCGGGGGAAGTGCGGAGGCTGCGATGAGAGGCGTGGCCCCATACGCGCCGTTCTGCATGACGTATACCGCACCTGGCGCTGCGGAGCCGCAGGGCCAGCCGGCCGGGTTGGCAGTGCCGCAGAACACGGCGCCCTGGCCGCCGCGGATGGCCTGCGCACGCGCTTCATGGAGCGCGCTCACGAATTCGTTCGCAGCGGTGGCAAGGCGGTTGGCCGTCATGATTTCCCTGAAGCTGGGCACTGCGATCGCGAGCAGCACGGCGCTTACCGCGAGCGTGATCAGCAGTTCCATCAAGGTGAAACCCCAAGGCCGCAATATGCAGCACGGGGGTTGCTCGCTGCAAGAAGACATGGTGCGTTTATCGTCCCTGGGGCCTTTCTGCATTATAGGGAGCGCCTTGTGCCGGGGGGTGCCGTCTGCCAGACGGCGCACGACAGTAGATAAATGGTCGCAGCCCCGGCTTCCCGTCGTAGTCCGACACCCCCGGCGCACGGGTGCTAAGGTGCATCCCATCAAAATCTTCCAGTGGGTGATCCGTGCCATTGCTTCCGTCTCGTTGCGTTTTGCTGCTTGCCATCGGAGGGGCCTTGGCAGGTTTGGGCGGGTGTGCAACCACGTCGAGCTGCAAGACGATTGCCGGTCCCGGCTGGCAGCTTTCCGGGCAGGCTCCGGCCAACGCGGGCGAATTGCTCGGCTTAGAGGGCGTGACCGATACCCGCGACTTGATCTGGCTGCACAAGGGCGATGACAAAGTCATGGGCTGCCAGTACAAGAGCGGACTGATCTACCCTGGCTGCAGTGGCTCGGTAGGCTACGTGTTCGAAAAGCAGGCGAAAGGCTGGAAGTCCGATGGTGTGGTCATGGACGCCTGCGATGCCAACGGTGTGCAGGATACGGATGACTGAAGCCGTGGTGCGTTAAGATCGCGCGCCGGCGCGGTTGCCGGTGCCTGCCTGTGGATGGATGCCGTGCAGATCGCTGAACCCGTCACGCGTGCCTTGTTCGATGAGGTCATGCTCCAGACCTACGCGCCACCGGATGTGATTCCGGTCCGCGGCGCGGGTTCGCGCATCTGGGACCAGGCCGGGCGCGACTACCTGGATTTCGCCGGCGGCATCGCCGTGTGCGGGCTGGGCCACTGCCATCCGGCGTTGGTGGCGGCGCTGGAAGCGCAGGCGCACAAGTTATGGCACGTGTCGAACGTGATGACGACCGAGCCGGCGCTGCGTCTCGCGCGTGAACTCGTCGCCGCCACGTTCGCCGACCGTGTGTTCTTCTGCAATTCCGGCGGCGAGGCGAACGAGATCGCGTTCAAGCTGGCGCGCCTGCACGGGCATGGCATAGCCCCTGGCAAGGACGAAATCGTGTCCTGCTACAACTCCTTCCACGGGCGCACGCTCTTCACCGTGAGCGTGGGCGGGCAGGAAAAGTACACACACGGCTACGAACCTTTGCCGGCGGGCATCACCCACGTAGCCTTCAACGACCCGGCGGCGCTGGAACGCGCCGTGACCAACCGCACCTGCGCCGTGGTGCTGGAGCCGGTGCAGGGCGAGGGCGGCATCATGCCGGCCACGCAGGAATACATCGAAGCGGCACGCCGCATCTGCGACGCGCACGACGCCCTGCTGATCTACGACGAAGTGCAATGCGGCTTCGGCCGTACCGGCAAGCTCTATGCCTATCAGCACTACGGCGTGGCACCGGACGTGATGACGAGCGCGAAAGCCCTGGGCGGTGGTTTCCCGATCGCCGCCATGCTGTGCACGCAGCGTGCGGCAAAGCGGATGACGGTCGGCGCCCACGGTTCCACTTACGGCGGCAACCCGCTGGCCTGTGCCGTTTCACTCGCGGCACTGGAAATCATCAACACGCCGGAAGTGCTGCACGGCGTGGTCGAGCGCAGCACCAAGCTGCGTGCCGGCATCGATGCCATCGGCGCCCGCCATGGCCTGTTCGCTCCTGCCCGCGGCATGGGCCTGTTGATCGGCGCACCGATGGCGCCGGCCTGGCAGGGCCGCGCCCGCGAAGTGATGGCCGCCGCCCTGAAGCACGGCCTGTGGTGCCTGATTGCGGGGCCGAACGTGGTGCGTTTCGCACCATCGCTCATCATTCCCGACGCCGACCTGGACGAAGGGCTGGCACGGCTGGATGCAACATGCCGCGAGCTGGCAGGCTGAAGACGCTGGCGCTGGGCTGGTAGGCGTTCGGTGCCGGGCCTTCGTTGCAGGAAAACACGGGTGCAGCAGCCTCGGGCCGCGGGTTCGAACTCCTGTTACGCATCCTGATTCCGCCGTAGGGTCGGCCAGTGGCGACCAACGGCGTACCGATCGCTGGATGTGCCGCAAACTTCATCTGATAATGCCTGCACGCAGAACCACACAGAGGGTTCTTCACAAGCAGCTACTCAGGAGTAAAGCTCAATGAAACACGTGATCGAGACTGGCAAGGCCGGATTCGTCGCTGCAATTCTGATGTTTGCAGTACCGGCGGCGGTGTCTGCCGCCACGGCGACCAGCACGCTGACGGTGACGGCGACCGTGCTCAGCTCCTGCACCGTGGCGCCGGCCACGCTGGCGTTCGGCAACTACGATCCGAGCCTGGCGACGGCCACCACAGGCAGCACCAGCATCATCGTCACCTGCACCGGGGCGGCCAGCGGCAGTGTCGGGCTGGACAAGGGCACGAACGGGACCAGTGTGACGGCGCGCGCGATGAAGCTGACCGCCGGGACCGACACGCTGAACTACCAACTGTTCCAGCCGTCCGGCGGCGCAGCCTCCACCACGAATTGGGGCAACACACCGACCACGGATACCGTTGCCTTCTCGGCAACGCTTCTCGTGCCCGGTACCCTGACGGTCTACGGCTCGATTCCAGCCGGCCAGGCGCCGACTGCCGGTGCCTACACGGATACGGTCAACATCACGGTTACCTACTGAGCCCGCGGTGACGCGCGCTGCCAGCGCCGCGCGACGCTTTCTCGTCGCGGCGCCGCTTCTTTTCTGTGGATTGCTTGTCGCCGGGCTGGCGCAGGCTGCCGGTCTTGCAGTAGCCCCGTTGTCGCTTACGCTGCAGCCCGGCGAACAGGCGACGTCGGTCATCGTCACGAACCGTGACGATCATCCGTGGGTGATCCAGGCGGACGTGAAACGCTGGACGCAGCCGGATGGGCACGACCATTACCAGCTGGACCCGAACCTGCTGGCAACTCCGGCGCTGTTTCGCATCCCCTCACAGGCCAAGCAGGTGGTCCGCGTAGGGTTTTCCGGCGGGCCGGCGCAGGCGGGAAATGTGGAACAGGCGTTCCGTCTGTTCATCGCGCAGGTTCCACCACAGCAGTCTGTGGCAGGCAGTGCATCGCCGGGCGAGCCGGCGGGCGTGCAGTTTCTGCTGCATCTCGTGCTGCCAGTGTTCCTGCCGCCGGTCCATCCGCGCCCACAGTCGCGCTGGAGCGTGGAGAAAACCGGCGGCCAGCCGGTATTGCGCCTGTACAACGAAGGCAATGTCCACCTGCGTTTGATCGAGGTTTCCGCCACCGACGCAGCCGGCAAGGCCGTCTTCGACCAGCGCGGGCTGTGGTATGTGCTGGCAGGCGCGTATCACGACTGGCCAGTGCCCGCCGCCGTCGGGTCGTCGAGTGGACTTCACGTCAGGGCGCGAACCGAAGGCTCGACGTTATCGGCCCATGTCGCGCCGGGGCAGTGACCGCGCGCGAGGTGGCCCCCATGCGCTGCTTTCCCTGCTGCTTGCGGTCTTGGGCATCGCCCTGTTTTTCGGCAGGGCGTGGGCGCAACCCGCGACGAACGCAAACCCGTGGGACTGGCCGGCTTCATCCTGTATCGGCAGCACCCAACCGATGCCGGGGCCGGTACTCCTGCAGGTGCGAACCAACAGCGTCGAGCCGGGAGAGATCGTCGCGCTGCGCGTCGGTGACGATGGAGCGTTGTATGCGCGTGCCGAAAACCTGAAGCAATGGACGGGCAGCACACCCACCAGCCGTCACTTCACAGCGGATGGAGTGGCCTGGTACGCGCTTGATGGATCGCTTGCCGGCCGTTATCGCCTGGACGACTGCACACAGACGCTGTGGCTGGCGCCATTGCCGCAGACGCTGCCGGGTCAGCACTTCAACCTGCGGCAATTCCCGTCCTACCGGCTGCTGCCGCGCGCCACCGGTGCTGCGATTTCGGCGGATGTGCAGCAGATTTTCCAGGACAGGGGCCAACCGTTCACCACCGGCACCGCCAACGCCGACCTGTTCGGTGCACCTGGCGTTGGCCACAGCGGCTGGCTGTTCGATACCCACGAGGCGCGCCGGCTGGACAGCCTGCTGGAATTCGACAACCCCGGTTCACGGGCACGGCTGATCGTCGGCGACGGGATCACGCAGATGAACCCGTTCGCGCTGGCGCCGGTGCGTTTCGGCGGTGTGCAATGGGGCACGGATTTCTCGCTCGACCCGCTGTTCAACCCGCTGGCGCTGCCTTCGCTGGCCGGCTCGGCGGCGCTGCCAGGAACGCTGCAGATCTATCAGGATGGGGTGCTGCAGTCCACGCGTTCCGCACAGGCCGGGCCGTTTCAGCTCGCGAATGTGCCGGTGCTCACCGGCATCGGCGAGCTGCAGGTGGTGACGACGAACGCCCTGGGGCGGCAGGTGACGACCTCGGTGCCGTTCTATCACTCGGTGCAGTTGCTGGCGCCGGGGCTGGCGGACTACAGCACCACCGCCGGCTGGCTGCGCGAGGACTACACGCTTTCGACCGACCGCTACACGCAGGCTTTCGTTGCCGGCAGCGGGCGCTACGGGCTGTCGGCCACCACCACTGCCGGCGTCAGTGCGCAGGGCTCCGGCGCGGTGCAGGACTATGCCCTGCTGCTGGCGCACGCCTGGCCACGACTCGGCCTGCTGACCTTGGAGGCCGCTGGCTCCACCGGCGGGACACCGGGCTATGCCGGCACCATCGGCGTGCAGCGCAACGGCCGCTACTACGGCGCCGGCTCCAGCCTGCGGCTCACGAGCGTGCACTACACCGAACTCGGGAATCCCTACGTTCCGCTGCGGCGCTTCAACAGCTATGCCTATGTGCAGGTGGTGCGCAACGCCAATCTTCAAGTCAACTACACCACCGAGTCCTACCGCAGCGACCTCCATTTGCGGTTGCTGGGGACAGGATTGACGGTGAACCTCGAACCGCCCGGGTGGTTCATGAACGTGAGCGTCCTGCGCGCCATTCCCGGTGGCAACAACTACGACGTCACGTTCACGCACCCCATCGGCGCACGCGGCAATGCCTCGCTGGGCGGTGCACGTGATCCCGCGCGCGGAACCTACATGCATCTGGGAGCGCAGCAGGGGCCGCCGGGGCCGGTGGGCACGTCTTACAACGTGTATGCAGAAGGGGGGCTCTACGGGATGAGGAATGCCGAGATCAGCCACACCACGGAGAATTATGGCGTGGATCTCACGGCGCGGAGCTTCAACGGCATCCAGGCGGCGCGCATCGAGGCAAGCTCCGGGCTCGCGTTTGTGGATGGCGACGTCTTTGCGGTGCGCAATCCGGAGGAGGGCTTCGCCGTCGTCAGCCTGCCCGGTGCTGCTGATATTCCCGTCTACCGTGACAACCTGCCGGCCGGCCATACCGACAGCAGCGGCCAAGCCCTGATTCCACGCATGCAGCCCTATCAGCCGGTACAGATTTCCGTTTCACCGGCGGATCTGCCTGTAACCGTACCGCTCGCCACCACGCAACTGCGCGTGGCGGTGCCCAACGGCGCGGCGGTGGTGAAATTCCCCAGCGGCAGTCCGGCGCGGCGCAGCCTGCATCTGCTGCAGGCCGACGGTTCGCCGGTGCCGGCCGGTGCCAGCCTGTTCGTCGACGGCCAGCCTGCCGGGTTGCCGGTCGGCTACGATGGGTTGGTGTACCTCGATCTGTCCAAGCCGCATGCACTGCAGGCCGTCTGGCCCGGCGGAGAATGTTCGTTGAAGGTGACGCCGCAGGATAAAAATGGTGCGCAAATGGTTTGCGACAAGAGGCGTCGATGAAAAAGCTTCTACGGGGCTCGCTATGGATTGCAATGACCACGTGCCTGGCCGTTTGCTCGCCGGCGAGAGCCGGCTTGTTGTCCGTGACTTGCAATGTGATGCCGCCCCCCTCGGTTAATTTTGGTACTTACGACCCTTCTTCTGGGATGTCGGACGATGTCACGGGGGGTATCACGGTGAATTGCAATGGCACCTTGACACTATTCGGCTCCAATACCGTGAATGCCTCCATCAAGTTGAGCCCCGGCAAGGCAGGCAATTTCAGCCCCAGGCGGATGAGCGGTCTGGGTTCTGGCGGGTTGCCTTACAACCTCTATACCAGCGGATCGCACAGCGTGATCTGGGGCGATGGTACCGGGGGTAGTTCGGTATTACCTATGACGATCGCTCTTACGGGCATACTGGGGCTGTTAGCCAGTGGTTCAGCGACAGCGACGATCTACGGCCGCATCCCGCCTGGCCAGGCTGTTACCGCCGGCACCTACAGTGATTCGATCCTTGTGACGGTGACGTACTGATTCCGGTTTCGGCGCTCAGTTCGTGGGGTACAACACCTGCCGCCCCTGCCAGTCGAATACGATGCCCTGTGACACGATGCCTTTGATCTTCGGGCCTTGCGGCAGGGTGTCGCCGACGCTGTAGCGGCGGTTGTCGATCATCACCCACGACTTGCCGGGGTCGGGGTCGTAGACGTGCACCTGCACTGTGAACTGGGGGAACGTGGCGCGGTAGTTGTCCGGCATCACACGCAGGTCGGGGCTGTCTGCGCCGGGTTCCGGCGCGCCGAGCGGGGCCGGCTGCGTGGTCAGTGTCTTGGCCGCTGGCGGGGGGCTGGCATCCGGCCCGGTCGGCAGTGTGCGGATTGGGCTTTCGGACACGACAGCTTCCGCCGCTGAAGCTTCGGAATCAGGCGGGGTCGGCTGCACGACGGCCGGCTGTGCGGTACGTTCCTGCGCGCGTGGCGGCGGTGTGCGGGCAGGAGCCGGCACCGGGTTCGCGGCGCCGGAAAGGTCGTCGAAGGAGTGGATGTCCGCCGCGTCGGCGATCGGGTTGTCGGCTTCCTCGCCCTCGCCAGCGGGAATGAGTATGGTGGGTTCGGTTTGCGCATTTCCATCGCCCATCGTCACGACGCCAGGAAGCTGTGCGTGGTTGGTTGCGGACGGGGCAGCGGAGGCCGGCGGTAATGCAGGTGTGGCAGGAACTGGCTGCGCCGGCGCCGAGGCGGATTTCCTGCCGTGCAGGAAGAAGGCCAGGTTCGCAATCGTCAGCAACACCACGCACACGGCCGCGATGGCTGCCCAGCGGCGGGTCGACCGGCGTGACGGCGATGGCGCGGCAACCGGTGCCGTGATCTGCGCTGCCGGGTTTTCGGTATCACGCCGTCGGTCGCGCTCCGCTCGCCGCAGTGCTTCCAGGATGTAGCTCATGGGGCTTTGGCCGCTGGAAGTTTCACGTCAAGCAGCGTCGGGGTGTCGTCCCGATGCCCGGCGCCGGACAGGGAGATGAGCGTTGCCACGCCCGCCAGGCCATCGGCGTCCAGCCCGGTGCGGCGCTGGTACGCCACGACTTGCTGGGTGAGTGCGGCGTCGAACACCGGCGACGGGGATGCGGGCGGCACCTGTCCGTCGGCAATGGCCAGCTGGTTGCGCAGCCAGACGACGGCGTCGCCGCTGGAGTAGGGACGGATGAAGTTCGTCCCTGTGGTGCCGCGCCACAGCAGCAGGAATTCGCCGGTCCATGCGGCCCGCAACTGTGCGGCGGGCAGCAACTGGAAGCCGTTTCCGGTGTCCAGCGTTGCGGAATCGTCTTGCAATCCGGTCAACAGCACGTATTGCGACGTCTTGCTGCCAGCAGCAAGACGCAGGAGCGCGGGGCGGTCCATCTGGCGCAGGTCGCTCCAGCTTCCGCTGCCGCGATAGCAGCGCAGGCCTTGGGCGGACAGGTCGTTGCAGACGTTCGTGCCGTCTCCGACGCGGATATCCGGGTTCCACAGGCCGACCAGGCGCCCGGTCAACGCCCCCAGTGTCTCGGGGTGGGCGAGGATGCGGCCGAGATTCGTGCTGGCGGCACCCGCCGCGTCGGCCGCGATAGGAGCCGTTGTATCCGGTGCTGTCGAATTCTGCACCGAGGCGGAAGAGGTCGTTTTTGCTGCCGGGCTAGCACTGGCGGCGGGCACGGCTCTGTGAGGATGGGCCGAAGGCTGGAACATGCGCCCGAACAGGACGCCGACCAGGACCAGCAGCGCACAGGCTATGGCACCTTCAACCCAGACCAAGGGTAGCCGCGGTGCCGCTTTGCGCAGGCGTTCGCGCAGGCCTGCCGGGATCGGTTCACCCAGGGTTTCCGTGGCGGCGCGCCGCACGATGGCCGGCGTGACCTGCTGCAGCCCTTCGGCGTAGGCACCGAGCAGGGAACGATCGCACAGGATGTTGATGTGACGTGGAACACCGCGGCTTTTCTCGTGAATGATGTGGATCGCAGCGGGGTTGAACAGCGCCGCCGAGGCGCCGGCAACGTGCAGCCGGTGGGCGATGTATTCGCGGGTTTCCGGTTCCGTGAGCGGCAGCAGGTGGTAGCGCGCGGTGATGCGGCTGGCGAGCTGCCGCAGCTCGCGGCGTGCCAGCAGCTCGACGAGTTCGGGCTGGCCAACGAGCATGATGCGCAGCAGCTTTTCCTTGTCGGTCTCGAGGTTCGTGAGCAAGCGCACCTGTTCCAGCACTTCCGGTGCCAGGTTCTGCGCTTCGTCGATGATGAGCACGCAGCGGCGTCCGGCGGCGTGTTGTTCCAGCAGATGTGAGTTGAGAGCGTCGACCAGTGTCTTCAAGGACGGGGTGGGGGTGTGCGGGTAGTCGATGTGGAACTCGTCGCAGATGGTAGCGACGAATTCCGCTTCGCTCTGGCGTGGGTTGTGGACCATGGCGACGTCCACGCCATCCAGCTTCTGCCGCAGCAGCGTGCGGACGATCGTGGTCTTGCCGGTGCCGACCTCGCCGGTGAGCTGGACGAAGCCACCGTGCAGCCCGGTGCCGTACAGCAGGTGGCCAAGCGCTTCCTGGTGGCGCGCGCTCAGGTACAGATACGCCGGATCAGGGGCAATGGAAAACGGCGCTTCGCGGAGGTGGAAATGATCCAGATACACAGTGTCCTGTCAGTACTTGCACGCAGGCGCGGAGTATAGCGAGGGGCAGGGTGGCGCGGATCAGGGCGCGAATGATTCGCCCAGGAAAGCCCTGAATGGCCGTCGCGAGCGAAGGCAGGTCGCGCGAGGACGGAGCGCAGGAACCGCAGTGTTGGGGGTACATGAGGGTTGCGCTCGCGACCCGGTGCCCGGAACGGTGGATGCGGGAGCGGGCGCATTCAACCTTGCTTGCACCAACATCTGTCACGCACCCACCGACCTGGCAAGGCTGAAGCACCGCCCTCGCGCGAGATGTCGAGCGCAGCAGGTCATTCAGGGCTTTTCAAGTGTGCGCAGTCGCAGCAGCACACCCTCGGCCCGGATCATGCCATTCAGCGCGGAATACGGGACGAGGCCGTGCGGTTGCCCGAGTACGTAAGGCGCAACGTCGTAGGACTGGTAAGTGAACAGCAGCCCTCGCGGCAAGGCCAGCACGGTGTCAGGAACCGGCAACCGATCCACGAAGAAACCCGCCTGCTTCAGGCTCTGGTCGGCCGGAATGTGGCGGTTCGCACGAACGGCGCTTTCCAGTGCGCTGGACAAGCGGGCCGCATCCGGTGCATTCAGAAAATCCTTCAGCGTGAGGACCCGGCCGCTGGCAAGATCGAGGTTCAGGTACGACACCACGGTGCTGCCGTGCGCCCCGCCGGTGTAGCTGTAGGTGGTGTAGGCGACGCCCAGCAGGCCCGCGGCGTCGAGCTTGATTTCCGTGTTGGCGTCCAGCGTGCAGCCGAAAGGCTGTGCGCCGGCATCTTCATATTTATGCTTCAGGGTGGCGCAGGCGGTGGAGAACGCTGCGACGCACGCAGCCGCGCTGCTGGGCTGCGGGGCATTTTCGGCAGGAATCGGGCAGCGCGCGCCGATCCAGCGCTGGATGACCGGGTTCAGGCGGGCCGCATCCACGCCGCCGACGACGACGGGGTAGGTGACTTTTGCGTAATCATCACCCCCGCGCCAGCTCTCGGCGTGCGCAGTTGTAACGCCGACGCTTTGTGGTGCCGGTACCGCGCGGTGGCAGCCGGGCATGGCCAGGAATGCCGCAAGCAGCCATGCCGCGGCCCACCCGGTTACGGCCGTGGAAGAAAGCAGGCGTGTCTTCATGGGGAATCCAGTGTCGATGCCGCCTGCATGGGGCGGGTGCTTCGACGGTAGTCGCTCGGCCGTGCGCCCGTCCATTTACGGAACGCGCGGTAGAAGGATTCCGGTTCGGCGAAGCCGAGTTCCTCGGCGATGCGGGCGATGGGGGTGCGGCCATCCGCAAGGCGGCGAATCGCATGGTCACGTCGCAGCGTGTCGCGGATCGCACCGAAACGCGCACCTTCGCGCGCCAGCTGGCGGTGCAGCGTGGACTGTGCCGTATCCATCTCGCAGGCCAGCGCCGCGAAGCTTGGCCAGTCCCACGGCGGCGTGGTCTGCAGGCGATGACGGATGTAGGCGGAAGGACTGGCGGCGTTGCGGTAACGGAGAATGAAATTCGCCGGCGCGGCGTGCAGGAAACCGCGCAGGCTGGCCGCGTTTTGTGCGATCGGGGCAGCGAGGACGCTGGCGGCGAAGCGCAATTGTGTGGCGGGGGCACCAAAGCGGGCGCCTGGCGCGAAAATGGTGTCGTATTCCGCTGCCCGGCGCGGACGTGGCCAGGCGAAGGACAGGGCATTGAGGGTGATATGGCGGTCGATCAGCCAGCAAGCCAGCCCGTACAGCATCACCAGCAGCGTCTCGTGCGCGAAGGCTGCGTTGCGCTCGCTGATGGGGCGTGCGCGGGGCGTGTGGATAATCTCGATGATGGCGGTGCGGCGGGAGGCAGCAACCACGATGGCCGACTCGTCGAGGATCAGGTTGATCCAGCCGGCGCAGGCGCGCAGCGCGCCGCCCAGCGTCGGGTACTGTATGGCGAGCCGTGCCAGTGCCGCATAGGTGCCGGTCTTCATGCGCCGCGTGTCAAGGCCGAAGAGTTCGTCGTCCAGCGCCCGCGCAACAGCGAGCCAAAGCTGGCCGAAGCTCTCGACACTGACGCGTGCGTCGGATTGTGCCAGCAGCGCCAGGTCGATCCCTGCGGAAGACAGGAAATCTTCGACCGGCAAGCCGCGGCTTTCCACGCAGCCCACCACTTCTCGGACGAAGTCAATGGATACGCCGGCCCGCAGGTTGCTGGAGAAGGCCGGTTGTCGGGTTTCGGTCGAGGCATTCACTTGCTGATTCTCTCACGATCTATCGCGGTTTTAGGCCATGGGCAGCCGCGGGGGAAATCGTTAGACTGGCAAGGATCATCTGACCTGCCGTGCAAGACCGCCATGAACGACCCGAAAATTGCCAAGCCTGCCATCGAAGCCACGCACAAGCTGCGCTTCGTGACCGCCACTTCGCTGTTCGACGGACATGACGTATCCGTCAACATCATGCGCCGCATCCTGCAGAGCATGGGCGCAGAGGTGATCCACCTCGGCCACAACCGTTCGGTACAGGAAATCGTCGCAGCGGCCCTGCAGGAAGACGCGCAGGGCGTGGCCATCACGTCCTACCAGGGCGGGCACATTGAGTTCTTCAAGTACCTCGTCGACCTGCTGCGCGAACAGGGCGGGGCGGATATCAAGGTCTTTGGCGGCGGTGGCGGCACGATCATTCCGGCGGAAATCCGCGAACTCATGGATTACGGCGTGGCGCGCATCTACTCGCCGGAAGACGGCGCGAAGATGGGCTTGCCGGGCATGATCGCGGACGTCGTCGCGCTTGCCGACCGCGACCCGTGCGCGAACGCGCCCAAGGCAAGCGAAGTGCTGGCGCTGCTGAAAAGTGGCGATCGCCGGGCACTGGCGCGCGTCATCACGGCGCTGGAAGCAGGCCACTATCCGGACAGGCTGCGCAAGGAGCTGCGGGAGGCGGCGGCCGACATCAAGACGCCGGTGCTCGGTATCACGGGAACCGGCGGCGCCGGCAAGTCCTCGCTGACCGACGAACTCATCCTGCGCCTGCGGCTGGACTACGACGATGCACTGAAGATTGGCGACATTTCCATCGACCCGTCGCGCAAGCGCACGGGCGGGGCGCTGCTCGGCGACCGCATCCGCATGAATTCCATCGACACGCCGCAGGTGTATTTCCGCTCGCTGGCCACGCGCGACACCGCCAGCGAACTGTCGAAGGCACTGCCGGAAGTCATCGCCGCCTGCAAGCTGTCCGGTTTCGACCTGCTGCTGGTGGAAACCTCCGGCATCGGCCAGGGCGACGCCGCGATCGTGCCTTTTGTCGACCTTTCCATGTATGTGATGACACCGGAATTCGGTGCTGCCTCACAGCTCGAAAAGATCGACATGCTGGACTTCGCGGACTTCATCGCCATCAACAAGTTCGACCGCAAGGGCGCGGAAGATGCGCTTCGCGACGTGGCCAAGCAATATCAGCGCAACCGCGAACTGTTCGGCAAGCGGCCCGACGAAATGCCGGTGTTCGGCACCGTAGCCTCGCATTTCCACGACGATGGCGTCACCGCGCTGTATCAGGCGCTGCGCGACGACTTGGTCGCCCGCGGCCTGCCGGAGAGCGCAGGCCGTATCGAACACGTCGTGGGCAAGGCCTCGTCGCTGCGTCGTGCCGTGGTACCGCCGGAGCGTGCCCGCTATCTGGCGGAAATTGCCGAGACCGTCCGCGGCTACCACCACACGGTGGCGCAGCAGGCGCGTACCGCGCGCGAGCTGCAGTCGATCCGCACCACACAGACGTTGCTCACGAAAGCTGGCAAGCCGGCGGCTGACCTCACGGTACTTGAAACCGCGAAGGCAGATGAGCTGCAACCCGCTGCCCGCAAGCTGCTCGCCACGTGGCCGGAACTTCGCGAGCGCTACGCACAGACCGAATACGTGGTGAAGGTGCGCGACCGCGAAGTACGCACGCAGCTGGCTACGGAATCCCTGTCCGGCACGCGCATTCCGAAAGTGGCGCTGCCGAAGTTCGAGGACGACGGCGAGACCCTGCGCTTCCTGATGAAGGAAAACCTGCCGGGTGCGTTTCCGTTCACCGGCGGCGTGTTCCCGTTCAAGCGTGACGGCGAGGACCCGACGCGCATGTTTGCAGGCGAGGGCGATGCTGCGCGCACGAATCGCCGCTTCAAGAAGTTGTCCGAAGGTATGCAGGCCAAGCGTCTGTCCACGGCCTTCGACTCGGTCACGCTCTACGGGTGGGACCCGGCGGAACGGCCGGACATCTACGGCAAGGTCGGCAATTCCGGCGTGTCGATCTGTACGCTGGATGACATGAAGGTGCTGTACGGCGGCTTCGACCTGTGCGCGCCGAACACCTCCGTGTCGATGACGATCAACGGCCCGGCGCCGACGATCCTCGCCATGTTCATGAACACCGCCATCGACCAGCAGCTCGACAAGTTCAAGGCCGAAAACGGCCGTGCAGCGAATGCGGAGGAAGCCGCAAAGATCCGCGCCCACGCGCTGTCCGTGGTGCGCGGCACGGTACAGGCCGACATCCTCAAGGAAGATCAGGGCCAGAACACCTGCATCTTTTCCACCGAGTTTTCGCTGCGCGCGATGGGTGACATCCAGGAATATTTCGTCCAGCACAGCGTGCGGAATTTCTATTCCGTATCGATTTCCGGCTACCACATCGCGGAAGCCGGTGCGAACCCGATTTCCCAGCTCGCCTTCACGCTCGCCAACGGCTTCACGTTCGTCGAGGCGTATCTTGCGCGCGGGATGAAGATCGACGATTTCGCGCCGAATCTGTCGTTTTTCTTCTCCAACGGCATGGACCCGGAATATTCCGTGATCGGCCGCGTGGCGCGCCGCATCTGGGCGGTGGCGATGCGCGACAAGTACGGTGCCAACGAGCGTAGCCAGAAGCTCAAATACCACGTGCAGACTTCCGGCCGCTCGCTGCACGCACAGGAAATGGCGTTCAACGACATCCGCACCACGCTGGAAGCGCTGATCGCCATCTACGACAACTGCAACAGCCTGCATACCAACGCCTACGACGAAGCAGTGACGACGCCGACAGAGGAATCCGTGCGTCGCGCGCTCGCCATCCAGCTCGTCATCAACCACGAATGGGGTCTGGCGAAGAACCAGAACCCGCTGCAGGGCAGTTTCATCATCGACGAGCTGACGGACCTGGTGGAAGCCGCCGTGCTCAAGGAATTCGATGCCATTTCGTCGCGCGGCGGCGTGCTCGGGGCGATGGAAACCGCCTACCAGCGCGGCAAGATCCAGGAGGAGTCGATGCTCTACGAGCAGAAGAAGAACGACGGCTCGCTGCCCATCATGGGCGTTAACACCTTCCGCAACCCGAAAGGCGACGACATCCCGGAAAAGATGGAACTGGCGCGTTCCACGGACGCGGAAAAGCAGTCCCAGCTCAAGCGTCTGGCGGAATTCCAGGCCCGCAACGCAGACGCGGCACCGGCCATGAAGGAACGCATCAGGCAGGTCGCACTGTCCGGCGACAATGTCTTCGAGATGCTGATGGACGCGGTGCGCGTGCTGTCGCTCGGCGAGATTACCCAGACGCTGTTCCAGGTCGGTGGGCGCTATCGCCGCAACATGTGACCCGCATCAAGTACAGGCACCCCCGTTCTGCGCTGGAATAGACGGCTGCAGGTACTCAAGGACGGGAGCAATTCCATGCTGGCAGGCGAACGACTGAAACAACAGCACCGCGACATCGACGTTGAAGTCGAGGCTGCGGCGCGCGGGCAAGGTGATGCCACCCGGTTGGCTGCCGCGCTGCGTATCCTGCGGCGCCACCTGTACCTGGAGGAACATCTCCTGTTCCCGCCGCTCGCAAATTCCGGGCTGGCGATGCCGGTGTTCGTAATGAAGCGTGACCACGGGCAGATGTGGCCGCTGCTCGAAAAGCTGATGGCAGCATGCATGGTCGGCGTGGCGGCTGGGGCACTGGAGGGCGACGGCCGCGACCTGCTGCAGATCCTGCAGATGCACAACCCGAAAGAAGAAGCGGTGATCTACCCGGCTGCCGACCAGCTTGCAGACGCCAGCCTGCAGGATGCGCTCGAGAAAGCGGAGCCGCCCGAGGGTTGGCGCTGCGAGATGGCTCGCTGAAACCGCACGATGGCCTACGTCGATACTTTCACGTCTCCCGAGCCGACACGCGCCGAAATCGATGCGCTGGCAGAGCCTGTGCTGATCGAATTTGGCACGGCGTGGTGCCCGCACTGCCAGGCGGCCCAGGCCCCGCTGGAAACGGCATTGGACAGCGTGCGGGGGCTGCGCCATGTCAAGGTGGAGGACGGGCCCGGCCGGCGCCTCGGCCGTTCCTTCCGTATCAAGCTGTGGCCGACCCTGGTGCTGTGCGTGGCAGGCCATGAGCTGGGGCGAGTGGTTCGCCCGACGGAAGTGGCCGCCATCCGCGCGCTGTTCGAGCAGCTTCCGGGCGCCTGATCCAACGCGCAGGCAAGCGCTTCTCCTTCAGCGTTGCGCAGCCTGCTCGGCCAGTCGCCGGTAAATCGTGCTGCGACTGATGCCAAGCTGACGCGCCGCTGCGGCAACATTGCCATGGCAGTCGCGTGTGGCAGCGTCGATCGCCTGCTGCTCGATGGTGCGCAGATCCCCCGACCGGGAAGGTGAAGGCACCGGATCGGGAGCGGTTGTCGTCTGCAGTTCCGGCGGCAGGTCCGCACACGTCAACGTGGCGCCGGCCTGTCCCAGCGCCATGAGGCTGCGCAGCACGCCTGCAAGCTGGCGCAGGTTGCCGGGCCATGGCAGGGCGGTCAGCCGCGCGACCAGTTCAGGCGCCAGGTGCAGGCCGGATTGCGGCCCGCCCAGCGTGTCCCACAGGCGGGCGACTGCGGTCGGGCGGTCCTCGTAGTCGCGTAGCGCGGGCAAGTGGATCACGGACTGGGCGATGCGGTAGTAGAGATCGGCCCGGAAGCGCCCCGTGGCGGCGAGGTCGGCGACGTCCTGATGGGTGGCGGAAATGACGCGGAAGTCGACGGGGAAACTGCGCCCGCCGCCAACTGGCGTGACTTCGCGTTCCTGCAGCACGCGCAGCAGGCGCGTCTGCAGTTCGACGGGCATGTCGCCGATCTCGTCGAGGAACAGGGTGCCACCATCGGCTTCGCGCAACAGCCCCTTCGCCCCTTCGCGCCGGGCGCCGGTAAAAGCGCCGGGCTGGTAGCCAAAGAGCTCGGATTCGATCAGCGCCGCCGGCAGGGCCGCGCAGTTGATCGGGACGAAGGTGGCGCTGGAACGTGTGCTGCGGCGATAGATTTCCCGTGCGGTGATTTCCTTGCCTACCCCGGTTTCACCCTGCAGCAGGATGGGGATGTCGGCGTCGAGCAGGCGCGCGGCGCGGTCGATCCGGGCATCCACGGTGGCGGTGAACATCGCCTGCGGTGCGTGCCCCGGTTTCGGCGCGGGGCGAGCAGCGACACGGTAGGCGATGCGTGGCCGTGCGCTGATGCCGCGCTGCACGTGGAAGTGGCCGCCGTTCACGCTGGTGGCTTCGCCGATCTGGCTGGGCGGCGGCAGCGCGGTCCTGAAAAGCGCATCCCAGCGCGAATCGGCGCCGAGGTGTTTGCGGTCGATGCCGAGCAGTTGCAGCGCCCGGCGATTGGCGGCCTCGACGCGCTGCCCGCGTACCACGAGCAGGCCGGCGCGCGTGGTTTCGAGTGCCTCGGGATCGACTCCGATCCGCAGGATGTCGGCGGCCTCGAACTCGCGTTCGAACAGGCGTTCCTCGATCTGCTCGGCGGCGTGCTGCACCATGTACAGCGCGAAAGTATGGTGAACTGAAGCTTCGCTCGACAGGTCGAGGGCACCGAGCACTTCGCCGCGCGGCCCGAAGAGGGGTGTGGCGGAGCAACTGAGGATTTGGTGCGCCCGGTAGTAGTGCTCGGCGCCCTTCACCTCCAGCGGCCGTCGTTCCACCAGTGCCGTGCCGATAGCGTTGGTGCCAGTGACGGACTCGCCCCACGGTGCACCGGGACGCAGTGCGACGCGGGCTGCCTTGTCGAGGAATGCGGGGTTGCCGAGCGCGTCGAGGATGAAACCATCGGGCGCAGTGAGGATGACGATGCTGTGCGCGCGGTCGGCGGCGGCGTGCAGCGCTTCGAGTTCCGGGCGGCAGATGCGGCGCAGCGTCTCGTAGCGTTCCTGGGCTTCGCGCAGCGTGGGATGTGCGGCGGGGCCGGCTCCCGGCCGGTGGCCGGCTTCCAGGCCCAGCCGGCGGCAGCGCAGCCAGGAGTCGCGGATACCGTCCGGCACCAGCCCGCGCGGGTCGACACCGTCGTCGAAGAAGGCGCGGCGCGCTTCGGCAGTCAGTTCTGAAGTGGGCGAGTCTGGCATCGGCGTGCCCCGTGTTGCGATATCCGAATGGTCGCTCCCCCAACGCGGGGTTTCAAGTCGTGGTGGCTACCCTGCGGGAAAGGCATGTGATGCGGGTGTCTCATCCTGAGACAGTGCTCCTGAGAGTGTCGCTGTGGGCGACACATCACGCGACAGTGGCGGCAGCGTTCACCGGTCGCCGCACGCACGGCACCGCGGGTGGGCATGGCCGGTTTCGTCGGCATGACGGGAATTCGAGCACCGCGGCCGACACTGCTTTGGCCAGCCCGGGGAGTTGGCATGACCCTTGCTTCCATCAATTTCCAGTCCCCTATACAGAGGAGTTTGCAGTCATGACACGGGAAGAACAGGAACGCATCGCAGTCAAGGTGGTATTCAAGAAGCGCTACGGCAACTACATCGGCGGCAAGTGGGTTGCGCCGGCGAGCGGAGAGTATTTCGAGAACATTACACCGGTGACGGGCCACGTGCTGTGCGAAGTGGCGCGCTCAAATGCGGACGATATCGAGGCCGCGCTCGACGCGGCGCATGCGGCGAAGAACGCCTGGGGACGGACCTCGGTCGCGGATCGCTCACGCATGCTGCTGAAGATCGCCGACTGCATGGAGGAAAACCTGGAGAAGCTGGCCTATGCCGAAACCTGGGACAACGGCAAGCCGATCCGCGAGACGCTGAATGCCGATATTCCCCTGGCCATCGATCACTTCCGCTATTTCGCCGGCTGCATCCGCGCGCAGGAAGGCAGTATCGGCGAGATTCATGACGGCCTGGTGGCCTACCACTTCCACGAGCCGATGGGCGTGGTCGGCCAGATCATTCCGTGGAACTTCCCGCTGCTGATGGCAGCGTGGAAGCTCGCGCCGGCGCTCGCGGCCGGCAACTGCGTAGTCATCAAGCCGGCAGAGCAGACCCCGGCGAGCATTCTGGTATGGGCTGAGCTGGCCGCCGGCCTGCTGCCGCCGGGGGTGTTGAACATTGTCACCGGTTTTGGCCTGGAGGCCGGCAAGCCGCTGGCCACGAGCAAGCGGATCGCCAAGATCGCCTTCACTGGCGAAACCACCACCGGCCGCCTGATCATGCAGTACGCCAGCCAGAACCTCATTCCCGTGACGCTGGAACTGGGCGGTAAATCGCCGAACGTCTTCTTCGAGGATGTGATGGCACGTGACGACGACTTCCTGGACAAGGCTCTGGAAGGCTTCGCCAGCTTCCCGCTCAACCAGGGCGAAGTGTGCACCGCGCCCAGCCGCGCGCTGGTGCAGGAGTCGATCTACGAGCGCTTCATGGAAAAGGCTGTGAAGCGCGTTAACGCGATCCGCCAGGGCTACCCCTTCGATCCGCAGACGATGGTCGGCGCACAGACCTCGCAGGAGCAGCTCGAAAAGATCACCTCCTACTTCGACATCGGCCGCAAGGAGGGCGCGAAGGTGCTGACCGGCGGCGAGCGCAACGTACTGGACGGTGACCTCAAGGGTGGTTTCTACGTCAAGCCGACGGTCTTTGCCGGCGATAACAAGATGCGCGTGTTCCAGGAGGAAATTTTCGGCCCCACGGTGTCGGTGACGACTTTCAAGGACGAAGACGAGGCGTTGGCGATCGCCAACGACACCAGCTACGGCCTGGCGGCGGGCGTGTGGAGCCGCGATCTCGATCGCTGCTACCGCATGGGTCGCGGCATCCAGGCCGGGCGGGTGTGGACGAACTGCTACCACATCTATCCAGCTGGGGCGACGTTCGGCGGCTACAAGCAGTCGGGCATCGGCCGCGAGACGCACAAGGTCGTCCTGGAACATTACCAGCAGACGAAGTGCATGCTCGTCAATTACTCGCCGAAGGCCATGGGCCTGTTTTGATTGCAGGTGACGCGACCGCCGTTCGCCCTCCTCCGGCAGCGGTCGCGTCTCTTTTGTGGTGGCGTAGCCGTCGTTGGCTTTCCGGCGGTAGCTGCGCTTTTTTGGGCTGCGCGAATCTGGCGCGGCTGCATACATCCGGAAATCCCGCTTGCAAGTTTTTGCCGACCCCGGGGCGTGCGTTTTGTCTCACTGGCCGGAGCTTGTGATGACGCAGGCGGTGGGGGGGAGCGTTTCGTGATCCGCCAACATGCGTGCGGCACGAATGAAGGCGCAGCATGCAGCAGGCGGGGCTTTCTCCCTGAGCACCCCATCACAATCCAGGCCGACCACTCACGTGAGATACGGCCCGCCCTGATCCTTGACGGATCACTGACCGCGGCTTCGCAGCCGGGGCCACTTGCCGGGGTTGGCGCACAGCCCCTGGTGTCGCGGCGATTGATTTGCCAATGGCAAGGGACTGCATTGAAGCATTAAGTTTTCTTTTATAAAGCCATACCGTCTTTTCATAATAACGACATGGCGTGCGCGATGTCTTTAGAATCGGTCCGTCGAAATCCAGGAGAACATCTGCAATGAGCGCAGGACAGGCATCGGGCAGGCATCGGGTTGTCGTTGTGGGTGGCGGAGCAGGGGGGCTTGCAGTGGCCAGTACATTGCTGCGTGCGCAGCCACAGCTAGACCTCGCCGTGATCGAGCCCAGCGACAACCATTACTACCAGCCCGCGTGGACGCTGGTTGGTGGGGGCGCCTACAACGTCGCGGATACGCGCCGCAGCGAAGCGAGCTGCATGCCGGCTGGCGCGCACTGGATCAAGCACCGGGTGGCCAGCTTCCAGCCGGAGCAGGACCAGGTGACGCTCGATGATGGCAGTACCGTGGGTTACGATTTCCTTGTGGTCGCCGCCGGCATCCAGCTCGACTGGAACAAGATCGCGGGGCTGGTTGACACCCTTGGCAAGAACGGCGTCACCAGCAATTACAGCTTCGACTTCGCCCCTTACACGTGGCAGTGCATCCGCAACCTGAAAAATGGTGGCCGCGCGCTGTTCACCTATCCGGCAACGCCGATCAAGTGCGCCGGTGCCCCGCAGAAAATTCTTTATCTCGCTGCCGACCACCTGCGCCGCAACGGCAAGCAGGCCGACATCCGCTACTGCACGGCGGGCGGCGCCATGTTCGGCGTTCCGTTCTACTCCCAGGCACTGGACAAGGTGATGGCGAACTACGAGGCAAAGCCCGAGTTCAAGCACAACCTGGTTGCCGTCGACGGCCCTGCCCACAAAGCCACTTTTGAAGTGGGTGAAGACAAGAAACAAATCGCCCTCGACTTCGACATGATCCATGTCGTGCCGCCCCAGTCGTCACCCGACTTCATCAAGAACAGCCCGCTGGCCAATGCCGCTGGCTGGGTGGATGTGGACAAGGCTACGCTGCGGCATGTGAACCACGCGAACGTCTTCAGCCTCGGCGACTGCTGTTCCGCACCCAACAGCAAGACGGCCGCAGCCGTGCGGTCGCAGTCCCGCACCGTGCTCGCCAACCTGCAGGCTGCACTCGAAGGGCTGCCGCCAACCAGCGCCTACGACGGCTACGCATCCTGCCCGCTGACCACTTCCAAGGGGAAAATGCTGCTTGCGGAATTCATCTACGGCGGCACACCGGCACCGAGCTTCCCGTTCGACCCGCGTATTCCACGCCGCAGCTACTGGTGGCTGAAAACCACATACTTCCCGGCGCTGTACTGGGACATGGTAAAAGGTGATCTGGGCCCGGACTGGCACGCGGTGCACGAATTCCCCGCAGCCGTGCCGAGCTTCCAGCCCTAGATCCCGGACCTTCGGTTGCAGTTGGCGCAATGCGTTTCACGCGCGCCCTCGCGGTTCAACAAGAACGCCTGATCCACTGAAAGGCGAAGCGGAGCATTGTCATGGATATCCCTGCCACCATACCCACCCCGGAAGCACAGGCCGAATTCGGCCAGCTGATCCAGACCCTCCACGATCAGGGCCTGTTGCGGCTGGCAAATAACCTGGCGGCGTCCCATGCCCAGTGGGCCGCGACCCTGACGCGGATCATCGACGCCGCAGTGGAACGCCACACACTCCAGGACGCCACTCCCGCGCTGCTGGAAGCCGTGCGGCTCGTGCAAGTGCTGCACCAGCAAGGTTTGTTGCGGCTCGCGGCGGATGCCGCTGCCTCACATCGGGAGTGGTCACACACGCTCGGCAGCATTCTCGACCGCTCGCTTGGTGATACCCACGTGCAGACCGCGCTGCAGAACGCGCGCATTGCCTTCGAAACCTTTCTTGGCCGCATCGACCCCGAAGCGTTCCGCAAGCTGCTCACCGCCGTCACCGAAGGATTGGCACGTACCGCCGCCTTCGAAGCTAACACCGCCCGCAGTGTATCTCCGGGCTTGCTCGGGACTCTTCGCCTGATGAAGGATGAACCGCTGTGGCAAGCCCTGGCGCCCATCCTGGAAGGCGTGCGCGGCTTCGGGGCGAAGCTTGCGGAACAACCGCCGTCGACGGCGCAGCGTCAAAACTGAGAGGACGGGGCTCCAGCGCTGGAGCCTGCGCCCGGTTCACGGCAAGGTCTGGGCGGAGGACAGCACAAACAGCAAAGCCACCGGCATTGACTGCTGGTGGCTCTCTTTGTGCGCGTAAAGCTGTTTACCGGCTGGCTGACAGTAAATTCTTGGATTACCTGCCAAGCTCTTGTTTCCATAGACGCGTTGGCGTCCCCAGCGGGAGTCGAACCCGCGTTATCGCCGTGAAAGGGCGGTGTCCTGGGCCTCTAGACGATGGGGACTCGATCCACGTCTTGCGAATGTCCGGTGGACATTCGCGTGGATCGAGTCCGCGAGCGAAGCGAGAGTGGACCAATGTCCATCGAACGCACAACACCGCAAACCCAACCCACTACAACAAAACTGCACGCTTGCATCCACGTCTTGCGAATGTCCGGTGGACATTCGCGTGGATCGAGTCCGCGAGCGAAGCGAGAGTGGACCAATGTCCATCGAACGCACAACACCGCAAACCCAACCCACTTGCAACTGAATAACCAACTAACCTTTGGTGGAGCCAGTCGGGATCGAACCGACGACCTCTTGCATGCCATGCAAGCGCTCTCCCAGCTGAGCTATGGCCCCTTTCAGGGCGCGCAGTATACCCGCACCCGGAACTGGAAAACAAGTGAATTCTGGCGCCGTGAAGGGAGTCTTGACATCCTCTCAAGGCCGGACGAACGCAGGTCAGCAGTCTGCCACGACCCGGGAGTATTCACTCAACAGCACGGCCTTCGTCATGCCGCCAACTGGCTTGCGATAGCCGCCAGGGCCGAACCGATCGATCAGATCTTCCTTGAAGTCATCGAAAAACCGTTCGAAAAACTCAACATCAACAGTGCCGGTCGCCTGCAGCACGCCGGTTTCCGCGTCACAGGCAAGCTGCACTGGCAGCAAGGGGCTCGGCGCCGGACCCGATACTTTTGCACCACCACTAGCGGGATCGAACACGCTGTGGTGCGCGCAGCACACGATGCGACCTGGCTGGTCTGCCGTTGCGGTCGCGGCGCTGGCGTAGTGGATGACGCTTGCGTCCGGTGTTGGGTGGCTCATCTGATGCGTGCAGATCGCGACGAACGCAACCAGGTTCCTTTCGGGCCCCACCGGGGCCGGACTGGTGTACGACGTGCCGTCCGGCGCGGTGAGCGCCTGCGTCTTCGCCCCGTGGCTACCGAAATTGATCAGGAAACAGGGGATGCCCGCGAACGGATAGGCAAAGACCATCGCTTCCTGAGGGCTGGCGCGCGAAGCCTTGAGCGGGTCGCCGTGGGCGTCAACCAGCGTGGCTGCCGGGAACGTCTTGATCTCTCCGGAAAACGCAGGCGTTTGCCGGGCCAGCAGCGTGGCCAGCGCGCTGCCGGCACACAGCTTCACGAAATGCCGTCGATCCACTTTTTGTCCCCTCAAACCAGATGAGGCCGTCTTGCGACGGCCCCATGTTAGACGCCAGCGCTCGAATCATGCACGAAACATGTCGCGGTACATGCCACGGCCCCAGGCCAGATAAGCCGGGGCATTCTTCTCGCTCGGCGTATTGTCCACCTTTACATCCGCAAAGCCCGTGATGGCGTCCTTCTTGGCGTCATAGCCGTAGTGGGTGTCCACCCAGATGGCCTGCTGCGGGTAGGCGTTGACCATGGAATAGCACAAGGTCTCCGGGGATTCCCACTTCTTGACGTCCTTGCCCTGCGAGCGCATTGCGATGATGTGCCCGACAAAATGTCCCTCGGAATTCGAGGTGTTGCCGCTCTTGGAGTAGGGCATCGGCCGTGCATCGCCCGATACGTAGACATGCTCGTCGCCGACGAGATTGTAGAAGCGGATGTCGATGTCGGCCTCTTTCTGGGCAGTCTTGCTCGTCGGCGCCATGAGGCCGAGTTTCTCGATCAGCGTGGATGCCCGGACGTTCGGGTAGATGGTGGCCTCGTCGAACGCGAAGTCCTCGACTTCACCGTGGATGATCTTCTTGTCCAGATCGACACCCGCGACGCGGGTGCTCGGCATCCATTCGATGATGCCCTTGTAGAAATCCTTGAAGGCGGCATGGAAACCGGGTGCCTTGATGGTGATCTCCGGGTTGCCGTCGAGAATGATGACCTTGCCCTTCAGCCCCTTGTGCTTGATGACGGAAGCGATCAGGCAGGCGCGTTCATACGGTGCCGGCAGGCAGCGGTAGTTACCCGTGGGAACGGTCTGGATCCAGGTTCCGCCCTCGAAGGTATCGACCTTGCGCTTGATGGTGACGTGTTCGGTCGGATCGATGAAGCCGGGTGGATATTCCTGGCGCATGCGGGTCTGCGTCTCGATGTCGTCGATGCCGATCTTCTCCCAGTCGTAGGCGATGCCCGGCGCAATGCACACGTAGTCGTAGCGGATGTCACCTTCGCTGGTCGCCACGATCTTGCTATCGCGGTCCAGCCCGATGCACGTCGCATTGAAGTAGGTGTAGTGGTTGTTCTTCGCGGCATCCAGGAAGCTGTGCTTGGCGAGGAATTCGAGGTTGATGATGTCGGGGTACCACAGGTTGCTGCAGAAGCAGGACGAGTACATGTCGCGATACTCGACGAGCACGACGTCCAGCCTGGGGTTGTCCTTCTTCGCGTACTTTGCAACCGACAGGCCGGACGTGCCGCCACCCACCACCACCAGACGCGGCCCCTTGGCCTTCGGCAGATTCGCCCAGTGACCGGTCAAGACGCCTTTCACGCCCTTGGCGGAACGCTCGCTGGCCGGCCCTTTCCCGCCCGCCGCGAAGACCGCCGGCGCCGCTGCCACCATCGGCGCTGCAGCCAGCAGCGCCCCGCCGATCTTGAGAAACTGCCGGCGTTCCGGGCTCAAATCATCGTTCATATAAGACTCCTGTTGTGGCACCGCTTCATCATCCACGGGGAAGTGTGTCGATTCCCCATGTCCTAAATGGTAGTCGACACGCCGGCTGAATACAGCACACCTACCGGTATCCGGATATGCGCGGGCACGCAGGGACCGACCGGACAGGGCCAGGCAATCGCCGCGCTACAGATCCGCGTGCGGATACCCGAAGCTCGGCGGGCCGCCATCGCGCCATCCTTCGGGAAAGTGCGGGCCGAGTGTTCGCAGGCTGTTGGCTATGCCGCAACTTTTCCCGGCGTTGTTGTCATTGTGCGCACCACCTCGCATAAAGTAGCGTGCGCGCCGTATAGAGGTGCCAACAGTGGCGCCGCTGTGCTTCGAACATCACTGAAACCGGAGAATCACGATGGGCCAGTACACGCCTCCGCTGCGTGACATGAAGTTTGTGCTCCACGAGCTGCTGCAGGTTGATGCTGCCTACAAGGCAATGCCGAAACATGCGGAAGTGGACGGCGACACCATCGACGCAATCCTTGAAGAAGCCGGACGTTTCGTTTCTGAAGTGATCTTCCCGCTCAATGCCACCGGTGACATCGAAGGCTGCCACTACAAGGACGGCACGGTGACGACGCCGAAAGGCTTCAAGGAAGCCTTCGCGCAGTACGTGGAAGCTGGCTGGCCATCCTTGTCCAGCGACACGCGCTTCGGCGGGCAGGGCATGCCGGAGCTGGTGAACAGCGCCGTGTCGGAAATGCTGAACTCCGGCAACCAGGCGTGGACCATGTACCCCGGCCTGTCCCACGGCGCCTACACGGCACTGCTGGCGCACGGCACGCCGGTACAGCAGCAGACCTACCTGCCCAAGCTGGTATCGGGCGAATGGACCGGCACCATGTGCCTTACGGAATCCCATTGCGGCACCGACCTCGGTCTGCTGCGCACGCGCGCCGAACCGCGCGGCGACGGGTCGTATTCCATCACCGGAACGAAGATTTTCATCTCGGCCGGTGAGCACGACATGTCCAAGAACATCATCCACCTCGTGCTGGCACGCCTGCCGGATGCCCCTGCCGGCACAAAGGGCATTTCGCTGTTCATCGTGCCGAAGTTCCTGCCCGATGCGGATGGCAACCCTGGAGTGCGCAACCCGGTGAAGTGCGGGTCCATCGAAGAAAAGATGGGTATCCACGGCAACGCGACGTGTGTCATCAACCTTGACGGCGCGCAAGGCTGGTTGGTGGGCGAGGAGGACAAGGGCCTCAACGCCATGTTCGTGATGATGAACGGCGCCCGCCTCGGCGTTGGCATGCAATCGCTGGGGCTGGCGGAAGTGGCGTACCAGAATTCGCTGGCCTATGCGAAGGAACGCCTGCAGATGCGTTCCCTCACCGGCAAGAAGGCGCCCGACAAGCCCGCTGACCCTATCATCGTGCACCCCGACGTGCGCCGCATGCTGCTGACGCAGAAAGCCTATGTGGAAGCGGCCCGCGCCTTCACGTACTGGACCGGGCTCAACATCGACATCGAGCATTCCGCGGCCGATGAAACGGACCGCAAGGACGCCGGCGACCTCGTGGCGTTGCTCACCCCGGTCGTGAAGGGCTTCATCACCGACAATGGCTATGAATCCACGACGTGGGCCATGCAGGTATTCGGCGGGCATGGCTACATCCGCGACAATGGCATGGAGCAATACGTGCGCGACGCCCGCATCAACATGATCTACGAAGGCACGAACACCGTGCAGGCGCTGGATCTGCTGGGCCGCAAGGTGCTCGGTGACATGGGCAAGAAGCTCATGAAATTCGGCAAGATCCTTACCGGCTTCATCCAGGCCCAGCAGGGCAATGACACGATGAAACCGTTCGTGGAAGCGCTCGGCAAGTTGTTGGCTGAAGTCCAGAAATTGACGATGGAAATAGGCCAGAAGGCGATCAAGAACCCGGACGAAGCCGGCGCTGCGGCAACACCCTACCTGCGCGTCATCGGCCACCTCGTGTTTGGCTATTTCTGGGCCCGCATGGCCCGCGTGGCGCTCGACCGGCTGGCAGCCGGCACGAACGGTGAAGACGCGTTCTATCAAGCAAAGGTCAAGACCGCTCAGTTCTACTACGCCAAGCTGTTCCCGGAAGCGTTTTTCCAGATCGAGGCGGCACGTGCCGGTGCAGCATCGCTGATGGCGCTGGACGTCGACCAGTTCTGAGGCAGAGCCCGTTTGGTCGGGGTTTGTCGGCGCCTGCCATGCCCGTACTGCGTGCCGAGGCCCTGCTTCGTGCTGCGGGATAAAGCTGATATCCGATTTGGTCCGGGGATTGAGTACCTGAATCAAATCGGCTGCAGGCATGGCTGCAACGTCAGCGTGGAGCGCATCCGGGGCTTCCCCTCGGTGGCTGCCGCGATTATGATTCCTGTGGTGCCCTGCGCACGAGCTGAGGGTGCCGGAGAGGAATGATGAGAATCGGCGATTGGCTGAGCCCCGAAGAAATCGTTCGCTATACGAGCCGCAGCAACTGGCGGGCGGCCGGAGTGGTGCTCTCGAACTGGCTGATCGTGGCGGCAGCCTTTGCGATTCCTGCGATCTGGATGAATCCACTGACGCTGCTGGCGGCGGTTGCGGTGCTGGCGGGGCGGCAGATGGGGCTGGCTGTGCTCATGCATGAGGCGGGGCACGGCACGCTGTTCAAGGCTCAGGCACTGAACCAGTGGATTGGCCGGTGGTTGTGCGCGTATCCGGTGCTCGGCAACATGGACGCCTATGCTGCCTCCCACCGCGAACATCACAAGCTGGCGGGGACGCGCGAAGATCCGGACTTGCCCAACTATCAGGCATACCCGGTCTCGAGGGCCAGCTTCCGGCGCAAGATCGTCCGCGACCTGTCCGGACGCACAGGAGCCAGGCTCGTCGTGGGATTGTTCGGCAGGCGCTCCGGCGACATCATGATGCGCAGCTCGGACCAATACCCCTCCACGCTTCCACAAGGACTGTTCGTCAATGCCATCCTGTTTGGGGTATTGGCAGCCTGCGGTGTTCCGCTGCTGTATCTGCTGTGGGTGGTTGCCTATCTGACGCTGTATACCGCCATTGCCCGGATTCGGCAGGTCGCGGAACACGCCAACGTGGCAAATCTCTACGACCGGGATCCGCGGCTCAACACGCGAACGACTCTGGCGAATCCCGTCGAACGGCTGTTCGTGGCGCCCAATCACGTGAACTATCACGCCGAACACCATTTCATGGCCAGCGTGCCGTGCTACCGGCTGGCGGCACTTCACAAGGCGCTGATCGAGAAGGGATATTACGAAGGCTATCCCGATGCCGTGGTCAACGGGTATGGGAACCTGCTGAAGCGCGTGGTGCCGGAACTGGCAGCCGTTCACACCTGACTGTCCGCAGCTACCGAAGCGGTCTGTATCGCACGCCAGCTTCCACTCTTTCGGCCGGGTGATGGTTTGCCTGGCGTCCGCTTTTGGCGGACCTCATCCTGCGCTTCGGAGCAGGGCAGGGCATGTTAAAATGAGCGCTTGCAGAAACTGAGAAACCGGCCATCCACGGGCCGAAATGGCAGCGCGAATGACCGATAACGAAAACGCCCCCATCGCACGGGAATTGAAGATCGTCGATCTCGAACACGAGATGCGGCGTTCCTACCTCGACTACGCGATGAGCGTCATCGTCGGACGCGCCCTGCCGGATGCCCGCGACGGGCTCAAGCCCGTGCATCGGCGCTCCCTGTACGCGATGAACGAACAGGGCAACGTCTACAACAAGCCGTTTCGCAAATCGGCCCGCATCGTTGGCGACGTGATGGGCAAGTACCACCCGCACGGCGACAGTGCCATCTACGACACCATCGTGCGCATGGCGCAGCCGTTTTCGCTGCGTTACCTGCTGGTGGACGGGCAGGGCAACTTCGGTTCCGTGGACGGGGATTCTCCCGCTGCCATGCGCTATACCGAGGTGCGTCTAACGCGTCTCGCTGGCGAATTGCTGTCGGACATCGATAAGGAAACCGTTGATTTCGTTCCGAACTACGACGGCTCGGAACAGGAACCCGCGGTGCTGCCCACGCGCGTGCCGAACCTGCTGGTGAACGGCAGCGCTGGCATCGCCGTTGGCATGGCGACGAATATCCCGCCGCACAACTTGTCGGAAGTCATCAACGCCTGCGTCGGCCTGATCGACGACCCGAGCCTGTCGCTGGACCAGCTGATGGAGCTCGTTCCAGCACCGGATTTCCCCACCGGTGGATTGATCCTCGACGCCGCCGGGCTGACGGAGGCCTATGCCACCGGCCGCGGCCGTATCGTGCTGCGCTCACGGACGGAGATCGAGAAATTCGACAAGGGCGGTGAACGCGAGGCGATCATCGTCACGGAACTGCCGTACCAGGTGAACAAGGCGCGCCTGCAAGAACGTATTGCTGCACTTGTCAAGGACAAGAAGATCGAGGGCATCACCGCGATCCGTGACGAGTCCGACAAGGACGGCATGCGCCTTGTCATCGAGCTGCGGCGCGGCGAGAACAACGAAGTAGTGTTGAACAACCTGTTCCAGCAGACACAGCTGCAGGTCGTGTTCGGTATCAACATGGTGGCGCTCGACGAGGGTCAGCCTCGTACATTGGGCCTGAAGGCGCTGCTGGAGATCTTCCTGCGCCACCGCCGCGAAGTCGTGACGCGCCGCACGCGCTACCTGCTGCGCAAGGCGCGCGAGCGGGCTCACTTGCTGGAGGGACTTGGGGTCGCGCTGGCCAACATCGACAGCGTGGTAGCCCTGATCCGCAGCGCACGCGGCCCGGCCGAGGCCAAGGCCGGTCTAATGGGCCAACTGTGGCAGCCGGGGGAAGTGCTGCCGATGCTGGCGCGTGCCGGAGCCTCAGCCTCGCGCCCGGTCAACCTGCCGGCACTTTTCGGGCTCGTGACCACCGAAAGCGCCTCCGGTCTGGGGTCCGCCGAGCAACCCGGCTATCGGTTGTCCGAAGCGCAGGCCCAGGCGATCCTCGACCTCCGCCTGCAACGTCTCACCGGGCTGGAACGCGACAAGATCCACGACGAATACAAGCAGTTGCTGGAAGCGATTGCCGGCCATCTGGAAATCCTCGGCTCCGAGGTGCGCCTGCTGGAAGTCATCCGCGCCGAGCTTGTTGATCTCAAGGCCCAGTACGGCGACGCGCGGCGCACGGAAGTCACGCGCTTCGCGCTGGACATGAAGCGCGAAGACCTCATCCCACCGCAGGAAATGGTCATCACCCTGTCCCGGCAAGGTTACGTCAAGGCCCAGCCGCTGGACGAATACCAAGTGCAACATCATGGTGGGCTCGGCCGCAAGGCCGCGACCACGAAGGACAATGATTACGTCGCGGCCCTGTGGTCCGCCCACAGCCACGACACCTTGCTGTGCTTCTCAAGCCGTGGCCGTGTGTACTGGAAACGCGTATTCGACCTGCCGACCGGGGCCCGCGCAGCGCGCGGTCGCCCGTTCGTCAATGAGCTGGCGCTGGAAGACGGCGAGCGCATTACCGCCGTACTGCCCATCAAGTCCTTCGACGACGGCCGCTACGTGTTCATGGCGACACGACGCGGCACGGTGAAGAAGACCCCGCTTGCGGACTACTCGCACCAGCGTGAAGCCGGCATCATCGCGCTCAACCTGCGTGACGACGATGAACTCGTGGGCGTGGCACTCACCGCCGGCACGGACGACGTCCTGCTGTTCTCGGACGCCGGGCGCGTCATCCGCTTCAACGAAAAAAATGTGCGTGCCATGGGCCGCACCGCCACGGGTGTTCGCGGCATGCGGCTGGTTGCACGTGGCGGACAGAACGATGAGGCTGACGACGGAGTCTCCGGCAACGATGAAGAAGCCGATGACACGGCCGGTGAATTGCCTGCCCGCATCATTGCCCTGATCGTCACGCAAGGTGCCGACATCCTCACGGTTTCCGAACACGGCTACGGCAAGCGCACCGCCATCGACCAGTACCCGCTGCGCGGGCGCGGCGGGCAGGGCGTCATCGCCCAGGCGCTGTCGGACAAGACCGGCGCGCTCGTCGGTGCGCTGGAAGTGAGCGACGCCGACCATGTCATGCTGCTGTCGAACGGCGGCCACCTCATCCGCATCGCGATGGGCGAAATCCGCACCCTGGGCCGCAACACCCAGGGCGTGCGGCTGGCGCGCCCGGATGAAGGTGATCGCCTCGTAAGCCTGGACCGTGTCGCCGAAGAAGAGGAAGACACCGACGCAGCAGACGGCGAAGGCGATGGATCGCAACCGGACTGAGGTTGCGCAGGCTTGTCGCAAACCGCGTCATTTTCAACATCGGAATCCGTGAAGGTCACATGAGCCGGGTATTCAATTTCAACGCAGGCCCCGCAACGCTGCCGGCGGAAGTGCTCGAGGAAGTGCGCAACGACCTGCTGGACTGGCGCGGCTGCGGCATGTCGGTGATGGAAATGAGTCATCGCGCCGAACCGTTCGCGACGATTGCGCATGAGGCGGAAGCCGACCTGCGCAGCTTGCTGGGTGTGTCCGACGACTACCACGTCCTGTTCCTGCAAGGCGGGGCGACGGCACAGTTCGCTGCCATTCCGATGAACCTGCTTGGCAAGGACGCCCACACGGACTATGTGGTCACCGGCGGGTGGAGTGCGAAAGCTGCGGATGAGTGCGGCAAGTATGCCCACGTCGGTATCGCTGCCCAGCCGCAAGGCAAGATCTACACCCACATTCCGGCGCGCGACACCTGGACGCTGGACGAGCACGCCGCCTACCTCTACTACTGTGCGAATGAAACCGTGCACGGCGTCGAGTTCCAGTACACGCCGGAGGGCATTAAATGCCCGCTGGTGGCGGATTTCTCCTCCTGCTTCCTGTCACGCTCGGTGGACGTCAACCGTTTCGGCCTGCTCTATGCCGGCGCCCAGAAGAATGCCGGAATCGCCGGGCTCACGGTGGTCATCGTGCGCAAGGACCTCTGTGGTCATGCCCAGCCGATCACGCCGCGCGTGCTGGATTATCAAGTCATGGCCACGGCCGGTTCCATGCTGAACACGCCGCCTACATTTGCCTGGTACGTTTCCGGACGTGTCTTCAAGTGGTTGCTGAACAACGGCGGGTTGGCCGCCATCGGCGCGCGCAACGCTCGCAAGAGCAAACAGCTGTACGACTATCTTGACAGCCAGGACTTCTACACGAATCCCATCGCTGCAGCCGACCGTTCGCGCATGAACGTGGTGTTCACGCTGGCCGACAAGACCTTGGACAAAGCCTTCCTCGATGGCGCAAAGGCCGCCGGAATGGTGGGCTTGAAAGGTCACCGCAGTGTCGGCGGCATGCGCGCCAGCCTCTACAACGCGCTGCCGGAAGGAGCCGTGGCGACGCTCGTCAGCTACATGCAGGAATTCGTGCGGACGCGGGGCTAGCGCCCCGTGCCTGCACGATGAGCTCGACATGACACAGCCCAGCGAAGATCCCCAGGCGGCGCTGGCCGCTGCCCGCGACCGCATCGACGCGCTGGATGCGCAGCTACAGAAGCTCATCGCCGAGCGCGCCACGATCGCGAACGAGGTCCGCCATATCAAGGAACGCGGCGGCGCCACGGGCGACCACTACCGACCGTCGCGAGAAGTGCAGGTATTGCAGAAGGCCATGGCGCGCAACCGCGAGCTGGGCGGCCCGCTGCCGGATGCGGTCATGGCGCGTCTCGTGCGCGAGATCATGTCGGCGTGCCTGGCGCTGGAGTCGCCGCTGGTGGTGGCCTATTTCGGCCCGCCCGGCACCTACACGCAGGCGGCCACCTTCAAGCACTTTGGTCGTGGCGTCGAAGCGCGTGCCGAAGCGACGATCGACGACGTTTTCCGCGCCGTCGAAGCGGGAACCGCAGCCTACGGTGTCGTGCCGGTGGAGAACTCCACGGAAGGCGCGGTAAATCACACCTTGGACCGGCTGGGCTTCACGCCGCTGGGCATCTGTGGCGAAGTGTGGCTGCCCATCCACCACTGCCTGCTGTCGAGGGCCGCGCGCCTCGAAGACGTTCGCACGGTCTATGCCCACGCACAGTCGCTGGCGCAATGCCGCAACTGGCTCAACACCCATTTGCCGTTCGCGGCGCGCGAAGTCGTCGCAAGCAATGGCTGGGCAGCCCGTCATGTGGCGGAAACCGCCGATGCCTCCGGAGCCGCCATCGCCAGCGCCATGGCTGGCGAGCTCTACCAGCTGCCGACACTGGCGGTGAACATCGAGGACGACCCGAACAACACCACGCGCTTCCTCGTCATTGGGCACAAGGAACCCATGCCGACCGGGCACGACAAGACCTCGCTTGTGCTCGAGCCGCAGAAGAACCAGCCCGGCGCGTTGTTCCGCCTGCTGCAGCCGTTCGCGGAGGAATCCGTGGACATGATGCGCATCGAGTCGCGGCCGTCGCGACGCGGCTTGTGGAACTACAACTTCTTCATCGACCTGGACGGACATCAGCTCGACGCACGCGTGCAGCGCGCACTCGACCGCATCCGCCCGCAGGCCGCATTCTTCAAGATTCTGGGGTCCTACCCCAAGGCGGTGTTCTGATGACTCAAGCTGCGACGACGGCGATCCTCGAACGTGCGAGCGCCGGGGTGCGTGGGCTGAAGGCCTATGAACCCGGCATGCCGATCGAAGAACTCCAGCGCGAACTGGCGATCGACGACGTGATCAAGCTCGCCTCCAACGAGAATCCGCTGGGGCCAAGCCCGAAAGTGGTGAAGGCGATCGCGGACAGCGTGACGCACAACGATCTGGGCCTGTATCCGGACGGCGGCGGCTTCCGCCTCAAGCGCCGGATCGCGAAATTCTGGGACATCGACGCGCGACGCATTACGCTGGGCAACGGGTCCAGCGACATCCTGGACTTCATGGCGCACATCTTCCTGGCCTCGGGCGGACGCGCCGCACTGTTTTCGCAGTACGCGTTTGCCGTCTACCCGATCGCCACGCAAGCCGAGGGTGGCCGGGCAGCCGTGGCGCCTGCCCGCCCTCTGGACGACGCGGTGATGCCCTATGGACACGACCTGCGGGCCTTCGAGGCCGCATTGGCCCCGGATGTGGCGCTGATCTTCATCGCCAATCCCAACAACCCAACGGGCACTTGGCTGCCGCCAGCCGAGATCGAGCGGTTCCTGGAACGCGTTCCGGCACAGGTTCCAGTGGTACTGGACGAAGCGTATTACGAATACCAGGATCCGGAACTGCACGTCGACAGCCGGCGGCTGCTGGACCGCTTTCCCAACCTTGTCGTGGCGCGGACATTTTCCAAGGTCTACGGCTTGGCCAGCCTGCGCGTCGGCTACGGCCTGTCGAGCCCCGAACTCGCCGATTTGATGAACCGCATCCGCCCGCCGTTCAACGTCAACAGCCTGGGCCTGCTGGCGGCAGAAGCTGCGCTCGACGATCAGGCACACGTCACACGCTCCGTTGCGCTCAACCGCAGCCAGCGTGCACGGTTGCAGCACGACTTGACGACGCTGGGGCTGCGTTGCCTGCCGTCGCAGGCGAATTTTGTCTGCTTCGACTGTGGCCGCGACAGCGCACCGATCCACCGCGGTCTGCTTGAAGCCGGCGTCATCGTGCGCCCAATGGCGTCCTACTCGATGCCCCATTTCCTGCGCGTAACGGTTGGCACGGAAGATCAGAACACACGCTTCCTGGGTACGCTGAAAAAGGTCATCTCACGGTGATCGCCCAGCATCTCGCGGTCGTCGGGCTCGGCCTGATCGGGGGTTCCGTCGCGCGTGCGGCGCGCGCCGCAGGCATCGCCGGCCAGATCACGGGCTTCGATGTCGACGCCCGGCAGCGCGAGCAAGCGCTGGAACTCGGTGTCGTGGATGCGGCACCGGACACGGTTGGCCCGGCCGTGACGGGGGCCGATCTCGTCGTGCTCGCCGTGCCGGTGCTGGAAACCGGGCTGGCGCTGGATACACTGCGTGGCGCACTGGCTCCGGATGCGGTGCTGACGGATGTTGGCAGCACGAAATCCTCCGTCATCGCCATCGTCAAGCACACGTTCCGCGAGTTGCCGCCGAACTTCGTGCCGGCGCATCCCATCGCAGGCACCGAGAAGACTGGCGTTGCCGCGTCGGATGCCGGCCTGTTCCGCAACCGCCACGTCATCATCACGCCACATGAGCAGATGTCGCCGGCCGCCGCCGCACGCGTGGAAGCGCTGTGGGAGGCTTTCGGCGCCACCGTGGAACGCATGACGCCCGAACACCACGACGAAATCTTCGCAGCCACGAGCCACCTGCCGCATGTCCTGTCCTTCACGCTCGTCGACATGCTGGCGCGCATGAGTTCGAGCGCCGAGCTGTTCAACTACGCGGCTGGCGGTTTCCGGGATTTCACACGCATCGCGGGCAGCAGCCCGAAGATGTGGCACGACATCGTGCGCGCCAACCGCTCGGCCCTGGTGCCGCTCATCGACCGTTACATGGTGTCGCTCAAGCAGATGCGCCATGCCATCGCCACCGACGATCCAATCCACGTGCTGGAAGTATTCACGCGTGCCCGCAATGCGCGGGAACATTACGAAGCGGACCAGCAGCGGCGCAGCGCCGCCAGCGAGGACGGAACAGGGGGCGGCGCGGCATGAGCACACCGGGCCTGTCTTTTATCGTCCAGCCCGGCGGCAGTCTGTGCGGCCGCATCCGGGTACCGGGCGACAAGTCCATTTCACACCGCTCGGTCATCTTCGGGGCGCTGGCGAACGGCACAACGGAAGTCCGCGGTTTTCTCAACGGCGCGGATTGCCTCGCCACCATCGACGCGTTCCGCGCGATGGGCGTGAAGGTGGAGCATCCGGAGCCGACCGTGCTCCGCATCCACGGTGTTGGGCTGCATGGCCTGAAAGCCCCGGCGCAGGCACTGGATGTCGGCAATTCCGGTACTTCCATGCGCCTCATGGCTGGGCTATTGGCCGGGCAGGGCTTTGCCGCCACGCTGTGCGGCGATGCCTCGCTTACGCGCCGCCCGATGAAGCGCATCGTCGACCCGCTCACACAGATGGGCGCACGGCTCGAAACTTCCACGGCTGGCACGGCGCCGCTGCATATCCAGCCTGCAACGGGACTGCACGGCATCGATTACATCATGCCGGTCTCCAGCGCCCAGGTGAAATCCTGCCTGCTGCTTGCCGGCCTCTACGCGGGCGGTACGACGACCGTCCATGATCCCGGTGCATCCCGCGACCATACGGAACGCATGCTGCGCGCATTCGGGGTGACGGTCACCGTGGACGGCGCGTGCGTTTCCCTGCAGGGTGGGCAGGCACTACATGCTGCCAGAGTCGATATCCCCGCCGACATCTCCTCGGCAGCTTTCTTCATGGTAGCCGCCGCCATCGCACCGGGCAGCGACCTGACACTGGAAACAGTGGGGACGAACCCGACACGTATCGGCATCGTGGAAATCCTGCGGCGCATGGGCGCCGACATCGAATTGCTGAACGCGCGCCGGCTAGGCGACGAACCGGTGGCGGACATCCGCATCCGGGGTTCGCGGCCGTTGCATGGCGCCGACATCGGCGCGGACCTCGTCACGCTCGCCATCGACGAGATTCCGGCGCTGTTCGTGGCGGCGGCGTGCGCCGAAGGCACAACCCGCATTTCCGGCGCCCACGAACTGCGCGTCAAGGAAAGCGACCGGATCGCGACGATGGCCGCCGGCCTGGGCGCGATGGGGGCCGAACTCCAGGAACAACCGGACGGCGCTGTCATCACCGGTGGCGCTTTGCACGGCGCACACGTCCAGGCTTATTCCGACCATCGCATCGCTATGTCGCTGGCGATGGCAGCGCTGCGCAGCGTGGGTGAAATTCGCATCGACGACTGCGACAACGTCCGCACTTCGTTTCCGGGCTTCTGCGCGCTGGCGCAATCCGTGGGTCTGTCGATACATGAAATTACATCAACAATAGATTGATTCATAACAATCTTCTTATGACATCGATCACTGAACCCGTCGCTATTCCGGTCATCACGGTGGATGGCCCTGGCGGAGTGGGCAAGGGGACGGTAGCGCGCTGGATCAGCAAACGGCTCATGTTCAACCGATTGGACAGCGGCGCGTTGTATCGCCTGGCTGCTATCGCGGCGCTGGATCGCGGCATCGGTCCGGACGCTGCTGATCGGATCGCGGCGCTATGCCATGGCCTGAGCATCAACTTCGGCGAAGATGCCGACGGCCATGAGCGCATCACGCTCGACAGCATCGACGTTACGCAGCGGCTGCGGCTGGAAGCCACCGGCGAAGTCGCGTCACACCTGTCCGTCTGGCCGGCGGTGCGGAATGCGCTGCTGCAGCGCCAGCGCAATTTCCGCCAACGTCCGGGGCTGGTCGCAGACGGCCGTGACATGGGGACGGTGGTGTTCACGGATGCACGGCTTAAGCTGTTCCTCGATGCCGACGTCAGGGCGCGCGCCTTGCGCCGCCAGCGCCAGTTGAGCGAATCCGGCATAGCCGCTAGAATTGACGACCTTTGCGTGCAGATTGCTGCGCGCGACGCCCGCGACCGCAATCGCATCGTGGCGCCGTTGCGTGCTGCAAATGACGCAATCACGATCGACACGTCAAACCTGTCGGTCGCGGAAGTAGAGGAACGCGTCGAAACGTTGCTGGCCGTTCACGGATTCACCTAGGTGATCCATGCGACCGCTGCGTGCAGACGTGGCTGCAAGGACCAAGATCCAGCCCGCACCAGCAGGATCGCGGATCATTCATTTCAATTTTAGAGTGTGCTAGATGAGCGAAAGTTTCGCTGAGATGTTCGAGCAGAGCCTGGCCGGCGGCCAGTCGATGCAACCCGGTTCCATCGTCCATGCCAAGGTTCTGGAGATCAAGCCCGACGTTGTGATCGTCGACGCCGGCCTCAAGTCCGAAGGCGTGATTCCAATTGCCGAATTCCAGACGGAAGCGGGTGGCGAGCCTCAGCTCGCAGTGGGAGACGATGTCGAAGTTGCGCTGGAGACCGTCGAGGATGGTTCCGGCGAGACGAAGTTCAGCAAGGAAAAGGCCGAGCGCATCCGTACCTGGGAGAACTTGACCAAGGCCTTCGAGAACAAGGAAACCGTCATCGGCAACATGACGGGCAAGGTCAAGGGTGGTTTCACCGTCGACATCGGCAACGTCCGGGCGTTCCTGCCGGGTTCGCTGGTCGACATCCGCCCGGTCCGGGATGCCGCGTACCTGGAAGGCAAGCCGCTCGAATTCAAGGTCATCAAACTCGACCGGCTGCGCAACAACATCGTCGTCAGCCGCCGCGAAGTACTCGAGGCCGAGTACAGCGCCGAGCGTGATGCGCTGCTGGAGAACCTGCAGGAAGGCGCAGTGCTCAAGGGCGTGGTCAAGAACCTCGTCGAATACGGCGCGTTCGTGGACCTCGGTGGGGTCGACGGCCTACTGCACATCACCGACATGAGCTGGAAGCGCACGAAGGATCCGGGCGAGATCGTCGAAGTCGGCCAGGAAATCGAAGTCAAGGTCCTGAAGTACGACCGCGAGCGTCGCCGCGTATCCCTGGGCTTGAAGCAGCTCGGCGCCGATCCGTGGGTCGATATCGGCCGTCGCTATCCGGAAAAGACACGCCTGTTCGGCAAGGTTACAAACATCACCGACTACGGTGCGTTCGTCGAGATCGAGCCGGGCGTCGAAGGCCTCGTGCACGTCTCCGAGATGGACTGGACGAACAAGAACGTCAACCCCGGCAAGCTCGCGCAGCTCGGCGAGGAAGTTGAGGTCATGATCCTCGATATCGACGAGGAACGCCGCCGTATTTCGCTCGGTATGAAGCAGTGCCGACCGAACCCGTGGGAAGAATTCTCACAGAATTACCAGAAGGGCGACCCGGTCAAGGGCACGATCAAATCCATCACGGACTTCGGCGTGTTCCTGGGGCTGGACGGTGGCATCGACGGCCTCATCCACCTGTCCGATCTGGACTGGAACGATGCGGGCGAACAGGCCGTGCATCGTTATTCCAAGGGTCAGGAAGTCGAAGCCGTGGTGCTGGCGATCGACAGCGCGCGGGAGCGCATCTCGCTGGGCGTCAAGCAGCTCATGCAGGACCCGCTCACGCAGTTCCTTGCGCAGTATCCGAAAGGCACGATGGTCAAGGGCATCGTCAAGCTGGTCGACGCACGCGGAGCGAGCATCGAGCTGCCGGGCGGCGTGGAAGGCTACATCAGCGCCCGGGACATTTCGCGCGACCGCGTCGAGGATGCAACGCAGGTCGTCAAGTCCGGTGATGAACTGGAATCCCGCTTCATTGGCGTCGACCGCAAGAACCGCATCATCACGTTGTCAGTGCGGGCGCGGGAAATCCAGGAAGAGCAGGAAGTCGTGGCGGAATACTCGCGTTCTGCTGTTTCGGGCAAGACCAGCCTGGGCGATCTGCTCAAGGAGCAGATGAACGGCCACGGGGATCATTGACCCCAACTGGGGTGGTTGCAAAACCACAGGAAAGCCGCGCACTTGCGCGGCTTTTTTGTTTCTACTATTGTGCCTGCGCAGGGAGTTCCGAGGGGATGGTTGTGACAAAATCAGAACTGGTCGAAACACTATCGGCCCGCCAGCTGTACTTGACCCGCAAGGACGTCGAGCTTACGGTCAAACTGATACTCGATGAAATCGCCGCGGCGCTTGCGCGCGACGACCGTGTCGAGATCCGCGGATTCGGCAGCTTCGCGCTGCACCATCGGCCGGCGCGCACCGGGCGCAACCCCAAGACCGGCGAGATCGTTCCGGTTCCGGCGAAACGCGTCCCGCATTTCAAAGCCGGCAAGGAAATGCGCGAGCAGGTCTTCGATGGCCGCGGTTCTGAACAGGAGAAAGGCTGATGTTGCGGACACTGGGTTTGTTGTGCCTCGTCGTGATCTTCTGTCTGGTGGCGGCGATCGGCTACTTCAATCTTGCAGCCGTGCAGTTTGATTACCTGTTCGGCAGTACCGAGATCCATCTCGTCCTGTTGCTGCTGATCGTCTTCGCGCTTGGTGTCGGGCTGACGCTCCTGTGCTGCAGCATCGGGCTGCTCGGCCAGCATCGGGAGCTGCGTCGCCTACGGCGACAACTGAACCAGGCCGAGGCGGAACTCAAGAACCTGCGCACGCTGCCGCTCAAGAGTGCCTGACCGGCACCCGGCCCACAGCGCGCACCGCACTGGCTGGTACGACGCCCGCACAGCATGTTCGCGGCAAGTTCCATGATCTGGCTGCTTCTTCCGCTTGGCATCGCGCTGGGTTGGGCGCTCGCCCGTCGTGCGCCTGCAGCGCCAGCCCCCGTGGGGCGGGTGGACTACAACGGCAGCCCGCCGCCTGCGGAAACGCAGTCCCAGGAAGCCTTGCGCGTCCTGGGCACGTCCTACCGCCGGCAGGGTGACGTCGCCCGCGCGATCGCCCTTCATGAACAGCTCGTCGCTGCCGCCACGTCGGCAGACCAGGCTTCCACGCAGGGCGATGCAGCGCGGCTGGAGCTTGCCCAAGATTACCTAAAGGCCGGCCTCATGGACCGCGCCGAGGCGCTTCTGCAGCAGCTCGTGGGCCGTGGCACGCCTTCGCTGTCCGCACTGGAACTGCTGATCTCGGTCCACGAGCAGGCCCACGATTGGAAGCACGCCGCCGCTGCCACCGAACGCCTGCAGTCTGCCAAGGGCGCCGACCTGCGCCAGCGGCTTGCGCATTACCGCTGCGAGATCGCCGAGCAGCACCGCACTGCGGGTGAAGCCGACGCCGCCGAGCAGCAGGCCCGTCGCGCGCAGGAAACCTGCCCGGAAAGTGTCCGTGCCAGCCTGCTGGCCGGTGATCTGGCGGAACGGCGGGGCGACATGAAAAGCGCCCTGAATGCCTGGAAACGCGTGCCGAAACAGGACGCCCGCTTCATCTCTGAAGTATTGCCCCGCATGCAGCGGGGCTGCATTGCGCTCGCCGTGCCGCGACAGTTCGAGGAATGGCTGGAAGAGCTGGACGGCCCGGCGGAAGACGCCGCCTGCGTCGTGCGGGAGCGGGCGCACCTTGCAGGGGTCCACGGCGAGGACGTCGCCGCCTACCTGGCCGCACGGCTGGAGGCGCGAGTGAACTGGCCCGGCATCCTGGGCTGGGTCACGGCGCAGCAGGCAAAGTACACGCAGGATCCCGGTTTTCCACGGGTCGCGGCAGCCCTCACCAAGCACATCACACAGCAACCGAGCTATCTGTGCACTGCGTGCGGCCTGCAGCCTAACCTGCTGTTCTGGCAATGTCCGAGCTGCAAGCGGTGGGGCTCGGTGGTGCCCGCAGACGCAGTGCTCCAAGGTCGGTAGAATCATCGTTTTCCGACGGCCTAGAACATCGCGCGTGGCCCACGAGGTTCGGCCGATTGGAAAACCCACGATGTTCTTAAACCTGCGCTGATGACCCAAACTTCCTGCCTCAAGCCGGCTGACCGTCTATGAAGACCTGCAGGGCAGGGCATTGCCGTCCAGCCGGCTTCAGCTGTACATGGTTTCTGCTCATGACGATTCCGTTCGTGCTGATCGGCGTCGCCACCGATGCCTATGTGGAACTCAACAGCACACTGGCGCTACCCAGCCCGCAGACCGTCGTCATCAAGCCCGGAGAACCTTTCCGCGCCGTCGTGGCCGGATTGCGCGAACGCGGTGTGTTCACCGACGCGAACCAGGCGCGGTTCCTGTGGATCTGGGCTCGCGTTAGCGGCAAGGCGCAGCACATCCGCGCGGCGGAATATGCCATCAAGCCCGACATGACCCCGTTGCAGCTGCTGGACCGGCTGGGCAGCAATGACGTCGTGGAACACAAGATCACGCTTGTGGAAGGCTGGCGCCTGTCGCAGTTTCTGGCCGCCCTGTCAGCCAATCTGCAGCTGCGCCACACGCTGCCTGCCGACGCCACTCCAGAACAGGTCATGGCGGCGATCGGCCACGCGGATGAACCTGCGGAAGGGCGATTCTTTCCGGATACCTACAAGTTCGTTTTGGGGCAGACGGATGTTTCGGTATTGCGCCGCGCCTACGATGCGATGACCGAACATCTGGCCGCGGCATGGGCCGCGCGCGACCCGGGTCTGCCGCTGGACAAGCCTTATGACGCACTCATCATTGCGTCGATCATCGAGAAGGAAACCGGACAGGTGAACGAACAGGCCGAGATCGCCGGCGTGTTCTACCGACGCCTCGCGCTCGGCATGAAACTGCAGACCGACCCGACCGTCATCTACGGGCTGGGTGCGGCCTACGATGGGGACATTCACACCCGCGATCTGACTACCGACACGCCCTACAACACCTATACCCGCAACGGCCTGCCGCCCACCCCCATCTGCTCGCCGGGCCAGACGGCCCTGGAGGCTGCGGTTCATCCCGCGGCCGGCAAGGCGCTGTACTTCGTAGCCAAGGGCGACGGTTCCCATGTCTTCTCCGACACCCTGGCGGAACACAACGCGGCCGTACGGCGTTATCAACTGCACGAGCCATGACTACAGCCGGGCGTCTGATCACGCTGGAGGGCGGCGAGGGGGGCGGCAAGTCCACTCACTGCGCCACCGTTGCTGCGTGGCTGCGCCGCCGCGGCCGCCAGGTGGTCGAAACGCGGGAGCCGGGCGGCTCGCCTCTCGCCGAAGCATTGCGTGGTCTGTTCCTGCGCGACTGGGATGAGGGAATCGATGCGTGCACGGAAACCCTGATGCTGTTTGCGGCCCGCGCAGCGCACCTGCATGCAACGATCCGACCTGCGCTCGCCAGTGGCCGCGATGTGGTCTGCGACCGCTTCGTGGACGCCAGTTATGCCTACCAAGGCGCAGGACGTGGTGTTTCACGCCAATGGCTGGCGGCGCTGGAGCAACAAGTACTCGGCGCTACGCGGCCAGATCTCGTGCTGGTCTTCGACCTCGACCCACGCATCGGGCTGGAGAGGACCCATCAGCGTGGTGATGAAAACCGTTTCGAAAAGGAAAACTTGCGGTTTCTGGACCGCGTCCGCAACGCCTATCTCGACCGCGCGCGTGCCGAACCCGAACGCTACGCCGTTGTGGATGCGACGCAGCCGATTGAAGTCGTACGCAATAACATCGAAACAGTACTCGAGACACGGATGTGACCGAGACTGAAGCAGCTGCCGCCGTCGCGGCGCCCGAACCCGTGCTCCCTTGGCACGCCGGCTTGTGGCAGCAGATCGAGGGTACGGCGCGCAGCGGGCGCTTGGGCCACGCACTGCTGCTGTGCGGCAATGCCGGCGTCGGCAAGCGCGTATTTGCGGAGCGGCTGGCGCGCGCGCTGTTGTGCCGAACGGCGCCGGGGGCAGGGCGCCCGTCATTCGATGCCTGCGGAGGCTGCTCTGCCTGTCATTACTTCGAAGCCGGCACCCATCCCGGCTATCGCCGTCTTGCCCTCGACACTACCGACGCCAAATCCAGCATCCCGGTGGATGCAGTACGCGACGGCTGTACGTTTCTCTCGATGACGAGTACCAACGGCAGTGCGAAAGTGCTGGTCATCGATCGTGCCGACGATCTCAACGGCAGCGGCCTCAACGCCGTGCTCAAGACGCTGGAAGAACCTCCGGCCAATACGCACCTGATCCTGACCAGTGAAACGCCCGCGCAACTACCGGCAACGATCCGCAGCCGCTGCCAAATCGTGCGGATTGCGGCCCCCACGTCGATCGCCGTAGCCACCTACCTCGCGAGCCGATTCTCGACGTTGGACGCTGCGCAACGCGGTGCTGCGAGCCGTTATGCCGCTGGCAGCCCACTGGGTGCGGCACGGTTGCTGGAAACCCCAGAGGCTTTCGACAAGCACCGTGCGTGGTCCGCGCAGCTGGATGAATTGCGCGCCGGAACGCTTGCCGCATCGACATTCGCGAATTCGATTTCGCGCGACGACGCCGATGCATTCATCCGCTTTCTGACGGTCACGGCCTGGCACGAAGCCCGCGGCCAAACCGTAGACGGCCGCGAGACGGCGTGGCAGGCCGTGATGAACGAAGCCCTTGCTGCAGCGGCAAAACTCGCGGCGAACGGGCATGTTCCGCTGGTGTTGGATTCACTTCTGATTGCAACCTCGGCCGTGTTGCGGCAGAAACGGAAAGCGTAACCTGAGCCGGACCGGGCGGTTTGATGTGGTTTTCTGCCGTACTGGACGCAGCGCAGTAGAATGCCATGCATCTTCTTGAGCGCAACTTTCCACAAGTTCTCACAGGAATTGCACGCCATGGCATCGACCGATTCATCAACGCCTGCACCGCCCAAACTGTTGTCGTTGACGGTCAATGATCGGGAAGCGCTGTACCGCTCGTACATGGGCTTCATCCAGTACGGCGCACTTTTCGTGGCAAGCGACCAGCCGCATCATCTCGGCGACCCGATCTTCATCCTCTTGAAGTTGAGTCTGGGAGACAGTGGCGAGCGCCTGTCCATATCCGGGCGTGTGGTGTGGATCACGCCAGCGGGTGCGCCGGGTAGGCGGCCCCAGGGAGTCGGCGTGCAGTTCAAGCCTCCTGAATCGGCCGAGCTGCAAAGGAAGTTCGAAGCACTGCTGGCCGGCCACGACGCGACGGCATCGACCTACACGATATAACCGCCGACTTTAGCTCCGGCAAACCGACATGCCCATGCAGGAATACGCTGCCGCTGTTGCGGGCCTCATCGTGTTGCTGGTGGCTGCCAGCGCATGGCTGCACCATCGATCGACGTGCGCAGGCAGATCATGGAGACGTTGGGTCATTTGTGACGAGAACAATTGCTTGAGGTAACGGGGAACAGGCAGGCTCGATATGTCTGTGGGTTTACCTGTTTCATTCTCGTTATTTAACACAATGTACATTATACGAAATTACAGATGAGCAGCAAGCAACGCAAGTGAGCAATTTGTAAGCTCCATGACGACTGTGTTGGCCAGCGAGTTCCCAGCAATCTGAGACAGACACGACCTACGACTCGATTTGTCGGGCCAAGCTTCTACGCTGGAGTCGGCTTCGGCTTGCCGCGTTCGGCAAGCGTCAGTGCGACGTGGTTGCGCAGATAAACTGGAGCAAGTCGTGCCGCGCTTGTGAACGCAGTGCCATCAACGCCAGCGCCGCAGACGAGCGCGAATGCGTCGACGGCCTGTGGTGCCGTATCGGCCAGCACTGCATCCGGCGGTGCGGGACAACGTTGCAGCAATGCTTCGCGATACCGTTGCCAGCCATTTCCGCAGCCGATAAGCGGCGCTTGTAGGGTTCCGCTGGCCAGTGGCACGTTGTCCGGGATGCAAACGCCTTCCACAGCACCCTCGTGTAGCGCGATTCGTGGCGCGGTTGCGTAGAGCCCGGTGTAAACCTGCCCCATGCGTGCGTCCAGTACCGACAGCACGGTGGCCGCGCCGTGGGTGGCTGCCACGTGCTGGGCCAGTAGCGCGAGGCTGGAAACGCCGGCAACAGGCCGGTCGAGCGCCAGCGCGAAGCCTTTCGCGAACGCCACGCCGACGCGTACCGACGCGAAGGCGCCGGGCCCGATACAGCACACCACGCCGTCCAGCGCTGCCGCTCGAATGCCGCCATCGGACAACACCTGGGCGACCAGTGCCGGCAATGCGCGCGACTGGCGCTGGCCGCTGCGATCTTCACGTTGATGGTAAGCCCCGTTGATCGACAGCGCGACGGAGCAGCTGTCGCCCGCGGTATTCAGTGCAAGGTAATTCGTCACGACGCCTCCGATTGCGGCAGGTTGCGCAGCCACGCGCAGGCTTGTTCAGAGTCGTGGAGCACAGGCATGGGCGGCAGGCTGGCGCGGACACGCTTGCCGTAATTGCGTGTCGACATGCGCGGGTCGCAGATGACGACCAGGCCGTAGTCCTGTTCATCGCGGATGAGCCGGCCGACACCCTGCCGCAGGCTGATGATCATGTGCGGCAGCTGGTAGTCGACGAAAGGCCGGCGCCCAGCCGCCTTGAGAGCGGCCAGACGAGCCTCGAAAATAGGATCGCCCTGGGCCTGGAACGGCAGCTTGTCGATGGCTAGCAGGCGCAGCGCCCTGCCTTTGATGTCCACGCCTTCCCAGAAGCTCGCGGTGGCAACGAGGATCGCGTTGCCGTCCTGGGCGAACTGTGCCACGAGTGCGGCCTTGGAGGCCTCGCCTTGCACCAGCACGGTGCACGGCAACGGCGCTGCTTGCCCGGCGACTCGCGTGCGCAACAATTCGGCAATGCGGCTGACGGCGCGATGGCTGGTGCAGAGGATCATCGCCCCGCCCTGCGCGGCGGCAATCAGCGGCTGCAGCGCCCGCACCACGTGCAGGAGGTAGTCGGGATCGGCTGGGTCGGGCAGATCCGGTGGCAGATACAGGCGCGCCTGGCGCGCGTAATCGAACGGACTGTCCAGTGCGAGCGCCTGCGCGCCCGGCGTGCCGATCGCTTCGCGAAAGTCGGTGAAATGCGAGGCACCGCTCAAGGTGGCAGACGTGAACACCCAGCTACCCGGATAAGCTGCAAACAGGCGCTGGAACGAAGCCGCGGTTTCTACCGGCGCACCATGCCAGCTGCCCCCCGCCTTGCCGCCTTCTACCCAGCGCACCCACCCTGCCGGCGCTTCAGGCGCGACGAGCGTGACGTAGGCATCCCGTAGCCGGGCGCAACGCTTGGACAGGTGGGCCAGTTCCGGGTTGCGCTCCGAAATGGCATCTAGTGCCAACGTCAATTCTTCAACTGAAACTTTAATTTTATTTTCTAATTTACGGATTTCTTTGTTGTTGTGACGAAACGCAACGTCTGCTATCCGCCCCTGCTGCCGGGCCAGCTCCACGGCCAGCGGTGCGGTGGCCTGGGCTAGCTCCATGCCCAGATCCGACAGCTCCGGCAAGTCGCCGAGCGTTGTGCACTCCTCCATAGTGTCACGCGCCAGATCCTGCAACTGGCGGGTGGAGACGCGTTCACCGAAGAATTGCGGTGCAAGTTCCGGCAGCTGGTGGGCCTCGTCCACGACCACGGCGTCCACGCCCGGCAGCACGCCGAAACCTTCCTCGCGGAGGCGGAAGTCAGACAGCAGCAGATGGTGGTTGACGACCACGAGGTCTGCCGCCTGCGCGGCACGACGCGCCTTCACGACGAAGCACTGGTCGAATTCCGGGCATTTGTTGCCCAGGCAGTTCTCGGCCGTCGACGTGGCGGCCGCGAGCACGGCCGGGTCGTGGCTGCCGTGGTCGGCGATCTCGCCCGACACGGTGATGCGCGACCAGCGTCGCAGGTCCGCAAGCGTCTTGTAGTGGCGCCGGTGCGCCGGAGTCTGCAGCGCGCGTTCGAGCCGGTGCAGACACAGGTAGTTGGAGCGGCCCTTCAGCAACGCGACGCGGGCTCCGGAAGCCAGGACTTCGCGCACACGCGGGAGATCGCGATGAAACAGCTGGTCCTGCAGGTTGCGGGTGCCGGTGGAGATCGCCACACGCAAGCCGGACTGCAGGGCCGGAACGAGATAGGCATAGGTCTTGCCGGTTCCGGTCCCTGCTTCCACCAGCAGCTTTTCGCGGGCCGCAAAGGCGTGCTCCACAGCCTGCGCCATCGCCTGCTGCGAGTTGCGCGGCACGAAACCGGGCATGGCGTGGTGGAATTCTCCACCTTGCGCAAGTACCGCGGCCGCCTGCCCCGTCAGCTGGTGTGCCTCAACGTCCACTCCGTCATTCACCAGCCCGACGTCAGCTGCGCGTATTTCTGTGCATTTGCCTGTGCGCTGGCTGCGCCAGAGGCATCACCGAGGGCTTGACGGCTGGCGGCGATCGTCGACCAGCTGCCGCGCAGAATGTTCGGATTGTTGTCGGCCAGTGAAATCGCCTTGTACGCCGCATTCTGCGCCTGGTCGGGCTGCTGCATCTTCAGGTGCAGACGGGCCAATGCGTCCCACAGGAACGGGTTGCGCGGCGCCAGCCGCATCGCCCGTTCAAGACTGTTCGCGGCCTGCTCCAATGCCCCGGCGCCCTGTTGCTGCTGGGCCTGCCCATACAGGGCAAGAACGGCGGGATTCGCACCGCTTTCCTGCAGCGTGGTCGGGTATGAGGCCGCAGGTGGTTGCGCAGGGAGCGCCGGCGTGAACGACTGGTCGGCATCTGCCGCTGGCAGTGCGGGCTGCACCGGGGTTCCGGTTTGCGTGCCCTGCCGCTGCCCCACTTCACGGGTGGTGACACACCCGGTGAGCAGACAGGCGATGGCCATCCCCACCACCATTACCGGATACCGGACCTTCATGCGCATTTCCTCACCTGCTTTCCACGGTCTATTCGAACAGGTGCCGCAGCCATCCTGGCACCACGGAATGCGCGGCATTCGCGCACGGCGCATATTGTTGCGGTTCATAACCGGAGATGAAAGGTACCGTGATCGTGTCCGGGCACCCGGCATCCGCCTTGAGCCCCGTTGTCACGTCGACCAGCTGGTCGGTGACGGTCGGCGGTGGGGTGGTGTCGAGGGACTGGACGCGCAGGTCTCGCATCAGCGGCGCCCAGATGCGCAGCGCGCCGGTGGCACCCTGCAGATGCGTGGGCTGGTTGTCGTCGCGACCGACCCAGATCACCGCCACCCGGTTCGCGCCGAAGCCGGCGAACCAGCTGTCACGGTTGGCATCCGTTGTGCCGGTCTTGCCGGCCAGTACCGTCCCCGGTGGCAGCACCGATTGCGCCCAACGCCCGGTCCCGAAGCGCAGCACGTTCTCCATCGCCCACACAGTCTGGTAGACCGGGCCGGCTGGCAAGGTCTGCTGGATCTTCAAGGGGTAACGACGCAGCGGCTGCCCGTCCTGCGTCACCACGTCGCGGATCGCCTGCAGCGGCGTGTAGAAGCCGCCCCCGGCCAGCGTGGAATAGACCTGCGCAACCTCCAGCGGCGACATGTCGATGGCGCCGAGGAAGATCGATGGCAGGTCCGGGACGTTGCTGAAACCCGCACGTGCAAAAGTCCGCACGACGTTCTTCACGCCGACTTGCAGGCCCAGCGACACGGTGGGAATGTTCATGCTGCGGGCCAGCGCGACATACGCGGGCACCACGCCGCCGACGTCGTTGCGCTCGAAATTGCGCGGCGACCACATCGTGCCGTTCGGCATCTTCACCGACACCGGCTGGTTGGACAGCGGCGTCACCGGGTTGTAGTGCGCGGGATCAGAAAATGCCGTCAGGTACAGGAACGGCTTGGCGAGCGAGCCGATCTGGCGTTCCGTATCGAGCGCACGGTTGAAGCCGTCGAAGTGCACCATGCGCCCACCGACCATGCCCAGCACTTCGCCATTGCCGACGGACGTGACGACGCCCGCCCCTTCCAGCGTGCCGATCGTCATGCGGTGCGCCTTCTCGATTCCCGGCAGGCCTTTGGTGATCCGCGTTTCCAGTGCCTGCTGGACTTCGGTGTCGAGCGTCGTGAACACGCGCAGGCCCTCCAGCGTCAGGTCCTGCTCGCTGTACTGGCCTTGCATCTGCTTCTTGACGAGGTCGATGAACGCCGGATAGCGCTCCGGCCCGCCAGTGCCGTTGTTGTCGATGCCGAGGGGCTCCGCCATCTGCAGCCGCGCCTGTTCCGGTTTCAGCAGGCCCTGGGCTTCGAGCACCTGCAGCACGACATTGCGCCGTGCCAGCGCCCGCTTGGGATTGCGGCGCGGGTTGTAGTAGGACGGGCCTTTCACCATCCCGACCAGCAGTGCGATCTGGTTGGGCTGCAATTCGCTCAGCGGTTTGTTGAAGTAGAACTGGCTGGCAAGCCCGAAACCGCGGATTGCGCGCGGCCCGTCCTGCCCCAGATAAACCTCGTTCAGATAGGCTTCCAGGATCTGATCCTTCGTGACGTGGCGCTCCAGCAGCACCGCCATCGCCGCTTCGCGGATCTTGCGCGAGAACGTTCGCTGATCCGTCAGGAACAGGTTTTTCACCAGCTGCTGCGTCAGTGTGCTGGCGCCCTGCACGATGCGGCCGGACGCGACATTCGCCAGCGCCGCACGCAGGATGCCGCGGAAGCTGATGCCGACGTTGGTGTAGAAATCGCGGTCCTCGACGGCAACGAGTGCCTTGGCAAGTAACGGCGGCGTCTCGCCCAGCCGTACCAGGACGCGGTCCTGGCCGCTCTTGCCCGGATAGATGCTGCCAATCAATTGCGGGTCGAAGCGCACCAGCGGCAGGCTTGCCCCGCTCGTCAAATCCTTGATGCTGGCGATGCTCTTGCCGCTGCCCCGCACCATGATCCTTGCCGAGGGCTGGGCGCCGTCCCAGAACGCGAACGGGCGGGTCTGGATGTCCAGCATCGAGTGTGCTTCGGCATAAGTCCCAGGGCCGGACAGCACACTGACCGAGCTGTAACCAAGGCGGTCGAGCTGGTCCCGCAGTTCAGCCAGCGACAAGGGTGCGCCGGGATAGATTTCCAGAGGTGCGGCATAGACCTGCGCCGGCAGTACCCATTGCACGGCCGCGAAACGGCGCTGAACGTCCCGATCCAAGTGCAGCAGCACGAGTGCGGTGACCAGCAGCGTAATGCTGACCGCCACGACCGCGGCAGACAGGAGAAGTTTGCGGAATCCCCGCGGGGGCGATTTTTTCGGTGCACGTGCCATGAAGCCGCGTAGTCTAGCGCCTCGCCATGTTGCAGAGCGGCATTTCGCCGTGCCGCGTGCACGACCTGTGGGTCAACGCCCCTGCAGGCTGCGCCAGATCACATCCGCCGCATCACGATGCAGCCGGCGGAATAGCCCGCGCCGAACGCACACAATACGCCGATGTCGCCCGGTTTCAGGTCGCGGTGATATTTGTGGAACGCGATCACGGAACCGGCGGAACTGGTATTCGCATACTCGTTGAGAATCACCGGCGCTTCCTGTTCCGTCGCAGCACGGCCCAGCACGCGCTTGACGATCAGGTGATTCATAGACAGGTTCGCCTGGTGCAGCCAAAAACGCTTGACCTGCTGCGGCTCGATACCGAGGTCTGCCAGATGCTCGACAATCAGCGCCGATGCGATCGGCACGACTTCCTTGAACACCTTGCGCCCCTGCTGGACGAACAGCTTGTCGTCCCACGCACGTGGCTCGGTTTCGCAGGCATTCAGGAAGCCGAAATTGTTGCGGATGTTGTTGGAGAACTGCGTGAGCAGGCGCGTGCCGAGGATCTCGAACGGCGCCTCGCCGCGGGCGGTTTCCACCGGCTCGACCAGCAACGCGGTAGCGGCATCGCCAAAGATGAAGTGGCAGTCGCGGTTGCGGAAGTTGAGATGGCCGGTGCAGATTTCCGGGCTGACGACGAGCGCACTGCGTGCCGACCCGCCCGCCACCGCATTGACCGCGGTCTGTACGCCGAATGCCGCCGATGCGCAGGCCACGTTCATGTCGAAACCGAAACCACCGGCGCCGAGGTAATGCTGTAGTTCCACCGCCAGCGCCGGATACGGACGCTGCAGATTCGAGCAAGCCACGAATACTGCATCGACTTCCGCCGCCTTGCGGCGCGCATCCGCAAGAGATTGCCGCGCCGCCGCCAGCCCCATTTCGCACATCAGGGAAGGTTCATCGTTCGTGCGCGTGCGGATGCGCGGGCGCATGAAGTCGGGATCCACGACCCCGGCGCGGTTCACGGTATGCCGCGACTCGATGCCGGAGGCCTTGACGATGAATTCCGAACTGGACAGCGGAATGGCCTGCACCGTGCCGGCGGCGATCTCCGCCGTGTGTGCCGCGTTCTGCGCCGTCGCCCAGGTGTTGTAGGTAGCAACCAGCTCATCGTTGGACACCGACTCCGGCGGCGTATGGAGTCCGGAGCCGGAGATGCAGATTCTTTTCGTGGTCATGTATGAAGTTGCCCGTAATCAGTGAAGTCCGCGCCGAGACGTCGGTGCGCTCAAGGCGTGTCCCGCCACCCGGCCGCCGCCGCGACGGTGCGCAGGCTGCCCAGGACCACGCTCTCGCCACGGAAGGTCAGGTGCCCGCCTGCGTACCACTGTACCGGCACATCCCAGTGTCGGGATAGTCTGATCGGCTGATCGGGTGGCACGACGCGGTCGGCGGTGCCGGCGAAGATGGCCAGCCGTTCGCGTGGCAGCCGTGGCGGCAGCGCCAACGGCGACACCAGTTTCATCACCTTGTTGATCCGGGCCGGTTCGATTCCACGGCCTGTAAAATAGCTGCGCAGTGGCTGCGGCAACGCATCCCACAGCAGCGCCACGGGCTCCGCCAGCGGGATCCCCGCCACGCAGAAATCCAGGCTATCGGCGTAGGCGGCAAGCAGCGCCGCGTTGTAGCCTCCCAAGCTGAAACCCATGACACCGATGCGGGCTGCCGGGTCTTCCGCCCGGATCCACGCGACCGTGCGCCGCAGGTCCCATAGCGCCTGCGCCTGCGCGAACACGAGATCGAGCAACGCGCCGTCCAGGTAATGATCGCCGCTGCGCCAGCCGACCGTGCGCGGGCCGTGCAGCGGCAGCACCGGCAACACCAGGTTGTAGTCGAAACGCGCGCTCATCAGGCGCGGCGGGAGCATGCGCGTATTGAGCCAGTCGCCACCCATGCGGTAGCCGTGGATGCCGATGAGCCACGGTCGTCCGGCCTGCGGGCGGCGGAACACCAATGCGCTGGCCTGCGCATTGCGGCGGTCTTCGAGCCAGTGCGGAACATCCGGCATTCCGACGGGGGGCACATAGCCGCTCGTGAAATGCAGGCGGCGGCCGTCCATGCCGCCGGCCTTCACGGCTTCCAGCCGCGCATCGTCTGGCGGCGGCGGTTCGGCGTTGAACATGCGCGGGTCTGCCCACGGCACGGTTTCGAGCAGGCGCTCCAGCCGTTCCACACGCGTGCACAGGGCGTTGGCCCGCGCCCCGGCCGGCACTTGCGCGGTCCCGGCGAAATAGCCCATCAAGGCTTCGTCGATGGCCGCCTTGCCTGCCGTCTTCCAGTCGCCAGGAGCAGCGGGAACCGAGTCGGGCCGGCTGGCAAGCTGCAGCGCGGCGCGTCCAGCACAGAAGAACGCCACCAGCGACAGTCCGCCGACCACCGCTGCGAACCCGAAGCCGCTGAACAGCAGTTCGGGTACGGCGGACACAACGCCGACCACCCCCCCCAACGCCATCATCTGCGTGATTCGCGCGGCACCCGGCCACAGTAGCAGCGAAACACCGCTGCCCAGCAGGATGACGCCCGGCACGAACGCAAACAAAAGCCCGCCGATGTCGTCGGACGCACACAGCCACAGCACGCCGGCCAGCAGGGCCGGCATGGCAAGCGAGTTGAAACGGCGTGGCGCTTCGCCGGGTTCGGCAGGAGTCATATTGGGGGTTGGAGATTTGAGATTGGAAGTTCGCCTGCTGTCACTGCCCGCGTGCGAGATGCCGCGTGCAGCGGTTATTCAGCACTTCCCTGGCGCCCACGGTGCAGCAGCGCAGGCAACAGCTTGACCATCGGCACAAGCTCCGCCATGACCTTGGGCTGCGACACTCCGGCATGCAGCATCAGCATCGCGAACTGGCGCATCACCGTGTCGCGTTTCTCGAAGATGCTGTTCACCATCGGGACGTGACGCCCGTCGATCATCCGCACCCGCTCCTCAGGCGCATCGCCGAAGATCACGTCCACCGTAAGCTGCACGTCCAGCGGTTCACGCTGCCGCCGGCGTCTCGAAGAAGGCATTGGCATGCACAGACCCCCTAGTATCTGGATGAACGGACCAAGCGAATCGATTATACCGAGGGCCCTATGACCCACACCGGCACGCCCTACCCGGCTTCGGCAACACGTCCGGCCACCGGCACATAAACCTGCCGGAACTCCGCCGGCTGGCGGCAAGGCCGGCCGCTGTGCATGTCGATGCACACGAAGCGGGATCGGGCACGCAGCAGGGTCACGGCATCCTGCCTGCGAATGATCTGGAATGATCGCCACATGTCGACTCGACCATGGTTTTCGGCGACCCAAGTGCCGATGGCAAGCTCGTCGCCGGGAAAGCTCGCGACCAGATAGTCGAGCTCATGGCGCCGCGCGACGACGCCAACGCCAATCTTTTCATAGGCGGCAAAATCCAGCCCGAGGCTGCAGGAATGGGCCCAAGCCACATCCTGCAACCAGCGCAGATAGACGACATTGTTCACATGGCCGAAGTCGTCACAATCGCCTGGCACGACCCTAAGTTGAATGCTGTAGACGCCCGGAAAATCCCACGGCAACGTTGCCCCGTTCACCGCGACTCCTGGGTTTGCCGAGCGTCTCTGCCCGACGAGACTGCTTGCAACATCATGCCTGAGCTCCTAAAATCCTAATCCATACCAAGTTGGTCTTGATTGATGCTGAAACTCGGTCGTCTCACAGATTATGCAACGTTAGTCATGACGCAGCTCGCCAACGAGCCGTGCTCGGCTGACGCTGCAAGCCACAGTGCAACGCGCAGTGCACACGACATCGCCCAACGCGCCCACCTTGCTCCTCCCACCGTCGCCAAGCTGCTGCGACAGCTCGCCCGCGCCGGGCTGGTGGAGGCCGAGCGTGGCGCTTACGGCGGCTACCGGCTGGCGCGCGCGGCGGCACAGATCACCGTCGCCGACATCGTCACCGCCATCGAAGGCCCGGTTGCCCTGACGGAATGCGCCACCGCCCACAGCCGCTGCAGCATCCAACAGCGCTGCGGCGTGCGCGGCAGCTGGCGGCTTATCAACGCGGCCATCGAACAAGCGCTGCAGGCCGTCACGCTGCAACAAATGGCGGACAGCGAACGGCTGCTGTTCGTGCGCCTGCGCCCAGCCACAACCCCCGTCGTGCGGGCCGGTACGCCGCCCGCCGCCACCCCTTAAAACCCACCGGCACTGCCATGTCAGCAAATGCAAAGGAAATCCAGGAACTCGTCCGCGCGCGTGAATACGACGCAGGCTTCGTCACGAAGATCGAGACGGAAACCGTTCCGCCCGGGCTTTGCGAAGACACCATCCGCTTCATCTCGAAGACCCGAGGGGAACCGGAATGGCTGCTCGCATTTCGCCTCAAGGCCTATGCACGCTGGTTGAAGATGGAACGACCGGACTGGGCACATGTCCACTATCCGGCCGTGGATTTCCAGGCCATTTCCTACTATTCACGCCCGAAGTCGATGAAGAACGCCCCGAAGTCGCTCGATGAAGTGGACCCGGAGCTGCTGGAAACCTACAAGAAACTCGGCGTTCCGCTGCACGAGCAGGAAGCCCTGGCCGGCGTCCAGAAAGAGCCCACCGTCGCGGTTGATGTCGTATTTGACTCGGTCTCTCTGGTCACTACATTCCGCAAGAAACTGGCGGATGCCGGCGTCATCTTCTGCTCGATCTCCGAGGCAGTGAAGGCCCACCCCGAGCTCGTGCAGAAATACCTGGGCACCGTCGTGCCATTCGCCGACAACTTCTACGCCGCGCTCAACAGTGCTGTGTTCACGGACGGCAGTTTCGTGTTCATCCCCAAGGGCGTGCGCTGCCCGATGGAGTTGTCCAGCTACTTCCGCATCAACGAGCGCAATACCGGGCAGTTCGAACGCACGCTCATCATCGTCGAGGAAGGCGGCCACGTCTCCTATCTCGAAGGCTGCACCGCACCGAAGCGCGACGAAAACCAGCTCCACGCCGCCGTGGTGGAGTTGATCGCGCTCGATGACGCGGAAATCAAGTATTCAACCGTGCAGAACTGGTACCCCGGCAACGCCAAGGGTGAAGGTGGCATCTTCAACTTCGTCACGAAGCGCGGCGATTGTCGCGGCGCTCGTTCGAAGATTTCCTGGACGCAAGTGGAAACCGGATCCGCCATCACCTGGAAATACCCGAGCTGCATCCTGCGCGGCGACGACTCCGTTGGCGAGTTCTATTCCGTCGCCGTGACCCATCACTTCCAGCAAGCCGATACCGGCACGAAGATGATCCACATTGGCAAGAACACGCGCTCGACCATTGTTTCAAAAGGCATTGCTGCCGGGGAGTCAGACCAATCCTATCGCGGGCTGGTGCGCGTACTCGCCGGGGCTGAAGGCGCCCGCAACCACACGCGCTGCGACTCCCTGCTGATCGGCAACCGCTGCGGCGCCCACACCTTCCCCTACAACGAAGTCCGCAACCACACGGCGCAGGTCGAGCACGAAGCCACGACCTCCAAGATCAGCGAAGACCAGCTCTTCTACGCACGTTCGCGTGGGATCTCGGAAGAAGACGCAACCTCCATGATTGTCAACGGTTTTTGTAAGGACGTCTTCAAAGAGTTGCCGATGGAATTCGCTGTTGAAGCGCAGAAACTGCTTTCAGTAACACTCGAAGGGGCCGTTGGCTGACGTCTCCCAAAACAGTCGAACTTCGTAAACTTTTGGTTAAAACATAAAACAACATGCTAGAAATCAACAATCTCCACGCCTGCATCGGCACCAAGGAAATCCTCAAGGGGCTGGACCTGACGGTCAATCCCGGTGAAGTCCACGCCATCATGGGGCCGAACGGAGCCGGCAAATCGACCTTGGCAAACGTCCTGTCCGGGCGCCCGGGGTACATCGTCACGGCTGGCAGCGCAACGTTCAACGGAGAAGACTTGCTGGCCCTGGCAGCCGAAGAACGGGCCTGCCGTGGCCTGTTCCTAGGCTTCCAGTACCCGGTCGAGATTCCCGGCGTCTCGAACCTGACGCTGCTCAAGGCCGCCATCAACGCACGCCGTCACCATCGCGGCGAGCCGGAAATGAGCCCGGTGGACTTGCTGGCGTGGGTGCGCGAGCACGCAAGGAGAGTCGAGATTGACCCCAAGATGCTGTCGCGCGGCGTGAACGAAGGATTTTCCGGCGGCGAGAAAAAGCGCAATGAAATCCTCCAGATGCTGGTGCTGGAACCGACCTTGGCGATCCTCGATGAAACCGATTCCGGCCTCGACATCGACGCGCTGAAAGTGGTGGCGCACGGCATCAACACGCTGCGTTCCCCCGAGCGTTCCACCGTGCTCGTCACCCACTACCAGCGCCTGCTGGACTACGTGAAACCCGACTTCGTCCATGTGCTCGCAGCGGGCCGGATCGTGAAAAGCGGCGGGCCGGAACTGGCGCTGGAACTCGAAGAGCGCGGCTACGGCTGGCTGGAGCAAGCCGCGTGAGAAGCCGTAACGTCATCGCCGCGGAAGCGGCCCAAAGCTGGCACGCACTTTTTGACCAGATTGCCGCTTCGCTGCCAAGTGCAGCGGTACGGCGTACGGCGCTGGATGGCTTCCTCGCCACGGGCTTTCCCACAAAGCGCATCGAAGCGTGGAAGTACACCGACCTTTCTGTACTTGCCGAGGCGCACTTCGCGGCACCGCAAACCACCGCCCACCCTGCCCTGCACCCACTGCAAGGTGCCACGCCGGTGGTGTTCGTGGACGGCGTCTGCGCGCAGGGCGCGGAACTGACCGGTTCGGAGCTCCCACAACCACTGGACGGTGTGTATGCACTCAACACGGCGTTCGCGGCAACCGGTCTGAAGCTGGAAGTCGGGCGCGGTGTCACACTGCCGCAGCCGGTGCACGTGATCGCCTGTCGCAGCGGCGCGCGGACGGCCACCACCTCGCATCTGTGCCACCATATTCAACTCGCGGACAATGCGCGAGCCGACGTCATCCTGGAGTCGATGGGCGACGGCGAATACCTGGGCACCGACACTGTCCATATCCAGCTTGGCAGCGGTGCGCAGCTGCGCTTCTTCCACATCCAGGCCAGCGCGGCGGCAGCGACGGAACTTGCGAACACCCAGGTCGAAGTCGGCCGCGACGCACATTTCGAGGCCTATAGCGTCGACGTCGGCCTTGGGCTGGCGCGCCACGATTTCAACATCGCGCTGTGCGCAACGGGCGCCGACGCCGACTTGAAGGCGCTGAGCATCACGGACGCACGCGCCCACACCGACACGCGCGTGCGCATCCAGCACCGCGCGCCGCACGGCCGCAGCCGCATCCTGTTCCGCGGCATCGCTGCCGACCACTCGCGGCTGGTATTCGACGGCCTGGTGCGCGTCGACGAGGGTGCAGTCAAGACCGATTCCGACCAGCGTCTCGCCACGCTGCTGCTGTCCTCGCATGCCGAGGCCAATATGAAGCCGGAACTGGAAATCTACAACGACGACGTGCGCTGCGACCATGGCACGGCGACCGGCCAGCTCGACCCACTGGCACTGTTCTACCTGCGCAGCCGCGGCGTGGATGAATCCGCGGCACGGGAACTGCTCACGCTCGCCTTCGTCACGCGCGTGCTGGAAGCGGTTCCGCTCCCGGCTCTGCGCGATGTCCTGCGTGAACGCGTTGCAACCAGCCTGCGCACGGCGCTGGCCCGCGCTGTCAGCACAAGGCAGGCCGCATGAACCAGCCCGAACGCGTGCCGACAACATTGACGCGGGTTCCCAATCGGACCGTGCCCCCACCCCTGGATGTTGTGGCGATCCGCGCCCAGTTCCCGATCCTTGCCCAGCTGTCGCGCGGCAAGCGCCTCGCCTATCTCGACAACAGCGCAACAACGCAGAAGCCGGAAGCCGTGATCCAGGCGTTGGACCACTACTACCGCCATGACAACGCCAACGTCCACCGCGGCCTGTACGAACTTGCGGAACGTGCCACCGGCGCCTATGAACGGGCGCGTGAAGTCATTGCCCGCTTCCTTGGCGCACAGCATGATGAAATCGTCTACACACGAGGTACGACTGAGGCCATCAACCTCGTGGCGCGCTGCTATGTCCAGCCGCGTCTGGAACCCGGCGACGAAGTGCTTGTCACCGGTATGGAGCATCACTCCAACATTGTGCCGTGGCAGTTGGTGGGCGCAAAAGTCGTCGCCGCGCCGGTTTTGGATGACGGTGCCCTCGATCTCGCGGCGTGGAAAAAGCTGCTGAACCCGCGCGTCAAGCTCGCCGCCGTCGTACAGGTTTCCAACACGCTTGGCACCGTCAACCCGGTGGCGGAAATGGTACGCGCGGCGCACGCCCGCGGCATCCCAGTGTTCGTGGACGGCGCCCAGGCCGTCGCCCACATGGCGGTGGATGTGAAGGCCATGGGGGCCGATTTCTACGCGTTTTCCGCGCACAAGGTGTACGGGCCAACCGGCTTCGGCGCGTTGTATGCAAAACGTGAACTGCTCGAAGCCATGCCTCCGTGGCATGGCGGCGGCGACATGATCCGTACCGTCACTTTCGAGCACAGTACCTGGAACGACGTGCCTTACAAGTTCGAAGCCGGCACCCCGGATATCGCCGGAGCCGTCGGCACGGCTGCCGCACTGGAATGGCTTGAGGCCGTCGGCCTGGACGCCGTCCATGCACATGAAACGGCGCTGCTGGACGAGGCCACACGCCGCGTGGCGAAGATCCCCGGCCTGCGCATCATCGGCACCGCGCCCGGCAAGGCCGCGATCATCTCCTTCGTGATGGACAGCGCGCACCCGCAGGATGTCGGCGACGTGCTGAACATGGAAGGCGTGGCCGTGCGCACCGGCCACCACTGCACCATGCCGGTGATGGCGCGGTTCTGCATTCCTGGCACCGTGCGGGCGTCGTTCGGCGTCTACAACGATGCCGCCGACATCGACCAGCTTGAACACGCGCTGCAGACGGTGAAGCGCCTGCTCGGCTGACGCTGGTGCAGACACCCCCCGCGCCGTTCAGACCTCCAGGGTTTCGCCGTTGCACAGATGCCGATAGCGCCAGCCAGCAAGCGCTGCGCGGCATTCTTCCCGCACCGCCTGCTCGTGGCCCGGCTTGGCGTGTGTCAGCAGCACTTCCGGCCGGTGGTGCAAACGGGCCAGGCCCGCAGCCAGCCGCGCGGGCGTCAGATGCCGCGCGATGGCCGCGATGTCGTCCCGCGCGTTGCCGTAAGACACTTCGACCATCAACTGGTCGAGTCGCGGCAGCGTGTTGAGCGCAGCCCACGGCTCGGCACCACTGCCGGTATCACCGGTGAAGGCGAATATGCCGTGCGCATGCTCCACGGCGTAGCCGTTCGCCGGAACCGTATGCACGGCCGGAAATGGGATCATGCGCAGGCCGCCGCAAATGACCGGCGCCTCCGCGTCCGCAACCAGGCACAGGGTTGGATGTCCGGCATCTGGCAGCAGCGTGAAATCCGGCCATACCTGCCAGTTGAAGAGATGCGCGTGGAGGCGGTCGATGGTTTCCGCCTGGCCATGGATAACCAGCGGCCTTTCCGACTGCCCGATCCGGTTGTCGGCGAGAAACGCAAGGCCGACCGTATGGTCGAGATGTGCATGCGTGAGGAACACGTCGGTCAGCGCCACCATGTCCACCAGCGGCAAATCACAGGCACCGGTACCGGCATCGATGAGAATGCGGCCGTCAACGCGCAGCGACGTGGTGCGCAACCCCGGGCCGACCCCGCCACTGCAGCCGAGTATGTCGATCTTCATCACGTTCCGTTGTGGGGTGATCCGCACGCTTCCAAGGCATTCAGCATAGCGTGAGCGGTGCGGGCAACGCGCTGGATGCTATGATTTTCCTCCTCGACCAAGGGATTCATGGTGCTTCCAAGCCTCGGCATTCTTGCAGCGGGCGTCTATGTGCTGGCTGCATGGCGGATCTGGCGCCAGGAACGGGCGTCAGGATGGGTGTTGCCGGTGGCCCTGCTGCTGCAGGCGGCGGCACTCGCGCTGCAGATCTTCCACGGCAGCGTGCTGCGGCTCGGCGCGGCGGAAGCCGTTTCCCTGTTCGCATGGCAGTCGGCGCTCACACTGTGGCTGTTCAGCTTCCGCGAACGGCTGGAAATGCTCGGTGTGCTGCTCTACCCGATCGTCGGCCTGTGCGCACTGTTCGGTGCGCTGGCGTCGAATGCCGGCACCGGCACCATCCCAATCGACGACTGGCGCATCCAGCTCCACATCGTGATTTCCACGCTCGCCACCGGCTTTTTGACGCTGGCCTGCATCCAGGCGCTGGCGCTGGCCTTCGTGGAGGAACTGCTGCGCCGCACACGCGCGACCACCCGCCCTGCCCTGGCCTTCAGCCTGCGTCTGCCACCGCTGCAGACCATGGAACGGCTGCTGTTCCAGATGGTCATCGCCGGCTTCTTCCTGCTGAGCTTGACGCTGCTGTCGGGTCTGCTGTTCGTCCACAACCTGTTTGCCCAGCACCTTGCGCAGAAAACCGTGCTGTCTTTCCTGGCGTGGGCCATGTTCGGGCTGCTGCTGTGGGGGCGCCACCGCTACGGCTGGCGCGGCCGCACGGCGGTGCGCTGGGTGTTGCTTGGCTACGTGCTGCTGGTCGCCGCCTACTTCGGCAGCAAAATGCTGGTGGAGACCGTCATGGGCACGCATTGGACCTGAAACCCACTGCCCGTGCTTGACGTCCCCCCGCGTTTCCCGTACTTAGAGACTACCGACACCACGTAACGCCCGCACTTGGACGCCTTCCCGCTTTCAGGATTGTTCGCAATCCTGGCCCTGCTGATCGCCCTTTCCGCCTTCTTCTCCGGCTCGGAAACTGCCTTGATGTCGATCAACCACTATCGCCTCAAGGCCCGCGCGCGGCGCGGCCAGCGGGGCGCCGTGCTCATCCAGCGCCTGCTGGGACGTGTTGAACCGCTGCTCGGTATGATCCTGATGTGCAACACGGCGGTGAACGTCGTGGCCGGCGCCATCGCCACCCTCATCGGCCTGCGGTTGTGGGGGCAACCCGGCGTCGCGGTTGCAACCGGCGTCCTGACTTTCTTCCTGCTGATCTTCGGAGAAGTTGCGCCCAAGACCTTGTCGGCGCTGAATCCCGAGCGCGTCGCACTGCCTTCCGCCTACGTCTACAACCTCCTGCAATGGCCGCTGTCGCCGCTGGTGTGGCTCGTCACGCACGCTGCGCGGCTGGTGCTGCGCGTGTTCGGGGCGGACCCGGCGGCCGGCCGGCATCACGACCTGAACAGCGAGGAACTGCGCGCCGCCGTGCTCGAAGCCGGCGCCATGATCCCCAAACGCCACCAGAGCATGCTGCTGTCGGTGCTGGATCTGGAGCGCAGCGTGGTGGAAGACATCATGGTGCCGCGCAGCGAGATCGTCGGTTTCGACGTTTCGGAGCCGTGGGAAACCCTGCGACAGGACATCATCAATGCCCAGCGCACCCGCGTGCCGGTGTTCGACGGCAGCGTCGACAACCTGATCGGCGTCGTGCACATGCGGCACATCGTGGGCCTGGCGGCGAACGGCAAGCTGGAGCGCGAGGCGTTCCTCAAGCTCGTGCGCGAACCCTACTTCATCCCGGAAGGCACGCCGCTCAACGGCCAGCTGCTGAACTTCCAGAACCAGCGGCGGCGCATGGGTTTCGTCGTCGATGAATACGGCGATATCCAGGGGCTGGCGACGCTGGAGGACATCCTCGAGGAAGTCGTGGGCGACTTCACGTCGGATCCGTCAGTCGGGCGCAAGACCTTCGACCGGCACACCGACGGCAGCGTCATCGTGTCCGGCTCCGTCAGCGTCCGCAGCATCAACCGGCGCCTGGGCTTCAAGCTCCCGGTGGGCGATGCCCGCACGCTCAACGGGCTGGTCCTGGAACTGCTTCAGGACATGCCACAGGCCGGCGCCCGGGTCAACGTCGCAGGCTATGCGATCGAGGTTGTCGATGTCCGCTCGAACAGCGTCCGGACCGCACGCATCGTGCCACCTGCGAAGCTCGCTAGACTCACTGCAGCGCGGGAGTCCTGACGCGGGAGCACGGGAACGGCCGACCCGTGGCGCTTTCGAGCACTGCCAAGTTTCGGCCGCGCGATTTTCCGGCCCACATTCGTGGCAAAAAAACAGCCCGGCCATCCACGAGGAATGACCGGGCCGTCTGGATTGCTGCAGCTACTTGCCGACTTTTTCGTGCTCCGCACGGAACTGGTCGGCGCTGCCCTGGATGAATGCCTTGATCTTCGTGACGTCATCCTTGCTGAGCTTGCCCGTGAAGTCCGGCATGCCGTGCTCGACGAAGGGGCCGTTGAACACGAAAGCTTCCAGACTGTTGATCACGCCGGAACCGACATAGGCCAGGTTCGGGATCGATCCGCCCTTGCCGACTGCCGGCACGCCGTGGCAGATTACGCAGTTTTCGACGTAGATCTTGCCGCCCTCTGCAACGTCCTTCGGGTCGTACTTGACACCGGAAAGCAGCGGCTGAACCACGTACGGATGGTATTCCGGAGGTGTGGCCGTGCCACCCAAGGCAAAGGTGAACACCCGTCCGGGCCCTGAGTGGTCGGTTGCGCGCATCGAAAAACCACCGACGCCACCCCAGCCAACGGCGATCGAGACATACTGCTTGCCGTCCACCGAGTAGGTTGCCGGCCCGGCGACCGCGCCCTGGCCGATGTTGTATTCCCACAGCTCCTTGCCGGTCTTCGCGTTGAAAGCCATCAAATGGCCCGTAGACGTACCTGAAAACACCAGGTTGCCGGCCGTGGCCAGCGTGCCGCCACTCCACGGTATGGGCAGTGCGTATTTCCACACCTGCTTCTGCTGGATCGGGTCCCACGCGATGATGCGGCCGAAAGCCTTGCTGGTCGTTGGCACCACGTTCAGGAAGTGGCCGAGGTTCCAGCCGAGGTTCTGCTGCGGCTCACCCGTCAACTTGCCCCGTTCCCAATTGTGGTCGGGGGTCAGATCGGTCGGAATGTTCTGCGCCACGAAGTAGGCCAGGCCAGTTTTCGGGCTGTAGGACATCGGCGACCAGTTGTGGCCGCCAAACGGTCCCGGAATCGTCTGGAACGAATGGTCGGGGTCGAAATTCCCGGTCAGGATCGGCCGGCCGTTCTTGTCGTACCCGGTCGCCCAGTTGACGCCCACGTAGTTCTTGGCCGAGATGAACTTGCAGTTCGTGCGGTCAACGACGTAGAAGAACCCGCTCTTCGGCGCGTGCAGGAAAACCTTGCGCTCCTTGCCGTGGATCTTGATGTTGGCGAGGATGATGTCCTGCGTGGCGGTGAAGTCGGTATTGTCGGCCGGCACTTCCTGATAGTGGCAGGCGTACTTGCCGGTATCCGGGTTGAGTGCCACGACCGATGACAGGAACAGGTTGTCGCCACCCGCGGGGCTGCGCTTCTTGTTGTTCCACGGCGAACCGTTGCCGACGCCGATGTACAGCAAGTTCAGGTCGGGGTCGTAGGCCATGGAATTCCACACCGTACCGCCGCCGCCATTCTCCCAGTACTTGGCGCTCGGGTCCCAGGTTTTCGCGGCCATCTTCAGACTGCCGTCGCCGTTGCCTTCCGGCTTGGCCGGGTTGGGTACGGTGTACCAGCGCCAGTCCTTCTTGCCGGTCGCCGTGTCATACGCGGTGATATAGCCGCGCACGCCATATTCGGCGCCGCCGTTGCCGATGATCACCTTGCCGCGCACGACGATCGGCGCGCCGGTGATGGTGTAGCTGAAGTGCGGATTTTCCCCGGCGAAGGTATTGACCGACCAGATCGGCTTGCCGGTGGCGGCATCCAGCGCGAACAGGCGGCCGTCCCACGTGGCGGCGAACACCTTGCCCTTCCACACCGCGACACCGCGGCTGACCACGTCACAGCAACCCTTGTAGCCGATGGTACGTGGAACTTTCGGGTCGAATTCCCAGATCTGCTTGCCGCTGCGCACGTCGATGGCATGCACGATGTTCCACGGCGTGGAAACATACATTACGCCATCCACCACGATCGGCGTGGCTTCCTGGGCATGATGGATCGACTTCAAGTCGTAGCTCCACACCAGCCCCAACTGGTCGACGTTGCCGGTATTGATCTGGTCCAACCTGCTGAAACGCTGATTGGAATAGCCCAGGCCATAGCTGAGCCAGTTCTTCGTCGTGTTGGCGTTGGCCACGATCGCCTGCGCATCGATCGCCGACGTTGCCTTGGTGATGGTTGCAGCGGATGGCAACTCGCCGACGGCCGGTGCTGCCGCCACGGTGCCCGCCACGCACAGTGCGCCGGCCAATGCCGCGAACGTCCACAGCCGCCGACCGGTCGCTACGCCGGGGCGGCTCCGCCCTGGTGTGACAAACGTACCCATCATCATCTATCTCCTCGTGGTGTTTTCCGTGTTTCGAGTGGCCTCGAAATCTGGTTTGCAGTGCCGCATGTAATCGCTCTGTGGCGAAGTCTTCAAGGCGGCGCGCGATACACTAACGATTCGCCATTCCATCAGCAACAGCTACGGGTGACGCCGACGTTTCCCCCGGCCCGCGACGGGCCCCGTAGCGAACTCGCTAGAATGGATTCATGCAAGCCGGTACGGGCAGCGGTTCAGGTCTGGGGACCGCCACTGCCAACCGACCCATAGCGGACGAGGTTTGCGATGAGCAGTGGGAGGCAGGGGTGCAGCGTGGCGCTCGCGGCGCTACTGGCCGGCGGGTTGGCGGCCTGCGCAGTCGGCCCACGCTACGCGGCGCCCGCAGCGCCAGCGGTCGGCGGATATACCACGGAGCTGGCACTCGACGAGCACTTTCCGGTTGCCGGCGTCGCCACGCAGACGCTCGATGCGCAGACTCCGGTCGGGGCGCACTGGTGGAAGGAATTCGCTTCCGGCAAGCTCGATGCGCTAGTCGCCGTTGCGCTGGCGCACAATCCGACGATCGGTGCGGCGCAGGCGACGCTGGAACAGGCACGCTTCGAGGTCAAGGCCGCACAGGGCGCGTTCTTCCCGCACGTTGCGGCCAACCTGGGTGCCGAGCGCGAGCACCCATCCGGTGCTGCGACAGGCGGCAACTTCGGCTCCCAGACCTACAACGTCTATACCGGCCAGCTGGCCGTCGGCTACAACCCGGACGTGTTCGGCATCAACCGGCTGGTGACGCGGGCCGCTGAAGCCCAGGTGGACGTGGCCGCCAGCCAGCTCGCCGCCGCACGGCTGGCGATCGCCGGCAACGTGGTGAGCACGACGGTCGCCCTCGCCGCGCTGAACGCGGAACTGCAAGCCACGCGCAAGACGATGACGGAACAGGAGAGAATCCTGAAGCTGACACGGGCGCGGTACACACTGGGCGCCACCGACGAAACGCCGGTGCTGACACAGCAGAGCCTGCTGGCCAGCACGCGGGCGAGCCTCGCCCAGCTCGCGCAGGCGCGCGACAAGGCATTGCATCTGCTGGCGACCCTGACCGGTGAATTCCCGGCGCAACTGGATACCGCGCGCATCCCGGCTCTGGACGAGATGACACTGCCCGCCACCCTGCCGCTGAGCCTGCCTTCGCAGCTCGTGCGCCAGCGCCCGGACATCCGCGCGGCAGAGGCCCAGTTGCGCGGCGCGAACGCACAGGTCGGCGAAGCCGTGGCGCGGATGTACCCGATCCTGCAAGTGACCGCGGACTTTGGCACGCAGAGCAATCTGACGCGCACTTTCTTCGACCCCGCCAGCCGCATCTGGGACATCGCCGCCGGGCTCGCCGCACCGCTCTTCGAAGGCGGCACGCTGCGGGCGCAGAAACACGCCGCGGAAGCGGCCTATCGCTCGGTATTCGCAAACTACCAGGGGACGGTGCTCGATGCGTTTCGCGACGTCGCGGACGTCTTGCGCGCCCTGCAGCACGATGCGGAATTCCTGCAGGCCCAGACCACGGCGCGCGACACCTCGCAGCGTGCGCTTACCCTCGTCACCACTCGCTACCAGGCCGGCGACGTGGATTTGCTGCCGGTGCTGACGAACGAAATCCAGTACCAGAACGCGCGAATCGCCTGGGTCCAGGCCGCGGCGCAGCGCTACGCCGATACCGCCGGGCTGTACGTCGCGCTTGGCGGTGGCGAGTGGCCGGAAACAACCACCTCGGCGACGCATGTCCGCGCATCGGCGGCGGCAACGGTTGACTGACATTCGGCGCCGGCGGCGCACGCCGCCCGCTCGGGAGCATTGTGATGTTCAAGAAATGGCTCATCGTCCTCATCCTTCTCGTGATCGCCATCGCGGCCATCGCCGGCGGCAAGCTGTACCAGAACCGGCGGGCAGCGAACGCCGCCGCGCACCAGAGCTACCCACCTACGACGGTTTCCACCGCCGTCGCGGAACAGCAGATCTGGAGCCCGGACATCAGCACCGTCGCCTCGCTAATGGCGGTGTCCGGCACTGAAATCACGGCGCAGATCGCCGGCAACGTTACACAGATCGCGTTTGAATCCGGTACGCCGGTGAAGAAAGGTGCTCTGCTGGTGCGGCTCGACGACTCCACCCAGCTTGCGCAACGCCATGCCGACGAAGCGAAACTGCGACTCGCCCGGACCACTCTCACCCGCGCCCGCAAGCTGTTCGCGGCGAACGCGACAAGCGACGCGGCGCTGCAACAAGCCGAGGCCGACCTCGCCACCTCCCAGGCGGCGCTGGAAAATGACCGCGCACTGCTAAACAAGCTGCATATCAAGGCTCCATTCAACGGTGTGCTCGGGATCCGTCAAGTGAGCCTCGGGCAGTACGTCTCGCCCGGTACGCCGATCGTGGAACTGCAGAGCTATTCCCCAATCTACGTGAATTTCTCTCTGCCACAGAACCAGCTGGCGCACTTGGCGAACGGCAACACCGTGAAATTCCACACCGACGCATACGGCAGCACGGCGTTCACGGGCCGGATCACCGCCATCGCGCCGGGCGTGAATCCGCAGACGCGCAATGTCGATGTGCAGGCGACGTTCGCAAACCTGGACGCGAAGCTGCGGCCGGGGCTGTTCGGTACCGCCACGCTCGCCATTGGTGCCGGACAGGCCGGTATCGAAGTGCCCGATACCGCCATCGCCTACAGCACGTTCGGCGACACGGTCTATGTCGTGAAAGGCAAGGCTGGTGAGGGCCAGCACGTGAAGTCGGTCATCGTCCACGTGGCGCAGGAACGCGGCGGGAAGGTGCTGATCGACAAGGGGCTTGCCACCGGCGATGTCGTGGTCATTGCCGGCCAGAACAAGCTGCGCGACGGTGCGCCGGTCGTCGTCAGCAACCAGGTGATGCCCTGAGGCGCCGCGATGATGCATTTCACCGACATCTTCATCCGGCGCCCGGTGCTGGCCAGCGCCATCAGTCTCGCGATTCTCGTGCTCGGCATCCGCGCATGGACGAACATGACGGTGCGCGAATACCCCACCGTCACCAGTACGCTCGTCACCGTGACCACGGCCTACCCCGGCGCCAGCCCGGAGAACATCCGCGCTTTCATTACCACGCCGCTGCAGCAGGCCATCGCCAGCGCGCCGGGCATCGACTACATGACGGGTGCCAGCGCGCAGGGCATTTCAACCGTCACCGTCCACATGAAGCTGAACTCCAACCCGGATGCGGCGGTGGCACAGATCCTGTCGAAGATCAACCAGGTACAGAATCTGCTGCCGGCGGCGGCGCAGCGCCCGACGCTGGCGGAAACCGTCGGCAGCACCACGGCACTCATGTACCTGTCGTTCAGCAGTGACACGCTGAACCAGCAGCAGGTGAATGACTATGTGCTGCGCGTTGCCCAGCCGGCGGTGCAAGCCGTGGACGGCGTTGGTACGGCCGACATCGTACCGCCTGGCATCGACCCCAGCGGCAACGCCCTGACCTTGCGCGCGTGGCTCGACCCGACGCGCATGGCGGCGCTCGGGCTGACTGCCGCCGACGTTGCCGCCGCGCTGGGCGCCAACAGCTTCGTGTCCGCCGTCGGCAGCACCCGCAACGCGACAAAGCAGGTGACGGTAACGGCCACGACGTCGCTGAACGACCCGGCTCAGTTCAAGAACCTGGTCATCAAGGACGTCGGCAATACCGTGATTCGCCTGCAGGACGTGGCGGACGTTTCCCTCGGCGCGCAGAACTACGACACGGCGGTGTTCTTCAACGGCAAACCAGCGGTGTTCATTGCCGTGCAACCGACGCCGGAAGCGAACGCACTGGACGTCTCGGCCGGCGTCACAGACGTGGTGCGACAGCTTTCCGCAGCACTGCCGACCGGCATCCACGCCGACATCGCGCTGGACCAGAGCAGCTTCATCCGCGCCTCACTGCACGAAGTGTTCATGACCATCGCCATCACGCTCGTGGTGGTTGTGGTCGTCATCTTCCTGTTCCTTGGTTCGCTGCGGTCACTGCTGCTGCCGGCCGTGGCAATGCCGCTGTCCATCATCGGCGGCGGCATCATCATGGCCGCACTGGGCTTCACCACGAACCTCTTGACGCTGCTTGCCGTGGTGCTCGCCATCGGGCTGGTGGTGGACGATGCAATCATCGTGCTGGAGAACATCCAGCGCCTGATCGACGAAGGCCAGAAGCCCTTCGACGCCGCCATCAACGGCGCGCGCGAGCTGGCCAGCCCGATCTTCGTGATGTCCACGACCTTGGTGGCGGTGTTCATCCCGGTCGGCCTCACGCAAGGGCTGACCGGCAGCCTGTTCACGGAATTCGCGTTCACGCTCGTCGCCACCGTGGTGGTGTCGATGGTTGTAGCACTGACGCTGACGCCGATGCTCAGTTCCAGGGTGCTGCACCACACGCCGGAAAAAGGCTTCGCACACGTCATCAATCGCAGTTTCACAAAGCTTCGCCAGATCTACGACCGTTCCCTGCACGCGCTCATGGGTTTTCGTCCGATGATGCTGCTCGTCACCGCCTGCACGCTCGTCGCCATCCCGCTGCTGTTCCTGGGCACGAAAAGCGAACTGGCGCCAACGGAGGATCAGGGTGTGGCGCTGTACCAAGGCGTAGGCCCGGCGACTTCCACCCTGCACTACCTGAATATCTACACCCGACAGATCCGCGGCATCTTGGCGAAATTCCCAGAAACCAACACCGTGTGGCAGATCAGCGGCATCGCTCCGCAGGGTGGCGCCGGCCACAACGCGGTGTTCGGCGGCGCGAACCTGAAGAATTGGGACCAGCGGCCACTGACACAAATGCGGATGCAGCCAGTCATGCAGGGCAAACTCAACGCCGTGGCCGGGCTGCAGACCGTGGCTTTCCCGTTACCGACGATCCCTGGCTCCTCCGGCGGCCTGCCGGTGCAGTTCGTGTTGAAATCCACGCACGACTACAAGGACATGGACGCTGCCTCGAACGCGCTGATCGGCCAGGCCATGCGCAGCGGCGCGTTCGCGTTCCTCACCAAGGACCTGCGCTACGACGCACCGAACATCTCGCTGGACATCGACCGCGACCTCGCCGCGAACCTCGGACTCGACATGCAGGACGTTGGCAAGGTGCTGAGCGCCCTGCTGAGTGAGAACTACGTGTCGCGCTTCGACATGCAGGGCCACAGCTACGAAGTGGTGCCGCAGGTGCCGGACGCCCTGCGCGCCGATGCCCACGCCCTGGGCAGCTACTACGTGCGCAGCAAGAGCGGCGCGCTGGTGCCGTTGACGACGATTGTGAAGGTCAAGCGCAGCGTGCAGCCGGAATTCCTGCCGCAGTTCCAGCAGGCGAATTCCGTGACCATGCAAGGCGTCATGGCACCGGGCGTGCCGCTGGGTATGGCGCTGGCCAAGTTGAAAACGCTGGCTGCGCAGGTCTTGCCGAAGGACTACGAAGTGGACTACGCCAGTGAGTCGCGCCAGTTCATGCAGCAGGGCAACACGGTGCTCGTCACCTTCGTGCTGTCCATCATCCTCGTCTACCTGCTGCTCGCCGGCCAGTTCGAGAGCTTCCGCGACCCCCTGATCGTGCTTGCCGCCGTCCCGATGTCGGTGTTCGGTGCCCTTCTGTTCCTGTTCTTCGGCGTCGGCAGCGCCACGCTCAACATGTATACGGAAGTCGGCCTCATCACGCTCATCGGGCTCATCACGAAGCAGAGCATCCTGGTCGTGCAGTTCGCGAACGTCATCCAGGAACAAGAAGGGCTGGACCGCATCGCGGCCATCGAGAAAGCTTCGAGCATCCGCCTGCGGCCGATCCTGATGACGACACTCGCCATGGTGTTCGGCGTCATCCCATTGCTCGTGGCCAGCGGCGCCGGCGCCGTCAGCCGTTTCGACATGGGGTTGGTGATCGCCACCGGGCTGACCATCGGTGCGGTGATTTCGCTGTACGTGGTGCCGGTGATCTACACCTACGTCGCGCGCGACAAGCGCCTGCAATCCATAGTGGAATGACGCCGGCGCCGCCCGCCGTTCATCCAAAAAGACGATGAAGGCGGTGAAGGGTACTGCGATGATGGAACTCCTTCATCCGAGCAGGAAGCCGTCATGAGCGTGCGTGAATCGCAATCCTCCGCCGATTATCTGACCCCGGAGGCGCAGGCCCTGATAGACAAGGCCCGTGCCTTGGTACCGCGCCTTGCGGAGCGTGCCGCCCGCTGCGAGGCCGACGGCAAAGTGCCCGAGGAAACGATCCGCGAGCTGGACGAAAGCGGCCTGCTGCGCATCCTGCAGCCGAAGCGCTGGGGTGGCTTCGAGATGGACCCACGCGTGTTCTACACGGTGCAGATGACGCTGGCCGAAGGCTGCGCCTCCACCGCCTGGGTTTTTGGGGTGATGGGCGTGCACTACTGGCAGTTGCCGCTGTTCCCTGAACAGGCACAGCAGGACGTGTGGGGCAAGGACCCAGCGACGCACATCGCGTCCACCTACATGCCGGTCGGCAAAGCGGAGAAGGTCGAGGGCGGCTACCGCTTCTCCGGGCACTGGGGTTTTTCCAGTGGCTGCGAGCACGCGCAGTGGGCATTCCTCGGCGGCTTGCTGCCAACGCCGGACGGCAAGAGTATCGAACATGCCACGTTCCTCGTGCCACGCGCCGACTTCAGGATCGTGAAGAACTGGGACGTGCTTGGCCTGCGCGGCACCGGTAGCCACGACATCGTGGTAGAAAACGCGTTCGTACCGGAACATCGCACGCAGCGCACGAACAACCACACGCTGGAAGGCTGCCCCGGTCGCGCCGTAAATCCCGGCTGGCTGTACCGCATCCCCTTCACTCAGGTGTTCCAGCGCGCCGTCTCCACGGCGGCGCTCGGCGCGCTGTACGGCGCAATCGACGCCTTCGCGCAGCGTTCCGCCACGCACATCGGCAAGCACGGCGGCAAGACGGCGGAAGATCCAAACGCGCAGCTCGCGGTGGCCGAAGCCATGATGGTGGCGGACGAACAGAAACTCGTCCTGCTGCGCAACTTCGAACCCATCGTCGAAGCCGCCAAACACAGCACCGAAATGGACGTCGAGGCACGCTTGCTACAACGCGCCCAATCCGCCCGTGTAACGAAAGTCTGCGCGCGCGAACTTGACGATCTGTTGCGTGCCTGCGCCGGTCAGGGCTTGTACAAGAACAACGCCATCGAACGCTTCTTTCGCGACACGCACCAGGCACGCGGCCACATCGCGAACAACGCTGACGCCTACGCCCGCGCCTACGGCGCCGTACGTCTCGGCCTACCAAACATGGACCCGTTCGTCTGAGGCGGCAACGGACGTCGTTTTGTAGGAGCGTGCCTGCACGCGACTTGAACACTGCATCTCCAATCCTCCCGCTCACCTACCCCACCCCGGTATCCGCGGACAACCTGACGCCATGCCCGACCTACCGCAAACCCTGCCTGAAGTCCTCCACCGTGCGGCCCGGCAATGGCCGGAACGGCCTGCCATCGTGGAAGACGGCGTGCGCATCACCTACGCGGCGCTGCTGGAACAAGCCACCACCGTCGCGCGGGCACTGATCGCGCTGGGCGTGGAAGCTGGCGACCGCGTGGCGATCTGGGCGCCGAACGTCCGCGAATGGATCCTTGCCGCCTGCGGCGTGCATGCCGCGGGCGCCATGGTGGTGCCGGTCAGTACGCGCATGAAAGGCCTGGAGGCTGCGGACGTGCTGGAACGCAGCGGCTCGCGCGTGCTGTTCACCATCGGCCATTTCCTCGGCCAGCGCTTCCCCGCCCTGCTGGACGACCAGCACTTGACCACGCTGGAACACGTCATTGTGCTGCGCGACACAGCGCGGGACGGCGAACTGACGTGGGATACCTTCCTAGCCGGCGCGGAAACCGTGCCCACCGCCACCGTGCGGTCACGTACTACAGCGCTCACGGCAGACAGCCTCTCCGACCTGATGTTCACTTCCGGCACCACCGGGCGACCGAAAGGCGTGCTGGCAAAACACGGTGCCGCCATCCGCGCCTTTTCGGAATGGGCGCAAGTGGTAGGGCTCAACATTGGCGCGAATTACCTCATCGTCAACCCCTTCTTCCACTCTTTCGGCTACAAGGCCGGCTGGGTCGCAGGCTTCCTGCGAGGGGCAGCCGTTTATCCACATGCTGTGTTCGATGCCGGTGCAATCCTCGCGCGCATCGAACAAGAAAAGATCAACTTCCTGCCAGGCCCACCGACGCTGTACCTGAAGATGCTGGAACATCCGCGGCTCAAGGACTTCGACCTGTCCTCCCTGCACGGCGCCGTCACCGGCGCCGCCTCGGTACCGCCGATCCTCATCCAGCGCATGCGTGAGGAACTCGGCATCGACCATGTCACGACTGCCTACGGCCTGACGGAATGCGGCGGCTGTGCCACGATCTGCGAGCCGACCGACGACGTGGAAACCGTGGCCCACACCTGCGGCCACGCCCTGCCTGACACCGAGTTGCGCTGCGTGGATGCCGAAAACCGGCCTGTTCCAACCGGCACAGCTGGTGAAATCGTGCTGCGCGGTTATCACGTCATGCAAGGCTACTTCCAGGACCCGGAAGCGACGGCCAAGGCCATTGACGCGGACGGCTGGCTGCACACCGGCGACATCGGCACGCTGGACGCGCGCGGCTACCTGCGCATCACGGATCGCCTGAAGGACATGTTCATCGTCGGGGGCTTCAACTGCTACCCGGCCGAGATCGAACGCCTGCTCGCGGAGCACCCCGCCATCGCCCAGGTGGCCGTCGTCAGCGTGCCGGACGAGAAGATGGGCGAAGTCGGCTGCGCCTGCGTCGTGCCGCGTGCCGGCCATACGCTCACGCTCGAAGCGCTTGTGGCATGGGCCCGCCCGCGCATGTCCAACTACAAGGTGCCGCGCTACCTGCGCCGGTTCGACGCATTGCCGATGAACGCCTCGAACAAGGTCATGAAAAACGCACTACGGATGATCGTGCGCGGCGGAGGCTGAACTGGCACTGTCCGGACCGCTCCCGGAACCCAAGGGGGCCAGGATATGCCATCGCATGGCTCAAAAAAAATTTTGTACCCACCCGAGGCACCCCGCTGGGCGGGCTCCTGACCAGCACACTCCATTCCGTTCCTATCAGGCCCCGTTAATGACACGCGCTGCACGGCGGAGTGGCTACCGGAGCCGCAGGACTACCGCGCTACCGTATCGGATGTCGAGCTGCTGCTCTTCGCTGTCCGAGGCACCGCCCCGCTACGCGGTGTCGGCCAGTAGGCAGATACGGGTGACGTGAAAATCACGCCCCCAGCATTCCGTATAGCCCATGGCGCCCGTTCAGCAGGAAGGATGAATGGCCTATCACTCTCCGGAATGTTCCATGCCAACTCATACAACGAATGGCGCCGCAGCCGTATCCGCCCAGGCAGCCGTGGCCCGTACACCCGGCCAACCGTTCAAGATCGAAGACGTCACCGTCGCCGCACCTCGACATGACGAGATCCGCGTACGCATGGTGGGCGCCGGAATCTGCCACACCGACCTCGTCTGCCGCGATGGCTTTCCGGTGCCGATGCCGATCGTGCTCGGCCACGAAGGGGCCGGCACCGTCGAAGCCGTGGGGCGGAGGTGAAGTCGGTCAAGGTCGGTGATCACGTGGTACTGAGCTTCAACTCTTGCCAGCAGTGCCCGAACCGCCAGGCTCATGTCCCGGCTTACTGCTACCAGTTCAATACCCTGAGCCTCGGTGGCGCGGATGCCGACCCGGCGCATCCGATGATCACCCAGAACGGCGCGAAGATCACCGGCGGTTTCTTCGGGCAGTCGTGCTTTGCGACGTTTGCCATTGCGCACGAATTGAACGCCATCGTGGTGTCCAGGGATCTGCCGCTGGCAAAGTTCGGCCGGCTGGGTTGCGGTATCCAGACCGGCGCCGGAGCGGCGCTGAATTCGCTGAAGGTCGGGAAAGGCACGTCATTCGCCGTCATCGGTGGCGGTGCGGTGGGTTTGAGCGCGCTGATGGCTGCGAAGGCGGTCGATGCTAGTCCGATTCTGGTCGTAGAACCCAACCCTGCGCGGCGTTCGCTGGCCCGCGAACTGGGCGCTGACGCGACTCTCGACCCGACGGGAATCGACGATCTCGCCGCGGCCATAAAGGACGCCACCGGCGGCGTGCAGTGCGCACTGGATACGACCGGCATTCCGACCGTCATCGGCGCGCTGGCGGAAACCTTGCTGCCCAACGGCCTGCTGGGTCTGGTCGGCGCCTCGCCGCTGGACGCCATCCTGCCCGTCAACATCATGAGCATGCTGCTGCGCGGCGTCGGCATCAAGGCGATTCTCGAAGGCGACAGCGATCCGCAGACCTTCATTCCGGAGCTGGTCCGGATGCACCAGACGGGCCGTTTTCCGTTCGACAGGCTGATCCGGACGTTCCCGTTCACCGAAATCAACGTAGCAGTTGCCGCTTCGGCCAGCGGCGAAGTCATCAAGCCGGTGCTGGTGTTCGACTGACCGCGGGATGGATTTATCCCCCCCCGTTGCGTGGGCCGTTTTCCGACCCGCCCGCCGCGATCCAGGAGATGGGCGGGTGACCACAGGCGGGCTTACGTGCGCCACCTCCCGGGGTTGCATGATGGTGCGAAAGGCGAGATTCGAACTCGCACGCCTTGCGGCGCTGGAACCTAAATCCAGTGCGTCTACCTGTTCCGCCACTTTCGCAAAGTGGGTCGATTATGACGCATCAGGCTCATGAGAACGTGCGATCGAAGCCTGTCGAACAACGCAAGACAGAAAAAGGGCCGCCGATACGGCGGCCCTCAGGCAAGTATTTGCGAAAGAGAGCCGATCAGGTCAGGGCAAAGCCCTTGTACCCGCTTTCACGTATCTCATTGCAGCGCTGCGTGTAAGCACCATCGCCTCCGATGTAGGACACCAGGCGGCCAGACTTGCCCTTGACGTTCGCGCCCGTGTACCAGGATTTAGTCTTGGGCACGAGCGTCATGTTCGAAAGTTCGTCGTGATGGCGCACCCAATCGTCTTCCGTCTTCTTCAGCGGCTCGATGGTTTTGAGTTCATGGTCCCGCAGGTAGGCGATGGTGTCAGCGATCCACCCGCCTTGCTGGACCAGGCACGTCATCATGTTGCAGAACGCGGCAGACGGCGCAAGCGGCGCGCCGACCGTGAACAGGTTCGGGAACCCGTGGACCTGCAGGCCGAGGGTCGTGCGGAGATCCTCGTTCCACTTCGCCTTCAGGGATATGCCGTTGCGACCCCGGATATCGATGCGGGTAAATCCACCGGATCCGCCATCGAAGCCGGTTGCCAGGACCAGGATATCCAGCTTGTACTCCTTGCCACTTGCCAGGCGGATGCCGTTCTCGGTGATGCACTTGATCGGATCGGCCTTGGCGTCGACCAGTTCCACGTTGCTGCGGTTGTAAGCTTCGAAATAGCCCCCGTCGAGCGGAACCCGGCGGGTGCCGAAGCCGTAGTCGCGCGGCATCAGCTTCTCGGCAGTTTCCGGGTCCTGAACGCGCTCACGAATCTTCTCGCGCACGTAGTCCGAGAACTCCTGATTCGCCTTTTCATCCGTGAAGACCTCGAACCAGCTGCCGATCCAGAAGTTCAGTGAACCGTCTTCCCACAGACGATCGAGGATCTTGCGGCGCTCTTCCTTGGTGTAGTCCCAGAAACTGCCGTTTGTAAAGTCGTAGTCGAACCCGGCGAAGCTGCTGAACGCGCGTTTCTCGATCTGCTTGTAATCCTTGCGCCGTACATCGCAGTCTTTCTTCGTCTGTTTCGGGTTGTTCATCGCAATGGTGTACTGTGGCGTGCGCTGGAACACCTTGAGCTGCTTGCACTCCGAAGCGACGGTCTGGATCACCTGGATGCCGGTGGCGCCGACGCCCACGACACCCACTGTCTTGCCTTTGAAGTTCACCGCCTTCTTCGGCCAGCGCGAGGTGTGGCAGATCATGCCCTTGAACTTGTCGGCGCCGGGAAACGGCACATCCAGTTCCGCAGACAACATGCCGACGCAGCAGACGAAATGCTGCGCGTCGATCACATTCCCCTGGTCAGTCTTGATCGTCCAGCGGCCACGCCGTTCGCTGAAGCGGGCGGAGACAACCTTGGTGTTGAAGCGGATGTCCTTCTTCAGCTTCAATTTGTCCGCAACGAAATTCAGGTAGCGCTCGACCTCGGGTTGGGCTGGAAACATCTCGCTCCAGTTCCATTCCTTGAGGACTCCGGCGTTGAACCAGTACTGATAGACGTAATACTGCGAATCGACGCGCGCGCCCGGGTAACGATTCCAGTACCAGGTTCCGCCCACGGCGCTGCCCTTCTCGAAGGCGACCACGTCGAAGCCCATCTCGCGCAGCCTGTAAAGCTCGTGCAGGCCCGCAACACCCGCGCCGACGACCACCACGTCACGCCGTTCAACGGCAACTGCCTGTTCCATAGTATTTTCTCCTCTAATTCTAATTTGACATTCTGTAATTGAACGCCTTTTCGGGCATGTTCCGGCTCAATGCCGGGCATGTTCTTTTCGCTGCACCAATCCAACGCCATCGTATCTTATCGGGCGCCGATAAACCTCGACTCCGGGAAACGACTTCGCGCCTCGTGCATTCTTATCAAAACGTGGCAGCGCAAGCAATACGGATCGGCAATGCCGACCAGACAAGCCGTGCATACTGCACGGAAAGCACCTTGGAGGAAACATGCGCATCGTTCAGGAAACGGCAGCAACCGTGGAAGTCCTCGCCCGGCTCGGGGCCCAGGCGCTTCGCAAGGGCTTTGCGAAGGATCCCGCTCCCGACACCACTGCCTTCGAGCGACGCTTGCGTACGCTCCTGGCGCAAGTACCCGGTGATTTGATAAACGATTTCCAGTTCATCCGCCTGCCGGCCAATCAACCACCATGGCACGACACGGGCATCGCTCTCGCGCCCGGCGCGACCGTGACGACTTTCGCCTGCGGGCGCACGTATCTGTCCCGTGCACTCGATGTCTACGTGGACCCGCACTTCCAGTTATGGATGCGGGTGGGGACGGACGGCATCCTCTTCCGCGGGACGCGCGCCACCCACAGCTTCATGCCGGAGCACGCCGGCAATCTGCATCTGGCCAGCTATTTCCCTGGCGAATGGGCTAAGCCGGACGGCACGCTGCGAACCTCGCCACACGACTACCGCAAGGTGTCCGGTGAAATGACGGTGCTGGTCATTCGCTGGGCCAGCGGCGTCACGGCAGCCCAGGGACTGGAAGCGCTTGCGAGACTCGGCGATGTGGACGGCCTCATCGCGGCGGAACGCGAACGCCTCGCGCACCCGCATGCGGTGCCGGACGGCTGGCAGGAACTGTGGTTTCTCGGCCCCTCGGAAATCTATACGCGCTGCAACGAGGATTCGGCCCACACCGGCATCTGCTGCCATACGCACCGTGACGTCGCCATCCTGCAGCGCGACGTCGATGTTCCACTGCGCCCTGACACGCGGTTGGACTGGTCATGGAAAGTGGACCAGCTACCCTCACGGCTGCGCGAAGACACGGTGCCGACGCATGACTACCTCAGCATCGCAGTCGAATTCGACAACGGGCTGGACCTTACCTACATGTGGAGCGCCAAGCTCCCCGTCGGCCATCATTTCTGGTGCCCGCTGCCAACGTGGAAAGGCCGTGAATGGCATTGGGTGGTGCGCAGCGGCAATACTCAGCTCGGGCAGTGGCTCGACGAGTCGCGCACCGTCTACCCGGACTACCAGGCTGCCATCGGCGGGGTGATGCCCACGCGCATCGTGCGCGTGTGGCTGATTTCCGTCAGCCTGTTCCAGCGCGGCGAAGGGCGTGCGGCATATGCCAACATCCGCTTGAACCATGGCGACAAGACCACTGATGTCCAATAGTGTTGCCGGGCTTGCCGGACGGCTGGAACTCGTCAGCGGCGATATCACCCGGCTGCAGATAGACGCCATCGTCAACGCGGCGAATGCGCAGCTCGCGGGCGGCGGCGGCGTGGACGGCGCCATCCATGCCGCAGCCGGCCCGGCCGTGCTGGAAGAATGCCGGCGCATCGTGGCGGCGCAGGGGATCTGCCCGGCTGGCAATGCCGTCATCACCGGCGCGGGCCGGCTGCCCGCGCGCCATATCATCCACGCCGTCGGGCCGATCTGGCACGGTGGCGGCGTGCACGAAGCGGAACAGCTTGCCGGCGCCTACCGCAGCAGCCTGCAACTGGCGACGGAACACGGTGTCAAGTCCATCGCTTTTCCCAACATCAGCACCGGCGTCTACCATTACCCGAAACAGGCGGCAGCAAACATCGCCATCGCCACGGTGTGCGACTACCTGCTCACCCATGCCGTCCCCGGGCACGTGGTGTTCTGTTGCCACGACGCGGAAAACATCGCGCTGTACCGTGAGCGCCTTGCCGCCCTTGGCACGTGACCGGCAGGCACGGTATCTGCCCCCTCAGAACGCCCAGACGACCGGCGAGCGCGCTGCCGCCCATGGCTCGAACTGGGTAGCGTAATATTTTTCCAGCACGTTGCGCTTGATCTTCATGGTCGGCGTCACCAACCCGTTGTCCACTGTCCACGGCGTGTCGACAAGCGCGATGAAGGACAGCTGCTCGTGGTGATCGACGCAGGCATTCACGGACTTGAGCAGCTCTGCCAGCGAAGTTTCCAGCACCTTGTGCCGCACCGGGTCATGCGCCTCGTGCACGGCCTCCGCGGACAGCATGGCGATGGCAAAAGGTTGCGGGAATCCGGAACCGGTAACGCAGATGGCCTCGATGGCGGTGTGCCGCCCCAGCAGATTCTCGATCGGCGCCGGCGCCACGTACTTGCCCTTGCTGGTCTTGAACAGCTCCTTCACACGCCCGGTGATGCGCAGACGACCCTGGGCATCGATCTCGCCCAGATCGCCAGTGTGCAACCAGCCGTCGGCGCCCAGCACTTCCGCCGTTTTCTCCGGCTGCTCGTAATAGCCCATCATCGTCCACGGCGCGCGTGTCAGGACTTCGCCGGATCCTGCCAACCGGCATTCCGAGTGCGGCCATGGCGAACCCACGTAGCCACTGCGGAACTGCCCGGGGCGCGTGACGTGCGACAGACCGAAGTTCTCGGTCATGCCGTAGACCTCTAGCAGTTCGAGGCCGAGTCGGCGATACCAGAGGATGACGTCTTCCGGCAGCGGTGCGGCGCCGGTGGCGGCGAAGCGCACCGCGTCCAGTCCCAGCAGGCGCAGAATCTTCTTCTTCACCAACGTGCGCGCGATCGGAATGCGCAGCAAGCGTTCCAGCTTGCGGGCCGGCATCTTTGCCAGCACGCCCTGCTGGAACTTTACCCACAGCCGTGGCACGGAAAAGAACACCGTGGGTCGCGCGCGCTGCAGGTCGCGCTGGAACGTCTCCAGCGATTCCGCGAAGTACACATGCGCTCCGACCTGCAGGGAATTCGCCTCGGTGCCGATGCGTTCTGCAACGTGGCTCAAGGGCAGGTACGACAGCATGCGCTCGTTTTCCTTGAAGCCAAACGTCTCCTTCATGGTCAGCGACGTCGCGGCGAACGTGGCGAAACGGTGCATCACGCCTTTCGGAGCACCAGTGGTGCCGGAGGTATAGATGAGGGTGGCGAGTTCGTCGGCACGGCGCACCGGTTCCCCCTGCAACGGCGGAGTGTGCGCCACCACGTCTTCCCAGCGCACGAAGTCTCCGGGCGGTGACAGTTCGCAACCGATGAGCGGCAGGTCGGCTGGAACACCGGTTTTCATCGTGTCCCAGCCATCGAGCTTGCCGACGAACAAGGCGCTCATGCCCGAACGCTCGACGATCTGGTGCACCGATTCAGCCATCAGCGTCGGGTACAGCGGCACGCTGACGTGGCCCGCCATCCAGATCGCGTAATCCATCATCAGCCAGTGCGCGCAGTTCTTGGACAGGATGCCGACACGCGACCCCGGTGCCAGTTGCAGCCTCTGCAGCCACGCGGCGACGCAGCGGACTTGCCGCAGGGTTTCCGCCCAGGTGAATTCGCGCATGCGCCCGCCACCCAGTGGTTGGGTCATGTACGGTGCGTCCGCACGTACACGCGCCCAGTGATACAACCGCTGCAGCGGCAGATTCTGCTCTATTTCAAGCGGTGTCCCTTCCGGCATCTTGGTTTCCCTTGTGGCGTGCCGCATATCATGCGGCACTTGCTGTCCAGGAGCCATGCATGAGCCAGGCATCACCGTTCTACACGACCGACCACGAGACCTTCCGCAGCCAGATTCGCCGCTTCGTGGAAAAGGAATGCGTCCCGCACATCGAAGCTTGGGAAGCAGCTGGAGAACTGCCGCGTGCCCTCCACGTGCAAGCAGCAGCAGCCGGGCTTTTGGGTATCGGCTTTCCCGAGGAATACGGTGGCGCTGGCGTACTCGATCCGTTCTATCTGATCGTCGCCATGCAGGAACTGGCGCGTGCCGGCTCCGGTGGGTTGATCGCCAGCCTCATGTCCCACGGCATTGCCAGCCCGCCCGTCATGCATGTCGGAACGCCGGAGCAAAAAGAGCGCTTCCTGCGCCCGGTGCTCGAAGGGCGCAAGATCGCCGCCCTCGGCATTACGGAACCTGGCGGCGGCTCTGACGTGGCGAACCTCAGGACACGTGCCGAGCGCAACGGTAGCGACTACGTCGTGAACGGCTCGAAAACCTTCATTACGTCGGGCATGCGAGCCGATTTCATCACCCTCGCCGTCCGGACCGGCGCGGCCGTGCTCGGTGGCGTGTCGCTGCTCGTCGTGGACACCGCCACGCCCGGCTTTTCTCGCACGCCCCTGGACAAGATGGGCTGGCGCTGCTCGGACACGGCGACGCTGTATTTCGATAACTGCCGCATCCCTGCCACGAACCTGCTCGGGGCGGAAAACCAAGGCTTCATGACGATCATGCGCAACTTCAATTCGGAGCGCATCATGCTGGCGGCGCAGGCGTGGGCGTTCGGCATGGTGTGCTACGAGGATGCCCTGGAGTGGGCCCGCACGCGCCAGACCTTTGGTCGCCCATTGATCACGCGGCAAGTCATCCGTCACCGGCTCGTGGACATGAAAATGGCGCTGGACGCCGTCAAAGCCACGCTGGACATCACCGCCTGGCACGTCGCCCAGGGTGCAGCGCCGGTTGCCGACGTCTGCATGCTGAAAAACCTTGCCACCGCCACGCTCGAGCGCGTGGCCGGCGAAGCCGTGCAGATTCTCGGCGGTGCCGGCTACCTGCGTGGCATCCGCGTCGAACGGATCTTCCGCGAAACCAAGGTCTTGTCGATCGGCGGCGGCGCCAGTGAAGTCATGAAGGACCTGGCCGCGCGGCAGATGCGCTACTGAAACACGCGAAACCGTATTCAGTGCCAGTTCAGGAAATGTTTCACACACTGTCTCGGTTCACAGATGCCGTTCACGCGTTGCGACGATGTGGCTAACGGCCTAGAATGCTGTTGTGCAACAACGTGCGGTTCCGTAACGATGACTACACACACAGGAGCAACCATCAAAATGGCAAGCAAGCTTTTTCCTAACGCCATGCGCAAGGCGCTGATCGGCGCCGCGTTTGTCGCGGTCCCGGGTTTTGCATTTGCAGGAACCGGTCCCTACCTCGGCGTCGAGGGCGGTGGTAATTGGGTCGGCAACGAGACCTACCGCACGGCCCCCGGACTGCAGCAGAAAGACGTGTTCGGCTGGGCTGCTGGCGTAACCGGCGGCTACAAGTTCGAAAACGGCCTGCGGCCGGAAATCGAGCTCGTCTTCCGTACGAACGCGCTGCGTAACAGCCTGGGCCGCAGCAATGTGCCGGCCGGTATGGCGAATTTGTGGTATGACTTCACGCTACCGTCCAATTGGTCACTGGACGCACTTCATCCCTACGTCGGTGGCGGCATCGGCTTCGGACGCATCGACCCGATCCTGTCCTCTGCACCGGCCATGGGCCCGAACTCCTATCGTTCGGCGTTCCTCTACCAGGGCGGTGCGGGCGTGAGCTACGACTTCACGGACCGTCTGACTGGCGATATCGGCTACCGCTGGATAGAGTCCTCCAAGGCCGCGTTTGCGGGGACCCACACAGATCAGGCTGTCGGCCGCTACCGTGCCAACACGGCGATGGTTGCCCTGCGCTATTCCTTTGGCGCCGCCCCGGTCGTCGCACCGGTTCCGCCACCGCCCCCCCCGGTTGCCGAAGTTCCGCCGCCGCCGCCCGCCAAGCCAGCGTGCAATCCGCCTGCTGGGTTCCAGGTGGATGCGGACTGCAACATCATTCCGCAGAAGATCATCCTGCGTTCCGTGAACTTCAAGTTCAACAAGGCGACGCTCACGGATGCGGCCAAGGTCACCTTGAATAGCGTTGCGGTTGCACTGAAGAAGCAGCCGAGCCTCGACGTTCAGGTCCAGGGCCACACGGACTCGGTCGGTTCCGTCGCCTACAACAACCGCCTGTCGCAGCAACGTGCGAATTCCGTTCGCAGCTATCTGATCAGCCAGGGCGTCAACGGTGCGAACCTGACGGCAAAGGGCTATGGCCCGAGCAAGCCGATCGCCAGCAACAAGACATCCGCTGGCCGGACGCTGAATCGTCGTGTCGAGTTCGAGGTCACGAACCACGTTCAGCATGTTCAGACCCAGTCGGGTGCTCCCACCACGGCATCGGTGGATGCCGCGGCGCGCAAGTAAGCAGTAACCACGCTGTACCAGAACGCCGAAGCATATGCTTCGGCGTTCTTTTTTTAGCCAGTTATTGTGTCGTTCAACCTGCGGGAAGCCGTGAAAATCGGGTGTCGACCCGCGGGGGCACAGGCGTCAGTACGTGCGCCGCTTGCCGACAAAGCCCAGGCGCTTGGAGATGATCTCCAGCATCACTTCATCCGCACCGCCGCCGATGGAATGCAGCCGCAAGTCGCGGTAGAACTGCGCCACGCTGGACTCCCACATGAAGCCCTGCCCGCCCCAGTACTGCAGGCAGGCGTCGGTCAGCTCACGTGCCAACCGGGCGCTCTTGAGTTTCGCCATCGAACACAGCAGCGTGGCGTCCTTGCCCGCCACGACGTCATCCGTCGCGCGGTAGATCAACGCCCGCAGCGCTTCCAGCTCCGTGTACAGCTCGGACAGGCGGAAATGCACGACCTGGTTGTCGAGCAGGGGCTTGCCGAAGGCCTTGCGCTGGCCGGTGTAGGTGGCTGTGTCCTTGATGACACGCTCCATGGCCGCCACGATGCTCGCCGACAGGAACAGGCGTTCGTGCTGAAACTGCTGCATCTGGTAGATGAAGCCCTTGCCCTCCTCGCCGATCAGGTTGCGCGCTGGCACACGAACTTCATCGAGGAAGATCATTGCGGTGTCGGAGGCGCGCTGGCCGAGCTTGTCGAGCTTCTGGTGGCGGTCCACGCCCTTGGCGTCCAGCGGCACCACGATCAGCGACTTGTTGCCATGCCCGGAAGTATCGTTGCCAGTATTCGCTAGCAAACACACCCAGTCGGCCTGCGTGCCGTTCGTGATCCACAGCTTGGAACCGGAGATGACATATTCGTCGCCAACTCGGCGCGCCGTAGTCTTGATGCCCGCCACATCCGACCCCGCGCCCGGCTCGCTGACGCCGATGGCCGCGACCATTTCTCCGGCAATGGCAGGGGCCAGATATTCCTGCTGCAGCTCTGCGGAGCCGAAATTCGCCAGCGCCGGCGTCGCCATGTCGGTCTGCACGCCGATCGCCATCGGCAAGCCGCCGCTGTCGCAAGTACCCAGTGCTTCCGCAAACGCGACTTGGTACGAATAATCCAGCCCTAGCCCGCCGACAGATTCCGGCTTGGCAATCCCCAGCAGGCCAAGCTTGCCCATTGCGCGCAGGACTTCATGCGCCGGCCACATGCCGTCGCGTTCCCAGTCCTTCAGGTGCGGGTTGATCTGTTCCGCGACGAACTTGCGCGTCGTCTCCGCGATCTGTTCGTGTTCATGCGTCATCTGCATCGTCTTGTCCTCCAGCGTGTCGTTTATGAAAATCTGTCTGCTCACCAGCAAAAAGAAGGCCGGACAAGCCGGCCTTCTCGTGTTCCGCCCGCAACTGCAGCGCGGTTCAGGCCTTCTGCGCGAACTCTGGAACGAGCTGGAACAAGTCGCCAACGAGGCCGAAATCCGCGACTTCGAAGATCGGCGCATCCGGGTCCTTGTTGATCGCCACGATCGTACGCGCATCCTTGATGCCCGCCAGATGCTGAATGGCGCCGGAAATGCCGCACGCAACGTAGAGTTCCGGGGCAATGATCTTGCCGGTCTGGCCCACCTGCATGTCGCTGGCGCAGTAGCCGGAGTCCACCGCCGCACGCGACGCGCCGATGGCGGCGCCGAGCTTGTCGGCCAGCGGCTCCATCACTTCCTTGAACTTCTCGGCTGAACCCAGCGCCCGGCCACCGGACACGACACGCGTCGCAGACTGCAGATCCGGGCGTTCGCTCTTCTGCGCCGCAAGGCTGACAAAGCGCGTGTGCGCCGGCAGCTGCGCATCCGTGGATACCGCCTCGACCGGTGCGGCGGCACCCGCAGTGCCGGCAGCCTGGAAGGAGGCGAGGCGAACGGTGGCCACGACGCACGGTGCGGCCATCGCTTCCACCGTCACGATCGCATTGCCAGCGTAGATCGGCCGGTCGAAGGACGTGGTGGAATGCACGGCCATCACATCCGATACCTGCTGGACATCCAGCAGCGCCGCCACGCGCGGCAGCAGATCCTTGCCAAAGGTGTTGCCGGCGGCAAGGACATGTGTGTATCCGCCAGCCTTGGCCAGCGCCACAACCTGCGGCGCCAGTACCGCCGCCAGCGGGTGCTCATTCTCGGCACGGTCGACATGCAATGCCTTCGTCACGCCTTCGATGGCCGCCGCCTGCCCCGCCACGGCCGCGCCTGCAGTTGCGAACACCACGACTTCGATGTCACCGCCCACGGCCTTTGCGGCGCAAACGACTTTCGCGACACCATTGTCCAGCTTGCCTTCCGCATGCTGGCCTACCACTAGAACTTTGCTCACTTTTTGACCTTTCGTCTGGAATGTGTCGGGCTTCGCCGTACGGCTTACAACAAGCCCTTGTTCTTGAGACCGGCGATCAGTTCATCCACGGTCTTGACCATGACACCCTTGCTGCGCGCGGCCGGTGACGCGGTCTTGACGATCTTCAGCCCGCCTGCGGCCTGCACGCCGAGGTCGCCCAGCGTCGTGTTCTCGACGGGTTTCCGCTTCGCTTTCATGATGTCCGGCAGCTTCAGGTAGCGCGGCTCGTTGAGCCGCAGGTCCACCGTGATGACGGCCGGCAGGTCGATCTCTATGGTCTGCAGGCCGGCATCGACCTCGCGCGTCACCGTGGCCTTGGTTCCAGCGATCTCGACCTTGGAGGCAAACGTCGCCTGCGGGCGATCCAGCAGTGCGGCAACCATCTGTCCGGTCTGGTTCGCGTCGTCGTCGATCGCCTGCTTGCCGAGCAGGAACAGGTCGGGGTTCTCCTTGCCACACACCGCAACCAGCGCTTTGGCGGCCACCAGCGGCTGGACTTCGCCTTCCTCCACGACGTGGATCGCGCGGTCGGCGCCGAATGCCAGGGCCGTTCGCAATGTTTCCACGCACTTTGCACTACCCACCGTCACGGCGACGATTTCGCTGACGACGCCTTTTTCTTTCAGCCGCACCGCCTCTTCCATGGCGATCTCGTCAAACGGGTTCATGCTCATCTTGACGCCGTCGGTGGCCACGCCGGAACCATCCGGCTTGACCTGGATGCGGACGTTGTAATCCACAACGCGCTTGACGCTCACGAGTGCTTTCATGGGTTCTCCTGTGGTGTTCCTGTGAAGGGTATTTGAGAAGGTAAATCCGTGAAAATCCGGGTTCGAGCCGCTACGCCACGACGGCCCGCATGCGACCCGAGGCAAAGGTTCAGCCGGCCTACATGGCGGCGTAATTCGGGCCGCCCGAACCTTCGGGCGGCACCCAGGTGATATTCTGCGCCGGATCCTTGATGTCGCAGGTCTTGCAGTGCACGCAATTCTGGGCATTGATCTGGAAGCGCCGAGCATCGCCTTCGCCGACGACTTCATACACGCCCGCCGGGCAGTAACGCTGCGCCGGTTCGTCGTACATCGGCAGATTCTTCTGGATCGGGATGTTCGGATCGGCCAGGTGCAGGTGCACGGGCTGATCCTCTTCATGGTTTGTGCTGGACAGGAACACGGAAGACAGCTTGTCGAAGGACAGCTTGCCGTCCGGTTTCGGGTAGCTGATCTGCTCCGATTCCGCGGCCAGCTTAAGCTTCTTGTAGTCCGGCGTGCGGTCGTGTAGCGTCCACGGAGCGCGGCCGTTGAACCAGTTCTGGTCCATGTAATTCAGCGCGTTGCCAAAGATCGAGCCGTACTTGTGCATGGCGGCGCCAAAGTTGCGGCTGCGGTAGAGCTCGTCGTACAGCCAGCTGGCCTTGAACTTTTTGGCGTAGACGGTGAGATCGCAGCCGCCCTCATCACCAGCGAACAACGCTTCAGCCACGGTCTCGGCGGCCAGAATGCCGGACTTCATCGCCGGATGGTTGCCCTTGATCTTGGAGAAATTCAGCGTGCCAGCGTCGCAGCCGATCAGCAGGCCGCCCGGAAACGACATCTTCGGCAATGAGTTGAAACCACCTTTGCACAGTGCGCGCGCGCCGTAGGCGATGCGTTTGCCACCCTTCAGGTACTGCGCGATGACCGGGTGATGCTTGAAGCGCTGGAATTCGTCGAACGGCGACAGGTAAGGGTTGCTGTACGACAGATCCACAATCAGGCCGACGGCGATCTGGTTGTCGCCGGCGTGATAGCAGAAAGAGCCGCCGGGGTTGGCGTCGTTCAGCGGCCAGCCGGCACCATGCACGACGAGGCCCGGAATCGACTGCCCTTCCGGAACTTCCCACAATTCCTTCAGGCCGATGCCGTAATGCTGCACGTCGCAGTCCTCGTCGAGCGCGTAACGTTTCAGCAACTGCTTGCCGAGATGCCCGCGACAGCCTTCGGCAAACAGCGTGTACTTGCCACGCAGTTCCATGCCGGGAGCGTAGCTGTCCTTGTGCGTGCCGTCCTTCGCAACGCCCATGTCACCGGTGACGATGCCGCGCACCACGCCTGTACCGTTGCCGTCAACGATGAATTCCTGCGCCGCGAACCCGGGATAGATCTCGACACCCAGGGCTTCGGCCTGTTCGCCCAGCCAGCGCACCAGCCGCCCGAGGGAGATGATGTAGTTGCCGTGGTTATGCATCGTCTTCGGAACGATGAAATTCGGCAGCTTGATTGCGCTTTCGGCACTGCGAAACAGGTAGACGTCGTCGCGCACGACAGCGGTTTTGACCGGCGCACCCTTGTCCTTCCAGTCGGGAATCAGCTCGTCCAGGGCACGAGTGTCGAAGATCGCGCCCGACAGGATGTGCGCGCCGACTTCCGAACCCTTTTCGACGAGACAGACGCTGAGTTCCCGATTGGCCGCCGCCGCAAGCTGCTTGAGACGTATCGCGGCCGACAGCCCGGCCGGGCCGGCACCCACGACCACCACGTCGTAGTCCATCACATCGCGTTCAGCAGTCTCGTCGGTCATGGGCAGATCTGGTCAGGCACAGGTGGATCAATTACTGGATTTTAAGGGCTGCAGCCGGCAAATGCACTGCGGCGGCGCCAGTTGACGCAGGTTTTGCGGTCAAGAAGCGCCGGTTGGAGCGGCGCTCCGCCAGCGCTCACAGTCCGACTGGCAACCACCGCCCGTGGTCGTAGCGTTGCAACGCCTGCCCGTCGTAGCGCCACAGCAGCATCCAGCCGTGGTCGAGGATCTGTCCCAGCACACCGTGCGCGGCGATGATGTGTTCGATCATGGCCGCCGGTGCATCGATGATCGTCGTCAACCGCACGGGTTCGTGGTACCAGCCAGCACCATTGTGCAACGACTGCTTCGGCAGGCCGATGCGCAAGTCGCCGCCGTTGCCTTCGAACACGCCGACGTGGCCGTCCACGACGTTGTGCAGCACCTTGTTGCCGCTGCCGTAATGCAGCGGGTCGCAGGTGGAGGCGTGGTATTGCCAGCTCAGCCAGTGGCACACCAACATCGGCCCCATCATCAGCTTTTCCAGTACGCTGCCATCGACATCAAGGCGCGCATCGTAGTCATGCAGGTAGCAGCGCGGCAGCACCCGCCCGCGGGTGCGGGCACGCGGGCCGATGATGAACGCGGCGTTGCGCGTCAGGCCCCATTCCGGCCGGGTCTGTGAGCCGTCGTTCGCCCGGCGGCGAAACGCGGTGAGCAGCGCTGCATCGCCCTGCGTGTCGTCCATCCACAGCGCCGCTGCGCGCTCGCGGCGGATGCGCTGGCCGGCGCGGTCGAACAATGCCGCCATCCGCGTCCACGCCGTGCGTGCGGCCGGCGGCAGCAGGTCAAGGTCGAAGCCCGTTACTTCGTCCGTGGTGGTGTTGTGCAGCGTGGCCATGAACACGGTCGTGGCGGGCACGTGCAAACCCTTTCCGGCAAGGCCGGCGCGTACTTGTGGGTCGTTCAGCAGCCCGGCCAGCGCCCGCGCGTTCGCCTCCCCCGGTCGGCCGTAGCAGGCGCCGCAATCCAGTGTCGAGGCGTGCGCGTTGTTCGTGCTGTGCCCGGCGTGGCCGCACAGCACCACGAGCGGCGCGAGCCGATCGTTCAGGCCCATGGTGTGCAGCACGCCGGCCGCCAGCTCGACTTTCCCTGCCACATCCAGGCCGGTGATGACGGGCCGACACACGGCCGTATCGTGGGCGGCAATGCCCAGCCGGTCATCGCTGACGCGCGGCCCAGCCGGTGGGCGGATCCAGTGTGCGATCTTGCCGAGGTAGCCCACTCCCGCCGCTTCCACGAAGGAGAACGTCGAACTCGGCCAGCGCACCGTGGCGAGCCATTGATCCAGCCCGCCGAGTCGTTGCCGGCGCGCGCGGCGCGCAGGTTCCTGCAGGCGCTCGTCCGGCTGCGGCTGCGGCACGGGCAGGATGGTGTCGGCGACGTTGACGCTGGGGTAGGCCAGCCCCGGCAGCTGCGGCCGGTGGATGTCAGTATCCAGCGGCGTGTAGGCGATGGGCAGGCCGAAGAAACCGGCAAAGGCACGTGTCTCGACTGCGTTGGACAGCGCTTCCAGCGCCCTGCGCATCGCCTCGCTGCGCGTATCGATGCAGAACACCGCTTGCACCTCCGGGGCCTGCACATCCGACGCACCAGGCTCGACAGGGGCGGTAGAACTGCGCACGCGGCCAGCCAGGCCGCGCAGGTAGCTGCATTCCAGCGCCTGCTGCCAGATCTCGTCCACCGCCAGTGCGGCTTCGGCTTCCGCCACGCGCGCCGGGAATTCCTGCCAGTTCGCGCGCAGCGCGGCAACGCCTGCGCGGCGCGTGGCCGCCGGCACGCAGTTCGCGACCAGCGCTTCCCATGTCAGACGGCAGACCAGCAATTCCTGCAGTCGGGGGTCGTCCTTGCCAGCCGGCAGGTTCTGCCAGTGTACGTAGGCGCACCACGAAGCCCAGCCGTTGATCGACAGCAACAAGGCTTCGAGATAGTCGTTCCACACACTCTGCGGCAGCCCGACGCGCGCCATCGCCCAACGCGCCGCGTCTTCGGGCGTCTCCGGCACCTTGCGCAACTGCCCGGACAGGCGCCGCAGGCCCAGCATCGAGCCCACGCCGCGGTCGCCTTCGATGGTCTCGCGCCAGAATCCGTACAGGCTGCGGCTGCCTGCCGCACGCCAGTCCGCCTGATGGCGGTCGAAATACGCGGCACAGGTCTGGCTGAGCTGGAACACGATGGCATCGCGCCATGGCCAGTGGCGGTTCGCCGCCACCTCGCCGTCGAGCACGTCCGCGAGCAGCGGTTCACGCCGGAACAACACCGGCACATCCAGCGCAGCAATGCATTCCTGCACGTCCACGCGGCCCCCTTCGACATGCAAAGCCAGCGCCGCGTCGAGATCCGCGCGTGTGATGCGCTTGCCAATCCACGCGTCACGAATATAGCTGCGCTGCGGGAAAACCCGAAAATCGCCCAGCACCGCAAGGCGTGCTGCAACGTGGCGTATCGGCGCGCCCAGGCGCCGCCAATGCGGATTGACTGCAACGGCTTGGTCCAGCGGCCAGCTTGGCGCGATCGTCCCGCAAGCATGTGCGAGGGCAGCCTTCAGCACAGCGGTCAGTGCTAGATCGGCGCTGGCAGCAGCCGCTGCAGGGTTTCGCTTCACGGCAGAAACGTCCATGTTCTTGCTCACGAATTCGGGGTCTGGGCTGCCGCCGCGGGAGTAATGCTCGGCAGCCTCGTCGGTTCATCACTCTGCGCCCAGGCGACCGGCCAGAAACGCAGCACCCAGCGCGTATAGATCTCGTCCATGTAGAACCCGGCGTAGACCCAGCGCCGCAGGCCGACCATGAACGTGGAACGCGGCCACAACTGCAGCGCCACCATGCCGAAATACATCGATGCCATGCCGACCAGCGCCACGACGCCGGCGGCATCCAGCGGGGCTTGTCCGGCGCCGACCGGCACGCGGTCGACAATGCATGCCGCCACGGTCAAGGCCACGGCCATCCCGGCGGCCACCAGCAAGCGCGCACGCACGACGCCGGCCCGCGCCTGCCCCGCACCCGGCACCCACAGCAGCGGCGCCCACGCCAGCGCCAACACGCCGCTCCACCACCACGGCCACGCATGGTTGCCGGCGAGAAACTGGATACCCGCCACGATGACGACCGCCACCGGTACGGCCAGCGCCATGCTGAGCGATGAATTTTCCACTTCGCCGGTCAAGAGCTTGCGTTTGCAGTCCTTCACCGCGCCGGACGCCGCGAGGAAGTTGTGCGCCTTGTAAAGCGAATGTCCGAGCAGGTGCAATGCGGCGAGCAGATACAAGCCCAGCCCACATTCCAGCAGCATGAAGCCCATCTGCGCGATCGTCGACCACGCCAGATGTACTTTCTGCGTCACGCGCGTCAGCAGTACCAGCCCGGCCACTACCGCCGACACCAGCCCGAAAACCACCAGCAGCCAGCGCGCTGCCGGAGCCACCCCCAGCAGCGGCGCAAACAGCACCAGCACATAGCCGCCGAGGTTGACGACGCCGGCGTGCAGCAGCGCCGATACCGGCGTCGGCGCTTCCATCACCTGGACCAGCCAGCCATGCACCGGCATCAGGGCCGTGCGTGCGATGACCGCCAGCGCCAGACACACGCCGCTCCACTGCAGCGCAGGGGACGACGCGCCTGCAGCAATGCTTTGCCACAGCACCGTGAGGGAACCACTGCCGCAGGCCCACCACCCCAGCGCCGCAGCGATGACGAGCAGGATATCCACGGCACGGTCGGTCACGCGCTTCTTGTGGGCAGCCAGCACCGCGAACGGCCGCTCCGGATAGAAGCACAGCAGGCCGTGCATGGCGTACTGGATCGCCGCCCAGGCCGCGATCAGCACCACCCAATGGTTGGCCAACAACAGCACGTGCACGCTGGCCAGCACGGCTGCCAGGCCGACGACGTAAGCCGATTGCCGCGGCTCGCCCTGCAGGTGCTTGGAGGAATACACGCCGATGGCAGCACCAAGCAGCTGCACCAGTGCACTGACCCACGCACCAAACAGGTTCGGCGCCAGCCACAGGTCCGGGTTCACGTCATCCGCAGACGCGGCCAGACCCAACTGCAGGCCCAGCGCCACAAGCGACAGCACCAGCGCCACCAGCGCCAGCGCAATGAATGCGCGCCACGGCGCCCTGCCCGTCCACCACGCACCCAGCGCCGCAGCTGCCATGAGAACCGCAGGCAGCAGTGCAACCGTGAAATCGATTCCGTAGAAAACGCTCATTGCATCTCTTTGAAAATGGCCGCGCGCATCTTCGTGATTCTGTTGTATTCTGTAAATTACATTTATTCAACTTAATTAATCTACAAAATAGAACAATGGACGTAAGTCAACTCAATTTCAGACACTTGTTCTATTTCTGGCGCGTTGCCGGGGAAGGTTCTCTTACGCGCGCCGCCCGGCAAGTTCACACCTCGCAGTCCGCCCTGTCGACCCAGATCAAGCAGCTTGAGGACCGCCTGGACGAAAATCTGTTCGAACGCCGCGGGCGCCGGCTGGAACTGACGGCAACCGGCCAGCGCGTGTTCGCCTATGCGGAAAACATCTTCGGCCTCGGTGAGCAGATGCTCGGCTGGCTCGAAGGCCGTTCCGAAGGCATGACGCGGGTGCGCGTCGGCAGCGTGGCCACCATGTCGCGCAACTTCCAGGTCAATTGGCTGCGCCCGCTGCTTGGCGAAGCCGGCGTCATCCTTACCATCGACTCCGGTTGGCTGGAACCGCTGGTGGAACGTCTGCTGCGCCACCAGCTCGACGTGGTGCTTGCGAACGAGCCGGTTTCCCCTTCCGCCGAACGCCCGGTGTATTCGCGTTTCTTGGGCAGCCAGGCGATTTCTCTCGTCGGGCAGCGCGAAGGCTGGGCGGGCCGGACGCTGCGCATCCCGCAGGACCTCGACGGCGTACCCGTCGCCCTGCCCAGCGCCCGCCACAGCCTGCGCTCACGTTTCGATGCGTTGTGCTTCTCGGCCGGCGTGCGCCCGCAGCTGCGCGCCGAGATCGAGGACATGACGATGCTGCGCCTGATCGCGCGCGACAGCGGCTGGATCACCGTCCTGCCGGAAATCGTGGTGCAGGACGAACTGCGCTCCGGCGTGCTCGTGAAGGTCGGCCAGTCCGAACGCCTGCAGGAACGCTTCTACGCCATCACCGCCCAGCACCGCCACCGGATCGAACCGCTGGAACGCCTGCTGGTTGGTGCCACACCCACCACCGCCCCGCCCCAAGGCTTCGCAACCGGCGGTTTCAACCCGACACCAGCGGCATGAACCGCTCTGCCGCGTACAGCAGCGCCGCCACCGGCAGCGCCGCCAGCGCGTCGTCCAGCATGATGCCGAAGCCGCCCTTGACGTTGCGGTCGAACCAGCTGATCGGCGGCGGCTTCAGGATGTCGAATACGCGGAACAGCAGGAATGCCGCCAACAGCCACGCCCATAACGGGCCGGGCCGGGCCGGCGTTGCAAACACCAGCGGCGCGGCACTGATGAGGTAACCCACTACCTCGTCGAACACGATGCCGGGGTGGTCGTGAACGCCCAGCAGTTGCGCGCTACGCCCGCACAACCAGCAGCCGATGCCGAACAACACGCCGACAGCCACGAGATAAGCCGTGGCCGGCAGCATCGACAGCCCCCACCACACCGCCACGCCGACGACGGTGCCAAAAGTGCCCGGCACCCAGGGTGACAGCCCGGCACCGCCGCCGAAGGCCAGCACGTGCACTGGCGTGGTCATGACCAACCGCGCACGCGGTCGAAATGGCTTGTGCCTGTATTTTTCCAGCATCGGCATCACCTCATGACAAGTCGATATTTTCCGATCGGATCGATGCTGCCAGCAAACGGCTGGCAACGGCTTCCATGTGCGCCGCATCGCCGGTTGTGAAGAATTGCACGGTGCCTGCCTGCGCACGGCCGGACAACAACCGGGCCTCGCCCAGCACATCGGCCACGCGCCGCGCCACCGCCGCGCCGGTGTCGATGACCTGCACGCCGTCCCCGGCCTCCTCTGCAACGAGCGCACGCAGGAATGGGTAATGCGTGCAGCCGAGTACCAGCACGTCCGCCCCCGCCGCCAGCAGCGGTGCGGTGTACTGCCGCACGAGATGGCGCACGGCGGGGCTGTCGAGGTCCCCGGCCTCCACGTGTTCCACGAGCCCTGGGCAGGCTTGCGTGAGCACCTGCACGCCGTGGGCGTAGCGCTGGATGAGGCTCTGCACGCGCGCACCGTGCGCCGTCACAGCCGTGCTCAGCACACCCACCACGCCGCTGCGCGTCAGCTGGGCAGCCGGTTTCACGGCCGGCTCGATGCCAACGAACGGCACGGTGTGACGCTGACGCAACGTGTCGATCGCCGCCACCGTTGCGGTATTGCACGCCACCGTCACGAGCTTCACGCCGCGGGCTTGCAGGGTCGTTGTGATGCGCTCGGCCCGCGCCACGACGACTTCACGGGGCTTGCTGCCATACGGGCAATACGCCGTGTCGGCCACGTAGAGGAAATCCTCGTGCGGCAGCGCGGTGTGTAGTTCGCGCAGCACCGACAAGCCGCCGAGGCCGGAGTCGAAGACGCCGATCGGGGCATCTGCGGTCATGCTTCAACTGCAAAGTGGTCGAAACCGCGTGGTGGGCATGGGCTGCGCACACCGGCGGTGTCGATCCACAAGCCGCGCTCGGCCACGACTTCGCCGATGACCGTGAGCGCGACGCCGGCTTGAGCACAGCCTGCCTGCGCTGCCGCAACCGCGGCTGGCGGAAGGCAGGCGCACAACTCGTAGTCGTCCCCGCCGTGCAATTGCAACGCCTGTGCATCGGCCGACGCACAGGCGCTGAATGCGGCGGAGCGCGGCAACGCTTCCGCCTGTAGCATCGCTCCGACACCGCTCGCCGCCAGGATGTGCCCGAGGTCGGCGGCCAGACCGTCGGAGATGTCAATTGCCGCATGGGCGTGTTCGCGCAGCACACGGCCAGCGCCAACACGCGGCGTCGGCCGGTCAAGTCGCGCACGCAGTGCAGGCGGGCATGCTTTTGCGCCCGATGGTGGCGTCAGACAGCGCAGAGCCAGTGCCGCGTCGCCCAGCGTGCCGGTGACACACACCACGTCGCCCACCTGCGCGCCGCTGCGTCGCAACGCCGTGCCGGGTTCGACCCAGCCGCCGGCGGTGACGGTCACGCTCAGCGGCCCGCGCGTCGTGTCACCACCAACCAATGCTACGGATTGCTTCTGCGCCAGTGCCGCCAGTCCTTGCGTGAAGCCTGCCAACCAGCCAGCCTCGGCTACTGGCAGCGTGAGCGCCAGCGTGAACCAGCGCGGCACTGCCCCCATCGCTGCGAGGTCGGAAAGATTGACGGCGAGCGCCTTCCAACCGATATCGGCCGGGACTGTATCCAGCGGAAAATGGTGCCCGGCAACAAGCGTGTCGGTGCACACGGCAAGCTGCCACGGCGCCGGCACGGCGAGGATGGCGGCGTCGTCCCCGATTCCGAGCACGACATCACCACCGTGGGGCGCAAGCTTCGTGAAGAACTCGCGGATCAGCGCAAACTCGTCCAAGAGTGAAGGCTCAGGCGCCTGCCTCGGCCGGCCGCAACTGGCGTCCGAGGCGATCCAGCACGCCGTTGACGTACTTGTAGCCGTCTTCGGCACCGAAGGTCTTTGTCAGCTCGACGCATTCATTGACGACCACGCGCCACGGCACGCTCTGTTCCGTCTCCAGTTCGTGCGCGCCGAGCAGCAGGATGGCGTGTTCCACCGGGTCGAGCTGTTCGAGCGGGCGGTCGAGGTGCGGCACCAGCAACGCGTCGAGCTGCGGGATCTTCGGCACCGTGCCGCTCAGCAATTCGTCGAAATAGCGCTTGTCGGCGCGCCCCAGCCCTTCCGGATCGGCGCGGAACTGGCGCTCCATCACTTCCGGCGGCGTCTCGTTGAGCAGCCACTGGTAGAGCGCCTGCACGGTGAGCCGCCGCGCGAGACTGCGTGGGCTGGCGCCGCGTGCCGCGTGCCGCGGCTCCCCGGTCACGACAGGCTCCGGATCAGCGCCACCATCTCCAGCGCCGCAGCCGTCGCCTCGTAGCCCTTGTTGGTGCGCCCGTCGCCGGCGCGCGCCCGCGCCTGTTCCACGTTTTCCGTCGTCAGCACACCGAAACCGAGTGCGATGCGATGCAGCTGGCTGGCCTCGCGCAGGCCCTGCGAGCACTGCGTGCAGACGTAGTCGAAGTGCGGCGTTTCGCCGCGGATAACGGCACCCAGCGCCACAACGGCATCCACTCGCCCGGAGCGCATCAGTACTTCCGCGGCCAGCGGCAGCTCGAAGGCACCCGGCACGTGCACTTCAGTAACGTGCGCCCGTGCGACGCCGAACGCTTCCAGACAGCGCCAGCTGCCGGCGACGAGTGCATCGACAAGTTCGGCGTTCCAGCGCGTGCCGATGAGGGCAATGCGGGTGTCGCGGAAGGCGGCGGAGTCACGCGGGGCGGCGGGGGCGTATTCGCTCTTGTGTGCGGAGCCCGCGACAGCTTCAGTCATGGCAAGGTTTTCCTGCAGGGGCGGATCATTCGCACGCGACGTATTCCACGACTTCAAGTCCGAAACCGGAAATACCGTGCATGGTCTTGGGGCTGGACAGAACGCGCATGCGCTGTACGCCAAGGTCCTTGAGAATCTGTGCACCAAGGCCGTAAGTGCGCAGCACCTGCTTGTCGGGGCCTGCCGGGTTGGCAGCGCCACGCGCAGCGCCGAGGCCGACGATCTGTTCTACGAGTTCACGCGGTGTTTCCGGCTTGCGCAGGATCACCAGCACACCACTTTCCGCCTGGGCGACGCGTTGCATCGCGCTGCGCAGCGGCCACGCGGAATCGGAATGGTTGACGCTGAGGACGTCGGCCAACGTATTGCCCATGTGCACGCGCACGAGCGTGGGCTTGGACGGGTCGAGCGTACCGTGTATGAGCGCCATGTGCAGCGTGTTTTCCACTGCGTCCTGGTAAGCCACGAGGCGGAATTCACCGAATTCCGTCTTCATCTGCGTCTCGGCGACACGCTCGATGGTGTGTTCGTGCTGCAGGCGGTAACGGATGAGATCGGCAATGGTGCCGAGCTTCAGGTCGTGCTCATGTGCAAACCGTTCGAGGTCCGGGCGGCGCGCCATGTGGCCGTCTTCCTTGAGCACCTCGACAATCACGGCGGCCGGTTCCAGCCCTGCCAGGCGCGTCAGATCGCAACCGGCTTCGGTATGTCCGGCGCGCGTCAGCACGCCACCGGGCTGCGCCATCAGGGGGAACACGTGGCCCGGCTGCACGAGGTCTTCCGGCCGTGCGTCCGGTTTGACGGCGGTACGGATGGTCTGCGCCCGGTCGAACGCGGAAATGCCGGTGGTCACGCCGCGCGCCGCCTCGATCGAGATCGTGAACGCGGTGTGGTGCAGGTCGTCACCGTAAGCCACCATCGGCGGCAGGCGCAGTTGGCGGCAGCGGTGTGCGCTCAACGTCAGGCAGATCAACCCGCGGCCGTAACGCGCCATGAAGTTGATGTCCTCGGCGCGCACGAGGCTGGCGGCGATGATGAGGTCGCCCTCGTTCTCGCGCTCCGTGTCGTCCATCATGATGACCATCTTGCCGGCACGCATGTCGGCGATGATCGACTCGATGTCGTCTGCCGGTTTCAGCGGCTGGGGATGCAAGGGTGCCACCTTGTTGTTCGAATCCATTGTCATTGACCCGCTTGAAGTAGCCGTTCGACATAGCGCGCGACGACATCCACTTCGAGGTTGACCTCATCGCCGCTCCGCAGCGTGCCGAGCGTGGTGTGCGCATATGTCAGGGGGATGATGTTAACGCCAAAGCGGGTGCCTTCGACGGTGTTCACCGTCAGGCTCACGCCATCCAGGGTGATGGAACCCTTGCGCGCCACGTAGCGTGCCAGCGCGGCCGGTGCCTCGAAGCGCAGGCGATGTGAACGTGCATCCTCGTGCAGATCGACCAGCCGTGCACGGCCATCCACGTGGCCGAGCACGAGATGCCCGCCAAGTGCGGTGGCGGGGGTCGTCGCCGTTTCCAGGTTCACGACCTGCCCGGCTTGCCAGTGGCCAGCCGTCGTCAGCTGCAGGGTTTCCACAGATACGTCAGTCACGAAGCCATGGGGCACGCGCGCCACGGCCGTCAGACATACGCCGCTGACGGCGATGCTGTCACCCAGCACCAGGGCGTCGAGACAATCGTCTTTGGTCACGATCGTGAAGCGGCGGTCGCCCGCCGTTTCTGTCACTTCGTTGATGCACCCCTGCGCTGCCACGATGCCTGTGAACATGTGCTTGTCTCCCGTCAGTCGTGGATGGCTGCAGGGCGCAGCACCACGCGCAGATCTTCGCCGATCCGCGTCACGTCGTGAAACCGCCAGCCGGGTGACGCCGCCAGCGCCTGCAACGGCGGCAACACGGCCAGCGCCCGGGCATCCGCGCCCAGCAGGCGGGGCGCCACGTACAGCAGCAGTTCGTCCACGCGCCCGGCCGCGATGAATGCGCCGGCGAGCCGCGGGCCGCATTCGACGAACGCGCTGTTGATGTTGACGCCGGCCAGCAACTTCAACACGTCATCCAGCGCCAGCAGGCCGTCTGCCTGCAGGGGTGCATGCAGAACTTCCACGCCTTGCGCCTGCAGTGCCGTACCACGCTCCAGCGCCATGCCCTCGCCCAGCACGGCAATGCGGCGCGTGCCCGGCGCCCACACGGCGGCGGTGTCCGGCACGCGGCCGGTACGGTCCAGCACGATGCGCTCCGGCTGGCGCCAGACGCCGGGCAGCCGCACGGTCAGGCGCGGGTCGTCAGCCAGCACGGTTGCGCTGCTGGTGAGGACGGCACCGGCCTCCGCACGCAGGTGGTGCACGTCGGCACGCGCCTCGGCACCGGTGATCCATTGCGAAGTGCCATTCGCAAGCGCGGTGCGCCCATCGAGGCTTGCTGCAAGCTTGAGCGTGACCCACGGCCGGCCGTGCACGTGGCGCATCACGAAGCCCCGGTTCAATTCACGCGCTTCGCGTTCACAGACACCGGTTTCCACTATGACGCCCGCTGCGCGCAGACGCTCCAACCCATGGCCCGCCACTTGCGGGTTCGGGTCGCGCATGGCCGCCACCACGCGTATGACACCGGCGGCGATCAGCGCATCGGCGCAAGGTGGCGTGCGACCGAAATGGCTACAGGGTTCCAGCGTGACGTAGGCCGTCGCTCCGCGCGCCGCGTGGCCAGCCGCAGCCAGCGCGTGGACTTCGGCATGGGCCTCACCGGCCCGCTGGTGCCAGCCTTCGCCGACGACCTCGCCGCCCTGCACCAGCACGCAGCCCACATGTGGATTGGGGTGCGTACTGGCGATGCCGCGTGCCGCGAGCTCCAGCGCGCGCCGCATGTGGCGTTCATCGTCAGCGCGCGTCACGGCTTGGTCGGCGGCAGAGGGTCCGGCACGAGGTCGGAAAACGACAGTTGCGTCTTGCGCTGCGCCGGAGTCGGCACGCGCTCCAGACGTTCGATCACGTCGCGGAATGCGTTCACGTCCTCGAACTTGCGGTACACGGACGCAAAGCGCACGTACGCCACCTGATCGAGGTCACGCAGGCTCTCCATCACCCATTCGCCGATCAGGCGCGTCGGCACTTCACGATCGCCGTGCGTGGAAATACGTTCCACGAGTTCTTCGACCGCGCGGTCGACGGCTTCTGTGGACACCGGGCGCTTGTAGAGCGCACGCTCGATGCCGTCGCGCAGCTTCGCTTCGCTGAACGGCTCGTGGGCGCCACCGTTTTTCTGCACGAACGGCAGTTCCAGTTCCGCGCGCTCGTGCGTCGTGAACCGACGGTGGCAGGCCGGGCATTCACGCCGCCGGCGCACTTCCGCACCGTCCGCGTACAGCCGCGAATCTACCACGCGTGTATCCGCACACTTGCAGAATGGGCACTGCATGCCGCCCTATCCCGCCTGCCGCATGCCGTGGCGGCGCATCACGCCGCCGGGCGCGTCCCGTAGACCGGGTGTCTCGCGCACAGCGCCGCAACGTCGCGCTGCACGCGCGTGATCACGTCATCTACGCCGCGTTCCGCGCTCTGGGCGTCGAGCACATCGGTGATCCAACCAGCGACGGCACGCAAATCGTCGGCGCTGAAGCCGCGCGTGGTGGACGCCGGGCTGCCAATGCGCAGACCCGAAGTGACCATCGGCGAGCGCTTGTCACCCGGCACTGCATTCTTGTTGACCGTAATCCAGGCACGGCCGAGCGCGGCTTCCGCGTCCTTGCCGGTGACGGGGCGGTCGGCCAGGTCGACGAGGAACAAGTGATCGTCCGTGCCGCCTGACACCACCTTGTAGCCGCGGTCAACGAATACTTTGGCCATGGCGCGCGCGTTGTCGAGCACGCGGGACTGGTAAACCTTGAAGCTCGGATCCATCGCTTCCTTCAGCGCCACGGCCTTGGCGGCGATGACATGCATCAGCGGCCCACCTTGCGTGCCGGGAAACACGGCGGAATTGAATTTCTTGGTGAATTCCGGGGCTTGCCCCTGCGCCAGGATCATGCCGCCACGCGGCCCGCGCAGCGTCTTGTGCGTGGTGGTCGTCACGACGTGGGCGTGCGGCAGCGGGCTGTCGTAGAGCCCGGCGGCAATGAGCCCGGCCGGGTGCGCCATGTCGACCCAGAACAGCGCCCCGACCTCGTCGGCGATGGCGCGCATGCGCGCCCAGTCCACGACACGCGAATAGGCCGAGAAACCGCCGATCAGGAGTTTCGGGCGTTCCTTCAGCGCCGTGGCACGCATGGCATCGTAGTCGATCAGGCCGGTCGCCTCGTTCAGCCCGTAGGTCACGATGTGATAAGTCTTGCCGGAATAGTTCGCCGGGTGGCCGTGCGTCAGGTGGCCACCGTGCGCAAGGCTCATGCCCATCACGGTGTCGCCGGGTTTCACCAGCGCGAGGTAGATGGCGGTATTCGCCTGGGCACCGGAATGTGGCTGGACGTTCGCGAAATCGCAGCCGAACAGCGCCTTGGCACGGTCGATGGCGAGCTGCTCGGCCACGTCCACGTGCTCGCAGCCGCCGTAGTAGCGGTGGCCGGGATAGCCTTCCGCATACTTGTTCGTCAGCTCCGAGCCTTGCGCCTCCATCACCGCCGGACTGGCGTAGTTCTCGGAGGCGATCAGCTCGATGTGCGTTTCCTGGCGTCGCCGTTCCGCTTCGATGGCGGCAAACAGGTCAGGGTCGGTATCCGCGAGATTCTTCGTTGCAGTCCACATGGTCCTTAGATTTTCCAGACTTGATGATCAGAATGACCCGCCGAAACCCGGATTGGCGATGACCGGCTGCACCGGCGCTGAACCCGGCGGCGACAGGGGCTCCGAGCTGCTCGAAGGCGAGGGCACGTCACCCGCGGCGTTCACGGTCAGCGTCAGCGCCGGGCCGTTCGGGGTCTGCCCCGTTGCCAGCGTCGCGCAGCTCTGGGCGCCCGTGGCGCATTGCCCGGCCAGCGGCGTGATGGCGGCGTTGACGAGCGCGGTATCCCCCCGTGCGTTCGTGCTGCTGGCGGCGGCGGTACCGGCCTGCGGGGAACCATTTGCCACGATCACGACGGAATTGCTGGCCTGCCCGCTCGCGTTCGTCACCGCCCACACGGTCTGCCGCGACACGTCCTGGGTGAAGGACGTGCCATCGGCCAGCAGGAACGTGCCCAGCGCGTACAGCGACACGGAATTGATGTTGTCCGTGGCCTGGATGGGCAACGGCGTTGTCGGAACCAGGGAAATCGACTGCAGCTTGCCGTCCAGCGTCTTCACGCCCAGCGCATTCGACACGAGCTGTCCGGCTGGCGCCGTGCCGTCGACATTGTCGGGCGGGAACACGGCCGTGACCTGCGTCGTGCCCGCCGCCGTCGAGCCGAGCGCCGTCAGGATGTTGGGCGTTGGATTCGGCACCGTCGGCGCCTGGCCGAGGAAAAGCTGGTAGTTGAAGTCCGCGATGGTCTTGTCGGAAGACTTGAACTGGCCCTGAAGCGTCAGGTCCTGCGTCTGGCCGTTTGCAAAAGTCCCGGCGAGCGTGAACGCTTCGCTGCTGCCGCGCACGAGGGGCAGAAGCCCATCACTTCCGGCACCGTAGCCCAGCGTGTTGCTGCCCAGCGAATCCGGCTGGCCGGTTATGCCGATCGTGGCCAGGTTTTCCACGTCGAGCGGCACCGTCGCCACGAGCGGCTGGGCACAGAACGTGGTGGCCGTCGTGCCATCCTGGGCAAGCTGGTCGCCCAGCGTCGCCTGCAGGAAGAAGTGCTGCCCGGCGGCCGTGGGCAGAATGCTGTGAATCTGCACGTTCGCCCCGGTCTGCGGATTCTTCGTCCACTGCAGGGGGGACGCCGCTGCATTGTTCTGGAACTGGTTGAGCAGGCTGGTGGCTGGGGCGCAGCCGGCATCGGTGCACACGTTCCACTGCGCCTGGCCGGTCATGTTGCGCGTGATCCCGCTTTCATTCGCGGCCAGCTGGACGAGCTGCGTCGAGACAGGAGCGACCGTCAGACCGGCAGTCGTGTCCACCGGGACGAACGAGAGCGTCGGCTCGTCCTGCTTGCCGATCGCGAGGTCCGCGTCTGTCAGCGCCTTGACGGTGACCTGCACGGACTTCTTCAACACCGGGTTGCTACCGCGCGGATAACTCGCCGTGATAGTTACATCGCCGGGCTTGAGCGGCCGCAACTGCGCAGGCACACCTATGCCCTGCGGGACGACGGTGACGACGCTCGGATCCGAGCTCGTCCAGTCCACACTATTGGAAAAGTTGGTTCGTGAGCCATCCGTGAACACCATGGAGGCCGTCACCGGCTCAACCACGCAGGTATAGGCGGCCACCGGCGTATTGGCCTCGTTGAACAACTGGCTGGTGGACGTCAGGATCTGCAGTTCCTCGGGGCCGATGCCGCTGCCGACGACGCCACAGGCGCCCATCGTCAGACACAGCGCGGCGGGCCCAGCGAGCCGGAGACTATGGAGGGAGAAGGTGCGCAGGTAGTGTGGAAGCATGGTTTGCCCGGTTGCTGGCGTAAAAAGCCTTGGGACCGCGAATTACCCTGAAACGTTCGCAGCGGCCTTCGACACGGCCGTACTGCGGATCGACAGCTCGCGCAGCTGGCGCGCATCCACGGTGCCCGGCGCGCCGGTCATCGGGTCCTGTGCCGTCTGCGTCTTCGGGAAAGCGATCACTTCACGGATCGATTCCGCACCGACCATCAACATGATGAGGCGGTCGAGGCCGAGCGCCATGCCGGCATGCGGCGGTGCGCCGGCGCGCAGCGCTTCGAGCAGGAAGCCGAACTTCTCCTGTGCTTCCTCCAGGCCGATGCCGAGCAGCCGGAACACCGCCTGCTGGATGTCCTGGTGGTGGATGCGCACGCTGCCGCCGCCGACCTCGATGCCGTTGAGCACGAGGTCGTAGCCGCTGGACAGCACGTTGGCCGGGTCGCCGGCAAGTTCATCCGCACTGTTGACGCGCGGCATCGTGAACGGATGGTGCAGCGCCACCCAGCGCTTTTCCTTGTCGTCGAACTCGAACATCGGCCAGTCGACGACCCACAGCGCCTGCCACTCCTTGCGGTTCAGGTCCAGGTCGGCGGCCAGCTTCAGGCGCAGCGCGCCAAGCGCGGCGGATACCACGGTGGCGCGGTCGGCACCGAAGAACAGCAGGTCGCCGTTCGCGGCGTGCGTGCGCTCCAGGATGCCGGCGAGCGCCGCATCGGAAAGATTCTTGACGATCGGCGACTGCAGGCCGTCACGTCCGGCGGCGACGTCGTTGACCTTGATCCACGCCAGACCGCGGGCGCCGTAACGCGCCACGAACTGCGTATAGCCGTCGATGGTGCTGCGGCTGATGGTGGCGCCGCTCGGTACGCGCAGCACGGTGACGCGGCTGGCTGGGTCCTGGGCCGGGTGCGCAAAGACCTTGAATTCGCTGTCCGCGACCAGGTCCTTGATGTCGACGAGTACCAGCGGGTTGCGCAGGTCTGGCTTGTCGGAACCGAAGCGCGCCATGGCCTCGGCATAGCCCATGCGCGGCAGCGGGCTCGGCAGCTCCACGTGCATCACTTCCTGGAACAGGCGGCGGAACAGCTCTTCCATGATGTCCATGACCTCGTCCTGGGTCAGGAAGGAGGTCTCGACGTCGAGCTGCGTGAATTCCGGCTGGCGGTCAGCGCGCAGGTCTTCGTCGCGGAAGCAGCGCGCGATCTGGTAGTAGCGGTCCAGCCCGCCCACCATCAGCAATTGCTTGAACAGCTGCGGCGACTGCGGCAGGGCGAAGAAGTGACCCGGCTGCGTGCGGCTGGGCACGAGGTAGTCGCGTGCGCCTTCCGGCGTGGCCCGCGTCAGGATCGGCGTTTCCACCTCGACGAAGCCCTGTTCGTCCATGTAGCGGTGGATATGCTGGATGACGCGATGACGGAAACGCAGGTTTTCCTGCATCTGCGGCCGGCGCAGGTCGATGTAGCGGTACTTCAGGCGCGTATCTTCGCCGACGTCCGGGTCATCGAGCTGGAAAGGCGGCGGCTCCGCCCGGTTGTGGACCACCAGTGCGTGGGCCAGCACTTCCACCTTGCCGGTCGGCAGGTTGGCGTTCATGGTGCCTTCCGGGCGTGGCCGCACGCGACCGGTCACCTGAATGACGAACTCGGAGCGTAGGCGTTCAGCCTGGGCGAAAATCTCGGCCCGATCCGGGTCGAAAACCACCTGCAGCAAGCCTTCACGGTCACGCAGGTCGACGAAGATCACGCCGCCATGGTCGCGCCGGCGATGCACCCACCCACAGACGGTCACGTCCGTCCCGACTGCCGTTTCGGTCACCTGACCGCAATAGTGCGTGCGCATGCTTCGAGCTTTCTACTGGATTCGCGGGGGAAAGCAGGTATTGTAGCGAGTTGATGCCCCTGCTGTTGCGGGCCGCCGACCCGGACGAACCGCGCAAGCGGTACGCCTGGACACGCAAAGCTCTACGCGGTGGCGGCAGTGCCGCTGGCCGCCTTGCCCTTGGCTGGCTTGGCATCAGCCACCGGTTTCTTCGCCGGCGTGTTCGAGACTTCCTTGCCGGCCGGTGCACTGTCCACCAGGTTGTGGCGGTTCGAGGACTTGAAGTCCGTCTCGTACCAGCCACTGCCCTTGAGGCGGAAGCTGGCGGCGGAAACCTCCTTCGTCAACGCGTCCTTGCCGCAATGCGGGCAGCGCCTGGCCGGCGCCTCCGAAATCTTCTGCATCACTTCACACTCGGCGCCACACGCCGAGCAGACGTACTCGTAAATCGGCATGACTCAAGACTCCCGACAGATAGGGCAAAGGTGGGGGCAGTGGCAGCGCAATCAAGGTCCGTACGGGACAAGCAGCACGCCACGCGATCGCTTGCTTGCGATTGTGCCACGGCGCGATCATCCTCACGTCGCAAAGGTCAGGGGTGGAGTACGGCATGACCGGGAAGAAGGTCAGTTTGGGGGACATCGCTCGCGGCGCACTGCACGCTGCTCCGGAATACCTGCACGGCAACACGCGCGGCCTGCTGAACTTCGCGACGTTGCGCTCCACTTCGAAACGCTCCATCGGCCGCGTCTACGAACACTGGGCTCGGCAGGCGCCGAACCGCATCGGGCTGTGCTTCGAGGGTCGCAGCTGGACTTACCGCGAGTTCAACGGCTGGGTCAATCGCATTGCGGCGAGTTTCGCGGCCCATGGCGTGAAAAGTGGCGATGTGGTGGCGATCCTGATGGAGAACCGCCCCACCGCCCTCGCCTGCGTCGTCGCCGCCACCAAGCTCGGCGCCATCGCCGGCATGCTCAACCACAACCAACGCGGTGACGTGCTGGCGCACAGCATCGGGCTGGTGAAGCCGCGCCTGCTGGTCCTCAGCGCCGAATGTCTGGAGGCGTTGCAGACCACGCCCTGGGTGCCGGAACAGACCCGCAGCCTGGCCTTTCTGTGGCATGGCGGCGATGCCCAGACGGCGGCGCCGGCAGGCTGGACGGACCTCGACCGCGATGCCGGCCGCCGCTCCAGCCTGAACCCATCGTGCTGTGCGCAGATCGTCGCCAGCCAACCGTGCTACTACATCTTTACTTCCGGCACGACGGGGCTGCCGAAAGCCTCGGTGATGACGCACTACCGCTGGCTGTCGTCGATGGGCGGGCTCGGCAACGCGGCGCTGCGCATCCGCGCCAGCGACGTGTTCTATTGCTGCCTGCCGCTTTACCACAACAACGCGCTGACGGTGTCGCTAAGCTGCACGTTGTCCGCTGGGGCGACCTTCGCGCTTGACCGCAAGTTCTCGGCGTCGCGTTTCTGGGACCGCATCCGGCTCTACGACGCCACCGCCTTCGCCTATATCGGCGAGCTGCTGCGCTACCTGCTGAACAAGCCGGAAACGCCGCGCGACCGTCACCACCATGTCCGCCTCATCACCGGCAACGGCCTGCGCCCGGAGATCTGGGAAGCTTTCGAGAAACGCTTCGGTATTTCCCGCATCTACGAGTTCTATGGCGCCAGCGAATCGAATATCGCGTTCGTCAACGCTTTCGGCGTATCGCAGACCGCAGGCTTTACACCGATGAGTTTCGCCATCGTCGCGTTCGACAACGACCGCGAGGAAGCGGTGCGTGACGCGCAGGGCTTCATGCGCAAAGTGAAGCACGGCGGCATCGGCCTGCTGCTGAGCGAAGTGACATCGAAACGCCCGTTCGACGGCTACACCGACCCGGAAGCCGGCAACAGGAAACTGCTGCACGGCGTGTTCAAGCCCGGCGACTGCTGGTTCAACACCGGCGACCTGGTCCGCGACCAGGGTTTGCGCCACATCCAGTTCGTCGACCGGGTCGGCGACACGTTCCGCTGGAAAGGCGAAAACGTCGCCACCGGGGAAGTGGAAGGTGTCCTGGCCCGCATCGCGAACGTGGAACAGGGCGCCGTGTACGGCGTGACAGTGCCAGGCTGCGACGGCCGCGCTGGAATGGCGGCGCTGACGCTCTCGCAAGGCGCGGAATTCGACGGCGCAGCGCTTGCGAGAACCTTGACCGAAGCGCTGCCCGCCTACGCCGTGCCGGTGTTCCTGCGGCTGCGCAAGCAGGCCGCTACCACCGGTACGTTCAAGTACCGCAAGGTTGAACTCAAGCAGGAGGGCTTCAACATCGCACGGGCTGCAGAACCGTTGTACGTGCTCGTGGACCGCGGCCGCGGCTACGAGAAACTCACACAGAAGCTCTACCGGCAGATAAACGACGGCAAGCTACGGCTGTAAAGTCAGCGCCACGCACGGCTTTTCGTCATCACGCCACCCAGGGACACTTGCATGAAACCCCTTTCCATTCTCGATACCGGCTTCCTGCTCGCCGAACGCCGCAACCAGCCAATGCACGTCGGCGGGCTGATCCTTGCCACGCCGCCCGCAGGCATCGACGCCAAGGTCTTCGCCTGCGAATCGACCGCACGCGCCCTGGAGTGCTGTGATGCGGTTCCGCCCTTCAACCAGAAGCTCGTGCGCCGTGGCGGCGTGTACTTCTGGGATACGGATACCGAGTTCGACCTGGAATCGCACTTCACGCACGTTTCGCTGCCCGCACCCGGCCGCATCCGTGAACTGCTGGTGCTGGTGTCCAAGCTGCATGGCATGTTGATGGACCGCACGAAACCGTTATGGGAGGTCTATCTGATCGACGGGCTTGAAGACGGTCGCATTGCCGTTTACGTAAAAATCCATCACTCGATGGTGGATGGCGTCGCCGCGATGAAACTCGTGCAGCGCGCAATGGCGACCGACCCGCAGGCAAAAATCACGCCGGTGTGGACGCTCGCGGCACCCAGCGGAAAAGCCCGCGAAAAGACAGCCCGGGCCAACCCCCTTACGGCACTTGTCAACAGCGCAGGGAACTTCGTTACCCAGGCCAAATCGACGCCGAAAGTCATCGCCGAACTGGTCCGGTCGATCCGCGAACGACGCGTCGACCCCGACCACGTCTCCGTGTTCCAGGCGCCAAAGACCATCTTCAACCAGCGTATTTCTGGCTCGCGCCGCTTCGCCGCCGAGGCCTATTCAATGGCCCGCATCAAGGCCGCCAGCAAGAAGCATCGCGCAACGCTCAACGATATCGTGCTGGCGATGTGCGGCGCGGCGCTGCGGCGCTATCTGATCGAACTCAACGCGCTGCCGGACAAGCCGCTGATTGCCATGGTGCCGGTGTCGCTGCGGCGCGACGGCAGCGAAGGTGGCAACCAGATCGCCATGGTGCTCGCCAACCTCGGTACCCACATCGCCGACCCGCTGGAACGCCTCGACACCATCGTGCGTTCCATGAACAACAGCAAGGAACGCTTCAAGCGCATGTCACAGGGCGAAATCCTGTCCTACCTGGGCGTTGTCATGGCTGCGCACGGCGTGAACCTCGCGCTCGGCGTCAATCCCGGCTGGCAGGCCTTCAACGTCATCATCTCCAATGTGCCGGGGCCGAAGGAAACGCGCTACTGGGACGGTGCCGAAGTCTCCGGGCTCTACCCGGTGTCCATCCCGGTCGATGGTTGCGCGCTGAACATCACGCTGCTGGGTTACGCCGGACACCTCGAATTCGGCCTCACGGCCTGCCGCCACACCGTGCCGCACATGCAGAACCTGCTGAAATATCTGGAGGATGCGCTCATCGAACTGGAGTGATGCCACCTTGCGCTGCCGCATTCGCGAAAAGGCTTTCACGCCGCTCGGCAATGCCGGTATAATGCGCGCGCTCGCTTCATCGAGCCGTGGCCATGCAGCATTCAATACGTCACGCAGCCGGAACTTCAAGGCTCCGCGCGCCCGTAGCTCAGCTGGATAGAGTACCTGGCTACGAACCAGGTGGTCGGGAGTTCGAATCTCTCCGGGCGCGCCATTCCGGCGCTATTTCTTGCGTTACTTTCCCTGCTTCAACCATTTTTCCTGCATCTGCAGGTAGACGGAATAGGCGTTGCGGCGGTTCGCGGCGTTGAACGTCGGAATGTCCTTGTAGCGTGACCAGTCGATGGCCGCATAAGCCGTATCGAAATCCTCGAAGCCTTCAACCGCTTGCATCATCTGCGTCTGCAGGAATTCAAGATAGTCGCGCGTCAGCTTCACGTCCTGCTGCGGGTGGTAGGATGCCGGCCCGTGGCCGGGCACGAGGACCTTGCAGTCGATCTTCAGCAAGCGGTTGAGCGTCGCCAGCCATTTCGTCGTGTCCGCGTCACCGATGAACGGCACGCGTCCTTCATAGACGACATCCCCGGAGTACAGCACGCCATCGGGTTCGACGAGCATTTCCAGGTCTTCCGGCGTGTGTGCGGCGCCCAATCGCTCGACAGTGAACTTCACGCCACCCTTCTCGAAGTGGATTGGCGTGTCGCCGTCGATCCACTTGTCCGGCAGCGGCAGCTTGAAGGACGGGCCGAGGTATTTGCCAATGATCTGCTTGCGCTGCGTCAGGCGTTCCTGCGCCACCGGCGAATACAGGTAGGCCTTGGCGCGCTTGTCCGCCCATACTTGCGCGCCCACCGCCTTCAGCGCCGGAATGCCGTAGAAGTGGTCGGCATGGTAGTGGCTGATGATGGCAAGCGTGATGGGCTGCTGCGTACGCTTGCGAATCTCGCGGATCATGCGGTCCATCAACGACGGAGAACCCAGCGAGTCGAACACCACCACACCGTCGTCGGTGATGACAAAGCCGGCATTGGCGATGAAGCCCTGGTTCTCCGCGGAAGCTTCCTCCAGCCGTCCGGCAGCGTAGTAGCTGTGCGGGCCGACCTGGTGCACCGGCATGGCGATATCCGTCGCAGCCCAGTCTTTTGCCTGCGGGGCGGGATTCGCGATCGCCGTCCCCATCGCCATCACCATAACCATGCCCAGTACCGTATACAGCATCCGCGCAGAATTCTTCATCCCGTTCCTCTCGCATGCCGCGACAGCGCAGGCTGCACCGCCTTCCGTTCCCCCGGTATCGTGCACCACCATCACCGGGCAGTTGTATGCTCTGCACCACTTTACGTCACTTTATCCACCGCCTCACAAGGAGCAAAGGTCATGGCACTTTCGCTTTATCAGACTTCCATTCCGGTCTTCGCCGGCGCCCTCAAAAATCTTTCCAACCACCTCGGCAAGGGCGAGGAGCTGGCGCGACGCAAGAACGTGGACGCCGACCGGCTGCTCCAGCAGCGCTTGGTCTTCGACATGTTTCCGCTCATCAAGCAAGTCCAGATCGCTTGCGACACCGCCGCCCGCAGCGCCGCACGGCTCGCCGGCGTCGAAGCGAAATCGTTTCCGGACACGGAGACGACGCTCGCACAGGCGCGGGAACGCATCGCTGCCGCCATCGCCTACGTCGAATCCTTCACAGCAGCGCAGATCGACAGCCGCGACACAGCCACGGTGTCATTCAAGATGGGCCCCAAAGCCGTGGATCTGTCGGCACGCGACTATCTGTTCAAGTTCGGCTTGCCGAACTTCTATTTCCACTGCGTGACCGCCTACAACATCCTGCGCATCGCCGGTGCGGATATCGGCAAGCATGATTTTCTCGGCTTCTGAGCGACCGGCAAGCTGTATCGCCTGCCGCCAGTGCCTCTTGGCCGCCACACCCGCACTGCGTCATACGCGTAGTGCGGGTTTCCTTTTACATCATAAAGTTGGTCCAATAGATTGATTAAACTGTCGATTCTCGATCTTGCCCCGATATGTGAAAACGGCTCGGCGGCAACCTCCCTACGAAGCACCATGGAGCTGGCGCGCCATGCGGATGACTGGGGCTATAACCGCTACTGGCTGGCGGAGCACCACGGCATGCCGGGCATCGCCAGCGCCGCGACGGCGGTGCTCATCGGCCAAGTCGCCGCCGTTACACAGCGCATGCGTGTCGGCGCCGGCGGGATCATGTTGCCGAATCATTCACCATTGGTCATCGCGGAACAGTTCGGCACGCTGGAAGCGCTGTTTCCTGGCCGCATCGACCTGGGCCTCGGCCGTGCGCCGGGTTCGGACCAGCAGACCGCCCGTGCGCTGCGCCGCGACCTGGCGTCGAGCCCGGATGCCTTCCCACAAGACGTACTGGAGTTGATGGCCTACTTCGAAGGCCGTACGGACGTGCAGGCCGTGCCAGGCAACGGGCTGCCGGTGCCGATCTGGATCCTTGGCTCCAGCCTGTTCGGCGCCAGCCTCGCCGCCCAGCTCGGCCTGCCCTACGCCTTCGCGTCGCACTTCGCCCCCGAGCAGATGATGCCGGCCACCTCGCTGTACCGCCGCACGTTCAAGCCTTCCCGCTACCTGGAAACGCCGTGGGTGGCGCTTGGCTACAACGTGCTGGTCGCGGAAAGTGACGACCAGGCACGCTACCTTGCGACGTCATGGCAGCAGGCTTTCACCCAGCTGCGCCTCGGCCGCCCGGGGCAGCTGCCACCGCCGCAGCGCGGCTATCTGGAAACGCTGCCACCGGTGCTGTGTGACATGCTCCGCCATGTCCTGTCCTGCTCCGCCATCGGCACCCTCGATTCCGTCGCCCGGCAGATGCGGGCGTTCATCGCCGATACTCAAGCCGACGAGCTGATCCTCACCACCAACACCTACGACCCTGCGGCGCGGCTGGCGTCCTACGAAGCCGTGGCCCAGCTCATCGGAGACACGCCATGAACGCGAAATCCGACTTCAATCGCAACCGCCTCGGTGGCACATCCAGCCCCTACCTGCGCCAGCACGCCGACAACCCCGTGCACTGGCAGCCATGGGAAGACGCGGTGCTGGCCCACGCCCACGACACTGACACGCCGATCCTGCTGTCCATCGGCTACAGCGCGTGCCACTGGTGCCACGTCATGGCCCACGAGAGCTTCGAGAACGCGGCCGTGGCGGCCGTTATGAACCGCCATTTCGTCAACATCAAACTGGACCGCGAACAGCGCCCGGACATCGACCATGTCTATCAGCTCGCCTACCAGGCGCTGAACCAGCGCGGTGGTGGCTGGCCGTTGACGATGTTCCTCGACCCCGCAGATCTCACGCCATTTTTCGCCGGTACCTACTTTCCGCCGACCCCGCGCGGCAGCATGCCGGGCTTCGCGGACCTCATTCAGCGCGTCCGCAGCTATTTCGACTCGCATCGCAACGATCTGCGACAGCAGGGCGAACGTCTGCGCGCATGGCTTGCGAGCGTCGAAGCCGCACCCGTGGCAGCCGATGCACTACCCAGTGCCGTACAACTCAACCACGCCGCCCTCGAAGAAGTGACGCAAGGCTTCGACCCGCAATGGGGCGGTTCGCGCGGCGGGCCGAAGTTCCCGCGCGGCGCCGAGCTGGAATGGCTGCTCGACCAGCCCGCCGCCACGCCACGCGCACACGTCATGGCATTCCAGACGCTTGAAACCATGGCGCAACGCGGGCTGCAGGATCACCTCGGCGGCGGTTTCTTCCGTTACTGCGTAGACGAGAACTGGACGATTCCGCATTTCGAAAAGATGCTCTACGACAACGCCCAGCTTCTGCCGGTCTACGCCCGCATGGCCCGCGCCGGAGACGCGAGCGAAACCCAGCGACGCGTTGCGCAGGAAGCCGCCAGCGGCATCGCCACGTGGCTTGCCGCGCGCATGACAGCACCCGACGGCGCGTTCTACAGCTCGCTGGACGCCGATAGCGAAGGCGCCGAAGGTCGCTATTATCTGTGGACGCGCGAGGCCTTCCGTGCCGCTGTGCCACCCGCACTGGTGCCGTTTGCCGAAGCGCTTTACGGTCTCGACACCGCGCCGAATTTTGAAGGCGTGGCATGGCATTTGCTGCGCGCGGTCCCGCTTCCGGAAGTCGCCGCAAATACCAAAGTCTCTGCGATTGATGCCGCCCAACAACTCACCAGCGTTCGCACCCACCTGCTCGCCGCACGCGATGCACGCACCTCGCCAGGCCGTGACGACAAGATCCTGACGGCGTGGAACGCGGCGATGATCTCGGCGCTCCACCGCAGCGCCCGGCTGCTGGAACAACCGGCGCTGGCCGTGCAAGCCGAACGCGCGCTCGACGCGCTTCAACACAGCACCTGGATCGGCGGGCAGCTGTACGCGAACGCCGCGCCACCGGCCGCCCGTATCCCCGGTTTTCTGGACGACCATGCGCTGCTGCTGGACGCGATCCTGGAATCCGCCCAGCAAGCCTTCAACGCCGCGCGGCTATCGTGGGCGGCGGAAATCGCCGACGCGCTCATCGCAAACTTCGTGGACGCTGGCTCCGGCGCGCTGTGGCTTTCCAGCACAACGCACGCCACACCGCTGCTGCGCGGCCGCACGCTCACGGACGACACGTTGCCGAATGGCACCGCCGTCGCCATCCGCTCGCTGCTGCGACTAGGGTATCTGACTGGGCAAACCCGTTACCTGGACGCTGCCCAGCGCGCGCTGCACGCCGCCGCGGACACGCTGGCGCACTACCCGCACGCCTGCCCCACCCTGCTGCGCGCGCTCGCGGAACACGAAACACCGCGCAGCCATGTCGTCGTGTCGTGCACGCCGCAGACGCTGGAAAGCTGGGCCCGCGTGATTGAATCTGCACCCAGCCGCGCGACCACCGACGTGCTCTACGTGCGTCCTGAAGAAACCGATGCCCTGCACCTGCCGAGCCGCAACAAGGACTCCGACGACGAATGTGCGTGGTTGTGCAGTGGGCAGGTCTGCCGGCCCCCGGCGAACTCACCTGCAGCGCTGGCAGCGATACTTCAAGAAGGGGGCGGTGAGCAGTAAGCGGCCAGAAGAGGGTGGGATCAAAGATTGGCCTACCGCCTTTCGCGAATCTCCAATATCGAATCCCAGGTGTCCATCCGTGGAATCCGCGAAATCAGCGGCTCCTGGCTGCATAGAGAGCATCCGTCACCGTGCCGGCAGTGCCCAGCGCCTGCTGCGCACGCAGGGCACGCCGGGACCGTGCGTAGGCCTTCGGCGTGACGCCGATGATGTCCTTGAATACGCGGTGGAAATGGCCGGGGCTCAAGCCCGCCACGGCGGCCAGTTCCGCCAGCGCCGGTTCCTCCTGTGCTTGTTCGATGCGCCGGCAGGCCACCTTTACCTGCTCCATGTTCCGGGGGCTGCACGGTGCGCATTCGGGACGACAACGCTTGCAGGGACGAAAACCGGCACGCTCGGCAGCTGTGGCATTGGCGTGGAAGCTGACGTTCACGCGCAATGGCCGGCGTGTGCCGCAGGATGGCCGGCAATAGATGCCGGTGCTGCGCACCGCATAGACGAAATGGCCGTCCGCAGCGGCGTTGCGCGCCATGACGGCAGCCCAGCGTGCGGCGTCGGTCGAAAAGAGCCCGGCAGAAGAGGTGTTCATGAACGAATCCTCGCGCATCCATCGGAATGATGGCGCCATGATCCGTGCTACATCCGCCGCCCGCATCCCGTCTCTTGCGGCTGAATTTCTTCTGGCCGCGCACCCGGCGAGGTGCTATGAGCGGCTTCTATGCCACTGCCAGAATCCGGCGATGAGGAGGAGGAACCCTGCGACCAGCCCCGCCATCAGGTTTTTCCGGCGCTTCTCCAACCCCTTCTCGACGTGAGCGCGGGCCTGTTCCAGCAGCTTTTCGGCGGCCGCTGAATCCTGCGGTGTCAGCTTCGGATTCCGCACCATCGCATTGACGGCCTGGACTTGCGCCATCGCCGCGATCTGCTCGTCGTTATAGTGCGGCAACTGCAGCCATGCCGCGCCGTACAAGCCGCACAAGCCAAGGCCGCCGGCCATGAACAAGAACGCGAATGCGAGCCGGATGCGCTCGAGTCTGCCGGGAACAATGCGGAAATCCATGAGCGTCAACTCTCGGGAAACAGGAAATGGCGCGTACGCCGAGGAATGCCGGCCATCATGCCCCGGCGGCGAGGTACTTCACCAGCAGTTGCGGCGTTTCATTGTCGCGAAAGCGGTTCACGGCCAGCGCATAGGCGACATGCACGCTGCCGCTGGCGCACGCTGTTTCCGCGCCATCGAAGTGGATAGCGTTGATGACCGTGGCACCACTCTGCAGGCGGTAACGAACGTGGCGGCCGTCGGCACCCACCGGGCGCGCGTCGAGCACCTGGAAGCCGCCGTCGAACACCGGCTCCGGGAAACCCTGCCCGAACGGGCCGGCCGCCTCCAGTGCCTGCGCCGTTTCCAGTGACAGCTCTTGCGGCGTCAGCTCACCATCGGTTTCCAGCGTTTCTTCCAGATCGCAGCCCTGCAGCGCCTGTTGGCACGCAGCATCGAACAATTCAGTGAAGCGTGCGTAGTCCGCCCCGCGCAGGCTCAGGCCAGCGGCCATCGCATGGCCGCCGAAACGCAGGATGAGGCCGGGCGCGGCCGCATCCACCGCCGCCAGTGCATCGCGAATGTGCAGACCCGGAATCGAGCGCCCTGAACCTTTCAGCTCGCCAGCCACGGAAGCCGGTGCAAACGCGATGGTCGGGCGGTGCGTGTTTTCCCGCACGCGGGAAGCGACGAGCCCTACCACGCCTTCGTGCCAGCCGGGGTCGTATACACACAGGCCGTAACCTGCAGGCACGTCGGGCAGCAGCGCCAGCGCCTCATCGCGCATTTGCTGTTCGATGCCGCGGCGCTCGCGGTTGATGGCGTCGAGCTGGGCCGCGAGCGGCCGCGCCGTATCCAGATCCGGCGCCAGCAGGCATTCGATGCCGACGTGCATGTCCTCCAGCCTTCCGGCCGCATTCAGGCGCGGGCCAACCGCAAAACCAAGGTCCGGCGCGCCGACGCGTGTGGCGTCACGATGCGCAACCTCCAGCAGCGCAAGGATGCCCGGCCGGCAGCGTCCTGCACGCATGCGCGCCAAGCCTTGTGCCACGAGCACGCGGTTGTTGTGGTCAAGGCGCACGACGTCGGCCACCGTGCCGAGCGCCACGAGATCGAGGAATTCCGCCAGGCTGGGCTGCGTCCCCACTGCGAACTGGCCCCTTCGCCGCAGTTCGGCGCGCAGCGCCAGCAGCACATAGAACATTACGCCTACACCCGCCACGCACTTGCTGGGAAACCGGCAGCCGGGCTGGTTGGGGTCGACAATCACATTCGCGTCCGGACAGGTTTCGGGCGCGAGGTGGTGATCCGTGACGATAACGTCGAGGCCAGCGGCACGTGCCGCCGCCACGCCGGCTACGCTGGCAATTCCGTTGTCGACCGTGACGATGAGCTCTGCGCCGCGCTGCACGATCTCGGCAACGAGTTTCGGCGTCAGGCCGTAGCCCATCGTGAAACGGTTTGGCACCATGTAGCCAACATGCTGCGCCCCAAGCGCACGCAGGCCGAGCACACCGAGCGCCGTGCCGGTGGCTCCGTCGGTGTCGTAGTCGCCGGCGATCACAATGCGACGCTGCGCCTGCAGCGCATCGGCCAGCAGCACGGCCGCTGCCTCGATGTTCAAGAATTCCGGCGGCAGCAGCCGCGCCAGCGACAGGTCCAGCTCCGCCGCCTGCATGACGCCACGGTTCGCGTAGATGCGCCGGACCACCGGGCCCAGCGTTTCCGGCAGGCGTGAGGCGTCTCCCGCCACCCGGCGCACCAGACCGGGGGCCCGCGCTTCAGGCATCCAGCTTCGCCGCCAGCAACTTTTCGACCACGGCACGCTCGGCGGGGACCTTGATGAGTTCCGGCGCGCCGTCCTTCAGGATGACGTCCGGGTCCTTCAGGCCGTTGCCGGTGAGCGTGCAGACGACGACGGAACCCTGTTGGATCCGGCCGCGCTGGATGTCGCGCAACGCACCGGCCAGCGACGCCGCGGACGCCGGTTCGCAGAACACACCTTCACGCGAGGCCAGCAGGCGCTGCGTGGCGAGGATCCTTTCGTCCGTGCACTCGTCGAACCAGCCTTCGGACTCGCGCTGTACCGTCCACGCCGGCTTCCAGCTCTGCGGGTCGCCGATGCGGATCGCGGTGGCCACGGTCTCCGGGTTCGTCACTTTCTTGCCGCGCATGAACGGCGCGCTGCCGGCCGCCTGGTAGCCCACCATCTTCGGCGGATGCCACGACGTGGCGTGCTGCGTGAACGTGCATTCGTTGTTGCAGAACACGCAGGCGTCGGTGCCGCTGCCCGAGGCTTCGGAATAGCCGATCCAGTGCGCCGTGATGTTGCCGGCATTGCCCACCGGCAGGCAGTGGTAGTCGGGTGGGCGCCCCAGCGCCTCGATGATCTCGAAGGCTGCCGTCTTCTGGCCCTGCAGGCGGTAGGGGTTGATGGAATTGACGATCGTGACAGGTTCGGTTTTGCCGAGTTCCTTCACAAGCTCCATCGCGTCGTCGAAATTGCCTGCGATCTGCACCACCGTTGCGCCATAGGCGATGGCTTGGGCGAGCTTGCCGAGCGCGACCTTGCCGTCCGGAATCAACACGAAAGCCTGGATGCCGGCGCGCGCCGCGTAGGCCGCAGCCGACGCCGAGGTGTTGCCGGTGGAGGCGCAGATCACGGCATGGCTGCCGGCGTGGACAGCCTGTGTCACGGCTACCGTCATGCCACGGTCCTTGAACGAACCGGTCGGATTCAGACCTTCGTACTTCACGTAGATTTCGCCGGAAAAGCCCACCGTGCGCGGAATGTGCTTCAGGCGGATCAGCGGCGTGTTGCCTTCGCACAGGCTGATCGCCTTGGCGTCCGCGGCCAGCGGCAGGCGACTGCGATAACGGTCGACGAGGCCGGTATAGCGATAGGGACGGGATTCGGTATCAGTCTTCATCGAAATGCTCCACACGCAGCCGGGTGTAGTCGGCATGCGCAAAAGGCAGCGCCAACACTTGCTCAAGTGCCTTGGCGTGCCGGGCTTCGGGTGCAACGGACGTGATGATCGCCAACGTCGCCGCACCCGCCTCACGCGGTTCCTTCTGCAGGATGGCTTCGACGCTGATGTCGAGCTCCGCGAGAATCGCCGTGATTGAACGCAATACGCCGGGCGCGTCATCGACACGCAGGCGCAGATAGCTGGCGCTGCGGACTTCGCCCAGCGGCAGCACGGTACCGGCGTGCAAGCCGCCCACCGGCTGGCCCAGCGGGTCGCCGGAAATCTGGCCGCGTGCGAGGTCCACGAGATCGGCGATGACGGCCGAGGCCGTGGGTTCGGAACCGGCTCCGCGGCCGATGTAGACGGTCTGGCCGACCGCATCACCGAAGATGCTGACAGCATTCAAGGAATCGTCCACCGACGCCAGCAGGTGGGAATTGCGCACCAGCGTCGGGTGCACGCGCAGCTCCAGGCCGGTCGCGCCGCGCTTGGCAATGGCCAGCGGCTTGATGCGATAGCCGAGTTCCTGCGCCAGCTGCACGTCGCGCGCCTGGATGCGACTCAAGCCCTCGTGATAGACGGAGGCAAACATCGGCCGCACGCCGAAGGCGATTGAAGCCAGCAGCGTGAGCTTGTGCGCGGCGTCAATGCCTTCGACGTCGAACGTCGGGTCGGCTTCTGCGTAGCCGAGGCGCTGGGCATCCGCGAGCGCGTCGGCAAACGCCACGCCCTTGCGCGCCATTTCGGTGAGGATGAAGTTGCTGGTGCCGTTGCAGATGCCGATGACGGCGTCGATACGGTTGGCCACCAACCCTTCGCGCAATGCCTTGATGACGGGAATGCCGCCGCACACCGCCGCTTCAAACGCCAGCGCGCCACTGCTTTTTTCCGCTGCCGCGAACACCACGTCACCGCGTTCCGCCAGCAGTGCCTTGTTCGCGGTGACAACCGACTTGCCGTTTTCCAGTGCGGCCAGCACCAACGACTGCGCCAGTTCCAACCCACCCATGAGCTCGACGACGACATCCACGTCGCAACCCGCCAGCGCGAGCGGATCGTCGTGCAATTCCACACCTTCCAGCGGGCAGTCGCGTGTGCGGCTGCGGTTTCGAACGCTCGCAGCCACGACACGGATCGGCCGCCCGGCGCGGCGCGTGATGAGCTCGGCGTTGCGCGCCAGCACCCGCACCACACCCTGCCCGACCGTGCCCAGCCCGGCAACCGCGACCTTGAGCGGCGCCTTGTCCTGCGCCGCGCTCATGCCGCGCCCGGACCGTTCGCCAGCATCTTCTTGATCGAGCGTACGGCCTGCCGGGTGCGCTGTTCGTTCTCGATCAGCGCGAAACGCACCGAGTCGTCGCCGTAGTCGCCGAAACCCACGCCAGGCGACACCGCAACCTTCGCTTCCGCGAGCAGGCGGCGCGAGAACTCCAGTGAACCAAGATGGCGGAAGGCCTCCGGGATCTTCGCCCACACGAACATCGTCGCCTTCGGTTTTTCCACCGGCCAGCCGGCGTGGGTCAGGCCCTCGCACAGCACGTCGCGGCGCTTGCGGTACAGATCGCAGATTTCCGCCACGCAGTCCTGCGGACCTTCCAGCGCCGCGATGGCGGCGACCTGGATCGGCGTGAACATGCCATAGTCCAGGTAGCTCTTGATGCGCGTCAGCGCGCCGACGAGCTGCGGGTTGCCACACATGAAGCCCACGCGCCAGCCCGGCATGTTGTAGCTCTTGGACAGCGTGAAGAATTCCACCGCGATATCCTTCGCCCCCGGCACCTGCAGCACACTTGGCGCCTTGTAGCCGTCGAAGCACAGGTCGGCATAGGCCAGGTCGTGGACCAGCCAGATGCCGTGCTCCTTGCAGATGGCGACGATCTTCTCGAAGAAGTCCAGCTCGACGCACTGCGTCGTCGGGTTGGCCGGAAAGTTCAGGATCAGCATCTTCGGCGTCGGCACCGTGCCCTTGATGGCCTTGACGAGCTCCGCGAAGAAGTCGATGCCTTCACCGATGCGCACGTAGCGCACGTCCGCGCCTGCCAGCACCGTGCCGAAAATGTGGATCGGGTACGCCGGGTTCGGCACCAGCACCGTGTCGCCGGGTGCCAGCGTGGCGAACGCGAGATGCGCCAGCCCTTCCTTGGAACCGATGGTGGCGATGACCTCGCGGTCCGGGTCGACGTCCACGTCGTAGCGCGACTTGTACCAGCGCGCCATGGCACGCCGCAGGCGCGGAATGCCGCGGCTGACGGAATAGCGGTGCGTATGCACGCCTTCCTCGCGGTGGTGTTCCGGCTTGACGTAGTCGGACTCCGTACCGCGCGTCGCCACCTCCACGAGCTTGTCGACGATGTGCTTGGGCGTCGGCTGGTCGGGGTTGCCCATGCCGAAGTCGATGATGTCCTCACCCCGTGCTCGTGCGGCCTTTTTCAGATCTCCCACGATGTTGAACACGTAGGGCGGCAAGCGCTCGATGCGCGGAAACCGGGTCTGGGGAAGGACCGACGTGACGCTGTTCACGAAATTCACCTTGGGGTGTGGCAACGGTGGCGGCCGGTTGGAACTGGCCGCACAAGCTGCGTATTACAGCACGCTGCGGCGGCCGTTGCCATGCGCTGCACCATGGAAGGTCAGCGCGACGGCAGGTATTTCAGCGGGTCCACGGGCTGCCCCTTGTAGCGGATCTCGAAATGCAGCTCGGGAACCTGGCCCGGCCCCTCGCCCATCTGCGCGATCACCTGCCCGGCCCGCACCGTCTCGCCTTCCTGCACGAGACGCCGCTGGTTGAAGCCGTAGGCCGACAGGTAGTCGTCGGAATGTTTGAGGATGACGAGTTCGCCGTAGCCCTTGAGCGCATTGCCGCTGTAGACCACGACGCCGGCCGTCGCCGCCAACACAGCCTGTCCGTAGTGGCCCCCGATCTCGATGCCTTTCTCCCCCGGCGGGTTGAAGCGACCGGAGACCGTGCCGGCGGTCGGCCATTGCCAGCCGTCCTTGCTGACCGTGACCGGTGCCGTTGCTGGCGCTGGAGATATGGCAGGAGCTGGCGCCGGGTGCGCGACAACAGGTGGCACGGACTGGGCGGGCACGGGCGCAGGCGAAACCATGACGAATCCGGGAGCGGAGGCATCTGCTGCGGATGCAGGTGCAGGCACCGGGATCGGAGTGGGTGCGGGCATGGCCGTCGCGGTCTGCGGCGGTGGGCTCAGGCGCAAACGCTGGCCAGCGTAGATCGTGTAGTTGTCGCCGATACCGTTCCAAGCCGCAAGCTGGCGGTAGTCGAGATTGTTGCGAAACGCGATGGAATACAACGTGTCGCCGCGCTGCACGATCGTGGTTGCACCGGTTGCCGGTGCCGGTCCTGCCGGTGCGACCCCACGACGCTGGGGTGCACCCGGTTCATCGAAATACAGCAGCCCGACGCAGCCGGACAAGCTGAGCGCCAGCGCCGCCAGCACAAGGCCGCGCCAGCTCGCCAGCGCCTGCACGGCAAGGTTCATTGACGAAACCTCCGCCATCCCCACCACAGCAGCCCGAGCACGGCCGCAACGGCCACCGCCAGCGCGATGCCGTGGCTGTAGCGCGTCATCAGCGCCACGGCCTGCGGGCCAAGGAGATACCCGGCCCCGGCTTCCACGGCGCACACGATGGCGGCGCCGGCCGTGGTCCACACCCCGAACGAGATCCGTCCCATGCCGAAAGTACCGGCCGGCAGCGAGATGAGGTGACGGATGAAAGGCAACAGCCGGCCTACGAACGTGGCAACTGCGGCGTTGCGCAGGAACAGGCGTTCCGCCTGGTCGTAGTGGTGGCGGTCGATCAACAGATACTTGCCGTAGCGCAGCAGGAACGCACGCCCCAGCGTGCGGCCAAGCAGATAGTTCACGCTTGCCCCGAACAGCGAGCCGAACGCTCCCGCCGCGACCACGAGGCCGAAATCCAGCCGCCCTTCGCGGGCAATGTAGCCGGCCGGCACCATCACAAGTTCTGCCGGGACCGGAAACAGGCTGGATTCCATCGCCATCAGGATGAAAATATGGCCGTAGTCGAGGGAAGCATAGAACTGCTCCAGCCAGGCGTGGAATTCAGTCAGCAAATGGGCCATGTGTCGACCTGCGGGATATCCGAAAAACTCACGCCCGTCCGCCCAACAGCGGAACGAAATTCACGGCGGCGACGTCGCGGCTCGTGAAGCCTGTCGGCCCGCGGTCGATCACGCGCAATTGCTGGATCTCGCCGCCACCGACCGGCACGACGAGACGCCCGCCCGGCACCAGCTGCGCCAGCAGTGACGGAGATACGGCGGCGGCGGCAGCCGTCACGATGATGCCATCGTAAGCCCCATGCACGCTCCAGCCGTCCGTGCCGTCGGCATAGCCGCAGTGGATGTTGCGGTAACCCAGCGCCCGTAGACGCCGGCGAGCACTCTCGGACAGGCTGCGGATGCGCTCCACGGAGAACACGCACTCGACGAGCTCGGCCAGCACCGCCGTCTGGTAGCCGGAACCGGTGCCGATTTCCAGCACCTGTCGGCGCGGACCACCGGCAAGCAGCAGTTGCGTCATCAGCGCCACCACGAACGGCTGGGAAATGGTTTGCGCACTGCCGATCGGCAGCGGCTTGTTCTTCCACGCTTCGGTTTGCCAGCTGCCATCCACGAACTGCGGTCGCGGCACGTGCGCCATCACCTCGAGGACGCGGGCATCCGTGATCCCGTTGGCCCGCAGCTCCGCCGTCAGCCGCGCAACCGCGCTTGACCCGGCCCTGGCGCGGGACGGCAGAAGCGAGGCCTTCACGCCGCCTCCAGCCAGCCGGACAGCTCCGTCAGTGCCGCGTGGTGCGTGAGGTCGACGCCGAGCGGCGTGACCGAAACCCGGCCGTGGGCGATGGCATGGAAATCCGTTCCTGCACCGCCGTCATCGCTGTCCCCAACTTCACCAATCCACCATATGGAGCGACCGCGCGGGTCCTCCGCCGGGGCAATTGGCAGCGCCCGTCCGCGGCGACCGAGACGCGTGGCAACACAGCCGCCGAGCTGCCCGTACGGCAGGTCCGGGACGTTGACGTTGAGCGTGACGCCGGCGCCCCAGGGCTTCGCGGCCAGACGCTCGACCAGCGCACAGGTGACGCGGACGGCCGTTTCGTAGTGCTGCGGGCGCAGCGCCACACTCGACACGGCGATCGACGCCCGCCCGAGATGCCGGCCTTCGAGCGCCGCGCCGACCGTGCCGGAATACAGTGTGTCGTCACCCAGGTTGCGCCCGGCATTGATGCCCGAAATCACCAGGTCCGGGAGTTCCGGCAGGAACCCCGCCAGCGCCAGATGCACGCAGTCCGCCGGCGTGCCCATTACGCAGAATTCGTTTTCCGCGCGCGCTTCCACGCGCAACGGTGCGCGCAACGTGAGCGCATTCGACGCACCGCTGCAGTTGCGGTCCGGCGCCATCACCGTCACGTCGTGGGTCGTGCGCAACGCTTGAAGCAAGTGCCGCAATCCGGGTGCCGAAAACCCGTCGTCATTGGATAGAAGAATGCGCATTGCCGCCTGAACGTTGCCGCACCGGAACGTCGCGCCGGCGCAAAGGTGACGGAGTTTAGCCCGAAGTTCCGCCGGCGGCTCGCCCCGCCGCCTTGGGTGCCCGCCTTCAGACGGTGGCGTAGATCTGGTGGCTGTGATGGGTCTTGGGTTCCCACAGGCTGATACCGTGCGCAATGTCCTGAACCTGCAACAGGCTGTCGTTGCCGCGCGCGGCGGCGTCCACGAAGCCGGCTTCCAGCACGCGCACCAGCGCCCGCACGTTCCCGTGCCAGCGGCACTCGGAAATCAGCTTCCATGCTTCGGCGCTGACGCCGGCAGGCTTCGTCCAGCTCGTGCAGCCTTCCGCCAGCTTCGCGAGCGTCATGCCGACGACGGCGATCAGGTCTTCCTGGCGCTTCGTCAGCTCCGGTACTTCCAGCACCGCCGCACCCAGGCGCGTGAACTCGTCGATGTTGACGGCGTTCTGCAGATGTTCCCAGCTGCGGTTCGTGGCGAACAGGATGGCGCACTCCACAGCCCGCTTGCTCGACGCGCCGTAGGGCATGTACTGGCCGCTGTCCAGGGCTTCCATCAGCACTTCCATCACCGCCCCGGTCAGGCCGTGGCTCTCGTCGATGAAGCACACGCCGTCTGCCGCAGTGGTAAACGCACCGTTGCGCGCACCGGCGCCGGGAAATGCGCCGGAAACATGCCCGCACAGCAGTGACTTGATCGCCGCCTTGTCGCCCGTGCTTTCCGAGGACAGGTTGACGGTGACGAAACGTCCCTTGCCGCGGCACAGGTAGTAGTAATACGCGAGCGTGGTCTTGCCACTGCCCGGTCCGCCCAGCAGGTAGGCGCGGTCCACGCCGTTGTGGGCGAAATCGCGGATGCGCCGTGTCAGATCGTGGAGCTGCGGGCTGAAGACGTAGTAATTGCGCATCGGCGAGTTCTCGACTTCCGTCGCCATCGGCATGCGGATGATGTTGTCACCCTTGACCGGCCCGAGGCGTACTGCGAGCTGCGGCATCACCTCATCCACGTTCGACGCCACCAGCAGCCGCACGCCGCTGAGGTGGGTCGTTTCCGCCCGGCGCTTAAGCCAGCGGCCAAGGGCTGCGAGCTGCGTGGGGTTGACGACGACGATCAGCGCGTACTCCGGCCCCGCCTGGCGCGTCGCGGCAACACAATCCGCGAGAGGGTCGAGCGTCTCCGGGTCGTTGAACAGGCTCAGCGCCGCGCTTCCAGCCAGCACCGGAGCCGACACGCCCGGCTGCGGCGCCTTCGGCAGTACGCCGTACTCACAGCGCCTGCCTTCCGGCAGTGCCTTGCGAAAGGCCTCCAGGATCTCCGGATCGCGCAGATGCTCGGCATAGATCGTCAGGTAGACCGGCGGCAGCTTGTCGCTGCCATCCCCGCCCATCGCCCGGCGCAGATCCGCATCACTCCGTTTCCCGCCCGTTCCGAACAACGCCATGGATCGCCCCTTCTATCTGAACCCGCATCGCAACATGAAGGCTACATCACCGCGATGGCTCGCGGCGCGGTGGCCTGCCGACAGGCTGCCGCGCCACGCTGAACGGCATCTGATCCATCTCAACCCGCGATTCCGCCCTGCGTCAGCGCCGCCGGATCGAGCAGCTTGCGCAGCTCGGCCTCCGGCAGGTCGGTGTGTTCGCGCGCCACTTCCAGGATCGGCCGCCCTTCCTTGTAGGCCAGCTTGGCGATCTTGGAACCGGCGTCGTAGCCGATCTTCGCGTTCGCGGCCGTGATGAGGATCGGGTTGCGGTCCAGCGCCTGCTGGATGCGCGGCTTGTTGACCTTGAACGTGGCGATCGCGTTGTCGGCCAGCAGGCGCGACACGTTGGCGACGAGTTCGATGGACTGCAGCAGGTTGTAGGCGATCACCGGCAGCATCACGTTGAGCTGGAAATTACCCGCCGCGCCAGCAAAGGCAATGGCCGCATCGTTGCCGATGACGTGCGCCGCCACCATCACCACGGATTCAGGAATCACCGGGTTGACCTTGCCCGGCATGATGCTGGAACCAGGCTGCAGCGCCTGCAGGCTGATATCGCCGATGCCGGCCAAAGGCCCGGAATTCATCCAGCGCAGGTCGTTGCCGATCTTGTTCAGGCTCACGGCGATCACGCGCAGCGCGCCGGACAGCTCCACGGCGGTGTCCTGGCAGGACAGGCTTTCGAAGTAGTTCGGGCTCGGCTCGAACTTCACCTTGCAGCGCTTCGACAACTGCGCGGCGATGAGCTTGCCGAACTTCGGATGTGCGTTGATGCCAGTGCCAACCGCCGTGCCACCCTGCGCCAGCCGGTGCAGGCGCGGCAGCACCGCCTCCACGCGCGCGATGCCGTTGTCGATCTGCTGTGCCCAGCCGGACAGTTCCTGGTCGAAGCGCACCGGCATGGCGTCCATCAAATGCGTGCGACCGGTCTTGACGACGGATTTCAGTGAATTGCCCTTGCGACGAATCGCCTTGGACAGATGCGCCAGCGCCGGCAGCAACTGTTCCTTCACTTCCACACTGGCGGCGACGTGGATGGATGTCGGGATCGTGTCGTTCGAGCTCGCTCCCATGTTGACGTGGTCGTTCGGGTGGATTTTCACGCCGGCGGCCGCGGAGGCGATGTGCGCGATGACCTCGTTCGCGTTCATGTTCGACGACGTGCCGGAACCAGTCTGGAAGATGTCGATCGGGAACTGGGTGTCGTATTCGCCGGCACTGACGGCTTCCGCTGCCGCGACAATGGCCTGGGTGCGTTCCGCATCCAGCAGCCCGAGACCGTGGTTGACTTCCGCCGCAGCGGCCTTGATCTGGCCCAGCGCACGGATCATCGCGCGCGGGATGTGCAGCCCGGAAACCGGGAAATTGTCAACGGCGCGCTGCGTCTGCGCGCCCCACAATGCCTCTGCCGGTACCTGCAGTTCGCCCATGCTGTCGCGTTCGGTGCGCGTCTTCGCCATCTGTCGTTCCTTGAAGTTTTCGAGTCCGGCCAGAGACGTGGCCGGCATGCGTAAAATGCACGTTCATCCTAGCAAAACCACGACGCGATGAAGTTATCGACACTGACGGCCATTTCCCCCATCGACGGCCGCTACGCCGGCAAATGCACGGCGCTGCGCGAGCTGTTTTCGGAATACGGGTTGATGCGCTACCGCCTGCAGGTGGAACTGGCATGGTTGAAGCATTTGGCAGCGACTGCGGAAATCACGGAAGTCGCGCCACTGTCCATGGTTGCCACAGCGGCACTGGAACAGATCGCGGCGGACTTCACGGTCGAGCACGCCGAGCGCGTGAAGGAAATTGAACGCACCACGAACCACGACGTGAAAGCGATCGAGTACTACATCAAGGAATGCTTCAAGACGTTTCCGGAACTCGCGCGCATCTCCGAGTTCGTGCATTTCGCCTGCACGTCTGAAGACATCAACAACGTCGCCTATGCGCTGATGCTGAAGGACGCCCGCGCGCAGGTGCTGCTGCCGGCGCTGGACCACCTCATCGACGAACTCGCCGTACTGGCAGACCGCCACGCCGCACAGCCGATGCTCGCGCACACGCACGGCCAACCCGCCTCGCCCACCACGCTGGGCAAGGAAGTTGCGGTGTTCGTGGCGCGCCTGCGCCGCCAACGCGCGCAGTTCGCTGCCGTGCCGATGCTCGCCAAGCTCAACGGCGCCACCGGCAACTACAACGCCCACATCGCGGCCTACCCGGACGTGGACTGGCCGGTATTCTCGGCGCGCGTGCTCGCCGACCTGGGCCTCGAACCCAGCCCCGCCACCACGCAGATCGAACCGCACGACTTCATCGCCGAATACTTCCACGCATTGATGCGTGCCGACACCATCCTCATCGACTTCTGCCGCGACGTGTGGGGTTACATCTCGCTCGGTTACCTGAAGCAGCGCCCGGTGGCTGGGGAAGTCGGCTCCTCCACCATGCCGCACAAGATCAACCCCATCGACTTCGAGAATGCCGAAGGCAACCTGGGGCTGGCGAACGCCGTCATGGACTATTGTGCCGGCAAGCTGCCGATTTCCCGCTGGCAGCGCGACCTGACGGACTCCACCACGCTGCGCAACCTCGGCGTCGGCATCGCGCACATCGTCATCGCCCTGCAGTCGCTGGAAAAGGGGCTTGGCAAGCTGGAAGCAAACCCGGCGCGTCTGGCGGAAGACCTCGAACACAACTGGGAAGTGCTGGCGGAAGCGATTCAGACCGTCATGCGCCGCTATGGGCTGCCCGAGCCTTACGAACAACTCAAGAAGCTGACGCGCGGACACCACATCGACGCCGCTGTCCTGCAGGCTTTCATCGCCACACTCGAACTGCCACCGGCGGTGAAAACGCAACTCGTCGCACTGACGCCGGCACGCTACATCGGCAATGCCCGCGAGCAGGCGCTACGCTGAATGGCGGTCCCGTGCACCTCGGCCTTTCCCACTTACCACACGATTTGATCCCATGCCTGAAAACAGAAGACAGCACCGCCTCGCCGAAGCCTGGCCAGCCATGGCCAGCGCCGCACTACGCGTCGCCTTCGGCCTGATCTGGGTCGTCGACGCCGCCCTGACGTGGACACCGAAGTTCGCCGCCCACTACGTGGGCTACCTGCACAACGCTGCCGCCGGTCAGGCCGCGTGGTCGGCGTGGTGGTTCGACATGTGGATCGCGATCGTCACGCCGCACGCCATGCTGTTCGTGTGGCTCACGCGGCTGGCGGAAACCACGCTTGCCATCGCACTGCTGTTCGGCGTCGCCCGGAAGACCACTTACGTGCTCGGCGCGCTGTTCAGCCTGCTGGTGTGGAGCACGGCGGAAGGCTTCGGCGGGCCGTATTCGGTCGGCGCGGCGAACATGGGCACCGCCCTCGTCTACGTGCTGGTGTTCATCGCGCTCATCACGCTGAACTACCGCGCCGGCTCCAGCCCCTACAGCCTGGATGCCCTCATCGAGCGCCGCTTCCCGCGCTGGCGCTTGCTCTCCGAATGGAGCACCGACACCAGTCGTCGTGCCGTGCGCCTCGTGCCGTGGAGCATCCAGCTGCCGGCGCTGCTCGGCATCGCCGCCATCGTGTTCTTTCTCGTCGCCGGGCTGCACAGCAGTTTCAACGTGCAGGCGCCCTCCCCGACCGCCGCCGCCGCCGCCGTGTCGCCGCTGGCGCTGGCCTCCAGCAAACCCGTGGCCCAGGCTCGCGATGCGCGTCTCCCACCGTTGCAGGACGGCCCAAGCATCGACGTTAAGATCGCCGCCACCGACCGCAAGGTCGAGATCGCCAGCGGCGTCTACTACAGCGCCTGGACTTTCGGCGATGAGGTGCCCGGCCCGGTCATCCACGTGCGCCAGGGCCAGACCGTCAACGTGTCGTTCACGAACAACGGCACCATGCACCATTCCATCGACTTCCACGCCGCTGAAACCGCGCCGAGCTCCCATTACGTCGACATCGACCCCGGCCAGACCATCCATTTCTCGTTCAAGGCCAACGTGCCCGGCGCCTTTCTCTACCATTGCGGCACGCCGCCGGTACTGCTGCATATCGGCAACGGCATGTACGGCGCGTTGATCGTTGATCCGGTGGATGACCCGCTGCCGCCGGCTGCCGAAAGCTACGTGCTGGTTCAGGGCGAGTGGTACACGCAACAGCTCTCCGGCACACTGATGGGGCCGAGCTTCGCGAAGATGCTCGCGGAACGCGCGGACGAAGTCGTGTTCAACGGCACGGCATTCCAGTACAAGGACCACCCGCTCGCCGCCACCGCCGGGGAACGCGTGCGGCTGTACGTCGTCGACGCCGGCCCGAGCCTGTGGTCGTCGTTCCACGTCATCGGCGCGATCTTCGACCGCGTCTACACCGACGGCGCGACGAAGAACGCCCTGCACGGCGTCTCGACCTATGGCATCCCGCCCGGCGCCGGCGCGATCTTCGACGTCATCCTGCCGGAACCCGGTGACTATGCGTTCGTCGACCACAACATGGCGCACGTCGCAGTCGGCGCCGTCGGTGTGTTGCGGGCAACGGCCAGCGACGGCACGCCGCCGGCGCAGCCGAACATCACGCAGGAAACCGCTGCGGCCCCGGTCGCACCACCTGCCGCCGCCGGCCCCTACGCCTTTAACCCCGACCACGGCGCCGAACTCTACGCGAAGAATTGCGCAGCCTGCCACCAGGCCACCGGCATGGGCCTGCCGGGCGCCTTCCCGCCGCTGAAAGGCAATGCGGCAGTACTGGACCCGGACCCGACGCAGCAGATTTCCGCCGTGCTGCATGGCCTGCAGGGTGTCGCCATCGACGGCGTGACCTACCCTAGCCCGATGCCACCCTTCGGTGCTGCGCTCAACGACCACGACATTGCCGACATCGTCAACCACGAACGCTCGTCGTGGGGTAATCAGGCAAGGCATGTGACGGCAGAGCAAGTCAAGTCGCTGCGCGAAAAAGCGAAGTGAAAGCCGTGTGAACCCGTCGCGGCGGCACTATCAGGCGGGCGGCGGTGTCTTTACGGATGGCGCGAAAAGTGGAGGCCAGGGCCGGAATTGAACCGACGTACACGGATTTGCAATCCGCTGCATAACCACTCTGCCACCTGGCCGCGGCGCACATGATAAAAACCCGGACATGCGACATGATGCCGGGTTCGTGGCGTAACAAATGGAGCGGGAAACGAGGCTCGAACTCGCGACCTCAACCTTGGCAAGGTTGCGCTCTACCAACTGAGCTATTCCCGCCCAACTAAGGAGGCGCTATTTTAATGAACGCGCCCAACCTGTCAAGCGTTTGAGCGCCCCCTTTATCGCGAGAGCGCTCGAATTCCCTCAATTCAGGATGGTTACGGTGCCGTCGGTGTTGTAGGTAAAGGCCAGCACGCCGTCGTAAGTCTTGCCTGCCGCATCCTGATAGCCGTCGAAGGCACTCTGGCAGTAGCCCGCCGCGTTGCGAATCACGACTTTCAGGTAATAGGTCGTACCGGGCGTCAGGTGACCCACCGGAACCGGCAGCGCGTTGCCCTCGGGATTGTCGGGCAGGCCGATTGACGCGATCTTGCCATCCGCGAGCAGGTTGTCATGAAATACCGGCACCGGCTCGGCGGGCTGTTGCGTACAGGCAGCATCGGTGGCGGCAGGCGTACCGGGTGCGCCCATCGCGAGACCGGCATCCAGTGTAGTGGAAAGGTATACGTCATCGACCATGACGCGGCCATTGACGTCCCACGACGCATCCCACGTCAGCGTCACGACGCCCGCCGTCCCGCCGGCGTCGCCGGGACCGATGGCCCCCTGGTAGACGGGCATGGGCCGGTTGAGATTGTCCAGATACTGGTTCAGGGACGCTGCAACCGTTCCTGGCAGGCGCGCAAGTTCTGCGCTGCGTTCGCCCATTGCGCCACCGGCATTGCCGTCCTGTGACAGATGTTGCAGATCCGACGAGTTCTGGATGATGTCGGTCAGCGTCGACCCGCTCGCGTCGGTGTACGCCGCGTAACCGGTAATGAGGTTCTGGACGCTGGCCGGGCTCACCACGCCGCTGCCGTTGCCGTAGAGCTGCTGGATCTTCGTGGTCAGGTTCTGAACCTCACCGGGAGCCATGATGTAGCGCCGCACCAGCGGCATCCCCCACCAGTTGCTCAGGCCCTCCTGCCAGCGCGCCGGCAGGGATCCGCCGGGCTGGTGATCCCAGTCGAAGCCGCCGTCGTAGTCCCATGGCGTGAAGTAGAACTGCGTAACTGGCGTCGGGCGGTAAAGATAGAAGTTCTGCGAATTGGTGTCGATGTTGGACAGCAGGATGTTCACCGCCAGCCAGGTACGGAAGTTGTCGGGATGAAACCATTTCTGGAAGACCGTCCCGAAATCGTTCGAGTACCCGTCGACCGTCAGGAAGTCCTGGTTGTCGTTGACGTCGGCGAGCATGGCGAACAAATTCGTCATGTCAGCGTTGTTGTCATTCTCGGATTTGATGATGGTTTCGAAGAGCAGCGAACCCACCGGCTGTTGCAGCTCCGGCATCGTTGCCAGCGGCATGAAGTAGAAGCTCTGGGATTTGAAAATACTGCTGTCGTCATCCAGTCCGTGCGCGTCGGCCCAGTGGTCGTCCTCCTTCTCGACGTGCGTGAACAGGCCGTAGTCGCCTGCAGGTTCCGGGCCGGTGTCGCCGGCAACGTTCAGATGCACGAACTGCGTGCGCAGGCTGACGAAGTCGGGAACCTGCGTGAACAGGTCGAAGGCCAGCTTGTTGCGGATGCGGGTCAGGTCGTAGGGGTGCTTGTTGAGCTGCAGCGTGCGCTGGTTGTGCCACTGGGGAATCTTCTTGCCATCGACCTTGAAATTCTTGTTCAGCTTGATCTTGTAGCCTTTTTGCGACGCCAGGCGCGTGGAGGCGCCGCGGATACTCATCGCGGCGTTGCCGTTGGCCTGCACGTCCGTCAGCTCCTGCGATGTGTACAGGGTGTTGATGTCGTAGTCGTCGGCCGAAAAAACGACGTTGACGGCAGGGCTAAAGGTGCTGAAGTGATCGAGTGCAGCCGCGCCGTTCACGCCCTTGCCGTCGACATCGGTCAGGGTGCAGCCGCTGTAGTCTTCCTTGCCGCCGTTGACGGCAACGGTCGCCGTGCCCCAGCCGTTGCCCTCACCATCGGTGCAGGCACCGCCGGGTGCCGGCGGCAGAACCACGACCAACACGTCGTCGATCGCCTGCGGTGAAACGTTGTCCTTGGAAGGATTGCTCGGCGGCGGATTCAACGCTTGGTAGATCGTGCGATCCTCCACAAGGTCACCGTTGGCCGCCAGGCCCGGCACCGTCGACGGCGGCGGGTTGGTCGAGGTATCCGGAGGCGGATTCCCGTCGGAAGGCGCAGACGAATCGGGTCCCAATGCGCTCACACCGCCATTGCCGCAGGCGCACAGGAGCAGCGCCGCACCCGCGAGAGTGGCGTGCAGCCTCCATTTGCGCCCCGGATGCCGTTCCACGATGTCGTTCATCATTTCTATCCCTGTTCGAATCCTTCTGTCATGCCCATCGCCCCGGATGGCAGCGCCATCACGGGAATGCTGGAATCTTGCCTCGCTTCGGGCTTGCCCTTCACGTCCCGCCAGCCTCGCCCGGTGCGATACCCGGCTCCGCCTGCCGCCCACGCTTGCGTGCGCCTCGCCGGAATACGTTCGAGCGTTCATGAGGATTGTTCTCCGGGCCGGCCTGGAGCATGAAAGTCTCGTAGGTCAGGCTGTCGAACACCCGCGACAGCATGACCAGCCCGACCAGCGAAACCAGGCCGAGGGACACCGCAAAGCCGTAGCCGTAGAACGGCACGCCCAGGCGCTGGGAAAGCCAGGTCAGGACAAAATTGCCTGCCACGAACAGCGCGCACAGGCACAGCGCCAAGATCAGCCGGTTCAGATAGAACAGCGTGTTGAGGATGGCCAGCAACAGCAACTGCGCACCGACGCCGACGATGTCGATGTCGAACAGCGGCACGTAGAGGTCCGAAAAACCCACGACGCGCATGATGAGCGGCGCCAGCAGCAGCAGGATCGCGATGGTGATGCCCTGGATCTTGAAGATCTCGTAGATGCCCTGACGCGCCGTGTCGATCATGCCGCCGCGCTGCTCCTCGATGCGCGCCAGCGTATCGCCCTGGCGAATGGCGTCGTAGTAGTAGTCGTAGTGCTCGGCGAAATCGGTTTCCATGCGGATCAGGAACACCGCCATCCCCGGCACGATCGACAGGTAGGCCAGGAACATCGGAAAGTCATAGATCGGCGAAGCACGCAGCGGACCGATCACGGGAATCGAGGTGGCCGGGTCGTACCAGAACATGAACTTGTCGACCCAGATTCCCAGGTTGTAGAAGAACCCGGTGAAGATCAGCGAGCGGTAGGTCCGGTCACTTCGCAGGATGTCCCATTCGACCAGGCGGTCTGACGGATAGGCGCTCATCACCAGGTACAGCAGCGAGAGCAGCAGGATCGCCTGGCCGATGCAGAACGCACCCAGCAGCCCGACCAGCCCCCACGGCCGCAGCGCCAGCCCCAGCACCAGCACCGTGCCATAACCCGCCACGAAACACCACAGGATGGAGAGGTAGTTCTTCATCCCGGCGAGGAACACCGTCAGCACCCAGATGTTGCACAGCGTGACGAAGGTGATGAACATCTCCACGCGATACAGCAGCGGCGTGCCGCCGAACAGCAGCAGGATCACTCCGGCAGCGAATGCCCCGGCGATGACGTTGCCGAGCGTGAGCACGCCGATGAGATTGGGCAGCACCGCATCCGCGCGCTTCTCGTAGAGGCGGTCTGCGACGTAGCGCGTGTACACAAGCTGCGCAAGGCCGCTGAGAATGAGGGATACCGCCACCAGATAGGTAACGGATACCTGGAACGCGCCCACCTCGCGCGCATCCTGCACATGAGCGAGGCTCAGCATGCCCAGCGCCACGATCACACCGATCGACAGCACCCATGGCCCGGAACTGATGAGGCCGGCGTAACCGTAGGAACGGATCAGCCCGGTATACGTCTGGGTGCGCAGCAGCTTGCGCAGCTCGAAACCGATTCCGGCCATGTTCAGCGCTCCTTCGCAGCGGTCTGTGGCAGGCCCGGCATGCCGCCGACTTCCCGATACAGGTCGCGGTAGCGCTGGAACATCAGGTCCTCTGAATAGAAGCGCTCGACGCGCGCCACTGCCGCATCGTGCGCATGCCGCCAGGCTTCCGGATCAACCAGCAGGCCGGTCATGGCGCGGGCCAGGGCCTGAGGGTTGGCGATCGGCACCGTCGCCCCCGCCGCACCCAGCGCGCGGTCTTCGTCAGTGGCACCGAAGATCAGTTCCGAACAACAGCCGACGGCGGTGGACACGGCGGGAATTCCGGCCGCAAAGCCTTCCAGCAGCACCAGCGGTTGCGCTTCACTGATGGAGCTGAGCACCACCAGCCCGAGCTGCGGGAGGATTTCCTCGGTCTTCTGGAACCCCAGGAATTTCACCCGCCCCTCCAGTTGCAGGTTGCTCACCAGGGCGCGGCATTCCGCCGCATAGGACGGATCCTCATCGTCCGGCCCGACGATCCAGCCCTCCGCCTTCGGCAGGGCACTGCAGACCGCCGGCATCGCGCGGATGAAATTCTTGATGTCCTTGATCGACACCACGCGCCCGATCAAGCCCAGCACCGGTGGAACTGTACGCTCGCGCGGCACGCGCACTGCATGGAAGCGTTCGATGTCGATACCGTTGGGAACGACCCGGCAACGCTCTGGTGGCGCGCCATCGCGCTGCTGCTGCAGGCTGTTGCCCTCGTACAGCGCCGTGACCACCGACGCGGCGCGGTAGGTCACGCGGCCCAGTCCTTCGAAGAAACGGATCCACAGCTCACGCGTGTAGCCGATGTCACGCTGCAAGGTACCGGCATACGTGTTGTCCGCATCGTGAATCCATCCCGCCTGCGCCAGGTCGATGCGGCGCTCCTTGGTGTAGATGCCGTGCTCGGTCAGCAGCAGCGGAAAGCCACGCAGCTCGTGCGCCAGCGCGCCGAGATGCCCGGCATAGCCGGTGCTGACGGCATGCACGAGCCGCGTTTCCGGCATGTGCCGGGCGATATCGACGAGGTCGAACAGCGGCGCATGCATCGTGCGCACCGTCCAGAAATAGTCAACGAAGGAAGGATCGCGGCAATAGCGCCCGTAGTAATCGCAGATCTGCTGCCACGACTCGCGGCTGTACAGGAAGGACCGGCGCGTCAGGCCACCGGGCTTGCCCAGCAGGTCGGCCGCCGTGCTAAAGGCTGCGGCGGCCTGCGTCGCATTGTTGGTCTTGAAGCCCGCGTGGAGCGCGTCGCTGGCAACGAAGGCGTGCGGATTGCCGCGTTCGGTCCCGGCATCGGCGGTACGCCAGGCCTCCATGAGAAAACGCTCCTCGAAGCGCACGACATTGGGCGGGAAGCGATACTGCATGGCGCCGTAATCGCGTTTCTGCCCGCCGATGAAGATCACCGCGAAACGCAGCTCGGGCAGACCCCGGATCATCTGGTGAATCCACGAAGATACGCCGCCACGGATGTACGGATAGGTGCCTTCCAGCAACAGCGTGACGTCCACCGTTGCATCGCCATTCATCGTATCTCCGGTCCCACTCATGGCCGTGCTCATGACCAGTACTCCGTCACGGCGCGCAGCACCGGGGTTTGTCTCAGGGAATCCGAAATGCGCGCCAGTTCGCGGCGCACGCCGCCGACGTCGCGCCGCATGAAAGCGCACTCGGCAAGATAGGGCGCGATCCGATCCGCAGCCAGCCCGCTCGCTTCAGCGCGGTGCAGGGCCTGCGCCGCCGCTTCGACCCGGCCCAGCCGCAGCTGGATGCGCCCGCGCAGGTACTGGCGTACGGGCGTATCCGATACACCCAGTGCGACATCGATGGCCTTGAGGGCCTGTAGCAGCGCCTGTTGACGAACTTCCCCCTCCACCAGCCCCAGCTCGGCCTCCTCGCAGTACAACTCCGCGATGGCCTCCTCGCACTTGGCCTGGAATCGGGAATCTCCCGGGTGAGCCTCAAGTTCCTTCCGCAGCGCCTGGACGCCCTGTTCGATGCGCTGGAGCTTGCCATCCACCAGCGCGTAGGCCAGCAGCCGCACTTCGTCGACCGGGTCCTGCAATGCGATCTTCAGGATCGGAACCGCGCGCCGGCCGCTCATGTTGCGCGTGGCGCGCAATGCCCGGACCCGGGTTTCCACATCGTCAATGAGCAGCGCCCGGCGTACTCCAGTATCGAGATAGACGATATCCGTAGCCAGCTCGACGGGCTTGTAGGGCAGATCGAGCTGATCCAGATCGCGCCAGTCCTTCTCGGGCTCGGCACGGCCGAAGTACAGCGCCGGCAGCACGCTCACCAGCAACCCGAGCGGGCCGAACACGGGAACGCAGAAAGCGAAGACGAATGGATAGACCACGGCGCGCCGTAGGCCGCGATGGTAGTGCGGCGGCAGGATGAGCCATGCGGCAGCTGTCGCGGCCATGGCGCACAACGCATGGGCCAGCAGCGCCAGCCACGGCCAGCCGGTGAACAGCAGCCAGCCGCCTGCGGCCTCGCACAGCCCGGCCAGCACCCACAGCAGGGCGTCAAGCATCCGCAACGTCGCACTCCCGGCACAAGCGTTCGATCGCCTCCGCAGCCTCCATCGACCCATCCAGCGCCAACGGAAGGAACTTGGCCTGCTGGTCGATGGCCGGGAAGCCCAGATCAAAACGCCGGATCATGAGTGCCTGGATACGCTTCACATACTTGTGCGCGCCGTATTCACTCGTCATGGGCATCAGCACCAGCACGCAAACCCCGCCCTTGCTGGTGCGGTAGACGCACGCCGCGTCGAGAGACCGCAACTCGCCCATCACGAGCTGGTCGGCAGCCTGTACGTCCCCCTTCCTGGAGATTGCCGCCGCAAGCTGGATGCCCACCAGCATCGTGTCGATATGGTAGCGAGCCACGTAGGTAGACCACAGCGCCACCCGGTCGTGGAAGCCTTCCTGATCGCCCTCTCCGAAACGCGCCTTGGAGGGCTGTGTCCTCGGATGTGCGAAATTCGCCATGCCTGCCGCCAGCACGCCCAGCATGTCGAGGTTCTGGTCGTTGAAAGCGATGAACGGCATGTCCGTCACGACCACGACCGCGTGGATGGCGCCATGCACATCGATCAGCGGGACCACTGCGAGCAGCCCATCCTGTTGGACCCGTCCCTCCACCTGGGAAATGTTCTCGGCGCGCAGCGCCACGACCTTGCCGCTCGCCAAGCAGTCGCGGATCATCGGATGGTCGGGACGTACCGTCACGTGGCCATCGCCCAGCGTGGCGCTCGGCAGGTCGGCCATGTCATCGTGAATCTCATACAGCAGCGCACCCTGAAGCCGGCAATGGGTGGCGAGAAAGTCCAGGAACGCCTGCGCATGGTGGTGCAGGAACTCCGGGTCGTCGACACGCCCGCTGGCGATCCGCCACTTCAGCGCCTCGAAGGCCCCGCGCAGGCTGTAGGCGTCATCAGCCAGCCGCTCCTCCAGGCGTCCATGGGAAAGCTTCAGCATCTGGTAGCTGCTTGCGAAAGTCGTGAGCTCCTCACCGACGTGGTCGTTGAACAACTGCATGCGTGCCAGCCGCCGCAGCCACACGTCCGCAAACTGGCCGCCGATCATGCCCACCAGCAACGCGCACAACGCATATTGGTAAGGGAACGTAGCGGCAGCGGCCGGTGTCCACGCATGCTCGATCAACATCAGCAGCACAGTCATCAGGCCGCTGGTGAAGCCGAAGGCGAAGCCGTAGCGCACGCCGAACAGCAGCGGCGCGAACACCAGCCACGAGAACTGCGACTGCAGGAACAGGAAATCCGAACGGTGGAACAGCAGACCGATGGCCGGCACGATCAAGGTGCCGACCACGGTTTCCACCCAGGCCGCCACCGGTGACGGGGGCCGGTAGTGAAATTCGTCAAGCCGCGCGGCCATCGCCCAACCCTCAGCGGCTCAGCGGCAGGCGCGAGACAAGCTTTTCCAGCAAGCTCTGCTCGATCTGGCTCACGCTGTCGTAGCCCCAACCGGACTTCGCGCCCGAAGCCGACCACACGATCTGCCCGGTGGTCACGTCGTAGACCTGCAGCGTCACGCCGGCGGCGGGTTCACCGTCCAGCCCGGTCTTGTAGCCCCATTCGGAAACCACGCCACCCAGCCCGTAATCGAAGCCTTCGCGCTTCGCCCACTCCAGCGCCGACACCAAGCGGTGGCTATCGTCGAGGTCAGGCAGGCCGCTTTCGGTGCTGCGTAGCGGATAGTGGCCAAGGTTCGTGACGCCGCGGGCACGCAGCAGCGTCCCGGCGATGGCCTCGGCACTATCGCCGGCCCGTGGCGTCTCGGCGTTGTTCAACATCGGCAATTGCACCCAGTGCGCGCCAGCCGAAAAAGCCGACGTACGCTGTGCGGCGATGGTGGAGCAGCCGCTCGCCGCCAGCAGCACGCCTGCTGCCGCGACAGCGGTCATGAAATGTTTCAGGGTCTTCATCGCATCACGTCCTCGCATGGAAAAAGAACCGGAGACGGACCGCATCCGGCCCCGGGGTAGACAAAGCAGGTTGGGTGGTTCGGCTCGCGTCATGGGCTTCACTTGCCGAAGAAATACAGGTAACGCAGGCCGAGCGTCTGCGCGGTACCACCCGCAGTGCCCGGTGTCTGGCCCAGGCCAAACGACAGGCTCAGCTCGTCGCTGCCAATGACCGGCATGCCCACTGCCCCACTGACGTCGTAGCCGAAACGGCCGTCAGGCCACACATAGCCAGCGCCGAAATCGAACAGCCAGCGCAGCGCCCCGACCTGCGGGTAGTCATCGCCCGGCAGGCCGTGCGATATCGCCAGCCCCGGGCCGGTGTAGCCGTATTGCTCCGGCAGGATCAGATCGGCCGTGGCGGGTTGCATGTCAGGTTTGAAAAGGGGTTGCAGGCGTGCCGGCAGCACACCCTGCCGCAGCCGGTTGCGGATGTAGCTGACGTCATAGCGTGCCGCGATCTCGTAGTTGCGCCCGACCAGCAACGCGCGCTGGAAATGCCCCTCGAACTCGGCGCCGTTGCCGAGAAAATCGTTCCAGCGCGAGCGGTAACGCAACAGCGAAGCGCCAAGCTGCAAGCTGTCGCGCGCCGTCAGCGCGTAGTCGATCGACACGCCGGCCGAGTCCCGCACGCCGAGCACGCGAAAGTAAGCCGAGTCCAGCGTCTGGTCATGCCAGCGCGCGAACAGGGTGCCGCTGAAATGGTCCGTGAATCGCCAGGTATCGCTCACCGCCGCCTGCATGAAACTGGCATCCGGCTGCGCTTCCACTCGCCCGACGCTGACGGTTTGCGTGCTGCGCGCGCCGCGGTGGACTTCAGGCGTTAGGCATCGGAATCAACTTTGTCTTTGCGTGCTGCGCGCGCCGCGGTGGACAAGCTTCAGCCGTACCAACAGCTCGCGGCCGAGGCCCGTCATCGTCAAGGCGATGCCGCGCCGTTGGTACTGGGTGGCGCCGACTTCCAACCGGGCCGTCCAATGTGCGGTGCTGCGCGCCACCGAGCCCAGCTCGGTGGTCATCTGCAGCCCACCGATGCGCGTCGCCGTCAGATCGACACCCGCGTTCTGCGGCATGCGACGGTAGATCTCCACGGCCTGCTTGGGCAGCACCTCGATACCGGGCGCCCACGGCGTATGGCCGTTGATATGGTCCAGCGCCAGCAGCAGGCCATTGGCGTCGTGGTCGATGCGGGTGAAGCCGGCCACACGGTCGGTCAGCCCCGGCTGCGACGAGCGCGCCAGGATGCGGCCAATGGCGGCGTGGTCGTTGGCAGCCAGCGCCACCGACAACTGCTGGTACATCGGCAGGCGCATGCGGTGCATCTGCGCCCGCAGCAGCCAGAAGCGCGCGTAGGCGGGCTGGTTCGCTGCCAGATGCCAGTCCACCAGCAGTGCGATGTCGTTGCGACTCATGGATTCGAGCGTCCGCCCGTCGATGACGCGCATGAGCCAGCGCGCGTCGGCCGGATTGCCGAGCAGCGCCTGCTGCGCGCTGATGACGTGGCGGTCGCGGTCGCGCTCGTCGGCGGTTTCCACGCGTCGGGCCGACGCCCACACTTTCGGTCGCAATTGCGTGAGCGCGTACAGACGGATGCGGTAGGCGCTCTCAAAGCGCCGGGCGGCGTCGAGCGCATCGGCGTAGTTCAGCAACCACAGATAGTCGTCGGGATGGGCCTTCAGGTAGCGCGCGTACCACGGCAGGGCCTGCAACGGCTGGCCGAGGGTCGTCCAGCCCTGTGCGTAGGTCGACCACAGCGTCGGGGCGCTTTCCGCCTCCGCCTTCCAGCGCGGCAGGACTGTGCGCAGGGTTGCGGTATCATTCTGCGCGATCAGCACGCCCAGGAACGCCTGGCGGACGTCGACATCGTCCGGCGCAAGCTGCAGCGACTGTTCGTAAGCCGCGCGCGCCGTGGCGTAGTCGCCGCGCTGATCGGCGTAGACGCCGCGCAGCGCCCAGTAGGTCGCGCTGTTCGTGACCAGGCCGGGCCGGGTCCGCGCGGCCGCCAGCAGGCTGGCGGCAAGATCGATCCTTCCGGCCTGCAGGTCACCGCCCAGCGCCATCAACAGCAGGTCAGGCGTGGTCGCCTGCGGCCAGCTTTGCAGTACGGTCCGGGTTGCCGCCTCGTAATCGCGGGTGCGCAGCTCGGCTTTCACCAGGCGCAGCCCATCCCCCGTATCGAAACCTTTTTCGGCATGCTGGTTCAGCCAGCGGTAGCTGGTGATCGCCATCGGCACGTCGTCACGCTGCCAGGCGAGCGACGCCAGCGCATTCCAGTAGATGGGGTCGGCAGGCGGTGCCGCCCCGGGACGGTCGAGCAGCGCAGCAAGGTCGTGCAACGCGGCACCGAAGTCCCAGCCCTCGACGTGGACGCGCGCCCGCGCCAGGGCGATGCGCGTATCCATGCCGTAGAGGTTGGCGATGCGCTGCCAGGTCTGCAGCGCGCGCTGCGGCTGGTCGGTACGGCGGTAGATCTGCGCCAGGCGCTCCCACAGCGGGCGCTCGTCGGCAGCCGGCCCGAGCCATGCTTCGAGGATCCGTGCCGCGCGTCGCGGGTGCCCGAGATAATCGTCGAGGTCGTCTACCAGCATCGTCATCTGCGCCGTCGAAAGGCGGTGACGAGCGTTCTGGCGCTCCAGCGCATCCACCACGGCGGGCAGATCGTGCACGGCACTGCCAAGCCGGACGATTTCCCGGTCGGTCGCCGCGTCCGGGTGCGAACGCGACAACGCCACGTAGCGGACCAGGGCGCGCTGCGGCTCACCGGTCCATTCCTCGACCTGGGCGGCGCGGCGCTGCAGCTGCGTATCGCCCGGATCGCGTGCGGCAAGTGTCTGCCACACGGCCCGCGCATCGACGAGATGGCCGGTAGCCAGCGCCACGTCTCCGTATTTGCGCTGCGCCGCGTCGTCGGCCGGCCGCAGTGCCGCCAGTTGCCGGGCCCACGGCAGGGCGAGATCCGGGCGGTCGGCGGCCAGCGCCGCGTCCACGGCGTCGCCGAGCAGTGCGGGGTCGTCCGGGTGAGCCTTCACCAGCGCCTGCGCGGTGCGCAGTGAAACGGCGGACTCTCCCCCCATGCGCGCTGCTGCCAGCAGGCCGCGCCCCGCCGTCTCGCCTTCTGCCGGGGTCTGCGCGGCGGCCAGCGCGTGTTGCCAGGCCTGCGCCGCGCGCGTCGGCTGGTTCGCCGCCAGCCACCACTTCGCGGCCGTTGCCCATTGCGTGAAGGCTTGCGCCGGATCGCTGCGTTTGGCCAGGCGCTCGTAGAGCGGTGCGGCACGATCGGGCTGGCCGACTTCGAGACGGTCCCGTGCCAGCGCTTCAGTATCGCCGTCGTCGAGCTGGTCCGGAGGCAGCGCCTGCAGGCGATCCATGTCAGCGATCACCTGCAGGCGGATCTGCGCACGCTGCGTCTCATCCTTCGCAGCAAACAATCGCTGCAGGCCCAGTTGCAGCAATACCTGATCAACGTCCGGGCCGGGATTCGCACGCAGCGGCGCCAGCGTTGTGCGCGCCTGCGCGATGTTCCCTGCCTGCAGCTGATGCCGGGCCAGCGCCAACCGCAGCGCCCGGTCGTCCGGTTCAGCAGCGAGCTGCGCCTGCAGGTACGCCAGGGATGCCGCGTCGTACTGGCTGAGGCTGCGGGAGCCGAAATCAGAGCGCCCCGGGAACAGCAGCACCAACACCAGGGCCAGCACCAGCCCCAGCGTCAGGATCGCCAGCGGCCCCGCCAGCCGCCGGGACTTACCGGCAAAGGACCGTGGCATCGCCAGTCTCCCTGTTGCCCCAATCCAGTTGCACCCCACTATCCGGCTGGCGTGTCTGGCGCGCGCCCGGCGCGCTCACGCGGCAGTCGCCGACCTGGGCCAGCGTGGCGCGAAGCGGCACTTCGCCTTTCAACTTCAAATCGAAACCACCGTCCGTGCGCCGGAACGCCGCGACACGGCCGTTGGCACGCTGCAGATACGGGTGCTCCGGCGGCTCGCTGCGGAGTTTCAGCACTACGCGGTCGGCCCCCGACAGCGCCACGTAGTTTCCCTGCGGGATCGTGCGCACGCCGACGACGCCCTTCGACGCCGCCAGATCTGGCCATTCATTCGGCCCGAGGCGCAGCGTGCGGTCCTGCGTGGCGCCGCTGATGATCCAACTCCCGTCCAGCGCACGCGCCACGCCGATGCGGCGGTAGTCCATCACCAACGCGTAATAGGCGCTCTCGAACATCGGCAGCGTTTGATGTGAAAGCGCGTACTCGTAGGCCTTGGCGATGGCATCCGTCGCCCCCGGCCGCGTACCGGAAAAGAAGTGGTAGTAGATCGTGACGGGCTTGAGTCGCCGCGGCATATCGGTCAGCTCGAAGGTCTGCAGCACGCGCGCAAAACCCCAGTACGGTCCCTTGTAGCCGTTGGTGAAGACGTTGTCGTTGATGACCGGTGCGTAAACCTGGGTCCAGGCTCCGGCCGGGCGCGTCATCGGCGACACATTCGTGATGCTGTGGTTCCGCCACGTGACGTCGGTCACGCCGCCATTCATGTTGGCAATGCCGAGCGCGTCGGTCATCGCCACGGCCTGCGCTGGCGGCAGCGCGTCGCCGCTCCACAGCAGCACTTTCACGCGCTTGCCCGGCGGCGCCAGGTGCGTGTCGATGTAGCGCACGCTGCCGTCGATTTCGCGCTTGAGAGAGTAACGGTAGCCCTTGAGCGGCAAGTTGTGGGCCCCGGAAGCCATGCCGGGCTGCATCTCGTGCCAATCGAAGGGATGGCTGTAGGTGTGCGAGGCGATCTCGACGTTCCGCAGGCGGAAGATGCTGCGCGCCAGTGCCTGCAACTGCGGCGCGATCTCCGGAAACAGCCCGTCCGAACGGATCGCCCCGGTGATGACTGAGACAGTGGTCGGGAAATCGAAGCGCTTGAGAATCCGGTCACGGATCACCTGACCGGCGAACGGCGTTCCGGGAACGTTCGCGCGGCTGGCGAAGCCGTCGCCGTCGATGTGCGCGGTGGCGATACGACTGCCGTTCTCGGTGGTGGCATCCACCACCGGCATGTCGGGCAGATGCAGCGCGGTACGGAAGAATTTGAAGGGGTCGAGAATCCAGCGGTCCTGGATGCCGCTGCCGCCACCTTCCCCGTTGTCCACCTGATCCGTCAGCGGCGAGCTATTCAGCACCCACGGGTTGAGGGCAATGCCGCCCCACGGGCCCGTGAGCACTGGCGACAGGCGCTCGCCGTGGCCCGCCTGCAGCCACAGGTGGGCGTGGACATCCGCGCGCACGGGCACGTAGCCGCCGTCGTCCGGCGGTACCACTGGCGGGAAGGTCTCGAAGCCGAGTAAATCGTCGTGCGAAAGCACGCGCAGGCGGCCGGCATCGACGCTCGCGGCGAGCCTCAGCCCCATCTTCTCGAGCAGCGGACCGGCGAGCGGCACACCCGGGTCGCCGATGAACGCCACCGGCACGCCATCGTCCATCTGCTTGAGGAGCCAGCGGGTGTAGGCGTGCGGATCGTGGCGCACCCGGTCGGGGAACCAGGCGACGATGCCGGCGTAGCGGCCCGTGAGCGTGTCGGCCGGCAGCGGGTCCGCCATGTCGTGATAGACCGGCACGTAGCCCATGTACTCCAGCGGCAACGCCGCATCGAGGTTGACGCCGTGGTTGGCGACATCGTCTGTCGGATCGTCCGCGCTCAGCTCGTAGAGCATCAGCACTTCGCGCGGCATTGCCTCGATGGCGCCGACCCCCATCTCGTCGAGCGCGGCGTTGCTCACCCACGGCGTGAAGCCGAGCGCCGCGATCCTGCGCGCGTCCGCACGCGACGCCTCGCGATCCTTCGGCGGTAGGTAGTCGATCACCGCCACCGGCAGGTGCCAGCGCTGCTGGACTTCCCGCAGCTTGCCGAGCAGCCACTCGCTGTCCGCCGGGCTCACTGGCGTGTAGGCCTTGCCGCTCGCATCCCATTGCCGGAACAGCGACTCAGCGACGACCCCAGCGACGACATCGTGGATCTCCGGCAACACATCGAATCCACGGTTCAGGAGCAGCTTGACCCCCGGATAGGTGTCGTGGATGCGCCGGATGAGGGCCGCCAGCGCCGCCCGCTGCGCGGCAACCTGCGCCTTGTCCTTCGCGTACAACGTGAAGCTGTCCAGGGTATCCAGGAAAAACGCGCGATAGCCCTGCTTCCACAGCGCACCGATACGCTGGTTGACGATGTAGTTCGACCAGCCGGGTTGGGTCAGGTCGATCACGGACGTGTCCCACGCACGGTTCGGCCCGAGCGTGGGACACTGGCCACCACAGGGTTGGGCTCCGGAACGCCAATGTTCCTGCTCGCCAAGGCTGACATAGGCGAACACGACCGAGCCATGCGCCCGCAGCTGCGAAAGCTGCAGCGGCTTGACGCCGGCGGCTTCCACCACGATCCAGTCGAACTGCGACAGCATGTTCACCGGCGGCTCGTTGCCGTAGTAGAACGTAATGGATGGCGTGCCGGACACAGCCGCGGGATCGGAACCAACCGCGTTGCTGGCTGCTCCGTTGGCGACCGGCAAGCCGAAAATCAGCAGCAGCAGAATCGGCAGCATCCGCCGACAACACATGCGACACGCACAATAGGGCCGCAGGCCACGCGACCCTATCGGGGGCAATCGACGGCATCTGTCTGTGTCCCGGTACCCCATCCCCGCTCCGCTCGGCTAACTGAATCCCTTCGTTACGATGTGCAACGCAAGACAAGCTCAGGGTTGTCAGAGAAGCTTGCGGGGCGAATGCTCCGCTGCCTTCTCGACACCACACCGCGTTGCTGCACCGCCGCAATTACGGCTGCAAGGCGGCGGATGATACTGTCTGCCTGTCTGCAATGGAACATCCAAAAATGGGAACGTACGTCTCGTTTTCAGGACATGAGTCACCTTTAGCAAAAGGTGGATTTTGTCGTTTGCCGTAATCACTTCACTTGCTCGTGGTATCGGTTTTGATCCAACGGACGGCGCCGGGCACAAAATCACCCTCACGGCAGCATTTCCTGGGGCTGTCAATCGCCATGGGAGTAGATGCGGGGGCGCTACGGTGCGCAGATGCGCACGATTGCCCCATCGATTCCCTCGTGAACCGGCATGAACGCTGGACGTACTGGTTGATCGGGGCCAACGCTGTTACCATTTAAGAAGTGCTCGTTTAGGCCGCAGGCGCTGGGTGCACAGATCGCCATCAAAAGGCTCGATGACCCCATAATCTGGGTGCCGGTGTATGCCTTAAGCGTCTCTGTCCGCTGCCCAAACAACTATCAAGATTGTCTCGAAGATCCTGAATTACCACGTAATTTCTTCACAACCGCTGCATACTGATCTGACATGTTCCACTGGCCAGCTTTTAGTGGTCACAGCGCTGCAGCCCGATGTGCACAACGTTTTTCGAAGCGCCGTGCCTCAGGCTGCTCCGCACTGCCCGATTCATTGGGTGCACTACGTCTTCATCAGGGCACCCCAGCGTCGCAGATCGCGGGCAGCGATCGGCAGCACCGCGTGCACAGCGGTGTGTGCAGTGTGTACGAACGAGCACTGGCGAAATACCCAGCGTCCCCCGCTACCTCGGCCAGACTGCGGCCCTGCGGCATGACTTGCGATGACCCAGGCCCGATGCTTGCCGAGTCCAGCCATCAGTTTGTTGCTGAGCACGCTTATCTGCACCATGAGAGTAAGTGTATGAGAATAAATGCACCACGTCAAGCAGATATTTGCCATGCTTGGCTCGCGAGTAGTGCTCAAATGCACTATATAAATGGCGATTAAGCACTTAGGCAGACTGGATGCTTCTGCGGAGGATCAGGCGTCACGTTCGATTCTCGCGGATCGGCTCGGTGAGCGAATATCTGTCGCTGTGAAGGCTATCGGCACTCAAAAAGAGGCTGCCGCAGCGATGCAGGTCTCTGTCGACATGCTCAAACGATATATCCGCGGATCGAGCAAACCAAGCTTCGAACCGATCGCTCGCCTGGCGATTACGAGCGGCTATCGGATGGAATGGATCGCCAACGGCGCGGGCAGCAGCCGCAAAACTGACCATCCTGTCGAGCAATACACAATCCGCGAGGAATCTCTTGCCGATTCGATGGCAGCGATTCGCCACCAGAGTTCATTCGCTGGACTGACCTCGCGCATCAGACAGATCGAGAAATCGTGGCAGCCAATTGTGGAACGTGCCGACTACCCGATTCCTCTACCCCTACAGGAAGCGCTCAAGACCGCCATGCTCGGGCATGGCCTCACACCCGAAGGCGCATCCGTCATCGTAGAGATGCTCGCCCCCATTTTCAGCCCCTCTCCAGATCGGTAAACCCTGACTACGCCAAGCACCATCCTCTTTCTTCCCTGCTTCGGGATATATGCCGCTGTGCGCAACGGCGGGATGGCACGCCGCCACCGGACGGCAAGCATGACTGGCCAGGATTCGACATGCCGTGCACAGGCTGGTTGATTCGCTGAACGATTGCGGGCCGACAGCCGGTTGTCTGACGACGCTCTGCGAGTACTGCTCAAGCCGTTGCCCCTGGATATGTTCGTGCAAGCGGTTCATTCGGCGCGTGCCCTCGCGAACGCGGCGATGTCTACCGCTATGTGACTCAGGCAGTGGCGGTCGGTTCACCGAGCAGCAATGCGATCCTCTGCAACAAGCTTGCGCCAACGGCGGGCTTGAGCACGGTGGCGTCGAAGGCAGTGGCGCCATCCAGTCGAGCCGGGCGCAGCGGCGGCAGGGCGGAGTACAGGATGATGGGCAGGCCGGGCTGTCGCTTGCGGACGGCCTGCAGCAGCCTCCAGCCGTCGAGGCCGGCCATGCTCTGATCGGTAAGGATGAGATCCACGGGTTGTTGTCGCAACCGGTCGAGGGCGGCTTGGCCGTCGGCTGCGACCAGGGTGTCGAAGCCGTAGCCATTGAGCAGGTCGCTGGTCGTTTCGCGTTGCTGCTGATCGTCATCCACAACCAGAATCGTGTAGCCGCTGCCATTGATATCGGTGGAGCTGCCGTCTTCCAGCAGCGGTTCCAGGTCACTTTCGCCGGCCAGCGGCAAGACCAGTTCAAAGTGGAAACGGCTGCCGCCCGTGGGGGAGTCCCCCATTTCCAGATGGCCGTTCATGCGTTCAAGCAGGGTGGTGACGATGGCCAGACCCAGGCCACTGCCTTCGATGCCGGTGACGCCGCGGCCACGGATGAAGGGCTGCAGCATGCGCCGGCGCTCTTCCGCGGGCATGCCGGGGCCGTTGTCATCGACGATGAAGTGCAGGCGGGCGCTGCCGGGCTCGGCCGTGGTCAACCTTTCGACGGTGAAGTGAATGTCGCTGCCGCGGGTGTATTTGTCGGCGTTGCCGAGCAGATTAGTCAGCACACGGTGCAGGCTGCAGAAGTCGGCGATGACCACGGGAGGAAGATCAGTTGCAAAGTGGCGGTGCAGACGGTTGCCGTGGCGCTCGGTGGCCAGTTCCGTGGTTTCGGCAACCTCGTCGAGAAAGGCGTACAGATAGTCGGGAATGGGATCGACTTCGGCCGCCGCCAGCTCGGAGCCGGAGAATTCCAGCAGCTTGTCGATCAGTTCCATTTGCCGACCGGCGTGGCGTTCGATCAGACGCGGGTAGTCGCGACGGGTATCACCCGCACGCCACAGCCGGGCGCTGTCGAGCATGGCGGCCAGTGGTGAACGCAGGTCGTGGCTGATGCGCCCCAGCAAATGGCGGCGCGCGTCCAGTGCACCCTGGTAGCGGCGCATCGCGCGATTGTTCACCAGGATCAGGATGCCGTAGGCAAGGCAGTTGATGGCGAGCATGTTTTCGAGAACGGTCACGGCGAAATCCGGCCGTGCCAGCCAGGTGGGTCCGTTGTCCGGCCACGGCATCATGCGCGCGATATAGAACAAGCCGTGCACCACGAGGATGGCGAGCAGGAACAGGGTCACCCCCCGATCCTCGCGAAGATTCGGCATCAGTGACCAGCAACACAGCACGGCATAGACGATGGCCAGCGCTGAAAACACGACAATCCGGAAATAGGTCGACCCCATGAACACGGGCCACAAACAAAGGCACACCCAGATGACGCCACCGACATACAAACCGGGCCACACGGGCGCCTTGCCGGCAAAGGCGCGAAAACTGGTCCACAGGCAGGCGTAGGCCGTGATCAAAGCGATGTTCGAGAACCAGATCGACAGCAAGCCCCAGTAACGAGGGCCCGGTAACAGCCCGATCATGTAGGCCAGCCCACCCAGCAGGCAGGCTATCGCATACCACAACAAGATGCGGCTGCGCTGGCCGAGGAGGGCCGACACCAGGGTCAGGCAACCCGTCAGGGTATAGGTGAAAGAGCCCACCCAGAGCAGTGTGCGCGCTTCCATGGTCGATATTGTCCTTATTTGCGGCCAGGTGGCCAGTCGGCCCGGCCTCGTGAACAAGGCAGGTTAGCTTGCCGGATTGCCGTTTCGGGCGTTCTCGCGGAACTGGCTTGGTGTCATGCCCACACGCTGCCGGAACGCCGTGGCGAAGTTGGCGGCGCTGTGAAAACCAACCTGGGCGGCAATATCCTGGATGTTCATTTCGGAGTCGGCCAGCCATTCGCGGCTGACGCGCAGGCGCTCCTCGCGCACCCAGGCGAATACGGTCATGCCGAGATACTGCCGGAATATGGCGGACAGTTTCTTGTCGTGGGTGCCGACCTGGCACGCAAGATCGGCCAATGGCGGCAACTCGCCGAGGTGGGCGCTGATCCACCGCATGGCGGCGCGCAGGATGAGTTCACCGTCCGACAGCAGCGGCATGGGCCCAGTCGGCGATACGCCTATCGCTGGCGCGATGCGTTGGAGTTGAACGCGTATACGCGCCACGACTTCCGCAGGGAGAAGCGGCTTCGTCACATAGTCCGCCCCACCCGCCTGCAAGCCTCGCAGACGGTCTTCGCCAGTACCTACCGCGGACAGGAAGATGACTGGAACATCACCTGTGCGTGGCGATTCCCGCAACAACCGGCAGACCACCAGCCCATCTGTCCCCGGCATCACATCCAGAAGAATCACATCCGGCGCCAGTACCTGTGCACGCTGAAAGCCCTGCCGGCCATCCGTGGCGATACTGACCCGCCAATTCTGTGCACGCAGGGCAACCGACAACGCCCCCAGGGTTTCGGGCTCGTCGTCGATGACCAATATGTGTACCCCGGCTTCCACCATCATTCCCCCGAATGGATAGTTTCCCAGATGATCTCAACAATGCCATGGACACCTTGCATGTTGCATAAATCCCGCGCCTGCGGTCGATCGCCCGCACTGATACGGCACGCCTCGAAAGCCTTCGTGTGGCCAGCGCCCTGCCGAAATAAGCACACGATTTTCCTTCGCATTCCAGCCCAGCGATTCCACATTGCCTGCCGTATCGTCCCCCGTCCAAGCGCTCGTCCGCCGCAACAAACCTATCGTCGGAGCGTCTCCAAACCACGGTGCGGTCTGGCGATATCTTCAGCGTAGTGGTCAATCGACATGAGCCTGGAGGCACGACATGGAACTGGCGCGACATCTGGATGCTTTTTATCTGTTCGTACAGGTTGTCGATGCTGGCGGATTCTCCTGCGCTGCTCGCCATATGGGCACTACGCGCTCGAAGCTCAGCCGCCGTATTATCGCCTTGGAAGAGGCACTTGGCACCCAACTTCTGTATCGTGATTCGCATCGTTTTGCCCTCACACCGACAGGCGAAATCGTGTATCGGCATGCCATTTTGATGTGCGCCGCTGCCCAGGCCACCCTGGACGCAGCCCTTGCCGCACAGGACACCCGCCACGATGAACTCAGTTTGGACATGTGCGATGCCCTCAACCCGCTGATGTCCAGGATCATGGTGGTGTTTGGACAGCATCGCCCGCAAATGCGCCTGACGACGCATGCCCGCCATGATATCGAATCGCTGCTGTGCCACCAGACGGACGTGGTCATCCACCTGGGTGGCGAGTTGCCCGATAACCGCAACATCGTGGCCCATCCGCTGGGCCACGCTCGCGTGGTCATCGTTGCCAGCCCGGAACTGTTCCGACAACTGAAGCAGCCACAGCACCCTGACGAGATCAAGACGGAACATCGTCTGGGCTACACCGGCCACGGCCTGATGCCAGAATGGCAATTGCGCGGCACTACGGAAAAACCACGATATTTCCGCATGGTCAGCGATCATCTCGCCACGGTCATCCAAGCCGCGCGTGACGGCATCGGCCTGGTGCAGTTACCTCTTTTCACATGCCGCGATGACATCGCTGACGGTCGACTGGTGTTGGCCTTCCAGAAGTTCGAACCCACTGCACTCCCCTTGCACGCCCTGACCCTTGCCGATTCCGAATGCAGGCAGGCGACCCTCGAATACGTCGACTTTGCCCGCGAATGCCTTGCCGCGATGGCCAGGTCCGCCATCTGGCGCTCGTCCATCACCGTTTGCGGCAGCGGATCCCGGCCTCGTGAGACGGGACGCGCCATGAACACGACTTTGCTCAACGCCAGACAGTTCGTTGCGCCGAAGACCGCCGGCATGCTTTCTGCTGTTTCTCGTCACACTGCAGCGGTTCCAGTACAAGCTGGCAGCGTTCCGGCGCCAACCCCACCGTTTTCCTGACAGGGGGGCCTTGCCCTACGCCAAGATCTCACCGGTCTTTGGAATCGGATCAGGGCGACCGTGTCCGTGTCGGGGACAGGCGGGATCTTCCAACATCGATGCATCCGTAAAAACCAAAAAATTCACGCCATCCGTGGATTCTTCGGCTTTCCGTTTCACTCGGTAAATCGACATGAAACGAGGATTGGCTGGGGGACCAGGACTCGAACCTGGATAACGGGAATCAGAATCCCGGGTCCTACCATTAGACGATCCCCCACCACGCCGCCATGCCTTAAAAGGCATGACGACAACCGCAATCTTAACGCTTGCTGTACTGCGTGGCGCGGCGAGCCTTGTGCAGACCCACTTTCTTGCGCTCCACCTCGCGGTCATCGCGCGTGACCAGACCCGCAGCACGCAACGGTGGCTTGAGGGCTTCGTCATAACGCACCAGCGCGCGGGCGATGCCGTGACGCACAGCGCCCGCCTGGCCTGACGCGCCACCACCGGCAACCGTGATCTTGAAATCGAAGCGTTCCAGCGACTCGACGACCTCGAGCGGCTGGCGCACCATCATGCGCGACGTTTCGCGGCCGAAATATTCTTCAACGGTCTTGCCGTTGATCGTGATCTTGCCACTGCCTGGGCGCAGGAATACGCGGGCAGATGCCGTCTTGCGGCGCCCCGTGCCATAAGTCTGGTTCGCGGGTTGAGTAATAGCAGCCATGGGTAACCTTTAGAGCGAAACAAGAACGGGCTGTTGTGCAGCGTGCGGATGTTCCGCCCCGGCATACACCTTCAGCTTGCGAAACTGCGCGTAGCCCAGCGGGCCTTTCGGCAGCATGCCTTTCACGGCTTTTTCAAGCGCACGCTCGGGATGCTTGTCGAGCATTTCGCCGAGGCGCGTGCCGCGGATGCCACCCGGATACCCGGTGTGCCGCCAGTAGATCTTGTCCTGCAGCTTGTTGCCTGAGGCGTGGATCTTCGCGGCATTGATCACGACGACGTAATCGCCGGTATCGACGTGTGGTGTGTATTCGGCCTTGTGCTTGCCGCGCAGGCGCTTGGCGATTTCGGTAGCCAGTCGGCCGAGCGTCTTGCCCTCGGCATCGACCAGCACCCAATCGCGCCGCACCGTTTCATTGGTGGCGAAAAAGGTTGTCACGTGCTGCTCCATCGTTAGTTATAGTTCAGTAACACGCTGAAACGCGTTACTTCGGAGCGCGAATTCTAGGGGAAACGCACGTGCACGGCAAGCGTCAACCGCCAAAACTGATCTTGGCGCGCAACGAGCTTCGAGAGTCGGCATTGTCGAGCACGTTTTCCATGCTGACGAGCCCCTTGCGGTAAAGTTCGAGCAGGGCACCGTCCAGCGTACGCATACCCTGCCCGCCACCCTGTTCCATCAACGCGGGAATTTCCTCGATCCGCCGCGACAGGATGAGTTCCGAGACGTACGGTGTGTTGAGAAGAATGCCGACCGCCGCGGCCCGACGCCCGCCTACACCAGGAACGAGGCGCTGGGCAACGATGCCGCGCAGCAGCAGCGACAGGTCCAAGTAGAGCTGGTCGCGCTGGTCAATCGGGTAAAAATTGGCAATGCGCTGCAGAGCCTGCGGCGCGTTGTTCGCGTGCAGGGTGGACAGCACGAGGTGCCCGGTGTTCGCGAGCTGGATGCAGGCGTCCATCGTCGCGCGACGGCGGATCTCACCGAGATAGACGACGTCCGGTGATTCCCGCATGGCTGAAACCAGCGCGCGTTCATAGCTTTCGGTATCCAGGCCGACTTCACGCTGGCTGACAACGGCCCGCAGGTTGGCATGCACATATTCGATGGGGTCTTCGATCGACAGGATGTGCCCGGATGCCGTCTCGTTGCGATGGCGGATCATGGCCGCCAGGGTCGTCGTCTTGCCACTTCCCGTCGGGCCGACCACCAGCACCAGCCCACGCTTGAGCAGCGCCAGTTCCTTGAGCACGGCAGGCAGCTGGAGATCATCCAGCCGTGGCACCGCCGTCGGGATGTAGCGCATGACCATCGACGTCATCCCGCGCTGGCGGTAGACGTTGGCACGGAAGCGGCCGACCCCGCCGGCTTCGGTGGCCAGATCCAGTTCACGCTGGGTGGCGAATTCCTCGCGCTGCTGGGGCGTGAGGATACCGAGGATCAGGTCTTCGACGGCCTCAGCCGTCAATGGGTCGCGGCCAACGGCAACCATCTCGCCTTCGATGCGCAGCATGACCGGCGCATTCGCCGTGAAGTACAGATCGGAGGCTTGCCGGTCGACCGCCAGTTGAAGGTAGCGCGAGAGCTTGATCACGGGGTTTCAGGCATCTTGGGCACGGCCTGCCGGGAATCCGCTTCGGTCATCATCTGTATGTTCATGACTGCTTCGTCTTCCATCAGGTTCTGCGCGGAGCGCTTGCTTTCAAGCTTGATCCGCAGCCGCAGTTCGTTGCGCGAGTCGGCGTTGCGCTGCGCTTCCTCGTAGCTGATGACGTTGTCTTCATAGAGCGTGAACAGGGACTGGTCCAGCGTGACCATGCCGAACTGCGGTGACGAGGCCATCGCTTCCTTGAGCTTCGATACTTCGCCCTTGAAGATGAGATCAGCCACGAACGGGGAATTGACGAGGATTCCCATTGCCGCCACACGGCCGGCGTCCTGTTTGCGCACCAGCCGCTGGGCGATGATGGCCTTGGTGTTCAGCGACAGATCCATCAGCACCTGCTCGCGCTTGTCCTCCGGGAAGAAGTTGATGATGCGATCCAGCGCCTGGTTGGCGCTGTTGGCGTGGAGCGTGGACAGCACGAGATGCCCGGTTTCCGCGAAATTGATGGCGTATTCCATCGTCTCGCGCGTCCTGATTTCCCCGATCAGGATCACGTCCGGCGCCTGGCGCAGTGTATTGCGCAGCGCGTTCATCCAGCTTTGCGTGTCGACGCCCACTTCGCGCTGCGTCACGAGGCAACCGCGATGGGGATGGACGTACTCGATGGGATCCTCGATGGTGATGATGTGCCCGTGGGAATTTGCGTTGCGGTAACCCATCATCGCCGCCAGCGTCGTCGATTTCCCGGAGCCTGTCGCCCCGACCACCAGCACCAGGCCGCGCTTTTCCATGACGATCTTTTTCAGTTGCGGCGGCAGCTGCAGGGTGTCGAAATCGGGAATGTGCGTCTCGATCGTGCGCAGTACGGCACCCACATGGCCCTGCTGTACGAAGGCGCTGACACGGAAGCGCCCGACGCCGGCCGGCGCGATGGCGAAGTTGCACTCGTTCGTCCCTTCGAATTCCTTGATCTGGCGATCGTTCATGAGAGCGCGCACGATCATGGCCGAAGCTTCAGCACTGAGCGGCTTGTCGGTGACTGGGGTTACCTGGCCGTCCAGCTTGACGGCGGGCGGGAAACCGGCCGTGACGAACAGGTCCGAACCTCCGGTCTTGACCATCATGGCCAGCAACTTGCGGATGAACTCGACGGCTTGATCGCGATCCATGGGGGCTCCGGGTTCAAATCTCGATCGGTTTATTGGCCTTGCGGCGTGCCGCATCCGCCGTGACGGCTCCGCGTTTCACAAGTTCCTGCAGTGTCTGTTCCAGCGTCGTCATGCCTTCGCGCTGGCCAGTCTGGATGGCGGAATACATCTGCGCGATCTTGTTCTCGCGGATCAGATTGCGGATCGCAGGCGTGGCTACCATGATCTCGTGCGCCGCGATGCGCCCCCCGCCCCGCTTCTTCATCAGCGTCTGTGAAATGACGGCCCGCAGGCCTTCGGACAGCATCGACCGTACCATGTCCTTTTCCGACCCCGGGAACACGTCCACGATACGGTCGATGGTCTTCGCGGCGCTGGACGTGTGCAGCGTGCCGAGCACGAGATGCCCGGTTTCCGCGGCCGTCAGCGCCAGACGGATGGTTTCCAGGTCGCGCAGCTCGCCCACGAGAATGGTGTCCGGATCCTCGCGCAGCGCCGAGCGCAGTGCTTCCGAAAAGCCCAGCGTATCGCGGTGCACCTCACGCTGGTTGATGACGCAGCGTTTTGGCGTGTGCACGAATTCGATCGGGTCCTCGATGGTGAGGATATGCCCGTACTCGGTTTCGTTCTTGTGGTTCACCATCGCCGCCAGCGTGGTGGACTTGCCCGACCCCGTCGGCCCGGTCACCAGAATCAGCCCGCGCGGCAACTCAACCAGATCGCGGAACACTGCAGGGCAGCCCAGTTCCTCAAGCGTCAGCACCCGCGACGGAATGGTCCGGAATACCGCTGCCGCACCCCGCGCCTGGTTGAAGGCATTGACGCGGAAGCGGGCGATCTCGGGAATTTCGAAGGAAAAATCGGTTTCCAGATATTCATCCCACGCCTTGCGCTGGCGGTCGTTCATGATGTCGTACACCATGTCATGAACCTGCTTGTTGTCCAGCGGCGGCAGGTTGATGCGCTTGACGTCGCCATCGACACGGATCATCGGCTCCAGGCCCGCAGACAAGTGAAGATCGGATGCGCCCTGTTTGACGCCGAAGGTCAGTAGTTGTGCGATATCCACCCGGTCCCTCCCTGACAACGTGAAATTTTCCGTCCGCGACATCACCCTGCATGCCGCGACTATATCGCACCAACTTGGGCGATATTTTGCAGTCTTTCACGCCACGCGATGAACGGGCGCTCTGTGGACTGGGAACGGCATCGGCCATGGGTTTTGACGGACTTGGGTTTCGTGCTCCGCCGCCACCAATCTTGCCCGGGTTCCACGCTCTGGCCGTTTCACCATGGCCTTCCGCAACATCAGGAAACCATCCTATCCGCCTGCGGCACCCAGCCCTGGGCGGGAGGAGAATCTGCAGCGCCGAAGTCAATTAGGGCCGTGACAATTCCCCTCCTCCAGAGGGTGCACGAAGGGCGGAGGTGGTTGCCGGCCCTGGCGGGGAACTACCGCAGGGTCGGCAACCTGAAGGCGATTACTGCACCGTCAGCGTCCGGGACACGGCGATGTTCGCATCGGCACCACTGGTTGCCGTGATGGTGAACTTGTCACCCGCCAGCCCGGGATTGATCGAGAACACACACTCCATGTGATCCACCGCATTGCCGATCGTGCAGGTCGAAGGCCCGACTACCGCCGCCTTGGAACTCGGGTCGATCTTCGTCACGGTCACGCTGATGCTGGTTCCGATGGCCGGCGCATTGCCGTTCAGGTCGGCCACGGCGGCGGTGATCGCGGAGGAAGCAGAGGTCAGCTGCGTCGCTTCGGGCGTCGCGCTGGTCAGGATGCCCGTGCCCCACGCCGTCGGATTCGAGATCGCCAAATCCACAGGCACGGAACTGCCATCCCACACCCGCATCTGGATGCTGTCCGTGGACAGCACCATGGTCGTGCCGCGCCGCACGTCGATCAGCGAACGTTGGCAATTCGTGGCGCCTGCCGGGCAGGCCAAGCCGTTGTACAGGCCGTTCGGTCCGTCATAGGTTCCGTTCGTGTCGAGGTCCTGGTAATCCTCCGAGAACGCGCCATTCGTGGGATCGTGGATGCCGTTGAGGTTGTTGTCGTTGAAGGACTCGCCGAGGTCGACGAACGGTTCGCCATTATCAAAGACATTGTTGCCGTTGGTGTCCGAGAAGGATTCCTCGCCCGTCGTCCACGCGGTGATCACGTTCACGCCGTAGCGGTCATGCTTTCCGCATTGCATGTCCCAAGGCTGCGATGGCAAGCCGTGGCGGAACAGTTCATCCAGCGTGAAGGCCGAACAACCGCTCGTCGCCCGGTTCACGTCGAACAACAAGGGCTGGGACGCCTGGCTGGTCCACGTGACGGAGCAAGTGCCATTCACCGTCGTGCAGCTCGCCCCGATGTCGCCCAGTTTCGTTTCAAAGTGGATGATCGTGCCGTCCGGCACCCAGTTGCCCACGCGGTCGGCTGCACGTACCACCACGTTGTCCGTGACGCCGACATGGTTGCCCGCAGCCGGGTTCAGCGTTGCGACGGCGATCACGAAGCGGTCCTCCGTGGCCACGCCCTGCTGAACGGCCACCGATCCGGTGCCGAAAATCGTTGGCGTTGCCGTAAGCGTAGCCTTGATCGTGCCGATCATCGGCACCGTCCCACTGTTCACCGTGACGCTGACCTTGCCGCTGTTGTCGGTCTGCGCCGTCTGGGTGTTCACGACACTGGCTGTTCCGTTCGCGATGCCAAACCCGCCCACCGGCGTCTGCACCGTAAACGTCACGCCCACACCCGGGCCGACCGGGTTGCCGTTCTGGTCCGAAATGAGAAAGGTCAGGATCGACGCCTCCGCCGTACCCGCGCCCGAAGCACCCTTCACACCGATCTTGTCCGGTACCGCCGACACGAACTGGATCGCATTGGCCGGTGATTGCGGAACGGCAAAGGATGGCGTGGCCGCCGTCAAGGTCTTGCCGTTGACAATTGCTGAGGCCGATATCGTGTCATTCGTGCAGCCATTCGCGGGCTGGTAGCTGGTCAGTGCTGAACCGCTGATGGTTGTGGCTGTAACTGGATTGAAGCTGGCGCTCCCACCCTGTAAACACGCGGAAGTGAATGTCACCTGTACCGGCGCATCGGTGTAGACCGCATTGCCGTTGCCGGTATCCACGACATTCACGGAGACGCTGGCGGTGGACCCGGAAACCAGGCCGGCAGGGGCTGTGATGACTCCGGGCGTAAAGCTGCCACCAGAGCCGGATCCCAGTGCCAGCTGCAGTTGCACCGACTGCCCTGCGCCAAGCGTAGTGAAGCCTTGCTGACTTGTGGCTGATGCGGAACCCACGGCATAGCTAGCTTTCAACGTCGCGGCGCCTTGAGCTGTACCCGACTTCAAAGTGATCAACGCCACCCCATTGCTGTCTGTCAGCGCCGTGCCCGTCACAGGGTCCAGAGCGCCTACACCCGGCGCGCCGATCAGCTCGAAGGTGATGACCTGATTTGTCGGGTCGGGAACGCCCGACAGCGTGACCCGGACGATGGCGGGGTTTGCATCCGTGATTGGGTTGGCTGTCGTGCCGACTTGCACATTCGAGGCATCCATCAATTCCGGGGTGGAAACCGTGGCACTCGTCGCCGGCGGATTGGAACCACCGGGGGAAGTGGTTCCAGGGGGAGTGGTGCCCCCCGTTCCGGTTGCCGGCCCGAACCCGCTTCCGCCGCCGCATGCAGCAAGGCTGGCAGCCAGAAACGCTACGCCCAAGGAACGAGCCACGGTGGCAAACGTCATTTCCCCAACTCCCCGTCCGGAGGTTCCGGCTGTAAGTGTCCGCAAAGCGAAGCGTTTGCATGCTAAGGGATGACACGCGCGAAGAGCAAGCGCGGGAATACGGCAAAACCGGGGCGCGGCCGCGGGTGCCATGGGCGCGGTTCCGTTAAAATCGCCGTTGGTACGCGCCCGTAGCTCAGACGGATAGAGCGTCCCCCTCCTAAGGGGAAGGCCGCAGGTTCGACTCCCGCCGGGCGCGCCAGTCCAGAAATCAGACGGAGACAGGAAAATGGCGGAACCGGTTATCGCGCAGCGCAGCCCGTATGCGGTGGATGTGGAAGCGGGCAAGGACTACTGGTGGTGTCGTTGCGGGCTGAGCAAGAGCCAACCGTTCTGCGATGGCTCGCACAAGACCACGGAATTCCGCCCGTTGAAGTTCACGGCCGAGAAGTCGGAGCGCGTGTGGCTGTGTGGTTGCAAGCACACGAAACACGAACCGATGTGCGACGGGACACACAACAAGCTGCCGCCGGCCTGAGAAACGGCTCCCAGGGCATGGCCCCTGGGGGTATCCGGCGAGCTGAAGGCCCCTGAAACAGGCAAGCTTTGTTGCCTGTGGGCCGGAACGCGGGTGTGATGGCGGATCGCTCCGTTATAATTGCAGCCATTCTTTTTTTCATTGCCCGGCGCGCCATGATGGGTTACGCGGGGTCTCTTTCACGTACCAGGAGTCGCACATGTCGGACAGCTTCAAGACCCGCTCCACGCTCGATGTCGGGGGCAAGCACTACACCTATTACCGGCTCCCCGCGCTGGAGGCGCAGTACAAGGTGTCGCGGCTGCCGTTCGCGATGAAGATCCTGCTGGAGAACCAGCTCCGCCATGAGGGCGATCCGGCAGTGTCGAAGCAGGATGTGGAAGCGGTGCTGAACTGGGATGCGAAGGCGCCCGCCAGCAAGGAAATCGCGTTCACGCCAGCGCGCACCATCCTGCAGGACTTCACCGGCGTGCCGTCGGTGGTAGACCTTGCCGCCATGCGCGACGCGATGAAGAGGCTGGGCGGCGACCCGAAGCAGGTGAACCCGGTAACGCCGGCGGAACTCGTGATCGACCATTCCGTGCAGGTCGACGCCTTCGGTAGCGCGGATGCCTTCGCGCTGAATGCAAAGATCGAGTTCGACCGCAACAAGGAACGCTACGAGTTCCTGCGCTGGGGTCAGGATGCCTTCTCGAACTTCCGCGTGGTGCCGCCGGATACCGGCATCGTGCATCAGGTGAACCTGGAATACCTCGGTCGCGTGGTGTTCGAGAACAACGGCACGCTGTATCCGGACAGCCTGGTCGGCACTGACTCCCACACCACGATGATCAACGGCCTCGGCATCCTCGGCTGGGGTGTCGGCGGCATCGAGGCTGAAGCCTCCATGCTCGGCCAGCCGATCACCATGCTCGTACCGCAGGTGGTCGGTGTGCGGCTCACCGGCAAGCTGCCGGAAGGCACCACCGCCACCGACCTCGTGCTCACCATCACCCAGCAGCTGCGCAAGCTCGGCGTGGTCGGCAAGTTCGTCGAATACTTCGGTCCCGGTCTGGCGCACCTGCCACTCGCCACGCGCGCCACGCTGGCAAACATGTCGCCGGAATACGGCGCCACCTGCGGTATCTCGCCGATCGACGAGCAGACCATCGCCTACCTGCGGCTGACGGGCCGCGACGAAGCCGCCATTGCCCGCGTCGAAGCCTATGCGAAGGCCCAGGGCCTGTGGCGTACGGACGGCGCACCGGAAGCAGAATACAGCGACGTGCTGCACGTCGATATGGGCACCATCGAGCCTTCGCTGGCTGGCTACAAGCGCCCGCAGGACCGCATCCCGCTGTCGAAGATGAAGGAAACCTTCGACCGCGACGTGCAGGTCTTCACGAAGGAACGCGCTTCGCAAAACAAAGGCCCGGCCACGCCGACGGCGGCTGTCAAGGTGGCAGCGCACGGCGGTTATGAGCTGAAGGACGGCGCGGTGGTCATCGCCGCCATCACGTCGTGCACGAACACGTCGAACCCGGAAGTCCTGATCGGAGCCGGCCTGCTGGCGCGCAACGCCCTGAAGAAAGGCCTGAAGCGCAAGCCGTGGGTCAAGACTTCCCTCGCCCCCGGTTCCCGCACGGTGACGGACTACCTGCGCAAGGCCGGCCTGCTGCAGGACCTCGAAGAACTGAGCTACAACGTCGTCGGCTACGGCTGCACCACCTGCATCGGCAACTCCGGCCCGCTGCCGGATGAAGTGGCGAAAGCCATCGACCAAGGTGACATCACGGCCGCCGCGGTGCTGTCCGGCAACCGCAACTTCGAAGGCCGCATCCATGCGCTGGTGAAGATGAACTACCTGGCCTCGCCGCCGCTGGTGGTGGCCTACGCGCTGGCCGGTACGGTGAACATCAACCTGGCGAAGGACGCGCTCGGCACTGGAGCCGACGGCAAGCCGGTGTATCTGAAGGATATCTGGCCGTCGCAGAAGGAAATCCACGACGTCATCGCCACCAGCCTGTCGACGGAAATGTTCCGCAAGAGCTACGACAGCGTGTTCGACGGCGACGAGCGCTGGCGCAGCATCGAGGTGCCGGAAGGCGACGCCTACCGCTGGAACGGGGACTCCACCTACATCGCCAACCCGCCGTTCTTCGACGGCATGACGAAGACCGTACCGGCGCTGCCGAAGATCAACAAGGCGCGCTGCCTGGCGCTGCTGGGTGACTCCATCACCACCGACCACATCTCCCCGGCCGGCAACATCAAGAAGGACTCGCCCGCCGGCAAGTACCTGCTCGAGCGCGGGGTTGAGCAGCGCTACTTCAACAGCTACGGCTCGCGCCGCGGCAACCATGAAGTGATGATGCGCGGCACCTTCGCCAACATCCGCATCCGCAACAAGATGGTGCCGGGCGTCGAAGGCGGCTACACGAAGTACATCCCGACCGGCGAGCAGATGCCGATCTACGACGCCGCCATGAAGTACATCGCCGGTGGCACGCCGCTGTTCGTCATCGCCGGCAAGGAATACGGCACCGGCTCGTCGCGCGACTGGGCGGCCAAGGGCACAATCCTGCTGGGTGTGAAGGCGGTGCTGGCGGAAAGCTTCGAGCGCATCCACCGTTCCAACCTGGTCGGCATGGGCGTGCTGCCGCTGCAGTTCCAGGATGGCAAGAGCGCGGCCAGCTACGGGCTGGACGGCACGGAAGTGCTGGACATCGAAGGCCTGAAGTCAGGCACGAAGACGGTCACCGTCAAGGCCACGAAAGCCGACGGTTCGACAGTTGAAATCCCCGCCGCGGTGCGCATCGACACGCCGGTGGAGTGGGACTACTACGCCAACGGCGGGATCCTGCAGTACGTACTGCGCGAGCGCGCGAAGGCGGCTTGAACGCAGCTTTCGCAAGCACTGCGAGAAACAAGGGGGCGGTCGCAAGGCCGCCCTTTTCATTTTTCAAATCGAACTGATTCAGAGGCTCCCATGCTGCGACGTGTCGTGTTCAACCAGAAAGGTGGAGTCGGCAAGACCACGATGGTGGCCAACCTTGCGGCGCTGTCGGCGGCGTGCGGACTGCGCACGCTCGCCATCGACCTCGACGTACAAGGCAACCTGAGCCAGTACCTGCTGGGCAATGACCGCCCGGGCCGCAATGCCGCAGACTTTTTCGAGTCCACGCTCGGCTTCTCGTTGCAGACACCGCCGTTTTCCAGTTACGCGGTGTCCACCCGCTTCGAGGGGCTGGACGTGGTAGCCGCCGACCCGCGGCTGGAGGAAATGCAGGTCAAGCTGGAAACGAAGCAGAAAGTGCGCAAGCTCAGACAGGCGCTGGACCGTCTGACAGGCTACGACGCGGTGTGGATCGATACACCGCCGGCCTTCAACTTCTACAGCCGTTCGGCCCTGATCGCCGCGGATCGCTGCCTCATTCCCTTCGACTGCGACGCCTTCTCGCGCCAGGCGCTGTACACGCTGCTGGACAACATCCAGGAACTGCGTGCCGACCACAACGAGGCGCTGGAGATCGAGGGCATCATCATCAACCAGTACCAGTCACGCGCAAAGCTGCCGGTGCGGCTGGTAGCCGAACTGAAAGCCGAAGGCCGCCCGGTACTCGACCCGCCGCTATCCAGTTCAGTCAAGATTCGCGAATCGCACGAATGCCAGACACCGCTGATCCACATGGCGCCAAGCCATCGGGTCACGCTGGAATACCAGCAGTTGTACGACCACCTAGCCGGTGCCACGAGCTAGGCAGAATCCTGGTGCGAATTGGCGCAAGCCGCGGCAACGTCGAATGGCAAATACCACTCCAGACCCTTGTCATTCTGCGGAAACACAACGAGTCGCAGAATCCACACCTGAGTGGCAGCAAGCTCGGACATAGATCCTGAGATCCGCTACGCGGCCACAGGGTGACAAGTAAGGTCGCCCGCAAGCGGGCTCCTGCACAAGAGAGGAATGCGCATGGGTTGGCACCGGTAGGAGTGGGCCTGCCCGCGACCTGTTGCAGTACGGCTTTCCCTGCCGCTTACCGTTCACCGTTTACTTGCCACCCACCCCCGCTTCACCCCTCACCCGCACATCACGCCGCTTTCAGTGCGCCCCCGGCAGAAACGGGGTCGCCGGTTGCGGCGAACTGTTGCGTCCACTGCTCGTAGCTTTCCATCTGCCCGTATTTCCACGGGTGGAAGCCCGGCAGAAAGTAGCTGAGGTAGTGCGGCATCACGCGCATATACAGCCCCCGCGGCCCGTACAGCCACCACAGCCCGCGCGCCCACAGCCGTACCCGCGCTGCACCGTGGATGCCATCCACGTCGAACATGTGCCGCATGATGAGAAAGACGTGCAGCGGGAACATGATGCTTTCCTGCAGCATCGCGGTAATGCGGACGAAATAACCGCCACCCGCGATCTTCTGGAACACGTCGAAGGCCACCGCCTTGTGTTCGATCTCCTCGACGGCGTGCCACGCATAGATGGCCCGAATGCGGGGGTCGGCCTTTTCCAGCAGCCCGTGGCGGAAAAAGCCGTGCGCCATGGTCGCCGTCATGTGCTCCGCCGCCGCGGTCAGCGCCAGCGTGTAGACCTTCGGCAGCCGCCCCCGAAAGCGCTTGAACAGGATGTTCTTCTCATTTTCGACAATGTGGTCGACGCGAATACCCTGCCCTTTCAACCGATTGTTGAACTTCGTGTGCACCTGGCCATGCTGGCCTTCCTGCATCGTGAAAGCTGCGACCTGCTGCAGCAGCTCAGGGTCGGAGATGCGGTCCTTGTAGTCGCGTACGCAGGCGATGAAGAATTTTTCGCCCTCCGGGAACAGGATCGACTGGGCGTCGAAAAAACGCGTCTTGAACGCATCGCCATCGAGCCAGTAGCGCGGAATGTCGGGCGCGTCGAGGTCGAATTCCAGCCCCACGCGCGGTATGATCTTGTCGGGTTTGTGGATACGGGCAGCCATGGCAGTTCTCATGATGAAGACGCTTCACTGTAGCCCGCGCCCAGCCTGCCACCCATGACAAGTAGCGACCTTGTGTGACATTAGACGACACAATAGCGTCGCCTCCAGCCCATGCCATCATTCGTGCGCCGGTCGATGTTCACGATATGCGGCCGGCGTCATGCCGCTCCAGCGGACGAAGGCGCGTGTGAAGCTGCGGCGGCCGGAAAACCCCAGTTGCCTGCCAAGCGCGTCGAGATCGGCCCCTGCCCCATCCAGCGCCTGCATCGCCAGCCGGTAGCGCACGCGAGAAGCGACGTCCGCATAGCATTGCCCACGCGCAGCGAGACGGCGCTGGAGCGTGCGCGGATGTAGCTTCAGTGCTGCAGCGACTGCACCCATGCCGTGCTGCAGAAGTTGCGGCTGCCGGACCAGCACCCGCTCCACCAATGACGCGAGGTCCAGCCCGCCGGTGAACTCGGCGGCGCGTTGCTCGATGCGCAGCCGCGCCTGTTCGTGCAGTGCCGGGAACGCGCCGCGACGCGGTGCGTCCAGCAATACAGCATCGAAATCCAGTGCGAAATGTGGATGACCGAAAACTACTGGAACATGAAAAAAGCGTTCGTAGACCGACGCCCATGCGGGTGGTGGGTAACGGAAGCACAAGCGCTTGAAGTCACCGTCGGAACGCATCAGCAGCCGCCCGAACTTCACCACGCTCGCGACCCACGATTCCATGATGTAGGGCGGCGCCACGCCCATGCGATCAACGAGCAGGATGCGCGCCACCGCACCGTCTTCCACCACCTGGGCCTGGACCGCCGGATTGACGAAACGCGGCAGCCAGTCGAACACCCGTGCCGCGGCACGCAGCGTCGGCGCCGTCTCGATGAACGTGCCAAGGTCCGGCAGATAGTCGAACACAAAGCTGTCACCCAACACAAAAGGAAAATGCTCGGCACTGCCGGCGCGCGCGGCAGCTGCCACACAGGCGTCCATCAGCGCCACCAACCTCGCGCCATCCACCATTGCGGTTTCCAGGTGCATCAGGTCGGTCGGGATCCGTACTTCCCGGAACACCGCCTCGATGTCGATGCCGCAGTGCACGGCCGCCCGTACCCAGCTTGTCAGGGTAACGAATGGGACTCCCGATTTCGGAGTCGGCGATTTCGGAGCGGGCGGATTCGGGGCAGGCAGGCGTTTCGGCATGGGGGCAGTATGCCGGCAGGCCGCTCAGCGGCTTCCCGCACCAGCTTTCTGCTTCGGCTGGCCGGCGCGATAGGCTCGATACCAGTCTACGAAACACCGGATGCCATCCTCGATCTGGGTTTGCGGCTTGTAGCCCACCGCAGCCTCCAGCCGCGAGGTGTCGGCAAACGTGCGCTCCACGTCGCCGGACTGCATGCCCAGCATCACCTTCTCGGCGGTCTTGCCGGTAGCGGCTTCGATGGCTTCGATGAAGCGCGCAAGCTGGATCGGTTCGTTGTTGCCGATGTTGAACAGTGCACAGGGAATCTCGCCCTGCGGAATGACGTCCTGGATGCGAATCACGCCTTCGACGATGTCGTCGATGTACGTGAAGTCGCGCTGCATGCGGCCGTGATTGAAGACCTTGATCGGCTGGCCGTTCAGGATCGCCTCGGTGAACAGCCACGGCGCCATATCCGGCCGCCCGGCCGGGCCGTAGACGGTGAAGAAGCGCAGGCCGGTCAACGGAATGCGGTAGAGCTTGGCGTAGGCGTGCGCCATCAGCTCGTTCGCCTTCTTGGTGGCGGCGTAGAGCGAAACCGGATTGTCGACGCGGTCATCCTCGGCAAATGGAATCTTCGCGTTCATGCCGTACACGGAGCTCGAGGATGCGTACACGAGATGTTCGACCCCGTTGTGGCGGCAGCCCTCCAGCACGGCCAGAAAACCGACGAGGTTGCTGTCCGCGTAGGCGAACGGGTTCTGGATGGAATAGCGCACGCCGGCCTGTGCGGCGAGGTGGATGACGCGCTGGAACTGCTCGGCCTTGAACAGCGCCGCCATGCCATCGCGGTCGGCCAAATCCTGCTTCACGAAGTGGAAACGATCGTGCGGCTGCAGCTGCCGCAGGCGCCAGTCCTTCAGCGCTGGTTCGTAATAATCGTTGAGGTTGTCCAACCCCACCACGTCGTGGCCGGCTTCCAGCAGACGCTGCGCGACATACATGCCGATGAAACCGGCTGCGCCGGTGATGAGATATTTCATGTGTGTTCCATCCTCAAGCCACCCTGCCCGGCTTCAAGCATCGCCGTGGAACAGGTCGCGGGTGTAGAGCTTTTCCATCACGTCGCGGATTTCGTCTGTCACGCGATTGGCCACGATGAGCCGGCTGGCGCGCTTGAACGCCGCCAAATCGTTGATGACACGGGAATGGAAAAACAGGCTGTCCTTCAGCACCGGTTCGTAGACAACCACTTCGATGCCCTTGGCCTTCAGCCGTTTCATGATGCCCTGGATGGCCGAGGCACGGAAGTTGTCGGAACCGGCCTTCATCACGAGCCGGTAGATACCGACGACGGGCGTGCCGTCGCAGGTGGCGAGCCGCCGCAGGATGTCGTCCGCGATGAAATCCTTGCGCGTGCGGTTGGCATCCACGACAGCGCGAATCAGGTTGTTTGGCACCCGATCGTAGTTCGCCAACAGCTGTTTCGTGTCCTTCGGCAGGCAGTAGCCGCCATAGCCGAAGCTGGGATTGTTGTAGTGGGCCCCGATGCGCGGATCCAGCCCTACGCCTTCGATCACTTGGCCGGAGTTCAGTCCGTTGATGGCGCAGTAGGTGTCCAGCTCGTTGAAATACGCCACGCGCATGGCGAGGTAGGTGTTGGAAAACAGCTTGACGGCTTCCGCTTCCGTGCTGTCGGTGAACAGCACCGGCACATCCGGCTTGAGCGCAGCCTGTTTCAACAACTCCGCAAATCGCCGGGTGCGGTCGCCCTGCGCGCCGACGATGATGCGACTGGGGTAGAGGCAGTCGTACAGTGCCTTGCCTTCGCGCAGGAATTCCGGCGAAAACATCACCGGGTTGTCCCGCCGAGTGGGGAAGCGTTCCATGAGCCGCTGGTTCAGCGCCGCCGTATAGCCCACCGGCACCGTGGACTTGATGACGATCGCAGCCCGGGGATTCAGCGCCACCACGTCTTCCACCACCGCCTCGACGCTGGACGTATCGAAGTGGTTCGTACGTGTGTCGTAATTCGTCGGCGTCGCGACGACCACGAACTCCGCTTCGGCATAGGCCTGTGCCGGGTCGAGTGTGGCGCGGAAATGCGTGGTGTCGCGGCGCAGGTATTGGCTGATCTCGGTATCCACGATCGGCGATTCGCCGCGGTTCAGCCGCTCCACCTTCTCCGCCACCACGTCGAGCGCAATCACTTCATTGTGCTGCGCCAGCAGCATGGCATTGGAAAGCCCGACATAGCCGACGCCAGCAATGGCAATTTTCATCGTGTTCCTGTCGAAGGTCGAAACGTCTCGCCTGCCAGCACGTGCCTGTCACTTCGCCAGACAGCATCCCAACCGGCAGCAGGCCAGCGCCAAACCGTTCATGAATTGAACGAATTGTAATGGAACCCCGGACTGCCCAACGCTCAAACCAACGTGAGCGACGTGAATTTCCCTCCTCTGGAAGGCGCCTGCAGGACGATGGCCTAGGTTGGAGCCGCTCCGGTTATCCAACAGGTAGCGTGCAAACTGTCGCTTGCAGGCAAGCTCCTACAAAAGAAAAACAGGCGATCTGATTACGCACCGGTCGGAGCGCCCCTGCGCACAACCAGTTTTGCCGCGGAATCCGCCCTCTCACACTCGCGCCCCAAGTGATATGCCTATGGCTTCATCCGCGCACGCTCCAGCCGCTTGGCGACCCGCCAGCGTACTTCCATCTCGTCCAGCCGCCTGGCATCATCGATTGGGGGCAGCGTGTCCGCCGCCATCACGTAGGCGAAGCGGCGCTGAAACTTGTCGGTGGCCTGCATCAGCGCGGCGTCGGGGTCCACTTTCAGGTGCCGGGCGAGGTTGACGGCCATGAACAGCAGATCGCCGAGTTCCTCGGCTCTTTCCTCCGACGTGTGCGCCGCACGCAGTTCTGCGATTTCCTCGTCGAGCTTGGCCCACAAGCCCGCCGGGTCTTTCCAGTCGAAGCCTTGGGCCGCCGCAACCCACTGGCAGGCCTGCGCACGTTTCAGTTCACTGGTCATGGCTGGAAGCGACCTTGCGACACAGGTTCAACAGCATTCCAGCGGTCGCGCCCCAGACATGATGGCCGTCGTGGTCGAACTGGAAGAACGGCCATTGCAACCCACGTCTCACGAAGCTGGCACGCCGATAGTGGCTCGCGTCGAGCACCACGGCGAGCGGCACCCGGAACACTTCCGCCACTTCGAGCGCTTCGGCTTGCGGCTGGAACGCACCCTCCACCCAGCCCACCACCGGCGTGACGCGATAGCGGCTGCTGGTGGGGTAGTCGTCCAGATAGCCCAGCACTTCCACGCGTTCCGGCGCCAGACCAATTTCCTCGCGCGCTTCGCGCAGCGCGGTGGCGCGCAATGTGGCGTCCTGGGTTTCACGTGCCCCGCCCGGCAGGCTAACCTGCCCGGCGTGGGCGCGCAGCCCGTCGCTGCGACGCGTCAGGATGATGGAAGGCCCGGCCTCATCATCGACCACGGCGATCAGTACCGCCGCCGGGCGCAGCGTTGCCACCCGTTCCGGCGTCACGAAGAAGTTCAGGGCGCGCGGCAGTTCAAGGTTGGCGACCTGTCGGTCGTTTTCACTCGTGTCGCGCAGCACAACTTCCAGGCGCCGCCGCGCCGGTGACGCAGCGGCCACCCTCAGCCACCCAGCCCGCGCTGCAGGTCGGTGATGACGTCGTCGATGTCTTCCAGCCCGACGGACACGCGCAGCAAGCCTTGGCCAATGCCGGCGGCCTGCCGTGCTGCCTCGGTAATGCGGGCATGCGTAGTGCTGGCCGGGTGCGTGATGGTGGTACGGGTATCACCGAGATTGGAGGTGACGGACAGCAGGCGGCAGGCGTTGATCACGTGCCATGCCGCGTCGCGGCCGCCTTTCACGTCGAAGGACACGAGCCCGCCGAAGCCGCTCTGCTGCTTGCAGGCCAATGCGTGCTGTGGGTCGTCCGGCAGGCCCAGGTAGTAGACGCGCTCGACTTGCGGATGGCTGCGCAGCCACGCCGCGAGCTTGGCGGCGCTGTCGCAGTGCGCACGCATGCGCAGCGGGAGCGTTTCCAGCCCCTTGAGGAATACCCAGGCGTTGAACGGCGACAAGCTGACGCCGGCGGTGCGCAGGAAACGGAATACTTCGTCGCCCACCACGGCGTTGCTGCCGACGACTGCACCGCCGACACAACGCCCCTGCCCGTCGATGTACTTCGTGGCGGAATGGATGACGAGGTCGGCGCCGAGCTTGATCGGCTGCTGAAGCACCGGCGTGAGGAAGCAGTTGTCCACCATCAGCAGCGCGCCGGCACCGTGGGCGATGTCTGCAAGACCCGTGATGTCGGCAATGCGCAGCAATGGATTGCTGGGCGTTTCCACGAACAGCAGCCGGGTATTCGAGCGCAGGCCGGCGCGCCAGGCATCGAGTTCGGTCGGGTCGACGAAACTCGTTTCAACGCCGAACTTGCCGAGAATGCGGTCGAACAGGCCGATGGTAGAACCGAAGATAGTGCGCGAAGCCAGGATGTGGTCGCCAGCCTTGAGCAATGCCAGGCAGGTGGACAGGATCGCACCCATGCCGCTGCCGGTGGCGACGCAGGCTTCGCCGCCTTCCATCGCCGCCAGCCGGTCTTCGAAGGCGCGCACGGTGGGGTTGACGAAGCGCGAATAGACGTAGCCCGGCTCGTGGCCGGCGAATACTTCCGCCATCTGCTCGGCGTTATCGAACAGGAATGAGGAGGTGGCGTAGATGGGCGCGGAATGTTCGCGGAATTCGCCACGCGGTTCACAGGCACGGACCGCGAGTGTCGCGGGGCCCCAGCCTTTTTCAGCGGGATTCGGGTGCAGCGGGTTCTTTTGCATGATTCTGATGGTTGAAGACGGGATCGCGGTGCCGGTCAGCCGGCGTTGCTGAGTTCGATGACGTTGTCGCCGTAGCGCGCACGGCGTGCGGCCTTGGCAGCATCCGAACGAAACAGTTCGAGCTGGCTCAGGTAGGCGCTGTCCACGTCGTGGGTGATGTATTCGCCGGTGAACACCGAGGTATCGAACTGTTGAATGTCCGAATGCTTGTGCCGCACCGCCTCGATCAGGTCGTCGAGATCCTGGTAAATCAGGCGGTCGGCGCCCAGCAGCGTTTCGAGTTCTTTCACCGTCCGCCCGTGGGCGATCAGCTCGGAGGCGATCGGCATGTCGATGCCATAGACGTTCGGGTAGCGCACCGGCGGCGCAGCGGACGCGAAATAGACTTTGCGGGCACCGGCATCGCGCGCCATCTGGATGATCTCCCGGCTCGTCGTGCCGCGCACGATGGAGTCGTCCACCAGCAGCACGTTCTTGCGGTTGAACTCCACGTCGATCGGGTTCAGCTTCTGGCGCACGGAGCGCTGCCGCTGGGCCTGTCCCGGCATGATGAAGGTGCGGCCGATGTAGCGGTTCTTGATGAAGCCCTCGCGATACTTCACGCCGAGCTGATTGGCGAGTTCGGAACCGGCGACGCGCGACGTGTCGGGGATCGGGATGACGACGTCGATGTCGTTGTCCGGCCATTCGCGCTTGATCTTCTCGGCAAGCGCCTCGCCCATGCGCAGCCTTGCCTTGTACACGTAGATGCCGTCCATTACGGAATCCGGCCGCGCAAGGTAGACATATTCGAAGATGCACGGCGAGTAGGTCGGGCGAATGGCGCACTGGCGCGTGAAGATACGCCCGTCCTGGGTGATGAGCACAGCCTCGCCCGGTGCGATGTCGGCGATCGTCTCGAAGCCCAGCGCATCCAGCGCCACGGACTCCGAGGCGATCATGTATTCGATGCCCTTCTGGCTCATGCGGTGGCCGTAGACCACGGGGCGGATGCCGTGCGGGTCGCGAAAACCGAGAATGCCGTAATTTGCGATCATCGCCACGCAGGCATACGCCCCGCGCACCCGCTTGTGCATGCGGCTGACGGCATCGAACACGTCGTCAGGCGTCAGGTGGCTGGAGCGCGTCGCCATCATCTCGTGCGCCAGTACGTTGAGCAGCACGTCGGTGTCGGAGTCGGTGTTGACGTGGCGCTTGTCTTCCTCGAACAGCGTATGGCGCAGCTCGTCGGTATTTGTCAGATTGCCGTTGTGCGCCAGCGAGATACCGTAGGGCGTATTCGTGTACAGCGGCTGGGTTTCCGCCACCGAGGTGTTGCCCGCCGTCGGGTAGCGGACGTGGCCGATGCCCATGTTGCCGCGCAGGTTGATCATGTGGGCTTCGGAATTGAACACGTCGCGCACCAGCCCGGTGCCCTTGCGCAGGTACAGGCGTTCGCCTTCGCAAGTCATGATGCCGGCAGCGTCCTGGCCGCGGTGCTGAAGCATCGTCAAGCCGTCGTAGAGGTCGCGGTTGACTGCAGATTTCGCAACAAGGCCGATGATTCCGCACATGGTCAAATCCTGCTGGAAGCGTGATCGGAAGCGGGAATGGGGCGGGCCGGCGGCCGTCTCGAAGTGCGCAGCGGCGCCAGCCATTTGTCGGGGAGCCAGTGCTGGAGCTGCAACGCCAGCGGTTCAACCCGGGGCGTCAGGATCGAGGCCCGCCACGTCGGCCCCTGCAGGCCGTCGCGCAGGTTCACCACCATGACCACCGCCGCCACGATAAGTGCACCGCGCAGAAAACCGACCCCGCCGCCCAGCGTGCGGTCCATGCCCGCCGTCACCGCGGTGGATCGGACCAGGCGCACAAACATTGCAGCCAGCAGATGTCCAGCGACGAGCACGGCAACGAAAACCAGAAAACAGGATAGATACAGGCCGATCGTAGAGTCCGTGACCCATGTGCCCAGCAGCCGCGTCGTGCGCGGGGCCAGTGCCGGCCCCCACAGCGCGCTGAGGCCGAACGCCGCAATCCACGTGAGGAAGCTGAACAGCTCACGCGTAAAGCCGCGCCACAAGCCGGCAACCGTGGAAATCGCGACCCCGGCCAGCATCGCGTAGTCGATCCAGTTCATTCAGCATCCATCGCAGTGGTGGCAATTATACCCGCCATGGGGGTCTACAGCGCCGGGCCGCGTCCAGCCGCTTCAGGAGGTCAATATTCCGTGCCCCATCTCCCCCGGCCGTCGCCGAACCAGCCGACAAGCTAGAATCACCGCCCTGATTGCAACGCGTGGATGCGCGGATCAGCGATGAGAAAACCGTACTTTCCAGTGCTGCTGGCCGTCGCGATGTTCGCTGCCGCGTGGCAGGCTCCGACCGACGCCCAGACCGCCGTGGACCAGATGCTGCCCGACCTCGGCGAGCCGGCGGACGTCGCGCTGTCGCCCGCGCAGGGCATCATCATCGGCAAGCAGGTCGTCGGCGAGATGTACCGCTACAACTACGTGGTGGACGATCCAGAGCTGGCGACGTATCTTGACTCCGTCGGGTGGCGGCTGGCGCGTCACGGCGTCGCCCTGCCGCCCGATTTCCACTTCTTCCCGATCGCCGACAACGGCATCAATGCCTTTGCGTTGCCGGGGGCGAACATCGGCATCAACGTCGGCACGCTGGTGGCGGCCAGCGACGAGGATGAACTTGCGGCCGTCATCGCCCACGAAGAAGCGCATGTGACCCAGCGTCATCTTGCCCGGGCAGCGAACCAGAGCCCGATCGAAGGGCTGGCGACCTGGGCCGCCATCATCGCCGCCATGATCGCGGCCGCCGGCGACCCGAATGCAATCATCGGCGGCCTGATGGCCGGGCAGTCGCTCAGCGCCCAGCGCGAGATCAACTACACCCGCAGCCACGAGATGGAAGCCGACCGCGTCGGCATCCACACACTGGCCAACGCCGGCTACGACCCCCGCGCCATGGCGAGCTTCTTCGGCCGCCTGCAGCAGCAAACCAGGTTGTACGGCAACATGCCGCAACTGCTGCTCGACCACCCCGTCAACACCGCGCGCATGGCCGAAGCCACCGAGCGCGCGAAGGAGTATCCGCCCGTCAAGCCGGCCTACTCCATCGACTTCATCCTCATGCGCGCCCGCGGCCGCGTGCTGGAAACCGACTCACCGTCGGACGCCCTGAAATACTTCACGGCCGAACTCGACGCAGGACACGACACGCCGGGCAACCACTACGGTCTGGCCATGACGCTGCACTCCATGGCGCAGAACACGCAGGCGCTGGCCGCACTGCAGCCGCTGCTGAAGAAATGGCCGGGCCAGCGCGACGTGCTGCTGCTGCAGGCCCGCATTCTCGACGGGCTGGGCAAGAACGCCGAAGCCTTGGCCGTCAACCGGAAAGTGCTGGACGCAAACCCGAACTACACGCCCGCCATCCTGCGGACGGCGTCTGATCTGATCACAGCCGGCCAGCCACAGCAGGCGCGCGAGATTCTCCTGGGCCACAACCAGTCCTACGGCACCGCTCCGCAGACCTGGGAACTGCTCGCGCGCGCCGCGCTGGCCCTGCACGACCAGGGCGAAGCGGCGTTCCAGATGGCGAACTACTACGAAGCGCGCGAGAATCCACGCCAGGCGCTGGATCAGATCGACGCCGGGCTGCGCCTGAAGCAACTGAGCAGTGACGACCGCGCCCGGCTGCGCGCCCGCCGCGACGCGCTGATCGCCACCATTCCGCGCAAGGCCCTGGACCAGCGTCGCAACGGGTTCACGGTTTCGCACTGACGGCACGGCGAGCTGTCCTGCCACTCAGGAAACTCTGAATATCCGCCGCGAGCGAAGACAGGTCACGGGAGGGTGAGGCGGGGTTGTCACAAGATGCCGGTGGCATCTTGTGCTGCCGTACGCGCAGGAACCGCAGTGTACGTGGGAGTACATAAGGATTCCGAGCACCGCCCTCGCGCGAGATGTCGAGCGCAGCAGGTTATTCAGAGTTTCCCTCAACCCGGCAGAGCGGCGCCGGGAATCCGCGGTGTAGCCGAGCGCACGTCGCCACACTGGGCGCGGTTGCGCAGGAAGTGGTCGATCAGCACCAGCGCCACCATCGCCTCAGCAATCGGCGTGGCACGGATGCCGACGCAGGGGTCATGGCGGCCGGTGGTGCGCATTTCGGTGGCTTGGCCATCGCTGTCGATGGTCCGACCGGGCGTGGTGATGCTGGACGTCGGCTTGATGGCGATGGAGCAACGGATGTCCTGCCCGGTCGAAATGCCGCCCGCCGTGCCACCGGCATGGTTGGCGAGAAAGCCTTGCGGCGTCATTTCGTCGCGGCCGATCGTGCCACGCTCGGTGACGACACCAAAGCCATCGCCGATCTCCACGCCTTTTACAGCGTTGATGCTCATCAGCGCATAGGCCAGCTCGGCGTCGAGGCGGTCGTATACCGGCTCGCCCAGCCCTGGCGGGACGCCGGTGGCCACGACATTGACGCGCGCGCCGACCGAGTCGCCGTCGCGCCGCAACTGGTCGACGTAGGCCTCAAGTACCGGTACCAATGCCGTGTCGCCGCAGAAGAACGGGTTCGTCTCGACCGCTGCCCAGTCCTTCAATGGCATGGCGTGCTCGCCAATCTGCGCGCAGTAGCCGCGGATTTCGATACCCAGTCGTTCGCGCAGATATTTCTTGGCGATGGCGCCCGCCGCCACGCGCACGGCTGTTTCGCGCGCCGAGGCCCGCCCGCCGCCGCGTGGGTCGCGCCGCCCGTATTTCTGGATGTAGGCGTAGTCGGCATGGTTGGGGCGAAACACCTGCGCGATCTTCGCGTAGTCGTAGCTGCGCTGGTCGGTATTCTCGATCAGCAACGCAATCGGCGTGCCCGTCGTGGCGCCTTCGTACACGCCGGACAGGATGCGCACCGCATCCGCTTCCTTGCGCTGGGTGACGTATTTCGAGGTGCCCGGCTTGCGGCGGTCGAGTTCCGGCTGGATGTCGGATTCCGACAGCGCCAATCCCGGCGGGCAGCCGTCCACCACACAGCCGATCGCGGGGCCGTGGGATTCGCCAAAACTGGTGACGCAGAACAGCCTGCCGAGCGTGTTACCGGACATCGGATTCCACCGGGTGCGAGGTGTGCCAGTCTACAAGTTCACTCCGCGTGATCACGAACACGCCGTCGCCACCGCGCTCGAATTCCGGCCACAGGCCGGGAAATTCCGGGAAGCGCGCCTCGAACTCGTTGCGCGAGCCGCCGATCTCGCACACCAGCGTGCCGTGTTGTGCCAAGTGTTCCGGCGCGCCGGACAGGATGCGCGCGACGAGGTCCATGCCATCCGCACCGCCATCCAGCGCCGCGCGCGGTTCAGTCGCGTATTCCGGGGCCAGCGCATCACATTCCGCCGCCGGCACGTAGGGTGGGTTGGAGATGATGAGGTCGTAGCGGCAGTCGCCCAGCGCCGTGTACAGATCGCTCGCCACCACGCGCACGCGCTCTGCCAACCCGTGGCGCTGTACGTTGCGTGTGGACAGCGCCAGCGCGCCGGCATCCACGTCCGCCAGATCCACCGTCGCCGCGGGAAACGCGACGGCGCAGGCGATGCCGATGCAGCCGCTGCCGGCACACAGATCCAGGATCGTATCCGGGGCCGTGGACAGCCACGGCGCGAACCCGGCTTCCACCAGCTCCGCAGTCGGGGAGCGCGGCACGAGCACACGCTCGTCCACCTCGAACGACAGGCCAGCAAACCATGCTTTGCCGGTCAGGTAGGGCGCCGGCTTGCGGGTAGCGATGCGTTTTTGCAGCAGCGCGTGGACCGCCGCGCATTCCGATGCGGTGAGCGTCGCGGCAAAGTAACGCTCCGGCAGGTCGAAGGGCAGCTTCAGCACCCACAGCACAAGCTGGAATGCTTCGTCCAGCGCATTGTCGGTGCCGTGCCCGTAGACGAGCCCGGCACGTTCAAAGGCCGACGCACCCCAGCGCACCCAGTCGCGAATGCTGTGCAAGGCCGCCCATTCAGTTTCCAGCGCCACCGTCATACCTCGTCAAAACGTCGCGTAGTATGCGCAGGCACCCCCGTCCTTTGCCACCGATGTCCGAACACTACCCTGCCGTGCGTGCCGATAAAAACACTACCGACTGGGGCGCCTGGTCGTTCGCCGCGCTGCAACGTTTGCTGCCGACGCGCCCGCTGTCGCGGCTGGTCTACACGCTGACACAGACGCAGGCACCCGGCACGCGGCGGACGCTCATCCACAGCTTCCTGCGACATTTCCCGGTGGACCTCGCAGAGGCGGAACGCGAACATCCAGACGCCTACGTCAGCTTCAACGACTTCTTCACGCGTGCCTTGAAACCCGGTGCCCGCCCGCTGGCCAGCGACGCACGCACGCTTGTCAGCCCGGTGGACGGACGAATCAGCCAATGCGCCTGCATCGAAGGCGGCCGCATCATCCAGGCCAAGGGACATGATTATTCCGTGGCCGAACTGCTGGCCGACCCGGCCGCCGCACAGGGCTTCGAGGGCGGCGGCTTCTGCACGCTTTACCTTGCGCCCTTCAACTACCATCGCATCCACATGCCCTGCGACGGCGTGCTGCGGCGCTGGAGCTACGTGCCGGGCCGCCTGTTCAGTGTCAATCCGCGTACCGCAAGCAACATTCCTCGGCTGTTCGCCCGCAACGAGCGCCTCGTGGCGTACTTCGACACCGCTTTCGGGCCGCTGGCGCTGGTGATGGTCGGCGCCCTGTTCGTCGGCAGTCTGGAAACCACCTGGGCGGGGCTGGTTTCGCCACCGCACCGGCGCGTCGGCGGACCGCGGCACCACCGCCTCGATGCGCCGATGGCCTTCACGCGCGGCGCCGAGATCGGGCGCTTCAACATGGGTTCCACCGTTATCCTGCTGGTGCCGCGCAGTGCCGTGCAGTGGGATGCGGCCACCACCGCAAACGCGCCGGTCCGCATGGGATGTGCGCTGGCGCACGTGGTAGCGCCATGAACGGCCCGGCTTCTCCAACCGCCATTCTTGCGGCGCTGAACACCATCGTGCTCGGCAAGGTGCCGCAGCTGCGGCTGGCGCTGGCCTGCCTGCTGGCGCGCGGGCATCTGCTGATCGAGGACGTGCCCGGTGTCGGCAAGACCACCCTTGCCTGCGCGCTGGCGCGTGTGCTGGGGCTGGAATACCGGCGCATCCAGTTCACCAGCGACTTGCTGCCAAGCGATGTGCTCGGCGTTTCCGTCTACCGCCGTGAGCAAGCGGATTTCGAGTTCCGGCCCGGCCCGGTATTCGCGCAGCTCGTGCTGGCCGATGAACTCAACCGCGCCAGCGCCCGCACCCAAAGCGCATTGCTGGAAGCGATGGAAGAACGGCAAGTGACGATGGATGGCGCGACGCGCGCGCTGCCGGAGCCGTTCTTCGTCGTCGCCACGCTCAACCCCACGGAACAGCTGGGTACCTTTGCGTTGCCGGAATCCCAGCTCGACCGTTTCCTCATGCGCATCTCGCTCGGCTACCCGGCAGCGGCGGACGAACGCGCCCTGCTCGCCGCCCCAGACCGCCGCAGCGCGCTGGCGGAGCTGACGCCGCTGTTGGACGCAGACGGCCTGCTGGCGCTGCAGCAGCAAGCGGCGGTGGTACGCACCACCGCACCACTGCTCGACTACATCCTGGCGCTGGTGCGGGAAAGCCGCGAGCGCGTGGAGATCCGCCATGGGCTGTCACCGCGCGCCGGGCTGGCGTTGCGCCGTGCGGCACAGGCGCTGGCTTTCATCGAAGGGCGGTCGGGCGCCATCCCGGAGGACGTGCAACGCGTCTTCGCGGCTATTGCTGCGCACCGTCTCGTGTCCCGCAACGAGGGCACGACCGGGCAGGCGCTTGCGGAACAGCTGCTCGGCACGGTCGCCATTCCGTGACGTGGTAAAGGGGCGCAGTGCTCGCCAAGGGGCTGAAAACACGCTTCGAGCGCTGGCTGCGCCACCGCCTGCCACGCCAGCCTGGCCCGGTTGTGCTGTCGCGCCGGCGGCTGTTCATATTGCCCACGCGCTTCGGCTACGGCTACGTCGTCCTGATCGTGCTGATGGTGCTGGGTGCCACGAACTACGCGAACAGCATGGCCTTTGCGCTGGCTTTCCTGCTGGCTGGCATCGGCCTGGTGGCGATGTACCACACGCATGCAAATCTCGCGCGGCTGGAAGTTGACGTCACACCGCCGCAGCCCGGCTTCGCCGGGCAGAAGCTGCACTTTGCCCTGCGCCTGAAAAACGCCTCGCAGCGGCCACGCTACGCGCTGCGTGCAGGTTTCACGGAAGCATCGGAAGGTCGGGCGGTGGACGTTCCTGCCCACAGCAGCGCGCACGTTGCACTGCACGTTCCGGCACCGCAGCGCGGCTGGCTGGAACTGCCGCGCTTCACGATTTCCAGTGAATTCCCACTCGGCCTGTTCCACGCCTGGGCATGGGTGGAGCTCGACACGCGCGCACTGGTGTGCCCCGCACCCGCCGGCAACGCGCTGTTTCCCATCGGCGGCGGCACCCGCTCCGGCACCCGCGCCACAACGGGTTTTGGCATGGATGAATTCGCTGGCCTGCGCGCCTACCGCGTCGGCGACCCGATCCGCGCCGTGCACTGGAAAAGCCTGGCGCGGCAAGCCGACCCGCTGGTCAAGGAATTCGCCGCCCACATCGGCGGCGAGCTGTGGCTGACGTGGGATACACTGCCGGGGCTGGAGACGGAAGCGCGCCTGTCGCAGTTGACGCGCTGGCTGCTCGCCGCCGATGCCCGTCACCAGCCATACGGCCTGCAATTACCGGGCTTCAGCCGTGCGCCAGCGCTCGGCAACACACACCGCCGCGCCTGCCTGCAAGCGTTGGCGCTGTATGGCCTGCCGGATCAGCCATGAAACGCACTCCGGCCCCTGTGCATCCACTGCCGCCCCACCCCGGCGTGCTCCAGCTGCTGGGCGTGACGCTGCTGGTGCTGGCACCGCTCGCCGTGCGGCTGCCGTGGTGGGTCAGTACGGCAGTCGCCGCCACCGCTTTGTGGCGGGCTCTGGCTGCACTGCGCGGCTGGCCGCTGCCGAACGGCTGGCTCCGTGGCGCCTTGACGGTCGCCGGGCTCGTGCTCGTACAGGTCTATTTCGGCCGCATCAACGGACTGGCGGCCGGCTCTGCCTTGCTCGCCATCGCCACGGCCCTGAAGCTGACGGAACTGCGCGACCGTCGTGACCTCCGCATCCTCATCGCGCTGCTGTATTTCACGCTGGTCGTCAATTTCCTGTACTCGCAGGAAATCTGGACGCTTGTCTATCTGCTGGGCTGCACATGGCTCATTACCGCCGTGCTGGTAGCCTCCAACCACACGGCCGGCGCACTGCCGACCCGCACCAGCCTGCGAATGGCTGCGGTGCTGGGTGCGCAGGCGTTGCCGCTGATGATCGTGATGTTCGTGCTGTTCCCGCGCCTGCCCGGCCCGTTGTGGGGGCTGCCGACGGACAGCGGCGCGCTGACTTCCGGCATGTCGAATGCCATGAGCCCCGGCGATGTGAGCCGCCTGGCCCTGTCGGATGCCATCGCGTTCCGTGTCGCCTTTGAAGGTACCGCACCGCCGCCGGCGCAGCGCTACTGGCGCGGTCCGGTGTTCACGCACTATGACGGACACACGTGGACACCCGGCCCGCTGCAACCGACACCGCGCTACACGACGGAAGGCGAAGCCGTGCACTACCGCATGACGCTGGAGGCCAGCCGCACGCGCTGGCTGTTCGCGCTCGACTTGCCAGACACCACGACGCTGCCGAAAGACACCACGCTCGACGGCCACGCCACGCTGCTGGCGAACCACGACAACCGCACGCGGCGCGTCTATGCGCTCGTGTCCTGGCCGCATTACCGGCTGGCGCCGCGCCTCAGCGCCACCCAGCGCCGCATGAACCTGGAATTGCCGGCCGGCTTCGACCCGCGTACACGCGCGCTCGCACAGGGCTGGCGGGATTCCGGCCTGTCGCCCAGCGAGATCATCGCTGCCGCCCTGCGCTTCTACCGCGACGGGCACTTTCTTTACACGCTGGAACCGCCGCCCGTGGGACGCAACGCGATCGACGACTTCCTGTTCAACACGCGGGCTGGGTTCTGCGAACATTTTGCCGGCAGCTTCACGTTCCTGATGCGCGCGGCAGGTATCCCGGCACGCGTCGTGACCGGCTACCAGGGTGGCGAGAAAAATCCCTTTGCCAACTACTACACGATCCGCCAGAAGGACGCGCATGCGTGGACGGAAGTGTGGCTGGCCGAACGCGGCTGGGTGCGCATCGACCCAACCGCGATCGCCGCGCCGCAGCGCATCGACGCCGGCGTGAACGCTGCTCTCGCCGGCATCCCCGGCCTGCCGGCGTTTCTCACGCCGCGCTGGGGCACGAGCTGGCGCTATACCTTGCAGGCGCGCTGGGACTGGGCCAACCAGCGCTGGAATGAATTCGTGCTCGGCTACGGGCCGGAATTGCAGCAGCGCTTTCTGAGCCATTTCGGACTCGCCGATGTACGCCGCATGCTGCTGGCGTTGACGGCGGCCATCGCCGGGCTGCTCGCGCTCCTCGGCCTTGCCCTGCTGCGCACACCGCACCACCAACCGCGCCCGGACGCCGCGCTCAAGCTGTGGCACCAGGGCACGCGACGGCTGCGACGCTTCGGCCTGGTCCAGTCCAGCACCGAAGGCCCGCAAGACTTCGCCCACCGTGCCGCCCGCCTGCAGCCCCGCCTCGCATCGTGGCTGGGCGCACTCGCCACCGCCTATGTGCAGGCGCGTTACGCGGGATCCGGCGCGGACGATGCTCTCGCACGGCTGCGCACGCTGGCACGGGCGCCGCTGCCGCACAACTGATCAAACCGGCCGCGGCTCCTTCACGCGCGACAGCAGCCATGCGCCGACGATGAACGACCCCGCCAGCGGGAAGATCGACAGCCGCTGGTCGTCGGTGAGGAGCACCACGGCAGCCACGATGAACGGCCCGAGCACCGCCGCGAACTTGCCGAGGAAATTGTAGAAGCCAAAGTATTCGCCGGACTTGCCCGCCGGAATCAGGCGCGCGAAGAACGACCGCGACAGCGACTGCACGCCACCCTGCACCAGCCCGACGATGCCCGCCATCACGTAGAACTGCTCAACGGTGTGCATGAAGTACGACCAGATGCTGACGAACACCAGCGCCGCCAGCCCCACGTAGATGGCGCGCCGCGTGCCGGTGCGCCCGGCCAGCCAGCCAAAGAACAGCGCTGCCGGGAAGCTGACGAACTGCACCAGCAGCAAGGCTTTGATGAGTGAGTCGGTCGGGAAGCCGAGCTTGGCGCCGTAGTCCACCGCCATCATCTGCAACGTGCCCAGCGCGTCGATGTACAACCAGTAGCCGATGAGGAAACAGCGCAGCGAAGGATCTTTCATCAGCCTCAGGGCCGTAGCCTTCAGCTCCGCCCAACCGCCTGGCTCCTTCGGCGGCGGCGCTTCGTGCACATGCCAGATCAGCGGCAGCATGAACACCGCCCACCACACCGCCACCGAGATGAAGGCGACTTTCGTTGCCACGATCTTGTCCGGCAGGCCGAAAGCCTGTGGAAACAGCACGAGCAACACATCGATCAGGAAGATGATGCCGCCGCCAAGGTAGCCGATGGCATAGCCGAAGGCCGACACCCGATCCGCGTTGCCGGCGTCGGAAACGTCGGTGATCAGTGCATCGAGGAACGAATAGCTGGAGAAAAATCCGATGGAGGAAATGGCGAACACAACGGTTGCCGCCAGCCACTGGCCTTCGCCGATGAAGGCCAGCGCGGTGGTGGCGAGGATGCCGATGGCGCTGAACAGCACCAGCAGGCGCTTCTTCGCTGCGTGGCGGTCTGCGACCATGCCGAGCGTCGGCGCCAGCAGCATGACGACAAGGCTGGCGCCGCCGTTGGCCAGTGCGAGAAACGCGGTGGAGGTTGCACCGTCCACACCGGTGGCCCAATAGCGGTCGAGGAAGATGGGGAAGAACGCGACCAGCACCGTGGTGGCGTAGCCGTGGTTGGCCCAGGCGGTGAGCGCCCAGCTCCACTGGGCCTTGCGTTCGGGCGTCATCGTCCACCTGCCGTCAATTCCAGCGCGTAGACGAGCGCGTCTTCACGCCGCCCGTCGTCGGGGTAATAGCCGCGGCGTTCACCGATCGGGTGGAAACCCAGTTGCGAGTACAGCGCGATAGCCGGTCCATTCGAACGCCGGACTTCGAGGAACACCGTGCCGACGGCGTGGGCACGCGCAATGTCGAGCAGGTGGTGCATGAGAACGCCGCCATAACCGCGGCGCTGGTGCTCCGGCGCCACGCACACGTTCAGCACATGGGCCTCGCCCACCGCCATCGTCAGCACCGCGTAGCCAAGCAGGGCATCAGACCGGCCCAACAATACCCAGCCGCTGTAGCCGGCGCGCAGACAATCGCGGAACACACCCTCCGTCCACGGAAATTCATAAGCCCGACGCTCCACGGCCATGATCGCGGGTACGTGCAGCGCTACCATCGGGCGCAGCCGCCAGCTGCATAGCGTGTCGGGCGCAGTCGCACTCACGGGGAGTCGCCGCCGTCCTGTCGAAGGAAGCGGGCGATGGCCTTGAGGTCGTCCCACGCCTTGGCCTTTTCACGCGGTGTGCGCAGCAAATAGGCCGGGTGGTAGGTCAGCATCACCGGCGTGTGCCGCGCGCCATAGTGGTGCAGCGTGCCACGCAGCTTGAACATCGGGGCGTCGGTACCGAGCAGGCGTTGTGCCGCGACACGGCCGAGGCCAACGATCAGGCGCGGCTGGATGAGTTCGATCTGGCGGTCGAGGTAGGGCCGGCAGGCGGCGACTTCCTCCGGGCGCGGGTCGCGGTTCATCGGCGGCCGGCATTTCACGACGTTGGCGACGAACACATTTTCGGTGCGTGAACAGCCGATGGCACGCAGCATTTCGTCCAGCAGCCGGCCCGCACGGCCGACGAAAGGTTCGCCTTTCGCGTCCTCATCCGCGCCCGGCCCTTCCCCCACCACCATCAACGGCGCGTGTTCCGGGCCAACGCCGAACACTGTGTTGTGGCGCGTCTCGCACAACCGGCAACGGCGACAGCCGGCAACAGCGGCACGCAGTCCCGCCCAGTCGCGCGGCGCTTCATAGGGAATTTCCGGGGGCGCCGCCATCGGTTCCGAAACCGGGATCTGCGGCTTCGGCGGCAATGGAATCTGCAACTTCGATGCGGCTACGGACTGGGTGACGATCGGAGAAGCAACGGCCGGCGGCGCCACCTGCTCAGCCGGCGCTGGCGCGACAGCCAGTCCGCGCCGGGTCCAGCGGCGAATCCCCAGGGCGTCGAGCGCCCGCGCGCGAGAGTCGGTTTGCATGGCGGCAACTTTAAACGAAGTTCCGCCGACGGCTGGCAGCCGCCGACGGAACGTCCATTCCAACGAGCGTCAGGGCGTGGCGAGGAAAGCTTGCGGGTGCTTGCGGCTCGCTGCCGTGCCCAGATGATTCAGCGCGTTGATGTAGGCCTTGGCCGAGGCGACGAGGATGTCGGTGTCCGCTCCGTTGCCGTTGACGACATGGCCGTCGCGACTCAACCGTACCGTGACTTCGCCCTGCGCATCGGCGCCAGCCGTGATGTTGTTGACAGCGTAGAGGATCAGCTGGGCGCCGCTTTCGACCAGTTTCTCGATCGCCAGGAACACCGCGTCCACGGCGCCGTTGCCTTCCGCAACGGCCTCTACTTCGCGGCCCTTCATGTCGATGGCAACGACGGCACTGGGTTTGCTGCCAGTGCTCGTGACCGTTCCCAGCCGCGCCAGCTTGAAGTGTTCCTGCACGACTTCGTCGCCGGTCTGGGCGACCAACGCCAGCAGGTCTTCGTCATAGATCTCGTGCTTCTTGTCGGCCAGGTCCTTGAAACGCGCGAAGGCCTGTGCCAATTCCGCATCGGACGTAAAGACGTGGCCCAGCTCCGCCAGCCGCGCGCGAAACGCATTGCGGCCCGACAGCTTGCCCAGCGTCAGGCGGTTCGTGTCCCAGCCGACGTCCTGGGCGCGCATGATCTCGTAGGTCTCGCGATTCTTCAGCACGCCATCCTGATGAATGCCGGATTCATGGGCAAAGGCATTGGCGCCGACCACGGCCTTGTTCGGCTGCACCACGTAGCCGGTGATGCTGGACACCAGTCGTGAAGCCGGCACGATCTGCGTCGCGTCGATGCGGGTGTCGATGCTGAACACGTCGCGTCGCGTGCGCAGCGCCATCACCACCTCCTCCAGCGAGGCGTTGCCGGCGCGCTCGCCCAGGCCGTTGATCGTGCATTCCACCTGCCGTGCGCCGCCGCGCACCGCTGCCAGTGAGTTCGCCACTGCCATGCCCAGGTCGTTGTGGCAATGCGTGGACCACACCACGCGGTCGGCCCCCGGCACGCGGCGGATCAACTCCGCCATGCGTGTGCCCCACTGCTCCGGTACGGAGTAACCGACGGTGTCCGGTACGTTGATGGTGGTGGCGCCGGCTTCGATGGCTGCGGTGAAGATGCGCACCAGAAAGTCCATTTCCGAACGCACCGCGTCTTCGGCGGAGAATTCCACGTCGTCCGTGTATTCACGTGCCAGCTTCACGGCCCCGATGGCGGATTCCACCACCTGGTCGGGCGCCATGCGCAGCTTCTTCTCCATGTGGATGGGCGACGTGGCGATGAAGGTGTGGATGCGCCCGTGGCGCGCCGGCTTGATCGCCTCGCCCGCCTTGTGCACGTCGCCGGCGTTGGCGCGCGCCAGCGAGCAGACGGTGCTGTCGATGATTGCCTTCGCTACCGCTTCCACGGCCTTGAAGTCGCCGGGGCTGGCCGCCGCAAAACCGGCTTCGATGACGTCGACGCGCAGGCGTTCGAGCTGGCGCGCCACGCGCAGCTTCGCGTCCTGGGTCATGGCCGCGCCGGGGCTTTGTTCGCCGTCGCGCAGGGTGGTGTCGAAAATGATGACGCGCTCGGTAGCGGCACTCGCCGCATCACGCGCAGTGTGGGTTGCAGTCATGATTTTGCTCGCTTGTCTGAAGCCGGTTTCCCGGCATGCTTCGAATCAACTTTGACGCGACGGCACGGATACGCCCCCGTGCAGGCAAAAGTGATGTCTGCCTTACGGCAGAAGTCGAAGCGCAAGCAAAAGACCGCGCGCGCAGCAGCTGCCTTCGGCAATGCCGCCGAAAAAGCCAAGAATGACAGGCGAGTTTTCGCTGCGCAGGTTCATCAGGCGCCGACTATAACAGAGGCTCTCGGGAAGACCAAAATTCTTCCGGTGTTCAAGACCCCACATTGCCATGCCTTCAGCCCGCGGCGGCACTGCGCCGCCGCAACACGCTGCAGGTGGTCAGCACCGGCCCGGATAGTGCGTACAGGAAAAACACCCCGAACAGGATGCGCGGCGGGTCGATGGAGACGACCGCCAACCCGATCACCACCACCGCGAAGGGAACAAAGCGCATGCGCCGCGACAGGTTCAGCTTCTTGAAGCTGTAGTAGCGCACGTTGCTGACCATGAGCAACGCAGAAAACAGCGTCAGCAAGGCAGCGGGTACCACGACATCCTGCCCTTCGTAGCCCATGCCGTGCGCGGTCCAGACGAAAAACACGACGACTGCCGCGGCTGCCGGGCTTGGCAATCCATAGAAATTCTTGTTGCTGTGCGCGATTGCAGTGAGCACGTTGAAGCGCGCCAGCCGTAGCGCCGTGCACACGGCATACAGCAGCGCGATCACCGCGCCCAGCTGGCCGTGCAGCCAGTGTACTTGCGACAGCGTCTGCAGGCTGTAGGCATAGACCACCACGCTGGCGGCGATGCCGAAGGCCACGAGGTCGCACAGCGAATCGTATTCACGCCCGAATTCCGTCGTGGTGTTCGTCAGCCGCGCGATACGGCCATCCAGTGAATCGACGATCATCGAGAACAGCACACCGATGCACGCCAGATCGAAGCGCCCGTCCATCGACGCGATGATGGCGAAGAAACCGCCGAACAGCGTGCCGGTCGTGAACAAGCTGGGCAGCAGGTAGATGCCACGGCGACGACGATGTGACGGTGACGGGTTTTCCACTTTTCACTCCCTGACTGGCCCCGGATGGGTACCTGACCGGTGAATTGCCACGCAGCGCATGGCGACATCCTGCGGGTTCATATCCTACAAAAACGAGACCCGCCATGACGGCGGGTCTGTGCACCTGCGCGGGAATCAGTCGCGGGACTTGTCCACGATCTTGTTCTTCGCAATCCACGGCATCATGGCACGCAGCTTGGCGCCGACCTGCTCCAGCGGATGTTCTGCCGTGAGCCGACGCCGGGCGTTCATCGTCACCGAACCAGAATTGCATTCTTCCACGAAATTGCGTGCGAACTTGCCGTTCTGGATCTCCGTGAGGATGCGCTTCATCTCGGCCTTGGTCTGCTCGGTGATGACGCGCGGGCCCGACACGTAGTCGCCGTACTCGGCAGTGTTGGAGATGGAGTAGCGCATGTTCGCCAAGCCACCTTCATAGATGAGGTCGACGATCAGCTTCACTTCGTGGCAGGTCTCGAAATACGCCATTTCCGGCGCATAACCCGCTTCGCACAGGGTTTCGAAGCCGGCCTGGATAAGGTGGCTGATGCCACCGCACAGCACGGCCTGCTCACCGAACAGGTCAGTTTCCGTTTCTTCGCGGAACGTCGTCTCGATGATGCCGGCACGCCCGCCGCCGATGCCCGAGGCATACGACAGCGCGAGTTCCTTGGCCTGGCCGGTGGCATCCTGCGCCACGCAGATCAGGTCCGGCACGCCGCTGCCCTGGGTGTAGGTGGAACGCACGAGGTGACCGGGACCTTTCGGCGCGATCATCACCACGTCGATGTCGGCCGGCGGCTTGATGAGGCCGTAATGGATGTTGAAGCCGTGCGCGAAGGCCAGCGCCGAGCCCTTCCGGATGTTCGGTGCAATGTCATTGGCGTAGATCGTGCGCTGCAGTTCGTCCGGCGCCAACAGCATGATGAAGTCCGCCTTCTTGACCGCTTCCGCGACGGTGTAGACCTTCAATCCGCCCTTCTCGGCCTTGGCGCGCGAGGCAGAACCTTCCCGCAGGCCGACGATGACGTTGCAGCCACTGTCCTTCAGGTTCAGCGCGTGCGCATGGCCCTGCGAGCCGAAACCGATGACCGCGACCGTCTTGCCCTGGATGAGCGACAGGTCCGCGTCTTTGTCGTAATACGTCTTGATTGTCACGTGCAGCTCCGTTGCGAATTATTGAGGACGAACGAGCCCGCTGCCGGGCCCGCATAACAGATTCTGGAAGACGCGCTTCAGACCGCTGGAGTCAGGACCGGAGTCAAGGCCGCCGCGCCACGTTCCAGTGCCACGCTGCCGGTGCGAACCACTTCAAGCAAGGTCGCCAGCCGGCCCAGCGCATCCACGAAGGCATCGACTTCGGTGCTCGTTCCGGTGAGCTGGAGCGTGCGAACATGGTCGGCCTCGTCGAGCACCTGGCCGCGATGGCTGCGCACGCATTCCACGACATCACGCGCGCTCGCGCCGGCGATCTGCACCTTGACCAGCGCCAGCTCGCATTCGAGGTGGTCGCGGTCGGCGTAGTCGACAACCTTGACGACGTCGACCATCTTCCCGAGCTGCTTGACGATCTGCTCGATCACGGCTGCCGAGCCGGAGGTCGCCAAGGTCAGGCGCGATACGGCCGCATCAACGGTTGGTGCGACGGACAGGGATTCAATGTTGTAGCCGCGCGACGCGAACATGCCCGAGACACGGGCAAGCGCACCAGCTTCATTTTGCAGCAGGATGGAAATAATGTGGCGCATAAGCGCGCAAAGCTATCCCGAGACGCGTGCAAACGCAAGCGAAAACTACACGGAATTCCACACGAAGCACGGAATCACGCGGGATTGCGGGCGCATTACGTGGTATAAATCCTCTCTTTCCCTGTCACGAATTTCCGCTGGATCATCATGAACGCGCAAGCCGAACCGCTTTTCAAGCCCTCTCCCGCCGGTCAGACACTCTCGGGTGCCGAGATCGTCGTGCAGGTTTTGGCGGATGAAGGCGTCGACGTCGTGTTCGGCTATTCCGGCGGCGCGATCCTGCCCACCTATGATGCCGTGTTCCGCTACAACAAGGAACGTGGCGCAGACGGCATCCATCTCGTGGTGCCGGCCAACGAACAAGGCGCCGGCTTCATGGCGGCCGGCTTTGCCCGTGCCAGCGGTCGCGTCGGCGTGTGCCTCGTCACGTCCGGCCCCGGCGCCACGAACACGGTGACGCCAGTGCGCGACGCCATGGCCGACTCCGTGCCCATGGTCGTCATCTGTGGCCAGGTGCCGACCACCGCCATTGGTACGGATGCGTTCCAGGAAGCGCCGATCTCCAGCATCATGGGCAGCTGCGCCAAGCACGTGTTCCTCGTCACCGATCCGCTGAAGCTGGAAGCCACGTTGCGCAGTGCCTTCGAGATTGCGCGGACCGGCCGCCCCGGGCCGGTGGTCGTGGACGTTCCGAAGGACATCCAGCGCTGGGAAGGGATCTTCCGTGGCCGCACGGGCGACGACCTGCTGCCGCTGCCTGGCTATCGGGCGCGCGTGAAGGCGGCATTGGCGCATCGCATCGCCCCTGCGGATGCCGAGAAATTCGCTTCCATGCTGCGGCAGGCAAAGCGACCATTACTGTATGTGGGCGGCGGCGTGATCCACGGCAACGCCAGCGACGCCTTGCGCCGCTTCTCGGAAACGCTTGGCATCCCGGTTGTCACCACGCTTATGGGTATCGGTGCCGTCGACACGCGCACGCCGCTGTCGCTGCACTTTCTGGGCATGCACGGTGCGGCATTTGCGAACTACGCGACGGATGACTGCGATTTCCTGATCGCGGTCGGCGCACGTTTCGACGACCGTGTAGCCGGCGCCCCGACAAAATTCGCCCGCGGCGCACGCTCCATCGCCCACATCGACATCGACGCAGCCGAGATCAACAAGGTCAAGCGCGTGCATTGGAGCCACGTCGGTGCCATTTCCGGAGCGCTCGATGCACTGCTGGACTACGCGAAACAGCATGGCGTGAAGCCGGACTACAGCGCGTGGCGCGCACATTGCGCGGAGCTGAAGAAGACCTACGCAATGAACTACGACCACGACAGCGCGCTGATCCAGCCCTATGCCGTCATCGAGGCGCTGAATCGCCACACGCAGGGTGAGGCGATCATCTCGACCGGCGTCGGCCAGCACCAGATGTGGGCCGCACAATATTTCGACTTCACCCACCCGCGCTATTGGCTGACGTCCGGCTCGATGGGCACCATGGGCTTCGGCCTGCCCTCGGCCATCGGCGCAGCATTCGCCCACCCCGGCAAGACCGTGCTCGACATCGATGGCGACGCCAGCATCCGCATGAACGTGGGCGAGCTGGAAACCGTGACGACCTACGACCTGCCCATCAAGGTCGTGGTCCTCAACAACTATGGCGACGGCATGGTGCGCCAGTGGCAGCGCCTGTTCTACAAGAGCCGTTTTTCCGCCACCGACAAGAGCCTGAACAAGAAGAACTTCGTGAAGGCTGCGGAAGCTGACGGCTTCACCTGGGCGCGGCGCCTGGAAAACAAGGCGGATATCGAGTCGACGATCACTGACTTCATGAACGTCAAGGGCCCGGCGTTCCTGGAAGTCATCATCGACCCGAACGCCAACGTATTTCCGATGGTGCCATCCGGCAAACCCTACACGGACATGATGACGGGCGACTGGATTCCGTCGCGCGAAGCCGTCAAGGCGCCAGACGAAGCGTCGGAACACGTCTGAGGCGAAACCCTGCTGACACCCCCCACGCAGCACTGCATGTCGGTGCGGCGCGGGTGTCAGCCGTGGCGCACGTTCATCGTGATGCGCGCCTGAAATACCGGCGTGCCGGACGTATCGGTCACCACGACCGGCACCTGGATGTTACCGACCGCCGACCAGTCGATCCCGCTGCCGTCTGCCACGGCCGTGAGGTCGGTCTTCGCCTTTTTGAGGTATTCCACCGTCATGCCCACCGGGATCCAGCGTGCACCCTTGGGGATCGACACGTCAGTCATCAGCCCGCCGGCGAGTTCCGCCATGTTGCACATGGCGATGGCGTGCACGGTCTTGATGTGGTTCTGCACCGCGCGGCGCTTGCGCATGGTGACCCGGGCCATGCCGGGCTCCAGTGCTTCAACCTGTGGCGCGATGCTGGAGAAATAGGGCGCTACCCGGCACACCGCGCGGCTGAACAGCCAGGTGCCGCCGGGCAGCGGCTTGAGCCGACGAAAAGCACGCAAGACGTCCATCAATACCCCCCGACACAGCGCAATGGCTGCCCGGCATCACCGGGCAAATGGGTCGCCACCTCGACCCAGCGACACCAACGGATAATCAGGAAGCGTTCTTGACTTCGCGGCGCGGTTTTTCCACGTTTTCGTAGACGATGAAGGGCTTGGCCTCGCCCTTCGCCACCGACTCGTCGATGACGATTTTCGCCACGTGCTGCATGGACGGCAATTCGTACATCACGTCGAGCAGGATGTCTTCCAGGATGGTGCGCAGGCCGCGTGCACCGGTCTTGCGTTCTTTGGCCTTGCGCGCGATCGCCAGCAAGGCTTCCTCGCGGAATTCGAGTTGGCAATTCTCCATCTCGAACAACTTCTGGTACTGCTTGATGAGCGCATTCTTCGGGTCGCGCAGGATCGAGACCAGCGCGGATTCATCCAGTTCGTCCAGCACGGCGGTAACGGGCAGGCGCCCGACGAATTCGGGGATCAGCCCGTAACGAACGAGATCCTGGGGTTCGACGTTGACGAGCAGCCTGGACAGGGCGGAATCGTCCGTCGGCGATTTCACGTCGGCCGAAAAGCCGATGCCGGTGCGTTCCGTTCGCAGGCGGATCACCTTCTCCAGCCCGGAAAACGCGCCGCCGACGATGAACAGGATGCCGGCAGTGTTGACCTGCAGGAAATCCTGCTGCGGATGCTTGCGCCCGCCCTGCGGCGGAACCGAGGCGATGGTCCCTTCAACGAGCTTCAACAGGGCCTGCTGGACGCCCTCGCCGGATACGTCGCGCGTGATGCTGGGGTTCTCGCTCTTGCGGGAAATCTTGTCGATCTCGTCGATGTAGACGATACCGCGTTGCGCCTTCTCGACGTCGTAATCGCACTTCTGCAACAAGCGCTGGATGATGTTCTCGACGTCCTCGCCCACGTAGCCTGCTTCCGTCAGCGTCGTGGCGTCGGCAATGGCGAAGGGAACGTCGAGCAGGCGCGCCAGCGTTTCGGCCAGCAGCGTCTTGCCGGAACCAGTGGGGCCGATCAGCAGGATGTTGGACTTGGACAGCTCCACACCGTCCGCGCTGCCCTTGTGGCTCAGGCGCTTGTAGTGGTTGTAGACGGCAACGGACAGGACCTTCTTCGCCTGGCTCTGGCCGATCACGTATTCATCGAGGATGTTGCAGATTTCCTGCGGCTTCGGCAGGCCCTTCGCCTGCGGCTTGGCACTGACTTCCTCGCGGATGATGTCGTTGCACAGGTCAACGCATTCATCGCAGATATAGACAGAAGGGCCCGCAATCAGCTTGCGGACCTCGTGTTCGCTCTTGCCACAGAACGAGCAGTACAGCACCCGTCCGTTGCCTGCACCGCCTCGACCGTTTTCCGCCATTACCTGTATACCTGCTCAAAACCTTAGTGGAGGAACCGCGCGTGATGCGCGACGACACGTGGTGCTTTTATAGCACGCCTTCAAAACCTGCCGCGTTGTTCGAATATTGTCCTTCAAATTCAACTCTTTATCGGTATACGGTGATCGACGATGTTGTCGATCAGGCCGTAGGCCTTCGCTTCTTCGGCGTTCAGGAAGAAGTCGCGCTCCACGTCGCGCTCGATTTTCTCGATCGGTTGCCCGGTGTTCTCGGACAGCATCTTGTTGAGGCGTTCACGCAGATAGAGGATTTCCTTGGCCTGGATCTGGATGTCCGTAGCCTGTCCCTGCGCGCCGCCGGAAGGCTGGTGGATCATGACGCGCGAGTTCGGCAGGCAGTAGCGCTTGCCCTTCGCGCCGCCCGTCAGCAAAAACGCGCCCATGCTGGCCGCCTGGCCGACACACCACGTGGCCACGTCCGGCTTTATGAAGCGCATGGTGTCGTAGATCGACAGTCCAGCCGTCACCACGCCGCCCGGCGAGTTGATGTAGACGTTGATGTCCTTGTCCGGGTTTTCGGATTCAAGGAACAGCAACTGCGCGACGACGAGGTTCGCCATCATGTCGTCGATCGGGCCGACGATGAAGATCAAGCGCTCCTTCAGCAGCCGCGAGTAGATGTCATAGGCACGTTCCCCGCGCGGGGTCTGCTCCACCACCATGGGAACCAATTGGGCATGCGGATTCATGGGTTGCATCCTTCGTTGTATCGGGTTTGACCGGCAGGAATCGCCATCAGGCGGGAGCCTTGGGCTGCGGATTCATGAGTTCATCCATCGACATCGGCTTGTCGTGCACCGTGCCAAGCGCCAGCAGGGCTTCCACCGCCTGGTCTTCGAGCGCGGCGCCGCGCAGGTTGGACATGAGCTGTTCGTTGCTGTGGTAGTACTGGCGCAACTGTTCCTGGTCCTCGTAGCTCGCGGCGATGCCGTCAAGCAGCTTTTCGACGCGGGCTTCGTCCACTTTCAGCTCTCGTGAGGACACGAACTCGGACAGCAGCAGGCTCAGCGCCACGCGCTCGCGGGCGCGGCCTTCAAACAGGTTGGCGGGCAGCATTTCCGCACTCTTCTCGGGCGTTAGCTTGTTGTTGCCGTAGCGGTTCAAGCCCATGCGCTCGACCATCTCCTCGCGCAGATGCCCGATTTCGTGCTCGACGCGGCTCGGCGGCAGTTCGATCGGATGCGCGGCCATCAGCTTCTCCATCACGCCTTCCTTCACGCGCATGCGCACCGCCTTGTCGCGTTCTGCCTCCAGCGCGGTCTTGCACTTGGCGCGCAGGCCGGCTTCGCCCGCCGCTTCGTCAACGCCGTGGGTCTTGAGGAATTCGGCGTCGACTTCCGGCAGTTTTTCCTGCTTGACGCTGTTCAGCGTCACGTCGAACTGCGCGGCCTTGCCCGCGAGTTCCTTGGCCTGGTAGTCGTCGGGAAACTTCACGTCAGCCGTGAACACGTCGCCCGCCTTGTGGCCGACGATCGCGGTTTCAAGGTCGGCGATGAAGCGACCAGCGCCGAGCTCGGCATCCACCTTCTCGCCCTTGCCACCGGCAAAGGCTTCGCCATCGAGCTTGCCTTCAAAATCGAGGTTAACCTGGTCGCCGGTGGCCGCCGCGCGTTCCACCGCCACCCATTCACGACGCTGCTTGCGCAGGTTCGCGATGAGCTTGTCGATGTCCGCGTCCGTTACTTCCACCTGCGGGCGGTCCACTTCCAGGGTGTCGAGCTTGTCGAGTTTCACTTCCGGCAGCACGTCGAAATGCGCGACGTAGCCAAAGGGTTTCTCCGGCGGTTCGGACTCGATCTCGATACGCGGCGCGCTGGCGGGTTCCACGCCAGCCTGCTTCAGCGCATCCGGGTAAGTCTTCTGCAGCAGACCGCTCAGTGCGTCGGCATGCGCCGATGCGCCGTAGCGCTGGCGAACGACCGTCATCGGCGCATGGCCGGGGCGAAAGCCGGGGATGCGGGCGCGGTGGGCGATCTGCTTGAGCTGGTCGCCCACCTCCTTTTCGAACTCCGCAGCAGGAACGGTGACGTGAAGGCTGCGCGTCAGCGCGCCGGTCGATTCGACATGCACTTCCATAAAGGTCTTTCTCTGGATCAAGCCCGCCGGGCGGGTAGAATTCGGGTTCAATGCGGGCTGCGGCAGACCGCGCATTGCCCACGGCAACCCTGCCTGCAGCCACAGGCCGTGCATTATAAGGTTTGCGCTGCGCGGTCATCGCCGACCCCGCCCTGCCCCACGCTTCGCCATCACAGTGAATAAGCTGTTGCGCCCGGGTGCATCACCCCGATGCACCAACCTGTCTGCCGCCCTTTCAAGGATCCCCGTCGCCATGGCCCGCACTCCCGTCGATCTCGTCGTCCTGCCGCGCTGGCTCGTTCCGATTCAACCCACCGGCGCCGTGCTGACCGAGCATGCGCTGGTCGTGAACGCCGGCCGCATCGTCGACATCCAGCCAGCCGCCTTCGCCGATCAGCTCTACGCCCCCGCTGCAACGCGCGAGCTGCCTGACCACGCGCTCCTGCCAGGCTTCGTGAATGCCCACGCGCATTCCGCCATGACGCTGTTGCGCGGGCTGGCCGACGACCTGCCGCTGATGGACTGGCTGAACCACCACATCTGGCCGGCGGAAGCCGCCCACGTCGGCCCCGACTTCTGCCGGGTGGGCGTCACGCTTGCGTGCGCGGAAATGCTGCGTTCCGGCACCACCTGCTTCAACGACATGTATTTCTTCCCGGAAGTCACCGCAGAAGTCGTGCACCACGTGCGGATGCGTGCCTGCATCGGGTTGATCGTGCTGGACTTTCCCAGCGCCTGGGCGCAGGACGCCGACGGCTACATCCGGCGCGGGCTGGAGGTGCACGATGATGTGAAGGCACTGAACGATCTGCTCGTGACCACCGCCTTCGCACCGCATGCGCCTTACACCGTGTCCGACGCACCACTGCTCAAGATCCGCCGCTACGCGAACGAGCTGGACATCCCCATCCACATGCATGTCCACGAAACGGCGGCGGAAGTCCAGGCACCGGACGCGAGCGGCCGCCGCCCATGGCAGCGGCTCATGGCGCTGGGGCTGCCGGGGCCGGACTTCATCGCCGTCCACATGACACAGCTGACGGATGTCGAATTCACGCAGGTAGTAGAAAGCGGCACTTCCGTCGTCCACTGCCCGGAGTCCAACCTGAAGCTGGCGAGCGGCTTCTGCCCGGCAGCGAAATTGCTGGGAGCCGGTGTGAACGTCGCACTCGGCACCGATGGCGCCGCTTCCAACAACGATCTCGACATGTGGGGCGAAATGCGCACCGCCGCGCTGCTGGCCAAGGGCGTGGCGCAGGACGCCACCGCCCTGCCCGCGGCGACCGCCCTGCACATGGCAACGCTGGGCGGCGCCCACGCATTGGGGCTGGGCGATGAAATCGGCTCGCTGGAAAAAGGCAAGGCCGCCGATTTCATTGCCGTCGACCTGTCCGGCCCCGAGGCGCACCCGGTTTACAACGTGCTGTCGCAGCTCGTCTACGCCACGGGACGGGCGCAGGTCACCGACGTATGGGTGGCCGGACAGGCGCTGCTGCGCGACCGCCAGCTCACCACGCTGGACCTCGCCGCACTGCGCCCGCAAGTGGCCGAATGGCAGGGCCGCGTCGCGGCAACGAAGCCATAAAGGCGCGTGCACCGACACCCCGCCATGGGCGCAACCTGCGACGACAACGGATAATGTCCCGCATGAACGCGAACGTGGACGCCGAAGAAATCCGCCATTTCGATCAGCTTGCGCAAGCGTGGTGGGACGTGCACGGCCCCATGGCCACGCTGCACGAGATCAACCCCGTGCGCCTGGCCTATCTGCGCCGCCACGTCGGCAACCTCGCCGGGCTGCGCATCGCCGACGTCGGCTGCGGCGGCGGCATCCTGTCCGAAGCGCTGGCCCGCGCCGGCGCCACCGTGACCGGCATCGACCTGGCCACCGACGCCATCGCCGCGGCGCGCCAGCACGCGCAGGCGGAAGGGCTGGACATCGACTACCAGGCCGTCGCCGCCGAAGACCTCGCCGCGCGGCACGCCACCAGCTTCGACCTCGTGTGCTGCATGGAAATGCTGGAACACGTACCCGACCCCGGCGCTGTCATCAGCGCCTGCGCCACGCTCGCCAGGCGCGGTGGCCACGTGGTGTTTTCCACCATCAATCGCAACCCGAAATCCTTCGCCTTCATGATCGTTGGCGCCGAATACGCGCTGCGGCTGGTGCCGCGCGGCACGCATGAATATGCAAAGTTCATCCGCCCTTCCGAACTCGCCGAGTCCGCCCGCAACGCCGGGCTGGCAGCACTGGACGTCTGCGGCATGCGCTACAACCCCATCACCCGCCACGCCAGCCTCGCCCCGCGCGACGTGGACGTGAACTACCTGATGCACTGCCGGCGCGGACCCACGGAATAGAACTCAACCAATCGCATTCTTGAACTCGCCGTGAGCCCCCCAGCCCCTCGCCCCACCTCGGCGCGCCGCCCCCTCCATGTTCTGTTCGACCTGGACGGCACACTGGCGGACACGGCGCCCGACCTCGGCGGCGCCGCGAACGACCTGCTGGCGGAACTCGGCCACGCCCCGTTGCCGCAGGAGCGCTACCGCCCGGAGTGTTCGAAAGGCGCACGCGGCATGCTCGCGGTGGCGCTGGGCCTGACGCCGGAAGACGCCGGCTATGAAAGCCTGCGGCTGCGCTACCTTGCGTTCTACGCCGCACGCCTGGATCGCGACACCCAACTGTTCCCGGAAGTCCGCGGCCTGCTGGCCAAGCTGGACGCGCTGCGCATCACCTGGGGCATCGTCACGAACAAACCAATGCTCTACACCCGCCCGGTGACGCAGGCGCTGGGGCTTGCCACGCACGCCGGCTGCATCGTCGGCGGCGACAGCGCCGCACGCCCGAAACCAGCACCGGACCCGCTGCTGCTAGCCTGCGAACTGCTGAAAGTTGCACCTGAAGATTGCTGGTACGTCGGCGACGACCGCCGCGACATGGAAGCCGGCCGCGCCGCCGGCATGCGCGTTGCCGCCGCAAGCTGGGGCTACATCGGCGCCGACACCGACCCCCGCCACTGGAATGCAGACGCCCTGCTGCACCAACCCACCGACCTGCTGCCGCTGCTGAATGCCCGCCATGCCGACTGACCACGCTCCCAGCTCCGCCCCCGCCACGCCACCCGCCGGCTACACCCCCACGCCCGGCTTGCTTGCCCAGCGCTGCATCCTCGTCACCGGTGCCGGCAGCGGCCTGGGTCGTGCCGCGGCGCTGGCCTGCGCGCAGCTGGGCGCCACCGTCATCCTGCTCGGCAAGACCATCAAGACACTGGAAGCGACTTACGACGCCATCGAAAGCATCAAGAACGCACCGGAACCCGCCATCTACCCGCTCAACCTGTTTGGTGCGAAATGGGAGGACTATGGCGAGCTCGCACAAACCCTCGACGGTAATCTCGGGCGTCTGGACGGCATCGTCCACGCCGCCGCCCACTTCAAGAACTTCACGCCGCTCGCACAGGTGCCCCCTCGGGAATGGGTGGAAAGCCTGCAGGTCAACCTGACGGCGCCCTATGCCCTCACCACCCACTGCCTGCCGCTGCTCGACAAATCCACGGACGCCAGTGTTGTGTTCATCACCGACACCGGCAGCGAAGCGCCACGCGCCTACTCCGGCGCCTACGGCATTGCCAAGTACGCCCAACGCGGCCTTGCCGGCACCTGGGCGGAAGAACTCGGCTACAAACCCCACCTGCGCTTCAACACCTACGACCCCGGCCCGATGCGCACCACCCTGCGCCGCACCGGCTACCCGCAGGAAGACCCCGCCACATTGGCAGACCCGGCCACCGTGCTGGCACCGCTGCTGTGGCTGCTGGGGCCGGACAGCCGCGGCTGCAACGGACGCAATCTGGGTAATCCGGCGGGTGCCGGATCAAATCGAGAATACGAAACAAGAGGTTAGAGGAAGGTCTGACCAGCCTTGCGCTCGCCATCCGACGGGCCCAAGGCGAACGGATAACCCATTGATTTCGTTCGTGGTGAGTTTGTCAAATCCTGAATGGAACAGGGATTCCAAATTAGTGTAATGAGTAAGGTGTCACCGTAATCCGGCGTCATCTCCTCCGACCGAAGGCGCTTGGATGGGAGTTCTAGCGGCGGTAATCACGCTCCACAACCACACTGCCAACAGGAATAGAAAGCCGCCGTAGAGCCTTTCACTATAGTTCGTGGCCCCATCTGGAATAATAAACATCGTGTAAAGAGCCAGCAACACCAACAGGATTTGCGCGGTTCCATGCCAGACCTTCCCAATGATCAACGATCCAAGGCCAGGCATAACGAAGTTCACCAGAATTGCAAAGACTCGTAACATCGTCCCAGTTCTCCCCTCTGTTAGGGCCCTCAAGCCGCCCAACGCAGAGCTAAGCCGTGACGACTGAGCATAGCGAAGGAGGAATCGGCTTAAGCGCCGGGTTATATTTCATTGTGCTCAGTCTCTATAGCCGTCAGATTCTTTGCTCTCTTGAGAACGCGCTCGATCTCATTCAGGCTCAAGCCTTCGCAGTGAACCACGTTATTGTCTTTGTCAGTGATGATGACTTTCCGGCTCCGGCGATTTTTGAGAAAAGCGCAGATTACCGTCGCAACGGCAGCCGCCCAAGGCGCGGAACTTTGCAGGATGTCGACGAAGAACCCCGCAGCCATTGGAACATGGGCCTTGAGCATCATTTCTTCATGCGCGACGCCATGCTCGCGCAGCAGCGCCAGAAATGGCTCCCTGCTTTCTTTGAATAGCGAAACGCGGAGCACTGAAATGAGTGGCGTGCTTGTAACCATTAGAGAATTCTCACTGTCTCGACTCCGTATTTGTTTGGGGTTGATCGGCGCCGCGTTTTATCTGTTGGTCTAGGGCGAAGTGGACATGGTATTCATGAACGCAACGGTAAAAAACCATGAAGTCTAAGGCCTGAATTAAGGCGAGCCGCGAAGCGGCTTCGGCTTGAATGAATTGTTAGGGGATAGCGCGATCACTTGCAGAGTGCCTTTAGAAGATTTGGCGAGATGGCACCGTTCTTGTACTCATTAGTTGTCAGGTAGCCAACAATCTGACGGTTCTTGATGATCATGGGTGGACTGGATGAATACTCGTTGAACGGAGAGTTGGAGTTGTACTCATTTCCGAACGTGGAGTACTCATTCCAGATCGAGCGAGAGCTGTACTCATTCCCGTAGGTTCCGTACTCGTTGAAGATTGAATCGCTGTCGTACGAGGACGAGATGCGTCCGAGGAAGGTGTTCTGAGAGTCCTGGCCAATGATCACCGCCCGGTCTAATGCGGCACAGACATCTTGGGCGTTTGCCTCCGTACTCGTGCACGTCAGAAGTAACCCAATGGCTAATGCTTTAAGTGCTGTGTGCTGCATAGGCTCCCCTCCATCGCCTAACGCTTGAGTCAAGCGGCGGCGAAGCCGTCCGCCTTGAACAAGTTGTTAGACATCAGCCAATGGAGTTTGACTGACACGGGTGATGAAGTAACGTTTGGTACGGTTTTGGCTGGCGGTTTTAAGAGCCACAACCTTAAAGTAGAGCCAGTGGTCGCGCTTGAGATTACTCTCATGCAGCGACCATGTGATTAGTGATCGTTCGTGGACTGTGAGGTCCTCGCTTAAGTGAAAGGATATGACTCTACCCTCCGATCTATCGTACAATTTTCCCCAGCGACTAAGCGTGTTGTAGCGCGTCACGTTGCCCAGCACTGGGTCGTCTAGCGTCTCGTTATGCGGCCGCAAGTTCAGTCCAGTCTCGCGATCAAACACCGCAAGTACTTCTCCACGAGGCCGCGTGATCTTGAGGAGCATCTCTGGCGCTTGCATCAATGGTCTGTGAACATCAAGCAGTGCGTTCTCTAGGACAGCTGGGAGTTCTCCTATTGTTGGCTCAATCCTATCTTGCAAAGCTGGGCGAAGAGGTGCGTCTTCGAGTCTGCCGATTGCCTCATTGAGGGTGTATTTAAGGAAGTCATAGAAAACGCCTGACGTGATTGCGCCGCCGAAGAAGATCGTCGCTTCATAGATGAAGCTTCCGCTTCGAGGGGCTTGGATATAGAACTCAGCGCCGTTTGCTGCGTCTGCGCGAGTTCTGATCTCGCCGTTTAGAAGGGCATGCGTTGTGATTGTCAGGGTGCGCGCGATGCCCTCTAGTGACTTTGCACCGTCGTACAGATCGAGTCGATTGTCGTCGGCGGTGCCGTGCTCGTAAACGAATTTTACTTTCAGCCCTGGCATAGTTCCCCCTGGTGCCTAACGTCAATTAGGTGACATCCGTGAGGAAAGGATCGTCGTCCATTCATCTGATGTCGTCAACATCTTCTTGTACGACCTAATGTCCGTGGCTACTGATCTGTATAGGCAAACCTAAAATCTGACGGATGGTTGATCCACAATGACACCCGCCTGTCAAACCTCGCATTCCCGCTTTCGTCATCCCCGCCCCTCCAGCACCACGAACACGATCACCATGCCACCCTCGTCGCTGATGGACAAGTGCCGTGCGCTGATGCCCATGTCCCGCACTCGCGCTTCCAGTGCCGGGGACAGCAGCAGCACGGGCCGGCCTTCGGCGTCGTGTCCGGCGCCAACTTCCTTGAATTCAATGCCGAGTTTTGCAAAGCCGGTACCGAGGGCTTTCACGAACGCTTCCTTTACCGCGAAGGAGCGGGCGATGAGTGGGCCTGGCTTGCGTTCCGCCAGCAGCGCGGCTTCCGCCGGGTGCAGCAGTTTGCGGGTGGCGCGTTCGCCGAAGCGTGCCCATAGCCGTTCACCGCGCTCCACTCGCAGCAGGTCCACGCCGATGCCGTAGATGGCCATGGATCAGGCGGCGCGGGCGTCGGCCATGGCGCGGCGCATTTCCGCCACTGCTGCTTCGAGGCCGATGAACACGGCGCGGGCGATGAGGCTGTGGCCGATGTTGAGTTCGACGATCTCGGGAATGGCGGCGATCGGGCCGACGTTGTCCACCGTCAGGCCGTGGCCGGCGTGGACTTCCAGCCCGGCCAGCGTTGCGTTGCGCGCGAAGGTGGCGATGCGGGCGAGTTCCACATCCCGTTCCATGCCGGCGGGCAGGTTGGCGTAATGGCCGGTGTGGATTTCGACGTGCGGCGCGCCACACGCCAAGGTTGCTTCAAGCTGGCGCGGGTCGGCGTCGATGAACAGCGACACGGCGATGCCGGCCGCGGCCAGTCGCTGACATGCGGCCGCCACCTGCGTTTGATGCCCGGCCACGTCCAGCCCGCCTTCGGTGGTCAATTCCTGCCGGCGTTCCGGCACCAGGCACGCATAGGCCGGGCGTTCACGGCAGGCAATGCCGACAATTTCGCCGGTTGCCGCCATTTCCAGATTCACCGGCAGCTTTTGCTCCGCCAGCATGCGGTGGACGTCGTGGTCCTGGATATGGCGCCGGTCCTCACGCAGATGAATGGTGATGCTGTCGGCGCCAGCCTGTGCGCACAGCCGCGCCGCGGCGACCGGGTCCGGGTAATTTGTACCGCGCGCTTGCCGCAGCGTGGCGATGTGGTCGACGTTGACGCCGAGACGGATGGACATTTCAATTCTTGATGTTGAATGGTGAATGGGTGGGGAGCATAGCGGGTGCGATTCATGGCGCAAGGTTGCCAGCGGCTTCAATCTCCCAAGTGGTATTTGCATTCACCCTTCAACATTCATCATTCAACATTGTTTTGCTCAGCTTCTTTGCCGCATTTCGCGCAGCAGCCGGCGGGCCTTGAGCTCGCGCCCGTCGAGGCGGCGGTCTATGGCGGTGCGCAGCAGCGCCTGCACTTCCCGGCGCGTGTCGGGGGCCTCGAACTGTCCGCTGCGCAGTGCGAGGAGCGCGGCGCCACTAACCTCGCGCCCGCCGCCGCCCGGCTGCACGCCCTGCTCCGGGTCCCAGCGGTAACGTGCCGACGGGTCGAACACACCTTCCAGCGGCAGGCCGTAGCCGAGCGCTTCCAGCAACGTCACCTCGAAACGCCGCAGCGCCGTTTCCGCCCCCTCGCCGGCCAGCGCCGCAACCACCGTGCCATAGGCGGCGTGAACTTCTGGCTGCGGGGCGTGGCGCTCCAGCAGGCGCAGCAGCAGTTCATTCACGTACCAACCGAAGAACACGCGTTCCCCGGCCAGTTCCATGCCGCGCCCGGCGCTTTCCACGCCGGTCAGGGTGCCGAGGTCGCCGCTCGCCGTCCACGACACCAGCAGCGGCTGGAACATCTGCAACATTCCACGCAGTTTGGAACGTGCGCCACTGGCGCCGCGCGCCACCAGCCCCACGCGGCCGTGTTCCGCCGTCAGCAGTTCCAGCAACGCGCTGGTTTCGCGGTAGGGTCGCCGGGCCAGCAGCCAGGCGGGTTCCAGCGTGACGCGTTCACGCGGCATTTCCGCTTCAGCCGTAGCACTGCGCCAGGCGTTCCAGCGCCGCATCCACCGCCGCCGCCGGCGTGGCGAGGTTCATGCGTTCGAAGCCCGCGCCCTCGGGGCCGAACATGCCGCCTTCGTCGAAGAACACCAGCGCCTGCTGTTCGTTGATACGCCGCAGTTCCTCCGGGCTTTTGCCCAGCGCGCGGAAGTCCATCCACTGCAGGTAGGTGCCCTGCAGCTCGAACACCCGCACCTGCGGCAGCCGCCGCGCCATGAACTGCCGCACGGCGGCGTGGTTGCGCTGCACAAGTGCCAGCAACCCGGCCAGCCACGCCTCGCCCTGCGTGTAGGCGAGTTCACACGTCTTGTAAGCCAGCGTGTTCAGCGAGAAGAAGCCCGTGGCCGCCAATTCCTCGGCGAAACGCGCCCGCAACTCTTCGTTCGGAATCACGATGTTGCTGGCCTGCATGCCGGCCAGGTTGAAGGTCTTGGACGGGGCGGTGCACACGATGCAACGGCTGGCGATGTCCGCGCCCACGGTGGCCATGATGGTATGGCGATGGCCGGGCAGTACGAGGTCGAAGTGGATTTCGTCGCTGACCAAGATAAGGCCGTGTTCCAGCACAATGTCCGCCACGCGGCGCAGTTCATCGCGCGTCCACACGCGGCTGGTCGGGTTGTGCGGGCTGCAAAACAGCAGCAGCCGGGCGCGCGGGTCCGCGGCCAGCTTTTCCAGCCCATCGAAATCGATGCGGAAATGGCCGTCGCGCAGCACCAGCGGGTTGCGCAGCAGCTTGCGGTGGTTGCGTTCGATGGCCTGGTAGAACGGATAGTACGAAGGCGTCTGCACGATCACGCCGTCGCCCGGCGCTGTGAACGCACGCACGGCATTGAAGATCGCCGGCACCACGCCGTTGGACTGCACGATCCACTCTGGCTGTACCGTCCAGCCATGGCGACGCTGCATCCAGCCCACCACCGCCTGCGTATAGGCCTCCGGCGTCGCGGTATAGCCCAGCACTGCATGCCTCAGGTAATCGCGCAGCCCGTCGATGATCTCGGGCGCATTCTTCAGGTCCAGATCGGCAACCGAAAACGGAGGAATTCCTGCCGGCACGGCAGGATTCGCGCGCCGCATGATGGCCCACTTTTCGGAGTCGAAAGCGCTGCGGTCGACGGCGGTGGTGAAATCGTATTTCGCTGTATCGGTCACGCTGTCCATCCTGTATCTCTATCCATGGCATGCCAGGCCGATTAAAAGTACAGTCGTATCGGGGCACCCTTCGGCACACGCGACCATTCTAGAGAAACGCCGAATCTTCGAGGTGGGGGGATGGATCGTACAGAACGATTCCAGAAGATCGACCGCTGGCTGTGTACACGCCGTCGAACATCGCTCCAATTCATCATGGAACGCCTGGAAATTTCCAAGTCCACGGCAGAACGCGACATCAGAGACATGCGCGATCGCCTTGGCGCGCCCATCGATAACCAGCGCGAAGACGGCAGCGGCGCCGGCGGCTACTACTACCGAGAAGGCGCCAGCTTCGAACTGCCGGGCCTGTGGCTCTCCGCTGCCGAAATCGAAGCCCTGCTGACGCTGGAACGCCTCATTGTCGAACTTCAGCCCAGCCTGCTCGGCCCACGCCTCAAGCCACTCAGCCAGCGGCTGGAAAAACTGCTGGCCGACACCCTGCCCGCAAACGCCGAACTGCCCAAGCGTGTCCGCATCCTCGGCAGCGCCTTCGCCCGCGACGAGCCTGAACACTTCGAACGTTTCGCCCAGGCCACACTGGAACGCAAACGCCTGCATATTCACCACTACAACCGCGCCCGCAACATCCGCAGCGAACGCGACATCTCCCCGCAGCGCCTCGTGCGTTACCGCGACAACTGGTATTGCGACGCCTGGTGCCACACCAAACACGGTCTGCGCAGCTTCGCGCTCGACGCCGTGGAACAAGCCAAAGTACTGCCGTACGCTGCCGATGACATTCCCGACGAGCAGCTCGACGCCCAACTCGGCGCCGGCTACGGCATCTTCAAAAGCCGCCAGCGCCACACCGCCCGCTTGCGCTTTACCGCCACAGCTGCACGCTGGGTTAGCCACGAGCACTGGCACCCCGACCAAAAAGGCACCTGGCTAGCCGACGGCCACTACTTGCTGGAAGTACCCTACAGCGACGACCGCGAACTGCTCATGGACCTGCTGCGCCACGGCCCGGAAGTGGAAGTCCTTGGCCCGCCGGAACTGCGCAAAGCGTTGATCCAGCGACTGGACGCTACTCGACAAAATTACGCGGGTGGGTCGTAAACCTCACGTGATGAGGTTCCACCTGCCGACAATCGGCACAACAAGCATCGTCGTTCAACCATTCCATGGCGGAACCCGGAGGCACGCCCTTGACATCGCAACAACACGGAATCGACAAGACGTATCCTGCTTCCACCGAAAACGGGCATCCGCCGCTCTGGGCCAAGTCTCAGCGTGACGACGACGGTGCTGAACGCTGGCATCCCCTTGTATTGCACCTGTTGGACGTGGCGGCGTGCGCGGACGCCATCCTGGCGCGTGAACCAGCCAGCACGCGGAAACGTTTTGCCGAAATCCTCGGCTTGTCGTGGGAAGCTTCCCGCCCTTGGTTGTTGCTCCTCATCGCCTGCCACGACCTCGGCAAGGGTTGCCCCGGCTTCCAGTGCAAGTGGGAGAACTTGTCCGGCCTAGACGCCGGCCCAGCACCCGATACCAGGATCAACCATGCCTTCGTCAGCCAGATAGAGCTGCGTGATTTCCTCATTGAGCTCAAATGGCCCGAGGAAACTGCCGAACTGGTTGCCGACGCGGTCGGGTGCCACCACGGGGAACGCGCAAGCCCGACAAAGCTTGACCACCTTTCCAGCAACCGTCGAGCCTTGGGCAAAGTTGAGTGGCAACGTGCCCGCCACGAGTTGTTCAACGCGCTAGTCGAGGTCCTCAAACCAGAAGATGTTCCAACCAAGCCCACGCTTTCCGGCCCCGACTTTATGCTATTGGCTGGCCTGACAAGCTTCGCCGACTGGATCGGCTCGAACGAAGCCTTCTTCCTGTTCGGTACACCAGACAACTGCAACGACCCTGCAGCGTGGTTTCAAACCCGACGTGCAATCAATGCCGAAAATGCCCTAACCCAGATCGGCTGGTCACCTCGCCTGCCGCTATCCGATAAACCGCGGGCGTTCGATGCTGTATTCCCGTTTCCACCGCGCCCCTTGCAACAGGCGATGGCCGAGGCACTGACCACCATCGACCGGCCGGCGATCGTGCTGGTCGAAGCACCAATGGGCGAAGGCAAGACCGAAGCTGCGCTGTATGCTCATCTGGAACTGCAGCGCACGCTGGGACATCGTGGGCTTTACGTCGCGCTGCCGACCAAGGCGACTGGCAACGCGATGTTCCACCGTGTGTTGAATTTCCTGCAAGCTCAGCGCGGCGATCGGAAGCTGGACCTGCAACTGCTGCACGGTGGCACGCTGCTCAACGAGGAATTTCAGAAGCTCCGACTCAGCGGCATTTACGACCCGGCCAAAGGTGGGGCAGTTCGCGCTGGAGAATGGTTCACCCACAAGAAACGTGCGTTGCTATCGGAATATGGCGTCGGCACCATTGACCAAGCGCTGCTCACCATCCTGCCGGTGCGCCACCAATTCGTGCGGTTGTGGGGTCTGGCGAACCGCGTCGTCGTCTTTGACGAAATCCACGCCTACGATGCCTACACTGGCACGTTGTTGCTGCATCTGATGCAGTGGCTTTTGGCAATGGGTTCATCGGTCGTGCTGCTCTCGGCGACTCTGCCGTCACAAACTCGACGCCAGCTTTCGGGACTAGTCAAACAGAAACCACCCGAGCCAGAGACTCCGTATCCGCGCTTGACGGTCTACCAGCCGGGCAAGACGATCCGGTCGATCCCGTTCAACGCCGATCCCAAACGCCGGTTGACCTTGCGCGTCCTGCCCGTCGCCGCCGACCTCGCCGCGATCAAGGCCGCGCTCGCCTCACAGCTTGTTGAAGGCGGCTACGCACTGGCCCTGACCAACACCGTGCAGCGCGCACAGGACTTGTACCGGGATTACGGCGCGGGCCAGCGGCTGACTGTCGAAGATCAACCAATTGGCAAACGCTTGCCTGACGGCACCGAGATTTACCTCTTCCACGCACGCTTCCCCGCCGATGCCCGGCAGCACCGTGAAGACGCCGTGCTGGAAATTTTCGGCCCGCCCAGCCCGGCGTCGCACACACCGCGTACGGGCCGAAAAATTCTCATCGCCACACAAGTTGCCGAGCAAAGCCTTGATCTCGACTTCGATCTGATCGCCACCGATCTGGCGCCCATCGACCTGCTGCTTCAACGCGCCGGACGCATGTGGCGGCACGCGCGCGGCGCGCGACCCGTCGCCGAGCCCATCCTCATTGTCGCTGGGCTTGCGGAAGACCCACCGCCGTCCTTCGGCAAGCCGCTGTGGTGGGGCGCGGTCTACCGCGAAGACGTGCTGCTGCGCACCCGCAGTCTCTTGCGCGGCAAGCTGACGCTGCAACTCCCGGACGAGATCGACACGCTGGTGGCGTCCGTCTACGAAGAGTCCGTCGAAGTCGAAGCGCCGCTCGAAGCGCGCCTCGATCACGCCATGCTGGACGCGCTGGGCAAGGAATGCGCTCACGTCGGCGAAGCGCATCAGGCCATTATCGGCCTGCCCGACGATGCTTCGTGGAAAACCGGCGCGCGCTTCACGCTTTACGACGATGACGAACCCGGCGTCCACTCCAGTCTCAAGGTCAGAACGAGGCTTGGCGAAGATTCCGTCGTCGTCGTGCCGCTTTACGAAGCAGATGGCTTCGACCCCGCCGTCACGCCAAGCTTCTTGCAAGCCAAAGCCTGGTTCCTGCGCGCCATGAGCCTGTCGCGCAAGAGCGTCGTCAAGCGACTGCAAGCGCAGGGCGTTCCCGAAGGCTGGGAGCAAAGCGCCTTGCTGCGCAACGCCTATCCGCTGCGTCTCGACGCCGAAGTCCGCTGGATCGAAGACCCGAAGGTTCGGCTTTCCAGCGAGTTGGGCCTGATTTACGAAACCAAGGAGATCGCATGAGCGCTGAATCGAGCCGTTTCAACCTGATCGAGGAAGCCTGGATCCCCGTTCGCAAACTCGACGGGGCGCGAACCGAACTCGGCATCCGCGATGTTCTGCTGCAAGCGAAAAACATTGCGGTGATCGAAGACCCTTCGCCGCTGGTCACGGCAAGCGTGCATCGCTTCCTGCTCGCCGTGCTCTATCGCGCGCTCGAAGGGCCGACGGATATCGATCAGGCCAAGGCGCTTTTCAAGGCCGGGCTGCCGACGGACAAGATCAACGCCTATCTCGAACGCTGGCGGGATCGGTTCTGGCTGTTCGACGAGAAATTTCCTTTCTTCCAGATTCCCGATTTCGAGCCAAAAACCTGGCGTGCGTGGACGGTGCTTGCCGCCGAGCATAACGCCGACAACGCTAAGGTTCTGTTCGATCATGTCGACGTCACCCACCCGGATGCGATTTCGCCTGCGGCAGCGGCACGCTGGCTGCTGGCGACGCAAACCTTTTCCGTGAGCGCAGGTAAAAGCGAGTTGTCCCACACCGGCACTGCGCCGTCGGCAACGGCAGCGATGGTCTTACCACTGGGCCGCCAACTGGAGGACACCTTGCTGCTGAGTCTCGTGCCGCAGAACTGCGCGGTACTCGCGGGTGATCTGCCAGTGTGGGAGCGCGAGCCGGAGTCGGTGGCGAGCCTCAAGGCCGGAGTGAAACGAGGCATTGCGGGCCATGCCGACCGCTACACCTGGCGCACGCGCTCGATCCGGCTGCGCGGTGAGGCAGACGGCAGTGTGAGCACGCTTGCCTTCGCGTCCGGCGTGGAGAACACAACCAAAGCCAGCATCGACCCCATGCTCGGCTATCGAATCGACAACCAGAACGGCAAGCTGCCGATCCAGTTCCGCGAACGCGGGCTATGGCGTGACTTCGATTCACTCTTGCCTGACGATACAAAGCTCGCACCAGAGGTCATTGAGCACGCGACGGCTCTGACGCGTTTCGACCGGGCACTATTTCCGCGTTCGGTCATGGTGCTGGGGCAGTCCAACAACAAAGCCAAGATCGAATTCTGGCGGCTGGAGCGCTTCGCGCTGCCGGGAGCCTTGCTGGGCGAGCGCTCGATCCGCACCGAAATTCATGCACTCCTCGCCGACGCCGAGGCCAACCAGCAAGCCCTGTGGCGCGCCTGCAAAAGTTTCGCGCGCGACCTGTTGAGTCGGGGCGAGCGCATCCCTGATGCGAAGGACATCAGCCGTTTCGTCAAACAGATGCCTGTTTCCGTCACGTACTGGTCGACGCTCGAAGCCGCCTTCCACGACGTGCTGCGCAGCTACACCACCGACTCCGACCCCGACGCCATCCGGCTCGGCTGGCTCAGAACCATCCGCATAACGCTGCGCAATGCTTGGCAGCAGCACGCGGCGTCGGTTTCGACCAGCGACGCCTGGACCATCCGCGCGCTGGTGCGCGCCGAAGCGCACGTCAACAAGCAGGTCGGCGCGCTGAAGAAGGAAATCCAGCAGTACGAAACCCACCGTCAATCGCAGGAGAAACCCGCATGAGCGAATACATCGCATGGCTGGAAGACATGAACGCACGGGATACCAAGGTGCGTGCCGTGCTGCGGCGCAGCCTCGCATTCGATCCCGGCACGCATATCCCGGTCTTTCCCTACGTCGAGTCTTTCCTCAAGGGCGAGGCCGAAGGCTGGCGCAGGCAGATGCACTACCTCGTCGCCGGGCTATGGGCGGCGCACTGGCGCGAGGGGCGTACCGGCGCACCGACGCCGCTTGCCAAAGCCTGCGCGCTGCACCACCTCGCCAGCGGCTCGGCAAGCACCGAGCGGCACTTCATTCATCTGCTGGACGCCGACCGCGAGCAACTCCCGCACCGCCTGCGCCAGATGGTTGCACTGCTGAACGCGCAGCCGATCGACTTCCAGCTCCTGCTGAACGATCTGCTGTACTGGAACAGCGCCGAAAAAGGCACGCAAAACGCCTGGGCACGCCACTTTTACCGAGCCCTCAACCCTACCGAAACCCCCGAAGCTGAAACGGAGACCGCCGCATGAAAACCCTGATCGAGATTCACGTCCTACAGAATTTCGCACCGTCCAACCTCAACCGCGACGACACTGGTGCGCCCAAGGACGCGTTCTTCGGCGGCACGCGCCGAGGGCGGGTGTCGAGCCAGTGCGACAAGCGCGCGGTGCGGCAGTATTTCAGCGAGAAAGTGCGTGAAGGTGTGTTCAACGCGGACGAACTCGCGGTGCGCACCAAGCGCGTGTATCAGGCCGTCGCCGATGCGCTTGCTGGCAAGCGCGATGCAACCGAGGCGCGCGCGAAGGCGGAAACCGCGCTGTCCTACGTCAAGATCACCAAGGCAAAGGATGCCGACAAGACGCAATACCTGTTGTTTCTCGGCAGGCGCGAGATCGCGGCACTGGCGGAGGCTATCGACCAGCACTGGGATGTGATCGTCGAAGCCGAAGCAGCAGCGACTGACGATGGTGGGGCCAAGAAGAAGGCCAAGTCTAAAAAGGACACTGCCGGTAGTGCGCCCAAAGAGGTGAAAGACCAGATAGAAACGATTTTCAACGGCGGCAAGGCGGTAGACGTGGCGCTGTTCGGCCGCATGCTTGCTGACATGCCGGAGAAGAACCAGTACGCCGCTTGCCAGGTCGCGCATGCAATTTCGACCCACGCGGTCGAACGTGAATTCGACTTCTATACCGCAGTGGACGACCTGAAGCCAGAAGACACGGCGGGCGCAGACATGATGGGCACGATCGAATTCAACTCGGCGTGCTACTACCGCTACGCCGTCGTCGATTGGGAAAAGCTCGCAGAGAATCTGCACGGCGACGCCGATCTCGCGGCGAAAGGTCTGAAGACATTCCTCGAAGGCTTCATGCTCGCCGAACCCACCGGCAAGCAGAACAACTTCGCCGCGCACAACCCGCCGGAGTTCGTCGCAGTGTCGGTGTACCATGACGCCGCGCCGCGCAATCTTGCCAACGCTTTCGAAACCGCGATTCGCGCCAAGACTGGCGAGTCGCTGACGCGCAAGTCGGCGGAAGCGCTGGCGGCAAAAGCGAGCGTGCTCGACCAGGCGTATCCGCGCAAGGGCAAAACCTTTGTGCTCAACGTCGCGCGGGCGGATATCGGCAGTATGGGGGAGGCCAAGACATCGCTCGACGCGGTGCTGGAAGCTGTGCTCACTGCGGTCAAAGGCTGAGCCATGCCGACCCTGCTTTTGAGGCTGGTGGGCCCGATGCAGTCCTGGGGCACAACCAGCCGTTTCGACCAGCGCGACACCGGCAAGGAGCCGAGCAAGTCCGGTGCCATCGGGCTGCTCGCCGCCGCGCTCGGCATCGACCGCGAGGCATGGAACGGCGATCTGCAAGCACTTGCCGTGCTGAAGATGGGGGTGCGCCACGACCGGCCCGGCGTGCTGAAGCGCGACTACCAGACTGCGCAACACATCATTTCCGCCGACCGCTCGAAGGTTCACGAAACCGCCGTAACCACCCGCGACTACCTCGCCGACGCCGTGTTTCTGGCCGGACTGGAAGGTGCTGATCGTAACTTGCTCGAACGCGCCCACGCAGCCTTGCAGAACCCGGTATGGCCGCTGGCTCTGGGGCGCAAATCCTATGTACCCGCCGAGCCGATCTGGCTGGAAGACGGTATCGTGGACGCACCGTTGCTGTCAGCGCTCGCCGCCCGTCCCTGGCTCGCAACACCGAGAAACAAAGAGCCGACGCCCGAACGCCTGCTGGTGTCGCTGGAATCAACAAATGGCAGCGGTGCGCTCCGCATGGACCAGCCCTTGTCGTCGTTCGCCGACCGCCGCTTTGGTGCGCGCTACGTGCATTCGGAGTGGGTCACGCTGAAACCGGAGGCACGCGATGCTGCTGCATAGAATCCACCTGAACCCGCGCAGCAAGGATGCACGGCGTGACCTCGCCGACCCCTACCAGATGCACGCCACGCTGTGCCGGGCGTTTCTCCCGCCAGAAACAAAATGCCCGCGAAATGCGCTGCTGTGGCGTCTGGAACCAGAACCCGATGTGCAAGGGTATCCCCGTATGCTGATCCAGTCGCAAACGGTTCCCGACTGGTCGCGTTTGCTCGAATCGGGTTGGCTTGCGCGAACTGAACCCGGCATCGACCTGGTGCAGAAACTCGCGCTCTCATCACTCGCCACGGGGCAAAGCTTTCGCTTCCGGCTGCGCGCCAACCCGTGCAAAACCCACCAGAAAAAGCGTATCGGGCTGCTCCGCCCAGACACCCAACGGGAATGGTTGGTGCGCAAGGGCAAGCGGCACGGCTTCATCTTGCCCGCTCTGAATACACCGGATTACTTCGGTTTCAGCGAAAAACCCGAGGGATCTTCTCGAATTGACGTCCGTACGTTACAGGATCAAATGTTGATTGGACGCAAACCCGACAGCACCACCATTCAAGTGTTCTCAGTGCTCTACGAAGGGCGACTGGTGGTGCGCGATCCCGATTTGTTCCGCGCGGCGCTTGCCTCCGGTATCGGCCACGGGAAGGTGATGGGTCTCGGCTTGTTATCCATTATCCCCATGTAATGAGGACCTGACGTGAACACCCTGCTTCCACCACTGAAACCACTGCCGGTCAAGGAACGCCTATCCATTCTCTTCATCGAGAAAGGGCAGGTCGACGTACTGGACGGCGCATTCGTCGTGGTGGACAAGACCGGCATCCGAACCCACATCCCCGTTGGCGGGGTCGCTTGCCTGATGCTGGAAATCGGCACGCGCATCTCGCACGCGGCAGTGCGGCTGGCAGCACAGGTCGGCACGCTGCTGGTGTGGGTGGGTGAAGCCGGCGTGCGGCTGTACTCTGCCGGCCAACCGGGCGGTGCCCGTGCCGATCGCCTCTTGTACCAGGCCGCGCTGGCTCTGGACGAAGATTCCCGATTGAAGGTAGTACGCGAAATGTACCGGCGCCGCTTCGGCAGCGAGTCGCCCGCACGCCGGAGTGTCGACCAACTCCGAGGGATCGAAGGTGCCCGCGTTCGCCAAACCTACAAGCTGTTGGCGCAGCGTTATGGCATCCAATGGAATGGCCGCAATTACGACATTGCCGACTGGCGTGCCGGCGACTTGCCTAACCGCTGCCTTTCCGCTGCAACATCGTGCCTGTATGGCGTTACCGAAGCAGCAGTACTGGCGGCCGGCTATGCGCCTGCCGTTGGTTTCATCCATACCGGTAAACCGCTGTCATTCGTCTACGACATTGCCGACATCTACAAATTCGACGCCGTAGTCCCCGTGGCTTTTGCCATCGCAGCCAAGCACCTGCAAGAGCCGGAACGTGAAATCCGCCTGCAATGCCGCGACATCTTCCGCCGCACCAAATTGCTCAGCCGCATCATTCCCGACATAGAAGCCATTCTCGCCGCCGGAGACAAAGCCCCACCCGATGCACACTCCGGCCAAGTCGGCCCGACCATACCCAATCCCGAATCCATCGGCGACCCCGGCCACCGCAACCAGACATGATCGTCATCGTTCTGGAAAATGCACCACCCCGCCTGCGCGGTCGCCTTGCGATCTGGCTGCTGGAAGTTCGCGCTGGTGTTTACGTCGGCGACTACAACCGCCGCATCCGGGAATACCTCTGGAAACAAGTGACCGAAGGCATCGAAGACGGCAACGCTGTGATCGCATGGCGAGACGTCGGCAACGACGCCGGCTTCCAATTTGAAACCTGCGGAAAGAACCGCCGCATGCCCGTGGACTACGACGGCGTGCGGCTTGTGCAATTTCTGCCCGACCAGACAACCGGTAGCTCGTGACAAAGTCAGCAACATTAACTCCGGCTCCTTAACAATTCGAACGTACTGCACACCGCAATATTCAGTCTGGATTTGCTGGTAGATCTTCCCTGCGTCAATAGATCCTGCAAGATCAACCACGTACAATTAGACCGTTCCCCGCACACGCGGGGATGAACCGCAGCGAGAGAGAACCCGGCGGCGGTCGCGTGACCGTTCCCCGCACACGCGGGGATGAACCGGATGCGTCATTATTTACAGGCAACATAGTATTCCGTTCCCCGCACACGCGGGGATGAACCGGCATTCTGCGCCTCGCTCGCCGCCACCTTTGTCCGTTCCCCGCACACGCGGGGATGAACCGTTTGCAATACATTCAATCGCTGAGACGCGATACCGTTCCCCGCACACGCGGGGATGAACCGTATTACAAGCGAGAGGAAGCGGCGAGGGCGTTCCGTTCCCCGCACACGCGGGGATGAACCGACTCTGTATTTTTCGCTATTCGTGCCGATGGCCCGTTCCCCGCACACGCGGGGATGAACCGACATCGAATCGACCGCAACGCCGGTCAATCCACCGTTCCCCGCACACGCGGGGATGAACCGACATCGCGGCCGCAATCTTCACGTATCAGGAACCGTTCCCCGCACACGCGGGGATGAACCGCCAATATGGCGCTCGCGGTAGGGCAATCATCGCCGTTCCCCGCACACGCGGGGATGAACCGTATCGACAGCGTATGGTGAATCCTTGAAGTTCCCGTTCCCCGCACACGCGGGGATGAACCGTCGGCGAAGGGTCATTCGGCAATAGAATGGTGCCGTTCCCCGCACACGCGGGGATGAACCGTGCGAGAGGTTGCACGCGGCTTGTGTGTCGATCCGTTCCCCGCACACGCGGGGATGAACCGCTCGGTCTGCAGTTTCGCGATCTCGGCACGTGCCGTTCCCCGCACACGCGGGGATGAACCGGATCTCGGTCAGTGCGGAAGTCTCTCTCCAGCCCGTTCCCCGCACACGCGGGGATGAACCGAATTACCCGAATATCTGGGATGGGGAGCCAGTCCGTTCCCCGCACACGCGGGGATGAACCGTCGCGTAGCGTGATGCCGCGCTCTTGTTCGTACCGTTCCCCGCACACGCGGGGATGAACCGCGCGCCTTGCAGCCGGACAGCTTCTTGCTGCACCGTTCCCCGCACACGCGGGGATGAACCGGCTACGGCCAGCTCGCCGCCAGCGCACAGGGACCGTTCCCCGCACACGCGGGGATGAACCGGCCACCGGCTGTCGCGGAACGATGACGCTGGACCGTTCCCCGCACACGCGGGGATGAACCGGTGCTGCAGGATCACGTCGTTGCCTAAATAGACCGTTCCCCGCACACGCGGGGATGAACCGCGCTGGCGCAGGCCGTTGGATGCGCCCTCGATCCGTTCCCCGCACACGCGGGGATGAACCGTTCACGGCGTCCAGGTACTTGGCAAACGTTCGCCGTTCCCCGCACACGCGGGGATGAACCGCCCACGTTGGCGCTGCGTTCGTTGTCGTTGGACCGTTCCCCGCACACGCGGGGATGAACCGCCAGCCTGTTCCCGGAAGACGATCCGATGGAACCGTTCCCCGCACACGCGGGGATGAACCGATCGGGGCCGGCATCGGTGGACTGGCCGGCTCCCGTTCCCCGCACACGCGGGGATGAACCGCCCACTGACCGGGTTGTGATCGGCTGCCGTGGCCCGTTCCCCGCACACGCGGGGATGAACCGATCGCGGCTATGAGCACCGCCGAACACTTCAACCGTTCCCCGCACACGCGGGGATGAACCGTCGGAGGGTGATTTCCTGCAGCGCATCGCGGGCCGTTCCCCGCACACGCGGGGATGAACCGGCCGGCGGCCATGGCATAGTGGGTTTGTGCAGCCGTTCCCCGCACACGCGGGGATGAACCGGAGAAGCTGCGGAGATCGCTAGTGCGATCGATCCGTTCCCCGCACACGCGGGGATGAACCGTTGGACTTGTTCATTTTGTCGTTCCTTTCGGACCGTTCCCCGCACACGCGGGGATGAACCGGCGAACCACAGCTTGATTGCGTCGCGCGAGCACCGTTCCCCGCACACGCGGGGATGAACCGAGCTACGAGGGCATCGACATCGTGTGGGTCGACCGTTCCCCGCACACGCGGGGATGAACCGTCGGTGCCCCAGCGATACGGTCGCTCCTCCAGCCGTTCCCCGCACACGCGGGGATGAACCGCTCTGCAATCTGGTCGCGCAGCAGCCGATGCACCGTTCCCCGCACACGCGGGGATGAACCGACGCTCATCCCACTTCCTCCGTTCCTTTTCCTCCGTTCCCCGCACACGCGGGGATGAACCGCCGTCGTCGTACACCACGCGGTCTGTGGTCTGCCGTTCCCCGCACACGCGGGGATGAACCGTTTTCCAGTACCAATTCTTCCGCTGAAACCCCCCGTTCCCCGCACACGCGGGGATGAACCGAGGTTGTGAGGCCGATCACGTTTACATCGAAACCGTTCCCCGCACACGCGGGGATGAACCGCGTTACGGCAGTCATGCGATCTCCGTCCACGCCCGTTCCCCGCACACGCGGGGATGAACCGCTGCGGATCGTCTCCGCTGCGGCCGGGCTCACCCGTTCCCCGCACACGCGGGGATGAACCGACGTGGCTGGCCAGTATGTTGGGCGAAGAGAACCGTTCCCCGCACACGCGGGGATGAACCGCCCTTGCAGACGCGGCACTGATTGCGTGGACGCCGTTCCCCGCACACGCGGGGATGAACCGCCGCAGCCCGGATGCAGGTGCAGGCGCGTGTGCCGTTCCCCGCACACGCGGGGATGAACCGGCGGCGACGTTCGACGCATCGCGGGAGCTGTACCGTTCCCCGCACACGCGGGGATGAACCGGCGAGATCGACGGGCTCGGCCCGGCGCCGCGACCGTTCCCCGCACACGCGGGGATGAACCGCAGCAATTGCAACGATGATTGCAATCACGGTCCCGTTCCCCGCACACGCGGGGATGAACCGACGGGATCGGAGAAAACGGACTTAGAGACAACCCGTTCCCCGCACACGCGGGGATGAACCGCAGCAGCCCAAGCGGTCGGCGGAAATCAAGCCCCGTTCCCCGCACACGCGGGGATGAACCGCACCTTGCGGGTCTCGACGTTCTGGAGCGTACCCGTTCCCCGCACACGCGGGGATGAACCGCGCCTGAACTGCTGGTGCGCATCAACAGCTACCCGTTCCCCGCACACGCGGGGATGAACCGCCGCGGACGCTCTCGCGCTCGCCAAGGGCGTCCCGTTCCCCGCACACGCGGGGATGAACCGCGCAGCAGGCCGGGCACGGCGACCGCTCCGTGCCGTTCCCCGCACACGCGGGGATGAACCGATTTCCGCCAACGTCTTGTCCGTGGCGACGAGCCGTTCCCCGCACACGCGGGGATGAACCGAAAGAGCCGTATTTCCGACCCGTGCACTCGCACCGTTCCCCGCACACGCGGGGATGAACCGCCGAGGATCACGGCGTTGTACTTGATGGCCGACCGTTCCCCGCACACGCGGGGATGAACCGTCCAGCAGTAGAGGCGATTCAGCTGTGAAGGCCCGTTCCCCGCACACGCGGGGATGAACCGCCTTTAGCCATGGTGCCGAGTAGCATCAGAAACCGTTCCCCGCACACGCGGGGATGAACCGACCGGCGGCCTCTACGGCGAGTATGAGGACCACCGTTCCCCGCACACGCGGGGATGAACCGCCCACGAGACCCCGGACGTGATGAGAGATGCCCCGTTCCCCGCACACGCGGGGATGAACCTTTCGCCACCTCTATGTGTGGCTCTTGACTCTCCCGTTCCCCGCACACGCGGGGATGAACCGTCCCCGGTGTTTTAGACGTTTATGTGTACGACCCGTTCCCCGCACACGCGGGGATGAACCGGACTGGGCGTTGGCTGGGTGCGCATCGAGAGACCGTTCCCCGCACACGCGGGGATGAACCGATGGACAGACGGCCGCCGGTGCCGACGTAGAGCCGTTCCCCGCACACGCGGGGATGAACCGAAAATTCGCAGCCTCGCATGGGTGGTGGTGATCCGTTCCCCGCACACGCGGGGATGAACCGCGTGATTTGGACGTTTCCGATTTTCAGGTTGACCGTTCCCCGCACACGCGGGGATGAACCGATGTTGTTCATCGTTGGCGCGGCGTTTTGAAACCGTTCCCCGCACACGCGGGGATGAACCGTTTGGTTCCGTTCCCGGCATCTTGACGGCAAACCGTTCCCCGCACACGCGGGGATGAACCGATGCTCGCATGACGGACCGCACAAAAGCCCGTCCGTTCCCCGCACACGCGGGGATGAACCGTGATTACCGCGGACACGCCAAACAGTCCAGTACTCAGCGCCACGTTCTTGTTTTCTGGCCTCACGACCAACAGCGCTTCACAGTGCAGCATCACGGCCACCTTCATGGTCGCAGGGTTGGATGACGGCTTCCCCGCCGGCCAGATCAGCCCATCGAACGCCGCATGAACGACTACCGCCGCTTCGTCGGGCTTGAATACCCCCGGCTCATCGCCGCGCACAGGTACAAAGTGACCAATCCGCGGGAAGGCGACGTCATCCTGCTTCGCTCGGCGCCGTGGCATGTTGGCGTGGTAGCGTACCCGCCCAACATGCTGCCCTGCTTGGAAACCAGAACATCATGCATCGAGTCGTGGTTGTCACGGCACTGGTGCAGCCGCGTGGTCGGGTTTTACCGGTACCGGGATGTCAGTGAGCTGTAACCGCCGTCAATCTCGTGTCCTGGGCGCGCATGATCGAACTACGCCCGTTCAACGAGGCGCAGCCATGAACGCTCAAGCGGCCCGGGTCAGCTCGAACTGTACCTTCACCCGGTCGTATGGGAACACGTACTTGCCGTCGATGGTGCGGTCGACCACCTCGGCCAGTACCAGGGCGCTGACGTCGGCATGTACGGCCTTCACGTCGCGTCCCAATCGCCGCGCAAGCTCGCGCACGCCAATCTCGCCGACCCCGGTCATGGCTTCCAGCAGAGTCCAACGCAGGGGCGTGAGCGTGCGCGCCAGGCTTTCTGGCGTGCGGAACGTGATGCGCGCGTATTTGTCCGGCTTGCCGCTGCGCAATGTCGCCTTGATCCGCTTCATCGCTGCGGCCGGCTCGGCGACTTCAATCAATACCGTTTTCATGGTTCCACCTCGTGATGTCGGCGTAGAAATCGTTGATGAGGGCACCCGTGTCCGTGAATACGTAGGCGGCTTGCTCTGCGCCCCAGTGCCTGTGATCGCCCTTGCCCGCCTCGTTGTTGTAGCGCAACACGCACTCGCCGGAAACCACATAGGCAAGCCGGTACTTGAACCGATGCGCGCTGCCCGCGAGCGGCTTAGGCACCTCCCAGATAACCAAGTGCGCCCGCGCATCCTCGGCGATTTCGACACTGGTGTTGATGACGGATTGTGTCTTCGCGTTGTTCATTTTAACAACACGCTATTTGTTGTCAACTAGGACAACACAGCGCCCGCACATCGCCAACGCAGCCATGCTGCGGCAAAGAACCTGAACGATAGGGGGCCATGCGTGCGACACGCAACTCAATCAAGCACTCGGGCCGTACCCGCGTTAATATCCGCGCGCAGAATTACGAAACGACGCGCCCATCCGAGGCGTGCGACCACTGGAGGAAAACTATGCCGGACCTGTTTAGCCCGTTCAGCTTGCGTGGCGTCACGCTGCGCAACCGCATCGTCATGTCGCCGATGACGATGTACGTCGCCGAGGATGGCTGTGCGAACGATTTCCACGTGATGCTTTACGGCTCGCGTGCCGCTGGCGGCTTCGGGCTGCTGTTCGCGGAGCAGATGGCCATCACACCGGACGGCCGCACCAGCACCAGCTGCGGCGGGCTTTGGAAGGACGAGCAGATCCCGAGCTGGCGGCGCGTCACGGCATTGGTGAAGAAGATGGGCGGCGTGGCGGCGGTCCAGCTCGGCCATACCGGGCGCAAGGGCAGCGAGCACCGGCCATGGGAAGGCGGCACGCAGATCGCGCCGGACGCACCGGGCGGTTGGCCGGTGTCCGGCCCGTCGCCGATTCCCTATGGCGGGCACCGCACCTACCCGGTCCACGAACTGACGCGTGAGGAAATCCACGGCTTGCACAAGGCCTATGCGGATGCCGCAAGGCGGGCGGTGGACGCCGGCTTCGAGTGGTTCGAGATGCATTTCGCGCACGGCTATCTCGGCGCCAGCTTCTTCTCCCCCATTGCGAACCAGCGCACCGATGAGTACGGCGGCAGCCTCGAAAACCGCATGCGTTTCCACATCGAGGCGATCGACGCCGTGCGCGCCGTGCTGCCGGAACGCTTCCCGCTGACCATGCGGCTCGGCTGCGACGACCTGAACCCCGCCGGCATCCAGTTCGAGGATGCGCTGGTGGCCGCAAAGGTGATGAAGGAACACGGCATCGACCTCGTGGACCTGTCGCTGGGCGTCAACACCGACCAGATCACCAGCGTCCCCTTCAACGTGCTGGGGCTGATGGCGGACCGTTGCGCGCAGATGCGCCGCGAATGCGGCATCGCCACCGCCGCCAGCTGGAACCTGGGGCGCCCGGACGTGGCCGACCGCGTGATCCGCGAGGAGAAGATGGACCTCGTCCTCCTCGGTCGCCCATCCCTGTCCAACCCGCACTGGCCGGTGTGGGCCGCGCGCGAACTCGGCCACGCCAGCCCCTTCGACCAGCTGCCGGAAGACTGGGCGTGGTGGCTGCGCAACCTGCGCGCTGAACCCACCTGCGTCGGCTGGCCGAAGCCCCAGAACGTGCCAGACCCGGAAGCGGCGCCGCTCGACCCGAATTCGGGTTATCTGAGCATCGGCAACCAAGGCTGAACGGCTCACGTGTGCGGACGTGACGCAGGTCAAGGTCGCGTCACGTCCGCTTCTGCACACTCGCTGTCCCTTTCACCGGACGCGATCGTGAGCACTGAACCCGCAGAAACTGATTACCAAGCCTATCCCTTCGACGCGCGAACCATCGCGCACCGTTTCCGCCATTCAGCGATTTTCGGCGCGCTGGATGCCCTGAAGCCGGGCGAGGCCATGCGCTTCGTCAACGACCACGACCCGTTGCCGCTGCTGGCCCAGATGCAGCAGCGCTACGGGGATCACGTCCACATCCTCTACCAGCAACGCGAACCGGGCGCGATCGTCATCGACTTCATCGTGGTCGCCTGAAATGGCGTTCGCGGCCTTCTTCACGGAAGTTCCCAGCGTGTGCGTGCACGACGGCCTGGCGCAGCTGCTCGGCGCGAGCAGCGATGGCATCATCAAATACCACTACGCGGACGCCGTCCGCCTCGCTGGCCATTCCTGCCCGACCGTTGCCGGCGCCTGGCTTATGGCCCGAACCGGCTTGCGCGCACTTTATGGCAACGCGCTGCCAGAACGCGGCAACATCACCGTGGCGCTGCCGGCGGCCGAGGATGAAGGCGTGACGGGCGTGATCGGCCAAGTGCTGACGCTGGTCACGGGGGCGGCCGCAGCCAACGGCTTCCATGGTCTCGGCGGCGCCCATTGCCGCGCCGGCCTGCTGCACTACGAACAGCGGGAAGTAACCGGCGTGCAACTGCGCCGCAACGACACCGGGGCCGGTGTGGAAGTGCTGTACAACCCTGGCTCCGTGCCATGGTCAGATGGCATGCGCCCGTTGATGATGGCGGTACTTGAAGGGCATGCTGACGCCGGCCAGACGCAGCGTTTCGGTGAATTGTGGCAGGAACGCGTGCGGCGCATCCTGATTGAACACAACGACGACCCGAGCGTTATCCAGGCCCACCTCATGGGCTGAAAAGGGCACGGACCGCAAGGTCCTCTCGGCCCACCTGCCGCATATGTGCCTTCACTATGAACGGTGGGCGCGGGGACGCCCTGCGTGCAGACTGTCCATTCACATACCGTTCATTCACGCCGCCGCACACTCCGCTCTCGATCGGTACATGGTCCACGGGCCATGGTTCCGCGACTGGAGTCATGCGATGAAGATCTTCCTGCGTGGTGCATTGCTGGCGTGCGTGATACTCGGATTTCCGCTGGCCGCAGCGGCAGATGTGTCGGTCTCCGTGAGCTTCGGGCCACCCGTCATCCCGGTCTACGCTCAGCCCCCGGTTCCGGGGCCGGGGTACATCTGGACACCCGGGTACTGGGCATGGGACGGCGCGGAATACTACTGGGTGCCTGGCGTGTGGGTGCTGGCGCCCGTCGTCGGCTACCTGTGGACGCCACCGTGGTGGGGCTGGAGCGACGGCTTCTACGTGTTCCACTCTGGCTACTGGGCGCCAAGGGTCGGTTTCTACGGCGGCATCGATTACGGCTACGGCTACGGTGGAACCGGCTACTTGGGTGGCTACTGGAGCCGCAACACGTTCTTTTACAACCGCGCCGTCAACAACATCACGAACACGACCGTCATCCACAACATCTATAACAAGACAGTCATCAACAACGTCAACGTAACCCGCATCAGCTACAACGGCGGACCCAACGGCGTCCGCGCACAGCCGAACGCCAATGAGCGTGCCGTATTGCGCGAACATCACGTAAAGGCGACCACGGCACAGATCAGCCACCGCGAGCAGGCACTGCGCAGCCATCCGCGCGTTGCCGTCCCTGGCAACCACGCCATGCCGCGGAGTCGTACAGCGGCACCCGCCCAGCGCGCCCAGCAGTTCGAACCACGCCACGCAATGCCGGCAGCGCCTGATCAAGCTCGCAGACCGGAGCCAAACGGTGCCTACCGGCCTACACCCGCCCAGCGTGCGCAGCAGTTCGAACCACGCTACGCACCTCAGACAGCACCTGCCCCAGCCCGCAGGCCGGAGCCAGATCGTGCCTACCGGCCCGCACCCGCCCAGCGTGCGCAGCAGTTCGAACCGCGCTACGCACCTCAGACAGCACCTGCTCCAGCCCGCAGGCCAGAGCCAGACCGTGCCTACCGGCCCGCACCTGCACCCGCACGTCCACACCCGCAAGGTGCGCCGCATATGCAGCGTGAAGAGCCACCGCGCGGTGGTGCTGGACGCCCGCCGCACGAGGAGCGGCGCTGACTGTCAGGTCTTGTTCACCCGGTCGGCTGCGGCAGCTTCCGCCGCTCCCCGCCGCCGCGCCCAGCCCGGCCACAGGCTGCGTGCCAAGCTGACCGGCACCCGGCCGTCGCCAAACATGGCGCGCGCCAGGCCGCGATGTGTGCGCGGCACGCCGAGCCCGGCCGCGATATGCAGCACGAGGCAGGCCATCAGCACCCACGCCGCGTAGACGTGCGCATTGATGACGATGACGAACAGCGCGCGCCCCCAGTCCGGCATCCAGTACATGTACACGCCGCTGGCCGCGAGCAAGGCGCAGCACGCGAGGATGCACAGCAGCGCCACACGCTGCGCCGGGTCGAAACGCCCGTCGTGAAAGGGTGCTTCACAGGGCGCTTCACCCTGCCCGCGCTGCCTATAGAACGACAGGAACGCCGGGAACCAGCGCCCGTCGCCACGGCGGAACGTGGACACGTCGCGAATCAATCCTGCCACGCGCCGCACGGCCACCAGCGGCACACCTACGACCGCCACCGCAAACGCCAGCCCCAGCAGACGGTGCGCGCCGTTGATAGCCTCGTGCCCGCCGAGCAAGGCTTCGATGCCGGCCGTCAAGCGGTCACCGAGCGCCAACCCGGTGACCAGCAACACGATGACCGCCAGTGCATTCACGCCGTGTGCAATGCGGACCGTGCGCCCATGGCGGCGCAGTAGCCCGCTGCGACGCGCGGCATTGGGCCCGTCACCGCGCATGGCGGCGTTCAGTGGACGGTGAATTCAACCGTCTTCCACGAACCGATGGGCTGGTGCGTCGGCTCTGCGAGTTCGACACCGATCGTGTGCTTGCCTGGCGCCAGATTCAGCGTCACCGGCTCCTCGTTGAAAACCGTCGCGGGCTTGCCGTCGTCAACCTTCACGTGCAGATGGTCGTAACCACTGGTCGGTTTGCCGATCTTCGTGCCGGTCACAGCCACCTTGAGCTCAACCGGACTGGACACCGTACTGCCCGCCTGCGGGGAAATGATTTCGAAGGACGGAGTGTTCGCCGCATGTGCCGGCAGGCTCGCCAAGGCCATCGTACCGGCAGCCAGAAACGCCGCTGCCGCCCTACGCAAAGTTACTTTCGCCACGTCTGTTCCTCCAGTGGATTCAAATGACAGTTCCATAGCCCAGGGAGTATCGGCCTAGGTTCCGGCAACATCAACCTGCACGGGCCAGAAAATCAAGCCATACCGCCGCCCCCAACACGCAGGAGCACCTTGCCAATGTGCTGGGAACGCTCCAGCTCGCGGTGCGCTTGAACCACATCCGCAAGGTCGTAGACGCGCTGCACGATCGGTCGCACCGCGCCGGTGGCGAACAGCGGCCACACCTGGACCTGCAGCTCTTGTGCTAGCGCAGCCTTGTCTTCAATGCTGCGAGCGCGCAGCGTCGAGCCGGTGACAACCAGCCGCTTCACCATGATCTGCGCCAAGTCCACCTCGCCCTTGGCGCCACCCAGCACCGCGATCTGCACCAGCCGCCCACCGCGGGCGAGCAACCGCACGTTCTTCGCGGCGTAGGCGCCGCCGACCATGTCCAGCACCACATCCACGCCACCCCACGCGCTGCGTACCACGGCCTCGAAATCCTCTTCGCGGTAATTCACCGCAAGCTCGGCGCCGAGTTCGCGGCAGAACGCCTGCTTGGCCGCGTTGCCTACCGTGGTGGCGACGCGTGCGCCGAATGCGCGGGCAAGCTGGATCGCCATCACGCCGATACCGCTGGAGCCGCCGTGGACGAGCAGCCGTTCCCCCGCCTGCAGCGCACCGATCCGGAACACGTTGGCCCAGACGGTGAAGCACACTTCCGGCAGGCCAGCCGCATCCTGCAGCGACACGCCGGCGGGCAGTGGCAGGCAGTGGACTTCCGGCACCACACAATATTCGGCGTAGCCGCCACCCGGCACCAGCGCGCACACCGCATCGCCCACGCGCCAGCGCGTGCAGCCGGAGCCGAGCGCTGCAACGTGGCCCGACACTTCCAGCCCCAGTACCGGCGAAGTACCCTGCGGCGGCGGGTACGCCCCGGCGCGCTGCAGCAGGTCCGGGCGGTTCACTCCCGCATAGGCCACGTGCAGCAGCACTTCACCGGCACGTGGCGCGGGGCGCAAGCCTTCCGCGACGTGCAGGACCTCGGCCGCGCCGCCCTGCCCGTGGTCGATGTAGCGCATGACCCGATCAGCCACGAACCCAAGGCTTCAGTGTCGCGCGATAGTCCTGCGCGTGCTTCATATAGACCGCGGAATACGCGTGCAGGCCCTTCCGTTCCGCCGGCGAAAGCTCGCGCACGACCTTGGCCGGGCTACCCATGAGCATCACGCCATCCGGGAACCGCTTGCGTTCTGGAACCAGCGACCCGGCGGCCACGATGCTTTCCGCACCGATCTGCGCGCCGTTAAGCACGCGCGCGCCGATACCGACCAGCGTGCCGTCGCCGATCGTGCAGCCGTGCAGCATCACGCAGTGGCCGATCGTGACTTCGCGCCCGATCACCAGCTTCAGGCCGGGGTCGGTGTGCAGGACGCTGCCGTCCTGCACGTTGGAGCGCTCGCCGATGACGAGCTCGTCGTTGTCGCCGCGCAGCACGGAGCCAAACCACACGCTGGCGCCGGCTTCAAGGATGACGGAGCCGATGAGCGTGGCGCTGTCCGCCACGAATGCGTCGGCGGCAATGCGTGGGGTACGGTCATCAATCTGGTAGATCATGGGGTACTCTCGAACAGCGCGGAAATTTTTGCAGTGTCTGGATTTTCAACCACGCCACGCTCGCACACGATGGCGTTGATCAGCGTGGCGGGTGTCACGTCGAACACCGGGTTGTAGGCGTGTGTGCCTTCCGGCGCCAACGCCAGCCCCTTGAAGTGTGTCAATTCCTGCGCGCTGCGTTCCTCAATCGGGATATGCCCGCCGTCGGGACAGGCGCGGTCGAACGTGCTGGTGGGCGCCACGACCATGAAGCGCGCCCCGTGCGCACGCGCCGCGACCGCCATTTGATACGTGCCGATCTTGTTCGCCGTGTCGCCGTTTGCTGCAATCCGGTCGGCGCCGACGACCACCCAGTCCACGCCCCGCACATGCATGAGGTGCGCGACGGCGGAGTCCACGATCATGCACGCCGGCAGGCCGTCCTTCTTCAGCTCCCATGCCGTGAGCCGCGCACCCTGCAGCCATGGCCGCGTTTCCGTGTGATAGATGGACGCAATGCGATGCTGGCGCCACGCCGTGCGGATCACGCCCAGCGCCGTGCCGTGGCCACCGGTTGCCAGCGCGCCGGTGTTGCAGTGCGTCAGCACGGTGGAACCCGGCTTGATCAGCGTCGCGCCGAGTTCCCCCATGCGCTGGTTCATCGCCACGTCTTCAGCGTGGATCAGCTGCGCTTCAACCACCAGCGCCGCCGCATCTGCACCCGCCTGCGCACGGCGCTGCATGCGTGCCAGCGACCAGCCGAGGTTCACTGCCGTCGGCCGCGCCGCCGCGAGCTGGGCGATGGCCGGCTCCAGCGGCTCGCCCGCCAGCGCCGCCAACGCCACCCCATAACCTGCGGCAATGCCGATGGCCGGCGCGCCGCGCACCACCATGTCGTGGATCGCCTGCGCCACATCCGCGGCGTTCCAGCATTCGAGCCACTGTTCAGTTTCCGGCAGCAGGCGTTGGTCGAGCAGACGTAGGCAATTGCCACTCCACAGCACAGCCTGTATGGATGAACCCGGTGCCGTGGGTAATGGAACACTGTTCATGTCAAGGAGAACTTCGTATTCATGGCGCAGTATTCTAGCGGGCATCTCCGTACGCTCACGATCGGGTTAGCAGGCTACACCGCTCGCGTACGACATTCCGGCTCAACCACTCGAAAGGACTCACGCATGCTGCCTCCCTTGTACCGCCATCGCTGGATGGACGAAGACCTCGAAGCGTTCCGCGACCAGCTGCATCGTTACGTACAGGCGGAAATCGCGCCGCGCGTCGCCGACTGGCGCAAGAGCGGCTACGTGCCGCGCACGGTGTGGCGGGCGATGGGCGAGATGGGCTTCCTGCTACCGGAAATATCGGAAAGCTACGGCGGTGCAGGCGTCAATCTCGCCTACCAGCTTGTCGTGCAGGACGAAATCGCGAAGGCCGAACTTCCTGCCGCAACGGGCGTGCACACTATCGCGGCGCACTACATCGACGCCTATGGCACCGAGGAGCAGAAACAGCGCTGGCTCCCGAAGCTCGTGAGCGGCGAACTGTTCTCCGGCATCGCCATGACGGAACCCGGCTGCGGTTCCGACCTGAAAGCCATCCGCACGCGCGCCGTGCGGGACGGGGACGACTATGTCATCAGTGGCGCCAAAACCTTCATCACGAATGGCTACAGCGGTAACTTCCTGCTCGTCGTCTGCCGTACCGGGGGCGAAGGCAGCAAGGGCGTCTCCCTCATCGGTGTGGAAACGGCCGACGCAAAGGGTTTTTCTGCCAAGCGCCTGGAGAAGATCGGCTTGCACGCCTCCGACACCACCGAACTGGCGTTCGACGATGTGCGCACACCGGCCGCCAGCCTGTTGGGCCCAGAACAAGGCCACGGCTTCGCCCAGCTCATGGGCCAGCTCCCCTACGAGCGTCTGCTGATCGCCGTACCCGCTGTCGCTGCCATCGAACAAGCGGTGGAACTTACGGTGGCCTATACGCAGCAGCGCAAGGCCTTCGGCAAGCCCCTCTATGAACAGCAGAACACGCGCTTCAAGCTCGCGGAATGCGCCACCACCGCCCACATCGCCCGTACATTCGTCAACGACTGCATCCAGCGGCTGGTGGACGGCACCCTGGACGACACCGCCGCCTACATGGCCAAGTGCTGGTGTACCGATCAGCAATGCAAGGTCATCGATGAATGCCTGCAACTATTCGGCGGCTACGGCTACATGATGGAATACCCCATCGCCCGCCTCTATGCCGACGCCCGCGTGCAGCGCATCTACGGCGGCGCGAACGAGATCATGAAGGAACTGATCGCGCGCAAGCTCTAAGGCATGGGCAACGGCCGGGCGGAAACATCTCTGCCCGGCCGTTCACGTGGCTAACGGGTTTTCGCGGCTGCTTCAGATCGGGTGCCACGTGTACAGCCAGGTTTCCGACAGTGGCCGGTCATCATGCTTGAGGTACAAGCGCAGGTCCACGGGGTCCTTGCCGTCGACTGCGAGGTCGAAGAACGCACGCCAGTGGCCGGCGACGCCGTCCGGGACGGGCTCCGTGAAGATCCACGACAGCTTGCCGCGTGTGGCGGTGATCACGACTTCCGGGAATACGCCCTTGGGTAGAGTCTTCAGCGGCCCACCTGAGAATTCCACGACAAACTTGCGCACGCCGTCCGGGCGCGGCTTGCCGGGCTGGCCTCCGCGCCCAATACGCGTTGCCTGGCAGCGCGACAACGGCGAGGGAAAAGGTTCATCCGCGACCCAGTGCAGGCGGTACTTCATCCGGTAGCGGCTCCCCGCCTTGGCGGGAGATTCGGGCACCCACATGGCCACGACGTTGTCGTTGATTTCGTCGTCGGTCGGCAGTTCGATGAGCTGTACTGAGCCCTTGCCCCAGCCGGCCAGCGGTTCCACCCACAGGGTCGGGCGGCGGTCGTAGTACACGCCGTCCAGGTAGTGGTCGAAGTTGCGGTCACGCTGGCACAGACCGAAGCCATGCGGGTTTTCGTCCATGAACGCAGCAGCGGATGCGGAGGGCGGGTTGTCGAGCGGCCGCCAGATGTGCTCGCCTGCTCCCGTCCACAGCGCCAGGCCGTCGGAATCGTGTACTTCAGGCCGCCAGTCGATGGCCGTCGGCTTCACGGTCTCGGAGAACCAATACATGGACGTGAGCGGCGCGATCCCGAGCCGCTGCACATCGCGGCGCAGATAGACGGCGGCGTCTATATCCATCAGTACGGCCTTGTTGCGGGTCATCGTGAACCGGTAGGCGCCCGTGACGCTCGGGCCATCCAACAATGCGCAAACCGTGACCGTGGGGTTGTTCCCGGTCGGCGTTTCAATATAGAAGTGCGTGAAATTCGGGAATTCCTCGCTGACTCCGGCGACTGCGGTATTGACAGCGATGCCGCGCGCCGACAGGCCGTACTGGTACAGCGCGCCGATGGCGCGGAAATACGAGGCTCCCAGAAACGCAACCCAGTCGTTCTTGCGCCACGGCTTCTCTTTCTGGTTGCCGAGACGACTTTCCTGGAAACGGAAACCGGCAAAGCCGGCATCGCTCGGCAGCTTGCGTGCCGGGCTGTCGGCGGGCATATCGAAATACGCGGGCGAATACAGGATTTCGCGCGCCTCCGCGCCTTTACGGCCGGCTGATGACACGGCGTACAGGTGGACTGGGACCTGAAAGAACTGGCCGAGATGGAAGAACGTGACGGGGAAGTCGCCGGGTCCGTGCGCAAACAGCGCATCGTCGGAATTGAAGTGGATCTTCCCGTAAGCTTGGTAATCCAGTTGGTCCAGGATGCCCTTGAACGCGGTGGACGGCGGTACGTACGGCGCCCTGGCCAGCGCTTCGGCCTGGGCCATAAGACCGTCAAAGGAAAACGCCTGCTCGGGGCCGTACCGCAGGCCGTCGGCCCCCATGGCGGGAACGGTCATGCCGAGCGCCGCGGACGCCAGCGTGGCCCCGCCTGCAAGAAAAGTTCTGCGATCCATTTCGTTCCAAGGCCTGGCACGCAATCACACGTGCATAATCAAAGTAGTTATTTTCCTACACTTAGACTCTAAGAGATACGACCATGCAAGCTGCACGTTCATTCGCATCCATCGTTGCCGGCGCCGCCCTGCTGTGCGCTGCCGCCCTGCCCGTGCACGCTGCGGATGCCGGCGCGACGATCATCCCACGCTTCAATCAGCCCATCACCAATATTCCCGGAAAATCCCTGGTAGCCGTTGAAGTGGACTACGCGCCCGGCGCCAGCACGCCCGCACATCATCACGACAAGTCGGCGTTCATCATGGGGTACGTCCTGAGCGGCGCCATCAAGAGCCAGGTCGACGACGGGCCGGTGAAGGTGTATCACGCCGGAGAGACTTTCCATGAGGTGCCCGGAGCGAGCCACCGGGTCAGCGCGAACGCCAGCCGGACGCAGCCCGCCAAACTGCTGGCCGTGTTCGTGGTTGATACCCACCATGGTGAACTGACGACGCTGGACGCGCACTGAACCCTCAATGGCTTTCATGACCCACGGCGGCCGGTACATGGATTGTCGCCGTGCGGCGTTCAGTCGAAGGGATTGCGGAGCACGATGGTCTGCTCGCGGTCGGGGCCGGTCGAGATGAGGTCGATGCTGACTTCGGTGATTTCTTCCATGCGCTTGAGGTAGCGCCGCGCATTTTCCGGCAGTTTCGCGTAGCCCGTGATGCCGAACGTGGATTCGCTCCAGCCTGGCAAGTCTTCATAGATCGGTATCGCTGCCGCGAGCTCGTCGGCACCCATCGGCAGCGCGTTGGACTCGACCCCATCGACACGGTAGCCGGTACAGATGCGGATGGTGTCCAGCCCGTCCAGCACGTCGAGCTTCGTGACACACAGGCCCGAGATGCTGTTGTTGAAGATGGAGCGCCGGGCGGCGACGGCATCGAACCAGCCGCAGCGTCGCGGGCGCCGCGTGACGGTGCCGAACTCGTCACCCTTCTTGCGGATGGCTTCGCCGATCGCGTTTTCCTGCTCGGTCGGAAACGGCCCACCGCCGACGCGCGTGGCATAGGCTTTCACAATGCCCAGCACGTAGTCGAGCCGGCGCGGCCCGACGCCGGTACCGGTGGCCGCGCCACCCGCGGTGGTATTCGATGACGTGACGTAGGGATAAGTGCCGTGGTCGACGTCCAGCATGGCGCCCTGCGCGCCTTCGAACAGCACGTTGTCGCCACGCTCCATGTGGGCGCGCAGCAGTTCGGTGACATCGGCCACCATCGGCTTGACGATCTCCGCCTGGCGCAGCAGTTCATCCAGCGTGTTTTGGAAATCGACCGCTTCCGTCTTGTAGTAATGCACCAGCTCGAAGTTGTGGTAAGCCAGCAGCTCACCGAGCCGGGCTGCGAGTTTTTCGCGGTGAAACAGGTCGCCAACGCGCAGCGCGCGCCGCGCCACCTTGTCCTCGTAGGCCGGGCCGATGCCCTTGCCAGTAGTACCGATCTTGGCCGCGCCACGCGCCTGCTCGCGCGCCTGGTCGAGGCGGGCGTGAACTGGCAGCAACAGGGTGGTCGCAGCGGAAATACGCAGGCGGTCACGCACCGCAATGCCAGTGGCCTCGATCTTGGCGATCTCGCCCAGCAGGTGCTCCAGCGACAGCACGACGCCGTTTCCGATCAGGCATTCGATGCCGGGGTGCATGACGCCCGAAGGCACAAGGTTGAGCGCCGTGCGCACGCCGTTGATGACGAGCGTATGGCCAGCGTTGTGCCCACCCTGGAAACGCACGACCGCCTGCGCCTGCCGGGTCAGCAGGTCGACGACCTTGCCTTTTCCTTCATCGCCCCACTGGGCGCCGATGACAACGACCGATTTACCCACGATTGCGACACTCCTTTGTTCCGCCAGAAAGACCGCGCATGAAGCCTCAAGCCGCAGCGCCGTGTCCCAGGCGCAGCAATTCGTTGATGTCGGCGGAAAAGCCCGTCGCTGGCCGCGCCAGTCCGAACTCCCGACCGGCCCCATCGTAACGCCCGCCGCGCGCCAACTCGCTGCCGTGGCCGCTGGCAAAGGCGGAAAACACGATGCCGGTGTGATAGCCATAGCCACGCAGTTCCGCGAGATCGACATGCAGGCAGACGCCCGGTGCCTGTTTTGCGAGCACGGCCACGACTTGTTCCAGGTCACCCAGCGCGGCATCGACTGCGGGGGAAATGCCCGACAACCGTTGGCGCGCCTCAGCCAGGACTGTCACGTCGCCATGCAGCTGCAACAGCGCCGCGAGCTGGCTGCGCAATTGCGGCTCCAGTGCCTGCTCGGCACAGAACGCAGCGAAATCCGGTACCGACTTGCGCTGCAGGATACCGAACAGCTCAACCTGGGCTGTCGCGTTCAATGCCGTACTCTCCAGCAGCGCGTGATAGATCGCTGCATGTCCCAGCCCGACATGGATGTCGTGCAGCTCGGCGAGCTCCAGCGTCGCCAGCATCAGCTCCAGCACTTCAAGGTCGGCGTCCAGGCGCGTATCGCCGAAGATCTCGCAGCCCACTTGCATCGGCGCACGTGGCCCGCCCGGGGCGTCGGCGCGCGCCCGCAGCACCGAGCCGAGATAGCACAGCCGCACGACCGCGAGATCGCGGAAGTGGCGCGCCGCGATGCGTGCGGCCTGCGGCGTCATGTCGGCACGCAGGCCAAGCAGCCGTCCGCTGACCGGGTCCGTGCACTTGAAGGTCTGCGCCTCGAGCTCGCCCCCGGCACCGGTCAGCAGGGCTTCAAGGTGTTCGATCGGTGGCGGGATCACCAGCGCGAAACCGCGTCGGCGATAGCACTGCAACAGCCGCACGCGCAGTTCCTCCAGCGCCCACGCCATGTCCGGCAGCCATTCCTCTACACCATCCGGCAGCATCCACAGCCGTGCATCGGTTGTCCCACTCGAATTCCGCATCAACCCTTCACCCCAGCCAACGAATCAGTTCCAGCACCAGCACTCCGACGAGCAGGCACACGAAGCCCACGGTGCGCAAGGCTCGGTCGTCGAGCCCCTGCAGGCGTGCCATGGCCTCGCGAAAGCGCTGCGGCACGAGAAACGGCATCAGCCCCTCGAGCACAAGGACGAGCGCCAGGGCGCGCAGGATATCCGCCCACATGGCCGGGTGCTACTTGCCCGCCGCAGGGTTCTGCAGATATTTGAAGAATGGGCTGTCCGCCCCGAGCACGAGCACCCTGTCACCACGGGCGAAGGCCTGCCGATAGGCTTCCAGCGAGCGATAGAAGCTGAAGAACTTCGGATCCTTCGCGTAGCCTTCCGCGTATTCGCGCGCCGCCTCGGCGTCACCCTGCCCGCGCAGCTGCTCGGCTTGCAGATGGGCCTTGGCCAGCACGCTCGCCGCCTTCGCATCCGCGGCCTCGCGAATCTGCGCCGCCTGCGTCGCGGCCTGCGCGCGCGTATCCGCCGCCTTGGCCTGGCGTGTGGCACGCATACGGTCGTAGACACCGTCCAGCAGTTCCGCCGGCATGTGCACGTCGCTGATCCGCAGGTCCACGAGGCGGATGCCCAATGCCGCGATCTGCGCGTGCGTATCCGCGTCGAGCTGCTGGTCGAGGCTGCGCCCGCTCAGCGCCAGCGTCTGGTCCTGCGTGGCCTGCGCCAACCGAACATGCAGGCTGCGGTTGACGATGGCGGAAAGGCGGTCCATCGCCACCAGCTCCTGCCCGCCCACCGCACGATAGTAGGTTTCCGCGTCCGCCACCTGCCATTTCACGTAGTAGCCGATCTCGAGCTTTTTCTTGTCCGCCGTCGATAGGGTTTGCGTCTGGTTGTCGAGTGTCAGGATGCGCCCGTCGTAGATCTCCACGTCCTGCACGAACGGGATCTTGAAATGCAGACCAGGTCCGTAATCGCTGGCGACGATGCGCCCGAACTGCAGCACGACCGCCCGGTTGCCGGGCGAGACCTGGAAACACGCGTTCGCGGCGACGATGAACATCACTGCGACGGCAACCACGACGCCTGCAAGACGGGCATTCATCGCCCACCTCCGGTCCGCTCGCGCGAGCGGGAAGAACGGGCGTCGTCCGTCGGATCCGGAACTGCAGCCGGTGCAGGCGCCGCCTTGTCCTGCCCAGGACCCGCTTCAGGTGCAGGGGCCGCCTCGCCGCCTTCGATGTTGACGCTGACATGCGCCGCATCTCCGCCGCTGACAAGCACCACGCGATTGCCCTGCAGGATGTCGCGTAGCGTATCTGCATACAGGCGCTCGCGCGTCGCCTCCGGGGCCTTGCGGTATTCGTCGAACACGGCATCGAAGCGTGCACGCTCGCCCCGCGCTCGTGCCGTCACGCTCTCACTGTAGGCCTGGGCCGCCGCCAGTTCACGGTTGGCCTGCTCGCTCGCCTTCGGGAAGCGTTCCTGTGCATAGCCCTCGGCCGCCGCACGCAGCTTGCGTGCATCGTCCTGGGCCTTGATGTCGTCGGCGAACGCCGCCTGCACCGGTTCCGGCGGCTGGACGTTGTTCAACGTCAGGTCCGTCACCTGCAACCCGCACTGGTAGGTGTCGAGGATGTGCTGGAGCTGCTGCTTGACCTTGGTACTGATCTCCTGCTGGGCGTGCCCGAGCACGGCATCAATGTCGTACTCGGCAACCACCTGCCGCAGCGCCGTCTTCGTCGCCTGCGCCAACGTGTCGTCCGGGTCCGCAACGTTGAACAAATAGGCGCGCGCCGAAGACACGCGGAATTGCACTGTGGACCCGACTTCAACCAGGTCGAAATCGCGAGTCACCATGGTGTCCTGCGTCGAGGCTTGCCGCAGCTTCGTGACGTTGACGAGCATGACCTTGCCGATCGGCCATGGCAGGTGCCAGCCGAGGCCCGGCTGCGCCACGCCGGTGACGGCGCCGAAACGCAGCAGCACCCCGCGCTGCTGGGCATCCACGGTATAGAAGCCCGAGAACAGCCAAACCAGTACGGCGGTGGCGATCGCCAGCCCCACGAAACCTCCGGAAGGCCCGCGTCCAGTTCCGCCGCCGCGGTTCTTCAAGCGTTCACGGACCGCCTTGAGCCACTTTGCCAGGTCGGGGATTCCCGGGCCCCGGCCTCCGCCTTTCGGCCCCTGGCTCCACGGATCACGGCCCGGGCCGGGTTCATTCCAAGCCATCCATCAACTCCGGAAATTGAAGTGCAGCGCGTGGGAGAACACGGCGGACCGTGCATCGACCGCCTACACCTGCAGGCGTTACCACGAAAGGCTGATTTTAGTGGCGCGCATCAGCCCACAGCAACCGCCATCGAAGGCGGAGGCGGCGGTGGTGCCACGCCCGCCGCACGGCACAGCCCGGCAAGCCGGCCATACGGCAGGCGTACCCGCAGCCGCATGGTGCCGTCCGCATCCGTCGCCTCGCCGTACACGGCGTGCAGTTCGAACAGCTTGGCACGCAGGCGTGCGGCCCCTGCGGGCAGGCGCAGCTCCTCATCGACCATGTCGGGGCGCAGTGTCTCCGTTACCGCCTGACGCAGCAGCTCGATGCCCTGCCCGCTGCGCGCGGAAATGAACACCCGCGCCGGGCGGCCCTGTGCATCACGCTCGACGCGCGGCGTTTCATCCGGGCACAGGTCGATCTTGTTGAAGACGATGAGCGCCGGCACTTCGTCGGCACCGATCTCGGCCAGCACATCGCGCACCTGGCGCACGCGGTCGTCACGTTCCGGGTCGGCGGCATCCACGACATGCAGCAGCAGCTCGGCGTCGCGCACTTCTTCCAGCGTGGCGCGAAACGCGGCGACGAGTGTATGAGGGAGGTCGCGCACGAAACCGACCGTGTCCGCCAGCGTGCCGGAATCGCCGGGCGCGAGCTCCATCTGCCGCACTGTGGTATCCAGCGTGGCGAACAGCTTGGCAGAAGCGTAGCCGTCGGCCTGCGTGATGGCATTGAACAACGTGGACTTGCCGGCGTTCGTATAGCCGACCAGCGACACGGAAGGCACTTCGTTGCGCGTCCGCGCGCGCCGGCTCTGCGCCCGTTGGGCGCGCACTTTCTCAAGCTGGCGCTCGAGCGTGGCAATCTTGTTGTGGACGAGGCGACGATCGATTTCCAGCTGGGTCTCGCCCGGCCCGCCGCGCACGCCAATGCCGCCCTTCTGGCGCTCCAGATGCGTCCAGCCGCGCGTCAGGCGCGTGGCAATGTGGCGCAACTGGGCGAGTTCGACCTGCAGCTTGCCTTCGTGGGAACGCGCCCGCAGCGCGAAGATTTCCAGGATCAGCCCGGTGCGGTCGATGACGCGGACGTGCAACCGCTTCTCGAGATTGCGTTCCTGGCTGGGCGACAGGTCGTGGTTGAAGATGACGACCTGCGCGTCGTGCGCCTCAACGGCCTGGGCGATCTCCTCGACCTTTCCGCTACCAGCATAGAGGCTGGCGTCGGGCCGGTCGCGGGCGCCGCCCAGCTCCGCGCAAACCTCCGCGCCTGCGGAGCGGGCCAGCTCGACGAACTCCTCGTGTTCGCTGGCGTAATCCATCGCCGGAAACCGCAGGTGAACCAAAACCGCAGCCTGCCCACCGGCAGGCCGGTCCAGCAGTTTGGCGACGCCGCCGCTCAACTGTTGTTTTCGGGCTGCGGCGCCTCGGCGGCGTTCCCATCGGCGTCAGGAATATGCACGGGCCGCGCCGGCACGATGGTCGAAATCGCGTGCTTGTAGATCATCTGGCTGACGTTGTTCTTCAGCACCACGACGAACTGATCGAACGCGTCCACGTAACCTTGTAGTTTGATGCCGTTGACGAGATAGATCGACACCGCGATGTGCTCTTTGCGCAGTACGTTTAGAAACGGTTCCTGCAGAGTCTGTCCTTTGGCCATCGGGGTATACCTTTTTGATTTCTGTTGTTGCCGGAAGTGGGGGTGCCACCGCGTATTTCAAGCCTCAATGCACGAGTGGCTCCTTATACGTCGTGATTCTAGCATTGTTGCGGCGCATCATTAAGCGGTAGGCGCCGCAGGATGAAGTCCAGGGCACCGGTTTCCGGCAGGCGTTGAAATCGCATCTCCGAACGCAACCATGTGCATTGGCGCTTGGCGTACTGGCGCGTCGCCGCAAGCGCCTGGTCGCGGGCCTCGCACAGCGTGCAGGCCCCATCGAGATGACGCCAGACCTGGCGATAGCCCACGGCACGCATCGACGGCAACGCCGGGTTGAGGTCGGGCCGCGCGTGCAAGGCCCGTACTTCCTCGACGAAACCGCTTGCCAGCATACGGTCAAAACGGCGTTCGATCCGCTCGGCCAACTGCGTCCGGTCGTCCGGAAGAAACGCGAACGCCACGGCGTCGCCCTGCAGCATGGGCGCGGCGCCGCGGGCATAGAGCGCGGTCGGCGCCTCCCCGGAAAGCGCATGGATCTCCAGGGCGCGCTGGATGCGCTGGGCGTCGTGCGGATGGATGCGCCGGGCCGCTTCGGGGTCGAGAGTCGCCAGCCGCGCATGGAGCGCGGCCCAGCCTTCACGATCCGCTTCCGTCGTGAACTGCGAGCGCAGCGCCGGGCTGGCAGCAGGCAGCGGCGTCAGCCCCTGCAGCAACGCACGGAAATACAGCAACGTGCCGCCCACCAACAGCGGCACGTGGCCTCGGGCGCGAATCTCCGCCATGACCTGAGCGGCATCGACGGCGAATTCCGCGGCGGAATAAGGTTCGGCAGGGTCGCGGACGTCCAGCAAGTGGTGAGGCACGTCGCGGCGCGCCGCCGCGTCTGGCTTGGCCGTGCCGATGTCCATGCCGCGGTAGACCTGCGCGGAATCCACCGTCACGATCTCGAAACGCCCGGGCAGCTGCTGACACAACGCCATCGCCAGTGCGGACTTGCCGCTTGCGGTCGGGCCCGCGAGAAGGACTGCCGGTGCTTCCATGGCACGCATCCTAGCGGTAATGCCGTGTGGCACACTCGGTAGACGTTTCTCCATACTTTTTTAGGAGCTGCCCATGACCTCCAATTCGACCCCCACACTTCTTTTCAACCTGGAGGGCCGTGTCGCGCTCGTGACCGGCGCTTCGCGCGGCATCGGCGAAGCCAGCGCCCGGCTGCTGGCGCAGCACGGGGCGCACGTCGTGCTTGTCAGCCGCCGGCAGGACGCGCTGGACCGGGTCGCAGCCACCATCACAGCAAGCGGCGGCAAGGCCACGGCGATCGCGGCCCATACTGGCGATTCTGCCGCGCGCATCGCGTTGATCGAGAAAGTGGCGCAGGACTTCGGCCGGCTCGACATTCTCGTCAACAACGCCGCGACCAACCCGCATTTCGGGCACATCAGCGAAACGCCCGAAACCATGGTGGACAAGACTATCGAAGTGAACATCAAGGGTTATTTCCAGCTCTCCGCGCTGGCTTCCCGGCTGATGAAGAAGAACGGGCGTGGCGCGATCGTGAACATCGCCTCCGTGAACGGCGTCAAGCCCGGCATGTTCCAGGGCATCTACTCGATCACGAAGGCCGCCGTCATCAATATGTCGCAGGCCTTTGCCAAGGAATGCGCACCGTGGGGCGTGCGCTGCAACGCGGTGCTGCCGGGCCTGACCGACACGAAATTCGCTTCCGCGCTGACGCAGGACGAGAAGATCTACAACCGCGTCATGGATATCATCCCGCTGCGCCGCATGGCGCAACCAGGTGAAATCGCCGCCGCCGTGCTGTTCCTTGCCTCCGACGCCGCCAGCTATGTGACAGGCACGACGCTCACCGTGGACGGCGGCATGATCGGCTGCGGCGGCATCTGAAATCAACTGCAACAAGGCATGTAAAATTCATCTTTTACAAATAGTTGCAAATATCTACCGTTTGTCCACCTTACCCCGCCGCTGATCGGCTGAAGCCCGTATTCCCGTCTTTATGCTGCGATGCAGCACGAATCCGCGTATCATGGCGCCATACAGCACTCGCACCGAGGTTCACCTTCGACATCAAGAATCCGCAACGCCGAGGTCCGGGTGCCCGTGATCTGAACGAATCACTTCTTCATATCAAACGGAGCCTTCCAATGGTTGCACTCAAGGCATTGCTACAAACCGCGGTCGTCCTGGCCCCCTTCGGAGCCGTACTCTATGCACTGCACGCCTCGGTGGGCGTCGCCGTGTTCTGGTTCCTCGGGATTTTCATCATCATGCTGATCACGCTGGCGACGGGTCCGACCGCGCGCCCACGCGTGAAGGACCCCAGGAAACATACTGCGCGGGATTCGACTTCGGCATCCGCCCACTCTGCGGAATAAATCTGCGGAATAAATCGGCCGAAACCGCCTGAAGTCCAGCCGCACGCTACGCCACGACGCGTTGTGTGCGGTTTTTTGCGTCATCGTCATACTGCATCGGCAACCCGGCTGCCCATCCACACACGCTACCCGCCGGAAAGAAACTCCATGACGGACCTGCGCGACAAGAATTGCTTCATCACCGGCGCTGCCAGCGGAATCGGCCGCGCAACTGCATTCGCCGCGGTGCGCGCGGGGGCGAAGCTGGTGCTGACCGACATCGACGACGCCGCGCTTCAGGACGTTGCCAAGGACATCCGTGCCGCCAACGGTACGGTACTGGCCGCCGAAGCCCTGGACGTGTCGAACTACGACGCTGTACGCGCGTTCACGCAGCAGGTGCTCGCCGCGCACGGCAGCATGGACGTGGTGATGAACATCGCCGGCATCGCCATCTGGGGCGAGATCACGGCCCTGCAACACGAACACTGGCGGCGCGTCGTCGACGTCAACCTCATGGGGCCGATCCACGTGATGGAATGCCTGGTGCCGGCCATGGTCGAAGCCGGTCGCGGCGGCCATATCGTGAACGTGTCGTCGGCTGCCGGGCTGTTCGCGCTACCGCTGCACGCCGCCTACAGCGCCAGCAAGTTCGGCCTGCGCGGGGCCTCCGAGGTGCTGCGCTTCGACCTGAAGCGTCACGGCATCAAGGTCAGCGTCGTGTGTCCCGGTGCCGTGGACACCGGGCTGGTGAAAACGCTGAAGATCATCGGCGTCGACGCGACGGACCCGCGTGTCGAACGCCTGCGACAGCGCTTCCAGCGCCACGCCGTGACACCGGGAAAGGCCGCGCAGGCAATCCTCGATGGCGTACGCAAGAACCGCTACCTCATCTACACCTCGCCTGACATTCGCGCGCTGTACTGGCTGAAGCGCAAGTTCGCATGGCCGCTGAACGTCGGCCTGGTGCTCGTGGAACGCCAGGTCCAGGCACTGGAAGAACGCCAGCGCCGCGAACACCACAGCTGACTTTCCGATCTGCTGCAAGAACCCATGACGATCCCTACCGACCCGCTGCAACCCACCGACGGCTGGCTGCAAGCCGACCCGCCGCGCATTCTCCCGCCGCCACCTGCCGAACGTGGCGTGGCGTTCCGCACCGTTTCCCGTGCCTCCCGGTGGTTCGGCCGCAAACAACTGCCGAACGTCTTTCCAGTCTTTCATGTCAACCCGCGGCTGTTCTGGCCGTGGCTGTGGTTCGCCTCGCGCCTGATGCCGTTCGGCCGGCTGGACGCCCCAACTCGCGAGAAGCTCATCCTGCGCACGGCGTGGAACTGCCGCAGCCACTACGAGTGGATGCAGCACGTCGAGATCGGGTTGCGCACTGGCCTGACCGACGCCGACATCCTCTACGTCGCCGGCCGGCAAGCGCCACCACCCGACCCGCGCGATGCCTCGCTGCGCGACGCCTGTGACGACATCTGTCGGCATCATCCGGTCGCCGATGCGACGTGGGCGGCGCTCGCCGCACACTATGACGCGGCCGCACTCATCGAAATCACCGTCCTCGTCGGCCACTACCTGATGGTTGCCGCGCTGCTGGTGAACGCCGGGGTCCAAGTCGAGACGGACGCGGAAGCCGTCCTGGCGGCATTCCATGCGCGCGTCGCGCCGGCTCTCGCCCGTCACTGAAGGAAGCTGCGCGCTACCCTAGCGGCCTCGTCCATCGTTGAGGTTCGCCATGATCGTATTCGTCACGGGCGCCAGTGTCGGCTTCGGCGCTGCCATCGCCCGCCGCTTTGCCAGCGAAGGGTACCGCGTCGTCGCCTGCGCACGGCGGCTCGAAAAGCTCGAGGCACTGGTGGAAGAATTCGGCCCCAGGGTGCTCGCCCGGGCACTCGACGTGCGCGATCCCGAGGCCGTGCGCAAGCTCGTGGCCGAGCTGCCGGCCGACTTCCGGGACCTCGACATACTGGTCAACAACGCCGGGCTTGCGCTCGGGACCGAACCGGCCCAACGCGCCTCGCTGGACGACTGGGAGCGCATGGTCGACACCAACATCAAGGGCCTGATGTACTGCACGCGCGCGATCCTGCCCGGCATGGTGGCGCGCAACCGCGGCCACGTCATCAACATCGGCTCCACGGCCGGTACCTACCCCTACCCCGGCGGCAACTGCTATGGCGCCACCAAGGCCTTCGTCCACCAGTTCTCGCTGAACCTGCGCGCCGACCTGCTGGGTACCGCCGTGCGCGTCACCAGCATCGAACCCGGATTGGGCGGCGGCACGGAATTTTCCGAAGTCCGCTACCACGGCGACGGGGGGCGCGCGGCAAAGGTCTACGAGGACACGCAGCCGCTCACCGCCGACGATATCGCCGACACCGCATGGTGGGTCACGCAGCGCCCGCCGCACGTCAACATCGACTACGTTTCCATCCTCCCCACCTGCCAGGCCTGCGGGCCGTACGCGATCCACCGCGAAAAGCGGTCATTCCGCCCGTGACTTGAAAATCGCGGTCGAATGCCGGAAGAATGGCCCCACTTGGATCGACGCCGTCAACGGGTAGGCTTGACTTACACCGATGGAAAGGCAGGACACCCCACTGAACGACGGATTCATCGCGACAAAACTGGCGCCGGCGCGTTGGGATCCAGGCGGAGCCATCTCACGCGCGCCGCAGGAACTTGCGAACGTTGCCACCGCTTCCCTGATCTCGATCACCGGCTCGGCAGGTTCGGGCAAGTCGACGCTGATGGGTCAGTTTCACGCCGCCTGCGTGGCCGCTGGCCGGAAGACCGGCTGGGTGAACCTGGAAGCGGACGACAACAACCCGGCGGCGTTCTCGCGCTATTTCATCGCTGCCTTGGCCCACATCGACGCATCGATTCCGGATCGCAGCTTCGGCATCCAGGGTGATGATTCAGCCACCGCATTCGACGAGCTGTGCACCCGCCTGTTGTCCTGCATGGCGGCATGGCAAAAACCGGCGGCGATTTTCCTCGACGATTTCCAGCACCTCACGCATCCGCAGATCATCGCCTTCTTCGACCGCATGGTGCTGCACCTGCCGGCCACGACGCAGATGTTCATCGCCAGCCGTCACCGTCTGCCCTTGCAGCTCGCACGCGCGCGTGTCAGCGGCCGCCTGGTCGAACTCGACCAGCACGCGCTCAACTTCAACCCCACGGAAACGACCGAGCTCCTGCGCCATGTCCACGGGCTGGACATCGGCACCGACGACGTCAACACGCTGTGGCAGGCGACCGAAGGTTGGGTCGCCGGGCTGCAGCTGGCGGCCATCGCACTGCAACGGCGTCACGGCGCCATCCACGACTTCATCTGCTCCTTCTCCGGCCGCGACAAGGATCTGACCCGCTATCTGTCTGAAACCGTGCTGAATGCACAGCCGGACGCCGTGCGCGAGTTCCTCCTGCATACCGCCCCGCTGCATCGCATGTGCGCCGACCTGTGTGGTGCCGCTACAGGTGTGCCACAGCCCGCGGCGCTGCTGCAGCAGCTCGAGCGCAATCGGCTGTTCCTGATCCCGCTGGACCGCAACGGGGAATGGTTCCGCTACCACCATCTGTTCGGTGCCTTCCTCAGGGACCGGCTGCGGACTCGCGAGCCACAGATGTTCGAAACCATCTGCGACCGCGCGGAGAGGTGGTGTCTCGACAACGGCTTCACCACGCAGGCCATCCAGTACGCACTGGACGCCGGACATTTCGAGCACGCCGCAGAGCTGATCGCCGACCGCTGCCTCGCCGTTGCCCAGAGCGATGGCGATCTCTACACCATCCTCGACTGGATGCGGCGCCTGCCGCCGTCCTACCATCTGCGGCAACCGCAGATCACCCTGTCCCATGCCTGGGCGCGCGCGTTTTCGCACGATCCCCAACAGGCCATCGACCTCGCTGACCAGGTTCTGAAGCGCCTGCCCGACAGCGCGGCGCTGGGCTGGCCCACCGGCGTATCCCGCCGGCGGGCCGCAGAGGATTTCGCGCTGGCGATACAAGCCGTGGCCAGGGCCAACCTGGACGACACCGCGCATTGCATGGCCAGCAGCCAGGCCCTGCTACAGCGGGTGGACGCCAGCGAAGCCTTCATCCTTGCGACCGCCGGCAACTGCGTGAGCTATGCGAATTTCGCCGTGCGTGCGCTCGACGTCGCGATGAACACGGCTGCAGAGGCTTACCGCCAAAGCCAGCGCGCGGCCTCGCCGTATGCGGCCGTGTGGGCCGACTTCCTCTATGCGGCAGCAGCCATCGAGCGTGGACAGCTCACGGTCGCCCAGCAACATGCGGAGCGCGCCGAAATCAATACCGCCTCGGCTGGGTTGATGAAAAACTATTCGGGTTGCCTGGCGACCTTGCTCAAGGCCGAGATCGCCTGCCAGCGCGGCGACTTCGAGCACGCCGCCGAACACATGCAGCGCGGGCGCTCGTTCGCTGCCGTGTTCGGCCCCTTGGAAGCGCTGCTCATCGCCTACCGCACCGATGCCCGGATCTGCGCGTGGACCGGCAATCTGACGGACGCTCTCCGCATCTTGAGCGACGGCCGCGACGTGGCCCTGCGCCGCGGCCACGCGCGCCTCTACATTCATCTCGCCATCGAGGAAATCAGCCTGCGTCTCCTCGCCGGGCAGGCCACGGAAGCGTTGGAGAAAATCAGCGAACTCGGCGTCGAGCTGAACCCTGCACCGCAAGCGTCGTCCGCCTTCGGATCGCGTTCCAGCACGCTCTTTCTGCTGCGGATGCTCGGCGCGCGCATCGCGCTGGCTGCCGGCAACCCCCGCGCCGCTGCCACTCTGCTCGAAGGGCTGGTCGCAGACCACGAAGAGGGGCCCGGCGCGCTGGTGCCGCTCGCTCTTGCCGGGCTGCACGCTGTTGCCTTGTGGGAATGCGGCGCACGCGAGCAAGCCGTCGATACCCTGTGCCGAGCGATGACCGCGGCCACACCCGAAAACTGCCTTTACGTCCTGGCATCCTGCGGTGATGCCCTGCGGCCGATCATCGACGCGCTCGACGCGGCCCGATCCACGGCGATGGATGAAATGCCGGAGACCATTCAGGAGTTCATCGCGCAATTGGTCGCCATGCTCGACCGCCGCCGGAATCCATCTGCTGCACACACTGCAAGAGAGCGGCCCACGACGTCTTCCGTCCCGCCCCCCCATGTCTCCCTGACGGGGCGCGAAATCGAGCTGCTGAAACTGGTCAGCGACGGGCTGCCGAACAAGGAACTGGCACGCGCCGCCAACGTTTCCGAAACCACCGTGAAGTGGCATCTGCACAACATCAACGAGAAGCTCGGCGCCAACAATCGCACGGCTGCGGTGGCCAAGGCGCGTGAATGGTCGCTGATTTGAATCGCGGCCGCTGTCATGGCGCTCAACCCACCCCATCGAATGATGGGTTTCTTACGCCGCGAATCACGTTAAATTGGCTGTAGGCAATCGCAACATGCGTTTCTGGAGGAGATACTCATGGATACGATCAATGCACATCCGATGGACGGCTTTCCGGTTCGCCCGCTGCGGTTTGCGCTTTCGGATCAGAAACGGGATTTCGTCTGGAGCCGGACGAACCCGCGCTTCGCCTTGTTCTTCAACGCGTTCGTACTGCACGTACCGTATTTTGAACACTACCTCGTCAAATCCATGCGCGCGGCCATGCCGCATGTTGACGATCCGCAGCTGCTTCGCGACATGCGTGCCATCGTCGGCCAGGAAGCGAACCATGCGAAGGTTTTCGTCGAATACTACGCGTCGATGAAGCAGCACTACCCGAAAGTCCCTGCCCTGTGCGACTACAACGACCGGTACTACACGAAGAAGGCAAAGACCGACACGCTCAAGCAGCTCGTGGGCTATACCGCCGGCTACGAGACTTTCACGTTCCTCGCCGGTGCCATCATCCTGCAGAACTACAACAAGTGGCTGGTAGATTCCGATCCCACGATCAAGGCGATGTTCGTCTGGCATCAGGTGGAAGAAGTCGAGCACGGGGCCGTGGCCTTCGAGGTCTACCAGAAGCTGTTTGGCGATTGCGAGTGGTACCGCCGCTGGATGATTGTCGTCACCGTCACCCACATGGTGCGCGAGACCTACAAGGCCTACACCCACATGGCGCGGGTGGAGGGGTGGATGTCGAATCCGGTCAAGGCCGTCAAGAGCCTCGCTTCCTGCACCGGGTTGCTGCTGCGCTTCGTGTGGCATGCCCTGCCGGTGCTGCGCAAGGGCTACCACCCGCGCAAGCATCCGCTCGTCACACGCCAGCAAAATCCGATCCAGATCGCCTGGCGCCGCTACGAGAAAGCCGGCGGCGACGTGCTGGAAATCGATCGCGCAAAAATGGCAGAGATCATGAAACTGGCCCCGGAGTCGATTGCCGCATGAACACCACCACCGATACCCGCACCGTGGCTGTCGATGCCATTCAGACCGCGCGGCAGCGCACCATTCGGAACGGGCTGTTTGCAGTCCTCGTCGGCCTTGTCGGCGGCTTCGGGCTGGTGTTCTCCATGCTCGGCGGTATTTCGCTGTCACCCCTGCCGGTGTTCTTCCAGCTCGACTTCCCAGGGACGCCGGCGGGCTGGAAAGCCGTACACCTCGGCATGCTGATGAACGGCTTGATGGCAATCATCATCGGCCTGGCCATGCGCCGCTTCGCACTTACGCCGCGCAAGGCGGCCTGTGTAAGCTGGGGCACCATCATCGCCGTGTGGGGCAATTTCGCGTTCTATTTCTTCGGCCTGTTTGCCCACAACCACGGCCTGACCCTCGGCGGCAACCGCACCGGCCCCGGCAACTTCGCGGGAGCGCTTGCCTTCGCCCCCGCGTTGCTCGGCGCCGTCACGCTGTTCATTGCCATCTTCATCCTCGCGTTCAGCCCGTTCCGGTCCAGCTCCACGCAAGGAGACTGACCCCGGTCGTCCACATCTCTCCGTAACGAACGCGGCCGATACCGGATATCACGGAGGTGATATCTCGGACCTCTTGCGCCCGCACTGCGGGCGGCGTGGCACTATCCGCCTGAAGCACGCCACGACGAGGAGAATCCATGGCCCTGGTCTTTCTGGAGCCCGCCAGGCTGGCGGCACTGGCGCAGAGCGTGAACGCGGACCCGGAGTTCCGGCTCGCGGCGCGCGCCATGCGCTACGACGTCCACTTGCGCGCCGACGCGGCGGGAACCACTTTCCGCATCGAGGACGGGCAGGTCACGGACGCAAGGTTCGCGCCGTTCCTCCAAGCTTCCGACTTCACGATCTCCGGCACGGCCGATGCCTGGGCCAAGCTGCTGCAGCCGACTCCGCCACCGTTCTACCACCATCTCTACGCCGCCATGTTCCGCCGCAACCTATACTTCGACGGCAATCTGGAAGCGGCGTTCTCGTCGCTCGACGCGCTGTCGCGCATGGTGGATCTGATGCGCCAGGCACAGAACCCGGCCGGAGGCGCCCATGTCCCGGCTTGAACCGATCGAAGGCCGCTACCTGCGCCTCGACGTCCTGGGCACGCAATACCGCGTCTACGTCGAGCAGGCCGGAGCCGGCATCCCGCTGGTGTGCCAGCACACCGCCGGCGCGGACACCCGCCAGTGGCGGCATCTCATGAACGATCCGGCCGTGACGGGCCGCTTCCGCGTCATCGCGGCCGACCTGCCCTTCCACGGCAAATCCATTCCGCCCGAAGGCGTTGAATGGTGGAAACAGGAATACCGGCTGACCAAGGAATTCCTGCTCGCATTCCACGGAGCGTTGTGTAGGGCGCTGGAACTCGACGCCCCGGCCTATCTCGGCTGTTCCGTCGGCGGGCACCTGGCGCCGGACCTCGCGCTGGAACGCCCCGACCTCTACAGCGCCGTGATCGGCGTGCAGTCCGGCCTCGGCTTCGCGCCGGAATTATCCGCCGCCATGCAGCACCATCTTTCCTACCTGCACCACCCCCGCATCGGCAACGACTTCAAGGGCGCGTCGATGCGCGGGCTGTGCGGGCCGCACAGCCCGGAGCCGAGCGTACGGGAAACGACCTACGTCTACAGTTCCAACGCCCCGGCGGTCTTCAAGGGCGACCTGCACTACTACTTCAACGACCACACCATGACCGCAGCGGACGCCGCGGGGATCGACACGCAGCGCGTCGCCGTGTATTTCCTGACCGGGGAATACGATCCGACGACGTCACCGGCGGAAACCAAGGCGCTGGCCGACGCCGTGGCCGGCTCGCACTTCACGCCCATGAAAGGCATGGGCCACTTCGGGATGTCCGAAGACTACGCGAGCTTCCGCCGATATCTGTTGCCAGTACTGGAGGACATCGCAGAGAAACGCGGCGCCCCGCGCGGATAACCGCAGCGGGGCCGTTCCAGCCATCGCGCGCGGCAGGCGGCGCGCACTCCGGCGCTTCAATCCAGTTTCATCGTCACGCTCTTGATCCGGGTGTTGTGCTTGAGCGCAGCCATGCCCTTTTCGCGGCCGATGCCGGACTTCTTGTAGCCCCCGAACGGAGCCTCCATCGGGCTGATGCCGTAGTGGTTCACGAACACCTGCCCGGCTTCCAGGCGTGCGGCGACGCGATGCGCCCGTCCCAGGTCCCGCGTCCAGACGCCGGCGACGAGCCCGTAGTCCGTATCGTTCGCGATGGCGATAGCCTCCTCCTCATCCTCGAACGGAATGAGCACGCCGACCGGCCCGAAGATCTCCTCGCGTGCCAAGCGCATGCCGTTGTCCACTTCGCCATACAGCGTCGGCTGCACGTACAGGCCCTGCGCGAGTTCCGGGTCCGCACTGCGGGCACCGCCGGCCAGCAACCGCATGCCGGCATCCCTCGCCACGTCGAAATAGCCCAATACCTTGTCGTACTGGGCCTGCGAGGCCAGCGGGCCAAGGCACGGGAAAGATTCATCCCGACCCACGGGAATCTTCCCCAGTGCGGCGGCCATGCCTTCGGCAACGGCGTCGTATACCGCACGCTGCACGAGCACGCGCGACCCGGCAAAGCAGATCTGCCCGGTGTTGAGCACGAACCCCGCGGCCGCGCCCCGCACCGCCACCGGCAGATCCGCGTCCGCGAAGATGATGTCCGGCGACTTGCCCCCCAGCTCCAAGGTAACCGGCATGATCTTCTTCGCCGCGCGGACCGCGATGTCGATGCCGGTGGGAACGGAACCGGTGAATGCGATCTTGGCCACGTCCGGATGCTCCACGAGCGGAATGCCGACCTCGCGCCCGTAGCCCGTCACCACGTTGTAGACACCGGCCGGCAGACCGGCTTCGATCGCCAGCTCGGCGACCATCAGCGCCGTGACCGAGCTGATCTCGCTCGGCTTGTGCAGCACGCAGTTGCCCACCGCCAGCGCCGGGGCGCAGTCGCGCGCCGCCTGGTTGAGTGGTGCATTCCATGGAGTGACGACGCCGACCACGCCGAGCGGCTCGTGGCGCGTGTAGACGTGCTGATCCGCCAGGATGGGAATCTGCTCGCCCTGCACGCTCGGCGCCAGGCCGCCGTAGTACTCGAAATAATCGGCGGCGCCCGTGATCGTGGCGCGCGCCAGCGCCGGGGGCATGCCGATCTCGAGCGATTCGGCATGCGCCAGCACATCCAGGTGATCGCGGATCAGCCGTCCGAGCCGCGTCAGCCGCCTACCGCGTTCGAAAGGGCGCATCTCTCCCCACTCGCGGCGCACCCGTACCGCCGCCGCGACGGCCCGCTCCACGTCCGCGGCGGACCCCGCCGCTATCTGCGTGACGCACGTTCCGTCGTGCGGATTCAGGCTGTCGATGTAACGGCCGCCTTCCGGCTCCATCCACGCCCCGCCCACGAAGTGGGCGTATCGGGCTTTCAGTTCCATCGCGCGTCCTCTTCCAGATGTCAGTTATGTCCGGCATGCGCATCCGCCGGCTTGCCAAGCAGATGATCCGAGATGATCCGCAACTGGATCTCCGAGCTGCCCTCGAAGATCTTCGTCAACCGGGCATCGCGCCAGTAGCGTTCCACGGCGTGCAGCGTGGTATACCCGGCGCCGCCGAAAATCTGCATCGCCTCGCTGGTCGCGCGTTCCGCCATCTCCGTGGCGAAGTATTTCGCCATCGCGGCTTCGCGGTCACAGCGCTGCCCGTGGTCGATGGCGTCGCAGACCGAGTACATCAACTGGCGCGCCGCCTCGATTTCCGCCGCCATGTGTGCGATCTTGAAGCGGATGGCCTGGAATTCGGCGATCGGACGGTCGAACTGCGTGCGGTCCATGGCGTAGGCGATCGCGTCCTCCAGGGCCCCGCGCGCCAGGCCGATGGCCCGCGCGGCGGTATGCGCACGCGCCGTCTCCATCATGTTGAGCACGGAATAGAAACCCTTGCCGATCTGGTCTTCCGCGACGACGACGGGTGCCCGCGCCGCATCGAACGCCAGTTCCCAGGTCTTCCAGCCGCGATAACCGATCTTCGGAACCGGCTGCCCGCTTACCCCGCGAGGCAATTCGCCCCGCGGCTTCTCCATCAGGATGCCGGTGATGCCGCGATGCTTCGCCGCCTCCTCCGATGTGCGCGCCATCACGTAAAGGAAGTCGGCGCCGTCGGCGAAGGTGCACCAGTATTTCGCGCCTGAAACCACCCACTCGTCGCCTTCCCGGTGCGCGCGCGTCTTCAGCGACGCGACGTCGGAGCCGGTCTGCGGCTCCGACATGGCCAAGGCGCCAAGGTATTCGCCGCGCGCCATGCGCTCGATCCGCTCGCGCTGGCCTTCCGGCGTCGTGGCGCCGATCGACTTGTAGAAACTGTTGCCGCGGGCGATCAGGCTGGACACGCTCATCCATGCGCGGGCGAGCTCTTCCGCCACCAGGCAGTACTCGAAACACCCGAGGCCGAGCCCGCCGAATTTCTCCGGGATCAGAATGCCGAAGTAACCGAGCTCGCCCATCTTGTCGCGGATGGACTGCGGGATCTCGCCGCCTTCCGGATCCAGCCGGTTGGCGGCCGGCAGGACTTCGTGCATCGCGAAATCGCGCGCCGATTCCTGGATCATCCGCCGCTCTTCGGTCATGTAGCCGTGTGTATCAGTCACCGGATTTCCTCTTGTCGTCCCGGAATGGGACCCGCGTCGCTGGCGCGCGATCGCCGCCGGCCGGAATCCCCGCGGCCTCGGCGATGGTTCGCCGCATCAATTCGAGAATCTCGTCCTGGTGCGCCTTGAGGCGCCCCACCGGCCCGCCGACGCCCACCGCGCTCGGCGCGGACACCACCCCCCGCATGGTCTTCGGCAGCATCATGGCGAACACTACGGCCTCGGGGGTCAGCACGCTGTCGCTGACCGCATAACCGTCGCGCCGGATATTTTTCAACTTCTGCTCGAAGGCGGTGGAATCGACGCGCAGGTGCGCGGGACTTTCGGCGTTGAGCCGCGTCACGATCAAGCGCTGCTTCCCAACCGGCTTGTGGGCCAGGAGGATTTGTCCGAGCGCCGCATGCACCATCGGCCGGGAAGTCCCGATCTTCACGTGCCAGCGCACCGCGTAGTGCTCTGCGTCGAGGATGAAGCCGTATTGCACGTGGGCGCCGTGCTCCAACCCCAGGATGACGGTTTCGCCGGTCGCGGCCCGCAGGCGCTCCATCAGCCGGTACAGGGAGTCACCATTGACGTTGCTGGTGTGCACCCAGTTGCCGACCAGCGACAGGCGCACGTTGGGCGCGTACAGGCGCCGCCCGCGGTCGTAGTCCAGATAGCCCAGCTCGACCAGCGCGCGCAGCAGCACCGAGGCGCTGGACTGCGGATAGCCGAGCGCGCGCGCAACCTCCATCAGCGTCGCCGGCGTCTGCCGTTCGGCGAAGTATTCGAAGACTTCCAGCACGCGCCGTGCGGTCTTGACGTCTCGCGCCATGACGTCACATGCCCAGCAGGTCTGCCAGCGCCAACGTGTTGCCCAGCAGCCGCACCGTAGCCGCATCCTGCATCATGCCGTCGATGGCCACGGCCCCCTCGCCGCGTGCCTCGGCCTCGGCATAGGCCGCGGCGATGCGCCGCGCCTTGGCGACGGCTTCCGGGTCGGGCGTGAACACCGCGTTGGCGATGGCGATCTGCGACGGATGGATCGCCCATTTGCCGGCCATGCCGAGGCTGCGCACGCGCAGGCACTCGGTGCGGAAACCTTCGGTGTCGTGGAACGTGACCCACGGCCCGTCCACTGCGTCGAGACCCGCCGCGCGGGCGGCCATGACAAGCCGGAAGCGCGCATAGTGATAGATGTCGCCGGGGTACAGCGGGTCCTGCATCTGGCGCAGGATGTCGATTCCCTGCGACGCCGAATAGTCGCCCATGCCGAAGATCAGGGCCTCGACGCGCGGCGTGGAGGTCGCGATCGCCTCAACGTTCTGCAACGCCTGGACTTCCTCGATCAGGAGATCCAGCCCGATGCGCTTCTCCAGCCCCAGCTTGCGTTCGAGCTGGGTCAGCACGGCGTCGAAGACCCGCACGTCGGAAGCCCGCATCACTTTCGGCACCATGATGACGTCGAGCCGTTCGCGCGCCCCGGTCACGACCTCGATCACGTCATCCAGCCAGTACGGCGTATCCAGCGCATTGACGCGCAGGCAGCACGTCTTCCGGCCCCAGTCCAGTTCCCGGAGCGCCCGCACCGCATTGCCGCGCGCCGCGGGCTTGGCTTTCGGCGCAACCGCATCCTCGAGGTCGAGAAACACGAAATCCGCATCGCTCGCCGCAGCCTTCACCAGCATCTTGTCGCTGCTCGCCGGCGTCGAAAGCTGGCAGCGGCGCAAACGCCGTGTACGTTGTCCCGTCATGATGCTTCCTCTCCTTGAATCCATTGTCTGATGACGCCATCGCGGCGCAACCTTTCCAGTTCGGCTGCCGAATAACCGCATTCCCCCAGCACTTCGCAGGTGTCCTCGCCAAGGCGCGGCGCCCGGCGGCGGATACCACCCGGCGTGCGTGTCATGCGCACCGGCACGCCTGCCACTTCGATCGGGCGATTCAGGCCGGGGCAGTCGACCGGCACGATCATGCGGCGCGCGCGGAAGTGCGGATCGGCGAAGATCTCCGCCGCATCCATGACCGGTCCGAACGGCAGTTGTCCCCCAAGCTTCGCCTGCAATTCCGCCTTCGTAAGCCGCGACGTGTGCGCGGAGATGCCGGTATCCAGCGCGTGGCGGTTCGCGACCCGGCTCCGGGCCGTGGCAAAGCGCGGATCCGCGGCCATGCCCGGCAATTCCAGCAGGTCGCAGAGCCGCGTCCAGAACGCATCGTTCGGACAGGCGATGGACACCACGCCATCGCATGCCGGAAACAGGCCGAACGGGGCCAGCATCGGGTGGCCGTTGCCCTCCGGCACCGATACCGCGCCAGACACCGAGTAGCGGTGCACGAGGCGTTCGCACAGTGCCAGGATGCAGTCCACCATCGAGACGTCGACGTACTGGCCGCGCCCGGTCTTCATGGCTTCGTGGACCGCGGCAAGAATGCCGAAGGCCGCGTACAGCCCCGGCACCAGGTCTCCGACGCCAGGGCCGATCTTCGTTGGCGTCTTCGCGTCCGGCCCGGTGATGCCCATGATCCCGCCCATGGCCTGGGCGGTCACGTCGAACGCCGGCCATTCCTGGTACGGACTGGTGCCGGTACGCGGATCGCCGAAGCCGCGGATCGCTGCATACACCAGGCGCGGGTTGAGGGCGCTCAGGGACTCGTAAGACAGACCCAGCCGTTCCATGACGCCGCAGCGGAAGTTCTCGACCACCACGTCGGCGCCCGCCACCAGCCGGTGGATGACCTCGACTCCGCTCGCGGACTTCAGGTCGACGACGATGGAACGCTTGTTGCGGTTGATGCTGACGTAATACCCGCCGAAGGCATGCGCCGCATCATCCGCCCGATAGGCGCCGACCGTGCGGGACATGTCGCCCTGAGCGGATTCGATCTTGACCACATCTGCGCCCTGGTCGGCCAGCACCTGCGAGCAGAACGGCCCGGCCAGCATCTGCGTGAAGTCGATCACGCGCAGTCCGGCAAGCGCACCCTCCGCGCTCACTTGTCGCCCCAGTGGCTGCGGCGCTTGACGAGCACCATGCGCTCGCCCTCGAAGACGATCTCGTCGCGCTGGTTGACGGCACAATGCAGGAACCGCACGACCCCGGCGTCCGGCCGCTCGGCGTCGCGCACTTCCAGCACCTCGCTGAAGGCGTAGAGCGTGTCGCCATGCACCACCGGGGCGCGCAGGCGGATCTTGTCCATGCCGAGATCAGCGAGCGCATTCTCCGACGTGTCCTGGCTGGCCAGGCCGATCGCCAGCGAAAGGTTCACCCCGCCGAAGGACAGGCGTTCCCGAAAACGGGTTCCCGCCATCACATCGGCATTGAAGTGCGCATGCGCGGTATTCATAACCATGTTCGTGATGAGCACGTTTTCCGTCACGTCCACCGTCTTGCCGCGCGCGTGGCGCATGCGCTGCCCGACGTGGAAATCCTCAAAATAGTTGTCGTTTCCGGTCAACTCGGCGATGCGCGTCATACGAAATGCTCCCGCGCGTCGCGCTTGCGGACGATATTCGTGCGCACGAATTCCACCACCTGCTCGTCACGCTGGTTGAACCCGCGCGTGCGCCAGGTGACCAGCCCGTTGTCCGGGTTGCTGCGCGACAGGCGCACGGCCATGGTTTCACTCTCGGCCCGCAACGTGTCGCCGGGGTGCACGGCCACTCCGTAGTCCAGGCCGTCGATTCCCACGAACGGCCCGCCCACTTCGCTCAGATCCTCCACCGACAAGCCCAGCACGGTATTGAAGACCAGCAGCGGGTTCACGACCAGGTCGCGATGGCCGTGCGCGAGGGCGTATTCACGATTGAAGTACAGCGGGTTGCTGTTGCAGGTCAGCGTCGTGAACAGCACGGCGTCCGCCTCCGTCACGCTGCGCCCCCAGTGGTGGCGAAACACCTGGCCGACCACGAAGGACTCGTAGAAATGCCCCTTCTCGCGCAGGGTTGCGCCAGCGACGAGCGCTTCCGCCCGCGATGGTTCCGTCATGCGGCTTTCTCCTTTCCAAGAATGCCGGCCAATGCCGACAGGTCGGGGGCCGAGCGCAAGGCAGCGACGGCACCTTCCAGCTCGTGCGCGGCCGCCTGCCCGAGCAGGGGATCGACGACAGCGTGAAACTTCTCCGCAATGCGCCGCCCCTGCGCTGCGAGGTCGGTCGCCGGCGCTTCCGCATCGTGCGCGGCGCTGAAGCGGCCGCCCGCATGCGTGACCAGCTCGACAGACGTTTCCGGACCCGGAATATCGCCTACCACCCGGACTTTCGCACGCAATGCGACGAGGTCGGGACGCAGTGCGTTCCCGTCCGTGAAGAAATCCGGATTCCCGGTCGGCGCACCGGCCAGCGCCAACGCGACCGCGTGCCGCAGGCTGAACTTCGACTCCAGCCCGGTGTGCGGGTCCTGGATGTTGCACACGCCGAGATGGCGCGGCGTCACGTGCACGTCCACGTGCGCCACGTCCTGCGCCCGCACGCCATGGGCCGCCAGCGCGCTGCGCGTCGCCTCCACCGTGGAATGCGTGAGCAGGCACAGGGCGTGGTACTTGAACAGGTTGCGGGGAATCTCGGCGCCGGGCTCGGGACACCAAGGCCACGCGGACGGCGGCAGCTGGCTGCGACCCAGCACCGCGACGAAGCCCTGGGGGTCATCGAATACCGCAGCGTCCGCGCTGTAGCCACGCTGCGCCAGCCGCGCCGCGAGCACCCCGGCTGCCGCCGCCCGCCCGACCTGGAACGGCTTGGCCATGGTGCCGAACATGGATTTCAAGCCCGCCGCCTGGGCGCCGGCAAGGCCGAGCGCGCAGCGCATCCGTTCCGGCGGAAGATCCATCAGCAGCGCCCCGGCCGCCGCCGCCGCCAGCGCGCCGATGGTCGCCGTGGCGTGGAAACCGGCCTCGTAGTGGCTCGGACCCAGCAGCACGCCGATCATGGCGGCGGCTTCGTAGCCGGCGATGAAAGCGGCCAGAGCCTGTTCGCCGCTGCAGCCCAGCGCCTGCGCCTGAGCAAACACCGCCGACCAGACCACCACTGTAGGATGCCCGAGCATGCGGATGCTGACGTCGTCGTAGTCGAGCACGTGGGACGCCGTGCCGTTCAGCAGCGCCGCGGTGACGGCATCCGTCCGGGCGCCGGTTCCCGCAACGCAACAGGGCCCGCCATCATTCCGCCGCCCCGGCAGGCACTCCTCGCGCAGCAGCCGCGCCGCCGGCTCGACCGCCCCGCGCAGGGTGACGGCGCACCAGTCCAGCACGCACTGCCGCGCGACGTCCCAGGCGCCGGCCGGCAGCCGCTCCGGCCGATAGCGCGCAAGCTGTTCGACCAGCGCATCGGTCAACGGCGTTTCCACGCTCACGCCCCGCCGATCAGGTCGGCGCCCTTCTCGCCGATCATGACGGACGCGGCATTTGTGTTGCCCGAGCAGATAGCCGGCATGATGGACGCATCGCACACCCGCAGGCCGGCGATGCCGTGCACGCGCAGGTCCGCGCCCACTACCGACCCTGCGTCCGTCCCCATCCTGCAGGTGCCGACCGGGTGGTAGACGGTCTGCCCCGTGTCGCGGCAGTAGGCTTCGAGCTCCGCGTCGGACTGCGCCGCCTCGCCCGGCGCGACTTCTCCCATGCCGCGGACATGGTCGCGGAACGGCGCCGCCGCCATGATGCGGCGGATCCAGCGCAACCCCGACAGGACCACCGGCAGGTCGCGCGGGTCGGTGAGGTAGTTCGCGGTAATCGCCGGCGTTGCCAGCGGGTCCGCCGCATTCAGGCGCACCGTGCCGCGCGAACAAGGCCGCACGAAGCAGGTGGAAATCGTCACGGTCGGAATCGGCTCGGGGACGAAGCGGTCGCCCTTGATGAGAAACGCGTAGGGACGGAACATGATCTGGACGTCCGGTCGCTCCACGCGCTCCGAGGAACGCACGAACGCCACGCAATGCGTCGTCGCCATCGCCAGCAGGCCCTTGCGCGTCAGCATGTAGCGCAAGGCATGCGGAACGTAGCCGGGGAATTTCGTCGCCGAATTCATGGAAAAGCGCGGCTCCACCTGCATGCGGACGTTGACGTACAGGTGGTCCTGCAGGTTCTCGCCAACGCCCGGCAAGTCGGAGACGGTGCCGATGCCGCGATCGCGCAGGTGGCCCGCCGGGCCGATCCCGGACAGCATCAGGAGCTGCGGTGAACCGATGGCGCCGGCGGATACCACGATTTCGCCCGCGCTCAGCGTCTCCTCCGCCCCGGACGCGGTCCGGACGACAATCCCCGTCGCGCGGTGGTTCTCGATCACCACGCGCAGGACGCAGCAGCCGGTCCTGATGGTGAGGTTGCCACGCTGCCGTGCCGGCTTCAGGAACGCCACGGCGGTCGAACTGCGCCGCCCCTTCCAGACCGTGTACTGCAGCCAGGCGATGCCTTCCTGCCGGTCGCCGTTGTAGTCGTCCAGCTCGGGCAACCCCACGGTCTTTCCGGCTTCAATGAAAGCGGCCGAAGCCGGGTGGCGGACGTTGGGGAAGGAGACGCCCATTTCGCCGGCATCCGAGCGGAAACGGCTGGAGGCGCCCTCCCAGCGCTCGCTGCGCCGGAACAGCGGCAGCACGTCCGCGTAGCCCCAGCCGGGGTTGCCGGCATCGCGCCACGCGTCATAGTCGGCTGGCTGGCCGCGTACATAGGCCATGCCGTTGATGGAGCTGCTGCCCCCCAGGGTCTTGCCGTGCGGCAGGTAGATCTTACGGTCGTGCAGCCCCGGCTCCTCCTGCGTGAAATCGCGCCAGGCGACGGCTGGGTCGATGAACGTGCGCACCACGCCGGCAGGGATGTGGATGAACGGGTTGCGGTCCACCGGCCCGGCCTCCACCAGCAGCACCTTGCGCTTCGGGTCCGCGGACAGGCGGTTGGCGAGCACGCAGCCGGCGGAGCCCGCCCCAATGATGATGACGTCGTACATGGCGTTCTCCTTCAGCAGTCCAGCCGCCAGGCGGCACCGTCGCGCACGATGCGGCCGACGGTCGGCTCCGCCCAGTGCGTGCCGATCACCAGCGTTGGGCGCGCGCTCACGTCGGCAAAAAAGCGCTTGCGCTCACGCGTCGAGCACGCTCCGTCGAAATCCGCCGTGGTCGCCCATTCCGGATGGCGAATCTGGCACGGGTGGTGAACCAGATCACCCGTGATCACCGCCCGCTGACCGGCAGACGTGATCTCCACACTGACGTGGCCCGGCGTGTGCCCCGGCGTCGGGATCAGCCGGACTTCGTCGCACAGGCGATGGTCGGTGGCCACGAAATCGAACAGGCCCGCCTCCACGATCGGCAGGATGGATTCGCCCAGCACGCCCTTCTGGAACGCATGGCCGTCGCCATCTGGAAGCCCCGCCAGATGGGCCTCCTCCTCCTGCCAGTAATCGAATTCGGTACGGCTGACGAGATAGCGCGCGCCGGGGAAGGTCGGTACCCAGCGACCGCCGACCTTCATCGTGTTCCAGCCGACGTGATCGAGATGCAGGTGCGTGCACAGCACCGTGTCGATCGACTCGCGGGCAAACCCTGCGCCTTCGAGGTCGTCCAGAAAACGGGTGTGCATCTGGTCCCAGAACGGCAACTGCGGGTGCGACTTGTCGTTGCCGATACAGGTATCGACCAGGATGCGCCGTCCGTCGGCCTCGATGACGAAAGCCTGGATATTCCAGCGCATCACCCCGTCCGGCGTCACGAAGTTCGGCATCAGCCAGTCGATTGCCCGCAGGGCTGCCGGGGTCGCGGGTGGAATGATCTGGTCGAGAATGCCCTCCAAGGCCTGTTCCCGAATCCGGGTGACGACGGCTTCGCCGATTTTCCAGCATGCTGCATTCGTGCTGTCCACTGCCTCATCTCCTCCAGCAGGTCTCTTGTCTCGATCGCCGGTGCGTCACGACCTGCTGGGGATACTCGCACGAAAACACCCCGGAATATCCATTTGTTGAACACATATCACAGAGGTGAAATCCAGGACCGGCGGGCACGCGTTCCAGCGCAGACGTTGCCCGGCGCACGGCCCTGCCAAGCCGTCGGATCGACCTCGAACCCAGCGGCTACCACCTGGCCCGCCATGCCCGTGGCGTGCATCACCCCGGCCGCCGCCCCACTGACGCAGCCACCGTGATCCTTTAAACTTCTGCCCACGGACGGGTGGCAGAGCGGTTGAATGCACTGGTCTTGAAAACCAGCAAACCGCAAGGTTTCGTGGGTTCGAATCCCACCCCGTCCGCCACGAACAACACACTCAACACTGCGGACCCGCCACGTGCAGCCGCGGGAAGAACGGCCCGATCGGGATCAGGCAACGGCGCGGTGCATCGCAATGGCTGACGTACAGCGTGCCGTCAACCACGTAATAGATCGCGTCCTGTCTGAAGCACAGGCCCAGTTCGCAGGCCGTATCGAAACCCAGCGCTACGGCCCAGCCAGGTTCCGCGTGCAGGGTGACGGGGGAATAGCCGGTGATCCGCGTGATTTCGCAGCCTTTCTGCCGCAACACCGCTTCCAGGGCTTCATCTGCCGCCGCGTTGCGGGCCGCAGTCCAGGTCTCTCCGGTTGTCGCGCAGGCGGTGATGATGGCGAACTGCGACGGCCAGGCTGCGACCAGGTCGGACGTGAAGAATCGCGTCTGTGCGTAATCTGCCGGCATGCTGGCGGGCAGCTTCCCGGAATTCCCGGCAGTGGGAAAGCGGCGATCGGCTTCGGTGGTCGGCATCGCAACTGCCTCGCGGGGTAACCGGCGGAACCGGTGTCGGAAATCGGCGCCCGGCCTGCACAGTTCGCGGCAGGCGAAGGCGCGCTAAGATACGCGAATTTTCCACGTTGACACACAGGCCATTCAAGTCTGCGGCTTCACGCCGTCCGGATCTCTGCCGTTGGCGACCAGCGCGCCCGACCGCAGAGAACACCCGCTGCCCACACCCGTACCGGGGCAGTGATCGTGTCCACACCACGCCCCACCCTACTTCCGACGTTCCATGTCCTATCCCGATTTTCCCGGCTTTCAACCGCTGCCCCCCTGCTCCACCGTCCGTGGCCTGCATCTGTCCATCGGTATTGCCTTGGCACTTGCGCTGAGTGCATGCGGCGGGCAGTTCGCCTACGTGAAACCGGCCGATCTGACGGCGGCGGAGCAGTGCATGGCGGCCCAGCAGGAACAGGCACAGCAGTTGAAGCTGCAGCAGCGACAGCTCCATGACCAGCAGCGGGAGCTCGCAGACCAGCGCCAGCAGTTCACGAATGCGCTGAACGGCCTGAGCGGCACCTTTGCCAGCCTGTTTGCCGCCAACCTGAAAAACGTCACGCCACCGCCTGCCGCACCAGCCACCTGTACACCCGCTGCGAACACCATGCGCACAACTTCGACTTCACTCGGCAACAAGCAACTCGTTGGCGCGACGGAACAGGTCCGCTTTCCGGAGCTGGGCCTGAAGCTCGAAGCCCGCATCGACACGGGCGCGACCACGTCGTCCCTGCACGCGGAGGACATCCAGCTGTTCGAGCGCGACGGCCACAAGTGGGTGCGGTTCAAATTGCCGGAAGTCGCCGAGAAAGGTGGCCGGACGGTGGAACGCAAGCTGGTGCGCACGGTGCTGATCCGCCAGTCCACGAGCCAGGAAACCCAGCAGCGCCGCGTCATCCGCCTGCAGATCCAGATCGGCCACGTGACGCAGGATGCCGAATTCACCCTGACGAACCGCAGCGACATGGAATTTCCTGTTCTGGTCGGGCGCAACGTACTGCGCGACCTGATGGTCGTGGACGTGAGCCGCAAGGACATCGCGTTTGCCGCCTCCGGCAAGACGGCCAAGGGCCAGCCCGACGCCTCTGAAAACGACTGAGCCCGGAGCACCGCCCCATGTCGAAGATCTCGTTCTACGTCATCGTCGTGCTGCTGATCGCCATCGGCGTTGGCACGGCGTGGACACGCCACACGCACACCGGCGAAGCGTTCCTGCCGGGCACCCAGCGCGTGGTCTGGCAAGTCGAGGCCCGCGTCCATTTCACCGCCACCGGCGACCCGGTAAAGGTGTCGCTGGCACTGCCGGACGCCACGCAGCGCTTCTCGCTGTTCAACGAACGGGCCACGTCGCCCGGCTACGGCTTCGCCATCGTCGAGAAGAACCACCAGCCGCGCGGCGAATGGACGAAAGGTTCTGCGCAGGGCCCGCAGACGCTGTACTACAAGGCGGAATTCGTCGCCCAACCGCGCCGCGCCGGCAAACCGCTCACGCTGCATCCCTTTGCCGTGGAACCCGTCGACTGGCCGGAGCCGGCCGCTACGGCGGCACGCCAGCTGCTGGACGCGGCACGCGAGAAGTCCAGCGACCCGGCCAGCCTGATCCGCGAGATCGTGAAGCTCCTGCACGCCGCGCCGGCGAACCAGGATGCGGCACTGCTGCTGGATCAGGGGATCGACAAGGCGCACCTCGTGGCGCGGCTGCTGAACCAGGCGGACGTGCCGGCACGCGTGCTGATGGGGCTGTACTTGGAGGACGCCCGGCGGCGGCAGTCCCTGTCGCCGATGGTGGAGGTCTACACCCCGCAGGAAATGATCGTGGTGAACCCGGACACCGGCGAACAGGGCTTGCCCGACAACCTGCTGCTGTGGAACGAGGACGACGCCGGCATCCTGGACGTCACGGGCGGCCATCATTCGAGCGTGAAGTTCTCCATGATCCAGCGCCTCGTGCCGGCCCGGCAGATCGCGCAGGCGCAGGACAGCCTGTTCAACATCCTTGGCGTGCACATCCTGCCGATCGAATCGCAAAGCATGTTCAAGATGCTGTTCCTGCTGCCGATCGGTGCGCTGGTCGTGGTGTTCATGCGCCTGATCGTCGGCATCAAGACTTCCGGGACCTTTATGCCGGTGCTGATCGCGCTGGCGTTCCTCGAAACCTCGTTGATTCCGGGGCTCATCAGCTTCGTCCTGATCGTCGCCTTCGGCCTGGTGCTACGAAACTACCTTTCATATCTGAACCTGCTGATGGTGGCGCGAATCTCCACGCTGATCGTGCTGGTCATCACCATCATCGCCGCGATGAGCCTCATCGACTACAAGCTGGGGTTGTCGACCGGCATCACGGTCACGTTCTTCCCGATGATCATCATTGCCTGGACCATCGAGCGCATGTCGATCCTGTGGGAGGAAGAAGGCCCGAAGGAGGTGCTGGTGCAAGGCTCCGGCAGCTTGCTGGTCGCGGTGCTCGCCTACGGGCTGATGACATTCAAGCCGCTCATGCACCTGAGCTTCAACTTCCCTGAACTGAATACCGTCGTCATCGCGCTGATGCTGTTGATGGGCCAATACACCGGCTACCGCCTGTCGGAGCTGTACCGGTTCCGCGAGCTGTTCAAGGATTCCGGCCATGCTGATTAGCCCGCGCAAGCTTGCGGCAGCCGGCATCCTGGGGATGAACAGCCGCAACCACGATTTCATCGGCCGCTACAACCAGCGGCACCTCTATCCGCTCGTCGACAACAAGCTGAAGACCAAGCGGCTGGCCGAGAAATACGGCATCGCCACGCCCAAGCTGCGTTTCGTCCTGCACCATCAATACGAAGTGAAGCGCACGGCGCGCCTGCTGGCGCAGCGCGAATCCTTCGTCGTCAAGCCGGCGAAAGGCTCCGGCGGCAAGGGTATCCTCGTGATCGTCGGGCGCAACGGCGACCGCTTCGTGAAAGGCTCCGGGGTCGAAGTGACGCTGCACGACGTCGAACGCCACATGAGCAACATCATTGCCGGCCTGCATTCGCTGGGCGGAAATCCGGACAGCATCCTCATCGAGGACGTTGTCCAGTGCGCCCCGTGGCTGGCGGCGTATTCCTACGAAGGCGTGCCGGACATCCGTGTCATCGTGTTCAAGGGCTATCCAGTCCTCGCCATGGTGCGGCTGGCCACGCACGCATCGGACGGCAAGGCCAACCTGCACCAGGGGGCCGTCGGCGTCGGCATCGACATCGCCACCGGCTGTGCACTGAAGGCCGTTCAGCAATCACGGCGCATCCAGATCCACCCCGACAACGACATCGACCTCCACGCCCTGCAGATCCAGGACTGGACGCATCTGCTGGAAATCGCCGCCGGCTGCGCGGAAATGACCGGGCTCGGCTACCTCGGCGCCGACCTCGTCATCGACCGTGAACACGGCCCGGAGCTGCTGGAACTGAACGCGCGCCCCGGCCTGGCGATCCAGATCGCGAACGGCATCGGCCTGGTGCCGCGCCTGCGCCACATCGAGGCGCTCGATACCGTCCATCAGGATGCCGCGGCACGCGTCGCCTACGTGCAGAAGGCCTTTGCGGCCGACATGGCGCTGGCCGGCTGACGTCCGCGCCTGTGCTCGCAGCAGGCTTTTCGAGTACCCCAGCATGCAGACATCGGGCATGTCGATTGCGCCGCATCACGGCATCCGATTACCTGCACCGCAAAGCGTTATGGCAGGATGCCGGAACGCTGCACCGCCTGGGGCGGTGCAGGAATAACGAGGAGCCGGCATGACGCAGACGATCGTCCGCGGTTGTCCATCGACGATGGGTGACGATTACCAACTCAACACCACGACGCTGATCCGCCACGCGGCACGCACCTACGGCGAGCAGGAAATCGTCTACCGCACGCCCGACGGCGGCTGGTCGCGCTACACCTATGCGGATTGCTTCGAGCGCGTGTGCCGCGGCGCCAACGCCCTGCGCGACCTCGGCGTCGCGCCGGGCGATTGCGTTGGCGTGCTGGCGTGGAACATCCGCGAGCACTTCGAGCTGTACTGGTCGATTCCTGCCATCGCCGCCGTGATGCTGCAGATGAACTTGCGGCTCACGCCGGCGGATCTGGGCTATGTCGTCGGCCACAGCAATGCGTCGCTGATTGTCGTCGACGAAGCGCTGCTCCCGGTTGCCGAGTCCATCGCCGACCAGGTGCCGTCGGTGAAGGGCTGGATCGTCATCTCCGACAAGCCGCTGGCCGCGCTCAAGACCCGGCTTGCGCCGCTGTATCACTACGAAGACCTGCTCGCCGCCGCCAGCCCCGCGGACGGCTGGCCGATGGTCGATGAGAGATCCGCCTGCAGCGCCTGCTACACCACCGGCACGACCGGGCGGCCGAAAGGCGTGTACTACTCGCACCGCGCGATGTATCTGCACTCCCACGCGATGGCCACGGCCATCGGCATGGCGCTCGACGACTGCACCATGCTCATCACGCCCATGTTCCACGCGAACTGCTGGGGTCTGCCGCAGGCCGCCGCCCTGGTAGCCAGCAAGATCGTCATCCCCGGCCGCTACTCTGCCGCCGCGACCGGCGAACTGGTCGACACCATGATCCGCGAAGGCGTGACCGTCGCCAACGGCGCGCCCGTCATCTTCCAGCCGGTGCTGGACTACATCCGCGAAAAAGACCTGCACCCGGACTTCCATCGCATGCGCCTGCTCTCCGGTGCCACCGAGCCCCCGCTGTCGCTCATGCGCGGCCTGTTCGAGGAGACGGGTGCCGAAGTCATCCAGGCCTGGGGTGCCACGGAAACCACGCCGCTCGTCACCGTCAACCGCTTCAAGCCGAGCGTGAGGAAACAGCTTGCAGGCGACGCGCTGTGGAGCCTCAAGCGCAAACAGGGCCTGCCGGCCACCGGCATCGACATCAAGATCCTCGATGCCAGCGACCAGGAAGTGCCGCATGACGGCGAGACCTCGGGCGAAGCCTGCATTCGCGGGCCGTGGATCACCACCACCTACCACGGCATGTCCGATGCCGACCTCGCGGGGCGCTTCACGGACGACGGCTACTGGCGCAGCGGCGACGCCGCAACCATGGACGGGCGCGGCTACGTGAAGCTCGTCGATCGCCTCAAGGACGTCATCAAGAGCGGCGGGGAATGGATTTCCTCCATCGACATGGAAAACATGATCGTCGCCCTGCCGGAAGTGGCGGAAGCCGCCGTCATCGGCGTGCCCCATCCGAAGTGGCAGGAACGCCCCGTTGCCATCGTCGCGCTGCGCAAAGGCAGGACGCTGAGCGTCGATGCGATCTGCGCGCATCTGTCGTCGAAATTCGCGAAGTGGCAACTGCCGGACAAGATCATGTTCGTCGACGCCATCGCCCGCACCAGCGTCGGCAAGGCCGACAAGAAGGTCATGCGCGCGCAATACGCCGACCTGTACGCAGGCGTGGAGTAAAACCGGACGTCACGCGGGTGGAAGCGGTCGAGGCACCGACGGCGACTGGAGAACACCTAGCGGGGCGCGGACACGACGCGGATCGCGTTGTCTTCGCGATATGCGCCAGGCGAGCGCCCGGTCCACCCCTTGAATGCGCGCTGGAAGGTCGTGGCGTCGCTGAACCCCAGTTCCTGCGCAAGCTCGACCACCGACACGCGGCTGGTGCTCAGACGTGTCATCGCGACATCGCGCCGGAACTCGTTCTTCAGTGCCAGGAAGGAGGTCCGTTCCGCAGCCAGGCGCCGCTGCAGCGTGGCGGTCGACATGTGCAGGAATCCGGCCGTTGCCGCCAGGTCGGGCCACACCGGGCGTTGCCGGTCCAGATAGGTACGCACCCGCCCGCTCACCCTCTCATCGAAGCGCTGGGGCAGGATGACATGCGTCTCGGCATCCGCCAGGTAGGCGCGCAGCGCACGTGCGTCGCGGCGGACGGGGGCATTCAGCCACACGGCGTCGAACCACACCGCGGTTTCATCGCACCCGGACCGGATCGGCCCGCGGAACACGCCGCCGTAGCGCTGGGGCTTGCTTGCGCCGGGGTAGGCGAAATCGAAGCGGATCGCCCGCACGTGTCCGCCTCCCAGCCACACGAACAATTCCCAGTAGACGCGCAGCAACATCTCGTGCACGAACGCGGAGCGCGCCACTTCCACGTTCATGAAGTGCAGTACCACCGCAGCCAGTTTTCCCTGTCGCCGAACCCGCAATTGGAAGTCGTCCTGCAGCAGACCGAGCGTATGCCCCGCATGGCGTATCGCCACGCCGAGGCTGGCGGCGCCCAGGGCACTGCGCGCGGTCAGCGCGAAGCTGCCGCGCCGCAACCGGCGCGACAGGAAGCCCAGCGCCTCATCCTCGCGGCGCTCGATCAGCAGCCGGAAAAGCAGCGCGTACTGCTCGCCGGTCACGCGCGCGTCGTCGGCCGCCAGCAGCGCCGGTGCGATACCCACCTCCGCGAGATAACGCGCACACGGTTCGCCACGCGCCACGACGCCCGCGACGAGGCGCCGCACCCACTCCATTTCGATCGTCACCGGCGCACGCATCGCGATGGTCCGCTTCCCGTCAGGTTGATGCAAAACGCCATGCTATTGATGTGCGGCGCAAGGTCAACTGCCATGCATAGACGGTACTATCGAGCGCATGTGCAACACATCTCCCCAGGGCTGCGACGCCCCGTACGGACCGCATGCGGCTGGCGGCTGCGTGGGCGGGCACCCGACCTTCACCGAAAACGCAACCCGATCCCTTACCTTTCATCGAGAACAGCAATGAGCAATGAAGTCTATGTTTGCGGCGTCGGCATGATCCCGTTCGCCAAACCCGGCAAGAGCGAGCATTACCCGGAAATGGCCAAGAAGGCGGTCCACGAGGCGCTGACCAACGCCGGCGTCGACTACCGGCAGGTGCAGCAGGCCTATGCCGGTTACGTCTACGGCGACTCCACTTCCGGCCAGCGCGCGCTGTACGAAGTGGGTATGACGGGCATTCCCATCTTCAACGTCAACAACAACTGCACCAGCGGCTCCACGGCGCTGTTCCTCGCTCGGCAGGCCGTGCAGAGCGGCGCAGTGGATTGTGTGCTGGCTCTCGGCTTCGAGGAAATGCAGCCCGGCGCGCTCGGCATCCACTTCCCCGACCGCCCCTCGCCGTTCCAGCATTTCGACGAGGAAACGGAAAAGCTCGTCGGCCACGATGAAGTGCCGCTGGCGCTGCGCTACTTCGGCGGTGCCGGCAAGGCGCACATGGACCAGTTCGGTACGAAGCTTTCCACTTTCGCCAAGATCCGCGTCAAGGCCAGCCATCATGCGGCGCGCAATCCGCTGGCTGTTTTCCACGACCTCGTGACCGAGGAACAGGTGCTGGAATCCAAGGTGATGTGGCCCGGCGTACTGACCCGCCTGATGTGCTGCCCGCCGACCTGCGGCGCCGCCGCGGCCATCGTCTGCAGCGAGGACTACGCGAAGAAGCACGGCCTGGACATGCGCGTGCGCATCAAGGCCCAGGCCATGACAACCGACGGCCCGAAAACCTTCAGCGCGCACGACATGCGGGAAGTCGTGGGTTTCAGCATGTCGAAGGCAGCGGCACGGCAGGTCTACGAGCAGGCCGGCGTCGGCCCCGAGGACCTCGACGCCGTGGAACTGCACGACTGCTTCTGCCAGAACGAGCTCATCACCTACGAAGCCCTCGGCCTGTGCAAGATCGGCGAGGCGGAAAAGTTCGTACTCGACGGTGACAACACCTACGGCGGCAAGGTCGTGACAAATCCCTCCGGCGGGCTGCTGTCCAAGGGCCATCCGCTCGGCGCCACAGGGCTGGCGCAATGCACGGAACTCGTCGAGCAACTGCGCGGCGAAGCCGGACCGCGGCAGGTGGAAGGGGCGCGGCTCGCCCTGCAGCACAACATCGGCATCGGCGGCGCCTGTGTCGTCACGCTCTACGAGCGCGCGAACTGACGGCTTGCCGCATGATCGACAAGAAATGGATCGGTCACGAGCTCGGGGCTTCCGAGCTCGTGCTTGACCGTGCACGCCTGCGCTTTTTCGCCGAAGCCATCGGGGAAGACGACCCTATCTACACGGACGTGGACGCGGCGCGGGCGGCCGGATACGCGGACCTGCCCGCGCCGCCGACGTTCCTGTTCGCCGCCGAGCTGGACTCCAGCACCGTGTTCCAGATGCTCGAAACCCTTGGTGTGCCGCTTGATCACATCCTGCACGGCGAACAATCCTTCACTTACCACCAGCCGGCCTGTGCCGGCGACACGGTGACAGTCAAGGCGCGCATCGAGGACCTCTACGACAAGAAGAACGGTGCGATGGAGTTCATCGTGAAAGCCTCGCAGGCGCACAACCAGCGCGGCGAACTCGTGGTGGAAATGCGCTCCGTCATCGTCTACCGGCACTGAGGAAACCACGCATGACCGCCCTCACCCACGACGCCGTCAGCGTCGGCGACACGCTTCCACCACTTCGGCTGCCGCCCGTGACCCGCACCCGACTTGCGCTTTTCGCGGGCGCTTCCGGCGACCACAACCCGATCCACATCGACCTCGACGTCGCACGGCACGCTGGTTATCCGGATGTCTTTGCGCAAGGCATGCTCGGCATGGCGTGGCTGGGGCGGCTGCTGACGCGCTGGGCGCCGCAGTCGCACCTGCGTCATCTCGAAGTCCGCTTCCGCGGCATCACGTGGCTCGGCAACGCCATCACCTGCACCGGCCACGTCGTCGAGAAACTGGAACACGGTGGCGAACCTTGTGTGCGCGTGGAAATCCAGGCCGCCGACCAGTACGGACAGATCAAGACCGTGGGCGAGGCGCTCGTCGCCCTGCCCCACTGAACTTTCCCTTCCCCATCAAAAGGATTCACCCATGACTCTCAAGCTCGACGGCAAGGTTGCCCTCGTCTCCGGCTCCGGCCGCGGCATCGGCCGCGCCATCGCCATGAAACTCGCGTCGGAAGGCGCGCGTCTCGTCATCAACGACCTCGACGAAAAGCCCGCGAACGAAACCGTGGCCGACATCAAGGCCGCCGGGGGCGACGCCGTGGCCTGCCCCGGCGACGTCACCGCGGCGGATTTCGGCGAGCGCTTCATCGGCACCGCCGTCAACCACTTCAAGGGCCTGGACATCATCATCAACAATGCCGGCTACACGTGGGACAGCACGATCCACAAGATGACCGACGAACAGTGGTACGCGATCATCGACTGCCATCTCACGGCACCGTTTCGCATCTTGCGCGCCGCCCGCCCCGTCATCCAGAAGCTGTGGACGCAGGAGTCCGCAAACGGCCAGCGCAACCTGCGCAAGGTCGTGAACATCTCCTCCATCGCCGGGCTGTTCGGCAACGCCGGGCAGGCCAATTACTCCGCGGCAAAGGCCGGCATCACCGGGCTGACGAAGACGCTGGCCAAGGAATGGGGCCGCATGAACGTGACCGTGAACTGCGTCGCCTTCGGTCTCATCAACACACGCCTGACGGAAGCGACCGCCGGTGCCGGCAGCACCATCGACATCAAGGGCCACGAGATCAAGGTCGGCGTGAACAAGGACCTGAAGAACGCCATGGAACACATGATCCCGCTCGGCCGCGGCGGCACGCCGGACGAGGCCGCCGGCGCCGTCTCGCTGTTCTGCTTCCCCGAGGCTGACTACGTTTCCGGCCAGGTGCTGATGTGCACGGGCGGCCTTACAGGCGTTTGATCGGGCGCTTGACTGAACCGCTTGCAGGTGCGGCGACACCGGCACCCGCCCGCCGCGCCTGACGCGCAGTCTGTCCATGCCAGCGCTTGAATGCACGGCTGAAACTCGTCGGGTCCGTGTAGCCGAGGATGTCGGCGATTTCGGCGGCGCTCATGCGCGTCTGACGCAGGTATTTGAGTGCCAGTTCAGCGCGAACACGGTCGCGGATGGCATCGAAGCCGGTCGCTTCGTCTTGCAGGTATTGTTGCAGTGTACGCGGCGCCACACCCAACGCCGCACTCACATCACGCAGCTTGCAAGGCGCATAGGGCATTAGCGTGCGGATGACGCTTTCCACCTGCTGACCGAACTCGGGCCGGGCCAGCATCCCCGTGTGGCGCAGGATATGGCGCAGCGTGTAGCGGTTCGAACTGCCTTGGGATTCCAGCCCACGGCCGAGGTCGGCGGCGCCCAGCAGCACCGCATTGCGGGGCGCGTCGAACTGTAGCGCCCACCCGAACAGTTTGTGATGCAGCTGCAGCTCCGGGGGCATGGCATGGGCGAACAGCACCGCCTGCGGGTGCCAGCCCGGCTGGCAGTGGCTCTGCAGTTCCTTGCACAGCAAGGCCAGCGCGTATTCCGCCATTTGCACGGCGCTGTCGCCCAGATCGATGGCAGGCGACCAGGCCAGCAGTCCGCTGCCGTCCGGATATGGGTCGAAGGTCATCGCGGCCGCCGTGCTGTAGAGGTCGAAATTCGCGGCGACTTCGGTGCACATCTCGCGCAGCGTGCGCGCATTGCGCAGCAGGATCCACAGCGGCCCGATGACGGCGGCCAGGCGCATCCTCAACGACAGTTCCAGCCCCCAGTTGCGATTTTCGCAGGCCTGCGCCGCGAACTCGAAAAATTCCACCACGGCACGTGCCGACACCAACAACGTCGGGTCATGCAAGGCTGCCAGCGGCACACCTGCGCGTCGCGCCACACCTGCTGCGTGCTGTCCGTGGGCACGCATCAATTCGTGTGTGCCGGCAAGAATGGCGCTTGAGATCAAGGTCCCGGGCATGTCATCTCCGTTACATCAACATGCGGATAATGCCAAATATTCAACGTGGATTGCCAATTTTCCCAGGCATCGCCCACGTACACTCAGACCATGTTTCGATCCCTGCAACCAGACAGGACCCCGGAACCACAACACGATGAGCCATCTGGAGGAGAATCCCGTGGATCAGAAAGTGAAGCCCATACAACACAAGACCGGGCACAGCGAAGTGGATGCCGTCGTCATCGGCTGCGGTTACGGCGGCATCTACGCCATGCACAAGCTGCGTGATGAGCTGAAGCTCGACGTGCGCGGCTTCGACGCCGCCGGTGGCCCCGGCGGCACCTGGTGGTGGAACCGCTACCCCGGCGCGCGCTGCGACGTGGAGTCCATCTACTATTCCTATTCCTTTTCCGACGAGATCCAGCGCGGCTGGACGTGGTCGGAGCGCTATTCCGCCCAGCCGGAAATCCTGCGCTATCTCGAATGGGTCGCCGACAAGCTCGACGTGCCTCGTTCCTACCGCTTCAACACCAAGATCACCTCGATGGTGTGGGACGAGCGCCGCAACCGCTGGCTGGTGGGTACGGACAGCGGCGAACAAGTCGCGGCGCGTTTCGTCGTGTCGGCCAGCGGCAACGTGTCGGTGGAAAAGGATCGTTCGCTGCTGACCGGCATTGAGAACTTCAAGGGGAAAGTCTATTTCACCGGCACCTGGCCGCACGATGAAGTGGACTTCTCCGGCCAGCGCGTCGGCATCATCGGCACCGGCGCCAGCGGCATCCAGGCGATCCAGGAACTGGCGAGAACCGCCAAGCACCTCACCGTGTTCCAGCGCACGCCGAATTACGCCGTACCGTCGCGCAACAAAGCCGTAGGCCCCGAGCAACAACGCTGGAACGCCGAACACTGGCGCGAGCTGCGCGGCAATTCGCGTGGGCTGAACTTCGGCACCAACTACCCCAAGGCCGGCCCCAGCGCCTTTGCCGTCACCCCGGAAGAACGCAAGGCGCATTACGACGCGAACTGGAAACACGGCGGCCTGCAGATCATCGCCTCCAGCTACGGCGATGTACTGCTTGATGAGCGCGCCAACGAGACGCTCGCGGAATACATCCGCGAGCAGATTCGCGAACGCGTCAACGACCCGGAAACGGCCGAATTGCTGTGCCCGAAGAGCCACCCCTACGGCACGAAGAGGCCGCCGCTGGAAGACGGCTACTACGAGGTCTTCAACCAGGACAACGTCAAGCTGGTGGATGTCTCCGACGCCGGCAAGCCCATCACCGAAGTCACCGAGAACGCCATTCGCACCATCGACACCGACTACGAACTGGACGCGATCGTCCTCGCCACCGGCTTCGATGCCTTCAGCGGCGCGCTGATGAGCATGGGCATCGTCGGTCGCGGCGGCAAGACGCTGGCGGAGGACTGGAGCGACGGCCCGCACACCTATCTGGGCATCAGCAGCGCCGGCTTCCCCAACCTGTTCACGATTACCGGGCCGACCTGCGCGGTGGCGTTCTACAACAACCCACTGGCCATCGAGGACCACGTCGAGTTCGCCGCCAATGCCATCACCCGCACGCTGAGCGCTGGCGCGGAAGTCTTTGAAGTGGACCGTGCCGCCGAAGACGCGTGGATGAAGATGGCGCACGGCGTGTTGCACCTGACTCTCATGCCCAAGGCCAAGTCGTGGTACATGGGCGCGAACATCCCCGGCAAGCCGATCGCCACCTGGGTGTGGCCGCTGGGCGCGCCGCTGTACCGCGCGATGCTGGCCGATGTCGTCAACCACGACTACGCCGGCATCCGCATCGGCAACAAGCCCGCCGGGCGCGAGCCGCCGATGCTGCGGGTCGAGCCCACGGTCGCACTGGTGCTGGGCGCGATGCTGGAAGACGCCAAGCCGCCGGAGGACATGACGCTGGAAGACACCCGCGCAATGATGGAGCAGTTCGTGATGGTGCAAAAGCCGGCGCCGGATTCGGTGGAGGTCATCGAAACCAGCTTCTCCGGCCCGACCGACGAACGCCCGCTGCGCATCTACCGCCCCAGGAATGCCCAGGGTCCGCTGCCGGTCGTGGTGTTCTACCACGGCGGCGGTTTCATCGCCGGCAGCATCAATTCCTGTGCTGCGCCCTGCGCGAATCTCGCCAAAACGTTGCAGGCGGTGGTGGTTTCGCCCAGCTACCGGCTGGCACCGGAACATCCCTTCCCGGCGGCGACCGACGACACCTATGCGGCGTTGTGCTGGGTGGCCGAGGAAATCGCGCAATATGGCGGCGACCCGGAACGCATCGTGGTGATGGGCGAAAGCGCCGGCGGCACCCTCGCGGCCGTCGCCGCACAGCGCGCACGGGACGAAGGCGGCCCGGCACTGGCTGGACAGATTCTGCTCAACCCCGGCATCGACATCGACCCCAACGCCAACACCGCATCTCGCACCGAATATCAGGATGGCCCGGTGCTCACCATGGACATGGCGAAAGGCATGCTTTCCGCCTACCTCGGTGACTTGGCGAACGCAGCTTCACCGCTGGCCTCCCCCAGCAAGGCAAAAACGCTGGCCGAATTGCCGCCAGCGCTCATCATCACCAGCGAATGCGACCCGCTGCGTGATGAAGGCGAAGACTACGCCCGTGCATTGCACAAGGCGGGTGTGAAAGCCGACATTCTGCGACTGAAAGGCCTCGTCCACGGCGTCTACAACATGTCGGCCTTCGTGCCACGTACGACGGAAATCGACGACGCCGTCAAGGAATTCTTCGCCCACATCAGCCAGAGGCGTGGCGTCGTGGCTTGAAGGTCCGGAGACGGAGCTAGGGGGCTGGGCGGCGGCGTTCCACACGCCGCCCTTTCCAGCCACGGATCTCCAATCCCCATCCGGCCCCCGTCACTTTCGCCTTCCGCGTGAATACAGCCCCGCCTTCACGCGGCGGGCGAAGCGTCCGGCGAAAAACACAGCGACCCCGATCGACGCCACAATTCCGCCCACCTGGTCGTGACCCAGAAAACCGACGCCCATGCCGCCCACCAGCAGCAGTGCGCCGATCACCTCGCCCTTGCCTTCTCCGCGTGCAAACGACCACAGCACACGCGCCGGCGACAGGGGCGTGCCGCAGTTCGGGCATACGCGCTGGTTCGCCCACACACTCTGGGTGCATTTACGGCATTTGATGAGATCCATAGCTCTTTCCCTTCAACGTCGCTTGCCACATCCACGGCTTTGGCTTCGCGGGCGCACGGAAACCCTTTCTGTCACACGCCTGCCAACCAGCTTACAAGCCCCGACGTCCGGTATGTCGGAACCCATGCGTCGTGGCCGACGCCGGGATATTCAACGTAGTCCACGGTCACGCCTGCGGCGTGCAACGCCGCCGCCATGGTCCGCGACCCGACGCGCGGCACCACCGTATCTGCAGCGCCATGAAAGATCCGCACGGCCACGCCACGCAAGCGCTCGGCCACCACCCGTTGCGGTGCCGCCACCGTGCGAAGCTCCGGCTGCAGATGGCTTACATCCAGCCATCCACACACCACCGCCAGCCGGTAGAAACGCTGCGGCTGCATCGCGGCCAGGCACCACGCCCCCGCACCGCCCAGCGACAGCCCTGTCAGCGCCACGCGTTTCGGATCGGCGGAAAACTCCGCCACCACCGCATCCAGTGTTGCCAGCGCCCGCTGCGCCGCCGCGCCACACCACACTTCGTCCGGGCGCGCTTGCGGAAACACGACGAGCGCCGGGCACGGCGATTGTGCATCCGGCAGTACCGGGCCCAGCCCCACCGTCGTCGGGCGCTGCCCGTCACTGCCGCATTCGCCGGAACCGTGCAGGGCGAGAATGACAGGTAACCCGCGTTGATTTTCCGCACCGGCAGGCACCCATACGGCATAGCGTGACGCGTCGGCAGCGTCCCTTGGCAATTCCCGCAAGATGAATCGCCCGGCTGCATGGGGTGCCCAAAGCACATCGATCGCGGTGCCGTCTTTCATGTAAAGCTGCCTTCCGCCGTCAGGCTTGAAGCTGAATCGTGGTTTTCAGCAATTTCATGCGATCGGCGCAAGGGCCGAGCCACACGTCCACGTCGCCGGCTTCCCAGGTCGGGCGCAGGTCCAGGCCGGGGAAGCACAGCGCTTCGGCGTCGACACGGATTTCCACCGTCCGTGTCTCGCCGGGTTCAAGCTCCACCGTCGCCGCGCCCTTCAGCTCCAGCAGCGGGCGGGCGACGCTGGCGACAACGTCGTGGATGAACAGGAACACCGTCTCGCGCGCAGCGCAGGCGCCGTCGTTCGTGACCTCCACGCGCGCAGTGCATGAATCTCCACGCCGAACGTGCTGCGGCGTCACGCGCGGATTCGCGTAGCTGAAGTGCGTGTACGACAGGCCGTGGCCAAAGGGATACAGCGGCGCGTTCGGCATGTCCAGGTACTGGCTCGTGTAGTGATCCGCCGGGTTCTCGGGGCGCCCGCCGGAACGCTGCGCGTAATGCAGCGGAATCTGCCCGACGCTGCGCGGCCAGGTCATGGCGATGCGGCCGCTCGGTGAAACACGGCCCACCAGCAAGTCCGCCAGCGCATTGCCGGCTTCGGTGCCGAGGAAGCCGGCCCACAGCACGGCATCCGCCTGTTCCGCCAGCCACGGGATGACGAGCGGACGGCCGGAAAACAGGATCGCCACCACGCGCTTGCCGTGCGTATGAGCGCGCGCGATGACGGCCCGCGCCAGTTCCAGCTGATGCCCCGGCAGGCCGGGTTCGGCGCGACATCTCGCCTCGCCGCTCATGGTGGAGGATTCCCCGAGGCACAGGATCACGGCATCCGCGTCGTCGCACAACGCGGCGGCCAGGGCAATGCCCCCCTGAACATCTTCTTTGCCATCATCCGCGTCGTCGCCGGCCTCGCTCCCTGTGACGGCCACACCCACCGTATGGCGCAGTTCGACACCCGGCAGGTTCGCGCGCAAGCCCTGCAGCACGCCAACATGCGGGGCGAACTCACCCGCACCCCACCACGGGCCGCGCATTTCGGCGTCGGCATCCGCCAGCGGCCCGATCACCGCGAGCCGTTGAAGGTTCGCCGGCAACGGCAGCGTTTTCGCCCGATTCTCCAGCAGCACGGCACACCGTGCCGCAAACGCGCGGGCGAAGCGATGGCGTTCCGCCAGCACCGCTGTGGGCTCCGGCTGTGCCCCGCGCCGGTAGGGGTCATCGAACAGGCCCAGCTGCTGTTTCAGGCGCAGCACGCGGCGCACGGCAGTGTCGATCTCCGCCATCGTCACGCGCCCCTGTTCCAGCGCTTTCGGCAACCCCTTGCGGTAGGCGTCCGCCATCATGTCGATGTCCACGCCGGCCTTGAGCGCAAGCACGGCAGCATCCGTCAGGTCGGCCGCCACACCGTGGCGGATCAGCTCGGCAATGGCGTTGTAGTCGCTGATGACGACGCCGTCGAAGCCCCATTCGCCGCGCAGCGTGCCCTGCAGCAGCGCACGGTGTGCCGTCATCGGCACGCCAGCGATGTCCGTGAAGGCCGGCATCAGCGTCGCCACGCCCGCTTTCACGGCAGCTTCGAAGGGCGGCAGGTAAACCTCGCGCAGGGCGCGGTCCGAAACGTCCACGGCCGCGTAGTCGCGCCCCGCCGTCATCGCGCCGTAGGCACAGAAATGCTTGGCGCAGGCGGCGAGCGCATGCGCCGAATCCAGCGATGCACCCTGGAAGCCACGCACCTTCGCCGCCGCCATGCGCGCCGTCAGCCAAGGGTCTTCGCCCGCCCCTTCGGCGCTGCGCCCCCAGCGCGGATCGCGTGCCACGTCCAGCATCGGCGCGAAAGTCAGCGCCAACCCGTCCGCGCAAGCTTCCGTGGCGGCTTCGTGCGCCGCGCGCTCCCACGCGGCCGCGTCGAACGCCGCCGCCTGCATGAGCGGAATCGGAAACAGCGTGCGATGGCCGTGGATGATGTCCAGCCCGATCAGCAGCGGAATGCCGAGGCGCGATTCCTCCACCGCCAGCCGCTGCATCTCGTTGACGTGCCCGACGCCGACCATGTTCAGCAAGTTGCCGAGCGTACCGGCACGGATGGATTCGGTGGAATCGCCGACGATCACCGGCCCGGTGACGGCGTAGCCAGATGCCACCATCGTCATCTGGCCAAGCTTTTCGGCCAGCGTCATTTCGCCCAACAGCCTTTCGATGCGATCCATGTGCAGTTCACGACAAGTGGAACAGGCATCATAAGCACGCGACCACAGCCACCGTGTTCAGCACGCAGCCGGAGTACGATTCCATCGTACTGCTGGAACCTGACCGATGCGCGTTGAAGAATGCCGTGTCAAGCTTCAGGAAACTCTACAGTTTTACAAGAAAAATAACAGAGGGTATCCGGATCCCGCTGTGGGTGAGTATGAATCCGAGCCGGGGCCATACACGGCAACCGCTGTTGGATTTCGCGTCCACGATGCGCTGCTGCTTTGCCATCGGGAATGTTGGCGGGGCTGCGCCCCCGTCGCACGAGGACATCGGGAGCCGGTTTCGAGCCTGGCTCCCTGCCACGGCTTCAAGGCTGGCGGGCAACGGTCACGTAGCGGACTTCTTGGTGAAGTAGATTCCTGAAACAATCAGGATTACGATCGTGGTCAGCGGAAAGCACAGACCAAAAGGGTACAGGGGAAGCGCGTCATGAAGGGAGCCACACGATCGGCTTCGGCCGTTTTCAGTGTTCTGATTCTGGCGTGCGGTATGCCCTTCACGCTGCCAGCTTGGGCCACTAGCTACGCCGTCCAACCGGGCGACACGGTGATCGTAACCGGCGTCTACGCCTCTTCCGACCCGGACGAGCTTTCCGAAAACGAGCCGCTGGCCGTCAACGCCGGCCCCTGCTCCTTCACGACCGTGAGCAGCCACAGTTGCCGCGTCCAGATCACCGCCGCGGGCACCTTCGACGTCACCTACTCGATCATCGGCGGCGACGGCGACGAGAACCCCGGCGTCTACGTCGACATCATCCACGTACCGGCCCAACCCTGTCCGGTCGGTACGGGCGGCTTCGGCAACGCCTGTACCCCACAGCCCGTCGACGACGCCAAGAACAACACCGCCAATACCTGCAATGGCGCGATGGGTGACCCCATCTTCCCCGGCGATGGCAACGTCCATGAGGAAGTGACCGACTTCAACGGTCCGGGTTTGCTGAAACTCGCACGCAGCTACAACAGCCGCACGGGCTGGCTGCACAGCTTCCTGATGCACCTGATCGTGAACGGCACCACCGTCCAGGCCCTGCGTCCGGACGGCACCGCCTATACCTTCACCAGCGCCGGCAGTGCCTTCACCCAGGACCCGGACGTCAACTTCCGCCTGACCCAACTGCCGGCGGGAAGCCCCGGTGGCGCGGCCTACCGGCTCGTCACGGACCAGGATGCGGTCGAACTCTACGATGCCAACGGCCTGCCGCTGTCGGTCACCGCCCGCGGCGGCGCCTCGGTGCACATGACCTACGCCGGCAGCCTGCTGTCGCGCGTCACCGATGTCTACGGCCGCAGCCTGGATTTCAGCTACGACAGCCATAACCGCGTCAGCGGCTTCACCACCCCGGCCGGAGAATCGTACCGTTACGGCTACGACGGCAATGGACGGCTGACCCAGATCAACGCCCCCGACGGCACAAGCACGCAATACGTGTACGAGGACGCCGCGTACCCCTTCCTGCTGACCGGCATCATCGACCCGCGGGGGAACCGGACAGCCACCTGGACCTACGACACTCTGGGCCGCGCCGTCGGCGTGACCGGCGCCGGGGGCACCGGCAGCTACCAGGTCGCCTACCCCACGGGCGGCAGCTCCGCGGTACAGGTCACCGACCCGCTGGGCACCGTCCGCAGCCTCGACTACGGCACCGTCTACGGCCGCCTGTTGCTCACCAGCAGCGACCAGGCGTGTCCGTCCTATGGCCGCGACGTGGCCAGCAAGGCAATCGACATCAACGGCAACGTCGTCGGCATCACGGACTACAAGGGGGTATCGACCACGCTGGGCTACGACGACAGCCGCAACCTCGTCACCACCCTTACCCGTGCGGCCGGCGCCCCGGCATCGGAGCGGACAACGATCCAGTACAGCCCGGATTTCCGGCTCCCCACCACCATCCAGACGGCCAACCAACTCGACCAGCGCAGCTATGACGCGGCCGGGAACCTGATCCAGCGCACTCTCGCGGATATCGGCGCCCAAGCGACGCGCACCACCCAGGCCAGCTACGACGGCAACGGCCAGCTGCTGACCTACACCGACGCCGACGGCAACGTCACGACCTACACCTACGACGGCGGCGGCAACCTCGCCAGCGTCACCAACGCGCTGGGCCAGGTCACGGCCTACACCCACGACGCCGACGGCCGACTGCTGAGCCAAACCGATGCAAACAGCCTGGTCACGGCCTACACCTACGATCCGCTCGGAAGAATCACGTCCCGGACCCTGGGCACCCAGAAAACGGCCTATGGCTACGACGCGGCCGGGAACCTCGTTTCGACCGCCCAGCCAAACGGCTTCGCGCTGACCATGACCTACGACGCGGCCAACCGGCTGACCGGGATTGCCGACATCTTCGGAGATCGCCTGGCATTCACGCTGGACGCGCTCGGTGACCGCACCAGTGCAAAGATCTACAACCCCAGCGGCGCCCTGGTCTATACGCACGCCCGGACCTACGACGCGCTCGGCCGTCTCCAGCAGGACATCGGGGCGCAGGGGCAGACCACCGCCTACACCTACGATGCCAACAGCAACCTCGCCAGCATCGCGGACCCGCTGAACCACGTGACGGCCCATGCCTACGATGCGCTGAACCGCCTGAGCCAGGTCACCGACGCCGACAACGGCGTCACGAACTACACCTACAATGCCCTCGATCAGCTCACCTCCGTCACCGATCCGCGTGGTTTGAAGACAACCTACTGGACAAATGCCCTGGGCGATGTCACGCGGACACAGAGCCCCGACCACGGCACCACGACGGCCACCTACGATGCAGCCGGCGCCCTTCTCAGCCGCATCGACGCCATGGGCCAGACCACGCAGTATCAGTACGACGCCCTCAACCGCCTGACGCAGATCGCCTACAGTGTGGGCACCACGATCGGCTACAGCTACGACCAGGGCGCCAACGGCATCGGCCGGCTCACCGGCATGACGGATGGCGCCGGCTCCACGGCGTGGACCTACGATGCGTACGGCCACGTCCTGCAGAAAACCCAGCAAAGCGAAATCATCAACGGCCAGAACCTGACCACGGGCTACGGCTACGATGGCGCCGGCCAGCTCACCGACATCGTCTACCCATCGGGCAGCCACTACACCTACGGCTGGACGCAAGGGCGGGTCACCACCGTCACGCTGCTGGGCAAGACTGTACTCGGCATCCACCTCAACGACCAGGTCCTCGCTGACCACATCGCCTACCGTCCATTCGACGGGCCGCGCGCCTGGACCTTCGGCAACGGCGAAAGCGTCACCCGCACCTACGACCTCGACGGCCGCCTGGCAACCTACGGCCTGGGGACGCTCGGCTACGATGCCGCCGGCCGCATCACCCGCCTCACCCAGGGCGGCGCCAGCATCCTCACGGGCAGCAAGACCTGGACCTACGACGCCCTGGACCGCCTCGCGAGCTATGGCAACGGCAGCACGACCATCGCCTACGGCTACGACGCCAACGGCAACCGCGTCGCGCAAAGCGGAGCGGGGGTGGATGCAAGCTACGGCATCGACCCGTCCAGCAACCGTATTTCCACCATCACGCCGGGCAGCGGAACGCCCCTCACCTACGCCTACGACGCCGACGGCAACGTGACCTACGACGGGATCAACGACTACGGCTACAACGTCGCCGGCCAGTTGACCTCGACCGGCACCACCACGAACCTGCTCAACGCCACCGGGCAGATGGCGATTGCCGACGCCGACGCCATCGGGGCCGTCCTCCAGCAGATCGAAACCTCCAACATCGGCAACCTGCCGGGCGCCGTCGCGCAGCTTGCCGCCGTCGTGACCGGGAGCGACACGCAGGGCGCGCTGGCACAAATCGCCGCCTTCAGGCTGGCGCTGTACACCTACAACGGCCTCGGCCAGCGGTCGATCAAGATCGTCGCCACCACCGGCCTGTCACCGCCCACCTCCGTCGCCGACTTCGCCTACGATGAAGCGGACCACCTGATCGGCGAGTACGGCATCGTGGGCAACCTCACCAGCGGCATCGCCAACCTGCTGAAGCAACCCAGCGGCCCGGCCATCAACACAATTCAGGAAACGGTGTGGCTGGGCGACATTCCACTGGCGACGATCCAGAACGGGCTGCCGTACTACATCCACAGCGACCAACTGGGCACGCCGCGGCAGGTCGACGACAGCCTCAGGCTCGCCGTCTGGGCCTGGGACACCCGGGGCTTCGGCGACCACGCCCCCGCGGCCAACCCCGGCAACAGCCTGCTGGGCCTGGCCTTCCGCTACAACCCGAGATTCCCCGGCCAGTACGCTGATGCGGAGAGTGGGCTCTTCCACAACGACTTCCGCGACTACAACCCGACAACAGGTCGCTACGTCCAGACCGATCCCATCGGGCTGGCGGGGGGCATCAATCCCTATGCCTATGTGGGAGGGAATCCGGTTTCGTTGATCGATCCCTTGGGCCTGTCGCCATGTGGCTGTCAGTCTGTCGCATCGGATTTCGTACAGAGCTTCAAAAACGACTTCAATGCGACCAACCATTTCTTCTTCTCATTTCCGACATCACTGAGTAAAACTGCCATCGGCATTGGACTCGGATCGGCCAATGTGGTGGCGGACGCAACAGGTGGTGTCACGTTATTCCAAGCACTCGGAAGTATTCCAGGTGGCGGACTTGCGTTTTATGGTGGTGTCGGTGGTACTTTGTTGGCTGGCGGTATCGGTTTTGCAGCCAACAGCGTAGCAGTGACTAGTTCACTGGAGGCGGGAATCACTGCTGGTTCACTATTGAATGCTGCAGTACAAACTACGGTAAATCAGTTCTCATGTCATTAGCTTCAAGCAAGGCGGCGGCAACCTGGTGGGTTGCGCGGACTGGACAAGTCTGGAAGCTCGGAATTTCGCTGCTCTTGGCAGTAGCGGCAGCAGGATTCTTCCTAGAAATGGTTGAAAGTCTGAACACCCCCGCTACGGGCAATCAAAATGCTGCTGTGTTCTACGGACTGGCGTTCGTCGGGATGGGGGTCGTGTTTTTTTCTTGGTTGGCCACTGCTTTGAAATGCCGTCGATGTGGTTACGGCGTTGTCTTCAAACTGATGAGACGTTACTCCCTCGGGAAATGGCATCAGAAGCTGACAACTGCGACCGTATGCCCAATTTGTGGAGATGAAGGGCAAAATAACGAGCATCCGGAATAGAGATCAATGGGGTCAGATCAATGCGGTCAGACTCGATTGATCTCATTGGCTACAGCTATGATCAGCGCACCAACGGCTTCGACCGGCACCACTACGAACCTGCTCAACGCCACCGGGCAGAATCGTGGGCAACCTCACCAGCGGCATCGCAGTCAGGAAACCGGCAGCCGTGAACAGTTCGCAGACCCTCGCCGACCCCCGCAGTGCCGCCAAACTCGCGGCCCTCCCAGACGACGCGCTGCTGGAAGCGGTGCAGAAACAGACGTTCCGCTTCTTCTGGGAAGCCGCCCATCCCGTCAGCGGGCTGGCTCGCGACCGCTGCACGGCGGGCGTGGCCCCCGCACCGGACGATGAACTCGTCGCCATCGGCGGCTCGGGCTTCGGCGCCATGGCGCTCATCGTCGGCGTGGCTCGCGGCTGGATCACGCGCGCGCAGGGCGTGGCACGGCTGCAGGCGATGCTGGACGTGCTGTGCCGCGCCACCTGCTACCACGGCGCGTTTCCGCATTTCATGAACGGGCGCACTGGCGCCACGATTCCCTTTGGCCGCAAGGATGACGGCGGCGATCTCGTGGAAACCGCGCTGCTGTTCCAGGGCTTGCTGTGCGCACGCCAGTACTTCGACGCCGCCGCGCCCGAGGAAACACGCCTGCGCACGCTGATCGACTGGCTGTGGAGCGACGTGGAATGGGACTGGTACACCCAGGGGCGAAAGCTGCTGTACTGGCACTGGAGCCCGAACAACGGCTGGGCGCTCGACCACGAGATCCACGGCTGGAACGAATGCCTGATCGCCTACGTGCTGGCTGCCGCCGCGCCGCGCTACGGCGTGGCGCCCGAGGTCTACCACCGCGGCTACGCCAGCGGCGCGGACTTCACGAACGGCCGGCGCTATTGCGGCATCGAGCTGCCCCTCGGCATGCCCTTCGGCGGCCCGCTGTTCTTCGCGCACTACTCGTTCTGCGGGCTCGACCCGCGCGGGCTGCGCGACCGTTACTCGGATTACTGGGTGCAGAACACCGCGCACGTGCACATCCACGCCGCGTACTGCGCGGACAATCCCGGCCACTTCGCCGGCTACGACGCGGACTGCTGGGGCCTGACGGCCAGCGACGACCCGGACGGCTATGCCGCCCACGACCCGGCGCACGACAACGGCACGCTCTCGCCCACCGCCGCGCTGGCCAGCCTGCCTTACGAGCCGCAGGCCGTGCTGAAGGTGCTGCGCCATTTCCTGCGCGAATACGGCGACCGCATCTGGCGCGACTACGGCTTCGTGGATGCCTTCAACCCGTCGCGCGGCTGGACGGCGCAGACCCACCTGGCCATCGACCAGGGGCCGATCGTCGCGATGATCGAAAACCATCGCAGCGGGCTGCTGTGGAAGCTGTTCATGGCGATCCCGGAAATCCGCACCGCCCTGCGGCGGCTCGGCTTCTCGTTCCCGGATCGCTGAAGGCCGCCCTTGATCGCCGCCCTGGAAGCGTGGCTCACCGAGCGATACGCCCACAGCGCGCGCTGCTTGTCGGATGTCCTCTCGCCGGTTGCGCTGACCCAGGCCCGGCCTGGTTTCGACCAGCGCGTGCGCGGTGCGCGCGGCGCCGTCGTCGCCTCGCCCCGCCTCGGCCACTACGATCCGCAGCCGGACTACTTCTTCCACTGGTTCCGCGATTCCGCGTTGGTCATGGACGCCCTGCGCGTCCTCTACGAAGCCGGCACCACAGACCAGAACGCGGCCCTGCGGCAAGTGGCGGATTTCGTCGACTTCACCACCCGGCTGCTGGCGCTCGACGGCACCCAGTTCGTGGTGGACGCACAGTGGCGAAACGCGGTGGCGCCGGACTTCGTGAAGTTCCTGCGCCCGGCGACGGAACTCGCGCAGGTTCACGGCGCGGCGGTGCTGGCGGAGGCCCGCGTGAACGCGGATGGCTCGCTGGATGTTTCGCGCTGGAATCGCCCCCAACACGATGGCGCACCGTTACTGGCGCTGATACTGCTCCGTTGGCGGGACGTACCCGAGCTGCCTCGGGATACCCGCGCGGCACTCGATGCGCTGTTGTCCACGGCGCTGGCCGCTACTTGCCGCCACGCCGGCGATGCATCCTTCGACATCTGGGAAGAGGAATACGGCCGCCACTACTACCTCCAGCGCGTGGCTGGCGCCGCACTGGCAGCGGGCGCGGCGTGGCGGGCAAAGCTTGGCGATACGACACTAGCGCTGCGTTATCGCAACACGGCGGAGGCACTCCTGCACGGGCTGGAAGACTTCCGCGATCCGCAGAGCCACTGCTACCGCTCGCGCTTCGTCGCCGGCGGCAACCCAGATAAGCAGCTCGACATGGCCGTGATCCTGTCGGTCATCCACGCCGGCGGCGACGGGGGCGGCGCGCACACGGCCTACGATCCGCGGGTGCACGCCACGCTCGCTCGGCTGGAGACGTACTTCGCGCAGGTTTTCCCGATCAACCATGGGCGCCCAGCCACAGACGGCGCGGCGCTCGGCCGCTACCTGCACGACGCCTACTATTCGGGCGGCCCATGGCCGGTGTGTACGCTGGCGGCGGCGGAACTGTGTTTCCGGGCCGCTATCGGCGCCAAAGACCCGGCGTACTGGATCACCCGTGGCGACAGCTTCCTGCATGCCCTGCAGCGGCTGGCGTCGACGAACGCCACACTGCCTGAACAATACGACCCGCGCAGCGGCGCGGCGGATTCCGCCCTACAGCTCGGCTGGAGCGACGCAGCCTTCATCACCGCCTGCCACGCCCGCCGCGCGGCGCTGGGCAGGCACTGAAGCGTGGACGCCACACAGGATTCCCCGGCCACCCAACCGGAGCACGTGACGGAAGCCCAGGCCGAAGCCGACGTGCAGACTGGCCTGCTGCGGCAAGTCAGGCAGATCGGGCAGGCCCTGCGCCAGTCTGCCGTGCGCCGCACGCTCGCATGGCTGGCGGCCGGCATCACGCTTGTCATCGCGCTCACCGCCTACGGACAGCTCCAGCTCAACGAGTGGAACAAGCCGTTCTACGACGCCATCTCGCGGCGCGACCTCGGCGACTTCCGCCACGAACTGCTCGTGTTCCTCGTCATCGCCTTAGGCCTGCTGGTACTGAACGTGGCCCAGCGCTGGCTGGGCGAAACACTGAAATGGCGCCTGCGCGAAAGCCTGGTGGAAGATCTCACGGCGCAATGGATGCGCCCGCGCCGGGCATTCTGGCTGACACAGTCCGGGCCGATGGGCGTCAACCCCGACCAGCGCATGCATGACGACACGCGCAACCTGTGCGAACTGTCGGCCAACCTCGCGATCGGCCTGTTGCAGGCGACCGTCCTGTTCGGCTCCTTCGCCGGCGTGCTATGGACGATTTCCGCCGCGTTCTCCATCCACATCGGCGGGCAGGACTATGCCGTGCCCGGCTACATGCTGTGGGCTGCGATCCTGTATTCCGGCACCGGCGGCGTGCTCAGCTACTTCGTCGGACGCCGCCTCGTCAGCCGCAACGCCGAGCGTTATGCGCGCGAAGCCGATCTGCGCTACTCGCTGGTGCGCATCAACGAGCATCTGGACGGCATCTCGCTCGCCGCCGGCGAAGCCGACGAACAACGCCGGATCCGCATCGACCTGCACGAAGTGCTGGAAGCCACGCGCCTCGTCGTGCTCAGCCTCACGAACCTGACATGGGTGACGGCCACGTTCGGCTGGATCACGAACATCTTTCCGGTCCTCGTCGCTGCACCACTGTACTTCTCCGGCAAGCTGTCCTTCGGCGGGCTCATCATGGCCGCAGCCGCCTTCACGCAGGCCGAGGTGTCGCTGCGCTGGTTCGTGGACAACTACAGCGTCATCGCCGACTGGCGCGCCACGCTGCTGCGTGTCGCAAGCTTCCGGCAAGCCCTGACAGACGCTGAACTGACGCCGGAATCCGGTGCTGACATCCACTTCACCCCGGGCCCGGCGGGCGTGCTGCACATCGACGGCCTGAACGTCGAAGCCAGCGCCGGCCACGTGCGTTTCGCGGATGCCGGAATCGAGATCCACAGCGGCGAACGCGTGCAGGCCACCGGCGCTCCGGATGCACTGTGCGGACCACTGTTTCGCGCGCTCGCGGGCCTGTGGCCGTGGGGCAGCGGGCACATCACGCAGCCAGGCGGCGAGCGCTTCACCTACCTGCCGCGCGGCCTGCCCTATCTGCCGCGCGGCGCGCTGCGGGATGTACTGGCCTACCCGCAGCAAGCCGGCGACTTTGCCACGACACGCTATGCCGACAGCCTGCAGCGCTTCCATCTGCCGCGCCTCGTGCCACTGCTCGACACGACGCGGCGCTGGGACCGTGAACTGAACCACGATGAACAGATCGCGGTGGCACTGGCTCGCATCTTCGTCCAGCAACCGCAATGGCTGCTGATCGACGGTGTGCTGGCCACCCTTAAACCGGAGGCCCTCGCGCCGTTTGCGCTCGCCCTGCAGGGCGAGCTGTCTGCCACCGGCGTGATCCACATCGGGGCTGTTCCTGGCCCCTGCAAGGCGCTGTTCACGCGCACACTGCCGCTTGCGTGGACACCTCCGCCGACGCCCGACCCGCACGCTCCCCCTGCCGGAGAAGCGCCATGAACAGGCGTCTCCTCGCCGCCTGTACCGCCCTGCTGCTCGCCTGTGGCAGCGCACGAGCCAACCCGCAAACGTTCGAATTCAAGGCGCCGACGCAAGTGGACGCGCCCACCACGGCCATCGCCTTGCGCGACCTTGCGGAGCGCGTGCTGCCGGTCTACGAAGACAAGGACCCGACGCGCTTCCTCGAAAACCTGTTCATCATCCAGCTTGTGGCGCAGGACGACCGCGCCGCCATCGAGACGCAGCATTCGCTAAAAAATCGCCAGTCGCACGGAGCACCGGCCCGACCGGCTGTGATGGCACCGGCCGCGTTGTTCGATGCGTGGGTCGCGGCACACGATGCGACCACGGGAAAGCACGGCAACTTCGAAGCCGCATTCACGCAGCGGCTTTCGGTCGCGTTGCGTCCGCTCGGCGACCTGCGGGCTTTTGAACTGACCCACTCGAATGGGGCGCTGCCGGAAAGTCGAGCCACCGATCTGCAAGCCGCGTTCGATGCCGTGCGTACCTCATCCGAAATCACCACGCCGCAAGCCCTGCACCTGATGCGCCTGTACCTGCGTTACCGCATTCATCAACAGACCCGCGCAGCGGTCGCCGCCCTCGCGCTACAGGAAGAACACCGCCGCTACACCACAGAGGCGCTGCGCTTCAAGACTCGCGATGGCGCCGTGCTGCGCGCCCGCCTGCTGCAGTCACGCGCGAAAGCGCGCCGCCCCGTGCTGCTGGAATTCACCCTCGACCGCACCGCACGCCCGGCCGCGGAATGCGCCGCGCACGGTTATGCCTGCCTAGTTGTCTATACGCGCGACGCCTTCATCCGTCGTGGTCGCATCCGCCCATTCTGGTACGTGCCACGCGACGCAGCCGCCGCCGTGGAATGGGCGGCGCGCCAGCCGTGGAGTGACGGCCGGGTCGGCATGTACGGCACCGGCTACAGCGCATTCGCAGCGTGGGCGGCGGCGCGGCACTTGCCGCCGGCCTTGACGGCCATCGCCACCAGCAACGCCATGGTGCCCGGTATCGACTTTCCTACCCAAGGCCGCATCTTTGAGAACGCCGCCCTGCGCTGGGCGACGAACCACACGCACGGCACCGCGCAGCACGGTGAGCACCGCGAGGATTTCTGGCAGAGCCTGAACGCCCGTTGGTACGCGAAAGGCTCGCCCTACGATACGCTCGACACGCTTGCCGGGCTGCCGAACGGCGTGTTCCAGCGCTGGCTCGGACACCCAAGTTTCGACGCGCACTGGCAAGTGCTGACGCCGGATACCAAGGCCTTTGCGGCACTGGACATCCCAACGCTCACCGTGACCGGAACCTTCGCCGCCAATGCCTCCGGCGACCTCTACTTGTTCCGCGGGCACGCGCGTCACCGCCCCGACACCCCCAAACGCAACCGTGCCACGCTGCTCATCGGCCCGTGGGATGGCGATGCCCTCCGCGACCATCCCCGCCCGGCACTCGGCGGGCTGGTGCTCGACCCCGCGGCCCGCATCAACCTGTCGGCCCTGCGTTTCGCGTGGTTCGACCACATCTTCAACCGCACACCACGCCCAGCGCTGTTGAAAGCAGCCGTGAACATCGAAGTGGCTGGTACAAACCACTGGCAGCACGCTCCGTCTCTTGCAGCACTGGACGCCGGAACGTCGCGCTTCTATCTCACGCCGGGGGCGAAAAACAATCTCCCAGCAGACGGTCAGCTCACGCCCGACCGCGGCGAAGCGGATCGCTCGACAACGCTGAAAGTGGACTTCAAGACACGTGACGACGCCGATTGGCAGCCTACAGGCGCGCTCGTCACACACGAACTGCCGCAACGCCATGCCGTAGCCTTCCGCAGCGTACCGCTGGACCACGCCATGACACTCATCGGCAGCACCAGCGGCCACCTGGATTTCCGTGTCAACAAGCAGGACATGGACTTCACCGCCGCGCTCTATGCCGAATTGCCGGACGGCCGCTACCGGCTGCTGGTGCACCCGATGCAGCAACGTGCAAGCTACGTGAAGGACCGTGAGAACCGCCACCTGCTGCGCGCCGGCGCGCGCCAGACACTCGACTTCTCAAGCCCGTACGTCGCCGCAACCGCCCTGCCCACCGGCAGCCGGCTGGTGTTCGTCCTCGGCATCAGCAAGCGCCCCGACCAGCAGATCAACTACGGCACCGGAGATGACGTGGCCGTGGAATCCATCCGCAACGCCGGCCGCCCGCTCGAAGTGCGCTGGTACGGCGGCAGCTACATCGACCTGCCGTTGCGGCAGGCAAAACCCGATCCAGGTGCCGACTCCTCTGCAATTTCGAAGCCGGGAGCCGCCATATCCACAGGCAGCCAGCGCTCCATACACTGAAGGCAACGGCAGGGCGGATGATGCAGGCGTCATGGTGGTCGGGGTGACAGGATTCGAACCTGCGACCTCTTGCTCCCGAAGGGCACTTTATGAATCTGGCTGTAATGAAATCAATACCTTGCAGCGCTCGCAACAGCCAGACACAGCCTGAAACAGCATTAATCAGCAATGACTTAGCTACGTTTTGGCTACGGTCCTACCAGAGATCGTTAGCAGGTCGCCTTTGTCGTTGTCCCCGTAGTGCACAGCCCGAAGTCTGTGCGGCGGTGAGGCGCTACGCCGAACCGAACCGCCGCGCAGGTCGCCGCGCAGCGGCGAGGCTGTGAACCCACGGGGGCAACACTTGACGGAACGTGTCTTGGTATGCGACCTTTGAGCTGCACAAGCCGACATACTGCGACTTGAGCCTGCGATGTCTGAAAAGCCATCGCGACGAGCGCTTAGCTAGGCTCGCCAAATAGCGGGATCGCCATCTTCGGATGATGCGACGCGACCGCAGCCCAGGCAACACGACGAATTAAGGCAGCCGTTGTGTTTGAGGCAAAACTACTTCTAATGCTGCCTACGCGCTTGTGACTTCCGCTAACCACGCGATGAAGTCACTGGACTGTGACTCCATCGCCTGACTTGGAGTCACGTCATGACCGAATGTAATCAGCAGCAAAGCAGCGGCGCGTCCGCGATGGATGGGCGCAGCGCGCCCACCAGCGCGGGCGGCGCTATGCCCCGTCTAGTAACACGGGGCGAAACTTCCCATGAGGCGAATGCAGACACGAGTTCGTGCACTGCCATCGTTGATTGGCTCGCATTCAGCTTGAAATTGCCCCCCGGCCAAAGCCTGACCTGGCTTCGTGAAGCGCTCGATCTCGCGTTCTGCATTCCCCCCGACGTCTGGAAATCCACGTCGCGCGGCTGGAATGGCTACCGCCAGCGCGTCGACCTTGGAGACTTTGGCCTGTTGGCTCACGGCGGCGAAGCCCAGCGCGGCACGGTACATGTCGAACTCAACGCCCACGCCTGCGCCCGGATTGTTGACTGGAACGCCGTACGAATCTGGTTTGAAACCTACGACGCCTCGATCACCCGCGTGGATCTGGCGCATGACGACTTTGACGGAGTTGCGCTCAATATCGAAACAGCAAAGCGCTGGTATCACGAGGGACGCTTCACCACTGCAGGGCGTCCGCCGAAAGTCCAACTCATTGACGATTTCGATTGCGGGGACGGCAAAACCCTGTACATCGGCAAGCGCGCCAACGGCAAGCTCTTGCGCGTTTACGAGAAAGGTCGACAACTCGGTGACCCTTCGAGCACTTGGGTGCGTGCCGAGGTCGAACTACGCAACAAGGGCCGCATCATCCCGGCCGCTGTGGTCACTTGTCCGGGTCAGTACTTGGCCGGTGCTTATCCCGCGCTCGCCTTTCTGACGGCGGAGCAACAGCGGCTGCGTACCCTACAACGTGGCCTATCCATTAGTTTTGATCGCATGGTCGAAAACCTCCGTATGGCGGGGGGAAAGGCCGTGAACGTCATGTGCATGGTGCACGGCGGCGACGCTTTTGCGGTGGTCGACAGGATTGTGCGTGAAGGAACGCCGGCGCGGTTGGCGGGGTATCCAAAGGAATTGCTCCCGTCTGTGGATCGCACCCCGACATGAGCACGCTGGACCTGCAACAGGCTGCGGCGTTACTGCATGTGCATCCTGAGACGCTGGCCGAGAAAGCCAGAACCGGCGAGATACCCGGCGCGCGCATCGGCCGCGCTTGGGTGTTCATCGAGGCTGACTTGCTGGCTCACATTCGAGCACAATACGGATCGCGAGCGTTGCAGGGTGACAGCATGGAAAAATTGACATGTCACTCTACAAACGTAAGGACTCATCAGTTTGGTGGGTCAAGCTCTCACACAAGGGTTGCCGCTTGCAAGAAAGCACTGGGACTGCCGATCGAAAGGAGGCCCAGGAATATCACGACAAGCGGAAACATGAACTGTGGGAGCAACAGCGACTCGGCGTGAAGCCGCGTCACTTTTGGGAGGAGGCCGTTCTACGACATCTCGCGGAAAGTGGACACAAGGCCACGCTGGAGACGGACAAGTATCACCTGCGCTGGATGCAGCCGCACCTTGAAGGGATGAGCTTGGACGACATCAGCCGCGAAGTGATCGACAAGCTCTTTCAAGCTGGATTGTCTGAGGGGGTGAGCAACGCAACGGTCAATCGTCGGCTGGAACTGTTGCGCTCGATTCTCCGTAAGGCGGTGCATGACTGGGAGTGGATGGATCGGATGCCCAAGATGCACTTTTTGAAAGAACCGCTGGGCCGCATTCGGTGGTTGCGAAAAGAGGAAGCTGTGCGGTTGCTGGAAGAGCTGCCAGAGCACTTGCGAGCAATGGCGCGGTTCTCGTTAGCTACGGGGCTGCGGCAAGGCAACGTCAAGCGGTTACGGTGGGCACAGGTCGATCTGGGCAAGCATCGCGCGTGGATTCAGGCGCACGAAGCGAAGGGACGGCGCGCAATTCCGGTACCGCTGAATACCGAGGCAATGGATGTTCTGTTACGGCAGCAGGGCCAGCATCCGGTTTACGTCTTTAGCTACAAGGGCAAGCCGATTGAACAGGTGGGCACAAAGGCGTGGCGCGGGGCGCTGGACCGGGCCGGTATTGCAGATTTTCATTGGCACGATCTGCGGCACACTTGGGCAAGCTGGCATGTGCAGAACGGCACCCCTCTCAACGTCCTACAGGAACTGGGCGGTTGGCGCGACGCTTCGATGGTGCAGCGGTACGCGCATCTTGCAATGGAGCATTTGGAATCGTACGCAGAGACTTACGCGGAGCGTGCAGAACTCAGTAGCCTGACCGCAGGCTACGTTTTGGCTACGGTCAAGGAGGTGGCGGCAGAAAGGCTGCGTGTAACTCACTGATTAAAATGGTCGGGGTGACAGGATTCGAACCTGCGACCTCTTGCTCCCGAAGCAAGCGCTCTACCAAGCTGAGCTACACCCCGAAACCGCAATCAGGCAACGCGTGTGACGATGAACGTTGCCATTTCCTCAAGCGCGTCGCGGCAGGAACCGGCGGGAACGTCCTGCAGAATCGCGAGCGCTTCGTCGCGATAGCGTGCGGCGAGGGCGCGAGTGTAAGGGATCGCATCGCCACGTTCAACGGCCGCGAGCACGGAAGCGAGGTGGTCACTGGCGCCATTTTCGATCGCAGCGCGGATCTGGGCGGCGTCCGCGCGCGATCCGTTGACCATGGTGTAGATCAGCGGCAGCGTGGGCTTGCCTTCCGCAAGGTCGGCGCCGATGTTCTTGCCCGTGACCTGTGGGTCGGCGATGTAGTCCAGCAGGTCGTCCACGAGCTGGTACGCCATGCCGATGGCGTGGCCGAACCCGCGCATCCGCTCGACCTGTGCTGCATCGCCCCCCGCGCAAACGGCGCCGAGCGCCGCGGCTGCCTCGAACAGGCGCGCCGTCTTGAGCTCAATGACCCGCAGGTAGCGGGCTTCGTCAACGTCCGGGTCATGCGCGTTGATGAGCTGCTGGACTTCGCCTTCGGCAATCGCGTTGGTGGCGTCGGCCATGATGTGCATGACCGACATGTCGCCGGCCTGCACCATGAGCTGGAAGCTGCGGGAATACAGGAAATCGCCCGACAGCACGGCGCCGGCATTGCCCCATACGGCACTGGCCGTCGCACGGCCACGGCGCAGGTCGGCGTCATCCACGACATCGTCGTGGAGCAGCGTGGCGGTATGGATGAATTCAATGACGACCGCCAGCAGCCGCGCACGCTCGCCCTCGGCGCCCAGTGCGCGCGCAATCAGCAACAACAACGCAGGCCGCAGGCGCTTGCCTCCAGCGCCGGTAATATAGCTGCCGATCCGGTTGATGAGCGCGACTTCCGAATGCAGATGTTCATGGATCAGCACATTCACACGGACCATGTCGTCCGCGACGGGCGCTAGAATCGTGCTGAGAGTCATAGTGGGCGGCAGGGTAAAGGCGGCGGCGATCGTACGGATAGCGCCGCACCCCGTCAATGTCGCCCGCGCCGTGCCGTGTCCTCCAATTGACGTGCGCCGTGAAAAACTCGTAAAATTCCAAGCTTGAACACGCGCAACGAAGAGCATGATCCGCACCGGATCGCGGCGGGTGTACGGAGACTTTAGGACTATGTACGCTGTAATCAAGACGGGCGGCAAGCAGTACAAGGTTGCAGAGGGCGACACGCTGCGCGTGGAAACCTTGGCAGGCGAGCCGGGTACGGCCATTTCCTTCGACGAAGTGCTGATGGTCGCGGATGGCGACGCCGTCAAGGTTGGCAGCCCGAAGATCGCCGGTGGCTCCGTGAGCGCGGAAATCGTCAATCATGGCCGCGCCGACAAGGTGCACATCCTCAAGCACCGCCGCCGCAAGCATTACCACAAGGAACAAGGCCACCGCCAGAATTTCACGACGGTGAAGATCACGGGCATCGCCGGGCTGTAAAGCCAGGCTTTCGTATCAGGAGCACGTAACAATGGCACACAAGAAAGCTGGCGGCAGTACCCGCAACGGCCGCGATTCCAAACCCAAGATGCTGGGCGTGAAACGCTACGGCGGTGAACAGGTCATCGCGGGCAACATCATCGTCCGCCAGCGCGGCACGCGCTTCCACGCCGGGCTCAACGCAGGCCTCGGTCGCGACCACACGATCTTTGCCAAGGCGGATGGTGAGGTCACGTTCGCCCAGCGCGGGCCGAACAACCGCACGTTCGTCGACATTGTCACGGCTTGAGCGCGCGCTGGTTCGAAAGCCCCGTCACGACGGGGCTTTTTTGTATGAACGAAAGTTTTTCCAGATTTTCCCAGACGTTGACTCTTTCTGAACCACCGGTAGCACTGCGATGAAATTCGTGGATGAAACGATGATCCGCGTGGAAGCCGGCGATGGCGGTAACGGCTGCATCAGTTTTTGGCGCGAGAAATACGTCCCGTTCGGCGGCCCGGACGGTGGCGATGGCGGCGACGGCGGCAGCATCTACGCGATGGGTGATGTCAACCTCAACACGCTGGCAGATTTCCGCTACAACCGCCGCATCCGGGCCCAGCGCGGTGCGGACGGCCGCGGCGCGAACTGCCGCGGCGCGTCCGGCGAGGATGTGCTCATCAACCTGCCCCTGGGCACCCGCATCTTCGATGCCGAAACCGACGAATACATCGGCGAGCTGACGCATACCGAAGTGCGCCTGAAGCTGGCGGCAGGCGGTTTCCACGGCCTCGGCAACGCGCGCTTCAAGTCCAGCATCAACCGTGCGCCGCGCAAGCAGACGGACGGTACGTCCGGCGAACAGCGCGCCCTGCGCCTGGAACTGTCGCTGATGGGCGACGTCGGCCTGCTGGGGCTGCCGAATGCCGGCAAGTCCACGTTGCTGGCCGCAGTTTCCGCCGCGCGTCCACGGATCGCAGACTATCCATTTACGACGCTGTACCCGCAGCCCGGTGTGGTGAGCGTGGGCACGGCACGCAGCTTCGTGATGATGGATATCCCGGGGTTGATCGAAGGCGCCGCGGACGGCGCCGGGCTCGGCATTCGCTTCCTCAAACACTTGCAGCGCACACGCCTGCTGTTGCATCTCGTCGACCTCACCCCGCTGGATGGTTCCGATCCCGTCCAGGCGATCCGCACTGTCGCACAGGAAGTGGAAAATTTTGGCGACGCACTTGCCACGCGCCCACGCTGGCTGGTGTTCACGAAAACCGACGTGCTGGGCGATGCCCCGGCGCTGGCCCGCGCACAGGAAATCGTCGATCAGCTCGGCTGGACGGCACCATGGTTCTGTATTTCCGCCATTTCCCACGCCGGACTTGATCCGTTGTGCCAGGCCGTCATGGCCTGGATCGAAGAGCGGGCGCCATCCACCAAGCCAGCATCCGACACGGCCGAGGATGCTTGAGTGGCTTCCACGGCGATGAACGACGGGCGTACGGCACTGACGCGCAGTGGGCGCTGGGTCGTCAAGGTCGGTTCCTCGCTCGTCACCGCTGGCGGCCGCGGGGTGGACCATGCGGCCATCGCGAACTGGACAACGCAGATCGCCAAACTGCGGCACAGCAGCCATGAGATCGTCTGGGTTTCATCCGGCGCTGTCGCGGAGGGCATGGCAATACTCGGCCTGCCGGCCCGTCCAGCCGAACTGCAGAATCTGCAGGCCACGGCGGCCATCGGCCAGATGCACTTGATGCGCGCCTATCAGGATGCTTTTGAAAGGCACGGCCTACAGGCGGCACAGATCCTGCTTACGCACGAAGATGTCGCCAACCGTACGCGCTACCTGAACGCCCGGGCGACACTGCGTGCCCTGCTGAGCTACGGCGTGGTGCCGGTCGTGAACGAGAACGACACCGTAGCGACAGATGAAATCCGCTTCGGCGACAACGACACGCTCGGTGCCCTCACCTGCAACCTGCTGGAAGCGGACGTGCTCGTCATCCTGACGGACCAGCACGGCCTGTACGACGCCGACCCGCGCAGCAACCCAAACGCACAGCTCATTTCCGAAGGCGACAGCAACGACCCGCGCTTCATTGACATGGCCGGCAACGGTCGCGGCATCCTCGGGCGTGGGGGCATGCGCACCAAGATCAAGGCAGCGCAGTGGGCTGCGCGTTCTGGCGCCGCCACGCTCATCGCCCACGGGCGTGAACCGGACGTGCTGCTGCGCCTCGCAGCGGGTGAAACCATCGGCACCCTGCTCAAGCCCGGGCGCAGCGTGTGGTCGGCACGCAAGCGCTGGATCGCCCATCAGTTGCAGGTGCGCGGACGCCTGAAGCTGGACGCCGGTGCGGTCCGCGCGCTCCGTGAACACGGCAGCAGCCTGTTGCCAATCGGCGTACGCAGTGCAGAAGGCACGTTCGAGCGCGGTGATCTAGTCGTGTGCGAGGACCTGGACGGCCACGAGATCGCGCGCGGGCTGATCCACTACGATGCCACCGAGACCGCCCGCATCATCGGCCACCCGAGCAACGCATTGACGGGCATCCTCGGGCGTGCCACTGACCCGGAGCTGATCCACCGCGACGACCTGGTGCTGTCTCCGCAGTAAATGCCCGATACGAGGTTGCTTGCTTCAGCGCGGGAAAGCGGCCTGCGCCGAGCTCACATCATGAATACGCATGCAGCATGCATCCAGCCCGGATCGATGGCTGGGAACATGGAACGCAGGAAAAGCGGCACCCGGTGAAGAGTGCGCGACGCCCCGCACACGGGGCGTCGTTGCCACCAGCGGATCAGCCTGCTTTCGCCTCGCCCGCAAGCGCGCGAATGCGTGCGGCAAGGCGGCTCTTGTGGCGCGCGGCCTTGTTCTTGTGAATGAGTCCACGATTCGAATAACGGTCCAGCAACGGCGCCATTTCCCGGTACGCGGCTTCCGCAGCGGCACCATCTTTGGCATCCAGGGCGCGGACCACCTTGCGGATCGCCGTGCGCAACATGGACCGGTGTGCCACATTAGCGGCACGATGCTGCTGGGCCTGTCGCGCGCGTTTGCGCGCCTGTGCGGTATTGGCCAAAGCTCGAACTCCAGTTTCACTGACAGATTAAAGGGCGCGTAGTATCTTCGCGCCTTCGCTTCCGTGTCAATCTGGACGGCTTCAGTCCGCACTCTGCAAAGCCCCAACCCGACCACCCCAGGGAGTTTCTCGCACCGTGTCGCACTCGCTAGCCAAATCCACCGGCGTGGTGAGCGCCATGACGCTGCTGTCGCGCATTTCCGGCTTCGCGCGCGACATGCTGATCGCCGCCTTCTTCGGTGCCGGATCGGGTGTTGACGCCTTCTTCGTGGCGTGGCGTATCCCGAACCTCGGCCGCCGCATGTTCGCCGAAGGCGCGTTCTCGCAAGCTTTCGTGCCAGTGTTCAGCGAAGCCCACGGAACCCTCCCACTGACCGAGCAGCGCCGGCTCGTTGCCAACGCTGCCGGCACGCTGGGCGGTGTGCTCGCGATCCTGACCATCGTCGGCGTGCTCGCAGCGCCGTTGTTCATGTGGCTGTTTGCGCCCGGTTTCGGCTGGAATACGCCAAAACATGTGGAAGGCGTGAGCATGCTGCGCACGACCTTTCCTTACCTGATGCTGGTATCACTCACGGCGCTCATGTCCGGCGTGTTGAATACCTACGGCAAGTTCGCGGTTCCTGCCGCAACGTCCGTCCTGCTGAACGTGTGCATGATCGCGGCAATCTTCATCCACTCGCAGTCGGTGGAAGTGCTGGCGTGGTCGGTACTCGTGGCCGGCGTGCTGCAGCTGGCCTTCCAGGCCCCGTCGATGGCACGCCTGGGGCTCTTGCCACGCCCACGCTGGGGCTGGCGCGACCCGCAGGTGCGCCGCATCATGAAGCTGATGGTGCCGATCCTGTTCGGCTCTTCCATTGGCCAGATCAGCCTGCTGCTGGACACCATCCTCGCCTCATTCCTGGCCGACGGCAGCGTGAGCTGGATCTATTACGCCGACCGCGTGATGGAATTTCCGCTCGGCATGTTCTCGATCGCGCTGGCCACCGTCATCCTGCCCAGCCTTTCCCACCAGCACGCCAGCCGCTCGACAGCCCAGTTCAGCAACACGTTGGATTGGGCGTTGCGCTGCCTGTTCGTCATCGGTCTGCCGGCCATGGTCGGCCTTGCGCTGCTGGCCGGCCCGCTTGTTTCCACCCTGTTCCAGCGCGCACATTTCACCATCCACGACGTGCGTATGACGCAGTGGGCGCTGATGGGTTTCGCTGCCGGGTTCATGGGCTATTCGCTCGTCAAAGTGCTCATACCGGGTTTCTATGCGCGCCAGGAAACGCGCATTCCAGTGCGCTACGGCGTGATCGCGCTGGGCGTTGGGATGGTGATGAGCCTAGTGCTCGTCGGCGTGATGCTGCTGACCGGCTTCGCCGCGCCGCACACCGGGCTGGCGCTGTCCACGTCCATCAACGCGTGGCTGAACGCCACCCTGCTCTATCGCCGCCTGCGACGCGACGGCATCTACACGCCGCGGCCGGGCTGGCCTCGCTTCGGGCTGCGCCTGCTGGTGGCCAATCTCGTGATGGGCATCGTCATCGTGTGGATGGCGGGCGACCTGTCGACGTGGCTGCATGCCAGCAGCCTGGCGCGCGCCGGCCGCCTTGGCATGATCGTCGCCGTCGGTGCCGCCGTGTACTTCGCCACGCTGCGGATGGTCGGTGTGCGCCTGGCGGACTTCCGCAGCGGCGGCCTGACCATCAAGCGCCCCGTATAATTTGCCCTTTCCTTTTCCCATTCCATTCCTACCGGTTCGCGATGCAGTTCGTACGCGGGTTCCGCCACCTCGTTCCGCCGCCCTGCGGCAGCGCCGTCACCATCGGCAATTTCGATGGCGTCCACCTTGGGCACCAGGCGCTGATCGATGCGGTGCTGGGGAATGCCGCGCAAGAAGGAACCCTTTCCACCGTCGTACTGTTCGAGCCGCACCCCCGCGCCTATTTCAACCCCGACGCAGCTCCAGCACGCGTGCTGGAGCTGCGCAGCAAGCTGCACGTGCTGAAAGGGCTGGGCGTGGAGCGCGTCGTGTGCCTGCCCTTCGGCAAGCCACTGGCCTGCATGCCGGCACAGGACTTTGTGCGCACGGTGCTTGTTGAAGGGCTGCGAGCGCGTAGCGTCGTGGTCGGGGACGACTTCCACTTCGGCGCCGGTGGCCGCGGCGACTTCCGCCTGCTGGCAGAGCTGGGCACGCAGACCGGGTTCACCGCACACAACGTCGCTAGCGTCACGCTCGACGGCGAGCGCGTCAGTTCCACCCGGCTACGCGACGTGCTGGCTGCCGCCGACCTGGCGCTCGCCGAGCGCCTGCTCGGCCGCCCCTACGCGATCTGGGGGCGCGTCCGCCACGGCCTCGAACTGGGGCGCAAGCTGGACATGCCCACCGCGAACGTCGCGTTTCGCCACCCACCCGCCCTGCGCCACGGCATCTACGCCGTGCAGGTGCAGCATGGCGGGCGCGAAATGCCGGGTGTCGCCAGCCTCGGCGTGCGCCCGACGCTGAACCTGACGGAATGCGTGCTCGAAGACCACCTCTTCGTGCCGCCCGGCAACCTGTACGGGCAGATCATTCGCACCCGTTTCGTCGCCTTCCTGCGCCCACAGCAGAAATTCGACGATCTGGATCAACTCAAACGACAAATGCATGCGGACGCCACTCGCGCCCGCGAGGTACTCAACGCGTGAACACTCCGACCCTGCCCGACTCGCCGGCTGCCGACAAGCCTGGTTACAGCCATACGCTGAACCTTCCGCAGACTTCGTTTCCAATGCAGGCCAAGCTGGCGCAGCGTGAACCCGAAACCCTGCAGCGCTGGGAGCAGGAAAAGCTCTACGAGCAGGTGCAGCGCGCCTGTGCCGGCCGCAAGCCCTATCGTTTCGTGGACGGCCCACCGTATGCGAACGGCGACATCCACATCGGCCACGCCGTCAACAAAACGCTGAAGGACATCATCGTCAAGACCGCGCGGCTGGACGGTTTCGACGCCCCCTTCGTACCCGGCTGGGACTGCCACGGCCTGCCGATCGAACTGCAGGTGGAAAAGAAGCACGGCAAGGTCGGCCGCAAGCTGGACGCACCCGCGTTCCGCGCAAAATGCCGCGAATACGCCGGCGAACAGGTGGAACGCCAGCGCCACGACTTCAAACGCCTCGGCGTGCTGGCGGACTGGGATCACCCCTACCTGACGATGCGACCCAACTACGAGGCCGAGCAGTTGCGGGTGCTGGCGCGGCTCGTGGAACAGGGCCACGTGGTGCGCGGCTTCAAGCCGGTGCACTGGTGCCTGGACTGCGGGTCGGCGCTGGCCGAGGCGGAAGTGGAATACAAGGACCACGAGTCGCCGGCCATCGACGTGCGTTTCGCTGCCGCCGACCCGGCCGACGTGTCGCACCGCTTCGGCGTGACGGGCGATGCACCGACGATGTTCACGATCTGGACCACGACACCGTGGACAATCCCGGCCAACCAGGCCATCAGCGCACACCCGGAACTCGATTACGTGCTCGTCGCCGCCACGTTCGCGGACGGCCGTGCAGAGCGCTGGGTGGTGGCGGAAGGGCTGCTGGAAACCGTGGCTGCACGCTGCGGCTTCACTTTCGAGGTGCTCGCCCACGCGCCCGGCAAGGTGCTGGAGGGCGCACGGGCGCGGCATCCGATCGCGGAGCTGCAGCGCGTCGTGCCCATCATCCTCGGTGAGCACGTCACGCTGGAAGCCGGCACCGGGCTGGTGCACACCGCGCCGGCGCACGGTGCGGACGACTACGTGGTGGCGCAGAAATACGGCGTTCCCACGGACACGCCGCTGCAGTCGGATGGCGTGTTCGCGCCCGGCGCGCCGGTGGTCGGCGGGCTGTACGTCACGAAGGTGGACGAGCCGGTGCTGGAGGCGTTGCGCGCCGCCGGCGCCCTCGCCTGTCTGCAAAAACTTCAGCACAGCTACCCGCATTGCTGGCGCCACAAGACGCCGCTGATCTTCCGCGCCACGCCGCAATGGTTCGTGTCGATGGACGCGCACGGCCTGCGCGAAAAGGCGCTGAAGGAAATCGAGGCCACACGCTGGATTCCGGCGTGGGGTGAAAACCGCATCCGCGAGATGGTGAAGACGCGACCCGACTGGTGCATTTCCCGCCAGCGCACATGGGGCGTGCCAATGGCCGTATTCATCGACCGCGCGACGCAGAACCTGCACCCGGACACGCCCGCCATTCTGCGCCGCGTCGCGGACGCAGTGGAAAAAGGCGGGCTGGAAGCGTGGTTCGGCACCACGGCAAAAGACTGGCTGGGCAGCGACGCCGACGCCTACGACCAGTGCACCGACACGCTGGACGTGTGGTTCGACTCCGGCTGCTCGTTCCAGGCCAGCATCGTGTCCATGCACCCGGAACAGCTCGGTGCGGACGGTATTGCTCCGCAGGCGGATCTGTTCCTCGAAGGCTCCGACCAGCACCGCGGCTGGTTCCAGTCCAGCCTGCTGGAATCCGTCGCCATGCTCGGCCGCGCGCCGTACAAGTCCGTGCTCACCCACGGCTTCACGGTGGACGAACAGGGCCGCAAGATGTCGAAGTCGGTCGGCAACGTCGTCGCGCCGCAGCAGGTGACGAAAACCCTCGGCGCCGACATCCTGCGCCTGTGGGTGGCCGCCAGCGACTACTCCGGCGAGATTGCGATTTCCGACCAGCTTCTGAAGCGCATCGCCGACGCCTACCGCCGCATCCGCAACACGGCGCGCTACCTGCTCGGCAACCTCCACGATTTCGAACCCGCCACGCACGCTGTGGCGCCGGACGCGCTGCTGGATATCGACGCCTGGGCGATCGCCCGTGCCGCCGAAGTGCAGGAACGCATCATTGCCGCCTACCGCGATTCCCAGTTCCACCTCGTCTACCAGCAGCTGCACAACTACTGCGTGGTGGATCTCGGCGGGCTGTATCTCGACGTGCTCAAGGACCGCCTCTACACGCTGCCGGAAAACAGCCTGGCGCGTCGCTCCGGGCAGACGGCGCTGTGGCACATCGCCGAGGCGCTGGTGCGTTGGATCACGCCGATCCTGTCGTTCACGGCAGACGAGATCTGGCCGCTGCTGCCTGGCGACCGTTCCACCCCAGTGTTCGCACAGACCTGGCACACGCTGCCCACGGTCACGCTGCGTTGGGACACCACGACATGGGCCACACTGCTTGCCGTGCGCGAGGCGGTGAAGCGCGAACTGGAAGCCCGCCGCAACGCCGGCGACATTGGCGGCGCGCTGGATGCCGACCTCACGCTCTACGCCGACGGCGCCACGCGCACAGCTCTGGAGCAGGCCGGCGATGAATTGCGCTTCTGGTTCATCACCTCCGCCGCCACGGTCCAACCCGCCGCCATGCAGCCCGCCGATGTCACGGCCATGCGACTGGAAGACGGCACGGCGCTCGGCATTGCCGTGGAACGCAGCATCGCGTCGAAATGTGCGCGCTGCTGGCAGCACCGCAGCGACGTCGGCAGCCATGCGGACCACCCCGATCTCTGCGGCCGCTGCGTCACGAACATCGCCGGCTCCGGCGAACAGCGCCACCACATCTAGGCCCACCATGCCCCTTGCCTCGACCCGCAGCCTCACGCGCTGGCTGGCCATTGCCGCCGCCGTCATCCTTCTCGACCAAGGCGCGAAAGCGCTGATCGTCCACTCCCTGCCGCTGTACGACTCGGTGTGGCTGCTGCCGTGGCTCAACCTCACCTCGCTGCGTAATACCGGCGCGGCGTTCTCGATGTTTGCCGGCGCACCGGGAACGGTATTCATCGCACTCGCGGCCGCCGTCTCCCTCGGCATCCTCGTATGGCTGTACCGCCACCCACAGGCATCGAAGCTGGAAGCGCTCGCCTTCAGCCTCATCATGGGCGGGGCGATCGGCAACGCCATCGACCGCGGCGTGCACGGCTACGTGGTCGACTTCATTGACTTCCATGTCGGAGCCTGGCATTTCGCGGCTTTCAACATCGCCGACAGCGCCATCACCATCGGTGCCGGGCTATTGCTGCTGGACGCCTTGCTGCAATACCGGCGGTCCAAGGTCGATGCGCCCTGACCCCTCCTTGCCCAGCCCGGGCTTGGCAATTCATTCCTACCCCGCTACGCTCCAGTCAAGCGTGACAACCGGTGCGGCGCCAATGGGGCGCGAGCCGTAGCCCACCCCTGCCGGCGCCTGCCAACCGCGGGAGGGGGAGATGGCGTCGAAGCTTGGGGGCTGGACGTTGGTGGAGCTGCTCATCGTGCTGGCGATTGCCGGCGTGACTGCCGTAATCGCCGTTCCCGCGCTGCGCGACACACTCATCCACGCACGGCTTGCCACGGCCAGCAACGAACTGGCTCACGGCCTTTATGTGGCACGCCAGACCGCCATCACCCAGCAGCGCCCCACCTCGCTGTGCGCAGGAAACGCCGTTCTCGGCTGTACCGGAAATTGGGCAAGCGGCGAATGGATCGTGTTTCTCGACCACCACCACAGCGGCCAGCCACAGGCATCCACCGACGTCCTCGTCAGCAGGACCGCGCACCGGGACGTCTCGATCTCTGGCAGCGGCCCGTTCCGGACTGCCGTGGTTTTTTCCCCGATCGGTATCTCCCAACTACCGTCAGGCGCATTCGGAGCTGGACGCCTGCGCATCTGCATCCATTCCGGACGATCACGCAGGGCAACGGAACTCGTGCTCGCCGCCAGCGGCCGCGTGCGCCTGGAACGCAAGGAGTTCGATGGGCCCTGCCCTTCGTTGTAGTGCAAAAAGCGCAGCGCCCCCTGCGATCGACCGCTTATCAAGATGTCTCAAGGGGCTGTGGCCGTACCGCGCCCACCGGCGTCCTCTTCCACTTCAGGTTGATATGGATCGGGGCCAGTCCTCGATCACACACGTACAGACGCTTCAAGAGATCGTGTGCCCGGTACCCGATGTACAAGCGTGGTCAGACGGGCACGTTCATCGTTTCCAGCAGCCGCCTGCCATTCTCGACGGCCGCATCCCGACACTGCGCAATATCGTCCAGGGCGTTGACGATGCGCGGGTCGTCCATGTGCCGGCTCATGCCGCCGGTCAGGTTCAGGCGTGCGCGATCCAGCCATTCGGCCAAGTCCTGATGGCCTCCCGCGCCAGCCTGCAGATCGGCAATACGAAGGAACCCCATGTAGGCGTTGATCCAGTCGATCGGGTTGTTCAGCGGCGACACCGGCTGCAGCAATGCGTTCTTCTCCCGGTCGTCGCCGCGCACCGCTTCCACGTAGCCGATCAACGCCGCACTGAAGGTCGTGAACCCGCCGACCAGGCCCTGCGTCGTGATACAGGCCGGACCAAAGATCGGGATCGCTGGATTGGAGCGAAACCCGCTGGCTGTGCAATCCACATGCAACTCGTCGAGCCCGGTCTCGACTTCACCTTCGGCCAGGAGAATGCGGTCGCTCGTGATGCGCTTGACATGCCCCTTGCGCACGACGCGCTTGATCTGCACAAGCGCGTCGAATTCCGCATCGCTGAGAATGGCGCCGCGAAACATGGTCGGCACGACCGTCTTGTCGAACCGGCGCAACTGGCCACCTGCTTCCAGCCGCCGGTACAGGTCATCCAGGCTTTCGGCCTCCGCCAGCGCCCGCAACGCGGCCGCGAACTCGCCGATCGTCAGGTGCATCAGATCGAGCGGCTGGAAGCCCCGGCGGCTGAGGGCCCACGTATCGCGTGGGCGCACCCACCGGATGCGTTCGGGATCCACCCCGTGCGCCAGCAACCAGTAACAAACATCCATGGCCGTCTTGCCGCCGCCCAGGACCGTATAGCCGCCGGGCGGCTCGACCTGATCGACGATACCGCCTGCGGGACAAAATCTGACGCCCCCATCGACCGTGAACGCGGGCTTATGGGTGGCGGGTACCGTCGCCTGGAGATAGGTGGTGTCGACCACCTTCTTCCGGACGTTGACGCGCGTGCAGGTTCCGGTCATGCGCGACCTGAACACATGGTCGTGCTTCCAGTCGCCCAGATAGTCGGACATGCCGAAGAAGCGGACCTGCCCCGATGGCAACAGAGTCTGGTTGAGCACCTGCTGGAAATAACCGCAGATCTCCGCACCCGTGGCGCGCTCATAGAGGCCGGCGTCGGACCCCAGGGCATCGATGGAATCCGTCCCCAGCCGGCGCGAATTGACGCCATAGATGGCGGAAGGCTGATGCAGCCGCACAAAGGGATAGGCGTGGTTCCAGTGCCCGCCCGGCCGATACTGACGGTCGACCATGACCACCTCGGCATCGCCATCCGCGATCAGCGCATCGACAAAGGCCATTCCGGCTGCGCCGGCGCCCACCACCAGGTAGTCCGTATCGATCGTATTCATGGTTCTCCTCCAGAAAGGCGATCTGTATCCATCTATCCGTTCGGCGGGTTACCCGGAAGCCGCCGGCGACCCGCTCGCCCGACACAGGAACTGGCCAGCAACCCGGCGCAACAAGGTCTGTTCATTCAACAAGACGATTCTTCCCGCGCCGGCTGCGCCGGCGCGTAACGCCGTGCAAAAACCACGACCTGCTCCGCCAGCAGTTCGAGATGGGTACGGGTGGTGTCATCCACGCATTGCCCGTCGGCATCAAACGATCCGTCGCGGGCATTGACGGTCACGCCCAGCGGCGTCGGCCATCCCCGCAGGGCATGCACGATCGTCCGCAAACCCGACAGGCACGTACCGCCCGCCTGCTCACCCCCCGCACAGACCACGCAGCCAACGGCGCGGCCTTCCAGAAACGTGCGTCCGGGGTCGCTGATTTCAGCAACGTAATCCAGCGCGTTCTTCAACATGCCAGAGATCGCGCCGTGATAAGCGGAGGCCGAAACGATCACGCCGTCGCAGTCGCGGAAATTGCGGAGCAGCACGTGTGCCGCCGCGAGGCGCGCCGGGTCGTGCGCATCGTAGTTCGGCAGGTCCAGATCACGCCCGACCATGATCTCGGTTTGTGCACCGCACTTTTCCGCCGCATCCATGGTGAAGCGCAACGCACATTCACTGATGGAGCGCCGGCTCAGGCTGCCTCCGATGCCGAAGATCAGCGGTTGTCCGTTTCTCATGGACCGCTCCATCCAGATACAGGGAAACCACTCACGCTAGACGCCTCCGGAGATGTGTTCATGCGGTTGCCCGGTAGCTGAAGCGGCCGTCCCGTAGCAGGCGGCGCGCGGCATACAGACCCAGGGCGGGGCCGGGAATGAGCAGCAGAAACAGGTATTCGACAGGAATCGTCGCACTCAACACAGCAAGCAACTGAATGCTGACGGCAGAAATCGCGAAGCCGATGCCGTTGACGATGGTGAATGCCGTACCAACGTACTGACTGGGCACGTTCATGCCGACGAGCGTCGAGAACTGTGGCGAATCACCGGCCACCGCAATGCCCCAGACCAGCAGGAACGTGAAGAACAGCCAGGCCGGCGCTGCGAATGCCAGAACCACCAGCACGCACGCGCACCCGGACGTGGCCAGCTGGATCAAGGCCACGCGCGCACTGCCGAAGCGACGCACCAGCTCACCGCCGCCGGCGCAGCCCACCGCACCGGCCGCAATCAGCGCAAAGGCCCACAGCGACGCGTTCACATGGTCCAGGCCGTGGCGCACGGCGTAGCCGTGGACGAGCAGCGGAAAGAACGCCCACACGGCATACAATTCCCACATGTGGCCGAAATAGCCGAAGGCTGCCGCCCGCAATTTCGGGAAGCTGAAGATTTCCGGGATCGCATGGATGTTGAACGGTGAGCGTTGCGGCAGATGCGGCCCCATTGGGACCCACACGAAAACCGCCAACCCGCCGGCCACGGTGGCGGCGGAACACATGCCGATCACGGCCTGCCACGGCAGCGTCGTGCCAAGTCCTGTCAAGAGATGAGGCAGGGCGCTGCCCACCACCAGTGCCCCCACGAGATACCCCAGGGCACGTCCGAGCCCCTGATCGCACCACGACGCCGCGATCTTCATTCCCACCGGATAGATGCCGGCCAGGAAAAATCCGGTTGCCGCACGTGACGCGACCAGCGTCCACACGTCGCCCGGCACGAACACCAGGGCCAGGTTCGACGCGGCGCCGAGCAGTGCGCAGCAGAAGAACACGGATGTGGCGCGGAAGCGGTCCGCGATCGCAAGGACCGCGAATACCAGGGTGCCCGCCACGAAGCCCAGCTGGACGGATGCCAGGGTCAGGCCTTGGGCAGAGTCCGGCAGATGCCAGGACACCTGCAGCGCGCCGATCACCGCATTCCCGGCAAACCACAGGGACGTGCACGCGAATTGCGTCATCACGATGACCGGCAGGATCCACGCCGGCCGATGGAACGACTCTGGCACGGCGTGATTCATGCGAGCCAAGACCTGGGGCGTTGGCCCTCCCGACTCGTCAGGCCAGCGTCAGGGACAGCATCTGTTCCGCGAAGCGATCCATGATCGCGCGGCCACGGTTCATGAACTTGAGCTGTGTCACCCCGTAGCTCGCGACCGTGATCAGGCGCGCTGTGTCGGCTGCCGACGTCCGCATGGAAATGGTGCCCGCCTGCTGGCCGTCGCGTACGGATTCCTGGACTTTCGAGATCACGTATTCCTGGAACTGCACGAAGGCATCCCAAAGGCCGTATTCGTTGCGGAAATGCGTACTCCAGTCGAGCCATACGACGGCATAGTCGCGATCGCTGTCGAGTGAATCCGAAAAACTGGCGAAGTGGTCGTGGATGCGCTCGACCGGTGGCTTGCCCGGCTGATGACAACGGCGCGCCATGTCCCGATAGAAACGGTCGACTTCCCCGATCACCGACGTCAGCAGCACCTCGCGGTCGGAGAAATACTGGAATACCGTGGGTGTGGACACACCCGCCGAAGCCGCGACATCGGCATGCACGAGCCGGTCCAGCCCCTTGTCGGCAGCGACCTGGATCGCCACCCGCAAAAGCTGTGCGTAACGATCTTCCGCACGCATCCGACGGCGGGTACTGTGCACAGCGGGTTTCGTGCCCGCTGATGGGCGCCCAGACTGCGGCACGGGCATTCCTCGATTCGACGTAAAGTTTCATTCTAAGGGCACTGCGTCGGTACACGTTAGCCATCCGCTTATGCAGAACAGGAGATTTCTAAAGTGCCGTGCCGGTCAGTGACCGATGACTCCCCGGCCCGGATGACGCGCCGACAATCGCTTGTGTCCCGCGCCGAAGAAGGATTCACGCAACGTGGTACCCTCGTAGGCGGTACGCAGGCGCCCGCGTTTCTGTAGTTCCGGAACGACGAGATCGACGAAGTCGGTCAGGCCCGAAAGCTGTGTTGGCGCGTGGATATTGAATCCATCCATCCCCGCCTCGTCCATCCAGCGCTCCATTTCATCCGCAACGGTGCTCGGCGAGCCCACCACTTTCGGGAAGATGCTGCCCAGCGCCATGTAGTCGGCAATCGCACCCAATGTCCAGTCACGGGTCGGATCGATGCGTTGCATGAAGCCGCGAAGGCTGTGAATGGCAACGTCGGTGGAAGACTCGTCCAGCTTCTCGCCGCGTGGAATTGCGGAGACATCCATGCCCAACCAGCCGGAGAACAATGCAAGTGCGCCATCCGGGCTTGCGTAGGAACGCAACTTCTGTTCTTCCAGCTTCGCCAGTTCATCGGTCGGGGCAACGATGATACACAGCCCCTGGTTGATCTTGATGTCGTCCGGGTCGCGCCCGGCTTCGACCGCCGCCGCACGCAGCTTCTTGACGTCCTTGGCACCGGCTGCCAGCGTCGGCGACACCGTGAACACACATTCCGCATGGCGGCCGGCAAAGGCCACGCCACGACCCGACGCCCCGGCCTGGAACAGAACCGGCGTGCGTTGCGATGAAGGCTCGCACATGTGCGGGCCGGTCACGCTCTCGAACCAGCGGCCCTTGTGATGAATGGTGTGGACCCGGTCGGGGTCGGTGAACATGTCACGCCCGATATCACGAACGACGGCATCCTCGTCCCACGATTGCTCCCACAGTTTGTAGACAACATCCATATATTCGTCCGCACGCTCGTAGCGCTCGTCATGCGACAAATTGTCCTGAATGCCGAAGTCTGCCATCGCATCCTTCAGATAAGACGCGACGATGTTCCACGCGACCCGCCCGTTCGTGAGATGGTCCAGCGTGGAAAACACTTTCGCCGTGTGGTACGGCGGGAAATACGTCGTGCTGTAAGTGCACGCAAGCCCCAGGTGCCGCGTGGCTCCAGCCATGGCCGGAATCAGGAAGGTAGGATCCACGGCCGGGAACTGCACGCCATGCTGGATCGCTGCGCGGTTGGAGCCCTGGTAGACGTTGTACGTGCCGTGCACGTCAGCCAGAAACAGCGAATCGAAGAACCCGCGTTCCAGCGTGCGCGCCAACTCCACCCAGTAATCCATTGTCCGGTAGCCCGAATCGAGACGGTATTGCGGATTCTTCCACTGCCCCTCGGAGTGGTGCCCGACGCAGGCCTGGGAAAACCCGTTGAGATGCATCTTCTTCATGACCTCTCCTCGATTGTTGATATTTATATCACTTGATATTTTTATCATTAACGAACGACCATGCCTTGTCAAGCATCCCGCATCCATCACATAGTGCGGCAGACAGCTCACGGATTGCGGCACAGGATGCAACCGACGGGCATGGCTGCCACCCGGTCGCAGCCTTTATGGAACGAAGCGTTCAACAACGCCTTCAGCGCACGGCCCGACCGGCTTTCCGAAGCTGGCGAAGCGCCGCAAGCGGCGTTCGGGAAACTGGAAACGACAGGTGCAGCGGGCGGGCCAGTGCGGACCACCCGGAAAGCCTTTCCCGTAAGTTACAGCACGTGCTGCATGCCGTTCCCGCGCGTTCAGATGTGGGGAAACAACCCGGCCCTCTAAAACGCCGCGTTGTAGAGCAGGACCAGCCCCAGCGTGTTCAGCCCGCCATGCAGCAGCACCAGCGGCACGGTTGCCCGCCCCTTGTACAGATACCGGAACAGGAGCATCCCGCCGATGAACCCGGCAACGAAGACGCCGAGCGCCCACCATGCGGCAGCGGGGGTGGCCGTCTCACCCAGCAGATTCACGACGAACAGTGCGCACAGGCACACCAGGGCGAATACCCCATGCCCCGTGCCCAGCCATTGCGGATAGTTCTTGCCCGCGGCGATCAGCAACAGCATCAGCACGCCGCCGCACGCGGCAAGCAGGAACAGCACGAACACGAATCCCAGCATGCCTCACTCCTTTTTTGTCCAGTTGTTCGCCAATTACACGCCACCAGGGGCATGCTCCAGCAACCGGCCTAGTAGGCGGCCGGCACGAACTTGTCGGCATGCACGCGATCGGGATCGACCCCAAGCTGAAGCAGCTTTTTTTCGACGGCCTCGACCATCGGCAGGCTGCCGCACACGAAAGCCGCGGCATTCGCGTAGTCGACGCCCAGCGCGGCGTCCAGGGCATCCGTCACCAGACCCCGACGGCCCCTCCACGCCGACCCCGTCGGTTCATTCGACAGGATGTTGACGAGGCGGACACGTTGCGACTCGCGCTCGAGCAGATTAGCCAGCAGGGCGTCGGCGAAATTATCCTGTGCGGAGCGCGATCCGAAGACGATCGTGAAGCGAGCCGTAGCCGATTGCTTCAAGCGGTGGCTGACGATGGACAGGATCGGGGCCAGGCCCGTGCCGCCTGCGACGCACAGGCCATCGCGGTCGAACTCATCGAAGCCCATGGTCCCCATCGGTGCCTGCAGCCACAGCTTGGCCCCCTTGAGGTCAGCGCCATAGACCCACGCGGAAAACTTCCCGCCGGGCAGGCGGCGAACCAGAAAGCCGACTTCCTGGGCACCGCTGCCTGCGGGGTCGGGTGGTGCGTCGTAGAACGAATAGGAACGCTGAACGAACGACCCAGACGGCGCCAAGATGCCGTACTGTCCCGCCGCGAACATCAAAGGCGCGTCGAGCCGCAGCCGCAGATCCACCACCTCACCCGGCAGGCGGCGCCAGGCGCAGACATGGCCCGCGACCGAGCGGACGGGCAGATCCCGATGCCCGGTTCCGAGCTTGACGTCGATCTCTAGATCCGTTCGCACCTTCGACTGGCAGGCGAGGATGTAGCCGTTTTCGAGCTCCTCGTTCGTCAGCGGCGACAGCGCAAAGTCGACGAGCGGGCTGATCCGCCCTTTCAGCAGGCGCGTCTTGCACGTTCCGCAGGTGCCGACGCGGCAGTTGTGCGGGTAATCCACGCCCTGCGCCAGGGCCGACATCAATAGCAGATCACCTTTCGGCACCTGGAAGGTCGTACCGCTGCCGACGACCGTGACACGGCTCGATAGCGCCGCGGCCCCTGCTCTCTCCTTCTGTCCCTGCAGTTCCGCCACTGTCAATATCTTCATCCTAGAAAAAAGGCGGTGTTGTGGCCTACCCTACTGCCCGCATTCCCATGCAGGCATCAAATGACCAAGGCAATCAGGCCGGCAACAGATGCGCACTCTTCTCCGGTGGCATGGGTAAGCCGCCATTCAGGTCATGCCAACCGGCGCGGGCATTCTCCGCATAGGCGATCTCGCGTTCCTGCGGAGTGGCGTAATGCGCATCCCAGTCCTTGAGCAGCGGCTTGATGACCGCGAACCACATCGGGGGTACCAGCGCCAGCAGTACCGCCATCAGGAACTGCGGCTGCTCAGGACCGCCTTCGTCCGGTTCCAGCGCGTAGAACGGCTTGTAGCCGTCCATGTGGTGTCCATAATGGTTGGTAATCTCCAGCGCCAGAATGCGCACGAATGGCGTCAGATGGTTCCAGGTGTGCTGGCGCTGGAAATGCCCCGGCGACGCAGAGATCAAGCCGTAGTGGTTGCAGTAGTTGAACACCTCCAGAAGCAGGCGCGGGCCCGCCAAGACCGAGGCCAGCGCCAGAACCATGCCCAGCCCGCCTCCTACCGCATATAGCAACGTGGCAAACGCAACCATGGATGCGGCACGCGGTACCCACGCGTTGTGCGGGTTCCACCATTTACGCCCGCGCTTTCGCCACATCATGCGCTCAAGGTGGTATGCCTCCTTGATCTGTCGCGGGAAAGTCCGCACCAAATGTCCGTACACGGTATCGCCCCGACGAGCGTAATCCGGGTCATCAGGCGTCGACACGTGCATATGGTGGGTGACGACGTGGGTGATCTCGCGCCACGGGTCAAAGATTACCGCCGTTGAACCGACGCGGCCCAACGTACGCAGAAACGTGCCTTCGCGATGGAACAGCTCGTGCACCGGCGGCGCGGCAACTACGAAACCAACGAACATCATGGACAGGAACGCACCCCAGGCGGAGGCCGTCGTCGCAAAATGGCCGGCCCCGACCAGCCACGCGTAATAGACCACGTTCACGATGCTCAGGATCACCGTGACGGCAATGACCGCGTCGTAGATCCACGGCCAGCGCTGGTCCCGCACGGAATAGTCGGACTTCAGGAACGCATCGCCGAACAGCAGGGCCAGCAGCGTGCCGAGTCCGACCCACGTGTAATTGCCCCCCACCCACAGGCCCCAGGCCGACAGCAGCAACACGACGGGCGACAGACAATATTTGAAATAATCCAGCTTGCTCCGCTCGAGCATGTCCTGATCTCCTCCAAGCCGTTCTGGGTCTCGAACCTGATCGCAGGGTGCGCCACCACCCGCTTGAAAAAGCCCGACGAAGGTTTGGCCATGCGGGTCAGCGCACCAGAAGATTGAGCGCCCGTGCCCGCGACAGCGCCGCGGCGCGGTTGGAAACGCCCAACTTCGCGTACAGGTTGTACAGGTGCCACTTCACGGTGGCGACGGACAGCAGCAGCTTGTCGGCCAACTGCTGGTTCGTCAGGCCAGCCTCCACCAGCCGCAGCAACTCCAGCTCACGCGCCGTAGGCGAGTCCGCCAGCGTCACCGCGAGATTCAGTTCGTCCAGCTTTTCCAGCAGTGCCGAGTTCGTGACCGGCAAGCCTTCGCAGATCTTCGCGAAGAACTGGCGTTCGTCGTCCACGACGAAACCCCAATCCTTCACGCGTGTGTTGTTGACGATGCCCGCCACGAGCTCCTGGCGGTCCCGGAACGGCCGCAGGTACTCCCGCTTCGCGGCCCAGCGCACGGCACGCGCAAGATGGCGCTGGGCGTCTGCGACATTGTGCGAAGACACGGACAGCACCGTCTCGTCCAGTGCCAGCTCAACCAGCCGTCCGCAGCACCCAGCGTCCCGCGCGATCTTGACCTCCCGCTTGATACGCCCCGCAGCATGGGTGAAACGGCCACGGGCGATTTCCAGGTCGATCTGCACGGCGCTGATCAGTTCGTGCGTGGAGGCGTTGAGCTCGATGTCGTTGAACACCCGGCGCACGCTCGGCCCTTGGAGGGGAATTCCGGCCCCTGACGCCTCGGCCAGCGCTTCGTCAACCCGACCCAGCCGCACCAGCCGGCGGATCAGCAAGCAGGCAAACATCAGCGCCAACCGCGGCGGATACGCTGCAGCGTAGCTGCGCAGCCGGTCCAGTTCCACGGAATCGCCCGACCCCCCATCCCACAGCTTGAGAGCGGCATCCAGACCGAACGCTGCCGTATCCAGCACGCCGTGGGTCTCGATACGGTGTACGCCGGCTTTCAGCAGTTCTCGCGCGTCGGCGTCGCGTCCGCGTTCCACGGCAACCTTCGCGGCGACCAGCGAGAGGGTCCCCACGATGCCCGAGGACTCCCCCAGCGTCTGCCGTGCACGCCCGATGGCGGCCATCAACGGCTCGTGCGCCCGCGCATAGTCGCCTTCGTACAGCCAGGGCAATGAGGAAATCAGGGCTACCCAGGCGATCCCATAATCACTGTCCGTCTGGGTGATGCTGGAACGCGCGATCCGCAGGTTCTGCTGGGCATCCGAGAATCGGTGGTCGACACACAGAACCAGCACGGCGGCACACGCGACGGTCGCCACGTTGAATGGATCGTCTCCGGCACGCCTCGGCAGCCAGGCGCTAGCGTGCTCGCGTGCATCGGCCAACTGGTCCGTGTAGATGTCGATCGCGATGCCCAGGAGATCCAGGCGCCGTTTCAGGCCTTGCGCATGTTCCGCGGACAAGCCGGTATCGCCAGCGCGTTCCAGCCGGACCAGCAGCCGGCGCAGATGCTTCTGGGCCACCGCATAGCGCCGGTAGAAAGTCAGCGCCCAGACGTACCACATCTCAGACTCCCACCCGCCGGTAGTGCCCGACTCGTTGAGGCGTTCCATCCACGTGATGTACTGCCCGAGGTCGCCGCGATCGCGCACAAACAATGCCGCGACACGCTCCAGCACAGCCACCGCAAGCGGCGTGGAACCAGAGTCCAGCGCATACTCGGCGGCACTCCACCATTCTCGTGCGTGTTCGTACCACGTAGCCGCGCGCGACAGGATCTCCATGCGTCGCTGCGGGCTGATCTGCGACCGGCCTTCTCCCAGCAGAAATTCCCGGAACAAGCCGTGCAGCCGGTATTCGCTCTGGTTGCGATCCAGGGGAATCACGAACAGATTGCGCTGGATTAGGTCGCGAATGTATTCGCCCGCGCGGAGGTCACCCGTTACTTCGATTGCGGATTCGACCGAGAAATGCCGTAGCAAGGCCAGCTCCAGCAAGAACCGCCTGGGCTGGTCAGCGAACGCCTGCAGAACCCGCCGGTTCAGGAAATCCGCGAGATCCTCGTCCGCGCCGGAGAACTGCTCGACGGCAGCGCGCGGGTCGGCCGACTGGCTCAGGATGATCTGCATCAGGCGGACGGCCGCTGGCCAGCCTTCAGTCTGCTGTTCGACCGCCGCAAGCGCATCCTCACCCAACCGAGCGCACAACTCGGCGCCCAGCATTTCGCGAATATCAGCGCCGGTCAGCGACAGTTCGCCATAACCCACGTTGCTGACGCGGCCTTCCAGCTTCGCCTGTACCTGGCTGAACGGCAACGCGGCGGTACTCGAAAGCACGAGATGAACACCCGGCGCCGTGTGAAACACCAGCGCATCAAGCAGCGTCTTGCAAGCCGTATCGCCGCAAGCATTGAAGTTGTCGATAAACAGCACCACGGTACGCCCGCTACGCCGCCGTTCATCCAGCGCGGCGATGAGCGTCGCAATGCGTTCATCCTCGGGTGCGTGCCCGCGGTGCACGACCTCTATAGCGTGGACCACGCTGGCGTCGGGCAGTAGTGCGACCTCCAACCGCGACAGGATGCGCTCTGCATTCATGTCGCGGTCGTCAAGTGCGAGCCAGATGCAATCGCAACCCTGGGTCTCGTAATGCCGGCACATCGCCGCGAGCAAGACGGTCTTGCCGTAGCCCGTAGGCGCCGAAACCCCGATAACCTGTACGGGCGGTTCGGCGGAATCCCTGAAACTGCGGTAAAACCCGGTTTCGACAGGATGGAACGGAAACGTCGGGGCCTCGGCCACAGGCCTCACGGCCTCTGCCTGCCGCGACGGCGGCTCTCTGCCCATTCCATACGCGCCGTGTTTCACCATCATCCATTTCCCCGTTGAAGCAGCGCCTGCCTTACGCTACCACAGCGACCTGTTCAGGGAGAAAGACCGCATGCTTGGCTGTTCCCGAACGCGGATCAAGCGGGCGGCGGGGCGATCACAGAAACCAAAAAAGGCCGGCCCGTCAAGGGTCGGCCAATCATGGAGGGTGACAACAGAGGTGGGATGAAGGCCCGCAGGCTCAGACCGCGCCGAGGCGCTGGATGGCTTCCTGCGTGAACCACTTCTGGTACATCTGCTCGTTGTCCAGGTTCCACTCGCTCTTGTAGCCGCCAAAGCAGGTCTCGTTGTGGGCGGC
>SCRT01000017.1 GCA_004298465.1 Nevskiaceae bacterium | reverse complement strand
TGTCCATGGGCGTTGCAATCTGATATCGAGCATGTCTATCACGATACCGAGTGGGGTCGCCCGCTCCACGATGAGCGACGGTTGTTCGAGATGCTGGTGCTGGAGGGTGTGCAGGCGGGCCTGTCGTGGCGCACGGTGCTGGCACGGCGTGGGCATTACCGGGCAGCGTTCGACGGTTTCGATATCGACCGCATCGCCGGCTACGACCTTGGCAGGGTGGAACGGTTGCTGGGCGACTCCGGCATCATCCGCAATCGCGCCAAGATCGAGGCGGTGGTGGCGAATGCCCGCGCCTGTGTTCGCATGCGCGAGGCTGGCGAGCCGTTCGGTGCATGGATGTGGGCGCAGGTGGGCGGTGCGCCGCAGTTGCCGGAATGGCGCCACCCGCAGGACGTGCCGGCGAAGACAGCGCAGTCGGCGCGCATCAGCCGCGACTTGCGGCAGCGCGGATTTTGCTTCGTCGGCCCGGTGATCGTGAACTCGTTCCTGAAAGCTACCGGAATGGTCAACGCACACTTGCAAGACTGCCCGCGGCAGGCCGAATGCCGGCGGGCGTGGATACGGTGGGAGGCAAGCCGCCACGCGCGCTTTGCGCCGCTTGCTGCTCAGGGTTCGCGCCCTATACTTGGGGTATCACCGCAAACGGACGCGCCATGCTTCCCGATCCCGTTGTCATGAAATTGATCTATGCAGCGGTTGGCGGCCTGCTGATGCTGCTTGGGGCCGGGCTGGTCCATCACTTGCTGGCCCGGGTGGTCGGCATGGACATCAATGCGGAATTGAAGGCCGGCAACCTGGCCGTCGGTCTGGCGGTGATGGGCCTTTTTATTGCAGTCGGGCTGGGCGGCGGGCTGGTGATCGGCCTGGCGCTGCACTGAGGTCGTGATGCGCATACGGTTGTGGCTGGCAGGCGCGCTCATCGCACTGGTCGCGCTGCCGGCCTTTGCCGCGAAGCCGTGGGTGCATTCCGGCCACTGGGGCGACAAGTACGACCGTCATTTCGCGAAGTATTCGAAGCGCTACTTCGGGCCGTTCTTCGACTGGCACTGGTTCAAGGCCCAGGCGATCGTGGAATCGACGCTTCAAGCCAATGCCAAAAGTCCGGTCGGGGCCTACGGCATCATGCAGATGACGCCGGAAACCTACGAGAAATTCGTGCGCAAGTTCAACCCGCACTTCGGTCCGATGAGCGACCCGGCATGGAACATTGCGGCCGGCATCTGGTACGACCACTACCTGTTTTCTGCGCCTACGTGGAATGGCCTGGACGACCTGCAGCGCCTGTATTTCGCCTTCGCCGGGTTCAATGCCGGGCTGGGCGGCGTGCTCGATGCCTACCGCAAGGCACAGCCGGATGTGACCGGCTGGCGCCAGGTGGCGCCCTACGCGCCGGCCCAGACGCGCAACTATGTACGCCAGATCATCGAAGTGAAAACGAACGAAGCGCCTGCGTGGCTGCGCGACCGGGCGGGGTCGACGTGACTTCGAGCCCCCACCCGCCGTGCGCTGCCCGGTCGTCATGAGGAATCCCGTGTGAATCTTGAGAGCATCAACCCCGCCACCGGTGCCCGGATTCGCAGCTGGGAGGGCATGAGCGACGCGACAGCCGCCGCCGTGCTGCAATGCGTGGCGCACGCCCAGACCGGATGGCACGCAACACCGTTCGACGTGCGGGCGAAATACTTGCGCGCCGTCGGGCAGGCGCTGCGCGCGCAGGCGCCGGAACTCGGGCGGCTGATGGCGCAGGAAATGGGCAAGCCACTGGCTGCCGGCGCGGCCGAGGCGGAAAAATGCGCCTGGGTGTGCGACTACTACGCCGACAACGCCGCGCGGCAACTTGCGCGGCAGGTGGTGCAGACCGATGCCCAAAGCAGCTTCGTGTGTTTCCAGCCGCTTGGCGTGGTACTCGCCATCATGCCGTGGAACTACCCGTTGTGGCAGGCCTTCCGCTGTGCGGCGCCCGCGCTCATGGCCGGCAATGCCGCGGTGCTCAAGCACGCCCCGAATGTGACGGGCTGCGGGCTGGCGATCGAGGCGCTGTTTCAACACGCCGGGCTGCCGCGAGATGTGTTCCGCACGCTGGTCATCGGCAATGAGCAGTGCCGGGCGGTGATCGAAAACCCGGTCGTCAACGCCGTGTCGCTCACCGGCAGCGTCCGTGCCGGGCGCGCCGTGGCCGCCCAAGCCGGTGCGGTGCTGAAGAAATGCGTGCTGGAGCTGGGCGGCTCCGACCCTTACGTGGTGCTGGAAGATGCCGACCTCGACCTGGCTGCACGGGTGTGCGTGGCCGGGCGGTTCACGAATTCCGGGCAGAGCTGCATCGCCGCCAAGCGCTGGATCGTGGTCGAGGCGGTGCGCGAAGCGTTCCAGCGCAGGGTCGTGGCGCTCATCGGTCGGGAAAAGGTCGGCGACCCGTGCGCACCGGAAACCACGATCGGCCCCATGGCCCGCCTCGATCTGCGCGACGCGCTGCACGCCCAGGTGCGCGTCAGTGTCGCCAAGGGTGCCACGTGCGTGCTGGGCGGGACGCTGCCGCCGGGGCCGGGTGCGTTCTACCCGCCGACGCTGCTCACTGATGTCCGCCCGGGCATGCCGGCTTATTCCGAAGAACTGTTCGGTCCGGTTGCCGCCATCATCGCAGCGCAGGACGAGGCCGACGCCGTGCGTATCGCGAACGACACGACGTTTGGGCTGGGCGGCGCGGTGTTCACGCGTAATCGGGCGCGCGGCGAACGGCTCGCGGCAGAGGCCATCCAATCGGGTGCGGTATTTGTCAACCAGCAGGTGAAGTCCGACCCGCGGCTGCCGTTCGGCGGTATCCGCGACAGCGGTTATGGACGCGAACTCGGGCCGTTCGGCATTCGCGAGTTCGTGAACGTCAAGACCGTGAGCGTCGCCTGATCGCCAGCAGCGCCGCCAGTGTCAGCAGCGTGGCGGCGCACAGGTACCAGCCGACGGCCTGGATGCCCCAGTTCCCAGCCAGCCACATGGCGACGGTTGGCGCCAGTGACGCGCCAAGGATGCCGGCCGCGTTGAACGCCACGGACGTGCTGGTGTAGCGCACTTGCGTCGGGTAGAGCGCCGCCAGCGCAGTGCCGAGCGGGCCGTAGATCAGTCCCATCAGCAGCAGGCCGCAGGCCATGAACGCGGTGACGACGGCCGGATGCCCGGCCACGAACAGCGGCTCGAACAGCAGGCCGAACACGAACATTGCCGCACTCACGCCGATCATCACGTTCAGCGCGCCGATGCGGTCGGCCAGCCGCGCCGAGATCGGGATGCCGATCGCGAAGCACAGCACCGCGACCATCTGCAGAATCAGGAACAGGTTGCGCGAATAGCCGAGCTCGCGCGTGCCCCAGCTCAGCGTGAACACCGTCATCAGGTAGAACAACAGGAACGTGCTGACCGCCGCCAGCGTGCCGAGCATGAGCGCGCCGCCGTGCTCCGTCACCACCGCGGCCAACGGCATCTTCGGCGGCGTGTGCTGCTTCAGGGCGGCGAGGAATTCCGGCGTTTCCGTCAACGTCAGCCGCGCCCACAGGCCGATGGCGACGAGTCCACAACTGGCCACGAAAGGAATGCGCCAGCCCCACAGAAAAAACTGCGCCTCGGTCAGTGTGGCGCTCATCAACAGGAACAGGCCGGCGGAGGACAAAAAGCCGATCGGCGCGCCGAGTTGCGGAAACATGCCGTACCACGCGCGCTTGCCGGGTGGCGCGTTTTCGATCGCCAGCAGCACCGCTCCGCCCCACTCGCCGCCCAGCCCGATGCCCTGCCCGAGGCGGAACAGGCACAGCAGCAGCGGCGCGGCGACACCGATGGCGGAGTGCGGCGGCAGCAGGCCGATGGCGACCGTTGAGGCGCCCATCGTCGTCAACGCCGCAACGAGCGTTGCCTTGCGGCCGATGCGGTCGCCGAAATGCCCGAACAGCGCCGCTCCCACCGGCCGCGCGAAGAACGCCAGCGCGAACGTGGCCAGCGATTCCAGCACGCCAGCGGCCGGGTCGGCGCCCGGAAAGAACAGCTGCGGGAACACCAGCACGGCGGCCGTGGCGTAGATATAGAAGTCGAAATACTCGATCGCCGTGCCGGCGAGGCTGGCGATGAGGATATGAAACGGCGAGTTGACCGCGCCGCGGTCGGCGGCGGGCTTCAGGCAGGTGTTCACGGCAGGCGACTCGAACGGATACGTTGAAAGGCGCCCGGGCCGCGTGGTTCAGGCAGGTGGCGCGGCCTGCAGGTTACACGCAATGCCGGGTGGCTCGACCGGTCAGCGGGCCGCGACATGGGCGGCGGGCTTGGCGATGGCGCGCCACACCATCTCGAACAGCGCGTCGGACTGGCCGGTGAGGGATTGCGTGCGCCCCCGATGTATGTACATCTGCCCGAGGCGGAATACGAAGCCGAGGAACAGATCCAGCAACGCCTTCTCGTCCACGCCGTCGTCGAGCACGCCGCTGGCGCGGCCGTCGCGCAGCACTTTCAGGAACGGCTCGAACAGCAGCGGATTGCGGAAGCTGTCCTGGCGGTGCCATGCGGCGAGGTAAACCGAGCTCATCATCATCTGGATCACTTCCGGTTGCGTCTCGGTGAAGTCGAGGATGACCCAGAACACCTTGCGCAGCCGTTCCTTGCAGTCGGCGATGCCATGCAGGTGGTCGACGAGGCGTGCCTCCAGCCGCGCCAGGCGCGCATCCAGCGTCGCGAACAACAGCGTTTCCTTGTTGCCGTAGTACTTGTACAACGTCTGCAGCGACACGCCGGCGCCGCGCGCGATGTCGATGAGGTTGACGCGGTGGAATTCCTGCTGCGAGAAGGCCGCGACCACGGTGTCCTCGATGCGCTGCCGGGTCCCGGCATCCAGCCCTTCGCGGGGCGCCGTAGCAATCGGTCGCGGACCTGGCGGGGACGCCGTGCGGAGTGGTTCAGTAATCAAGATTGTTATTCCGAGTACATTAAAGACAGTCAAAGCGGATTGACGCAAGCTTGCCGCTGTGCCTATGCTTCGTGCCGTCCATTTCCCTTTCAGTGACGTGACGGCGGCGTCAAGCATAAATTCTGCAATCCAATACTCGGCGCAATCGTAATGTCCATTACCCATTTCCTGCAAACCGAAGCGAGACATGACTGAAGCCTACGTTTTTGATGCGGTACGTTCGCCGCGCGGTCGCGGCAAGAAGGATGGCAGCCTGCACGGCATCACGCCCGTCCACCTGCTGTCCACGTTGTTCCACGCCGTGGAGCAGCGCAACCACCTCGACACGGCCCAGGTCGACGACGTCGTGCTCGGCTGCGTCACGCCGATCGGCGAGCAGGGCGCGGACATCGCGCGTACCGCCGTGCTGTATGCCGGCTGGGCGCAGAACGTGCCAGGCGTGACGCAGAGCCGCTTCTGCGCCTCCGGGCTGGAAAGCGTGAACCTCGCGGCACAGAAGGTGCGCTCCGGTTTCGAGGACCTCGTCGTTGCCGGCGGCGTGGAGATGATGAGCCGCTGGGCGATGGGTTCCGACGGCGGCGCGTGGGCCATGGACCCGCGCGCGAACGAACGCCTCGGCTTTGCGCCGCAGGGCGTGGGTGCGGACCTGATCGCGACGCTGGAAGGCTTTTCCCGCACCGATGTGGACAGCTTTGCCGTACGGTCACAGGACAAGGCGATCCGTGCGCAACACGAACGGCGGTTCGACAAATCCATCATTCCGACCACGGACGTAAACGGCATGGTGGTGCTGGACCACGACGAGCACGTCCGTCCCGGCACCACGGTGGAAAGCCTCGCGGGGTTGAAGCCGAGCTTCGCGCAGCTCGGCGCCATGGGCTTTGACAGCACGGCCCTGAACAAGTACACGACGGTCGACCACATCGACCACGTGCATCACGCCGGCAATTCCTCCGGCATCGTCGACGGCGCCGCGCTGGTGCTGATCGGTTCCGAGGAGAAAGGCCGCGCGTTGGGGCTCAAGCCGCGCGCCCGCATCGTGTCCACCGCCGTCATCGGCTCCGAGCCGACCATCATGCTTACCGGTATCGCACCGTCCTGCCAGAAGGCACTGAAGAAGGCCGGCATGTCGGTGAAGGACATCGACCTGATCGAGATCAACGAAGCGTTCGCCGCCGTGGTGATGAAGGCACTGCGCGTGCTCGGCGTGGACGAGGACGAGAACCGCACGAACGTGAACGGCGGCGCCATCGCCCTCGGCCATCCGCTGGGCGCCACTGGCGCCATGCTGCTGGGCACGATGGTCGACGAGCTGGAACGGCGCGACCTGTCCACGGCCATGATCTCCCTGTGCGTGGGCGGTGGCATGGGCATCGCCACCATCATCGAGCGCGTGTGAGGTTTGCGGCGTGGCCGTGCCGGCGCAAAGTCTGCTCGATGCCAGCCCGGAGGAACGACTGGCGCTGGGCCGAGGTGTGCTCTCCGCGCAGGCGTTCAGCCGCCTGCTCGGCACCGAGCTGACGCGCTGGGATGCGAACTGCGTTCAACTGGAACTGGCGGTGGACGAGCGCCTCAAGCAGCAGAACGGCTTCGTCCACGGCGGCGTGCTCGCCTATCTGGCCGACAACGCCCTGACGTTTGCGGGCGGTGGCGTGCTGGGCCCGCGCGTCGTCACGGGCGAGTTCAAGCTGAATTACCTGCGCCCGGCAATCGGCCAGCGTCTGATCGCGCGTGCAACCATCGTGCATGCCGGTCGTTCGCAGGGGTGTGTCGTTGCGACATCTGCGCACTGGCCGATGGCGAAGAGCGGTTGTGTGCCGTAGCACAAGGCACGATCGCCGTTCTGCACGACGCCCCGTGATTTCCCCAATCCTCAATCTCAAATTCCCAATCCCGAGGTTATTCCCGTGACTGATTCCGTGATCCGTTTTGACGTGGGCAGCGACGGCATTGCCGTTCTCGCAATCGACATGCCGGGCCGTTCCATGAACGTGCTCAACGATGAACTTTACGGGCCGTTCGACGCGGCTGTGGCCCGCATCGAAGGCGATGCATCCATCAAGGGCGTGATCCTCACGTCCGGCAAGGCGGCATTTCTCGCTGGCGCCGACCTTGAAAAGGTCGTAGCCATGACCGACCCGGAAGTCGCGTTCGACGCGGCTGAAAGCCTCAAGAATATGTTGCGGCGGCTGGAGAAATGCGGGCGTCCGGTGGTTGCGGCGCTCAACGGCACCGCACTCGGTGGTGGGCTCGAGATGGCGCTGGCGTGCCACTGGCGCGTTGCCATCGACAGCCCGAAGGCGCAGTTCGGCCTGCCGGAAGCGAAGCTCGGCCTGCTGCCCGGCGGCGGCGGCACGCAGCGCCTGCCGCGCATGCTTGGCATCCAGGCCAGCCTGCCGCTGATGCTGGAGGGCAAGACGCTGTCCGCGCAGGCCGCGCTGAAGGCCGGCATCCTCAACGAACTGGCGGCGGACCGCGACGCGATGATGGCCAAGGCGCGGGCGTGGATCGCCGCGAACCCGAAGCCGGCCCAGCCGTGGGATGACAAGAAATTCCGCTGGCCGGGCGGAGATTCCAAGTCGCCGGCCGTGGGGCAGATGTGGGCCATCGCGCCGGCCATGGCCAACAAGAAGGCACGCGGCAACTATCCGGCAATCACCAACATCATGTCCTGCGTGTTCGAGGGCGGGCTGCTGGACTTCGATTCGGCGTGCAAGGTCGAGTCGCGCTATTTCGCGAACTGCGTCACCTCGCAGGTGGCGAAGAACCTGCTGACCACGCTGTGGTTCCAGTTGAACGCCATCAAGAAGGGCCAGTCGCGCCCAGCGGCCCCTGCGCCGTCGAAAGTGGCGACGGTCGGCATTCTCGGTGCCGGCATGATGGGCGCCGGCATCGCCTACGCGGCGGCCAAGGCCGGCGTGAACGTGGTGCTGCTGGACACAACGGTGGAGCTGGCGGAACGTGGCAAGGGCTATTCCGCCACGCTGCTGGACCAGGCCATCAAGAAAGGCCGCAAGACAGCAGCGGACAAGGACGCGCTGCTGGCGCGTATCAAGCCCACGGCCGCGTTTGCTGACCTTGCGCCTTGCGAGCTGGTGATCGAAGCGGTGTTCGAGGACCGTGCCGTGAAGGGCGAAGCGACGAAGAAGGCGGAAGCCGTGATCGCCGCGACCGCGGCGTTTGCCTCCAACACTTCCACACTGCCGATCACTGGCCTGGCCGCCGTCAGCATGCGCCCGGCGCAGTTCATCGGCCTGCACTTCTTTTCGCCGGTGGACAAGATGCCGCTGGTGGAGATCATCGTCGGTGAAAAGACCAGCGATGAAACTCTGGCGAGAGGCTTCGATTTCGTGCGCCAGATCGGCAAGACGCCGATCGTCGTCAACGACTCGCGCGGCTTCTACACCTCACGGTGCTTCGGCACCTACACCATGGAAGGCGTGCAGCTCGTGGCCGAAGGGCAGAATCCGCATTCCGTCGAGGCGGCTGGGCTGCAGGCCGGCATGCCGGTCGGGCCATTGGCGGTGCTGGACGAAGTCTCGCTGTCGCTGTCGCTGCATGTCATTGAGCAGACCCGCAAGGATCTGGCCGCGGCAGGCAAGAGCGAGCCCGAACACCCGGCGGCGAAGGTTGTTGAACGCATGGTCCGCGAACTGGACCGCGCCGGCAAGAAAGCCGGCAAGGGTTTCTACGACTACCCTGAAGGTGGCAGGAAGCACCTGTGGGCCGGGCTTGCGGAACAGTTCCCGCTCAAGGAACAGATGCCGCAGCAGGAGATGATGGACCGGCTGATGTTCGCGCAGGCCAACGAAGCGGCGCGCTGCCACGGCGAGCACGTGGTGCGCAGCGTGGCGGACGCCAACATCGGCTCGATCTTCGGTTGGGGTTTTGCACCGTTCCAGGGCGGGGCCCTGCAGTTCATCAACGCCTACGGGGTGGCGCGCTTCGTCAAGCGTGCCGAGGCGCTTGCGGCGAAGTACGGCGAGCGCTTCACGCCGGCGCCGGTACTGGTGGAGATGGCGAAGGCTAACAAGCGCTTCGAGTGACCTTGACAGCGCGGCGTGGCGCGGCAGTCATTGTCGCGTCGCCCCGCGCTTTGTTACGGTCACGTGACACTCGAACGGTCTGCCGTGCGCGGCGGGCCGAGAAGCGCCAGCTGGCGCAGCGCGTTCCCGCGAACGGAGAAAAGCCATGTTTTCAAGTCTGATGAAGTGGATGCAGGCGAACCACATCCTGCCGAAGATTTCCGACACCGAGCGCCAGGCGCTGGAAGCCGGCACGGTGTGGATCGACGGCGAGATCTTCTCCGGCAACCCGGATTTCAAGAAGATCCTTGCGGAAAACTACAACCGGCTGTCGGACGAGGAACGGGCGTTCATCGACGGACCGGTGGAAGCATTGTGCCGCATGCTGGACGTCTATGAGATCCGTCGCACGCACGCGCTGCCGGATGAAGTGCTGGCGTTCATCAAATCCAGCGGCATGATGGGCTTCCAGATCGCGAAGGAATACGGCGGCAAGCAGTTTTCCAGGCTCGCCATCAGCACCATCATGGCGAAGCTCGGCGTCGTCAACGCGACCGCCGGCACCTTCGTCGTCATCGGCAACTCGCTGGGCGCCGCCGAGCTCATCACGCACTACGGTACGGATGAACAGAAGAAGGCCTATTTGCCCAAGCTAGCGGCCGGTGAATACGTGCCGTGTTTCGGCCTGACGGAACCGACTGCCGGCTCCGACGCGGCGGGTATCCAGGCCCGCGGTGACGTGTTCAAGGACGGCGACGAGGTCAAGATTCGCCTGAATTTCCGCAAGCGCTTCATCACGCTCGCGCCGGTTGCCGACCTTGCCACCATCGCCTGCACGCTGCACGACCCGGAACACCTGCTGGGCCCTGAGGGCGCACCCGAAAGCGGTGACTACGGCATCACCTGCGTGCTCGTGCACCGTGGTACGCCAGGCTTCACGCAGGGTCACCACCACCAGCCGATCGGCGATCCGTTCTACAACGGCCCGCTCGTCGGCGAGGATGTTGTGGTGCCGGTGGACAACATCGTCGGCGGCGCGAAGATGGCGGGCCAGGGCTGGCGCATGCTCATGGAACAGCTCGCTGGCGGCCGCATGATCAGCCTGCCGGCCGGCGCCATCGGCGCGGCCAAGCTGGCGGCGAAAGTCGTCGGCCCCTATTCGCTGGTGCGCCAGCAGTTCGGCATCCCCATCGGCTACATGGAGGGCGTGGAGGACAAGGTCGGCAAGACCGCGGCGCTCGTCTACATGCTGGATGGGGCGCGGGTGTTCGGTTGTTCGGCAATTGACGCTGGCCAGCAGCCGCCGGTTGTGTCGGCGGTGATGAAGGCCTATAGCACGACGCTCGGCCAGCAGATCCTGATTGACAGCATGGATGTGTTCGCCGGTACCGGCGTCATGCAGGGGCCGAACAACATCCTCGGTTATGCCTACCAGTCCGCACCGGTAGGCGTGACCGTCGAAGGCGCGAACATCCTCACGCGCACGCTGATGATCTTCGGCCAGGGCGCAACGCGCTGTCACCCTTACGCGCTGAACGTTGTCAATGCCGTCGAGGCCAACGACGTCGCTGCGTTCAAGAAGAATCTGCTGGGCTGGATCGGTCATTTCGCGCTCAACTGCGGCCGTTCCGCGGTCCGTTACCTGACGCGCGGCTGGAGCGCTGGTACGCCGGTTTCCGGGCCGACGGCCAAGTATTTCCGCCGCCTCGCGTGGGTGGCGACGCGCTTCGCCGTGCTCACCGATCTCGCCATGTTCACCATCGGCGGCAAGCTCAAGGTGCGCGGCAAGCTCACCGGTCGCTATGCCGACGTGCTGGCATGGTCGATCCTCGCCACCGGCGCGCTGCGCCGTTACGAGGCGGAAGGGCGCCAGCACGCCGACCTGCCGCTCGTCCGCTATGCCGTCGAATACGCGCTGGCGCAGATCCAGGATGCCTTCGACGGCATCTACGCGAACTTCGGCGGCGTGCTTGGGCTGTGGCTGAAGACCGCGGGCCGCCTGCTGCTGCGCCTGAACCCGGTGGGCAGCCTGCCGCGTGATGACGTGGGGCAAGCCGCCGCACGCACCATCCAGGGCCTGACGGACAGCTACGAACGCCTGACGCAGGACGTGTTCGTGGCGGAAGACGGCCAGGGCGCGGACCGCCTGCTCAAGGCGTTCCGCCAGGTCTGCCTCGCCCAGGTTGCCGTGGCGCGCATCCAGCGCGCCCAGCATCAGCGCAAGCTGCCGCGCGGGATTCCCGAGACGCTTACCGCGCAGGCGCTCGCCGCTGGCGTCATCAGCGCGCAGGATGCCGCACAGGTGGAAGCGGCGTATGCGGCGCGGCTGGCGGCGGTGGAAGTGGATGAATTCACGCCGGAGCAGTATTTCGTCGCAGCGGCGGGCGTCGCAGCGGCGGGAGCGGAAGCGCCGACTTCCGCACGGCAGAAACGCGGCCCCCGGCGGCTTGCCGCCCACGCTTGAGCCGGCTCCGTCCGTTTGATCGTGCTGCGGGCATCAGTCACGGCGTGGGCGTCAGTGCGCCGGCGGGGCTCCGGTCTGTGCGGGGAGGACCGTGACCAGGGCGATGCGCGCCAGCGCGCTGCTGCGGTCGCTGGCCAGCCACAGCCAGTTGCCCGACTCCGCAGCTGCGTTGACCGGCGCGTAGGGCGATGCGCCGGAGCCTTGCAGCTCCGCGATGCGCTGCCCGTCCAGGTCGAACGCGAGCACCAGGCCCTGCGGGCGGAGCCTGAAGTGTGGCCGGAAGCTGTTCGGCAGCCGCAGCAGGACGCGGCGGTAGGCGCTGTGGGTGGCGAGCGCGTCGATCTCCGGCATGCGGGCAGTTGGCACGCTGACCCAAAAGCGGTCGATGCCGTTGAATGTGATGTGGGTGGCGAAGCCCGGCAACCCGTCGGCGAACACTTCGCGTTGCCCGGTCCTCGGACCTTTCAGCCACACACGCAGAATGCGGTAAGTGTTGGTCTCCACCACCAGCGCATAGTCACCGCCCGGCCCGAGCGCCACACCGTGGGGGGCCGCGAAATCGCTTGCCACGGTCTCTATGTGGCCGTTGTGCGGGTCGTAGCGCAGCAGACTGCCACTGGTGTCGTGGGCGAAGCGCAGCATGCCGGGATCGTTCCACGAGAAATTGCCCGACACGCGCGTCAGGTAGACTGGGCCGCCGTCGGGCGAAACCGCCACGCCGGCAACGTCGCTGATCTTCTTGATGCGGGCAAAACCTGCCGGCCGCGTGGAGGCAATCAGGCCCTGTTCGGCGTCGGTGATGTAGACGTCGCCGGCGCTGGTTACGGCGACGTCCCGTGGGCGGCCATGGATGTTGCCGAGCGAAACCGCATACAAGCCATCCGTGGAAACCCGCACGATGTTCCCACCGGCGTAGGCGGCGACCACCGTGCCGGCATAGAGGCTGCCGGCGGGTTCCACGGCCAGTGCCACGGGGGCGCGGTCCACATCCTGGGCGAAGCGCCCGGCGCGGTCCAGGGCGTGGGCATGCACGAGCGCCGGGGCGGTTTCCACAACCGCGTCCGGATGCCAGGCGTGCGTGTTGCCGGGCAGCGTGAAATACAGCGCTGCGCCGACAATCGCCAGCGCCGCAGCGGCCAATGCCGCATGGACATGGATTTTCCTCATCCAGGCGGGCATCGCGCGGTTGGAGCATCGGTTGTGATTAGAATCGCAGCATTGCAGATTCACCGCTCTGATGCCAGAAGCACGCTTCTGTGCATCCGTTCCATATTCACAGGGTCCTGGCGCCGGGCGCCGGGCAGGCAACGCTTGAAGGGGGTCGTCGCATGAGCATCTCGAATCCGGCAGAAAAGCTTCTCGAACGCGGTCGAGTCAACGCCAACCAGCCGTTCCTCCACCAGCCGGTCGGAGGCCACTGGCGCACCTATACCTGGGGCCAGGTGGCGGACACGGCGCGGCGGATGGCCACGGCACTGCAGGCACTGGGGCTGCCGGCCGGCAGCCGGGTGGCGATTTCAGGCGTGAATACCGCGCACTGGTTCATGGCGGATTTCGCCTGTGGGCTGGCCGGCCTCGTCGGCGTCGGCCTGTACCCGAAGCAGGCGGAAGAGCACATCCGCTTCATCCTCGAGCACAGCGAGGCGAAAGCCATCGTGCTGGGGCCGATGCCGGACGTGGAAAGCTTCCTGCGCGCCGTGCCGAAGGATGTCCTGCTCATCGGTCTGCCGTATCCGGGCGTGCCGCAGGACAAATGCCAGTACCAGTGGGACGAACTTGTCGCCAGCCACGAACCGATCAAGGAAGTAGTGGAGCGCGGCCCGGATGACCTCTGGAGCCTGATCTACACCTCCGGCACCACCGGCAATCCGAAAGGCGTGATGATTTCCGCGAAGAACCTCGAGTTCTCCACGAACGGCCTGTTGCGTGACATGCCGGCGCGCGGCGAGGAAGTGTTCCTGTCCTATCTGCCGCTGGCGCATGCCTTCGAGCGCGGGGCCATCGAGCTCGGCAGCCTCTACCTCGGCGCCCAGGTGTATTTCCTCGAATCGCTCGACGTGCTGGGCGAAACCTTGCGCTACGTGCGCCCCACACGCTTCTTCGGCGTGCCGTTGGTGTGGACGCGCGTGCAGGGACAAGTGCTCAAGCAATTGCCACAGGAGAAGTTGAACCGCCTGCTGCATATTCCGTTTATTTCCGCGCTGGTGAAACGCAAGCTGAAGAAGGCGCTGGGCATGGACCGCTGCTGGTTCCGCGTGTCGGGTGCCGCGGCGCTGCCGACGGCGACGCTGGAGTGGTACCGCCGCATCGGCCTGGAGATCTATCAGGGTTACGGCATGACGGAAAACGCGATCTATTGCAGCGTCAACCTGCCGGGCGCGAACAAGCCGGGCAGCGTCGGCCGGCCATACATCGACTCGCTGGTGCGCATCGACGGCGATGGTACGGGTGACGGCGAGATCCTCAATCGCCACGACGCGATCACGCCAGGCTACTTCAAGGACCCGGAAAAGACCGCTGCGCTGTTCACGCAGGATGGTTGGCTCAAGACCGGCGACGTCGGCCACATCGACAGCGACGGTTTCCTGTGGATCACCGGCCGTGTCAAGGAAATCTTCAAGACCGCGAAAGGCAAGTACGTGGCGCCGGCGCCGATCGAAGGCGCGCTGGCGGCGTGCACCGACATTGAACAGTTGTGCTTCGTCGGCAACGGCCTGACGCAGCCGATCATGCTCGTCACGCTCAGCGAGGAAGGGCGCAGTGCCGCGCGCGACGAAGTAGGCAAGCGTCTGACGACGCAGATGCAGGCCGTCAACGCGACGCTCGAGCCGCACGAACGCATCGCCAAGATCGTGGTCGTGAAAGATGAGTGGACGATCGACAACGGGCTCGTCACGCCGACCATGAAGGTGAAGCGCGCCGTGGTCGAGAAGCACTACCAGGCGTTGCTGCAGAAGGAGATCAATATCCGCGGCGACTTGTCCTGGGAAGTGTGAAACCGTCCCGCAGGCGCTGCCAGGGCAGCCTTTGCGCCTGCGGGTGATCCGCGCAGCATTGCGACCGGTTCCGTCGAGTTATGTTCAAGAGTTATAGATTTATGTCTTGAAATACTCGCAGCGGATGCGAGAATGCGCCCCGCATACTTCATCGGCGCTGTCATGAACGCTTTGTGGACTCACTTCTGTGCGGGCTTGCTGGCCGTAGGGGTGATGCTGCCTGCCGCTGCTGCACAGCCGCTGATTTCCCCGGCAGAACTTGCCGTCCTGCAGGAACAGCCCGAAGTGCGTGTGATCGACATCCGCTCGCCGCGGGATTACGAAGGTGGGCACATCGCGGGTTCGGTATCCGCGCCGTACGCGGAGTGGCGGGGGCCAGCACGCGATCCCGGTACCCTGCCGCCCCAGGATGCGCTGGTTGGGCTGGTGCGCCGGCTGGGTGTCGATGCCGGGACGCAGGCCGTCATCGTCTCGTGGGGGACGGATGGCCTGGATACCGCGGGTGCTGCGCGCGTCTACTGGACCCTGAAATACCTTGGGTTGACACAGTTGTCGATCCTGAACGGCGGCATGGTGGCGTGGAAGGCCGCGGACCTCCCGTTGTCGCTGGAGCCCGCACGCATCGAGCCATCGGCGTTTATTGCACGGCCGGATACGTCGATCGTGGCGACGACGGAACAGGTCCTGTCCGGGGTGCTGGCCAGCCCGGGCAACGGCCAGGCGCGGCTCGTCGATGCGCGTCCGCCGGCATTCTACCGGGGCGCAGCGAAGGTTCCGGATGTGGCGGTGGCGGGCACCATTGCCGGGGCAGTGGACGTTCCGTATACAAAATGGTTCAAGCCGGGTACGGGTGCGTTTGTATCGGTCGAGCAGGCACGTACGATTGTGGCTGCGGGGCCGGCCGCCACGGCAGCCGAAGAGACCGTGACGTTCTGCAATACCGGGCATCTGGCCGCAGCGGACTGGTTCGCACTGTCCGAGCTGCTGGGGCAGAAGAACGTTCGCCTGTATCCTGAGTCTCTCGTGGAATGGGCCCGCGATCCGGCGTTGCCGATGCAGGATGTGCCGAGTCGTGGCCAGCAGATCCTGCACAAGCTCAAGGCCGTGTTCGGCTAGCCGGACGGCCGGGCTGCAGGCAACAAGGGGCAGGGTGTGAGACGTCTTCCGTTGGCGGCCGCAATGGTCGCATTCGTGTTTTTTCTGGCGTGGTCGGTGGCCATACGCCAGGCGTTGCTGTTCGTGGTCGGCATCGGCTTTGGGCTGGTGTTGGCCGGTGCACGGTTCGGTTTCACGACGGCGTGGCGCAGGTTGACGTGGAACCGCGATCCGTCCGGCGTCATGGCGCAGCTCGTGCTGCTCGGCGTGCTGGCGGCCATCTGCATGCCGCTGCTGGCCGCGAACCCGACGACGCTGGGTGCGGCCTTGGGCCCGCCCAGCATCAGCCTGCTCGTCGGCGCGTTCGTGTTCGGCGCCTGCATGCAGGTGGCGGATGGCTGTGGTTCCGGCACGCTCTACAAGGCCGGCATGGGCTTCGAGCTCAACATGGCGGTGTTTCCGCTGTTTGCGATCGGCAGTTTTCTCGGCTCCGCGTCGCTGGAAGACTGGCTCAAGCTCGGGGCGTTGAAGCCCTACGGGCTCGTCAACCACTTCGGTGCGCCGGTTGCGCTTGCTATCACGCTGGCCGGGTTGGTGCTGGTGGGCGTCGTGGCCGTGCGCTGGTGTGGCGGGTTGAAGGCGAAGCTGTGGGATCGCAAGCTGCTGATCGGCGCCGTGATCCTCGCCGTGCTGGCGGCACTGAACCTTATCATTGCTGGCCAGCCGTGGGGCATTGTCTACGGTTATGGTCTGTGGGCAGCAAAAGCTGCTGTGGGTCTGGGGCTGTTTGACCCCGCCGCCAATGCGTTCTGGAGCCAGCCGGTGAATACCACGACGTTGGCGCAGTCGGTGTTCCTGGACGTCACATCCATCACCAACATCGGGATTTTGGCCGGTGCCTTGTGGATCGGGCTTGGCAAGTCGAGTTCCGGGCACCGGTCCATGACGGCGAAGCAGTGGGCGGTGGTGGCGGTGGCTGGGCTGTTGCTGGGTTACAGCTCGCGGCTGGCTTTCGGCTGCAACATTGGTGCGATGGTCAGCGGTATCTCGACTGGCAGTCTGCACGGCTGGATCTGGGTCGGAATGGCATTCATGGGGTCCATCCTCGGGCTGCGCGTGCGCCGCCATTTCGAGCTCTGACGGGAGACACACATGAATTCACGCGTGACGGCCACGGTGTTCTGGATCCTCGTCGCTGCGTTTTTCACCTGGGACTGGTCGCACAGCGCGCCAGTCAACCTGCGCATGGAACCACCAGTTGTCGCCCTTGGGTCGGGCCTGGCGCCCAGCGGCGCGATGTGTGCCTCGACGTTCTGAACGCACGCGGGGCACGGGTTCAGGCCGTGCCCCGCGCGTAGCTCACTCCGGCAGCGTGGCGCCGGAACCGCCGAATTCCGCCGGCAGGTCTTTCATCTTCGGCAGTCCGTCCTTCACGTGCAGGACGGTTTCGCCGTAGTAGACGTGCACGGCCGGCTTGTGGGGGAAGTCGGGTGTGACGGAGGAAAAGACATCCACGAGCCCCATGGTGGGATGGGCGTTGAACAGGTGGCCGCCGCACTTCGTGCACCACTTGCGGTGGCTGTTGTCGGTTTTGTGGTAAGTGCCGATGAGTTCTTCGCCCTGCGTGACTTTTAGCGCGTCCTTCGGCCACAGCGTGAAACCGTTGACTGGGCTTGCCGACCAGTGCCGGCAGTCGTTGCAGTGACAATAGCCCATGGCGACCGGTTCGCCGGTCACCGTGAAGCGGACGGCGCCGCAGAAGCAGCTGCCGTGATAGGTCTTGTCGTTGCTCATGTTTCCTCCAGGAAAGGCCTTCAAGTGTGAGTGCTCTCGGCACACGCCGGGCACCCGCGATCATAGCCCGCCAGCGGTCGTGTGGCAGCGCGTTTCAGGCGGCGCGCGGAAATTTCGGGGTTGTCGGGGCGTCCGGATCGGCCCAATCCTCCAGCGTCAGGGGCGCCAACCCCCAGCGGGCGCGGGCCTTGTCGCAGCGCGGGTTGGGCTCGCCATCTTCCCATGAGGGAACGAAATCCCGGCACACGCTGGAGCGCTGCGGGTGAATCGTGCAGCGCACGGACTTGCCGATGTCGCCCAGCAGCGCCACGCAGCGTGGATGCGGCTGGTCGGTGCCGCGCATCACGCGCAGGAACGGAGTGAGTTTCGACGTAAGTTCGACGGGCACTCCACCGGGCGTGGCGTCGGCGCCTTCAGCCCAGTAGAAAGATGCCCGGAAGTAGGCGCAGCAGGCGCCGCATTGCAGACACGGATTCGGTTTTGCCATATAGGGGCGACAGGCGCCGGCAGATGCCGGCGCGCCAGTATCCGCGCGACACAGGGCGCCCGCAAGATGGAATCACGGAGCGTCGGCAGCCTCGAGCGGCGGCAGTTTTGCCGGGGCATCGGCCGGTGGTGTGCGGGCGTATGAAACCCGGACCGTGTAAGGCTTGTGTGTGTGCGGCGCATCCAGTTCCGACATGCCGCGGTATTCGACCAGGCGCTGGCTTGCGGCGTCGTAGCTGAGCAGGATCGGCTGGCCCTTGACCAGCCGCAGCCATGAACTCGATACGACCTTGAAGCGCACCGTGGCGTGGTGGTCGAGCACTCCGTTCTTGAGGCGGCTGATGGTGGCGGTGCGGGTGTCGAACGTTTCGGCGGAGAACAGCGGAACGGATACCGGCTTGCCGTTCTGGAGTTCAGCGAAGTGCGCGCGGATGAAGTTGTCGAGCCCGGCCAGTGCCACCGCCCCGGCTGTGTGCTGCAGCGTCTGGCGTTCCGGCGTCTTGTCCTTCGGGCTTTGCCGGAAGGCGTCGATGTGTTGCGGCGTGAGCTTGGTGATACCGACCGAGCGCGGCGTGTCCAGCTGGTCCAGGCGGAACCGGGGCAGGAACGGATCGCCAGAGAAATCCACCATCCGGGTCGCGATAAGTGTGCCGTCCGGCGCGTAATAGTGGGTGCTCTCACCCAGCATCCCGTCGCTTCCGACCTGGCGTTCGTGAACCTCCGTGTAGCGGTATTTGCCGTTTTCCAGGTCGTAGGCGTAACCGTAGAAGTGTTGGATCTGCACGTTTTCGTGCACGACGATGTTCGGCGTGGGCGTTGCGGCGGGTGCCCCGAGGGCAGCGCCGAGCAGCAGAGTGGCGGCAACAACCGTGGATGGGAATTTCATGGGAAGCTCGATGACGGGACGGATGCGCGCCGGCGGATTTCGAAATACGGCCTGTGACCGCGTACACTGGGTTCCGGGGACTCCGCTGGCGCGTGGCGGGTTGTTTCCCGGTCATGCCGGTGCTGCGTTTGCCTGTGATGTCTGTTCAAATGCTGTTGGGCCGGTGGTTGTCTGCCGACGCCGAAAGTCGCACACATTGTGACGCGCATTTAAAATCCCTGCTGCCGTTTTACGAGGTTGGTCCGCGTGATCCGCATGAAGAATCTCCGCTCCTTTCACGTCGGGCCGTGGGGGCCGGCCGTGCTGGCCTTCGCCCTCGCGGCCTGCAGCTCCACGCCCACCGTCACGCCACAGGGTGCCGTCAACTTCGCGGTCGCCCAGCTCAGCGATGCGCAGCGGCATTACGTGAGCGACTACGACCCGCAGGCACTGCGCCAGGCGCGCGCAAAGCTTGCCGAGGCGCGCAAGGCGCTGGGCGGAGAAGATCCGCAGCAGGTGCGCGATCTCGCGGCGGAATCCGTGCTGCTCGTGCAGGTGGGCACCATCAAGGCCGAGCTGGCGCGCACGATCGCCAACCGCGACAAGGTGCAACGGCATATCGACGCCTTGAAGGCGCTGGCCGGAGAACAGCAGTGAGAGCGAATTCGGCACTTCAGGGCTTGCTGCTGGCGGCGGCGTGCGTGACTGCGGCGGCGGGGCTCAATGGCTGTGCCTCGACGTCGCGCCTCATGGGCCTCACCCAGCCTGATCCGGCGATGGTGAAAGTGACAGGACAGTTGGCGCAACTGCAGGCCGATCCCCAGGTCGCGCAGTTCGCGCCGGATGCGTTGCACGACGCCGTCGCTGCGGTCGATGCCGCGCAGCACGCCGGTGGTGGCGAGGCGCATGCCCGGCATCTCGCATTCATGGCCGAAAAGCGTGTCGAGATCGCCCGTATGCTGACCGACATCCAGGTGCAACGCGGCAACTACGAGCGCCTGCTGGCCCAGCGCAACGCCATGGGCGGTGGGGACCGATACATCACGACACTCGCTCAGGATTCCGTGGCTACGCTGGGCACACCGGCGGCCATCGCCGCGGCCGCTGATGGCAGCGCCGCGACGACTCCGGAGCCGGAGGCCGCCGTGCCGGCAGCGCCAGCGCCGCCGCCGCAACCGACGCCGGAAGTGGCCGTTGCGGTGAAGCCTGCGCTACCCAAGACAGCGGCGCCCCTCAAGCCGACGGCCGTTTCGCCTGCTGCCAGCGCACCGGTGGACGCGCCTCTCAGTGCCGACGTGCTGATGCGCTTTGCAGCAGCCGACTTTGACGGGCACGGGCACATCACGGACGCTACGCGCGACCGCATGTACGACTTGCTGCCAAAGTTCGTTCGTGCCCCGAAAGCCAGGATTACCGTATCGGGCGGCAACTCGGCGCAAGTGGCCGGCGTCCGCAACCAGCTGCTGAACTTCGGCGTGCCGACGTGGCGTCTGGCGACCGCCAAGGGCAGCGGCCCGGTGGCCGTCAGCATGAAGGGCGGGTCGTGAGGATGGGCGGCAAGCGGTAAGCGGCCGAAGAAAGTGGGCTGCGACGGGTCGCGTGCAGGCGCGCTCCTACAGGTGTCAACTCGGCGCATCCTTTTCTTGTGCAGGAGCCCGCCTGCAGGCGACCGTCTGCTGCCGTACCATCAATTGAGGGCCATCCGGCACCACCGGTTATTCCGCTACGCTGCGGCTCGGCGGAAACAGTTGTGCGAGGCGTGCTGCGGAATGGGCGAGGGCAGCCGGCCATGGCAGGCCGACAATTTCACGGCCGGTGACGCTGTCGCGGAACGGCATTTTCTCGCCGTCGCCGATCACGAGCTGGTAGTCGATGGTGATTTCCACGTCTGTGGGCAGGTCGTCCAAGGCAAAGATGAAGCCGAGGTGCCACAGCGCGTTGGATGTGAAGGAATGGTTGACGTAACACTCGTCGCTCCATTCCGGTGTCAGCGAGAATTCGTGCTCGAACCAGCGCACGCTGGACAGCACTTCGATGGAATCTTCGGGATACGCCCGCAGCCGGGCTTCCGGCCATACGGTGTGGACATTGTCGGGCGCGATGATGACGCGGCCGCGTGGCATGTCTTCCTGCAGAAACAGGCCCTTGCCGGCGCCGGGAATCGTGGAGGCGCCAATCTGGTAACGCGGCAGAATCATTCTCCCGCCCTCCGCACACGAAAACCGTTGTGATGTGTTGTTGCAGTTCCCGCCGAAATGGCGCGGGCGGCGCATTCTATGCGCGTGGCGATGTGGCCGCGCGCTTCAGTGGCGGGCGCCGGTGTCGGCGGCCTGTTCCGCCGCGAACAACTGCCGCACGTCCAGCGGCGAATAGTGCTGTACGCGGCCGCAGAACTCGCAGGTGACTTCCACTCCACCGCGTTCAGTGACCACGCTGTCGACTTCCTGTTGCCCGAGCGCCAGCAGCAATTGCGAAACGGAGGCGCGCGTGCAGCGGCAGGCCAGCGTGACCGGGCGCGGTTCGAAGCGGGTGAGTGCTTCAGCGTGGAACAGGCGGTGGATCACGTCTTCGGGAGCCACGTCCAGCAATTCCTGCACGCCGAGCGTGGCGAACAGCGCCTCCACGTGTTCCCAGTAGAGGTCTTCATCGCCAGTGTCCATGGCCGCCGTTGCCGGCAGGCGTTGCAGCAGCAGGCCGCGCAGATGGTCGGGGCCGGCAGCGAGGCACAGGCGCGTGGGCAACTGCTCGGACTGGGCGTAGTAGGTTTCCAGCGAACGGGCGAGGCTTGTGCCTTCCAGCGGCACGATGCCTTCGTAGCGCGTGCTGCCGTTCTTCGGTTCGAGCAGCACGGAGAGCCGACCGCCGGCCACCAGTGCGGAAAAGTCGCCGTCCGCCCCGTCGCGCGCCTTGGCCATGCCGCGCAGCGTGAGCTGGTCGTCGATCTGCACGACGAGCAGCGACATCACGTCGCCGCCCTGGTATTGCAGGTTGATGCGGCCTTCGAACTTCAGGTGCGAAGCCAGCAGCGGCGCGGCGGCCAGCGCCTCGCCCAGCACCTGCCGCACGCCCGGCGCATAGGCGCGGTGGCCGAGCATGTCGGCCAACCCGCTGCACACGTCGACGAGCGCGGCGCGCACCGCGTGCCCGGTGAACAGGTACTGGGCGAGCGCGTCCTGCATCAGCCGGCCAGTTTCGCCTTCAGCAGGTTGTTGACGAGCGCCGGGTTGGCTTTGCCGCGCGTGGCCTTCATGACCTGGCCGACGAAGAAGCCGAACAGGCGGTCCTTGCCGCCGCGGTAGTCCGCAAGCTGCGACGGGTTGTCGGCGATGACCTTGTCGATCGCTGCCTCGATGGCGCCGGTGTCGGTGATCTGCACCAGACCCTTGGCCTTGATGATGGCGTCGGCCGCATCGTCACCCTTGGCTTCATCGTTCCACATCGCCTCGAACACATCCTTGGCGATCTTGCCGGAAATAGTGTTGTCGGCTATACGCTTGATCAGCCCGGCAAGCGCTGCGCTGCCGATCGGCGAGCGCGCAAGGTCAACCTCCGCACCGGCCTTGTTCAGCGCTCCGAGCAGGTCGGTCATCACCCAGTTCGCGCACAGCTTGGGGTCGGCACCGGAAGCCTTCACCACGGCTTCGTAGTAGTCGGCCAGCGCGCGTTCCGCCGTGAGCGTGGTGGCGTCGTAGGCCGACAGCCCGTACTGCGACTGAAAGCGCGCGGCCTTGGCTTCCGGCAATTCCGGCATGGCGGCGCGGATCGCGGCGAGCGTGTCTTTTTCCAGGATCACCGGCAGCAGGTCCGGGTCCGGGAAGTAGCGGTAGTCGTTCGCGTCTTCCTTCACGCGCAGGCTGCGCGTCTCGCCGGTGCCGGGGTCGAACTGGCGCGTTTCCTGGATGATCTTGCCGCCGGCTTCCAGCACCTCGATCTGACGCGAGATCTCGTATTCGATGGCGCGCTCGACGTAGCGGAAGGAGTTGATGTTCTTGCTTTCCGTGCGCGTGCCGAATTCCGTGGCACCGCGGCGGCGCACCGAGACGTTGGCGTCGCAGCGGAAGTTGCCTTCGGCCATGTTGCCGTCGCAGATGCCGAGGTAGACCACGATCTGGTGCAGCTTCTTGAGGTAGGCGACGGCTTCCGCGGCAGAGCGGATCTCGGGTTCGGAAACGATCTCGATCAGCGGCGTGCCGGCGCGGTTGAGGTCGATGCCGGTCATGTGCGGGTAGGCATCGTGCAGCGACTTGCCGGCATCCTCTTCCATGTGCGCGCGTGTGACGCCGATGCGCTTTGTTATGCCGTCCACTTCGATGTCGAGATGGCCGCGCGCCACGATCGGGTACGTCCACTGCGTGATCTGGTAGCCCTTCGGCAAGTCCGCGTAGAAGTAGTGCTTGCGGTCGAACATCGAGCGCTCGGCGATCGTCGCGTCGATGGCCAGGCCGAACATCGCGGCCTTCGTGAGCGCATCGTGGTTGAATACCGGCAGCACGCCGGGCAGGCCGAGGTCCACCGCGCAGGCGTGAGTATTTGGCTCGTCACCGAAATGCGTGGCGGCGGCGGAAAAGATCTTCGACTCGGTGTTGAGCTGGCAGTGCACTTCCAGCCCGATCACGGCTTCCCAGCCGGAGTCCTGAACGCTTGTATCCATGGTTCGACCCGTTGTCATTCGAAATTGACGGGGCGGCGTTGGTGCCACCCGGTCGCCTGCTGGTACTGGTGCGCCGCATTCAGCAGCCGCGCTTCGGTGAAGGCACTGCCCATCAACTGCAGCCCGATCGGCAGTTCCGCATCTCCGACGGTCTTGAAGCCGCACGGCAGGTTCATGGCCGGGATGCCGGCCAGGTTCGCGGCGATGGTGTAGACGTCGTTCAGGTACATCGATACCGGATCCGCGGTTTTCTCGCCGAGCTTGAAGGCAATGTCGGTGGTCGTGGGGCCAAGCAGCATGTCCACCTGCTGGAAGGCGGCGTCGAAATCCTGCGCGATCAGGCGTCGCACTTTCTGCGCCTGGCGGTAATAGGCATCGTAATAGCCGTGGGAAAGCACGTAAGTGCCGACCATGATGCGACGTTGCACCTCCGCACCGAAGCCTTCCGCGCGGCTCTTGCGATACAACTCTTCAAGCGAGGTGGCGCCCTCGGTGCGGTGGCCGTAGCGCACGCCGTCGTAGCGCGACAGGTTGGAGCTGGCCTCCGCGGGTGCCACCACGTAATACGTGGGTACGGCCAGCGCCGCGTGCGGCAGGCTGACGGGGCGGACTTCCGCGCCGAGCTGCCGGAAGACCTCGGTGGCGGCGTCGATCGCGACGCGTACTTTGGCATCCAGCCCGTCGGTGAAGTATTCGCCCGGCAAGCCGATGCGCAGGCCTTTCAGCGGCGCGTTCAGGGTGGCGGTGTAGTCCTCCACGGGGCGGTCCACGCTCGTCGAATCGCGCGGGTCGAAGCCTGCCATGGCCTGCAGCACGTACGCGGCATCTTCCGCCGAATGCGCCAGCACGCCACCCTGGTCGAGGCTGGAGGCGAAGGCGATCATGCCGTAGCGTGACACGCGGCCGTAAGTCGGCTTGATGCCGGTGAGTCCGGTCAGTGCCGCCGGCTGGCGGATCGAGCCGCCGGTGTCGGTGGCGGTCGCCGCCGGCGCCAGACTGGCTGCCACGGCAGCGGCCGAGCCGCCGGAGGAGCCGCCCGGCACGCGCGTTTCATCCCACGGATTCTTCACCGGGCCGTAGAAGCTCGTCTCGTTCGACGAGCCCATGGCGAACTCATCCATGTTGCATTTGCCGAGCAGCACGGCCCCGGCTTCGTCGTGCAGCTTGCGCACTGCCGTGGCGCTGTAGGGTGCGATGAAGTTGTCCAGCATCTTCGAGCCGCAGGACGTGCGCACGCCTTCGGTGCAGAAGATGTCCTTTTCTGCCAGCGGGATGCCGAGCAGTGGCGGTGCGGTGTCGGCGCCCTGGGCCAGCCGCGCGTCGGCGGCGTCGGCCTGCTGCAGCGCCCGTTCGGGCGTGACGGTGATGAAGCTGTTGAGCCGCGCATCAAAGTGCGCGATGCGGTCGAGAAAGTGCTGCGTGAGTTCGCGTGATGAGATGCGGCGGTCGCGTAGCGCTTCGGACATTTCCCTGATGGACAGCTCGTGCATGGTGATTCCGGAAATGTAGCCGATAAGAATCGGCGGAAATGCGGACAAATGCCCGTTCAGATGACTTTTGGCACCAGATAAAGACCGTTGTCGACGGCTGGCGCAACTTCCTGGAAGGCGTCGCGGCGGTTCGGTTCCGTCGCCGTGTCCGGGCGCAGGCGCTGGGTCATGCCCAGCGGGTGGTTCATGGCCTCCACACCGGTAGTGTCGGCAGCGCGCAGTTCGTCGACGAGTTCGAGGATGGCGCTGAGTTGGCCGCTGTAGCGCTCGGTCTGCTCGTCGGTGAGTTCCAGGCGCGCGAGGGTGGCGATCTGGTGAACCTGTTCGAGTCCGAGACTCATTGGAATGCTCCGTGGGAAGGCGCGGACGCATGCACGCAGCACAGCATTCCGCTCTGCACCTGCGCGCACCGCACCGGAAATGGTTTATGATTCTGAACCGTTTCAGTTTAGCTGCTGGGCCGTTCGGGCGCACGTTGTCGATTGCGCCATGAGGCCCTCGAAAAACCTGCCGATATGATCTTGCGCGTCCGGCTCCCCAGCCTGCGACCGCCTCCCACCACCGAGAAGACGCAGCCGATGTTCGACGCCGTCCGCCGCCTGTTTGTCAACGATCTGTCCATCGATCTGGGTACTGCCAACACGCTGATCTACATGCGTGACGGCGGCATTGTGCTCAACGAGCCTTCGGTTGTCGCGATCCGCCTGGATTCGCGCGGCAGCAAGAAGGTGGAAGCCGTGGGCATGGATGCCAAGCGCATGCTGGGGCGCACCCCGAACAACATTTCCACCATTCGCCCGCTGCGCGACGGCGTGATCGCCGACTACACTGTCACGGAGAAGATGCTCCAGCACTTCATCCGCAAGGTACAGAAGGGCCACGTGATGCGGCCCATGACGCGCGTCGTGGTGTGCGTGCCTTATGGCTCCACCCAGGTTGAGCGCCGCGCCATCCGTGAATCCGTTGAGAACGCCGGCGCGCGCAAGGTCTACGTGATCGAGGAACCGGTCGCGGCGGCACTTGGCGCCGGCATCCCGATTTCCGAGGCGCGCGGTTCGATGATCGTGGACATCGGCGGCGGCACGTCCGAAGTCGCCGTCATCTCGCTCAACGGCATCGTGTATGCCGAAAGCGCGCGCATCGGCGGCGACAAGTTTGACGAGGCGATTTCCTCCTACGTGCGCCGTCAGTACAACATGCTGATCGGTGAAGCGACGGCGGAACGCATCAAGATCGAGATCGGCACGGCATTTCCAGGCCCGGAAGTGCAGGAAATCGACGTCGTCGGGCGCCATCTGGCTGCCGGCGTGCCGCGCAACTTCACCATGAACTCCAACGAGATCCTCGACTCGCTGCAGGAGCCTTTGTCCGGCATCGTCAAGGCCGTCAAGCAGGCGCTGGAGCGCACGCCGCCGGAACTCGGTTCGGATGTCGCCGAGCGTGGCATTGTCCTCACCGGTGGTGGCGCGCTGCTGCGCGACCTGGACAAGCTGCTGTCTGAGGAAACCGGCCTGCCGGTGATCGTGGCGGAAGATCCGCTGACCTGCGTCGCGCGCGGTGGTGGCATGCTGCTCGACATGCTCGATCGCCAGGGCGATATCTATAGCGTCGATTGACCGGCGCTGCCGTGGGGTGCGCTGCGCGTTCCTGCAATCTACCGGCGGTCGTCGGCCGCCGCGGTAACGGCATGCCGGGGCGTGCGTTCCGGGGACGGCCATGAACACGCTGCATACGGATACCCACAAGCGCCTGTTTTCCCGCACTTCTTCGTTGCGGCTGCGGTTCGTGGTGCTGCTGGCGATCGCCGGCACCTTGCTGTACTTCGACGTGGCCGGCACGGCACAGCTCCATCGCGCGCGCGGCTGGGTGGCGCAGGTGCTGCGCCCGGTGATCTGGATTGCGGATCTGCCGCACGTCGTCGACGACATTGGAGGCACCCTGCGTTCGCGGCGTGCGCTGTTGGAGGAAAACGCCACGCTCAAGCACCGTCAGCTTGAACTGGCTGCGCGCCTGCAGCGGCTGCAGGCGCTGGAAGCGGAGAACCAGCGCATCCGCTCACTGCTCGCAGCCTCGACGACGCTGCGCCAGCGGGTCCTGATTTCCGAAGTCCTCGAATCCAGCCAGGACCCGTACCGTCACCAGATCCTGATCGACCGCGGTAGCGCCGATGGGGTCTATGTTGGCCAGGCGGTAGTGGACGCCTGGGGCGTGCTGGGGCAGATCGTGCGCGTGCATCCGCACACTGCGGTGGCGCTGCTGATCACCGATCCCCAGAGTGGCATCCCGGTTGAGGTCAACCGTACCGGGCTCCATTCGGTGGCGCTGGGCCGGGGTGATGGCACGACGTTGTCGTTGCCGTTCCTGCCCAACAATGCTGACGTGCACGTTGGCGATCTGCTGGTATCGTCCGGCCTCGGTGGGCGCTTCCCGTCGGGTTACCCAGTGGGTCGGATCGTCCAGTTGCGGCATCCTGCCGGTGAAAGTTTCATGGAGGCGGTGGCGCAGCCACAAGCCCATGTCGGGCGAGGTCGCGAGGTTCTGCTGGTGTGGAATACCGAACAGCCCGCGGCGCAGCTGCCGGCCCTGCCTGTCGACATCGCGCCGCCGGGAATGGCCGGGCATGGCGGTAAGGCTGTGCGCCCAACGCCGGCGCGCAAGGCGCCGGTTGCCAAGCGGGCTGCGCCGCGATCCGCGACCCCCCGCCCGTGACCCGCGCGGGAACCGCGGTGGTCTACGTGCTGAGCCTGTTTGCCGGGCTCGTTCTGGAGTTTGTCCAGCCCCCGGCGCTGGTGGCTCCGGTGTGGCCGATGTGGACAGCGGTTGTGCTCGCCGCGTGGGCCTTCAACGCGCCCCGGCTGCCCAACTTGATGTGCGCCGTCGTGATCGGCTGCGTGCTGGACGTCGGGTTGTCGTCCGTGCTGGGTCAGCATGCCCTCGCACTGCTGGTCACAACCTACGCCGCCGCCCGCCTGCGGGAGCGGGCCGACACACTGCCGGACTGGCAGATCGGCGTCTGCTTTGTCGTCGTGTGGCTGGTGAACGCCGGCATCCTGTTCCTCATCGATCGGGCAACCCACCACGAAGCGGCGCCGCTGCTGCGCTGGGGGCCGGTGCTGGGAGAAACCGTGTTGTGGCCGTTCGTGAACCGTTTCGTGGGCCGGGCCTGTCCGCCACCCCCGCGGACGCTGCGTTGATGCCGCGATGAGCGCCTTCGACGACATCCGCAACCTGTTCGAGGAGCGGCGACGCTTTTCCCGGCGGATCGCGGTGGCAGCCGGTGTCGGAGCCCTCATGGTCGTGCTGCTGTTGCTGCGGCTCGTGCAACTGCAGATCTTCGAGCATACGTATTACAGCACGCGTTCCGACGACAACCGCATGCGCGTGGTGCCAGTGCCGCCGGTGCGGGGGTTGATCTACGACCGTCAGGGCGTGCTGCTGGCACAGAACCTGCCGTCCTTCGATCTCGTCGTCACGCGCGACCAGGTTCCCGACCTGAAAGCCACAATCACGGCGTTGCGCGAAATCCTGCCCATCACGGACGACGACGTCCAGCGCTTCGAGGCGCGCATCCGGGCCACGCCGTCGTATCGTGCCGTGCCGTTGCTCACGAATCTGAGCCAGGAGAACGTCGCGAAGTTCGAGGTGGACCGCTATCGCTACCAAGGCGTGGACATCCAGGCCGCGCTGGTGCGGAACTATCCGCTGGGCAAGTCGGCCGCGCACGTCGTAGGCTACGTGGGCGGGATCACCGCGGATGACTTGAAGCGCGTGGATCCCGATCTTTACGCCGGGCTGGACCGCATCGGGCGCGCCGGCGCGGAGCGCAGCCACGAGGACCTGTTGCGCGGCACGCCGGGGACGAAGATCGTGGAGGCGAACGCCGTTGGGCGACCGCTGCGCGAACTCAATTACAAGCCGGGCGTAAACGGCAGCAATCTCTACCTGACCATCGACACGCGGCTGCAGACGGTGGCGCAGGAAGCCTTGGGCGACCTCAACGGGGCGGTGGTGGCGATCGACCCGCGCAATGGGGATGTGCTGGCGATGGTCAGCAAGCCGGGCTACGACCCGGCCATGTTCGTCAACGGACTGTCGCACGCCGACTACCAGGCACTGCTGAAGGACCCTGACGAGCCGCTCTACGACCGCGCGCTGCAGGGCCTGTTTTCGCCGGGTTCGACGATCAAGCCGTTCATGGTGTTTGCCGGCATGCAGGCCGGTACGCTCAACGACAAGACCCACTTCTACTGTCCTGGTTACTTTACCCTGCCGGGTTCGTCGCGGCGCTTCCGCTGCTGGAAACGCACCGGCCACGGTTCGCTGACGGCCACGCAGGCGATCCAGCAGTCGTGCGACGTATTCTTCTACAACACGGCGTTCCAGCTCGGCATCGAGCGCATCGACAAGTACCTGGCGCCCTTTGGCTTCGGGCGGGTGACTGGCGTCGACCTGCCCGGCGAGCGCCCCGGCCTGCTGCCCAGCCCGGAATGGGTACGGGCGCATCGCGGTCACGCTTGGTATCCCGGCGAGACGTTGAACACGGGCATCGGCCAGGGCATCTGGAAAGTGACGGCGCTGCAACTGGCGCAGGCTACGGCGCGCGTGGCCATGCGCGGCGTCGGTTTCGTGCCGCACGTCGTGCAGGCGATCGGCGATTCGACGACCGGGCGCGTGACGCAGGTGGCGCCACAGCCCTTGCCGACCATTGTCGAAGAGCATCCGGATGCCTGGAACGAGGTGATCGAGGGCATGGAGATGGCCGCCCAGCAGCCACACGGAACCGCGTATTCCATCATGCGCGACGCCCCGTATCGGGTGGCCGCCAAGACCGGATCGGCGCAGGTCATTGGCATGGCGCAGGACTCGGGTTCGCAGCACGACCAAGTCGACATTCCGGTCAAGTACCGCGACAACGCCCTGTTCATCAGCTTCGCGCCGGTGGATGATCCGAAGATTGCCGTGGCGGTCATTGCCGAGCATGGCGTGCACGGCGGATCGGCGGCGGCGCCGGTCGCGCGCAAGGTGATGGACATGTACCTGGTCGGGCGGGTGCTGTATGGCAACAAGGAAGCGGCTGGGAAACCACCTGCAGCCCCTGCGCCCGCCTCCACCCCCGCTTTCGCAGGTACAGCGAACCGTTGAGAGGTTGCCCATGAGCAGTACGCCACTGTCGACAGCATCCGAGCCCAAGCCAGTGCGGGTCCGTCGCCTGATCCTGAGCCATGTCGATCCGTGGCTGCTGATGCTGTTGCTGGGCGTCGGCGCAGTGGGCTTGGTGACGCTGTATTCGGCGGGCGACCATTCGCTGTCGATGGTCATCGACCAGGCCGAGCGCCTGGCCCTCGGCTTCGCGGTGATGATCGCGGTGGCCCAGCTGTCCCCGGAATGGCTGCGCAGCGTGGCGCCGTGGCTTTACGCCTTCTCCCTGCTGCTGCTGCTGGTCGTGCTGGCGGTGGGCGACCACGGCAAGGGCGCGCAGCGCTGGCTGGTGGTCGGGCCGCTCCGCTTCCAGCCGTCGGAGCTGATGAAACTCGGCATGCCGCTGGCCATCGCCGCCTATCTGCATGTGCGGGCGTTGCCGCCGTCGATCTGGACCACGCTGGGCGCGCTCGCCATCATCGGTGTCCCGGTAGGGCTGATTGCGCTGCAGCCGGATCTTGGCACCGCGGTCCTGGTGCTGGCGGCCGGTGTCCTGGCGCTGTATTTCGGTGGCCTGCGCTGGCGCTGGGTAGCCTTGGCGCTGGGCGCCGTGGCCGCGGCGGCGCCGCTGCTGTGGATGCATCTGCATGATTATCAGCGCGAGCGGCTGATGATCTTCCTGAATCCGGAGCTCGATCCGCTGGGCGCGGGCTACCACATCACGCAGAGCAAGATCGCCATCGGCTCGGGCGGCTTGTGGGGCAAGGGCTGGTTGATGGGCACGCAGGCGAAGCTGGACTTCCTGCCGGAAGCGCATACCGATTTCATCTTTTCCGTCTACGGCGAGGAAATGGGCTTGATCGGTGCGCTGGTGCTGCTGTCGTTGTATGCAGCGATCGTCGGCCGCTGCCTGGTGATCGCGATGCGCGGCCAGGACACGTTCCAGCGGCTGCTCGCGGCGGCGCTGGGCGTCACGTTCTTCGTCTATGTGTTCATCAACATCGGCATGGTCATCGGCCTGCTGCCGGTCGTGGGGGTGCCGCTGCCGATGGTGAGTTATGGTGGAACCTCCGTGGTCAGCCTGCTCGCCGGCTTCGGTATGCTCATGTCCCTACACACCCACCGCAAGCTGCTGACGAACTGATGCGCCTCATTGCTCTTGGTCTTGTGCTGCTCTCCACGTGTGCCTGGGCGGATTTCAGCACCGCACCCCAGGTGCCGGCGCTGCTGTCGCAACTGCAGGCGCAGGAGGGTTTCGACGCCGCACAGCTTGCGGGCGTGCGCGATGCGCTCAAGCAGGCGCAGTTCCTGCCGCAGCTGATCCAGACCGAGCGCACCGCCAAGGAACACACGCTGACGTGGGACGCCTACCGGCCGATTGCCGTCAATGCCCACAACATCGACAACGGCGAGGCCTTCATGCGCGTGAACCACCACTGGCTGGCGAAGGCCGAGGCGCTTTACGGTGTGCCCCCTGCGGTCGTCACCGCAATCCTCGGTGTCGAGACGAAGTACGGCACGTATACCGGGCGTGCGCGCGCGCTGGATGCGCTGGCGACCATGGCCTTCCGGCATCCGACGCGCGGGCCATTCTTCCTCTCCGAGCTGGAGAAGTTCTTCGTCCTGTGCCGCGACGACGGCTTCGCGCCGACGGCGCTGAAAGGCTCGTATGCGGGCGCGCTTGGCGCCGCCCAGTTCATGCCCAGCAACTATCTGCGGCTGGCGGTGGATTTTGACGGCGACGGCAAGGTCGACCTGTGGTCGATCCCCGATGCCATCGGCAGCGTCGCGCATTACCTTGCCCAGTATGACCGCACGCGCAGCTGGCGGCGTGGGGAGCCGCTGATCGTGGCGGCGCGCGTGCCCGCTGTGTTGCCGGCCGGAGTCGGCGTGAACGCCCGCCGGGCGGATACCACGATTGCCGCCCTGGCCCGGGTCGGCGTAAGTTCGGCGCATGGCGATGTGCTGCCGCCGACGTTGCCGGCCGGCTTCGTCCGGCTTGACGGCGCGATACGGTCTCCGGCAGATTGGATCGCATTGCCGAATTTCTACGCCGTGATGTCCTACAACCCGCGCATCTTCTACGCCATGGCGGTATCCCAGCTTGCGGCGGCACTGGCCGACGCCGGGGCGGGGGTCTGAGTGTTGCACCGCGTACGGTGGCGGAGCATGCACCGGACGCTGCTGGCGATACCGGTTGTGCTGCTGGCGGGATGTGCGGGCCAGCACGTGCGGACTTCCGAACCGCCGGCGGCGCACCCTGAAGTGCCGAAGGCCATTGCACGCCCGATCGCCCCGCCGGTGCGGCCGGAGAAGGACGGCTTCCCGGCTGCGGAAGACATTCCCGCCGGCCTCATCGGCTTGCCTGACGCCATCCCGAAGCCGGAGCCGCGCAGCGCCACCGCCAACCCGGCGAGCTACCAGGTGCTGGGCAAGACCTACAAGGTCATGGATAGCACCGCCGGATTCACACAGATCGGCCACGCGTCGTGGTACGGCACGAAATTCCAGGGGCGTCCGACGTCGAGCGGAGAGCCTTACGACATGTTCAAGATGACCGCTGCGCACACGGCGCTGCCGATCCCGAGCTATGCCCGGGTGACGAACCTCAGCAATGGCAAGAGCGTCGTCGTGCGCGTGAATGACCGCGGCCCCTTTCATTCCAAGCGCATCATTGATCTGTCCTACGTGGCGGCGTTGAAGCTCGGCCTGCTCAAGCATGGAACCGCCAAGGTCGAGGTGCAGGCCATCACGCCGGTGCAGCCGGTTTCACCGACGGTGCCGCCGGATCTGGCCGACCCCGGCCTGCAGGCAGCCGCGCTGCGCAAGGCGGTGCCGCGCGGCGGGCTGGCACTGCAGGTCGGTGTGTTCATGGACCGCGAGAACGCCCAGGCGATGCTCAGCCGCTTGCAGGCGCTTAACGTCGACCCGATCCGGCTCGTCGACACGCACTACGCGGGGCGCACCGCGACGCGCGTCATCGTCGGGCCGTTGCATGACCGCAGGCAGGTCGCGGTCATGCACGGTCGCCTTGCGCACCATGGCATTCCTTCGGTCGTCAGCCAGCCTTAGCCGCTCGTGCATTTTGTCAGCGGCCGTGGGTGCACTTAACATGCGCCCCTTCGCGCCTTGTCCGGCGTCCCGCGATTTCCCCCCATTTGCGGAGAATTGATCCATGAAACGTGCCTTGTGTGTCGCACTGCTGATGTGCCTGCCTGCTGTTGCGTCTGCCGCGGCGGCTTTCGTTCCGCCTCCGCCTGATCTGGATGCCCGCAGTTTCGTGCTGATGGACTACGCCAGCGGCACGATCCTGGCGGCCAAGGAGCCCGAGCTGCGGACCGCCCCGGCTTCCATCACCAAGACCATGACGCTGTACATCGTCTTCGACCTGCTGAAGAAAGGCCGCCTGCACATGGACGACAAGGTGCTGGTCAGCGAGAACGCCTGGCGCACCGGCCTGGATGGGTCGGCGTCGCGCATGTTCCTCGACCTCGGCAGCCAGGTTGCGGTGTCGGATCTGATCCGCGGCGTAATCGTGTCCTCCGGCAACGATGCCGCCATTGCCCTGGCCGAGCACATCGCCGGCAGCGTGGATGCCTTCGCCGCGCTCATGAACGATTACGCCAAACGCCTGGGCATGACGCACAGCCATTTCGTGAACCCCGACGGCCTGCCCGACGACAACCACTACTCGACGGCCGAGGACCTCGCGGTGCTGGCCCGGCACCTGATCCACGACTTCCCCGAGGACTACCCGATGTTCGCGGAGAAGGAATTCACCTACAACAAGATCCGGCAGTTCAACCGCAACCGCCTGTTGTTCACGGATCCTTCCGTCGACGGGCTCAAGACCGGTTACACGGATGCCGCCGGGTATTGCCTGCTGGCATCGGCGAAGCGCAACGACCGGCGCCTGATCTCCATCGTGATGGGCACGAAGAGCGAGAAATACCGCAACGTCGCGAACGGCCAGCTGCTGAACTACGGCTTCCAGTTCTTCGAGACCGATGCGCTGCTGGGCAAGGACCACCCGGCGCTGCAGGCCCCCGTGTACAAGGGTGCGGAGGCTGAGATTCCGGTCGGCACGCTGGAGCCGGTGTACGTCGCCGCGCCACGCGGCAGCAGCACCCAGCTCAAGATCGTGCCAAAGCTGAACGCACCGCTGGTCGCGCCGCTGAAGGCCGGTGATCCGGTCGGGACGGCGGACATCATGCTGGGTGACAAGGTGCAGGAGACCGTACCGCTTGTCGCCTTGCAGGATGTGCCGCTGGGCGGCTTGACGCGGCGCGCGATCGACCAGGTCCGCCTGTGGATGGCGCGCTGAGCCCATGGCTGCGGAACCCGCCGGGCTGAGCTACCCCTGCGCCTATCCGGTCAAGGTCTTCCTGCGCCCGGATGCCGAGGTGGAGGCCGCGCTGGTGGCCGGGATTCGGGCCGAGCTTGCACCAGGGGCGGCGCTTGAAGTTGTGCGCCGTCCTTCTTCCAGTGCCCGTTATATCTGCCTAACGCTGCGTTTCACGGCGCAGGATGCGGAACAGGTCGGGCGCATCGCCGCGCGGCTGCGCGCCGCACCCGGCGTGCTGATGACGTTGTGAACGCCCTGCAGGAAGCGGCCGCTGCCGAGCCGTGGCCGCTGGTGGTGCGAGAGCTCGGGGTATGCGATTACGGCGAAACCTTTGTCCGCATGCGTGCCTTCACGGATGCGCGCGGCCCGGACACACCCGATGAACTGTGGCTGCTGGAGCATCCGCCGGTCTTCACCCAAGGCCAGGCCGGCAAGCCGGAAAACGTGCTGTGCCCGGGCGACATCCCCGTTGTGCAGTCCGATCGCGGGGGGCAGGTGACGTATCACGGCCCCGGCCAGTGCGTACTCTACGTGTTGGTCGATTTGCGGCGTCTGGGCATCGGCATCCGCTCGCTGGTCCACGCCATCGAGCGGGCGATGATCGACGTGTGTGCCACCCATGGTGTCGTGGCGTTTGCGCGCCCCAAAGCGCCGGGCGTTTACGTGGACGCGGCATTCGGTGGCCCGGCGCGGGAAGTGCGCAAGATCGGCTCCCTCGGCCTGCGCGTCCGGCGTGGCTGCACGTATCACGGGCTGGCGTTCAACGTGGCGATGGACCTCGCGCCGTTCGACCGCATCAATCCCTGCGGTTATGCGGACCTGCACATGGCGCAACTCGCGGATCTCGTCGCCCGTTCCGCGCCGGTTCCAGACACCCGGGACGTGGGGCGCCAGCTGGCTGCAGCCGTGCAACGCGAGCTGGGCGTCGCTTCAGCCGCCCGCAACAGGTGTCGGCTATCATAGAAACGTTGCGGTCCTGGACGGCGTGCGCGTATCTGCGACGCCTGTCCTGCCGACAGGTTGGCTTGCAGCGGATGCCCGACATTCCTTTCCTGAAGCATGCGATGGCAGTAGACGACAACCTTGTGAAGATTCGCGGCCTGCGCTTTGGGTACGGGCGCGGTCGGCTGGTCTATGACGGCGTGGACATCGACATTCCGCGCGGCTGCGTGACGGCCATCATGGGGCCGTCCGGCACCGGCAAGACCACGCTGCTGCGGCTCATCGGCGGCCAATGGCGGCCGACGGCCGGGACAGTGGAATTCGATGGCGTCGATGTCCATCGTCAAGGTCGGCGCGATCTCTACGCCCTGCGTCGGCGCATGGGCATGCTGTTCCAGAACGGCGCACTGCTCACCGACCTGTCTGTCTTCGACAACGTGGCGTTTCCGCTGCGCGAACACACGACACTGCCGGAATCCATGATCCGTGACCTCGTGCTGCTGAAGCTCGATGCCGTCGGCCTGCGGGGTGCGCGCGATCTCGCGGCCGATGCCCTGTCCGGTGGCATGGCGCGCCGCGTCGCATTGGCGCGCGCTATCGCACTGGACCCGGAAATGGTGATGTACGACGAACCCTTCACCGGACAGGACCCGATCTCGATGGGTGTGCTGATGCGCCTGATCCGCACCTTGAACGACGCGCTGGGCCTGACTTCGATCATCGTCAGCCATGACGTGGCGGAAGTGCTGTCGATTTCCGATCAGGTTTACATCCTGTCGGGCGGCAAGGTCGTGGCGCAGGGGACGCCGGAAGCGGTGCGCGGCTCCACGGAAGCGCATGCGCGGCAGTTCCTCGATGGCCGCCACGACGGGCCGCTGGCGTTCCAGTATCCGGCGCCGCTGCTGGCACAGGACCTGGGCCTCGGAGCGGTGTCGTGAAGAGCGCCTGGCAGTCGTTGGCCGGGTTGCTGTCCGGGCTGGGGCGCGCCACGCTGTTCCTGTTCCAGCTGCTGGCGGCCACGCCGCACGCTCTGGCGCGTCCGCGCATCCTGATCCGTCAGCTGTACATGGTCGGCACGCTGTCGCTGGTCATCATCGTGGTGTCGGGTAGTTTTGTCGGCATGGTGCTGGCCTTGCAGGGCTACCGTACATTGTCGGGTTTCGGGGCGACCGCCTCACTCGGCATATTTGTGGCGTTCACGGTGGTACGTGAACTCGGCCCGGTGGTGACGGCGCTGCTGTTTGCCGGCCGTGCCGGCTCGGCGCTGGCCGCGGAAATCGGCCTGATGCGGGCCACCGACCAGCTGTCCGGCATGGAGATGATGGCCGTCGACCCGCTGCGCTACGTGGTGGCGCCGCGCTTTCTGGCCGGCTTCATCGCCATGCCGCTGCTGACGGCAATCTTTTCCGTGATGGCCATCGGTGTGGCGGGCGGCTACCTTATCGGTGTGTCGTTGCTGGGCGTCGATCCGGGCGCGTTCTGGTCCCAGATCCATGCCAACATGCACCCTCTGGACATCTGGCAGAGCATGTTCAAGGCGCTGGTCTTTGGTGCCGTCATCACCTGGATCGCGGTGTACCAGGGGTATCACGCCGCGCCGAATTCCGAAGGCGTGTCGAGCGCGACCACCACGACCGTCGTGGCGTCATCGCTTGCCGTCTTGGGTCTGGATTTCATTCTTACCGCATTCATGTTTCGCTGAAGTTGCCGGGTTTGGCAACCGGCGGGTGGAGGTTCCATGCAATCGCGTGCGCTGGAAATACTGGTCGGGTTCTTCGTCTGCCTTGGAGTGGCGGCGATCTTTGTGCTGACGTTCCGCGTGGCCAGCACCGACAACATCGGCGGTGGGGGCGGCTATACGCTGACGGCCGACTTCAGCAACATCGGCAGTCTGTCACCGGGGGCATCGGTAAAGCTGGCGGGCGTCCGGATCGGCAGCGTTACGGGGATTTCCATCGATCCGAAGACCTTCCAGGCCGTTGTGGCCATGCGCATCAGCGACCAGCACCGCGACATCCCGGACGACTCTGCCGCAAAGATCCTGACAGCCGGGCTGCTCGGTGAGCAGTACGTCGGTCTGGAACCTGGCGGTTCGCTGGATGCTCTAAAGGATGGCGGTCGCATCCAGTTCACACAGTCCGCCTTCGTGCTCGAGAACGTGATTGGCCAGTTCCTGACCGGCATGGTTCAGAAGGGGAGCCAGTCATCGGGTAGTCCCGGGGCAGCACCGGCGCCAGCGACGCCGTGATGAAAACAATCGAGGTTCACGCGATGATCAAACGTCTTTTCACGGCTTTCTTCGTTTCCTGCGCGCTGTGCGCGGTCGGCGCAGCCCATGCCGACGTGGCGGCGCCACAAGACACGCTGAAGACGAACGTCAACCAGCTCCAGAAGCTGATCGTCGAGCATCACAAGGAATACGAAGCCGATCAGCAGGCCTACTACAAGGTAGTGGACCAGCTCATCGTGCCGCGTTTCGACGTGCCTTACGTCGCGCAGCTTGTGATGGGCGTGTACTGGCGCCAGGCCACGCCGCAGCAGCGCAAGGATTTCCAGGACGCTTTCAAGGACATGCTGATCCGTTCCTACGCGAACGCGCTGCTGGAGAATGCCAAGACCACGACCGTGGAGTGGCTGCCGTCGCGCTATCAGGAAGGCGCCAAGACCGCTACGGTGAAGACCCTGCTGGTGCGGGATACCGGGCAGAAGTATCCGATCGACTTCGCCGTGCGACGTGTTGGTGACGACTGGAAGATCTACGACATCATCGTCGACAACATCTCCCTGGTGCTGAATTTCCGCACCCAGATCGCCGGCGACCTGAAACGCAACGGGATCGACGCGGTGATCGCCAAGTTCCGGACGGACCGGCTGCCGGCAGCGGTGCCGGGTGCGCCGGCGAAGCCGTAAGCAAGGAGGGGCACATGGTGGGTGACACTACCGTCCAGCCCGGCGAGCGGCTCACGTTTCACGAGGTCGAGCGGCTGCTGGCCCGCGCTGACGCAATCGTGGCGCAGGGCTTTATCAACCTTGCGGCCGTGCAGCGCTTCGACAGCGCCGGCGTTGCGCTGCTGCTGGAGCTGACGCGCCGCGCGCGCATCCGTGGGGGTCAGTGCGTGGTGCGGGGCTGCCCACAGTCCGTCCGCGCGCTGCTGGATTTCTTTTCGGTCAGTGCGCTGCTGGAATTCGAGGCGCCCGCCGCCGCCTGACCGTGAACGGGGACAAAAGATGAAACGTTTGCTGATTCCTGCCGTGCTGGCTGTCACGCTGCTTGCGGGTTGTGCGCATACGCCGCCGACCGACCCGGCCGATCCGCTGGAGACGGTGAACCGCAAGGTTTATGGCTTCAATACCGAAGCTGATCGGCTGGTCATGAAGCCGGTGGCGAAAGCCTACACGTGGGCCGTTCCCGCGCTGGCGCGACAGGGCATCACGAATTTCTTTGCGAACCTGAATTACCCCACCGTCGTTATCAACGACTTTCTGCAGGCGAAGTTCCTGCAGAGTGGCCAGGACCTGCTGCGCTTCGTGGTGAATTCGTCCTACGGCATCGGTGGGCTCGTGGACGTGGGTTCCAACATTGGCCTGCCATCGCATGACGAGGACTTCGGCCAGACTTTCGGCCACTGGGGCGTCGGGCCGGGCTGGTTCCTCATGGTCCCGTTCATGGGGCCGACGGACAACCGCGATGCGGTGGGCCGCGCGGCCGGCATCTTCACCACGCCGACGTACTACCTGGCCAGCGGTTACGACGTGCCGAAATATAGTGTTTCCGCCCTGCAGGTCGTGAACCTGCGGGCCAACCTGCTGGGCACGGACAGCCTGCTGGAATCGCAGTTCGACCCCTATATCTTCATCCGCACCGCCTATCTACAGCATCGGCGGTCGCAGGTCTACGACGGCAATCCGCCGCAGGATGACGACCTGCTCTATCCGCCGCCGGAAGACGAGGCGTCGACGCCAGCGCCGGCCGCAACAGCGAAGTGATGAGGATCACTGCGGCGGCGGGGCGCCCTGCGATGCGAGGTTGAGCACCCCGACTCCGGCGATGATGAGCGCAATGCCGATCACGGCGGGCAGGTCTAGCCGCTGGCCGAACACCAGCCAGCCGATGGCGGCGATCAGCACGATCCCGACGCCCGACCACACGGCGTAGACCACGCCCATCGGCAGTACGCGCAGCGTAACGGACATCAGGTAGAACGCCAGGCCGTAACCGGCCACGACGAGGATGACCGGACCGGGACGGGTGAATCCGTCGGAAGCCTTCAGCGCTGAGGTGGCGGTGACTTCAGCGATGATGGCAAGCCCCAGCAGCAGCCAGTTGTACAGCATCCTTCAGTCCCCGCAAGGAGCGTCGAAGAACTGCGCAAGGCGTGCCCGCATTTCGTCGTTCAGGCGGCAGTGCAGGTAGCGCCCTGAGCGTTCCACTTCCACGAGGCCCGCCACCACCAGCTCGCGGGTGTGGTGCGACACGGTCGGCGCACCGATGTCCAGCCGGTCGACGAGATCCTGCAAGGCGCAGCTTTTCACACTGTGGTCGTGATGCACCAGCAGTTCCCGGTACATCGCCAGCCGGTTCGGATTGGACAGGGCGCGGAAAGCTTCTGCGAGCGCGCGCAGCGAAGGGGTATCGGGGGAAGCAGGCATGGGCATCAGGCGGGCGTGAACGCAAATATTCTACGCGATTCGTTAGTTTGACAACTATCGAATCATTAATTATCTTGCGCATCCCATTCCTCCAGGGTTCGCCCGTGATCGTACCTGCCTCCAATCTGCTGGCCCGCCCGCTGACGCTGCCGAACGGCACCGTACTCGCCAACCGTATCGCGAAATCGGCGATGAGCGAAGCCCTGGGTTCGTGGACGAACCATGTCACGCCGCAGCTGCCGCGGCTGTATGAACGCTGGGCGCGTTCCGGACCCGGCCTGCTGATTACCGGCAACGTGATGATCGATCGTCGCGCACTGGGCGAACCCGGCAATGTCGTGCTGGAAGACGATGCCGACTTGCCCTTGCTGCGGCAGTGGGCACACGCCGCTTCCGACCACGGTGTGGCGTTGTGGATGCAGCTCAACCATCCCGGAAAGCAGTCCCCGAAAGGACTGAACCGCGATCCAGTGGCACCTTCCGCCATCCCGTTCCGCAAGGATCTGCAGGCGTTCTTCGACGCGCCGCGCGAATTGCGGGTGGACGAGATCCACGACCTCATCCTGCGCTTTGGCCGCGCTGCCGAGATCGCGCGCGAAGCGGGCTTCGGCGGTGTGCAGATCCACGGCGCGCACGGCTACCTCGTCAGCCAATTCCTGTCCCCGCACCACAACCAGCGCACGGATGAGTGGGGTGGCAGCGCAGAAAAACGCCGCCGCTTCGTGCTGGCGGTGTACGCCGAAATCCGCCGTCGCGTGGGCGCCGACTTCCCTGTCGGCATCAAGTTGAATTCCGCGGATTTCCAGCGTGGCGGCTTCACGGAAGACGAGTCGATGGATGTGATCCGCGCGCTCGATGCGGCCGGCATCGACCTCGTCGAAATTTCCGGTGGCACCTACGAAGTGCCGGTCATGACCGGCACCACGGCCGAAACCCGCAAGCCTTCCACGATCGCGCGCGAAGCCTACTTCCTGGATTTCGCCGAGCGCATCCGCAGCGGAGTGAAGGCGCCGCTCATGGTGACCGGCGGATTCCGCAGCTTTGCGGGGATGAACACCGCGCTGGCGTCCGGTGCCTTCGATCTCGTCGGCCTGGGACGCCTTGTCGCCATGGACCCGGATGCGCCGGCCGCCCTGCTGCGGGGACAGGACAGCGCCTGTCAGGTGCGCCCCATCAAGACCGGCATCGGCTTGGTCGACCGCACCGCGCTGCTGGAAGTCACGTGGTACGCGCGTCAGCTCAAGCGCATGGCGAATGGCGGGGAGCCGCACGCCGACGAAAGCGCCGTGCGCGCGCTGCTCGGTACGGTCTGGCACAGCGGCTGGGGTACATTCAGGACGCGGCAGCGCGCCTGAGGCTTGCCGCTACCCGGCGCAAAGATGGTCGAGCACCGCATTCAGGACGGCGTGCAGGCTTTGGTAGTCCGCAGGAGAAGCTGAAAGGATCCGCGTCGCGTCCTGCACCCACTCACCGCCGGCTGAAATTTCCGCCCCGCCGGCCTGGACCATGCCCGCGACGGTTTCCGGCGTGGCTTCCAGATGACACTGCAGGCCGATGACGTGCTGCCCCAGCTGGAAGCCCTGTTCATGGCAGGCGACGCTGCTGGCGAGGCGTTGTGCGTCGTGCGGCAGCGCGAACGTGTCGCCGTGCCAGTGGAAGGCGTGCAGGCTGTCCGGGAAACGGAATGTGTCGCTGCCCGTCGGCGTGGAGGCGCGTACGTCGAACCAGCCGATTTCCTTGTGCGCTCCCGCACGGACGACGGCCCCGAGCGCGGCCGCGAGCTGCTGGGCGCCGAGGCACACGCCCAGCGTCGGCAGGTCCGCGGTGGCGCGGGCGCGCAGCCATTCGCGTTCGTCCGCCAGCCACGGCAGGCGTGTGGTGTCGTTGACGCTCATCGGACCACCCATGGCGATTGCCAGCTCCGCCGCCAGCGGATGGGGCAAGCGCTGGCCGTGGTCGAGATGGACGACGTGCAGCGTGCAGTGGTGCCGCGCGAGCCAGCCGGCGATGGCGCCGGTGCCTTCGAAATCCGCGTGCTGGAGAATGATGGCTTGCATTGGAATGCTTGCCTGCTGTGAGTGTTTGGATCGGTTGGCGTGTCAGAACCACGCCTGGGCGTCGAGCGGCTTGCCGTCGTTAAGGTAGATGAAACCCTTGATGAGACGATACAGATACCACACCGAGACGGCGGCGAGAATCACGTAGCCGATACCGGCCCAGGCCAGCAGGCCGCCGACGACGTAGCCCAGCAGCGACAGCCAGAACGTGCGGATCAGCCATGTCAGATGTGCCGCGAACGGCATTCCGGCGACGTCCGGGCGCTTGATGTAGGCGACGATCAGCCCGGCGAGCGTGATGAGCCCGCCGGTGAACAGCCCCGCGGCATACAGGCCATAGACCAGCCAGGTCGTATTCCGGTACCGTTCCGGAGCGGGCGAAAAGCTGGCGTCGTTCATGTCGTGTTCCTCGTAGGCGGGGCGGGATCAGTTGGGCCGGCGTTCAGGATAATCGGTGAACACGCCGTCCACGCCGAGTGCCTGCAGGCGGCGCATTTCGGGCACGTCATTCACCGTGTAGGCGTAGACGCGGACGCCGTGGGCGTGCGCGTCGGCGACGAGGCGGGCATCGGCAAATTCCGCGTCCACGTTGAGGCTGGCGGCGCCGAGCTGCACGGCACAGGCGGCCCAGTCCAGCGGCACGCCGCCGACCAGTGCGCCGATGGGGATGGAAGGGGCCAGGCGCTTGAACTCTCGCAGTTCCGGCAGGTGGAACGAGGAGACGAGGAACCGCTCCACCGGCCAGCCAGTGTCGATGGCGCGCTGCAATTCGGCGGCCAGCGCCGCCCCGGCGCCGCCGAAGCTTTTCAGTTCCACGTTCACGCCGGCGCGTTGGTCGATGCACTGCAGCGCTTCCGCCAGTGTCGGGATGCGCTCGCCGTGGCCGGCGTCGAGCGCGCGCAGTTCGGCCCAGCCCAGTTCGTCGAGCGGGCCATGGCCGTTTGTGGTGCGGTCCACGCTGGCGTCGTGCAGCAGCACGAGTTCACCGTCGGGATGCTGATGAACGTCGAATTCCAGCCAATCAGCGCCGAGGCGGATGCCGGTTTCCAGCCCCAGCAGGGTGTTTTCCGGCGCGTGGGCCCGCGCGCCACGGTGGCCGAAGATGCGGAAGGAGGAGGCGGTCATGGTCGTGGGATCATTCCGGCACCGAGAGGATTTTCATGGTGTTCGTTCCGCCGGGGCCGGTGAATTCCCCCCGCGTGACGAGGACGCGGTCGCCGGGTTGCAGCACGCCCCGCTCGCGCAGCAGGGCGATGGCTTCCAGGCTCGGGTGCGTGCCGGAAAGGTCGGCGGGCTCGAAAGCGTAGGGGTAGACACCGCTGCACAGCGCCATGCGCCGGCGTGTGCGTTCGTGGGGCGTGAGGGCGAAGATCGGCACCTGCGTCGTGCCGCGCGACATCATCAGTGCCGTGGCACCGGATTCCGTCAGCGCCACGATGGCCGCCGCCTTCATGTGGCGCGCCGCCCACGCCGTGGCGCGGGCGACGGCTTCGTCGATGCGTTCGAAGTGCACGGCGAAGCGTGCCGGGTTGCCGTGTGCGATACGCTCGTACTGCGCTTCCGCACCCCGGCACACGCGCGCCATGGCAGCTACGGTTTTCACCGGGTATTTCCCGATGGCTGTTTCCGCCGACAGCATCACGGCATCGGTGCCGTCCAGGACCGCGTTCGCCACGTCCATGATTTCGGCACGCGTCGGGATCGGGCTGGCGATCATGGATTCCATCATCTGCGTGGCGGTGATGACCAGGCGGTTGTCCTCGCGCGCGGCGGTGATGATACGTTTCTGCCAAGCTGGCAGTTCCGCATCACCGATTTCCACGCCGAGGTCGCCGCGCGCCACCATCACGGCGTCCGAGGCGGCGATGATGGCTTCCAGTTCCGGCAGCGCCTCGGCACGCTCGATCTTGGCGACCAGTGCCGCGTGGCCGCCGGCCGCCGCCATCAGCTCGCGTGTTTCGGCCATGTCGGCGGCAGAGCGCGGAAAGGACACGGCGATGAAGTCGGCATCGAGCGCAACGGCGTGGTGCAGATCCTCGCGATCCTTGTCGGTCAGGGCCGCGGCGGATAGTCCCCCACCCTTCTTGTTCAGGCCCTTGCGGTCGGAAAGCCGGCCGCCGACGCGCACCGTGGTTTCGATGCGCGAGCCGTGCACGACCGCCACGGACAGCTCGATGGCGCCGTCGTTCAGCAGCAGGCTGTCACCGGCTTTCACGTCGTCGGGCAGGCGCTGGTAGGAACAGCCGACGCCCTTGACGTCACCGGCCTGTGAACCCATGGCGGTGTCGATCACGAAAGACTGCCCTTCGGTGAGCTGCACCGGCCCTTCGGCAAAGCCCTCGATGCGGATCTTCGGCCCTTGCAGATCGGCCAGGATGCCGACGTCACGCCCGGCAGCGGCAGCGGCCGACCGCACGATGCGGGCACGGCGGGCGTGGTCTGCGGCGCTGCCGTGCGAGAAGTTCAGGCGCACCACGTCGCAACCGGCGTCGATCAGCTCGCGGATGACGGCGGGCGAGTCGGTGGCGGGACCGAGCGTGGCAACGATCTTGGTGCGACGCCGCGTCATGGCAGGGCCGGGTAGTGGGCGTGGAGCCAGCGCCACTGGAACGTGCACTCGGCGGTGGCGGCGATGTCGCGCAGGTACCAGGCGTTCGCCGAACTGCCGATGACGGCCCCGGCAATGGGAATCGCGGAGCCGGCCAGCCGCCAGCCGAGGCGCGTGCTGGCCTGCTGCGCGATGCGGCTGAAGCCCAGCGCTGCCGTGGTCTTCGCCATGCCTTGGTTCAGGGTCCGCACAGCGCTGTTCCGCAGGGCCTGTGCGCCCGGCTCGTGGCGTTCCAGTTCCGCGAGTGCCGTCCACGCCGCGTGCTTGTCCTGCGGTGTGTTGGCACAGGCCAGCGCGAACACCGCGAGCGGCAAAAGGGTGTGCGCGTCGTCGTGCATGCAGTCCTCTCCGTAGCACAGGCCGACGCGGTGGATGCTGCGAAACGCGATGACGAGCAGGCTGGGAATGTCCGCTGCCAATCCGGCGGCGCCGGTGACGCCGAACACGGCACCGGTGGCGCCGGCCATCAGCATGGAGCGGCGCTGTACCTGCCGGGCCAGCGCATCACAATGTTCCAGCGAGTCGGCTGCAAGCTCGCTCAGCGCATCGACGTGGGCGCGTTCCAGAATCGAGTGTTCGTCGCGCAGGCGCCCGGCCGCCGCCTGCGCCACCTGCAAGGCATAGCGCAGTACGGCGGCGGGAACGAGCAGGCTGACGGCGTCCGTCACGCGGCGCGCAACCTTCCCCGAAGCGCGCCGGACCGGGGGCGGTGGCTGGTCGCGCCATGCGCACAGATCCGCGTAACGGCGCGCTTCGTAAGCAGTGGGCTGGCTCATGCACTCAGCATAGCGGCAACGCCGGGCGGCAAGCAGCGGGCATCGGGCATCAAGGCTGCGGCCTGTCGCATGCGCCACAATGCCAGCATCTCGAATATCCGATCTCCCCACTGCCTCACCCTTCACTTCTGACGCCCATGTGCCTCATCGCCCTTGCCTGGCAGGTTCACCCGCGCTACCCACTGGTCGTGGCGGCGAATCGCGACGAATTCCACGCCCGGCGGACGATGGCGCTGGCACCGTGGGTGGAAAACGCCGAGGTGCTCGGTGGGCGCGATCTGCAGGCGGGAGGCAGCTGGATGGGCGCACGGCGCGGCGGCCGCTTTGCCGCGGTCACGAACTACCGCACGCCGAATCCTGGCCCGGGGGAATGGTCACGCGGGGCACTGGTGCAGGATTTTCTGCTGGGCGCGGCGCGTGCCCCGGAAACTGCGGTACGGCTGATGTGCGATGCAGACCGCTATGGCCCGTTCAATTTGCTGATCTCGGATGGGCAGGAGCTGGTCTGGGCGACGAACCGCCCGACACCGGCATGGCGGTCCGTGCCGGCGGGCGTGCACGGTGTCTCGAACGGGGCGCCGAGCTTTGTCGAGGGCCGCCCGTGGCCGAAGGTCGTGAAAATGATGACGGCGCTGGGGTGTTGGGTGAAGCAGCCTGGTGCAGCGGAAGCAGCTTGCACACCTTTGCTTGTGGCGCTGGCGGACGATGCATCGGTGGCGGAAGCGGCGCTGCCCGACACCGGCGTCGGGCAGGCCATGGAGCGCCTGCTCGCACCGGTATTCGTGCGCGGCCTGCGTTACGGCACGCGCGCTTCCAGCGTGGTGCGGGTCAGTGCGGCGGGCGCCGTCGTGTTCTGCGAACGGCGCTTTGCCGCCAACGGCGTGCCAGCAGGGGAAACGCGGCTGGAACTGCCGCCAGCCTGAGCGGATCCGCTAAAGCAGGCGCAACCCGCCGTCCACCGGGATCACCGCGCCATTCAGGAATGCTGCCTGCGGGGACAGCAGAAAACCCACCGCGTCTGCCACTTCCTCCGGCGTGCCGAGGCGCTGCAACGGCACGCGTTCCGGTGCCGCGGCCTGGTCTTCCGCCGACAGCGGTTCGCGTTCTTCCCAGGCGATGTGGTGGCCGGGCGCCACGCCGTTGACGCGCACCTCCGGGGCCAGTTCCACGGCGAGGATTTCCGTCGCCGTCCACAGCGCCGCCTTGGCCGCGCCGTAGGCCACGTAGTGCCTGCGGGCGCGCAGCGCGAGTGCGTCCAGCACGTTGACGACCGCGGCGCCGCTGCCAAAGTGCGGCAGGCAGGCGCGGGTCAGGAACAGCGGAGCTTTCAGGTTGATGCCGGTCAGCTCCTCAAACGCCGCTTCCGTGAGCGTTGCCAGCGGCGTGGAGTAGTAGACCGAAGCATTGTTGACGAGCGCGTCGAGGCGGCCGAAGCGGGCGTGAACCCGGGCTACGAACGTGTCCAGCTCGGCGGTGGCACGCAGGTCGGCGGCAAACACGGCGGCGCTGTCCGGGCGCGCGGTATTGAGCGCCGCGGCCAGCGCGTCGGCTGCGCCGTGCGAGCGGTTGCAGTGGATCGCCACGCGCCAGCCACCGGCGTGCAGCCGGCGCACGATGGCAGCGCCGATGCGGCGCGCACCGCCGGTGACGAGCACGACACGGTTGTGGGCAGAGCCGTCCATGGGCTTGGCTGGCCTGTCAGACTTCGTAGTCCGCGGCCCACACGTCGGCGGCCTGGGCGGCGATGTAGTGCTTGGCGGTGACGTGGTCGGGGAAGGCCTGGTAGGCGTCCAGCGCGGCGCGGGATTCAAGTTTCGCAATCAGCGCGACGTCGGCGGAACGCGAGCTGTGCGCGAAGTTGATGCCGACTTCGAGCTTGACGAGGCCCGGTACGCGGCCATTCAAGGCGTGGAGGCGGCGCTGGATTTCCGCAGCCTGCGCGGCGCGTTCGGCGTCGGTCTTGCCGTTGAGGCGCCACAGGACGATGTGCTTGATCATGTAGGTTCCCGAAAGAAAAAGTGAATTCAGAGTGGAGTCGGCAGAGTCTGCGCCTTCCATGCCGCAAGGCGTTCGATGCGTGCCGTGCGCAGGGCGGCGCCGATGGCCGGTCCCTGCAGGGTAGGGTCGAGGTCGCGCGCCTGAATTTCCGCGGCCACGGCGGCCGCCTGTTTCAAGAAGCCCACGGAGGGGTAGGGCTGGCCCTGCAGCCCGGCTCGCCCGCGCGCGTCGCACTGGCAGGCGTCGAGCGCATGGGCAAAGAAATCGCCGCGCTTGAAGGCGCGCAGGCGTTCCAGCAGGCCGAGCAGGGTTTCCGGACGGAGCCGGGCGACGCGGTGCACGTTCAGGTGGTCGCGCGTGACGGCGACGGCGAGTTCGCGGTGGGCGTTGGGTACGCGCAGCCGCGCGCAGAAGGCTTCCACCAACGGCACGCCGCGCGCTTCGTGCCCGTGGTGGTGGGGCAGTTCGGCTTTCGGGCTGAGGGCCTTGCCGAGATCGTGCAGCAGCACGGCAGTGCGCGTTTCCGGCGCGCAACCGAGCGTGAAGGACAGGTCGAGCGCCAGCATGACGTGCTCGAAGGCATCGATTTCCGGGTGATATTTCACCGGCTGGGGAATGCCGGCAAGTGCGTCGAGTTCTGGCATCACGCGTGCCAGCGCGCCACATTCGCGCAGTACGCGGAAGAACACGGAAGGCTGGTAGCCTGATGTGGCGCGCGCATCGCCGGACAGCGTGCGCGCGGCTTCCTTCCACACGCGTTCCGGCACGAGATGGTCGGCTTCGCCGTTTTCCACCATGCGCTGCATCAATGCCAGCGTCTCGGGCGCGATCGTGAAGCCGAGTGGCGCGAAGCGGGTGGCGAAACGGGCGACGCGCAGGATACGCACCGGGTCTTCGGCAAATGCGGCGGAGACGTGGCGCAGCACGCGTGCGGCAAGGTCGCGCTGCCCGCCCCACGGGTCGACGAGCGTGCCGTCGTCGGTCCGTGCGATGGCATTCACGGTCAGGTCGCGGCGCCGCAGGTCGTCTTCCAGTGTCACGTCCGGCCCGGTGTGGAACGCGAAGCCGTGGTAGCCCGCGGCGGTCTTGCGTTCCGTCCGCGCCAGCGCATATTCGGCGTGCGTGACGGGGTGCAGGAAAACCGGGAAATCCTTGCCGACGGGCGTGAAACCGGCTGCGGCCATGTCGGCTGGCGTGGCACCGACGACGACATAGTCGCGCTCGACGATCGGCAGCCCGAGCAGCGCGTCGCGCACGGCGCCGCCGACCTCATAGCTATGCATCGGCATCCCCCGCCGCCTGCGGTGCGGCCACCGGCTTCAGGAACGGGGCCATGTTCTGGCCCTTGCCGCTAGCTTCCCAACCGAAGATCGCGGTGTGCCACAGGATGCGCTGGATGTAGCGGCGGGTTTCGTTGTACGGCACGTTCTCGATCCAGATGTCGGCCGCCATCGGCGCCGGCGGCAACCAGCGCTGTGCGGCGCGCGGGCCAGCGTTGTAGCCGGCGAGCGTGACGATGAAGGAACCGTTTTCGCGGTCCAGCAGCTCGCGCAGGTGCGTGGCGCCGAGCAGCAGGTTTGTGGCCGGGTCGAACAGGTCCGCACGCCCGGCGGGAATCGGCAGCTGGTTGCGCTGTGCCACGGCGCGGGCGGTAGCCGGCAGCAACTGCATCAGGCCCAGCGCGTTCGCGCTGGAGACGGCCTGGGCGTTGTACAGGCTTTCCTGGCGCGTGACGGCGTAGATCCAGTCTGTCGGCAGGCGGCTGGCTTGGGCAGCGCGTTTGACCTCGGCCCGATAAGGCCGCGGATAGAGCACGGCGTAGGCATCGAAGATGCCCTGGCGTGCTGCGGTGGCGATGGACTGCAGATACCAGCCCCAGCGGTGCGCGAGCCAGACGGCCTGCTGGCGCTGGTCGGGTGTGACGCTGGCTAGGGCCGTGCGCCATTCCACATCGGCCTGTGAAGCGAGGTCTGCCAAGTACAGTTCACGGGCGCGCTGGATGCCGGCAACGGCGTCCAGCCCAGCGTCCAGTTCCGGCTGGTCGGCCAGCGGCGTCGGGTGCGGTGTGACGGGGCGGCCCAGGCGCCAGCTCGCCAGCAGCGCGTAGTACCCGTTTCCGTTCGCCAGCGCGGTGTAGATCGGCGTGGCCACGGCCTGTTTGCCACGCGCCGCGGCGACGCGCGCCTGCCAATAGCGCCACTGCGGGTCGTGGGCAAGCTGCGGCGGCAAGGCAGCGATCCAGCGCTGCGCGCGTGTCCAGTCGGCCGCCCACAGCGCCGAGCGGATGCGCCATTCCTGCACGGCGGGGTCGTCGGTCACCGGCCCGAGCGCATCGAAATACTGCAGGGCCAGCGGCTTGCGGTCCCATGCCAGGCCCAGCGCCAGCAAGCGCGTGAAAGGGCGGGCCTGGGCGGGCGTGAAGCGCCGGGTCTTGAGGAGCTGTGGGTAGAGCGCGACAGCGGTGTCGGTGTCGCTGCGCACCAGCCGCGAGAAGCCGGCTGTCAGCCCAGCGTAGGGCCAGTCCCGTTGCGGGTGGGCAATGACGTCACGCAGCGTGTCCACAGGAGACGAAACGAGCGCCGCCCAGCGTTGGATGCGCGTCGCCGCGGCGTCCGGAAGCGCCTGCGCCAGTGTGCGGGCGAGCGGGACGTTGCGGGCTTCGAGCGCAAGCTGGGCGCGCGCTTCGATGGTTGCCGTGGGCAGCGCGCCCTGCGCCTTCAACCAGTCGAAGGCGGGCGCGCAGTCTGGTCGGTCTTGACCCGTCAGGTAGGCTTTCGTGATGGCTTGGGACAGACCGTTCGTGGCGCCGGTGGCGAGGAGGGCGGCAAAGCGCTGGCATTCCAGCCGCGGCGTAGCGCGCGCCGCATCAAAATGGGCGAGGAATTCGGGCCACGCCTGGCGCTGGCCCAAGCTGTCCAGCCAGTTCGCGGCGAGCGGATGCGTGACGGGCTCGCCGGCGTAGTCGGTCAGAAACGCCGAGACGCGAGCGTCGGTATCCGCCGGAGCGGGGCCTGCGAGGTCGCGGGACAACCGCGCCGCGACGAGGTACGGATAGATGGCCAGCGCCTGCAGGGCGGCTGGATCGGGTTGATCCGGCTGGCCGCTTGCCACCCGCTGCCACGCGACACGGAATTCCGTGATGGCGGGATTGACGTCGGGCGGGGTAGAAGCCGGGGCCGCGCTCCAGGCGCCAGTGGAAATCAGCAGCCCAGCGAGTGCGCCGCATGCTGTACGCCGGAGCCTCCGACGGAAAGGCTGCGGGTAGAGAGTCTGGATTTCTTGCATAAGCCATTGTAACGGCAGGCCGCGCCCGCTCTGCCGTGAGGTCGGTTTCACGTGGTTTTGGGGCTTGTGGCGGCGAAGTCGAAAACGATCTTTCGATATGCCAGACAGCGAGCGTGGCTGTTCTGGATGCTCGAACCGGTATGTAGTGGATTTCATGAACTTCAGCAGAATCACGGATATACCACCGACCATCGATACCGTGCAGGGGAGGTGCGAAAAGGGTTTTATATTCTCTTAATGATATAAAATATATCTAATTATTCCTTTTCAATACAATCCAGACTGCTTAATCTGCGCCCCTTCCAAGACGTTGGGCGCTGCGATGTTTGACCCAAGTTTCACTGTTGTCGGTGCGATAGTCGGATTTGCCGTCGGCGCAACCGGCGTGGGCGGCGGTTCGCTCATGACCCCAGCGCTGATCCTGCTTTATGGCGTGGCGCCGACGATGGCGGTGGGCACCGATCTGCTGTACGCGTCCGTCACCAAGGGCGTGGCGGCAACGCTGCTCGGGCGGCGCAGCGCGTTGAACTGGCACATCGTCGGCTGGCTGGCCGCCGGCAGCGTCCCGGCGACGCTGCTGACGGTCTGGATCACGCATTTCATGATCCCGCCGGCAGCACTGGGACAGCTCATCAAGGCCGTGCTGGCGGTTGCCATCGTGCTGACAGCGGCCTTCATGCTGGTCCAGGAACCGGTGATGCGGCGCCTGCGCCGGCATCCTTCCGGCGGCGAGCTGTCGCCGGTGACGCGGCGGATCCTGACGATCGTGGCCGGTGTCACGGTCGGTGCGCTGGTGAGCATTTCCTCCGTCGGTGCCGGCGTCATCGGCATGGTCGTGCTCATGCTGCTGTACCCGCGTGAACCCACTGTGCACCTGATCGGCAGCGACCTCGTACACGCCGTGCTGGTGACCGCGCTGGCCGGCTTCGGTCATGTGGCGTCCGGCACGGTGGACTACTGGATGCTGCTGGCGTTGCTCGCCGGTTCCCTGCCGGGCGTGTGGCTGGGAACGCATGTCGCTGCACACCTGCGCGACCGCACGCTCAAACGCACCATTGCGACGATCCTGCTGGTGGTGGGCATGACAACGCTCGCGCATGCCACGACCCACTGACTTTTCCGTTTTCGAGACCCTTCAATGTCCGCATCCTTGCACTTCAACAGCGCTGCCGATTTCCCGATCTTCCTGCGGTTGGCCGGCGAGCGCGTGCTGGTGGTCGGTGGTGGTGTCGTCGCGCTGCGCAAGATCCGCCGGCTGCTGCGCAGTGGCGCCCGCGTCGAAGTGGTCGCCCGGCATCTGGACACGGTGGTTGCGGCGCTTGCAGCGGCGCACACGCTGCAGCATGTTGCCGAGGCTTTCGATGCCAGTCAGCTGGACGGCTGCCGCTATGTCGTGGCAGCGACGGACGACCACGCCCTCAACGCCCGGGTTGCAGAGGCTGCTCGCCGCCGCAACCTGTTCGTCAACGTCGTCGACGACATCACGTTGTCGACGGCCATTTCGCCGGCCATCGTCGACCGCGCGCCGGTTACGGTCGCCGTTTCCACCAGCGGCACGGCGCCGGTGCTGGCGCGGCGCATCAAGGAAGACATCGAAGCCCGCCTGCCGGCGCAGACCGGCAAGCTGGCCCGATTCCTGGGCACGGCCCGCGGCGCGGTGAACGCCCGGCTGGCTCCCGCCGCGCGCCGTAGTGTGTGGGAGGACTTCCTCGACGGCGAAGGCGCCGAGGCGGTACTGCGCGGCGACGCCACCGCCGCTGCCGCAGTGCTTGCGGCGCGTGTTGCAGGCGGCCCGCAACGCGGCGAGGTGTATCTCGTCGGTGCCGGCCCCGGCGATCCGGACCTGCTGACCCTGCGCGCCCTGCGGTTGATGCAGCAGGCTGACGTGGTGTTCTACGACCGGCTGCTCGACCCGCGCGTGCTGGCGCTGGTGCGCCAGGATGCCGAGCGTGTCTTCGTCGGCAAGCGCAGCGGCCACCACGCCGTGCCACAGGCGGAGATCAACGCCTTGCTCGTCGCGCGGGCACAGGCCGGGCAGCGCGTGCTGCGCCTGAAAGGCGGCGACCCCTTCGTGTTCGGGCGCGGTGGCGAGGAAGCCGAGGCACTGGCGGCGCACGGCGTGCCGTTCCAGCTCGTGCCCGGCGTCAGTGCCGCGAACGGCTGCGCGGCCTACGCGGGCATCCCGCTGACGCATCGCGACTATGCCCAGGCCTGCGTGTTCGTCACTGGCCACGCCCGCGCTGGAGCCGAGCTGAGCCTGCCGTGGGACAGCCTCGCGCGGCCGGGCCAGACGCTGGTCATCTACATGGGTCTGTCGACGCTGCCGACGCTGTGCGAAAAGCTGGTGGCGGCCGGCTTGCCGCCCGATTGGCCCGCCGCAGTGGTCGAAAACGGCACGCAGCCCAGCCAGCGCGTGCTGTGTGCAACGCTGCACGACCTGCCGGAAAAAGTCGCGGCGGCTGGTGTCCGCAGCGCCAGTCTCGTGATCGTCGGTGAAGTCGTGAAGCTGCGCGACCGGCTGGCGTGGTTCGGCGGCCGCGATCAGTCGGCTGAAGCCGCGCTCGGTGCTGCTGCACGAATGCCCGCCCACGCCGTGAACGAGGCGTGAACCGCGGCGCCCCATCCCTTCCGTCTTTGATTCCACTGCCTGGCAACGGGCTACAACACAAGGAAAGACCATGACTTACGCAAGCTCCGCAGCGCGGGTGCTGCCGCCCATCTCGCCCGAAAAGGCGCAGACCGCCGCCGACCTTATCCAAGGACTGGACGCCCACGCCCTGCACTGGTTGTCCGGTTACATGGCGGGTGCCGCAGCGCAACTCGGCGGGGTTGCCACCACGGCGGCGCTGCCGGTGGCGCCCGTTGCGGCGGCGAGCGACGAACGCCTGACTATCGTCTACGGCAGCCAGACCGGCAACGCCAAGCGCGTGGCCGAACAGCTCGCGGCGCGGGTCGAGACGGCCGGCCTGCCGGTGCGCATCGTGCGCGCCGACGCTTACCGCACGAGCGAACTGAAGAAAGAGCGTTTCCTCTACCTTGTCTTTGCCACCCACAGCGAGGGCGACGCCGCAGAACCCACGGACGACGCGCGCGGTTTTTTCGAATTCATCACCGGCCGCCGCGCGCCGAAGCTGCCGGAATTGTCCTACGCCGTGCTGGCGCTGGGCGATTCCAGCTATGCAGACTTCTGCGGCGTCGGGCGCACTCTGGATACACGGCTGGCGGAACTCGGCGCCACGCGCCTGTTCGACCACGCCGAAGCGGATGTGGATATCGAGACCGTCGCCGGGCCCTGGGCCGAAACGGCCTTGAAGCAAGCGGAAGAACGCCTGAGCGCGCCAGCGGCTGCGCCCGCCGCGGCAAGCAGTGTGGTCACGCCGCTGCGTCCGGCGCGTTCCGCGTGGACGCGGGAGCGTCCGTTCGTGGCCGAAGTGCTGGCCAACCAGCGCATCGTCGGCAGCGGCAGCGAGAAGGACGTGCGCCACATCGAACTGTCGCTGGCCGGCAGCGGCCTGCACTACCAGCCGGGCGACGCGCTCGGCGTGTGGCCGACGCAGGCACCGGAACTCGTGGCGCGTGTGCTCGACGTGCTGAAACTGGACGGTGCCACGGACGTCACGGTCGGCGAGGAAACCCTGCCGCTGTCCCGCTGGCTCGGTGAGCGGCGCGAACTGACGGCGCTGACGCGGCCGTTCCTGAAAGCCCATGGCGAACGGGGCGGGCACGCCGCGCTGCAGGCCTTGCTGCAACCCACCGCGTCGGCGGAATTTGCCCAGCTGTTGGCCAGCCAGCAAGTCATCGACGTGCTGCGCGGCTACCCGACGGCGTGGGACGCTGCAGGGCTGGTGGCGGCGCTGCGCCCGCTGGCGCCGCGCATGTATTCCATCGCTTCCAGCGAAGCGCAGGCCGATGAAGAAATACACCTGACCGTTGCGCGCCTCGCCTTCGAGCAGGACGGCGAAGCACGCTGGGGTGCCGCCAGCCGCTACCTGTGCGAGGTGCCGGAAGGCGCCCAGGTGCCGGTGTTCATCGAGGCCAACACGCGCTTCCGCCTGCCGGCGGATGGCACGCGAGACGTCATCATGGTCGGCCCCGGCACCGGCGTGGCCCCGTTCCGTGCGTTTCTGCAGCAGCGCCAGGAAGACGGCGCGACGGGCCGCAACTGGCTGTTCTTCGGCAACCCGCATCGCCACAGCGACTTCCTGTATCAGATCGAATGGCTGCAGGCGCTCAAGGAAGGCACGCTGACGCGCCTCGACGTCGCCTTCTCGCGCGACCAGGCCGAGAAGATCTACGTGCAGGACCGCCTGCGCGAGCACGGCGCGGACGTGTGGGCATGGCTGAACGCCGGTGCGCATCTGTACGTGTGCGGCGATGCCGAGCATATGGCTCCGGATGTCAACGCTGCGCTCATCGACGTCATTGCCGAGCACGGCAACAAGCCGCGTGAAGAGGCCACAGCCTGGCTGAAGGGCCTGCTGGCCGAAGGCCGTTACGCCCGCGACGTGTATTGACCCGCACTTTCAACGCCCGACTTTCAACGGATTGCAGACTCATGACTCAAGCAGAACGACCCATCAAGCTTTCGCAGCTTGAGCACATCAAGGCCGACAGCCGCTTTCTGCGCGGCACCATCGACCTTGGCCTTGCCGACCGCACCACCGGTGCCATCAGCGAGCCCGACACCAAGCTGCTGAAATTCCACGGCAGCTACATGCAGGATGACCGCGACGTGCGCGATGAGCGCCGGCGCCAGAAGCTGGAGCCGGACTACGGCTTCATGGTGCGCGTGCGCCTGCCGGGCGGCATGCTCACGCCCCAGCAATGGCTGGGGCTGGACGAACTCGCCAACCGCTACGCCAGCAACGGCCTGCGCATCACGACGCGCCAGACCTTTCAGTTCCACATGATCCGCAAGGAACACCTGCGCGACTTCATCGGCGGCATCAACGCCATCGGCCTGTCCACGCTGGCGGCCTGCGGCGATGACGTGCGCAACGTCATCTGCTCGGTGAATCCGAAGCTGTCTTCCACCCATGCGGAACTCTACGACTGGGCGCTGAAGATCATGAACCACGTCAAGCCGCGCACCACGGCTTACCGCGAGTTGTGGATCGAAAAGCGCGAACGCACCAGCGACGGCGCGAACGATGAGGAACCGCTGCTCGGACCGGCCTACCTGCCACGCAAGTTCAAGTTCGGCATCGCCATCCCGCCCTACAACGACATCGATGTCTTCGCCCAGGACTTCGGCCTGATCGCCATCCTCGACGAGCACAACAAATTGCAGGGGTTCAACCTGGCCCCCGGCGGCAGCATGGGGGCAACGGCGGGCGATCCGAAGACCTACCCGTCTCTGGGTGACCTCATCGGCTTCGTGCCGCCGGAGCACCTTCTGGAGACCTGCTGGCACGCGATCGCGGTCCAGCGCGACTTCGGCGACCGCGGCGAACGCAAGCACGCGCGGTTGAAATACACCATCGACGACCGCGGCCTGCAGTGGTACCACGACGAGCTGCAGTCGCGCCTGCCGTTCCCGATCGAGCCGCCGCGCCCCTACCACTTCGACCACAACGGCGACCGCTATGGCTGGGTGGAAGGCGACGATGGCCGCTGGCACTTGACGCTGCAGATTCCAGCCGGCCGCATCAAGGACGTGGAGGGCCGCGCGCGCCAGACCGGCATGCGTGAGATCGCCCGTGTCCACACCGGCGAGTTCCGCATGACCTGCGACCAGAACCTGATCATCGCCGACGTGGCGCCAGAAGACCGTGCCGCCATCGACGCGCTGGTCGAGCAGTACGGGCTGGACGACTACAAGCGCGCGAGCGGCATCCGGCTGCATGCACTGGCATGCGTGGCGCTGCCGACCTGCGGCCTGGCGATGGCGGAATCCGAGCGCTATCTGCCGCACATCCTCGAAAAATTCGAAGAGCTACTGGACCGGTACGGCCTGCGGGACGAGCCGATTCATTTCCGCCTGTCGGGCTGCCCGAACAGTTGCTCGCGTTCCTACATGGGCGAAATCGGCCTCATCGGTCGCGCCATCGGCAAGTACGACCTGCGCCTGGGCGCCGACCATCTCGGCGAGCGTATGAACGGGATGTACAAGGAAAACATCGGCGAAGCGGAAATCCTTGCCGCGCTGGACGAAATCTTCGGCCGCTTCGCCGCCGAGCGCAGTGCCGGTGAGCACTTCGGCGACTTCGTGGCGCGCGTGGGGCTGGTGGAACCGCCGAAGCGCCGCCCGGTCATCAATTACTGAAAAACCTTCTCGAATCTTCAGATCAGGAGTTAAGAATGAATTACGACGCAATCAACGCGGAGCTGGGCGACCAGCCACTCAAGCTCATCGAATGGGCGTGCGCACAGAACGACCATGCCATCTGCACCACGAACTTCGGGCCTTTCGAGGCCGTGATCCTGCACATGGTCACGCGCGTGAAGCCGGGCATTCAAATCGTGTGGATGGACTCCGGTTATGGCACGCCGGCGACCTACCGCGTTGCCGACGAAATTACCCAGCGCTTGAACCTCAAGCTGCGTACTTACCTGCCGCTGCGCACGCGCGCGCACCGCGAAGCCGTGGACGGGCCGACGCCGACGCTCGGCGATCCGCGGCTGGAAGCCTTCGCGCACGAAGTGAAGCTGGAGCCTTTCGAGCGCGCGATGCGGGAGATCGCGCCGAAAGTGTGGTTCACGGCCGTGCGTGCGGAACAGACGGCGCTGCGCGCCGCGATGCAGCCGGTGTCCGTCAACCACGATGGCATGCTCAAGGTCGCGCCAGTGCTGCACTGGACGTCGAAGCAGATGCACGAGTACCTCAAGCTCAACGACCTGCCGAACAACTTCGACTATTTCGACCCTACCAAGATCGAAGGCAATCGTGAATGTGGACTGCACGTTGCGCATTGAATGGGCCGCACTGCCTGTCGAAATGCGCCCTGGAACGGCGGGCTGGCTACGCCGGCCTTCGCCGTTCAGGCGCTACTCCTCCCCGACCAAGATCGAAGGGAACCGCGAATGCGGCCTGCATGTTGCGCATTGAATGCCCGATTTTCGAAGTTCCAAACGGAGTTTCACCATGACTGAACTCGTTGCACCCCACGGCGGCGGCCTGCTCAAGCCGTTGTTGCTCGAAGGCGAAGCCCTCGCTGCCGAGCTTGAGCGCGCGGCCACGTTGCCGCGCTTGAACATATCGTCGCGCGAAGCGGGCGACCTCATCATGCTCGGCATCGGCGGCTTCACGCCGCTGGACGGTTTCATGACGAAGGCCGACTGGCGCGGTGTATGCGATGAGATGAAGCTGGCCTCCGGCCTGTTCTGGCCGATTCCCATCACGCTGTCCACCGACTCCGCCACGGCACAAGGGCTGAAGCTCGGAGCAGAAGTCGCGCTGTTTGATCCGGCGCGGCAGGAAACGCTGGCGACGCTGAGAGTCACGGAGAAATACTCCATCGACAAGGAGCACGAGTGCCGGCAGGTGTTCCGCACCACCGATATTTCCCACCCCGGCGTGAAGATGGTGATGGCGCAGGGCGAGGTAAACCTCGCCGGTCCCGTGAAAGTGCTGAGCCGGGGAGAATTCCCCAGCCTTTACGGTGCCATGTTCATGACACCGGCCGAGACGCGGGCGGAATTCACGCGTCGTGGCTGGCATACTGTCACCGCGTTCCAGACCCGCAACCCGATGCACCGCAGCCACGAATACCTGGCAAAGATTGCGCTGGAGATTTCCGACGGCGTGATGATCCACTCGCTGCTCGGCAAGCTGAAGCCCGGTGATTTCCCCGCCGAAGTGCGGCAGAAGGCCATTGCCACGCTCATCGACCACTACTTCAAACCGAACACTGTCATCCAGTCCGGCTACCCGCTCGACATGCGCTACGCCGGCCCGCGCGAAGCACTGCTGCACGCCCTGTTCCGCCAGAATTACGGTTGTGCATTCTTGGTGGTGGGCCGTGACCACGCCGGCGTCGGCGATTTCTACGGGCCTTTTGATTCGCAGAAGATCTTCGACGAGATTCCCGAAGGTGCGCTGAAAACCAAGCCGCTGAAGATCGACTGGACGTTCTATTGCTCCGCGTGCCACGGCATGGCCAGCGCCAAGACCTGCCCGCACGACGACGCCACGCGCGTGCTGGTGTCCGGCACAAAGCTGCGCAAGCTGCTGTCCGAAGGCGGTGAAGTCCCTGCAAACTTTAGCCGCCCGGAAGTGTTGGCAATTCTGCGCCGGTATTACGAGGGCATCCCGAAAGAGCAGCGCGTGAAGATCGTGCTCAAGGGGCATTCCGCCGCCACGGCAGTTGCCGCTCATTGAAAGCCTTGCGCCCGGCCCGAGAAATCCCGGGCCGGGCGCGAGCTTTCGAACGCGGAATCTACTGTGCCGAATAGCCGCCGTCGGCGACGAACTCCGAGCCGGTGGAATAGGAGGACTCGTCGGAAGCGAGGAATGCGACGAGTTCGGCGATCTCGTGCGCGGTCCCGAAGCGGCCCATCGGTGTCTTGTTGGTCTTGAGGTCTTCCGCGGCGGCGGCGGCGGCATCCGCCGGCAGCGTGGCGAGCGCGCCTTTCACCATGTCGGTGAGGACGTAGCCCGGATGGACGGAATTCACGCGGATGCCGTAATGCTGCCGGGCGCAATGCAGCGCGGCGGATTTCGTCAATAGCCGCACGCCGCCCTTGCTGGCGTTGTAGGCGGCGAGGTTCGGGTCGCCGATGATGCCTTCGATGGAGGAAATGTTGATGATGCTGCCGCCGCCGTGGTCCTTCATGTGGCGCACCGCGGCGCGCGTGCCGAGGAACACGGCATCGAGGTTCACGGCCTGCGTCTTGCGCCAGTTGTCGTAGCTGCAGGTCTCGACGTCGCCGAAGAACGCGATGCCGGCGTTGTTCACCAGTACGTTCAAGCCGCCGAGGGCGGCGACCGTGGCCTGAAGCGTGGCATCCCAGCCGGCTTCGTCCGTTACGTCCTGGCGCAGGGCATGAACGTCCAGCCCGGCCTTTTTCAGTTCCGCCGCCGCAGCGGTAACCGCTGCCGCGTCGAGGTCGGTGAGCATGACTTTTGCGCCGTATTCCGCCAGCCGCTTGCCGTGTGCAAGGCCCAGCCCGCGAGCCCCACCGGTGATGAGCGCGCATTTGCCTGTCAATCTTGCCATCTGTTTCTCCTCCATCTCGCGTGGTTGTCGGAAGGAGGATAGACGAAGCACTGCCGTTGCGTCGGACGGCCCCGGCGTGACGCGGGTCAGGGATGGTAGAAGCGGGATGCCGTACGGTCGCGCGGGTCGGCTGCAAGGCTGAGGTAGCGTTCGCGCAGGCGGTCCCAGACCGCGAGCCGCGACCAGTCCGGGGTGTGCTCGACGCGGCCTTGTTCAGTCAGGAACGGGTTCGGCAGCATCACGTTGATTTGCTGCTCGGCGGCGCCGTTGAACAGGCGCAGGCCCCACGAGGTCGGAGCGCCGGTGGTGACGATGCGGTAGAACTCGGCGCGAGCCGTGCGCCGGTGGCGCGCGAGTTCCGGCGGCGTCGGGCAGCGCTGCGTGCCGTGGTGTTCACCGATGCACAAGTGCAGGTGCCAGACGCCAAAATCGACGGTGATGTAGCCGTCCAGCAACGTGATGTGGGCAGCTTGCGGTGCGGCGATCTCGTAGGCGGCACCCTGGATGAGCGGGCCGAAACGCACGGCTTGCCAGTGCTCGGTGAAGATGTCGGCCAGCAGGCTGTGCAGCGTAGCTTCGTCCGTGGGCAGCGGAAACACTTCCAGTACACCCATGCCGGGCTCGTCGACCTTCTGCATGATTACTGCCGCGTCGTCGGCCATGCGGGGGCCTAGCCGACTACCAGCGGCGAGCGCTGCGCGACGTGGTCGGCACCCGTGGGCCAGTTTTTGCGCGTGGTTTCCTGCAGGTCCTTCAGCCCCGGGGCATCTGTCAACCCTTTGCGCACGAGGATCTTTTCCAGCGCCACGAGCCAGTAATGGAAGTAGTCCTGGCCGAAATCATCTTCGCCGCGCGCCTTGGCCGCGGCGATTTCCGCGCCGAGGGACAGCGTCCATTCCTTCCAGGTGAAGACGCCGCGCTGGTTGAGCTGCACGGTGAGCGCGAAGGCCTGGGCCTGCCACGGTTCCTGGAAGGCGGCGCCGTCGGCACCGCGCGGGATTGCCTGCAGCAGCGTACGGTCGATGGCGGGGGCAACGGCTGGATCAGTCATCGATGTAGCGGTCCCACAAGGTGATGTATACGGCGTTGCGCGTGTCTGCATCGTCTCCCCACAATTCCCGGCTTTCGAAGCGCACGCAATACAGCCGTTCGGGGCAGGGCCCAAGGCCATGTGCGTGGGTGTCGGGCAGGATGAAGACACCGCAATCGCGCACCACGGTACCCTGCCGCCCGCGGATGTAGCGCGGCAGGCGGGTGTGGTGGAGGGGGTTGATGTTGCGCGCGTGGATGACGGCGCCGACCTTGAAGCGCGTCGGCGCATCCACGTTCATGCGCGCCGGAGCGCCGTGTGCGACAAGTGGGTCGATCATTTCGACGGGGACAGTCGGCATCAGTGGACCCCTGCAGCAGCGAGTTGTGCCACACGTGCGTCGATTTCCTCGCGCGTGAGGCTGCCGTCCTCGGCCATCAGCACTTCCAGTCCGTGCATCCAGTGCTCGTAATAGGAGGTGTCGAGATATTCGGCGGGAGGCATGAGTTCGATAGCCCGCCGTGCCATGTCGAGGTTGTAGTGGCCGCCGCCGAGGCACAGCAGCAGCATGGCAAAGGCGCGGCGTTCCCATTCCTCGTGGAACACCGGCTCGTTGGCCTCGTGCACGATCGGTCCCATGTTGTGCATGCCGCCCATGTCCTGGACGCCGTTCACGCCGCAACCTCCGCCGGCGTCTTCGGCAAGCCGGTGCCGATCATGGAGTCGCGGGTGATGAGTTCGGCAAGCGCCTCCTCGCTCAGGCCTTCGGTACCTTCCGGGCGCATCGGCAGCACCATGTACCGCAGTTCTGAATTGCTGTCCCAGACGCGGATTTCCGTACTTTCCGGCAGGGTAACGCCGAATTCCTTCAGCACCCCGCGCGGGTCGATGACGACGCGGGAACGGTAGGGCGCGGACTTGTACCACACCGGCGGCAGCCCGAGCACGGTCCACGGGTAGCAGGAGCACAGCGTGCACACCACCATGTTGTGCACTTTCGGCGTGTCCTCGACGACGATCATTTCCTCGGCCTGAAGCCCGGTGTAGCCGAACTCGCCGATTGCCGCCGTACCGTTTTCCAGCAGGCGCTTGCGGTATTCAGGATCGGTCCACGCATGGGCCACGACCTCGGCCCCGCGCCGCGGGCCGATGTCCTTCTCGAAGGTCTCCACGATCTTGTCCATCGCGGCGGAATCCACGAGCCCTTTTTCGAGCAGCAGCGACTCGATGGCGCGGACCCTGATGCGCACGTCCGAGGGTGGGGCGTGGTGATGGTGTGCACCCATTGTTCTTTCTCCTCCAAGCTCTATATCCCGGTAACATTAGCACTTACGAAAATAGCGTCAAGCCGGAGGAGAGAAACCCATGCACAACCCGACCCTGGAAGAATTGGCCGAGACCGCGCAGGAACTGGGGCTGCACCTGACGAACGAGCAGTTGGCGGAATACCGCAGTTTGATGGCGGCGCCCTTGGCAGCCTACGACGTGGTGAACCGGATGCCCGACGAGCTGCCCGTGGTGAAGTACCCGCGCACGCCGGGCCATGCGCCCGCCCCGGAGGACAACCCGTACCACGCCTGGTACTACCGCAGCGAGATCCACGGTGCGGACGCGGGGCCGCTGAAAGGCCGCACGCTGGCCGTGAAGGACAACATTGCAGTGGCTGGTGTGCCGATGATGAACGGCTCCGCCACGCTGCGCGGCTACGTGCCGGACGTGGATGCCACCGTCGTCACGCGCATCCTCGATGCTGGCGGCACGATCCTCGGCAAGAGCCACTGCGAACTGTTCTGCTTTTCCGGCGGCAGCCACACGAATTCCACGGGTGCTGTCATCAATCCGAGAAAGCCCGGCCATTCCGCCGGCGGCTCGTCGTCGGGCAGCGCGGCGCTGGTGGCGGCCGGCGCGGTCGACATGGCGCTGGGTACCGACCAGGGCGGGTCGGTGCGCATGCCGTCCTCCTACTGCGGCACGGTGGGCATGAAGCCGACCTTCGGGCTGGTGCCGTACACCGGCGGCATGTCCATCGAAGCGACGATGGACCACATCGGCCCGATTACCCGCACCGTGGCCGACAACGCCTTGCTGCTGAGCGTGATCGCGGGTGAGGATGGCCTGGATGCACGCCAGCACAACGTCCGCAAGACGGATTACGCCGCGGAGATGGAAGGCGGCGTACGCGGCATGCGGATCGGCGTCGTGCGCGAAGGCTTCGGCCTGCCGGAATCGGAACCGGACGTGGACCGGCTGGTGCGTCAGGCGGGCGCGACCTTCGCTCGGCTGGGGGCGACGGTCGAAGAGGTTTCCATCCCCATGCATTCCGTGGCCGGTGCCGTCTGGTCGGCGATCGTGCACGAAGGCGCGGTCGTGCAGATACTGCACACCAACGGCCAGGGCAGCGGCTGGAAAGGCTTGTACCTGCCGGGGATGATGCAGGCTCAGGATGCCTGGCGCCTGCGTGCCGACGACTTCTCGGAAACCGTGAAGGTCACGGTGCTGCTGGGGCAGTACATGTGGCGCAAGTACCACGGGCTGCACTACGCCCGCGCGCAGAACCTGCTGCGCCGCGTGGTCGCCGCCTACGACGCGGTGCTGGCGAAGTACGACCTGCTGCTGATGCCCACCACGCCGATGAAGGCGACGCCGCTGCCGGGGCCGGATGCCGGTATCACGGAAAACGTCCAGCGCGGGCTGGAGATGCTGGCCAACACCGCGCCCTTCGATGCCACCGGCCATCCGGCCATTTCCATCCCGTGCGGCGTCAGTGACGGCCTGCCCGTCGGCCTCATGCTGGTGGGGCCGTTCTGGGGCGAAGGCCGAATCTATCGTGCCGCGAAGGCGTTTGAGGGTGCGGGCGTGGCGTGATCGGGTGGCTCAGACCGTCAGCACGACCTTGCCGATATTTTGCCGTGCTTCGATGTAGGCGTGCGCTTCTCCGGCTTGGGCCAATGGGAACGTCCGGTCGACGTGTGGACGGACCCAGCCTTCGTCGATCCCGCGCAGCAGGGTTTCCATCCAGTTGCGCAGCTTGGAAACCTCGTCCCACAGGTGGCCGAGATTCACGCCGAACACGGCGCGGTTCTGGTTCATGAGCGGGATCGGATTGAACCACGGCAGGCCCGCGACCATCGGCAGGAATTTCAAGGGTCCGGGCAAGTGCGACTGCGTGGTCGTGGAGACGCCGAACATGCCGAGCCGGCCGGTGGGGCGCAGCGCCTGGTAGCTCTTCTTCCAGTGTGAGCCGCCGAGTGGGTCGATGATCAGTTCCACGCCGCGACCGCCAGTGAGCTGGTCGACTGCCGGACCCCAGTCGGTTTGCGTGTAGTCGATCGCCGCATGCAGGCCACGTTCCTTCAGGAACGCGTGCTTGCACTCGCTGGCCGTGCCGTAGATCGTGGCACCGACATGGCGTGCGATGTCGATGGCCGCGAGGCCGACGCCACCGCCGGCGTTGTGGATCAGGACGGTTTCGTCGGCCTTCAGCCCGCCCATCACGACCAGCAGTTGCCAGGCCGTGAGATAGTTCACCGGCAATGCCGCGCCTTGTTCGTGGATGAGGCTGGGCGGCTTTTCGAACACGTGTGCTTGCGGCGCGATCACGGTATCGGCGTAGCCGCCGAAGTGCGTGAGGGCCAGCACATCGTGGCCGATCCACTCCTGGGGCACCGCAGGCCCCACGGCATCGACCGTACCCGATACTTCATAACCGACGACGCAAGGTAGTTTGGGCGCGTCTGGGTACAGGCCCCGGCGCGCCATGATGTCGGCGAAGTTGACGCCGCTGGCCTTGACGCGAATGCGGACTTCATCGCCTTGTGGCACTGGATCCGACACTTCGCGCACTTGCAGCTTGTCCGGCCCGCCGTGGCCGGTAATCCAGACTTGTCGCATCGTCGCCCCTCAGTCGGTGAAGGAGAAGCTTTCTGCCGGCAGGTGGGTCAGCGTCGCGCTCGGTTTCAACATCGAGGCAGCGTGCGCTTTGGTGCGTGGCAGAAGGTGATCGAAATAAAACTGCGCAGTGGCGAGCTTGGCTTGGTAGAACCCGGGTGTCTGTTCGCCATCGCCTGCTTTCAGTTTTTTCGCGGCGACGGACGCCTGCACGGCCCAGAAATATGCCATCGTCACGTAACCGGAGTACATCAGGAAATGCCAGCTCGCGGCGGACACGATGTCGCGATCCTTGCGGGCAGCGAGCAGCAACCGGCCGGTGAGCCAGTCCCATTGGGCGGCGAGCTTGGCGAGCTGCCAGGCGTAGGGGCGCAGCGTGCTGTTCGTCAGGCTGTCCTTGGCGAATTTCGCGATCAGCGCGCTGAAGCTGAACACCGCCTTGCCCTTCGTCGTCAGCAGCACCTTGCGGCCGAGCAGGTCGAGCGCCTGCACGCCCGTGGTGCCTTCGTACAGCGTGGCAATGCGCGCGTCGCGGGCGATCTGTTCCATGCCGTTGTCGCGGATGTAGCCGTGGCCGCCGTAGATCTGCATCCCAAGGTTCGCAGCTTCCAGCCCCATTTCCGTCAGGAAACCCTTGAGGATCGGCGTCAGGAAGCCGAGTTTGTCATCCCACTTCCGGTATTCGGCGTCGTTGCCGGCCAACGCGCCTTCGATCATGCGGTCCGCGTACTGCGCCGCGAAGTACAGCATGGCGCGCCCACCTTCGGCGACGGCCTTCTGCGTGAATAGCATGCGGCGCACGTCGGCGTGCCAGATGATGGCATCGGCCACCTTGTCCGGCTCCTTCTTGCCCGACAGTGCGCGCATCGAGCGGCGCTCCTTCGCGTAGGCCAGCGCGTTCTGGAACGACGCCTCGGCGTGGCACACGCCCTGCGTGGCGGTGCCGATGCGCGCCGTGTTCATGAACGTGAACATGGCCTCCAGACCCTTGTTCGGCTCGCCGATCAAAAAGCCGGTGGCGTCCTCGAAGTCGATGGCGCAGGTGGAGGAACCGTTGATGCCCATCTTGTGCTCGATGGCCGAGCACACCACGCCGTTGCGCGCGCCGATGTTGCCGTCCGCGTCCGGCAGGAACTTCGGCACGATGAACAGGGAGATGCCGCGCGTGCCCTTCGGCGCGTCCGGCAGGCGCGCCAGCACGATGTGGACGATGTTTTCCGTCAGGTCGTGGTCGCCGGAGGAGATGAAGATCTTGTGGCCGTTGAGCTTGTAGCTGCCGTCCGCGTTCGCGTCGGCTTTCGTGCGCACCTGGCCAAGGTCGGTGCCGCACTGCGGCTCCGTCAGGCACATCGTGCCCATCCAGCGGCCTTCCACCATTGGCGTGAGGTAGGCTTTCTTCTGCGCCTCGTCGCCGAACTGCATGACGGTATTCATCGCGCCCAGCGACAGGCCGGGGTACATGGCAAATGGCCAGTTCGCCGTGCCCATCAGCTCGGCCTTGAACAGCCCCAGCGACATCGGCATGCCCTGGCCGCCGTACTCCGTCGGGTGGGAAAGCCCTTGCCAGCCGGCTGCCGCGTACTGTTCGTAGGCTTCCTTGAAGCCCTTCGGCGTCGTGACGTTGCCATCTTCCAGATGGCAGCCTTCCGCGTCGCCGGAGTTGTACAGCGGCGCCAGCACTTCCTCGCACAGCTTCGCGCATTCCTCGACGATGGCATCTACCGTGTCGCGGTCGGCGTCCTTGCCGTTCGCCAGCGTGGCGTAGTGCGCGGGGTAGTCGAAGACCTCGTGCAGCAGGAAGTGCATGTCGTTGAGCGGGGCCTTGTACTTGAACATGTCCGGATACCGGTAGAGGGAGCGGTCCGATTATGTGCAGCGCAACACGCGGCGAACATGACTGCGCCGACAGGCCGGGCGACCTTCGGGGCCACCTCGCTGGCTGCATGATCGCAAGAAAAACCCGCAGCACCAGCCGCGGGTCGGGGGCGCAAGGGCCGGTTTCAGCCGAAGATGAAGCCCGCGTAACCACCTTCCGCGATCTCGTCGCACTTCTTGCGGTAGGCGACGGAGCCACCGATATAGGACAGCAACCGCCGCGGCTTGCCCTTGACGTTGCAGCCCATGTACCAGGAGTCGGTCTTCGTCACCAGCGTCGAGTTCGCGATCGCGTCGTGGTGTTCCACCCACGCGTCCTCCATTTCCCGTGTCGGTTCCATGCTGTGCAGGCCGTGCGCGTCCATGTGGCGGATGGCTTCCAATGCCCAGTCGGCCTGCTCCGTCATGCACAGGTACATGTTGCACAGTGCGGTGGACGGCGCCAGCGGCGCGCCGATCGTGAACAGGTTCGGGAAGCCTTCGACCTGCAGCCCCAGCGTGGTGCGGATGTCGCGGTCCCACTTCGCCTTCAGCGTGCGCCCGTCACGGCCGTGGATGTCGATGGCGGCGAAGGCCCCGGTGCCGGCGTCGAAGCCGGTGGCGAGGATCAGGATGTCGAGTGGATATTCCTGCCCGCTGGTCAGGCGCAGGCCGCTCTCCGTAATGCACTCGATGGGGTCGGGCTTGACGTCGACGAGCGTCACATTGTCGCGGTTGAAGGTTTCGAAGTAGCCGGAATCCAGCGGCACCCGGCGCGTGCCGAAACCGTAATCGCGCGGCATGAGTTTTTCCGCCACCTGCGGGTCCTTCACGCGGGCACGGATCTTGGCTCGCACGAAATCGGAGATCTCCTGGTTTGCCGCCTCGTCGACGAACAATTCGAAGAAGCTGCCGAGCCAGAACGTGAACGAACCGTCGGCCCACAGGCGCTCGTAGATCGCCCGGCGTTCTTCCGGCGTATGGTCGTAGAAGGAACCGTTGTCGAAGTCGAAATCGAAGCCACTGAAGCTGGCATAGCTGCGTTGCTTGATTTCCGGATAGTGCTGCTTCAGCTCCCGATTGGCGGCGTCGTCGAGCTGGTAGTTGTGCATCGGCACCGTGTAGTTCGCCGTGCGCTGGAACACCGTCAGGTGCCGGCACAGCGGTGCCACGGTCTGCGTCACCTGGATGCCGGTGGCGCCGGTGCCGACCACGCCGACACGTTTGCCGGTGAAGTCTACCGGTGTCTTTGGCCAGCGCGAAGTGTGGCAAACCATCCCCTTGAAGTTCTCGCGGCCGGGGAACGGCGCCTCGATGGCGTCGGACAGGATGCCGACGCAGCAGATGAAGAACGGCGTATCCACCACGTCGCCACGGTCGGTGTATACGCGCCAGGTGCTGCGTGCCTCGTCGTAGACGCCGCGCGTGACGCGCGTGTGGAAATGCAGGTCACGGCGCAGGTCGTAGGTGTCGGCCACGAAGTTGAGGTAGGCCTCGTTTTCCGGCTGGGACGGGAAGCGTTCGCTCCAGTCCCAGCTTTTCAGCACTTGTTCCGGGAACCAGTACTGGTAGTTGTAGCACTGCGCATCCACGCGACAGCCGGGGTAGCGGTTCCAGTACCACGTGCCGCCGACGCCATCCCCAGCCTCGAAGGCGATGACGTTCTTGCCCATTTCCCGCAGTCGGTGCAGCGTATACAACCCCGCGAGACCCGCACCCACGACGACGGCGTCGTAGTGAGGGATCGACTGCCCTGCTTTATCGTTGTTCATGGCCGGTTCTCCTCCGTGACCTGAAAGCGGACTTAGCGCCTCTCTGCGGAGGCATGATCCGTGAATCCGTGCATACGATGGCGCGCACCCGGCGGCAGGTCAAGCAACGTGCTGCGGTGCAAGGTGTTGGCCTGCGTCAGGTGGTGCAAGCCCCGGTATGGGGTTTCCCGGCGTTCAAATCCACGTCAGCGTCGCCCATACAACGACGGGGATGGTGACGATGGAGAGCAGGTTGCCGAGCAGGACGATGCTGGCCACGGTCCGGGGCTGGATGGCGTAGTCCTCGGACAGCAGGTAGTTGATGACGGCGGGCGGCAGCAGGGCGGACAGGACGATCAGGCGCTGCCACTCCGGCGTCAGCGGCAATAGCCACAGCACCGGCGGCAGGCAGACGGCACCGGCGAGCAGGTAGATGACGTTGATGCGCAGCGCCAGCGCGAGCTCCTCGATCCGCCCCTGGGACAGGCGCACGCCGAGGCCGAACAGCATGAGCGGGATCGCGATCTGCCCCGTCAGGTCGACGGCGGTAGTGACAAAGGCTGGAATGAAAGCCTTCCAAGGCACCAGCGCGATGCCGAGCAGGGCGGCGAGGATGTTCGGATTCGCCAGCCACTTCCAGCGCTCGCGGCCGCCGGAGAGCAGGAACAGGCCGAGCGAGAACGTCAGCAGGTTGGAGATGACGAACAGCACGACGATGTCGCCGAGCTGGTCCTTGCCGTAGGCCAGCATCATCAGCGGAATGCCGAGGTTGCCGGTGTTGCGGAACATGCCGGGCACGAGAAACGCGGTGCGCGACACGCCGGGGCGGCGGATCAGCGCCAGCAGCAGACCGGGCACGACGATGATGAGCGTGCCGGCGATTTCCAGCGGCCACGCGTGCAGGATGTTGACGGGGTTGTCCAGCAGCGCGGAGAACACCAGCGCTGGACAGAACACCACCACGTTGGCGTGGTTGATGAACGCCATGTCCGGTGTCCGCGTCTGTCGGCGGCCGAACGCGAAGCCGATGGCGGCTACGGCAAAGACCGGCACGACGATGTCGAGGAGCTTCAGCAGCACGGGTGCGGGGCAGTGCGGTGGGGGCGCAATTGTAGGGAATCAGGCGGCGCGTGATGCCAGGCCGGCTTGCCTGTGGGCCGCGGCACTGGGAAACTTCGGCAACGGGTTCAGACGATGGCAGGTGCAGGTGTGAGAATTTTCAGGGTTCTGGTGTGCTCGGTTGGTGTGGCGGCGATCGGCGCGTGCGCGACGTCGCCGCTCGGGCGCCACCAGTTCAAGCTGTATTCCGACCAGCAGATTTCACAGATGGGGGCGCTGGCGTTCCAGCAGACGGTGAAGGAGACGCCGGTCTCGCACGACGCGACGCTGACGCGTTTCGTGCAGTGCGTTGCAGGCGCGATCACGGCACAGACCAGCTACCCGGCAAAATGGGATGTACGGGTGTTCCAGAGCGACGACGTCAACGCCTTCGCGCTGCCCGGCGGCGGCATCGGTGTCTACACCGGATTGCTGAAGGTAACGCAGGACCAGGACCAGCTTGCTGCCGTCATCGGACATGAGGTGTCGCACGTCATCGCCGGCCATGCCAACGAGCGCGTGTCGGGCCAGTCGTTGACCCAGGCCGGGATGCAGGTGGCCGGCGCGAGCGGAATGGTGGGTGCCGGCACGCTGGCGCTGCTGGGCATGGGCGCGCAGGTTGGCATCCTGCTGCCGTTTTCCCGCACGCAGGAATCGGAAGCCGACTTGCTGGGGCTCGACCTCATGTCGCGCGCCGGCTTCGATCCGCGCCAGTCGGTAACGCTGTGGCAGAACATGCAGAAAGCCGGCGGCGGCAAGCCTCCCGAGCTGCTGTCCAGCCACCCTTCGGATGCGACCCGCATCGCCCAGCTGCAACGGCGCATCCCGCAGGACATGCCGGCCTATCAGCAGGCAGTGGCTGCCGGTCGTGCACCGCAGTGCGGGCCGGTCCCGCGCTGAGAAAGTTGAACGAACGGCGCGTGTAAAGATTACGGCTTGCCCTGGGCAGTGGTTGGCGGGATTCGAAATTCGAGATTGGGCAAGGGGGTAGATGGCGGGCGGAGTAGTTGCCGGCCGAGGCAGGAATCTGGAGCAAGAACGGCCGAGGTAGCGGACTACGGGCAAGATTGGCGCCGTACCGACACCACCCCGTCCGCCTTCGGCATCCACCCCTCCACGGGAGGGGAATTTGCAGCGCCAAAGTGGGTTTAGGCAGTGTGAATTCCCCTCCGTCGGAGGGGTGCCCGAAGGGCGGGGTGGTTGTCGGTCGGGGCACAAACTTTGGTGAAAACCTGATCCGTTCGCGTTTACGGATTTTCGCCATCGTGGGCCGTGGTGGTGTGCTCCGTGCTGCCCAGTGCTGCATCGACAGCACGTATCACCCGGACGGCCGGCAAGCTGGTGAGGCAGCGTGACAGGCTGTCTGGCCGATGGTCGCAGCCTTCCTGGTTGCATGGTACGCAGGGCTCGATGCCTTGCACGATCCACACGTTGCCGGTGTGCTGCAGCGGCATCCGCGTCACCCACGGTGAGGGGGCCGGCCCATTCCAGCGCAACGGCCACGGCCCCCAGACACGTGGGTCGATGGGGCCGAACAGGGCGACGGTCGGGGTGCCGGTTGCCGCCGCCAGATGGGTCACAGAGGTGTCGGGGCCGACATAGATGCGCGCGTGCTCGATGAGGGGCGTGAGTTCGGCAAAACTGAGCTGCCCGGCGAGCGTGTGTACGCGGACTGGGTCTGTCGCGTCGACGACGGCCTCGGCGCGAGCCTTGTCTTCCGCAGTCGGGCCGCCGGTAAGGTACACGGCGAGCCCGCGCTTCAGCAGGTGGCGGGCCAGTGCCACCCATCCGGCTGCGGTCCATTGCTTGTAGGCGAACAGCGGGGAGGGGTGGATGATGGCATAAGGCGCGGCCATGGATGGTAGGGCTGCGGGAGGTGCCAGGGCGGAGCGCGGCGGCACGACGACCGGGCAGCGCGGGATGCCGAGCGCGTCCGCGATCTGCAGGTAGTCGTCCACCGTGTGCCCGGCGCGCGCACCAGCTTCCGCAGCCCAGCGGCAGTTCCAGCGTTTCCACCTGTGCCCCGGGCCTTGCGCAGGAATGAGCCCGGCACGGTTGCGGCTGCACCACCAGGCCAGGAGATGTGTGCGGTCGGTCGGTAGCGTGGCGACGGCAAGATCGTGGTGCCGCGGCGCTGCCACTGCCCGCAGGGAGTCTTTCAACGACGCCCGATAAGGCATGTCGATGATGCGATCGATGTCGGGGTTGCCTTCGAGCGCAACGGCAGAGGTATCCAGCGTGACGGCGTCGATGCGCGCCTGCGGCCAGGCGCTTTTCAGGCTGCGGATCAGCGGCGTGGCGAGCAGCACGTCGCCGATGCGATGCGGGCAGATGACGGCGATGTGACGGGGCGGAATGAGCTGCATCGCGCGGGGGTTCCGTGGGTAGGGTGCGCTAGTCGGGGTAGGCGTGGGCGATGATCCGCCCGTGCTGGGGCTGGTTCGTGGCCAGCTTCTTGAGCCACGCGAAGGACGGCGTGTGCTGCATCTTGATCCGGACGCAACCTGCCGCAAGCAGTGCTTCGCGCATCCATGAAACAGTTGCGGCGCGGCTGATTCTCCAGTGCCGCCCGGCAGCCATGGCATTCTTGTCGCTTGGGCAGAAGGCGATCATCGGAAAGTGGCCATGCGCTGCGGGAATCATGCCAACGGTTTCGGGGATCAACAGCCGTTTCGTCACGTGGGGTAGACGTTCGAGCGTTGCCAGGGGGTAGCGCAGCTGATAGAGCGCACCGGCGCAGAACACCACGTCGAAGCTGCCCAGCGTGTCGGGTTCGAGATCCTGCACGTCCATGCGCTGCACGCTCCAGTCGCAGGCGAAGTGCCGTTTCACGCGCTGGAACTGTTCGAACGCAGGGTCGTCCCAGCGGTCGAGGCAGGTGACTGCGCCGCCGCGGCGCGTGAATCCCAGCGCCCAGTAACCGTCCCAGCTGCCGATGTTGAGGATGCGCTTGCCGGACAGGTCGGTGGGGATCTGCAGCAGCCGCTTGCCGCGGTTGAAGCGTCGCAGTTTGGTCCGGTTGCCCGTCACCACGCCATGGCCGAAGTCGATCGGGGAATACCGATAGTCCCTGGGGCGAGCCAGATCGCTTTTCAGTCGATCCGCGGTGGGATGCGCCCGGCCCGGGAACGGCAGATTGGCAACGGGGATTGGCGCTTGCATGGGCGGCTCGGAAGTGGCAGGGGAGTGACCGATGTGCCTGCATCATGAACCGGGGCACAGCCGCGTGCCCGCGCTTGCCGGGTCAGACTTCAGGAGGCGGATCGTGCGTGTCTGCCACGGGTTCCAGGAACAGGCAGGCGGCGTAGTGCAGGGGTGATTGCCCGGTGCGGCGCAGCGGCGGCACTTCGCGGACGCAGGCGAGGTCCGCGATCGGGCAGCGCGGGTGGAAGACACAGCCAATCGGGGGGTGGTCCGGGTCCGGGGTGGGGCCGGTGATGCGCAGTTCCGCATGGGCAGGGCCGCGGCGCGGGGTGACAGTCTGCACTGGGGTTGAAAAAAGTGCGCGGGTGTACGGGTGGACCGGGTGGTCAAGGACGTCCACGGTGCTGCCCTGCTCCATCACGCGCCCGGAACACAGGATGTTGATGCGTCTAATGAAGGGCCGCCACGCTGCTGCGGTGAGTGCCGTCACGATCAGCGTGAGGTGCTGTTCGGCACAGGTGTGGATGATCAGCGTGCGGATCGCGTCGCGTTCTGCTTCCTCGTGGTCGGCCAGGGGCTCGTCACAGATCAGGATCTTCGGCGCGCAGCCCAGCGCAGCCGCGAGTGTCACGCGGTAGCGGCCCACGGCGTCCAGCTCGCGCAGGCGCTGCTGTGTCATGTCTGGCGTGAGGCCCAGCTTGTGGCAGGCGGTGGCTATGCGCTCCTGACGTGCCGAACGCGACAGCTTCGGCAGGGCACTCTTGATGCGCCTTTCGATTGCGGTGGCAACGCGCACGCGGGGCGATTCGTTGACAAGTGGCTGCCGTGCAACGAGCTGGGCGCGGCTGGGCCAGGTTTCCCGGGTGCTGGCGGGCGCACCATCCAGCATTTCCACATTCTCCAGCCGGATGCTGCCGGTTGCGGCCGGCTCGAGCCCGGCGATGGCGCGGGCCAGCGCGGATTTTCCGCTGCCGGATTCGCCGGCGATGACGAGGGATTCACCGCGCTGCAGGTCGAGATCGAAGAACGCGATGGGTACGCACGGCTGCGCTTTGTGGTGCAAAACGCGGCCCGGTACCCGTAAGCGCCGGATGGACAGCAGCGCACGCGGCGCGGGCGCTGGCAGAGCAGTCATGGTGATCGGGTCCGGTGTGCCGCAGTGGGCTGCCAGAGCGCTTGTATGAGAACCGATGTTCTGACGGGCGGTGTGTGGTCAGACCGCATCTTCGCCGGTTTCGCCGGTACGGATGCGGATGGCCTGCTCGATGTCGAACACGAAGATCTTGCCGTCGCCGATCTGCCCGGTTTTCGCCGCTTTCGTGATCGCCTCGATCGCCGCATCCACGCGCTCGCCGGGCAGCGCCACTTCCAGCTTGATCTTCGGCAGCAGGTCGACCGTATATTCAGCGCCGCGGTAGAGCTCCGTGTGCCCTTTCTGGCGACCGAAACCCCGCACTTCCGTGACCGTCATGCCCTGTACGCCGAGGTCCGCCAGCGCCTCGCGGACGGCATCGAGGCGGAAGGGTTTGACGATGGCAACGATCATTTTCATGTGCGGCTCCGCACGCGGTTGGCGACGTCGGATTTTAACATCGGGCGATGGGGATTCGCCGCCCGCCGGTTCATTCGTCCAGGAAGCTGCGCAGATAATTTGCGCGGCTGGGGTGGCGGAGCTTGCGCAGTGCTTTCGCCTCGATCTGGCGGATGCGCTCGCGCGTGACGTCGAACTGCTTGCCGACCTCTTCCAGCGTGTGGTCGGTGGTCAGGTCGATGCCGAAGCGCATGCGCAGCACCTTGGCCTCGCGCGAAGTCAGGCTGGAGAGAATCTCCTGGGTGGCTTCGGACAGTGATTCCGTGGTGGCCGTGTCCTGCGGAGACAGAGCCGCGGCATCCTCGATGAAGTCGCCGAGGTGCGAGTCCTCGTCGTCGCCGATCGGGGTTTCCATGGAAATGGGTTCCTTGGCGATCTTGAGTACCTTGCGGACCTTGTCTTCCGGCATTTCCATCGCTTCGGCGAGTTCTTCCGGCGTCGGCTCGCGACCCATTTCCTGGATCATCTTGCGACTGATGCGGTTGAGCTTGTTGATCGTCTCGATCATGTGCACGGGGATGCGGATGGTGCGGGCCTGGTCGGCGATCGAGCGCGTGATGGCCTGGCGGATCCACCACGTGGCGTAGGTGGAAAACTTGTAGCCGCGGCGATATTCGAACTTGTCCACCGCCTTCATCAGGCCGATGTTGCCTTCCTGGATGAGATCGAGGAACTGCAGGCCGCGGTTCGTGTATTTCTTGGCGATGGAAATGACGAGGCGCAGATTGGCCTCGACCATTTCCTTCTTGGCGCGCTTGGCCTTGGCCTCGCCCACTGTCACGCGGCGGTAGATGTCCTTGATTTCAGCGATGGACAGCAGGTTGTCTTCCTCGATCTGCTTCAGGCGCGCCTGCAGGCCGAGGATCTCGTCCTGCTGGGTGGCAAGCTGGGCAGAATAGTTGCGCTTGGCGCGGATCGACTTGTCCAGCCATTCGTGGTCGTCCGGCGTGGTGCCGCGGTAGCGCTGCAGGAAGGTCTTGCGGTCCATGCCGGCGTCGGTGCAGATGCGCAGGATGGTGCGCTCCGTGGTGCGAACCTCGCCGATGCGGGCGCGCAGGTTCACGGTGATCTCGTCCACCAGCTTCGGTGCCAGCCGGAACAGCACGATGTGCGCGGACAGGGCATCGCGGGATTTCTGCGTCTTCGGGTTGTCGGAGCCGAGATTGAGCAGCGCGTCCCATGCCGCGTCGTAAAGCGATTGCAACTTTGCGAACTTCTGCTTGACTTCGACCGGGTCGGGCCCGGTGTTGACGTTGTCCTCCTCGTCGTCGCCATCCTTCTTGGTGTCGAGCTTCGCCGAGGGCTTGGGTTTCGGCGGCATCGGCATCGCGGCGTCCGCCTCCGGATCGAAGAAGCCGATGAGCACTTCGTTGAGGCGCTTCGTGCCCTGGGTGACGGCGTCGTAGGCTTCGAGGACGATGGCCACGGTTTCCGGGTACGCCGCCATGGCGTACAGAGCTTCACCCTGGCCGTCCTCGATGCGCCTGGCGATGCGGATCTCGCCCATGCGGTCGAGCAGCTCGACGGACCCCATCTCGCGCATGTACATGCGCACCGGGTCCGTGGTGCGGCCGAGCTCGGAGCCGACGGAAACCAGCGCGGCGGCCGCCTCCTCTGCGGCTTCCTCGGCATCCTCGCCGGTGGTGACCGGCTCGCTGAACAGCTGGGCTTCCTCGTCCGGCGCTTCCTCATGGACCGGAATACCCATGTTCTGGATCATGTTGATGACGTCGTCGATCTGCTCGGAGTCGACGATGTCGGGCAGGTGATCCGAGACTTCGGCATAAGTCAGGTAGCCTTTCTCCTTACCGACGGCAATGAGGAGGCGAATCTGGGAGGTCTTGCTGGCTGCGCTCATGGCATCCTCGTGACGAACCGGCAATGTGGAGGCTTCCGCATCGCACGGCAGAAAACGTTGAATTATACTCGGCTTGGACTGCTCAAGCCTTGGAAAGTTGGCCCATCAGTGCATTGATCTCATTCGCGATGGCCGGGGTCATGCCATCGTGCTCAGCCTGTTCCAGCAGCGCTTGACGGCGGGCGCGCAAGGCCTGGTGCCGCAATTGGGCAATGGCGCTGTCGAATTCCTGCACTCGTGCAGCTTCATCCACCTCCAGCAGCGGCCGGGCCCACAGGCGTGTCAGTGAGTCCCGCTGGTTGGCGGGAAGGTTCTGCTCCAGCAACTGGCCGACGGTTGAATGGGGGTGCTCGATGAAGAACTCAAGGGCCGACATCAACACCGGAATCCCGGCCACCGGGGCCGTGGCAAGCTGGCGGAGGTCGGTGACGCGCGTGGCAAGCGCAGGCATCTCGCCCAGCAGTTCCAGCGCCCGCCGCAGGGAGCGTGAACGCGGCAGTGCCTGTCCTGCAGGGGCTGGGGTCGCGGCTTCGGGGGGCGCAGGTGGTGGTGCGCGCAGCAGGCGCTGCACGTCCTCCGCGGGCAGGCGCGCGCGTTCCGCGAGCGTGGCGATGATGACGGTGCGCAGCGCGCCCTCCGCGAGCCGTGCCAGCGGTTCGCGGGCCCGCTCGATCAGCCGCGCACGACCGCTGGCCGTGACCATGTCGCAGCCTTCGGCAAGCTGGTCCAGCAGGAATTCCGTGAGTGGCTGGGCCTGCGCCATGCGGGCGAGGAAGCCGTCATGCCCGAGTTTCTGGACCAGCGTGTCCGGGTCCTCGCCTTCAGGCAGGAAAGCGAAGCGCGCTTCGCGGTCGCCGCGCAGTTCCGGCAGCACCGGCGCCAGTGCACGATGCGCGGCAGAGCGGCCGGCGCGGTCACCGTCAAAGCAGAAGATGACACGGGGCGCACTGCGAAACAGCAGGGCGGCATGTTCCGTCGTGGTGGCGGTACCCAGCGCCGCGACCGCGTGCGTCACGCCGTACTGCGACAGCATCACGGCGTCCACGTAGCCCTCGACCACGATCAGCTCTTGCAGCGCGGACTTCGACGCCTGCCGTGCCTCGTACAGGCCGAACAGGTTGCGGCCCTTGTGGAACAGCGGGGTTTCCGGCGAATTCAGGTATTTCGCAGGGTCGTCGCCGAGCGTGCGCCCGCCGAAGGCGATGACGCGCCCACGCGAGTCGCGGATCGGGAACATCAGGCGGTGGCGGAACACGTCGTAGCAGCCTTTGCCCTGCTCGCGCTGCTTGAGCAGCCCGGCAGCCAGCGCCGCTTGCGGGTCCTTCATCTGCCGGGCGAGAAAGTCCCACGTCGCGGGTGCGTAGCCGATGTCGAAACGTTCGGCAGTCGCGGCATTGATGCCGCGCTTGGCAAGGTAGGCTTGGGCTTGCGTGTCGCTGTGGAGCTGGTCCCGGTACAGGCGGGCTGCGCGTTCCAGTACGGCGCGCGCGCCGTCGAGTTCCGTGCCGGGGCCAGCACTGCCCTCGTGCGGCACTTCCAGGCCAGCGCGCTGCGCCAGCATTTCCACGGCGTCAATGAATCCGACGCGGTCGTAACCCATCACGAAGCCGATAGCGTTGCCGTTCTTGCCGGACGAGAAGTCGAAGTACATCTGCTTCGCCGGCGATACGAAAAACGACGGCGTCTTCTCGTCGGTGAACGGTGAGCGGGCCTTGTATTCCCGCCCCGCGCGCTTCAGCTCCAGCCGCGCGCCGATTACCTCGACGATATCGGTGCGGGCAAGGAGTTCCTGGATGAAACTGTCGGGAATGCGGCCAGGCAAGGGATGTAAACCGTGAGCAGTGAGCGGCTAGCAGCCGGGCGGGTGCGGATAAAGTGGCAAACCAATGGCCCAGCATAGGCGGCATCGGGCGTGCAAGCGACTGGGCCGAATCAGTGCACTGCGCGCTACGTCGCAGCCGTTAGCCGCCCACTGCTTCCCGCTGCCGATTCAGCCCAGCTGGGCCTTGACGCGCCCGGACAGTTTGCCCATGTCGGTGCGGCCGGCGACTTGCGGCTTCAACCACGCCATGATCTTGCCCATGTCCTTGATGGACGCGGCGCCTGTGGCAGCCTTGGCTTGCGTGATGAGGGCGGCGATTTCCGCGTCACTCAATGCGCGTGGGAGGTAGGCGGAGAGCTTCTCGATTTCAGCCTGTTCTGCCGCCGCGAGCTCCGGTCGCCCACCCTGCGTGTATTGCGCCACCGAGTCGCGGCGCTGTTTGACCATCTTCTCGATGACACCGATGACGGCCGGGTCGTCAAGTACGATGTGCTCGTCCACTTCGCGCTGCTTGATGGCAGCGCTGAGCAGGCGCAGCACGCCGAGCGTCACCTTGTCGTGGGCGCGCATGGCGGTTTTCGTGTCTTCCGCGATGCGGGGTTTTAGTTCGGATGTCATTGCGAGCCTCGTTGCAGAGTCAAGGGCCATAACGCAAACGCGCCGCGGAAGCGGCGCGTTTGCACTTTTTCATCGAGCCGGGTGGCCTCAGTACATCCGGACCTGGCGCAAGCTTTCGCGCGCCACTTTCTTTGCCTGGCGCTTGACGGCCGCAGCGCGCTTGCGCTTGCGCTCCTGGCTGGGCTTCTCGAAAAACTCGTGCTTGCGCAGATCCGTGAGGACTCCGGCTTTTTCACAGGTGCGCTTGAAGCGGCGCAGGGCAACTTCAAACGGTTCGTTTTCGCGGACACGGATGTTAGGCATTCAGTCCCTCGACTATTGGCACGACGGCTCATGAAAAAGGGTGCGGATTATAGCTGTGCGCCGACATCCCGCACAACTCGCATGGCACCGAGGATGCCGGATCAAGGGTCATGCGCGACAATGACAGCATGGCTACCCCACGTTCATCACCCGCAGGACCGATCATATTGGGTATCGAGACATCCTGCGACGAAACCGCCGCTGCGATCTACAGCGGCGCGCGCGGCCTGCTGGCGCACGCGGTGTACAGCCAGATCGCGCTGCACGCGCAGTACGGCGGTGTAGTGCCAGAGCTGGCGGCGCGCGACCACGTGGACCGGTTCGTCCCGCTCGTGCAGACCGTGCTGGCCGACTCCGGCTGCCGGCTTGCGGAGCTTGCAGCCATCGCCTACACCGCCGGCCCCGGGCTGATCGGTGCCCTGCTGGTCGGCGCATCGGGGGCGGCGGGATTGGCCGCCGGCGCCGGCGTGCCGTTGATCCCGATCAATCATCTGGAAGGGCATCTGCTGGCGCCGATGCTGGACGCCGACCCACCGGCCTTCCCGTTCGTCGCGCTGCTGGTGTCGGGTGGACACACAATGCTGGTGGCGGTGGCCGGCGTCGGGCGTTACCGCCTGCTTGGTGAAACGCTCGACGATGCCGCCGGCGAGGCTTTCGACAAGACTGCGAAGCTTCTGGGTCTGCCCTATCCCGGTGGGCCGGAACTGGCGAAGCTGGCGCTGGAAGGGCGCCATGGTGCTTTTCATTTCCCACGCCCGATGGTGAACCGGCCAGGTCTGGACTTCAGCTTCAGCGGACTGAAGACCGCGGTGGCAACGCGCTTGCCGCCGGACGCGTCGCGCGAGGTGCGGGCCGACGTGGCGCTGGCTTTCGAGGAAGCGGTGGTGGATACGTTGACGATCAAGGCGCTGCGGGCGCTGGGCGCGGCGCATGCCACACGCCTGGTGGTGGCGGGCGGTGTGGCGGCCAATCGCCGGCTGCGGGCGCGGCTGGAGGCTGATGTGCAGGCCCACGGTGGACGCGTCTATTTTCCGCCGCTGAAGCTGTGCACCGACAATGCCGCGATGATCGCGCTCGCCGGCTTCAAGCGGCTGGCGGATGCGAGACTGCCGCCGCTGGACATTGATGCGCGTGCCCGCTGGCCGCTGGCGGCACTCGTGCCGCCGGGGATGCAGGTGGAGGAAGCCGCGCCATGAGCGACTGGATCCGCGTGGAAGGGCTGCAGGTGGATGCGCCAGTGGGCGTGTTCGACTGGGAAAAGCGTGCTGCGCGGCCGCTGCTCGTGGACATCGAGTTGGGACTCGACCTGCGGCCTGCCGGGGCCAGCGACCGGCTGGCCGACACCATCGACTATGCCGCGGTTGCCCGCGTCGCGGCGGCGGTGGCTGCCACGCGCCACCATGAATTGATCGAAGCCTACGCCGACGAGCTGGCCCGCGCCTTGCTGGCCGGCTTTCCCTGTACGGCGGTGCGCGTCACGGTACACAAGCCCGGTGCGGTGCCGCGCACGCGGATGTTGTCGGTGCACGTCGAGCGTGAACGCAACGACGATGGGGCGCAGCCAAGTGGGCCGCGCGACGGGGTGTACCGCTGCTGAGGACGGTCGCGCCTTCAGTGGGCGGCGTAGGCGGGATGCGCGCTGGATGGGTCGCCGTCAAGCAAGGCGGCGACGAAACCAGCCAGATCGTCGAAGGTTTCGACGTCGGCCATTTCCGGTCGCGCCTGGTTGCGGCGGCCATTGCCGGTGAGCACGAGGATCGGCCGTGCACCTGCGGCCCGCGCCGCCTCGATGTCGCGCAGCGAGTCCCCGACCACCGGCACGCCTTCCAGTGAAGTCTGCAGCCGCGCCGCGATGTCCAACAGCATGCCGGGTGCCGGCTTGCGTAGCGGCGTGGGGTTGTCGGGATGGTCGGGCGCGAATTCCACCGCGTCGACGCGCGCCCCGATCTCCGCCAGCGCCGCCTGCATGCGATCGTGGATCGCCGACAGCGCGTCATAGTCGAACAATCCGCGCGCGATGCCGGACTGGTTCGTCGCCACGCATACGGTGTAACCCGCCTGCTTGAGACGCGCGATGGCATCCAGGCTGCCGGGAATCGCCCGCCATTCGTCGGGTGACTTGATGTAGTCCGGCGAATCTTCGTTGATCACGCCGTCACGGTCGAGGATGACGAGTTTCATGGGCAGGAGCCGGCAGGTTCCGGGCGAGGATAGCGCAGTGCGGATGGATCGGCCGGGACCGCGCCCGGCGGGCGGTGAGTTTCTTGGCGCAAGCAAGAAACTCACCAAAGAAACACGCCCGACAGGCGACGAAAGCGCCTGCGGCGGAAAGCATCCGGGCCGGCGCCGCCCAACTCGCCCCGCTGGTACGGGGCTCAGACAGACGGCGGCGCTTTTTCGGCCCGGTCACCTCCCGCCGCGGGCGTTGCCAAACGGGCAAGGAAAAACTGGGCTTTGTTGCCGTTGACACACATCAGGTACGGCGCTTTTCTCGGCTACTTACCGCTTACTGCTTACCCAGGCAGCTGGGACAAGTCCGCGACTTCCCGGCACAGCGCGTCGAGCTGGGCGAGTACGCCGAGGCGGGCGTGGCGCACATTGGCGGCGTCGTCCATGACGCGGACGTGTTCGAAGAAGGCGTCCACGGGTGGCCGGAGCGTGGCTAGCCGCGTGAGCATGGCGGTGTAGTCCGCCGCTGCCCGGAGCGGGGCAAGTTCAGCGCGTGTCGCGTCGAGGGCCGTAACGAGCGCTTCACCTGCCGGGTGCTGCAGGTGGTTGCGGTCGACGTCGGTGGCTGTGTGATGCGCCTGACGCAGGATGTTGCGTGCGCGCTTGTCGGCGGCGGCGAGGCTCGCGGCGGCAGGCGTGGCCATGAAGATGGTGAGTGCCGCGAGGCGGCGTTCGATGTCCAGCGGGCGACTCAGGCCAAGCTGCGCCACGGCTTCGTAGTGGTTGGCCTCGACCGTCCGTCCGTCGATACTGCGGCCGATGCTCCAGGCGCGCTGGCGTTCCTGGACGAAGGCAAGCAGTTCAACGGCCACCGCGTCGCTGCGGTCGCCGGCGGGCTGGGCCTGCAGCGCGGCAGCCAACCATTCGCGCAGGTCGAGGTCATGGCCGCCTTCCACAAGGATGCGCACCACGCCGAGCGCGGCGCGGCGCAGGGCGAAGGGATCCTTGCTGGCGGTCGGTTTCTCGCCGATGGCGAAATAGCCGGCGAGCGTGTCGAGCTTGTCGGCGAGGGCGACGGCCCGTCCTTCCGCGCTGGCGGGCAGCGTGCCGCCCTGCTGGTTCGGCAGGTAGTGATCCCGGATGGCGCCGGCGACGGCGGCGGGTTCGGCACCGCGTGCGGCGTAGTAGCCGCCCATAACGCCCTGCAGCTCGGGGAATTCTCCCACCATCTGGGTGGTCAGGTCGTTCTTGCACAGTGTGGCGGCTCGATGGGCGGCACTGGCGTCCGCTCCCATGTGCGGTGCCAGCCGCTGCGCCAGTGCGGCGGTGCGCGCCACCTTGTCGGAGAGGCTGCCGAGCTTTTTCTGGAACGTGATGTGCGCGAGCTTTGCGCCATAGGCCGCCAGCGGCTGGCGCAGGTCCTGGCGCCAGAAGAACAGGCCATCGGCAAGACGTGGCCGTACCACGCGCTCGTTGCCCGCCACCACTTGGGCTGGGTCTTTCGATTCGATGTTGCTGATGGTGATGAACGCCGGCAGCAGCTGGCCGCGGGCGTCGAACACCGTGAAGTAGCGCTGGTTCGTTTCCACCGTCGCCACGATCACTTCCGGCGGCAGCTCCATGAAGCGTTCTTCGATCTGGCCGGTGATGACGACGGGCCATTCGACGAGCGAGGTCACCTCGTTCAGCAGGGCCGTCGAAATGCGTGCCGTGCCACCGATCTGCGTGGCTGCGGCCTCTATCTGGTGGCGAATTTCCACCCGGCGCGTGTCGGGGTCGGCCCAGACGTGCGCGCTGCGCAGGCGGTCTTCGTAGTGGGTGCCGTCGCCGAGCTCGATCGGCCCCGGGGCGTGGAAGCGGTGCCCGTAGGTCGTGCAGCCGGCATCGAGGCCGAAATGTTGCAACGGCACGACGGCGCCCGCGTAGAGCGCGACGAGCCAGCGCACCGGCCGCACGAAGGTTTCCGTGCTGCCATCCCAGTGCATGCGCTTGGGCACAAGCGTGTCCATGCGCGCAAGAGCTTCGGCGAAGATCGCCGGAATCAGGTCCGGCATGCGGGCGCCCGGCGTGCGGGCCTCGAAGTGCAGCTTGCCGTCCTTGTGGGCCAGTGCTGTGAATTCCACACCGCAGCTTTTCGCGAAGCCCAGCCCGGCGCGGGTCGGCACGCCGTCCTTTATGGCGATAGCCAGCGTCGGCCCGTCGCGGTGCACCCGTTGTTCCGGCTGCGCGGACTCGACGTCCGCGATATGCACGGCCACGCGGCGTGGCGTGGCGAAGCGCTGTGCGGCGCCAAAGCCGATGCCACGCTGCTTCAGCCCCTGCGAAAGCCCCTCCAGCAAGGCGTCCGCGAGCGACACGGCGTAGCGGGCGGGCAGGTCTTCGGTGCCGATTTCGATGAACAGCGGAGCGGAGGGCATGGGACGACGATAGTGAGGGGCGCGGGGAACGCCGGAAACGGGTGCGCCGGCGCGAGGCCGGCGCAGGAAGCCGCGACGCGCGCGGCTAGTTTATTTGTTGCCGAGCAGGGAGCCGAGCGCCCCGAGTCCGGCGGTGAGCAGGTTGGATGAATCGGCCGGCACCTCGCCGTTCGGCGTGAGGTGGTTGACGAGCTGCGGCAACAGGCCGGACAGCGTCTGTGCCGTTTCCTGCGGATTGCTGCCGAGTTTCTGTGCCAGTCCGGCGACGGCCGAGCTGCCAAGCACCTTGGTGATGGCGTCGGCGTTGATCGGCAGATTCGCCCCGCTGCCGACCCACGACTGCACGTGCTCGCCAAAGCCGCTCTGCGTGAACCGGTTCAACAACCCCTGCAATCCGCCGTTGCTTTGGACGAGCTGCATCGCGAGGTTGAGCAGGTTGCTGCCGTCGTTGGAACGGTTGCCGCCGAGTGCACCTTGCACGGCATTCTGGATGACGCCATCGAGCAGGCCCATGTCCGTTATCTCCTGTGAGGGGGGCTCTATCCTAAGTCAAGTCGTCGCGCGCGCAATGCCTGCGCGAGGTTCAGGCCGGAAGCGGCTCGAAGCCGACGATGGTGGCGCGCGCGTTGTAATAGGCGATGGCAACGGCCCGCGCCAGGGCGCGCACGCGCAGCATCAGCGCTTGCCGCTCGCCTACCGACAGCGCGCCACGCGCGTCCAGCAGGTTGAAGCTGTGGCTGGCCTGCAATACGCGTTCGTAGGCGGGTAGCGGCAGTCCCGTTCTCACCAGCGACTGGCATTCCCGTTCAGCAGCCGCGAAGCGCGCTTGCAGGGCGGCGGTGTCGGCGTGCTCGAAGTTGTAGGCGCTCTGCTCCACTTCGTTCTGGTGGTAGACGTCGCCGTAGGTGACGGTGCGGCCGCCGGTGTCGCTCCATACCAGATCGTAGACGGAATCCTTCTTCTGGATGTACATCGCCAGCCGTTCCAACCCGTAGGTGATCTCGCCGGCCACCACCGGGCAGGCCAGCCCGCCGACTTGCTGGAAATACGTGAACTGCGTCACTTCCATGCCGTTGAGCCACACTTCCCAGCCCAGCCCCCACGCGCCCAGCGTGGGCGATTCCCAATTGTCTTCCACGAAGCGGATGTCGTGGACGAGCGGGTCGAAGCCGAGCATTTCCAGCGAGTCGATGTAGAGCTGCTGGATGTCCGCCGGTGCCGGTTTCAGCAGCACCTGGAACTGGTAGTAATGCTGCAGACGGTTCGGGTTGTCGCCATAGCGGCCATCAGTCGGCCGGCGTGACGGCTGCACGTAGGCGGCGTGCCACGGCTCCGGGCCGACGGCGCGCAGGAACGTGGCCCAGTGGAAGGTGCCGGCGCCGACTTCCATGTCCAGCGGCTGCACCAGCACGCAGCCGTGCGCGGCCCAGTAGGCCTGTAGTTTCAGGATCATGTCCTGGAAGGTCATGACAGTCCCCGTCCGTGGGAAAAATGCGGCGGCAGTATAGCGAACGCCCGTCGCCCCGCTGACGGCTTCCGGGGGCGTGCCGGAGCGTGCTAGTCTCGGCACACCGCCTGGGGAACGGGGCGGCCGCTCCAGCCGGCGCTGCGGCTGAAATCCATCGGGAGAGGTCAGCATGAAGAAGCTGCTGCTTGGCGCAGTACTTGCAATGTTTGCCGTGATGAGTGCCCATGCGGCGTCCGACACCCAGACTCCGCAGCAGCGGATGAAGGCGTGCGCGCCGTTGACCAAGGGCATGACGAAGGATCAGCGTTCAGCCTTCATGTCGAAATGCCTGAGCAAGGAAGGGCACGCTGCCGCCATGTCGGGCAAGGCCGCAACGGGCAAGGCCATGGCAGGCACGACCAAGGCCGAGAAGAAGGCTCGAAAAGCACATGCCAAGGCTGACAGTGCCGCGGCTGCTGCTGGCGCCAACGCCGATAAATCGATGGCCAAAGCGAAGAAGAAAACCCGCAAGGCGAAGAAAGCCGCAGCGGATGCGGCGGCAACGACTACCGGAGCTGCGCAGTAAGACTCGTGTAACGCTTTGACGGCAGAACGAAAAAGCCCCGAGGAATCGGGGCTTTTTTACGTTGATGCACAGCCGGATCAGGCTTCCACTTTCGCCCCGCCGCGGCTGTGACGGCGGCGGTCCATATCCGTGAGATAACGCTTGCGCAGGCGGATGGCTTTCGGCGTCAGCTCGACGAGCTCGTCGTCGTTGATGAACTCCAGCGCCTGTTCCAGCGAAAACTTCACGGCTGGGGTCAGCAGCACGTTCTCGTCTGAACCGGCGGCGCGGATGTTCGTCAGGTGCTTGCCCTTGAGGGGGTTGACGACGAGGTCGTTGTCGCGGGAATGGATGCCGACGATCTGGCCTTCGTAGACCTCGTCGCCTGGCTCAGAGATCATGCGGCCGCGTTCCTGCAGGTTGAACAGTGCATAGGCTGGGACCGGGCCGGCGCCGTTGGAGATCATCACGCCGTTGTGGCGCTGGCCAATCTCGGTGTTGGCGGTACGTGGCCCGAAGTGGTCGAAGTTGTGGAACAGCAGACCGGTACCTTTCGTCGTCGACAGGAATTCAGTCTGGAAGCCGATCAGTCCGCGTGCCGGAACGTCGTATTCCAGCCGCATGCGGCCGTTGCCGTCCGGCACCATGTTCTTCATCTGGCCGCCGCGTTCCGCCAGCGCCTGGATGACGCTGCCCTGGTCCTTGTCCTCCACGTCGGCGACGAGCGCCTCGTAGGGTTCGCAGATTTCGCCGTTGATCTCGTGCAGGATGACCTGCGGGCGTCCGACCGCCACTTCGTAGCCTTCGCGGCGCATATTCTCCAGCAGCACGCCGAGATGCAGCACGCCACGGCCGGATACCTTGAACTGGTCGGGTGAGCCCCCCTGCTCGACGCGCAGCGCCACGTTCGTCTTCAGCTCGCGCTGCAGGCGTTCGGAAATCTGACGGCTGGTCAGGAATTTTCCTTCCTTGCCGGAGAACGGCGACTTGTTGACCTCGAAGGTCATGCTCATCGTCGGCTCGTCCACCGTCAGCTGCGGCAGGCCTTCCGGGGACTTCGGATCGCAGAGGGTTTCCGAGATGCCGAGCTCCGGGATGCCGGTGATCGCCACGATGTCGCCGGCGTCCGCCGACGGCACTTCCACCTTGTCCAGGCCCATGTAGCCGAGCACTTGCAGGACGCGAGCCTGGCGCACGGCGCCATCGCGCCCGACCACGGCGACTGGGCTGTTCGCCTTTATGCGCCCGCGCGAGATGCGGCCGGTGCCAATGACGCCGACGTAGCTGGAGTAGGCCAGCGAGATCACCTGCATCTGCAGTGGGCCGTCGAGGTCGACAGCCGGCTGCGTCACCTTGTCGATGATGGTCTGGAACAGCGGGGTCATGTCGCCGCTGCGCACGTCGGAGTCGAAGCCGGCGTAGCCGAGCAGGCCGCTGGCGTAAACGATCGGGAAGTCGAGCTGCTCGTCGGTGGCGCCGAGGCGGTCGAAGAGATCGAAGACCTGATCCACGACCCAGTCCGGGCGTGCGCCGTCGCGGTCCACCTTGTTGATGATCACGATCGGCTTGAGTCCGAGCGCGAAGGCCTTCTGCGTCACGAAGCGCGTCTGCGGCATCGGGCCGTCGAAGGCGTCCACGAGCAGCAGCACGGAGTCCACCATCGACAGTACGCGCTCAACCTCACCGCCGAAGTCGGCGTGTCCCGGCGTGTCGACGATGTTGATCCGGTAGGTTTCGCCGGTGCGCGCGTCGTGCCAGCGGATCGCCGTGTTCTTCGACAGGATGGTGATGCCGCGTTCGCGCTCCAGGTCGTTGGAGTCCATCACGCGCTCGCCGAGCTTCTCGCGGGCATCCAGGGTCTGCGACTGGCGCAGCAGCTTGTCCACCAGCGTTGTCTTGCCGTGGTCGACGTGGGCGATAATGGCGATGTTGCGAAGGTCTTTGCTCATGGAGCTCGTGTCCGCCGGCGGAAGGTAGGGCGCAGGACGCGCCCGGATTGGGCCCGTTGCCGGCTGTTCAGTGAAAAAAGGCTGCACATTCTACGCGCACACAGTAGTTGATGCGCGTTTCACGCCCTGCTGCAGGGCTGTTTCTCGAGGTTTCCAGACCGTGCTGATCGCGGGCAAAAAGCTGGTGTTGCACTTTGGTACAAGCGTCGTGTTCGATGCCGTCGATTTCGACATCGAGGCAGGCGAGCGGGTGTGCCTCGTCGGCCGCAACGGAACGGGCAAGTCTACGCTGCTGCGCGTCATCACCGGCGTGCAAGCGGTGGATGAAGGCGAGCTGGTGCGCAAACCCGCGCTGCGGGTTGCCGAGCTGCCGCAGGACGTGCCGGAGAACGTGCGCGGCACAGTGTTCGAGGTGGTTGCCGCCGGGCTGGGGGAACTCGGTGCGCGGCTGGCCGAATACCGCCGTCTTGCGGCCCAGCCAGACGCTGATCTGGAGCGCCTCGGGCGGGTGCAGGCGGCCATCGACGCCGGTGGCGGCTGGACGCTGGACAGCCGCGTGGAGGCCGTGGTGTCGCGCCTGACGCTGGACGGCGAGGCCGATTTCGCGGCGCTGTCCGGCGGCCTGAAGCGCCGTGCATTGCTGGCGCGGGCGCTGGTCACGGAACCCGATCTGCTGTTGCTGGACGAGCCGACGAATCATCTCGATATCGACTCCATCCTGTGGTTGGAAAACTTCCTGCTCGGCTGGAACGGTGCGCTGCTGTTCGTCACCCACGACCGCGCCTTCCTGCGGCATCTCGCAACGCGCATTCTCGAACTCGACCGCGGGCACCTCACGAGTTGGCCGGGCGACTTCGCGGCATATCAGCTGCACAAGGCCGAAGCGTTGCACGCGGAAGAACTCGCGAACGCGCGCTTCGACAAGAAACTGGCGCAGGAGGAAGTGTGGATCCGCAAGGGTATTGAAGCGCGCCGCACGCGCAATGAAGGCCGCGTGCGGGCGCTCATGGCGCTGCGCGAGCAGGACAGCGCGCGGCGGCGCTTGCCGGGGCAGGCCAAGCTCGTGGTCCAGGACGCAGAGCGTTCCGGCAAGCTGGTGCTGGAAGCCCAGGACGTGTCGCTCGCGCTTGGCGGCAAGCCGCTGATGAAGAATTTTTCCGCACTCGTGACGCGCGGCGAGAAGATCGGCATCGTCGGCCCGAACGGTGTCGGCAAGTCCACCCTCATCCATGTGCTGCTCGGCCAGCAGCCACCGGACACCGGCAGCGTGCGCGCAGGCACACGGCTGGAAGTCGCCTACTTTGACCAGTTGCGGGCGCAGCTTGAAGATGATCGCCCGGTGGTCGAGAACATCGGTGATGGCAAGGATTTTGTCGAACGCGGCGGCAAGCGCATCCACGTGATGACTTACCTGCAGGACTTCCTGTTCACGCCCGATCGCGCGCGCATGCCGGTGCGGGCGCTGTCCGGCGGCGAGCGCGCGCGCCTGCTGCTGGCACGCTTGTTCGCCCGCCCGGCGAACCTGTTGGTGCTGGACGAACCGACGAACGACCTCGACGCCGAGACGCTCGATCTGCTGGAGGAACAGTTGCTCGATTTTTCCGGCACCGTCCTGCTCGTCAGCCACGACCGCGAACTGCTGGACCGCGTGGTAACCCGCTGTCTGGTGTTCGAGGGTAACGGGCGAATCGGCGACTACGTCGGCGGCTACAGCGACTGGCACGCGGACTGGCTGCGTCGGCGGGAAGCGGCGGTGGAAAAACCGCGGCCCGCCGCAGCAAACTCCGCCGCGGTCCGGCCGAAAGCGTCGACGCTGTCGTACCAGGACAAGCGGGAGCTCGACCAGTTGCCGAAGAAGATCGAGAAACTGGAAGCGGAACAGGCCACGCTTGCCGCCCGGCTGGGGGCGCCGGATGCCTACACGCGCGGCCGCGACGCTGCCGTGCAGACGCAGCAGCGGCTGGCCGCGATCGAGCGCGAGCTGGCCACCGTCTATGCCCGCTGGGAAACGCTGGAAGCGTCGCGCTGAATCGCGGTTATGGATGGCTGTGGGAAACGAGCCCGGTAGGCCCGGCTGTTCCCGAACGCGGATCAAGCGGGCGGCGGGGCGATCACAGAAACCAAAAAAGGCCGGCCCGTTCAAGGGTCGGCCAATCATGGAGGGTGACAACAGAGGTGGGATGAAGGCCCGCCGGCTCAGACCGCGCCGAGGCGCTGGATGGCTTCCTGCGTGAACCACTTCTGGTACATCTGCTCGTTGTCCAGGTTCCACTCGCTCTTGTAGCCGCCAAAGCAGGTCTCGTTGTGGGCGGC
>SCRT01000016.1 GCA_004298465.1 Nevskiaceae bacterium | reverse complement strand
CAGGGCGAAGTGATGCGCTGCCTTGGGGTTGATCACCATCACCTCGGCGCCCAGCTCATCGGCGAGCAGCACGACGTCCAGATGATAGATTCCGGTCGCCTCCGCCAGCACCCGCAACCGCCCGACCTGGCCGATCCGCTTCTGCAGTAGGGCGCGCAACGCCGCAGGATCGTTGTCGACCGACCCGCATTCCACCCGGTCGCCCACTTGCCCAGCCCACGCATGGCGGTGCCCGCCGATGTCGAATGCCAGCCAGCCCACCGTTTCCATGGCCATCTCGATCTCCTGTGTCCTCGTTTAAGATGTCCACAGGTTCCCCGACCCCGCAGCTTCGCGGCACTGCCTTGTGATGCGGGCTTTGCGCCCTCGACACTCTTCGTGCTCATCGAAAGGGGCGGGGAGCCACTCTACATGCGAGGTCAGTCAGACTGCCTCAAGGAGCGTACGGCTTCCCCGCGGACACCGACACTTTCCAGTGCCGGCGGAACAAACATACAAGGAGCGTGCCTGCACGCGACCCGTTGCGGCACCGCCTCTCCCGGCTGCAGACCGCCTGCTGCTCACCGTCCACCACCTCGCACGCAGTAGAGTGCACAGCATTTACTTCCGCCCAGGGCAAGCCCCATGCTTGAAACGAACCCCCCGATTCCCCTTGAAGACCGCTGCCTGGAAGGTTATCCGGTCGACACGCCGCTCACTTTCGGGCCGATTGCCGTGAGTGAGGCCGAGATCATCGAATTCGCGCGTCGCTATGACCCCCAGACCATGCATACCGATCCAGCCGCTGCAGCCGCCGGGCCGTTCAAGGGCCTGATGGCCAGCGGCTGGCATACGGTCGGCTTGCTCATGCGGCTGTTCGTGGAAAACGTGCTGTCACCGACCGCCGGGCTGCCGTCTCCCGGCGTGAAGGAGCTGAAGTGGACACGCCCGGTGCGCCCCGGCGACCGGCTGTGGCTGCGCACCACCATCACGGAAGCGCGTCCGTCGCGCTCCAACCCCGACCGCGGCATCGTCACCACTCACCTCGAAGGCCTGAACCAGAACGGTGAAGTCGTGGCCGAATTCACGGCAGCGAATCTCGTGCGGCGGCGCGGGGCCTGAACGGTTCAGGCTGCCATCAGGCCGGCAGTGCCCTATCCGGGGCATTTGCCGTCACCAGCAGCGCCTCAGCCCGATGCCGCAGTGCCGCGTCGAGTTTCACGCTGCGGCCGGTCTGCAGCGAAGCCTGGACGGCCACGATGTCGCTAGTCGCCAGCATCACGTCGGATTCCGCGTCATGCATCTGGTGCAGCAGGCGGAAGTACTTGGTGCCGACGGCGAGCACGCCGCTGCGGATGCGGATCAGCTCGCCACCGCGCAGCTCACGCAGGAAACCGCAGTTCTGCCGCATGATGGCAAAGCGCAGGCCGGCTGCACGCATCGAAGCCGGCGTCAGGCCGATGGCCTTGAGCAGCATCCATGTCGCCTGGTCGAAACGCGACACGTACATGTGTGAATTCATGTAGCTCGTCGCATCGTATTCCGAGGCAACGACCACACCGCGGAAGGTATCTGTCCATTCAGCCATCGTTTGCAAGCCTCTTCTTGAATCCGTCACGCCACGGGCTCGCCGGACGCGGCCAGTGCCTCGGCCCACTCCACCACCCACTCCGGCCCCACGTCTTCCGGCAACTCGCTGGAGCTCGCATCGTTATAGCGAATGGGGCCGATGCGCTGGGCGCCCAGCGACGCCAGCAGGCGGTCGAAGCTTTCCCCGCCGTGGCAGAAAGTGTCCTGATAGGTGTGATCGCCCAGCGCGAAGACGCCGTAGCGCACTTGCGCAAGATCGGGCCTGTCGGCTTCCAGGGCATCGCGCAGCACTATGACATTGTCCGGCACATTGCCCGAGCCATAGGTGGACATGCACAGCACGAACGCCCCGTCACGGGTGAACAGCTCCGGCCCTGAAGCGTCATCCAGCACCAGTGTTTCCACAGTGTGGCCGGCGCCCCGCAGCGCGTCCTCCATTTCCTCGGCCACCATCTCCGCGGTGCCGCTCATCGTTCCTACTAGAATCGTGATCCGCATCAGCGCCGCCGCCTCCTGTGTTTCATTGCGCCATGACCTGCAGCATGGCCGCCACGGACGTGAACTTCTCGCGACAGCGGTCGCTGGCCGCCCGGGTGCGCTCCGCGGCGTCGATGCGCTGCCACCCCCCATGATCGACGATCCGGACCCCGCGTTGCACCAGCAGCGTCGCCAGCCCCACCGCACCGGCCCGCTGATGGTCAGCAACTTCGGCCGCCATGCGCGCAGCCAGCGCCTTGGCCGCCACGCGGCTGCCGGGAATGGTTCCGTTGGGGCCGTGTGCGGCCCAGCCGATGACGTAGCGCCCTTCACCGATCCGGCCCTGTTCGTTGGCAAACACGCCGCGCTGCGGAACGAGCGTGCCGCAGGCCGTGGTTTCGTAGCCGATGCAGGTCACGGCAAGCTGGGCCGCCAGCCGCTGACGGGCACCGGCAGGGCCTTCAAATTCAACACCTTCCAGCCGCTCGTCACCGACAAAGGCGGTAGGCTGCTGGTTGAAATGAAAGCAGACCACGACCGGGCGCTGCACCGGATTCGCGACAAATCCCTTCAGCACTTCCAGGTTCGGGCTCGCCGCCGATCCCGCAGCATCGAGTGCCGCGGGGTCGGCGACCTCCACCGCGGCGCGGGCCAGGGTGCGGAATTCCGCGAGCTCCTCGGTCGTGAATTTCGCCGCCGCCGGACCACGCCGCCCGACCACGTGGATGGTTTCCAGCGGCTGCTGCGCGAGATGCGCCGTCAACACCGGAGACAGGTCGGAACCGGCGAATTCCGCTGCCGCCTTCGCCAGCACGCGGGCAACATCCAGCGCCACGTTGCCGTTGCCGATGACAACCGCGGAACGGACGCCGGCAAGGCGCAGCTGCGGCGCATCCGGGTGGCCGTTGTATCCGCCGACAAAGGCCCCCGAACCGAACACGCCAGGCAACGTCTCGCCGGGGATGCCGAGCTTTCGTTCACGGCTTGCACCCGTCGCCAGCACCACGGCGTCGTACAGCGCCGCGAGTTCCGCCATGGCCAGGTCCGTGCCAACCTCGACGTGGCCGAAGAAGCGGACGCGCTCGGCGCCCAGCGTACGTTCGAACAGGCGCGCAACGGCTTTCGTGCCCTGGTGGTCAGGCGCCACGCCGTAGCGCACCAGCCCGAACGGTACCGGCAGGCGCTCGATCACCGAGACCTCGATGTCGGGCGCCGCCCGTACGAGCTGGTCCGCGAGGTAGCACCCCGACGGCCCGGCGCCGATGATTGCGACGTGCCTCACGCTTCAGTTGAAGCGGACGTATTCGAAATCGACCGGTTTGCGGTCGATGCCGATGCGCGGCGGCGCGATCCAGCCGGCGAACTTGCCCGGCTCCACCACGCGCCCCATGAGCGAGGCGACGAAGGCGCGGTCCTCCGCCGTCGGCAGCCAGCGGCCTGCGCCCTGCGCCCACTCGGCATCCGTCAGCGGGCGGCCATCCGGTGACAGGTGAACGCCGGCCAGCGCGCCGATCTGGCGGTTGAAAGCCTTGTGCGGAACCACCAGCCGGAAGTCGAATCCGGCTTTCTCGATGATGCGGTTCCAGCGGCTCACGCCCTTCACGCTGTCGGCGATGAAATCGTCGCGCAGGACTTCGTTGAGCGCGTTGAGCATCGGCACTTCCTTTTCGACCAGCGCCCCGTCGACGACTTCCAGCACCTTGTAGCTGCGGTCCATGAGCACGTGGTCGTCGTCGCGCTTGTCTTCCTCGTAGCGACCCTTGAGCCCGGCGCTGTAGAACGTCGCCGCGTTGCTGGACTGGTCGGCACCGAACAGGTCGATGGTGACGCTGTAGTGGAAGTTGAGGTAGCGCTGCAAGGTCGGCAGGTCGATGGCGCCCGCCGCCCGGACCTGCGCCGGGTCGTCGGTCTTGAGCTCGCGCATCACGTCGCAAGTGCGCTGCACGATGCGCTGCACGCCGCTTTCGCCGACGAACATGTGGTGCGCCTCTTCCGTGAGCATGAACTTCGTGGTGCGCGACAGTGGATCGAACGCACTCTCCGCCAGTGCGGAAAGCTGGAACTTGCCGTCGCGATCCGTGAAGTACGTGAACATGAAGAACGCCAGCCAGTCCGGCGTCTGCTCGTTGAAGGCCCCGAGGATGCGCGGGTTGTCCACGTCGCCGGAATGGCGCTGCAGCAACGCTTCCGCTTCCTCGCGGCCGTCGCGGCCGAAGTAGCGGTGCAGCAGGTAGGCCATGGCCCACAGATGGCGCCCTTCCTCGACGTTCACCTGGAACAGGTTGCGCAAGTCGTACAGCGATGGCGCCGTGAGGCCGAGATGGCGCTGTTGTTCCACCGACGCCGGCTCCGTGTCGCCCTGGGTGACGATGATGCGCCGCAGGTTGGCCCGGTGCTCGCCCGGCACTTCCTGCCACGCCGGCTGGCCCTTGGATTCGCCAAACTGCGCGGTGCGGCCTTCCTGTGCCGGGTTCATGAAGATGCCCCAGCGGTAGTCCGGCATCTTCACGTAGCCGAAATTCGCCCAGCCTTGCGGGTCGACGCTGATCGCGGTGCGCAGATACACATCGTTGCGTGCCGAATCCGCGGGCCCCATTTCGCCCCACCAGCCGAGGAAATTCGGCTGCCAGCGCTCCAGCGCGCGCTGCAGCGTGCGGTCCCCGTTGAGGTTGACGTTGTTGGGAATCTTCTGGCTGTAATCGATCTCGGACATGGCCTGTTCTCGGAATATGGCCCCACGCGGGGGCGGATAAGGAATCTGCAACGGCGGCGGCCGGGGCTCAGACGCGCCGGAAGTCGAATTCGGCCTTGACGCCGGTGCCATAGACCTTGAGCGCGCCGTGCGCACCAACGGCATTGGGCCGGTTGAAGATCCAGTTCTGCCACGCCGTCAGGCGGCCGAACACGCGCGTCCACAGCGTTTCCACGCCGTTGAAGCGCAGGTTCGCCTCCATGCCGGTCAGCGCGTCCGGCGAAAACGCGGCGCGTTCCTCCAGCGCAAAGCGGATCTCGTCATCCCAGTCGATATCGTCCAGCGCCAGCGTCACCAACCCAAGTGCTTCCGCCTGCTCCGCAGGCAACGGCGCCCCTACGACGGCGCGCACCGCGCCGATCGCCGCCGCGTCGTCATAGAAACGGCGCGCCACGCGGCTCTGGTCGGTAATCATCGGGTACAGGCCGAAGTTCGCTTCACTCAAGGTGAGACACGGCGCCGCGCCATCCGGAACGTCCAGCATGTAGCTGCGATCTGCCGCCAGCGCCAGCTCCGCCAGCGTGCCAGCAAAGCACGACCCGCTGTCGATGAACGCGAACAGGCTGCGCGAGGTCACGTCCAGCCGCGCCAGCGTGCGGCGCAGCAGGCCGATGGTTTCGCGCACCAACCAGTGTTCGCGGTGCACGACGAGGCTCGCATCCGCGGCCAACACCCGGGCCGCGTCGCCCGTGGTCCTGAACACCCAGGTGCCGATCTCCAGCTCGTTCGTGCGCAGGTGGAGGATGGCGTCGTCCAGCTCGCGGGCAAACTTCAGCGGCCACCATTGCGCGCCGGCCACCTCGATGCCGGCGATGTCCGTGGGGACATCGTGCTCCGGCGCGCGCGCCGTAAGCGTCGCGACGCGCCCGACGCGGTCGATCTGCACATCGACCGTGGCGTAATGAACGCCCGCAGTGTCGATCGTGCGTTCCACTTCCGGCAGCTTGACCCCCGTGGCCTTCGCCGCCGGCCCGGGGCGCCGGCTTTGCGCCGCCAGTTCCAGTGCCATTTCCCGCGCCTTCTCGGCGAACTGCGCGGGCTTGGCGAGGGCATCGACGAAGCCCCAGTCCATCGCACGTTGGCCACGCACGCCTTCCACGCTGGTGGCAAACAGGTCCGCACGGTCATGGCGCACGTGGCGCTTGTCGGTGACGCGCGTCAAGCCGCCGGTACCCGGCAACACACCAAGCAGCGAGACTTCGGGCAGGGATACCGCGGAAGAGCGGTCATCCACCAGCAAGATGCGATCGCAAGCCAGGGCTTCCTCATAGCCTCCACCGGCACAGGCGCCGTTGATGGCGGCGAGGAATTTCAAGCTGCCATTGCGACTGGAATCCTCGAAACCGTTGCGCGTCTCGTTCGTGAACTTGCAGAAATTCACTTTCCACGGATGCGTGGACAGGCCGAGCATGAAGATGTTGGCGCCGGAACAGAACACGCGTTCCAGCCCGCCGGTGAGCACTACGCACTGCACTTCCGGATGCTCGAAACGCAGCCGGTTGATGGCATCGTGCAACTCGATGTCCACACCCAGATCGTAGCTGTTGAGCTTGAGCGCATAGCCGCTGCGAATACCGCCATCCTCGGCAACTGCCAGAGTCAGGGTTGCCACCGGCCCGTCGACGGCGATGCGCCAATGGCGGTAGCGGGTGGGATCGGTGCGGTAGTCTACGGGCACAGCAGAACCCGGTGTCGCACAGCCGTCAGGTGGCGTCTGCGAAGGGGCGGGCTGTGCGGCGGAGCGCGAGGCAAGGGTTGCAGGCATGGGCATTCTCTCGAAACGCCGGACTCCACCGAGCCCGGCCATGGCATGAGCGTATATGCATTATTGTGCATTTTCCGACACGCGTCAAGCTCGCATTTCTCAGCACGCCCACCGTCAGCCGCGCTCCGCGAGCACTGTCCGTGCCGCCCGCACGCCGGCGCCCAGCAGCGCAAACGCCTCGTCAACGGTCAACCCCGTGGTATCGACCTTGAGATCGGCCTTGCCGTACAGCGGTGCGCGGCCTTCGAGGATGTGCTTCAAATCTTCCATCGCCTCGACGCTGTCGGCCGCCCCTCCCATCGGCCGCAGGTCGCCCTGGGCGATGACGCGCTGCATGTGCTCCTGCGGCGAGGCCTGGATCCAGACCACATAGCAGCGCGACAACAGCACGCCGAACGTGGACGGCTCGGATACGATGCTGCCCGGCGTGGTGATGATCGCATCCGGATAGTGATCCAGCGCCGCCTCCAGCGCCCGCCGCTCGTAGCGGTGGTAGGCACTGGCGCCATACAGGCTCTGGATCTCCGGAACCGAGCCGCCCGCCAGCTTCTCGATTTCCGTGCTGATTTCCACGAACCCCACTTCAAGCTGTTCGGCCAGCATGGCGCCCAGCGTCGACTTGCCTGCGCCGCGCAGCCCGACGAGCGCGATGTGGCGCAGACGCACGAGGTCCGTCTCCGGCGCCACACCAAACAGCGGCGCGAGAATCGACCGCGCCCGGCGCAGGTCACGTTCGCCGCGCCCCGCCAGCAGGCTGCGCAACAACAGCCATTCCGGCGAGGAGACGGTCTCGTCGCCGATCAGCTCCGCCAGCGGACAGCTCAGCGCTCCGGCGATCTGCTTGAGGATCAGGATGGACGCGTTGCCCGTGCCCTGCTCGAGATTCGCCAGGTGCCGCTCCGACACCTCGGCCACCTGCGCCAGCCGCTTGCGCGTCAAGCCGCGGCGCGCCCGCAGGGAACGCACCCGCATGCCGAGGGCGTGGAGGAAGGTTTCTTCATCGGTCAGCACTTCAGGCACTTTCGGTCGCATCGAATTGCATCCATCGGGCGGGAACGGGATCAACGCAAAAGTGCATTATCTTGCGCATCCCGATTGCATTACTTATCATGCCGCAAACGCGTCCCATCGGAAAATCGTGGAGGTTCTCATGGCGTTCGCTGATTTTGACATCCTGATGCGCGGCCTCACCAGCTTCGCCGCCGATCAGCCTCTGGATGAAAGGCTCGAAACTACGCTCAACGACCATTGCGGGCTCGGTTCGCTGATCTTCGACGCCGTCGAAAGTGCGTGCCGCGAAGGCGTGGAAGCGGGCTGGCTGTGCTCGCGCGAAGGCGGCGGCATCCGCTACGGACGCGTTATCAAGCCCGGCCCGGCCACGCACGGCTTCTCGGTCGACGTCGTGGACATGAAGGATGTCGTGGGGCCGCACCACACCCATCCGCAGGGCGAGATCGACCTGATCATGCCGCTCGACCGGGACGCGGAGTTCGACGGCAGCGGGGCCGGCTGGAAAGTCTATGGCCCCGGCTCGGCGCATTCACCGACCGTCACGGACGGCCGCGCCCTCGTGCTCTACCTGCTGCCCGGCGGGGCGATCGAATTCACACCGGCCGGCTGATCCAGAACCTCGCCCCTCGCGGACAACGCATCCGCATGCCCGCTCCATCCTACCCAGTACGGGGCAGGCCCATCACTCATCAGGAAGGAGAACCCGGATGCCCGTCTTGACGCCGCCCCCACACGCATTCAATTTCGCGGCCTATCTATTCCAGCTCAACGCCGCGCGCGCGGACAAGACCGCGTACATCGACGACCATGGCACGCTGACCTACGGCGCACTGGAAGACGAAAGTCGCCGCTTCGGCGCCGCCCTGCTGAACGCCGGCATCCATCCCGAGGAACGCGTGCTGCTCGCCATGCCGGATCGCCGCGAATGGCCGGTGGCCTACCTCGGCGCGCTCTACGCGGGCGTCGTGCCGGTGTGTGTGAACACCCTGCTGCCGGCAGAAGACTACGCGTTCATGCTGGGTCACAGCCGCGCACGGGCCATCATCACCGCGCCCGAACTGCAGCCCGTGCTGCGTGCCGCCGCGAAGCAGGCGGCGGCTACACCGCTGTTCGTCGTGGCCGATGCGGCAGACGGCCCTGCCACCCCGTTCGCCGCCTTCATCGATACCGAACCGCTGCCTGCCCCCGCCGCCACGTGCGCCGACGACATCGCGTTCTGGCTGTATTCCTCCGGCTCCACCGGCCAGCCGAAAGGTGTCGTCCACACCCACGCCAACCCTTACTGGACAATCCAGACCTACGGCCGCAACGTGCTGAAGCTGGAGGCAAGCGACGTCGTGTTCTCGGCCGCCAAGGCATTTTTCGCCTACGGCCTCGGCAACGCCGTGAGCTTTCCGCTTGCGGCCGGCGCCACCACGGTGCTGATGGCCGGGCGACCCACACCACAGGCGGTATACGAGCGGCTCACCCGCCACCACGTCACGGTGTTCTACGGCGTGCCGACGCTGTTCGCCAGCATGCTCGCGGTCGCGGACCTGCCGCCGCGCGGTACGCTCGCGCTGCGGCGCTGCACGTCGGCCGGCGAACCGTTGTCGAAATCACTCGGCGAGCGTTTCACCGCACACTTCGGCGTCGAGATCCTGGACGGCATCGGTTCCACGGAAATGCTGCACATCTTCCTGTGCAACCGCTCCGGCGACGTGCACTACGGCACCACCGGCACGCCGGTTCCCGGCTACGAGATTTCCCTGCGCGACGAACATGGAGCGGCGGTGGCGCCCGGCGAGATCGGCGACCTCTACATCAAGGGCGAAAGCACGGCGCTCATGTACTGGGCCGACCGCGCCCGCTCGCGCAATACCTTCATCGGCCCGTGGCTGAAGGCCGGAGACAAGTACCAGGTCGACGAAAACGGCTACTACCGCTACTGTGGGCGCAGCGACGACATGCTCAAGGTCAGCGGACAGTACGTCTCGCCGGCGGAAGTCGAAGCCTGCCTGATCGCCCACCCGGACGTGCTGGAAGCCGCGGTGATCGGCGTCAAGAACACGAACGGGCTGCTCAAGACCAAGGCCTTCGTCGTCCTCAAGGACCACGCCCGGGGGTCGGACCAGCTCGCCGCCACCCTGCACGAATACGTGAAAGGCCAGCTCGCGCCGCACAAGGCGCCGAAGCACATCGAATTCCTCGCTGAACTGCCGAAGACCGCAACCGGCAAGATCCAGCGCTTCCGCCTGCGCGAGCGCGAGGCCGCCAAGGCATGACGGCGCTGATCGACATCACGCCCCCCGGCGGCAAGCCCACCCGCATCGAATACGAGTTCATCGGCCACGACGAAGCCGATGCGCCGTGGCTCGTCATCCTCCACGAGGGGCTCGGCTCGGTTGCGATGTGGAAGGATTTTCCACGGCAACTGTGCACAGCCTGCGGCGTGCGCGGGCTGGTGTACTCCCGCCCCGGCTACGGCCGCTCGACGCCGCGCGCGGCCACGGAACACTGGGCGCCCGACTTCATGCACCGGCAAGCCCGCGACGTGCTGCCGGCGCTGCTGAAGGCACTGCACGCCCCGCCGCGCTACCACCTGTTCGGGCACAGCGACGGCGCATCGATCGCGCTGATCCACGCCGCAGCCTTTCCCGGGCGCGTTGCCGGCGCCACCGTCCTCGCCCCGCACATTCTCGTGGAGCCGCTGTCGGTAGCCAGCATCACGGACGCACGCGTGGCCTTCCTGGACCCGCAAACCCGGCTGCGCGAACGGCTGGCGCGCCACCACGACGACGTCGACTCGGCGTTCTGGGGCTGGAACGACATCTGGCTGGCGCCGGCATTCCGCGACTGGAACCTGCGCGACATCGTGCCCGCCATCCGCTGCCCGGTGCTCGCCATCCAGGGCTTCGACGATGCCTACGGCACCATGGCGCAGATCGACGGTATCGCCAGCGCCCTGCCGCCGGGCCAATGCACGGAACTGAAACTCGACCACTGCGGGCACTCGCCACACCGCGACCAGCCCGCTGCCGTGATCGCCGCCACGCGAGACTTCCTGCAGCGCACGACCTCGGCCGTCGCGTGAACGCGGTACCGCCCGTCCTTGCGTGCATCGAAATGCGTTAGCCTTGCCTCACCCCGGAACCGACCGCTCCACGGCGTCCGGCGGGGACCGATCAGGATGACTTCCGCCGATGGTGACAGCTGCACTCCACCCCGCCGACCCCGGTGCGCTGCATGCCCATGCGGCACATGCACCGCTGCTGTCGGTGCGCAACCTCGCGGTGTCCTTCGACCTGGGCCGTGAACGCTTCCTCGGGCCCCGTCGCAGCCTGCAGGCCGTAGCTGGCGTGAGCTTCGACGTGGCTGCCGGGGAAACCCTGGGGATCGTCGGGGAATCCGGTTGCGGCAAGTCCACGCTGGCCCGCGCGCTGCTGGGGCTGGTGCCCGCCACCGGCAGCGTGCGCTTCCGCGGCCACGAGCTTATCGGCCGCCCGGAGCGTGCGCTGCGCCCGTTCCGGCGCGAGCTGCAGATCATCTTCCAGGACCCGCTGGCCAGCCTCGATCCGCGCATGACGGTGGAGGCGATCGTCACCGAGCCGCTGCAGGCGTTGCACCCGGAACTCGGTGCCCGCCAGCGCCACGCGCGGGCCGCCGCCATGCTGGAACGCGTCGGCCTGTCAGCCGTACATCTGGTGCGCTATCCGCACGAATTCTCCGGCGGCCAGGCGCAGCGCATCGGGATCGCCCGCGCGTTGATCGTCGAGCCGAAGGTGCTGGTATGCGACGAACCGACTTCCGCCCTGGACGTGTCCATCAAGGCGCAGGTCATCAACCTGCTGCATGACCTGCAGCGCGAGCTGCAGCTCACCTTGCTGTTCATCAGCCACGACCTCGCCATCGTGCGCCAGATCGCCACGCGCGTGCTGGTGCTGTACCTGGGCCGCGTGCTGGAACTGGCGGACGCCCCGGCCCTGTACGCCGCCCCCGGCCACCCCTATACGCAGGCACTGCTGAACGCCATCCCCGACCTCGGCGCCGCGTTGGCTGGCCAGCCAACGCAGGACTTGCTGGCAGGCGAGCCGCCCTCGCCGATCGACGTGCCGGACGGCTGCGTGTTCCACCCGCGCTGCCCTTGGGCCGTGGCACGCTGCCGAGCAGAAGTTCCGGCACTGCGCAAGCTGGACGGCCGTCAGATCGCCTGCCATCGGGCGGAGGAGATTCGTGAGGCAAGCTAGTGAGCGGAGTGCGGTGGCTCGCCGGCAGCTTCCGAATCTCTAATCCGCAATCGCCACCCTCAGCCCCGTTATTTCGCCGTTCACCGCTCAAAGCATCACAATGCATCCGATGTCCTGAATCTTCTGCACCACACGAGAACCCGGAGAAGCCCACCATGAAACTCTACGACTGGTCGATCGCCCCGAACCCGCGCCGTGTGCGCATGTATCTGGCGGAAAAGGGCCTGAGTGTTGAAACCATCCAGGCCGCCGGCCCGCGCGACATGGCGCTTGCATCGTGGTTTCTGGAGCTTTGCCCGCGCCGCCGCGTACCTCTGCTGGTGCTGGACGATGGCACGCAGATCGGTGAATCCATGGCCATCTGCCGCTACTTCGAGGCGCTGCACCCGGAACCGGCGATGTTCGGCCACGACGCGTGCGAACGCGGGATCGTGGAAATGTGGGAACGCGAGTCCGATGCCAATTGCATCCAGGCCGGCGGCGAAAACGTACGCAACGCACATCCGGCGTTCAAGGACCGCGCCATGCCCGGCTACGCCCAGCCCACGCCACAGATTCCCGCCCTCGCGGAACGCGGCCGCATGCGCTACTACGCCTTCCAGCAGCAGATCGACGCCCGGCTTGCCGACCACGAATTCCTTGCCGGCCCACACTTCAGCGTGGCCGACATCACCGCGTTCTGTGGAATCGCGTTCTGGAGCAAGTTCCGGCTGTCGATCGCCGAGGAAAACGCGAACGTGAAGCGCTGGTTCGACGCCGTTTCCGCACGTTCCAGCGCCACGGCCTGACCGGACGCAAACCGGCTCCACCATGTCGGCCTCCACTCTCGTCGATCCCCACGGCCGCGTGGCCTGCAACCGTTTCGCGCACACGCTGGGCCGCGTCAACGGCCGTGAGGCGCGCTACCTGACGCCCTTCGGCAAGCTGGCTTCGCGCTTCGCACGGCATTTCCACTACAAGCAGTTCCAGTTCTTCGGCATCGTCGCGCCGCGCCTGATGCTGGGCTGTGCGTTCGCGGACACGGCGTGGCTGGGGCTGGCGTTCCTGTACGTCTACGACCTCGACACGGGCGAACTGCGGGAATGGACGTGGCGCAGCCCGCTGGCGCGCGCGCTGCACTTGTCCGACTCGCCGCGGGCAGGCACGAGCACTTTTCGACGCGGCGCCGTGGACATCGCCATGCATTACCGCGAAACCCCGGCCGGCCTGGAAAAGCACATCGCGGTCGACACGCCGGACGTGGAGCTGGACGCCACGCTCACGGAAGGCGCATTCCAGCCCATGTCGATCTGCACGCGTACCGGCGTCAACGGCTTCACCTACACGAACAAGCTGGCCGGCGTCCCGGTTGCCGGCACGGTGCGGATCGGCGGTCACGCGCTCGACCTGGCCGCCATCGGCTGCCTCGGCCACCACGATTTTTCCGCCGGCTACATGCGCCGCGAAACGTACTGGAACTGGGTGTGCACGAGTACGCGGGTGGACGGGCACACACTCGGCATCAACCTGTCCTGCGGCACGAACGAGACCTCGTTCAGCGAGAACTGCCTGTGGCTGGATGGCCGTCTGATCCCCGTCGCCGGCGCGCAGTTCGACTACGACCGCGAAAACCTGATGGCACCGTGGCACATCCACGACGCGACAGGCGCCGTCGACCTGCGCTTCACGCCGGCGGCCGAACACCGCGAAGTGCTGAACGTGGCTGTCTTCGCGTCGAACTTCCACCAGCTTTTCGGTATTTTCGACGGTCGTGTCTGTGCTGACGGCACCGTGCTGGCGCTGGCCGGCATCCCCGGCTTCGTCGAGGAGCAGTACGCGAAATGGTGATGCCTGCAGCAGGGCCGGCCATGCCGTGGGTCTGGCTCGGCATTGCATCCATCTTCGAGATCCTGTTCGCACTGTCCAGCCGCTCCGCCTGCGGCTACACCCGGCTGTGGCCGTCGCTGCTGAACGTGGCGGCAGCGATCGGCGGCATGTACACGTTGTCGCTGGCGTTGCTGACGCTGGACGTGGGCACGGCCTACACCATCTGGACCGGCATCGGCGCCACCGGCACGGTGCTGCTGGGTGCGTGGCTGTACCACGAACGGCTCACGCCGCTGAAGCTGGCGAGCATCGCCGCCATCATCATGGGCGCGGTCGGGCTGCACGCGCTGGCCGGCTGACGCCATGACCCGCAAGCACAGTGCCTGGGCCATCCTGCTGGCCGCCGTCGTGTTCGAGGTCGTGTTCATCCTGGCGCTGAACGCATCGCGGGCGTTCACGGTGCCCGGCCCTGCGGCCGTCACCATCGTCGCGACGATTTTCGGCATGGTGCTGCTGTCCCGCGCGCTGCGCGAGCTGGATGTCGGCATCGGCTACACCGTGTGGGTGGGGCTGGGCGCGGTGGGGGCCGTCGGCTTTGGTGCACTGCTGTTCGGAGAGGCGTTGACGTGGCCAAGGCTCGGCTGCTTCGCGCTGATCCTCGGTGGCGTGGCAGGCCTGAAGCTGGCGGATGGCCGGAGCCCGACACCACCCCGCGACCCGGACGCTTGAACCCGCGTCCTCCCGCCTCCACATTCGAAGCTGTTGCCGCCGCTTCGCGCAATAATGTGCGGCACATCGGGCCTGCGCACGGGAGGTGCTGCCATGCCGACGACTTATGACGTCAAGCTGATCCAGAAACGCGAGATCGCTGAAAACACGCTGGAATTCATCATCGAGAAACCCAAGGGTTTCCAGTACGCGGCCGGCCAGTTCGGCGACCTCGTGCTGCCGGCCTCCTGCGGGCTGGGCGAGAAGGACAAGCACGGCTTTTCCTACGCCAGCGCTCCGTATGAGGACCGCCTGGCGATGGCGACGCGCATGCGGGCGACCAGTGCGTGGAAGAACGCCATGCGCAAGGTGCCGGACGGCTCGATGATCCAGATGCTGGCGCTGTGGGGCAAGTTCACCTTGCCGGAAACAACCAGCACGCCGGTGGTGTTCATCACCGGCGGCATCGGCATCACGCCGGTGCGTGGCATCGTGGCGCAGGCGACGCACGACAGGACGGCGCACAAGATGACGCTGCTCTACGCCAACCGCACGCCGGCGCAGGCCGCCTACGTGGAGGACTTCAAGCACTTTGCGGCGCAGAACCGGAATTTCACGTATACGCTCGTGAATACCGGCACCGAAGGGCGCATCGACGCCGCGAAAATTCGCGCGCATGTGCCGGACGTGAAGGCGCCGCTGTACTACCTGTGCGGGCCGGAAGGCATGGTGAACGGCATGCGCGAGCTGCTGTCCGGGCTGGGTGTCGACAAGACCCGCATCAAGACCGAAAAATTCGAAGGTTATTGATCCCGCCATGCGCATCGAAACGCTCGCCGTTCACGCCGGCCGCACGCGCGAGGCCAGCAACGCCGTCACACCCGATATCGCGCTGTCCACGACGTTCGAGCGCGACGCCAGCGGCCAGGTGCCGAGCGGCTACAAGTACAGCCGCTACGACAACCCGAACCGCCGGGCGCTGGAAGCCCGCCTCGCGGCGCTGGAAGGCGGCAAGGCCGCCATCGCCTTCTCCGCCGGCGTGGCAGCCGCTGCCGGCGTGTTGGCCACACTCAAGCCAGGCGCGCGCGTGCTGGCGGCGCTGGACATCTTCTACGGCACGCGGCATTTGATGACCGAGGAATTCGGCCGCTGGGGGCTGGGCGTCGACTTCGCGGATTTCACGCAGCTGGACGCGGTGCGCGCGGCCCTGCGGCCGGACACGCGGCTGCTGTGGGTGGAAACGCCGTCCAACCCGCTGATCCAGGTCGCCGACATCACGGCGCTCGCCGCCATCGCCCATGACGGCGGCGCGCGGCTGGCGGTGGACAACACCTTCGCCACGCCGATCCTGCAGAACCCGTTGGCGCTCGGCGCCGACTATGCCGTGCATTCCTCCAGCAAGTTCTTCGGTGGCCACTCCGACATTGTCGGCGGCGCAGTAATTGCCGCCCACGGCCCGGACGATGCCGACATCCAGCGCATCCGCAGCCACCAGACAGCCGCCGGCGCCATCCCCTCGCCGTTCGACTGCTGGCTGCTGTCGCGTTCGCTCGCCACGTTGCCGCTGCGCGTGCGCGCACAGACCGCCTCGGCGCAGCGCATCGCGGAATTCCTCGTCGCCCATCCCGCGATCCGCAGGGTCAACTACCCCGGGCTTGAAAACGACCCCGGCCACGCGCTGGCCGTACGGCAGATGCACGGCGGCTTTGGCGCCATGCTGTCCTTCCACGTCGCCGGTGGGCGCGAGG
>SCRT01000021.1 GCA_004298465.1 Nevskiaceae bacterium | reverse complement strand
TGTGCTGCCAGCGTCGTTCGTTTCCGCTTTGGAAATGAGCGCAATGGACCATCTGCGCATGCTCGAAGCGGTCCAGCCGTACATCGACTCGGCCATCTCCAAGACGGTGAACATTCCTGCGGACTATCCTTTCGAGGACTTCAAGGAACTGTACATGCAGGCGTGGAAAGCCGGTCTCAAAGGCCTGGCCACCTACCGCCCCAATGACACGCTGGGCGCGGTGCTGACAGTCGGTGCGCCGGCATCTGCTGCGAAAGCAGTGGACATTGACCCTGTGACGCGATTCCTCGAAAAGAGGGTGGACGGTGAACTCGAAGCGGTCACAACCCGCATCAGGTACATGCCAAGCGGCAGCGGCGACAAGTCGTTGTACCTTTCGGTATCCTTTGCGGAAGTCGAGGGCGTGCTCGACGGGAAGCCTGTGAAGGTCTCCAGGCCGATCGAGGTTTTCATTCCTGGCGGGCAAAGCGATGTGCCGCAGGAGTGGATTTCTACGTTCGCGAGGCAACTATCGTTGAATGCGCGTTCGGGCCTTTTGCCCAAAGCGTTGCAGGATGCGCGGCAGGTCAAGTCTGATCGTGGCAATGTCCGCTATGGGTTCTACCAAAAACCTGATGGGACGAAAGTCCCGCGATACCACGAGTCGGAAGTTGGTGCCATCGCCTACGCAATCCAGCAGATTCTCGCCAAACGGGGATTTCTGGACGAAGAGGGCAACCAGGTGCCGGCAAAGACGCTCGCGAAACTGATGGCTGGCAATCCTGAAGTCGTCCCGGCGAAAGCTTCGGTAACGGTTCATGCACACGGCGCTAACGCCGCCATGCCCGGAAAGCAATGCAGCGAATGCGGGGCGCACACCGTCATCAAAAAGGACGGATGTGAGTTCTGTACGAACTGCGGCCATACGGGCGCGTGCGGCTGAGAAATCAGCTTTTTGGAAACCCCTACGGGGGTTTTCCTGAGTCGCAAGATTCAGGAAAGCCTCTTTGGCTTGGCCCTTTTGTCAAAGCCCGGTAGTCGGGAAAGAAAGGGTTTGAATGGATCAAGGAAAACTCGCGAAGGAACAACTCATTCACATCGTGCTTGGATCAGTCTTTTTCGTGTTGATCGCTGTTGCAGCGGTGGCTCTGGACTTGCTTGCCAAGTGGGTTGGTACGCTCGGCGTAGACTCCTTCACGACTGGCGCTCTGGAGATTGCAGCGCACGTCTTGCTGGTTATCGATTTGGTGTTATTCTTTGTGTACATCTTTTCAACCAGCATGGGACTTATCAAGGGGATGAAGCCATGAACTATCGTCAGATATTCGTTGACTCGCTTCGTTTGTACTTTGCGCCACTTGTTGGCGCTTACCGGGCAGTGCGGCACGAAATGCTACGCATGGAACGTCATTCGCGATCCAGAATCGGGTGACCATCTCCGGCATGCCGGATCTTTGAAGTCTTGAAGCGGGCCATGTGCCCGCTTTCAATTTTCAGGCAAGGGTTGTCTGTCTGCGTTTTACGCAGGCATCGCAAGACCCATCAAATACTCAATTTATCGAGCATCCGGGATGCCTTGCCCGTGCCATTCTCAACTGATGGCATCGGCAAGCCTTCGCGGCTGGACCTTTCTGTTTCTCCTGCAAAACGAAAGGAATGAATTTATGAAAATCGCTCAAATGAGTGATCTGCACTACTGTGCAAAGAACCTGGTGGAGTCTGACCGTTGCTTTGGTGCGGCGATCACCGAGGCCATTGCGGTGGGGGTTGATGCTGCCATCATCAGCGGCGACAGCACGGACCACGCGATGGACGCGCATGCCCCTGCAGTGATCGCTCTGGCACGGCAACTCAAGCGTCTGGCGGACCACTGCCCGGTGCTGATGTTGCAAGGCACATTCAGCCACGAACCTCCCGGCTTGCTGCGGATGTTCGAACTGATTGGTGCAAAGCATCCCATCACGATCGCAGATCGCGTCGGGTCTTTCGGCCTGGCCGATGACTGTTTTGAGGTCTTGGTGTCAGGGAAAGCATACCGAATGGTGGTCACCGCCTTACCGACCTTGAACAAGGCCGATATTGCGGCGCTGACTGCGCAATCAGTTGGCGATGCGGGCAACAAGGCAGGGCAGTTGATCTCAAGCATCATTGAGGCATTTGCTGCCGGGAATCGGATGCTGCACAAGCAGGGTATTCCGACGGTGCTGGTCAGCCATGGGACGGTGCTGAACTGCATC
>SCRT01000015.1 GCA_004298465.1 Nevskiaceae bacterium | reverse complement strand
CAGGGTCAACTACCCCGGGCTTGAAAACGACCCCGGCCACGCGCTGGCCGTACGGCAGATGCACGGCGGCTTTGGCGCCATGCTGTCCTTCCACGTCGCCGGTGGGCGCGAGGCGGCGCTAGCCTTTATAACGAAACTCGAATTGTTCGCACGCATCACCTGAAGACGCTGCAGGATCTATCGACGCCTCCATCGACCTCGAAGACGCCGGCAATCTGATAGCAGGTCGGGAACAGGCGCTCAGCCAAGTGCACCATGCACCCACACAGCCCACGCCGCTGCCAGCATGTGAACTCCGAATGGCGAACGGCGATCCACCACCTCGGCCAAGCCTGTGCCTGAATCGTGGGTCAGCGATTCTTGCGCCCCACCACGGCTTTCAGCGTCTCTTCAATGCGTCGCTGCGCCGCAAGGAGATCACCCTTGTCTCCAGCCATGAAAACACGTCCGGATGCGCCGATCATCTGGACGTCCACCAGGGTCGCGCCCGGCGCGACCTTTTCGGCCTCGTTCACGGCGACCGTGGCAAACAGGGCGGGCGCCATTTCATACAACAGCAACGATTGTCCCGGCAACACCATCGATGCGGCACGCATACGATTCAAAATGATCGCGTGCTGATCCGAAATCGACTCGATGATGTCCGTCATCAACGTGGTCGGAGCCATCTGATCCCCTGCCTTGGCACCGATGCCCTTGAGGATCGCCTGTCCTGCACCGTTCAGCTGCAATCGATCGCTTGAGTGCAATTCAAGCAATCCGAATTGTCGTTCGGTGTACAACAAGCCCGGCTCCAGTTCCGGTTCCGCTTTCACCGCAAGATCCACGATCCGATGGATGGCCAATGCCGGGGAGACCTCGACGATCAAGCTGTCCTCGCCTTCGCGGGGCGGATAGGCGCGCGCCCGCAGCGGCGTGCTCAAATACGCCGCGAGCTGCGGCTGCAGATCGTGAATATGCAAATAGGCCCGCAACTCGATCATGGTTTTCTCACGTGCAGCATCGCTCGCAACCGGGATGTCTACGGGGCAACCTTCACTTGCCCTTGCTGGCTGTCGTCGCGCCCACGGCACCTTCAAAATGAGCAGCGAGGTCGCCATGCGGACGCGGAATGACATGCACGGAAACGAGCTCGCCGACCTGGCTCGCAACCTCCGAACCCGCTTCAGTGGCCGCCTTAACCGCGCCGACATCGCCATGGACGATCACCGCCACCAGGCCGTCGCCCACTTCAACGCGCGCCGTGATGGTGACATTGGCCGCCTTCACCATTGCATCCGCGCCTGCCAGCGCAGCGACGTAACCCTTGGTTTCGATCATTCCCAACGCTTGATTAGCCATAACTACATCTCCTGAAACGAAGAACAGTCAATTAAGAACATCCCTACACGTGCGGCTCACGCACTCTTGTCGTCGAGTGAGCCCACGATCACCGCATCTACCACCACGAATGGTTCGCCGAAGAAATGTGATGCCACGGAGCCTTCGGCCACCAGTACGCTTTCGCCTTCGTTGCATCCCAGAGGGTCGACTGCGATGAGGCGCGAGCCATCCGGGAATTCCACCTCCAGCAATGCGCCTTGCGGAAGGCTGTCCACTTTCCGCGTAGACCAATAACGACCGACCACCAATCCACGTTTCATCGACCTGCCCTCTCGATCTTCATGCCGCGCTGCCGCGCTCGGTCACGCGCCAGGGGTGTCAGCCTTGCGCGCTTGCCCAGGATCAACCGCGTCGTGCCTGCCGTGATTGCATCGACGCTGCGTTCCGTGACCAGGCCCTGCTCGAAACGGGCCGGAGAAACATCTGCTTCGCCCATCGCAGGGCTGCGCATGGCCCCCGTGGCGGGAGCCGCAGCTGGAGAACGCCCCGCCAGCCGGAATACACGGCGACGGGATTCGATCTCGGCCCGCGTGCGTCCGTCCCGTGCCAGTTCAAGCACGTGTTGCACGAAGGCCATCAATTCACGGTCACTGTCGATGCTCACCGTTTCCACGCAAACCTGTGGAACGGGTGTCGTCGCAGCGAATGCGCCGGCATCCGGCCAAGTTGCGCCCAAGGCTTCCGCCAGCAGCTCGTGAATCAATTTCTTGAGGCTTGGTTCGTCCATGGCGCAGTCGGATATCCGGAAAGCCTCAGTGCGCGCCCAGATCGGTCAGCGCCGCTTCCGCCGCCGCACGCGCATTGCGGATTTCCGCTTCATTGCCGGCGAGGAACACGCGGCCGTTCGCGCCGATCATCCGGTAGTCGACGACCTTGATGTTCGCTGCCTTTTCGGCTTCGTTCACGGCGACGATCGCGTAGGACGCCGGGCGCATCTCCATGACAAACATGGAGTCGCCGCCGAGAATCATGGAGCCCAGCTTGTTCCGGTTGACCAGAAACGCCTGCTGATGATCGATGCGGGTGACGATCTTGGAAGCCAGGATCGTCGGCCGCAGCGCATCCTCCGGACGCGCCCCCAGGGCTTCGAGCACGGCATCAGCCGATGCCTTCACCTGCGCGATCGATCGGGAATGAAATTCCAGATAGCCGAACTGCCGCTCCACCACCAGGATTCCGGCCCCGACTTCCGTGTGCTTCAGCGCCACGTCCGTCAACGGCTCGATATCGAGGCCGGGCGCGATTTCAATGATCTGGGCGGCCATGCGCGCGCGTGGCAAGGTGCCGCGAATCCACGACGACAGATAGCACAGGGTCTGCGGCTGCAGCTGGTCCAGGAAGATGAACGATCTCAGTTCGGCCATGTCTTCACTCGCCCCGGTTCCTGCGCAGCTCTTCCGCGATCAGCCGGCGAATCTCGCTCCTGAGGTCGACTTCCGTGTGCTCTTCGACCGGCCGGCCTTTCCCGGCTTGCCGGCGGTTGCCCGGCGAAACTGGCGCCCGTGGTTCGGCAGGCGGCGCCGCGCGGCTGCCGCTGTCCTCTCCCGGAACGCCATCCGACGGAGCAGAGGCCAGAGGTCCGGAAAACTTCAGTTGCTTGCCGTCGAAAGAGGATATGTCGATCGACGCATCCTTTGCATAGGCAATGCGCGTCCAGTGAACGAGATGCATCGGCCCGACGTTCTCGCCGACCGAAGAACGGCCGAAGAACCCGGTCCCCACCGTCATCGTCGGCGCCAGGTTCGTCGTCAAGCCGGACGCTCCCTGGCTGAGTGCGGTGTTGGCAATGACGCGATAGGCTTCCACGCTGGTGGCGTAATCCAGCACCGTTTGCGGATCGCTGCTGTGGATGGCCGCGGAGTGTCCGGCCCCCGTCATGCGCAACGTCGCCCGCGCCTGCGTGAACGCCTCGCTCTTGCCGGCGGCCACGAACCACGCCAGCACCGGCGACAGCTTTTCCTTCGACAGCGGTTCGTCAATCCCGATCTTCTTGATCGGCGCGACCAGAATCCGCGTGCGGAGGGGTACGCGGATGCCTGCGTCGCGTGCAATCAGTGGCGCGTCGCGCCCCACCACGCCTTTCACATTCAGGCTGCCCGCACCGAACATGAATTCACGCAGCAACGAAATTTCATCTTCCTTGCAGAAATACGCGCCGACGCGTTCCATCTCGATGCGCAATTGCTTTGCAATGCTCCGATATACGATCGCGATCGAGTCCGCAGTACAGAGAATTCCGTTGTCGAAGGACTTGGAGTCGACCAGATAACGCGCGGTCTTCTTGCAGTCGCCCGTGTCGTCCACGACGATCGGGCCATTTCCCGGACCCACGCCCAGCGCCGGGTTGGAAGACGAATAGGCTGCACGCACCATTGCCATGCCGCCCGTCGCGAGGATCACGCTGGTCTTGTCGGAACGCATGAACTCGTCGATGAGCGGAATCGTCGGCTCGTCAATCGCCTGGATGACCCCATCGGGCGCTCCGGCGCGCTCCGCCACTTCGGCCAGCAGCCGCGTAGCGTGGTTACAGCATTCGCGCGATGCCGGGTGGGCACTGAAAACGATTGCATTGCGCGTCATCAACGCCGAGAGAATCTTGAAGTAAACCGTGGCAATCGGGTTCGTCGCCGGCGCCAATGCGAACACGACTCCGGCCGGCCGCGGAATTTCGACGATCATGCGTTCATGATCGACGCGGGGGTTGACGAAATCGTGGTCGCGATAATATTCGACCAGGCCGCGGCTGCTCGCCTCTGCCTTGAAGCGCTTGTGTTCGACGACGCCAAAGCCCGTCTCGCGAACCGCCCATTCCGCATACTCCTGGGCTTTTTCAAACGCGGCCTGGGCAACGGCCTGCACGATCGCCTGGGTGCGTTCGCGATCGTAGCCCCGGAATATCTCGGAAGCCCATTTCGCGCGCGTCAGGATCAGATCCGCTTCACTGCGCATGGCGGAAGGGCTGTCGGGCTGGTCCACCAGATCCGCAATTATCTTGTCCATTTATGCAGCCACCCGACGGCCGCCACCGTCATGACCCAGGGCCTCTGCCGCGGCAGCACCAATCGCCACCTCGGCACGGCTCAGGATTTCTTCGGCCAGGAATTCGGTGGCCAGGATGCCCGGCTTGAACTGCAGCACCTTCGGGTCAAGTGTCGAGAAGATGGCCCAGATGCCGTTGCGATAAAGATGCTTCATCGCAATCTTCGCGCCTTCCGGCGGCGTGAACTCCAGGCCCATGATGACGCCGTGCTGGCGAATGCCGGTAAAGAAATCCGGGTACATGGCCCTGATTTCATCCAGCCCCTTGCGCAAATAACTCGCGGTGTAGTGCACGATCGAAGCCACTTCCGGGCGCTGGCAGATTTCCAGCACTTTCAGTGCGACCAAACAGCCGAGCTCGGCACCACCCATGGTGGACATGTGGCCGAATCCATCCTTCGTCAACCAGCCTGCACACCGGGGCGACACCACGGTGCAGGCAATGGGATACATGCCTCCCGAAATGCCCTTGCCGGTGACCAGGATGTCGGGCTCCACGCCGTAGCGCGTAATGCCCCACATGGCGCCGGTCCGCATCAGGCCGGTTTGCACTTCGTCGGCGATGTACAGGGCATCGTAGCGTTCGCACAATGCCTTGACACCCGGAAGGTAGCCCACGTGCGGCATGGGAAAACCGTAAGTCGCGGGAATCGTTTCCAGCAGCACGGCCGCCACGTCGCGCTTGCGCAAGGCGTCTTCCATCGCGTTCAGATCGTTGAACGGAACCTGGATAAATTCGTGTTCGATGTCCTGCGACAGGAACGGCACGGAAAAACGCGCATCGCCGGTCTTGACGGCGAGCCCCGTATGGCCGTGGTAGGCCTTGACGAGCGACACGATCTTGCGTTTCTGCATCGCGCTGCGAGCGGTCTTGATCGCAATGTCGATCGCTTCACCGCCGCCCGAGGCGTAAATCGTGTACTGCAGGTCACCCGGCGTGCACTTCGCCAACTCTTCCGCCAACGCGGTCCGGGCCAGCGAGGGGAAATGATGGTTGCCCATGTCGAAGCGCTCCATCCCGCGACGGATCACCTCGACCAGCTCCGGATTGCGGTGACCCAGGTTGTAGGTTCCGCCATTGAGATGGACATCGATGTAGCGGTTGCCGTCCATGTCGTACAGGTAGTAGCCCTCGCGGCGGTCGATGACCAGATCGACCTCCATGTCCTGCCATGCCTGCGTCTTGCCAGGGTTCCAAAACTCCTTTGATCGCTGCAGAAAGTCCTGCTTTTCAGCACTCATTTACATTTCCCTCGCTTCCGCGAAACCATAGCGTGACGCACGTGCAGGCACTTGACATCTTGGCCACCGAACTTGCCAACTCGCGATTGCAACCATGCCGGGGCGCCAGCCGTCCGGATCAGCCGTCAGGCGGCGATCGCGCCGGCGGCCAGATAGGCTTCCGCCAGCTTGCAGCTGACCTCGACGAAACGTGGCCGCTGCTCGCGCGCGAGGTCAGTTCCGGGATGCGAGCCGATCCACGCCAAGAGCTGCATCCGCCGCAACATCACGAACGTCGGAATTTCCGCCCGCTCCAGAGCGGAGACCTCTCTGTGCCGGGTATAGCCCTGCAGCCAGGAATCGATCAACTCGTCCTTGTCCGCTCGATCTTCGATGAAGGACAGCGCAGCACCCAGGTCGTGCAGATACCAACCCAGCCCGCAATCGTCAAAGTCGATGACGCGAGTGTCGTTCCCGTATGCGAGAAGGTTGGCCAGACGTAGATCCGCATGAATGAGTCCCCAGCGTTTCGCACTTTTTCCAAAAAGCATGAGCCGCTTCCGGATCACCTTCGCCGCGCGTTCCAGCACGCCCAGGCTCGGCATGTCGCCACCTACCGGCTGGCGCCAATCGCCCCACAACGCGCATTTCCCGCCAAGAATATTCTCGACGCTCCATACGAGCCGCTCGAACCGCGGAGGTCGAACCCAGTTTTCCGAATGATTGTGCAGACGGGCCGTCACCTCTCCGAGCCGCCGGAACGGCGTGCACAGATTCCCCGTTTCATCTAGATGGCTGCCATCCAGAAAGGTAAACAGCACCATGTCCCTGGAACCCGCCAAGCCCTGGCCGCAGGCGGTCTGGACGTAGTTTCCATCACGGCCCCGGATCGGCTCGGGAGTGGTCACTCCGCTTTCGGCATGCAGGGCAACCAGCCACGCGAGCTCCGAACGAATCGCATTGGCGCTGTTGTAGCCTGGCCGCCCAATGCGAAGAATCGCTTTGCGACCGCTGTCATCGACCAGAAAGATCGCGCATTCGGAATGGCTGATCAGCTCGGCCGTGGGCGCCGACCCAAATGGCCATAATCTGAGGGAATCCCGCGCAAGACGTGTGAGGCGATCATTCAATAGTGTCTGGGACTCCGAAGGTACGCTCATGACAATTCAGTTATTCCTTGAGTTCGATCTTCACGAGTTGCGCTCGTGGCCCGGCAGAACCTTGGGTCGGCCGCGGATCTACGCGTCAATGGCCTCAAGTGTTTCGGGCAAGGTTTGCCCTCCATCGACCACCAGCGCCTGACCCGTGATGTACGCCGCTTCCTCGGCAGCAAAAAACAGCGCGGCAGCCGCAATATCCTTCGCGACGCCGAGTCGTTTGAGCGGTATGGACGCGGCCATCGTCTTCAGATAGGCGTCACTGAGATCGGCCAACCCGTCCGACATGATGTTTCCAGGTTGGATGGCATTGATGGTGATCCCCATCGGTGCCAATTCGATCGCGGCAGTCCGCACAAAACCGAGCTGACCCGCCTTCGACGCGGCGTAGTGGCTCCAGCCCGGATAGCCGGTTACCGGCCCAGTGATCGACGATGTGACGATCACCCGGCCACGGCCACATTTCTGCAAATGCGGCATCGCTGCCTTCACGCACAAAAATGTACTCCGCAAATTTGTGGCAAGAACACGGTCCCAGTCGGCAACCGCCATGTCCACTATCTTCTTTTGCGGAAACACCCCCGCATTGGCACAAAGAACGTCAATCCCCCCAAATGCATCGACGGCGTTCTCCACCATCCTGGCAACGTCTGCTTCCTGGCCCACGTCTGCGGAACAGGCCCGGACCTTGCCGAGGCATTCCTGATCGAGATCGGCAGCCGTCTTCGCTACCTCCGCCCCGCTGCGAGCCACGATCGTAACGTTCGCCCCCTCATTCGCAAACGCTTTGGCAATGCCCTTGCCTATACCCTTGCTACCCCCGGTCACAATGACACTGCGTCCTGCAAGTGAAGAAAACATGTTCTGTCTCCGCTCAATCCGCCATCAAGTCACAAGTGTTCTCAAATCAAGGCGCCGCCTCTGGCGCGAACTCAACCAGATTCGATACAGACCGGCGCTGCCGATATACCCGCACCATCCAGGAGATCAGCAACATCGCCCCAATCACGAGTATGGACAACCCTGCCGCCATCACCGCAACGGCGGGAACGACAGGTGTGTAACCTTGCGTCATGCGGGAAAACAGATATTGCGGCAACGTCTGATCCACGCCATCCGTATACAGCGACAGCGCGAAGTTGCCCCATGACAGAAGGAACGCGAACATCCCCGCCGCCACGACACCCGGCCAGAGCAGCGGCAGCGTGATTTCACGGAACACTTGAAATCGAGTCGCTCCGAGATCGAATGCGGCGTCCTCGAGATTTGCGTCAAAGCTATACGCTGGAATTGCGGCAATCAATGTAGCGATCGGCGTTATCCACACCAGATGCGCCAACATCGCAGTTTGCCAGCTTTGGTCGATATTCAGAGTATTGAACCAGAGCGACAGGGCCAGACCTAGGACCGCTTGTGGAAAGAAAATGGGCAACAGGATGAATTTCTGAAAGACGGAGCGAAAGCGCCACCTATAGCGTGCGAATGCGAGCGCGCCAAAAAAACCCACGATCATGGAAATGATCGTTACGAATATGGCGATCTTAAAGGAAGTCATCGCCGTGGTATGTATCGTCCCGGATTGAAATGCCTGCGTATAAAATTCCGTGCTGAATTCCTCCATTGGAAACAGTACGAAGGATGAAGTGCCAAAAGAAACAAACGCCAGCGCGATGAACGGTATCAGATTGAAGATCAAGTACAATCCGGCATATCCGTACAAGTACCAGTGTTTTCCGTTCAAATTGCGCATTCCGGCATCCTATTTCTTCACACCCAGTATTCCATCCAGATCGATTTTTCCGAGCGCATAAAATGCAACGGATGCGACGACGATCACCAGCAGCACCACGAGGGCGGCGCCAAGCGGCCAGTTCTGCGAATAATTGAACGCTGTTTCTATTTCCTGTGCCGCGACGATGACGGATTGCCTGGCAAGGAGTTTGGCCGATGCAATGGCACCCACCGAAAGTGCGAATGTCAACAGCCATCCCACCACGATACCGGGCATGGCAAGCGGCAAATCTATCTCGAACAGGACACGCGCCCTGGAAGCCCCCAAATCACGAGCCGCCGCGCGAATCTCATCCGGCACCATCGACAATCCATACAAGGTGCAATACAGCATGAACGGGCTATACGAATAAAACAAACCGAACACGATGATCCAGGTATGATTAAGCGGGGTCGGAATCGTCAGTCCAAACCACTCCTGCAGAGGCCCCATCAGCATGCCGCCTCGCATCAATGAGAGATCCCACCCGAACATGCGCGTATCTTCAGCGACGAACAGCATGATCACGATGATGACCGTAATGATCAACGCAAAGCGCTTGAATATCTTCGCCATTCCAAATGCAATCGGGTACATCAACGCAAAGGAAATGGCGGTCGCGATCAAAGACAGCCCAAATGACCAGAGTAGCGATTGATAATAGCCGTACTGGAAGATTTCCTGATAGTTCTTGAAGGATGGATTTTGCAGAATGCGGAAAGTATTCGGCTCCGTGAACGAAAAACCAAACACCACCAGCATCGGAGCGACGAACAGCAGCAGCAGCAGGATGCCGAGGGGCGCCGCGGAAAGATATCCCGCCTTCCGATCATCGACCGGATGGTTATTTTTCACTGGTCTGCCTTGCGGATGACATACGCACGCGGCAGATCCCACCCCAGCCTTACCGTGTCGCCAATCGCTCCGGGAAACTGGTTTTCCCGCAGTTTTTCGACCGTTACCGCAGCGTGGGAATCGCCGACGTCAATCTGGTATTGAATCCTCGAACCCAGCTCGAAACGCTCGTGCACCGTCCCGACAATGAAGAAGTCGGTCTCTTGATCCGGTTCCAGAAACCGAATGAACTCCGGCCTTACCATCAGACTTGCACGTTCGCCATGGATAAGCCCGGCACCTGCTCGTGCAGAGCATATCTTTAGCACTTCCCCCACGGCGACAAAGCCGCCTGCGGTATCGCCCACAATGTCGAACAGGTTTACTTCGCCCATGAACCCTGCGGCAAATTCATCACATGGAGAAGAGTAAATCTCCTCGGCGGTACCCACTTGCACCAGCCGTCCATTACGCAAGATGGCAATGCGATCGCTCATGACCATCGCTTCTTCAAGCGAATGAGTGATATAGACAAACGTCTTTCGCGTGCGGCGCTGCAGATTCTTCAGTTCTCGTTCGAGATGTTTCCGCAACTGATTGTCGAGAGACGACAGGGGTTCATCGAAAAACAGGATTTCTGGATCGTAGGCCAATGCGCGAGCCAGTGCCACTCGCTGCCGCTCGCCTCCCGAACATTCGGTTATCTTTCGATCGTAATAGCTGCGCGGCAAGGCAAACATGTCGAGCAGTTCATATGCGCGCGCGCCGCTGCTCCGGAGCGATCTTTCTGATCTTGAGTGGAAACTCAATGTTCTGCCCGATGGTACGGTGCGGGAACAGCGCCAGCGACTGGAAGACCATGCAGGTCGGCCTTTCGTTGGCCGGCACGTCGTTGATGACCTTGCCGTTCAGCAAGATCTCGCCCCGCGTCGGGCTTTCCATTCCGACCAGCATGCGTATCATCGTGGTCTTGCCGCTACCGGAAGGCCCCACGATGGTCAGGAATTCGCCATCGTGGACATCCAGATCGACACCGCACAGTGCCGTAGACTCGCCGAATGTCTTTGTCAGCCCCCGTACGCTCAAAACGACATGACCTGGTTGTGCCATAAATCTCGTCTACCCAATGTGTTTTACAAGTAAGCAGGGCAGCCTGATCCGCTGCCGAAAGCCCAGCCAGCGGACACCCGCCTTGAGCCCCGCCACGCACCATGATCCGTGCGGCGAGCGCGGGACAAGCCCCATGTTCGCCGACAGTCAGGTCACGTGTTACGCCGCGCTACCGTATAGAGGCGCATCAACTCGTTGTACGACTGGACGGGGGCAAACTGCGCGCAATGCTCCAGCTCCCAGTCGAGGGTATCCCACTGAACGGCTTCAAGTTCTTTCTTGGTAAAGAGCTTCAGGCATGCAGGATCGCCCATCTGAGCAACGGTGTTATGCGGGCCGGGGGCGAAAGCCACCAGATGGGCAATTTCCGGTTTTTGCACAAACGACAGGAAATCCTGTGCGAGCGGTGATTCGTGTGGATTGTTGACGGTGGACGTCAATTCCGCCCACACGACGCCACCCTTGCCATCCACCGGTCCACTTTTTGGAGTAATGCCCTGAATGTTCATGAATCCGGCCATGCGGGCCTGCGACGCGGTATAAGTTCCACCGGTGAAATACGCATCTATGGCACCGCTTACCAAAGCCTGATTCAACTGCACCAGATCTTCGATGCGCATGGCCGAGTTCTTGAATATGGTCGATGCGGTGGCCTTGAACTTGTCCAAGTCCGCACTGGTCATCTTCTTGAAGGGGTCAAGCCCCGCGGTCAACGATATGTGGATCAGGTTCCAGTTATCGTAGGTCAACACGCCGTAACGCTTGCTCATTTTGGGGTCTAGGAACAAGTTCCAGCCCTGGTCCTCGGCGGTTTCCTTGGAAATCTTCTTCGTGTTGACGACGAACGAAAACGGCCCAAATCGCTGTGGCATGCCGAGCAGATCTTTTCCATCCGGGCTGAAAGCAAGGTTGTAATGTTTGAACTGCGGCAGGAAATTGTCGAAATACGGCATGAAGCGATCTTTCGGCAGCGCGGTAATGAGATGCTGGGGATACAGGATGCCCTGGGCCCACGGCTGGTTGACGTTGATCAGATTCCACAGTTTCGTTCCGCCAGCGCGAAGCTTGTTGATCATCGCAGGATCCGACGATGCGGATTCCGCATTGACGGTCGCGTTGTACGCCTTGCGAAACGGATCAAGGACGGTGCTGGTGTTGTATCCCTCCCAGCACAGGATATTCAGCGTATCGGCGTTCGACGCGCCCCACGCCCAGGGCATCGGGGCCAGTGCTGCGGCACCAGCCAAACTCGCAGTCCCTTTCAAGAATGTCCGACGGGTCAACATGGTTACTCCTCCATCAACAATGTGATCTCGGTACGCGCTACTATGCGTGCAGCAGGCCGTGCCAAACGCAGCTTGTTGCCATCCCATGGGAGCGCATTACGCCGCCCGTTACTTGACACTTGAATGTCACAACTTGACACAAGTGCATCCCGGCAGGGAGAACTTCAATCAACTCCCACGGAATCTTCCGTGGGAGTGGAGGAGCCATGCGTCAAGTGCCGGTAGTGCCGCGGGGACACTCCGGTCCAGCAATGGAAGGCCCGCGAGAATGCGGACTGCTCCGAATACCCCAGCGCCAGTGCAACTTCCGTCAACTGGACAGCCGAGTCACCCACATATTTGATGGCAAGTTCCTTGCGTACGCTCCTGACCAACGCATTGAACTGCGTCTTGTGATCGCGCAGGACATTGCGGAACATCTGGACCGGCATGTCGAAATCGGCTGCGACATGCGTAATCGAGCAATGCGAGGAACCCAGACGCTCACGCACACGCTGTCTGATCGTCGCCAGGGTGTATTCGGGCCGAACACGTTGGCGGTCACGTGCGCGAACCGGCTCTTCCAGCAGGGTCAGCAAGTACGGGTCCGCGCCCGGCACGATCGTCTGCAAGGCCTCTGGCCTGAACAGGATTCCGTTGGTGCGTTGATCGAACTTCACGGGCGCCCCGAAACAGCGTTCGTGCTCGCCGAAACCATCCGGCCGATGGTGTTCGAACCAGACTTCCAGCGGCGCCCAGCGCGGCCCCAGACAGTGACGAAACACGTTGCAGAACATGCCCAGTGAAAGCTCTGCATCCTGCCGCCGAATCCGGATCCGGGGGTCCAGCACCCGGTAGCTGAGGCACATCACACCTTGGTAGTCGGTGAGTGCAAGGACGGATTGCGTCTGGTGGGTCGGAAAGTAGTCGACCAGCTTCCTGACAGCGGCATACAGGGTCGGGGAGTTGACCGCTATGTATCCGATCAACCCCAGGTAACGCGGCTTGAATGCCTGCCCAAACCGCAAGCCGAAATTGTCGTCGCCCGTTGTGGCTGAAGCGATTTCGAACAGATTACAGTACTGCCTGAGGCCGATCTCGGCGTATGGGTTGCTCACGTCACCGACATTCAGCGCCGCACGGGCAAAGACACGCTCCACATCCACGCTGACAGAGCTGTAATGCTGCAACGTCTCGATGACCCCGGTCGTTGCCGCTGCAAGCACGGTTGAAGGAAGGCCCCCGCTGGCACCTCTAAGAACAGATTGGATCATCTCAGTGCCTCATCGCCCGGGTACCTGAGAACATTAGCGCGCAAAACCACGTTGCGCCAGAGTCAGCGTCAATCCCGCCTAAAGCATTTCACGCCCGACAATTGCGACAAGTCTTGTGGGCTGGCATTTCATCCGTCCTTCAAATGCCGCCCATGAACGTGCAAGGCACTGACAATCTCTCATCAAACGGAATCAGAACGTTATGAACAGTAGGAGTTCAGAGTAGATGTTTGGCCCGGCCCCACCAAGCTGAGTTCCTCCGCCAGCTGCGGAATACTTCGGTTTGTAGTAGCCGATCAGCGGAATCAGCGTGTAGTGGTCCCACACCGTCCAGGAGGCATAGGCATCCACCTCATCCCCTTGGAGCTTCGGATAACCGTCCGGAATATTGCCAAAATGGGTGTAATAGACCGAGAGTTGCAGCGTGGAACTCGGGTGCAGATCGAACTTGACGATCTGGATATCCGCCGCGGTATTGAACGGACCTGCGTAGTTGCCTGCCACTTCACCCTGGAACCAGGTTCCGAAATTCGAAAACCCATAGAACCAGGTGTCGTAGCCGGGGGAGAACCGACTGAAGTGATAGGTCAACCCCGGCGTCCATGGAACCTTGTCGAACGTCCAGCCGATGGATGCGAACCATGCGTGTGCACGACTCGTCCCGCCCCTGCCATTGTTCGCCTGGTAAACGTACTGCCCGGCAATATCGAGTTGCTTGATGCCCAAGCTGGTATTGCCATATGTGGACCAGATATTCTGTCCGTCACGATGGCCCTGCCCGAAGAATCCCGTAGCCACGTCGCTGACGCTCAAGCCACGGAGATAAGTTGCCCCGACCGTGCCATAAGCGGCATCGCGGTATTCCAGGTTGGTGCCGGCCAGGCTCGTCTCGCCTTGAGCCTTGTTGTCCGACGACAGCCAGAACCCCTTTAAATGAAGGCCATGATCCCCGCCCAGTTCCAGAACCGCTGTCTTGCTGAACGGGTTCAATGAGCCCAGGTAATACGTCCCGCCGGCCCGTTCGATACCGCCCGGCGCACCGGGAAGTGCATTGAAGCCCTTGCCAAAGCTGATCTTGTCGCCGCCGATCAGGAAACTCGAACCCAGGCTGAAAGACTGGCGGCCAGCCGAGATCTTCAACCCGTCGTGACCGAGCCATGGAATGACGTCTCCAGACTTCCAACCCAAGTAGGCATTCTGAATCTGGGTCTGATATTCATCCCCAGTGGTGATGCCTGCGGCATTTTGGCCGCCGCGATCCGCACCCGAGAACAAATCGAACGCACCAAAGATCGCACCGTTCCCGCCACCGAGTTGATACTGGCCACTCACTCCATAGGTACCCAGCCCTTCGAACCAGGTTCGCTTGCCCGCTTCGGTCAATACGCCAACCGAATTGTAGGAACGCTCGCTGTTGATGACGGCAAGTGCTGCCGAAAAATCTCCATTGATCGTCAACGCACCCGATTTGTACAAATCGAACGCATGTACCGGCACTCCCCCACCCGCCAGCATCAGTCCGAATGCAGCCGCGGCAGTAATCGCACACGAAGGTCGAGAATTTGTCCGCATTGTGTCCCCCCAAAAAGCCGTTGTGATTCCGATGTGCGACATAAACGCGTCGCGCCGAAACTCAAGCCTTCAGGACAACACTGCGAACCCGACCACCTTTCGTACTGTCGAGCCAACACCCGCCGGACAAACAGAATGCTGCGGCCTGCATCGATCCCTCTCCGACTCAGCCGGTCAAGCGCCTGTATTATCCGGGCAGGCCGCAATCACGTTGTACTGGGCTTGGGAGACAAATAACTACAAAGCAGGCGTGCACGCTTGACACCAGCCACAATCAACTTGACATCAACCGAGAAGTCGTAGCGCCTCTTTAATCTCGGTTTCCAGCCTCACAACGGTGAGCCTGGCGTCAATCCCTTCGCGGCTTCCTCAACCCCATGCGGCGCAGCGTATCGTCGCGCATCAGGTAGTGGTGGAACAACGCGGCCGCGGCATGCAGGCCGATGAGCGCAAGCCCGATGATGCCGACGGTTTCGTGGATGCCTTCGAGCCGCTTGCCCAACGCCTTGTCAGCAGCCAACAACGGGGGGAGTTCCAGCCCGAAGAACGGAATCTTCCCGCCTTTGGCGCTGAGCGTGGACCAGCCGAGCACTGGCATGACGATGAGGAACACGTAAAGCGCGACGTGCATGGCGCGCGCGGCGAGCATCTGCCACGCCGGTGGCGGCGGGGTGATTGCGGGTGCGTGGAATGTGGCGCGCAACGCCAGCCGCAGCCATACCACGCAGAACACCGTGAGCCCGAGCATGAAATGCCAATGCTTCATCGCATCGCGCCCGACCGAGTCTTTCGGGAAGATGCCGCGGAATTCGATCAGGCAGTACACGGCAACCAGCAGCGCCAGCGTCAGCCAGTGCAGGGCGATGACAGCAGACGGGTAACGGCTGGAACGGGCGTTCATGCGGGCGGGCGCCTATGGAAGTGGGCAACAGGATAACCACACACCGCGCTCAGCTGCGATAGGACGGGTCCATGCGATCCAGCCGCCGCAACAGCCCCGGCCACACCAGCGCGCCCGGCCCCTTGCCGAGCGTGACCTGCTCGCACGCGGTGCGGGTCTGGGCGAGGATGTCGCCGGGAATCCGGTGCAGTTTCCCGCCGCCGGCCTGAGCCATGATCTGGATGCGGCACGCCGCCGCCAGCATGTACATGGACAGGAACGCATCCGCCACCGTGCGCCCGACCGTGAGCAGCCCGTGGTTGCGCAGGATCAGGCAGTTGGCTTCGCCGAGGTCCTTCTGCAAACGCGGCTTCTCGCCTTCCAGCAGCGCGATGCCCTCGTAATCGTGATAGGCGATGGATGCGAGCGGAAACATGGAATGCTGGGACAACGGCAGCAGGCCGTCCTTCTGCGCCGACACGGCCACGCCGTTGAGCTCGTGCACATGCAGCACGCAGCCGGCGTCCTCACGCACCGCGTGCACGGCACTGTGGATGGTGAAACCCGCCGGGTTCACCGGAAACGGCGACGGCATGAGCTTGTTGGCATGCACGTCGATCTTCACCAGCGAGCTGGCGGTGATCTCGTCGAACATCAGGCCGTAGGGGTTGATGAGGAACTGGTCGTGATGCCCCGGCACGCGTGCGGAGATGTGCGTGAACACGAGGTCGTCCCAGCGGTAGTACGCCACGAGGCGGTAAGCCGCAGCCAGGTCCACGCGGGCCTGCCATTCCTCGGGCGACACCTGGTCGCGCACGGAGGGAATGTCCAGTCTTCCGGATTCAGCCATCGTCACATCTCGCACGAAACGGGTCAGGGTTCAGATTCTACCTTGCGTCTTGCCGCCACCCGCGTCAACGGGCCGGAAAGGACCACGGGCGACAATGCGGGACCGGCGCTTCCGCTACCATGCCAAACGGAATCACGCCCATGCCCGCCCCCTCCCCTACCTCGACCCGTCCGCCGGTGCGCCGCGGCCTGGTGTTCTCGATCATCTCGCTGGCGCTCATCATGATGGCGCTGGACGCTACCATCGTGGCTACCGCGCTGCACGCCATCCAGCAGGACCTCGGCACCACGGTGAACTGGGCAGGCTGGACGATCACCGCCTACTCCTTCGGCTTCGTGCTGATGCTGCCGATCACCGGCAAGCTCAGCAGCCAGTACGGACGGCGGCGCGTGTTCCTCGTGTCCGTGATCACGTTCACGCTGGCATCACTGTGCTGCGGCATGGCGAACGACATCTACACGCTCATCGCCCTGCGTGCGTTGCAGGCCGCCGGCGGCGCCGGCTTCACGCCTTCCGCCACCGGACTGGTGGTGGACTACTTCGGCGCCAGCCGCGACCGCTACGTCGGCTTGTTCGGCAGCATCTTCCCGGTCGGCGCCATCATCGGGCCAATCTTCGGTGGCCTGTTCGTCAACTATTGGAGCTGGCGCGGCATATTCCTGGTGAATGTTCCGATCGGCATCGCCATCGCGCTGCTGGCGCTGCGCTTCATCCCGTCCGACCCGTTGCGGGCGCCGCAGAAGAAGGAACGCAAGGACCCCGTCGGGCTCGCGCTGCTGGGTTGCGGCGTGTTCGGCGCGATGCTGGCGGCCAGCGTGCTCGGCGAGAAAAGCGCCTCGGCGCTGTCGGCGGCGTTCCTCGCGCCGCTGGCCGCATCCGCTGTCGGGCTGTGGCTGTTCGTCCGCCATGCCCGGCGCTGCGACCATCCGTTCATCGCCCCAAACCTCATTTACGGCAAGGATTTCGGCGCCGTGAACCTGTACAACGCGCTGGTCGGCGGCGTGAAGCTCGGCGTCGTGGCGCTCGTACCGCTGTACGCCACGAATCGCTACGGGTTCGATGCGCTGGACTCCGGCACCCTGCTCACGGCGCAAGGCATCGCCGGCATCCTGTTCACGCTGGGGGCGGCACTGGCCCTGCGGCGCAGCGGCTATCGCCCGCCGCTGTACATCGGCACGCTCGTGATGGTGGCCGGCATGGTGCTGCTGGCCATTGCACCGCCGCCCGGCATGGGCGCCTACCTGTGGCTGGCCATCGGCGCGTTTCTCGTCGGTGCCGGCGGCGGCATCATCAATCCCGCGAGCCGCAACGCCGGGCTGCAGCTGGCGCCGGGGCAGGCGTCCACGCTTGCCGCACTGCGCTCGATGGGCCTGCAGATCGGCTCGATCGCGACGATTTCCATCGCCACCGCCATCATCGCCGCAGCCGCCCACCCGGGGCCGGCACAGGCGTGGTTCTACATCGCCACCGCCGCGCTGTTCATCGTCGCGCTGCCCATCGTCCGCCGCATGCCGGAATACCATGGTGCGTGGTGAGCATCGCGCCGCTCGGGCCCCCGTCGCGTTAGGCTTCGTGCATGAATATCCCCGCCCCGTCCGGAATCCCTGAAGCCGTTACCGCCGCCATCCTTGTCGGCGACGAGATCCTGCTGGTGCACCGCAACCCCAAGCTGCACGCCTTCGCCGGGTATGAGGCGTTCGCGGGCGGGAAAGTCGAAGCCGGCGACGACGCGCCCTGCTGCCTGGCCTGCGCACGCGACAGCGCCCAAGACAGCGTGATCCCGCCACGCCGCGTGAATGCATTGGTGCGCGAGATCCGCGAGGAACTCGGCTTCGACCTGGTGGCGCTCGAACAAGCCGGGGAGCTCACGGCGTTCGGGGAGGTCGGCTATGCGCTGACACCACCCATCGCGCCGCGCCGCTTCTCGACCTGGTTCTACCGCCTGCGGCTGCGCCACAAGCCGGCGCTGACGCTGAACCCACCGGAGCACACCGCCGCCGGCTGGGCCACGCCGGCCGCGTGGCTGGCACGCTACGCCGCCGGCGACCTGCTGCTCGTGCCGCCCACGCGCTTCGCGCTGCAGGACCTCGCCGACAACCCCGAAACCACGCAGTTGTCGCGCATGGACGCCATCGGCAAGCCCCCGACAGGCGGCCGGTTCATCGAGATCCAGCCGCTGGGCGGAATCACGATCCTCGCCGTGCCTTCCAACACGCTGCCGCCGGCACACCACACAAACTGCTTCCTCATCGGCGACGGCACGGCGGAGGCTCCGCGCCTGCTGGTGGACCCGTCCCCGAAGGACGACGCCACGTTGGCGGCGCTGATCGCACAGGTTGAAGGCCGCTGCGACGCGGTGTTCATCACGCACCACCATCCCGACCACCATGAACGTGCCGACGCCCTCGCCCGCCGCTGCAACCTGCCCATCTGGCTCAGCGCTGACACCCGGACACGGATCGCAATCGCCCACCCGCACTTCTTCGACGGCATTCCGGTGCGCGAACTGGCGGACGGCGAGACGCTCACCCGCTGGCTCGGCCACCCCGTCCACGTGCTCGCCGTGCCGGGCCACGACGCCGGCCAGCTTGCCCTGCTGCCCGACAACCGCGCGTGGTGCCTCGTGGGCGACCTCATCCAGGGCATCGGCACCGTCGTCATCGCCCCGCCCGAAGGCGACATGGCCCGCTACTTCAAGACGCTGGAACACGTCATCGCGCTCGCCCCGCGCGTGATCTTCCCCAGCCACGGCATGGCGCTTGGCGGCACGCACTACCTGGAAGCCGCCCTCGCCCACCGCCGCCTGCGTGAAGGCCAGATCCTGGCCTTGCACCGCAGCGGAAAAAGCGAGGATGAGATCCTCGCCGTGGTCTATGCCGGCACACCACCACCCCTGCTGCCCTACGCCCGCGTGAACATCCGCAGCCACCTCACCAAGCTGGACGCCGAACAGCGGCTGGGCTGACATCGCCGCCCGACCTGCACCGGCGACCGTTCGGCGGTCTTCGCCAACGGATCGGCCCTGCCCCTTCTAGAGTGGCTCGATCATGAGGCTAGCCACCAGGGGGAGCCCGTCCATGCTGGACCGACAGCAGCTCGAATCCATCCTGGGGATCGACGCCCCCTGGGAGCTGCGCGACATCCGCTGGCTGCCGGAACAACGCCGTTGTGACATCTGGATCGGAAAAAGGCTGTCCCCCCGAGAGTGGCTGGCGATGCGCCGCGAACCCGCGTTGCCGGAAAAAGTCTGGCGTCACCTGAACGTCATCGGCATGCAGACCTGGCTCCACGTCACACCACCGCTGGATGCGGAACTGGAGAACCTGTCGTGGACCGGCAGCGAGGAACACTGCTTCACGCACGCCATGGCTCGTCATCTGTTCACCCTGATGACCGGCGGCATGCCGCTGGCCACACTGTGCCGCATCCTCGACATCGACATCGCCGACCTGTGGCGTTACTGCGACGCCCTGCACCGTCGCCGCCAGCCGATTGGCAATGCCGCACCGGGGTCGTGAAGCCGGTATCGACACCGGGTGCTTCATACTCCACGTCATTCCGCGGGAGCGCAGCGAGTCGCGGAATCCGTTTCGCACCCCGTCAGAAGCACTTCCACTGCAACTCGATGAACGCGTGGTTCACGTTCAGCGGCTGGTGCTGGGTCCACAACAGCCAGCCGCGGGCGTTGCGCGTCATGACACGGGCCGGGGCCTCGGCCAGGTCGCCGCCCTGCCCGATGTATGCGCAGGTGTCGTCCCGCAGGGTCTGCAGGTAGCCGTGCTCCGGCGCCACGTCCTGCGCCAGCGCATGGCCGACCGGGCCGTGCCCCGGAACGACGATCTTCGTCGGCACGGTTTCGAGTTCGGGAATCACGGCCAGCCAGCCGTCGAGCTTCCCATCCAGTGCGGGAATGCGGTCGCGGAACACGAGATCGCCGGTGAACAGCGTGCCTGTCTTTTCGTCCAGCACCGTCAGGTCCGCGCCGGTATGCGCCGGCGGCCACGCCCGCAGCTTCAGCGTCCGGCCACCGAGGTCGAGCGTGGCGGTGGACTCGACGCCACGGGTCGGCGAAACAATTGCGGCCGCCGGGTCCGGCCCCAGATCGCGTGTACCGGACGCGATCCAGCCTTCCCGCCGTTCCGCCATGTCGGCTGCCAGCCGTGCATTGCCGACGAACACGGTGCCGTCCTGCCTGAACGCCAGGTTGCCGAAGACGTGGTCCGGGTGTCCATGCGTGTTGATGACGTAACAGACCGGCTTGTCGGTCCGGTCCCGAACCGCGGCGCGGAACGCCCGCCCGGTCGCAACCGAGCCACCGGTGTCGATCACCGCCGCGCAGCGCGTGCCGACCACGAGGCCAAGATTCGCCACATCGTCATGGTCGACGTCCGCAAACGCCACGTTTTTGCCCAGGTGTACATAGACGCCCGGCGCGACTTCCCGCAGGTTGAACGGCGGCGTAAACGCCTGCGCCGGTGCGACCCACAGCGCCGGCACCGCCATACCGAGCATGACCAGCGCCGTTGCGGCCCGTACTGCCCTCCGGAATCGCTCCATCGTCTCCACCCTCCGTGCCTTGCTTCGGCATTTCAACACACGCACCGAAAGCGCGGGATGGGGCGATCAGGCGTCAGCGTTTGCGCACGGCACGCTCCATACGCCGGTGGTGCCCAATGCCGGGGAATATTCCGCCGCACTCCATGTAAACGGTACCACTCCCGCCGCGCGGCGCACGCGCTGGACATGGAACCGCACCAGCCTCTGGGTGCCCCGGGGCCACTCCGTCTGCGGGCCATCCCACAGGATTTCGGCCCGCGCCGCCACGTAGACGAGGTCACCTGCGGCGAAGTCGATGAACAGCAGGCCGGCCCGTGGGTCGAGCATCAGGTTGCCCAAGGTGTTGAAGTAGGAATTGCCGACGAAGTCGGGCACCGTCAGCGTCTGCGCGTCTTCCACCCGCACAAAACCCGGCCAACCGCCCTTGTGGGAAACATCCACTCCGCGTGCAATGCCAGCATCACCTCCAAGCCACGCACTGGCAATGAAAAACGTATCGGCGGCAGACAGCAGGTCGCGGTCGGCCATGGACAGCCCGGAAGCTTCAGCCACGGATTCCTTCGTACCGCGCTCGCACCATTCAGGTATCCGGGCCTGGATGTATTTGTGGCAGTTGCCGAAACTCTGGTTCACGGCCAGCGTGAAGCCAGTGCCATCCGCCGCCGTCACCGTGCCGTTGGCGCGATTGCGGCGCCCGGTATGCAGCTGGATGCCGAGCGTGCCGAGCGCCTCCCCGGCATGGAACGCCCCGCACGGATCACCCGGCAGTGAACGCCCGCCAAAGTGCAGCGTATGCGCATCGGGCGACGTCACGAAGCCGGGCCGACCCACGCGCAGCGTCGCCCAAGGCCAGCCCTGCGCATCCAGCCGGCCCACCAACATGAACGGCAGCATGGGGAAGAATTCGCGGTGCTGGTCGAGCAGGTAGTCGCGGATGCCGGCGCGCCGCACCCGCGCCTCGATGACCGCATGGATCCCCAGACGGTCGTGCACTGCCACTTCGCCGTCGTGAAATGGCGATTCCGCGCGCGTCCAGCCGGGAATCGTCATGTCTCCGACTTCGGCGCACGCAGGCTGACGGAGCGGATCGGCTGCAAGAACCTCACGTCAAGGCCGCCCCGGTCGCTGCGCGTCACGCAAAAACCGCCAGCGTGCGGACTTCGATGCTTTCGCGCGGCGGCGCATCCGGCGGCGCCAGCGCCCACGTGAACGCACCGTGCGGCGTGAAGCGCGCACGTCCATCGTCGAGGCTGTCCCAGCCCTTGATCAGCAGCACTTCGTCGGACCGCATCCGGGGTACGTAGTACCAGCGCTGCCGCGAATCGTAGGCCACGTGATAGATCTCGCCGACCCGGTCAGGGAAGATCTGATCCGTGGCGACCAGCGATTCGGGCCGGATGCTGCCGGCATCCGCCACCGCCAGGGGAGAGCGCAGCACCGGCCCGTGGATCGGCCGCCACACGTTGAGCTGGACAATCCGGGCCCCGGCCCGTGCGAAGCGTTCCGCCTCTCCTGCGCCCAGAACATCGCGAACGCGCTGCGGGCCGCTCTTCTGCGTGTAATCCACGTGCACTCGGCGCGCTGGCTGGCGGGCACCGTCGGCATTGCTGGCGCCGCTTTCGGCATCCGAGCGGCGTGTCACGTCGAATACCACGACGCGGCAGGCGCCAAGACGCTCCGTCAGGAACGATTCGATCTCCGGATAGTAGACACGGGTGATCGTCGCGTCGTCGTAAAAATCCACCACCTGGCTCGCACAGCTCCGCAGCTCGAAACCCTCACGGTCGAGTGCCGGCGCCAGCCCGGCGCGGCGCAGGTCGTGAATCGTCACAGTGTGGTCTTCAGTCGCGAAGAACAGCCGGGGAGCACCGCCGGTACAGGCCGCGCTTTCGAACACGGGCTTGACCGCGGAAGGCCGGATGAACGTCAGGCTGGCCCGTACATCACGTACCCGACCCGCATCGGCCGCCACCGGGCCGTTCATGCCGGCGTTCAAACCGACTATTGCCTCATCCTCCATAACCTTCTCCTGCAACCCGCCGCCCAGACACTGCCTTCGGGAAGCAGTATTGTCGCTTGTACAAACTAATGTGTCAATACATTAGTTACGCTGCAAATACCCTGAACATCCCTGTCGCTGCTGTCCATCATCCGCTATAGCGCGGCAACCAAGAATGCCCAGGATCAGCAAGATCGAAGCCCAGAAGCCCGCCACATCCAGTTCCACTGATATGGCCAGCGTCGGCATCTTCGGCCGCCGTGGCCAGATGCACCATGGCCGACTGCGATGGCGTTAATCGCGGAAAACTGAAAACTATCAGTGACGTCGAGGGTTCGCACGCCGAGTACCGGCGGCATCGCAATGAACGGGGTCAATCGAAGCTTCACTTTCCCGACCGGAGATCTCCCATCAGTCCGCTGTCAGCGAATGCTGGCGCCACATTCAGCTGCTGGTAGCGGCAATTTCTTGCCCAGAGGCGAGCCTATAGCTGTTCTTGGCAGAGTGGTATTGACTTTCTATCGTTAATGATTATCATTCTCACACAATCCATGACCAGAGGCTCCTGGATGCCGATAGCAGACAGCAAACCCGCCGTACCACACCGCGCGACAGAGGAACGAACCCGCGTCCTGCGCTTTCGCAGTACTGAACTTTTCAATGGCGGACGGCGCGTCATCATCGAGCATGGAAGCGGCGACTACTGTCTGCTGCTCACCCGCAACGACCGCCTGATCCTGACCAAGAACTGATTCCTGCGGGGCGGGTGAAATTCCCGCGTCCCCCCTTTCTTCCAGCCAGCCAGCTACCCGATACGGGCCGCTAGCCAGCCGACACTTTCCGCCCTGGAGGCACGAGTGCTTCGGCTCACTGGCCACGATGGCTGCTTCGCCGCATCGGCGGCACTTTTGACATCCCACGCGCGCAGGCTGCGCGGCGGCGGCGGGATCGCCATGATTCTCGCCGCCGGCTGTGCCTGGCTGCCGTACGCGGCACCGGCACACGCGGCCGGAGACGACGTCACCGATCCCCGGCAGATGGCCGAATTCAACACCATCGTCGTGACCGGCACACGCACCGAAAAATTGCTGAGCGACACGCCCGTGCGCACCGAAGTCGTGACGCACGAGGAACTGGAGCGCACCCATGCACGCACGCTGAAGCAGGCGCTGGAGGACGTCCCCGGCCTGCTGATCACCGAAGTACACGGCAAACCTGGTTTCGAGGTGTCGATGCAGGGCCTGTCCAGCGACGAGGTGCTGGTGCTGATCGATGGCCTGCCGATCACCGCCAGTACCGGTTCGACGGTGGACCTGAGCCAGTACCTGGCGGGCGGCATCGACCACATCGAGGTCATCAAGGGCGCCGCTTCGGCACAGTACGGCAGTTCGGCCATGGGCGGCGTCATCAACGTCATCACACGACGCATCCAGCCCGGCCTGTCCGGGCAGGTGGAAGGCGATCTCGGCAGCCACGTGCAGCAGAACCCCTCGGGCGAGGCCTGGGATCCAGCGGTCAAGCACGTGCGCGGGCGGGTGGAAGGCGGCAGCGAAACGTGGCGTTTCCGCTTCGACGGCGACGGCCTCAGCGACCAGGGTTTCGCCACCGAGCCCTCGGCGTGGACGCGCGAAGGCGCCAAGCTGCGGCGCGGCCAGGTGGAAGCGCGCGGCGAATGGCACCCGAATGACGACAGCGAGGTCTGGCTGGCCGGCAACCACTACCGCGAACTGAATCGCCAGCGCTTCGAGCTTTTCCTGCCCCCCAGCCGAGTCCCGCGGCACAACGACGAGAACGTCACGCGCGAGCGCCTGACCTGGGGCGGCCACTGGCAGAACGCAGCCGGGCTCCGCACCTCGCTGCGCGGTGTCACCGAGCGCTACCACACCACCACCGACGAGTTCTCCAACGACTCCCTCAGCGCCACGCGCACGGCCCGCATGGGCACCGACCACGTCACGGCGCAGGTGGACCTGCCGGCGTGGTACCGGCAGCTGTGGCAGTTCGGCACCACCTTCCACCACGAGACGCTGAAGCAGAGCGTCAACGGCGTCTCGGAACTCGCCAGCGGCCGCGCGACGCGCACCGCCTACGAGCTGTTCACGCAGGACGACGTGCTGTTCGATGAACGCTGGGAGCTGGTGCTGGGCGTGCGCTGGCAGCACGACTCCGACTTCGGTCCGCATGCCGCGCCCAAGGCCGGCCTGCGCTTCACGCTGGTCGACAGCGCGAACTGGAACGCGCTGCTGCGTGCCAGCATCGGCCAGGGCTATCGCGTGCCGAACCTCAAGGAACGGCATTTCCGTTTCGATCACAGCTCACTGGGTTATGTGGTTATCGGCAACCCAAACCTGAAGCCGGAATCCTCCACCAGCTTCCAGTTCGGTGGCCAGGTGGCGCGCCACGGGATGTTCTCGCTGGACGTCAACCTGTTCGCGAACCGGGTGAATAACCTGATCCAGGTCGACGAGGCGAACGCACCGGTGGTGGGCGGCATCACCCAATTTACCTATGGCAACGTGGCGCGCGCCCGTACCTGGGGGGTGGAAGGCGTGGCGGTCTGGCACCTGCTGGCGACGCTCGATCTGCGCGCCGGCTACACCTGGATGCACACGCGCAACCGCGACACCGGCACCGAACTGACGCGCCGCCCGCACCACAACGGACGCCTGGGCGTGGACTGGCAGGCCCTGCCAAATACCGCGCTGACGCTGCGCGCGCGCCTGCAGAGCGGTGAGCTGGTCAGCGCCAGCCCGGACAGCACCGTGCCCAGCGGCCGTTCGCCCGGCTGGGCCACGCTGGACGCCATCGTCAACCAGCAACTGGGCACGCACACCACGGTGTACGCGGCGGTCGACAACCTGCTCAACCGCCAGCGCGCCTTCGACAACCCCAACGATTTCGGCCCCCAGGCGGGCCGACTGATCCGGGTCGGCCTGCGCCACGACTTCGGCCATTCCCCCTGAACCATCCCGTTGAACCCTGGAGCATCTGCAATGAAGAAGACACGATTCGTCCCCCTCCTGTCCGCTTGCGCGGCCCTGGCCCTGGCCCTGGCGGCTTGCGGCGGTGGCGGCGGCTCAGCCGGTTTGGCCAGCCCCGGTGGCGGGACACCCACCACCCCAGGTGGTGGCACCACAGCCGCCACGTTCTCCAGGCCGGCCACGTGGACTTTCGCCCTCCCGGCCCAAAGCGACGCCGTCTGCTACGACATCGACAGCCAGGAGGAAGTGGCCTGCGACAACAGTACCCAATGGGACCTGAAAGTCCTGGGCGACGGTTCCAGCGCCGGCTTCTGGACGAACGGTGGCGTCAGCGGCCCCGGCCAGGGCGGAGCCTTTGGCGGGCCGTTCGACCACACGTGGGCCGACCTGAGCCAGTGGCAAAACGCCCTGACCGATCCCGAGGGTGGCACCGTCCCCGCACAGGCGTTCTCAAGGGATGCTTCCAGCGGTGTGTTCACCGGCGCCAACGACATCCAAAGCGCGGCGTTCGAATACGACCTGGATGGCGCCAATCATCTCTTTCCCAGCTACCGCGTGTTCCTCATCACCACCGACAGCAGCCAGGCCAGCGCCACCAGCACGGCGGCAACGCCGGTCTATGCATTGCAGGTCATTGGCTACTACAACACCACCGGTGACGGTGCCTCCGGCCACCCGACGCTGCGCTGGATCGACCGCAGCACGCCGGACAATGTCCATACACGGACGTACAACGCCAGCAAAAGCACGGTCCACGTGAACCTGGCGACCGGTGAACCGGTCAGCGCCGACGGCAACTGGCAGGTGGCGCTGAACCGCTTCAACGTCAGCCTCAACGGCGGCTCATCGGGCTCCGGCACGGTTGCGGGCTTCGTCGGCCGGACACCGGACGGCCTCTACGCTGCCGACGGTGCACCAAACAACGGCGCCCTCATGGCCGCGACGCCGGACAGCACCCTGCAGTACCTGACTGCCGCCGATATGGCCGAGCCCGCCACGGCAGGCGACTGGACAAAGGACAGCACCCGTTCGGTGCTGAACCCCGACCCCAGGGGCGCACCTACGGGTGGCGCGCCAACGAACCCGATCGAATACGGCTGGTACACCTACTACCCGACGACGGACACCGCCACGGCCGTCGGCCTGCCGGCGGCGCACATGCTGAAAGCCGTGCCGGAGGGGGCATCCCTCATCCGGTCCGGCACTGGCAACAGCTACGCGCGCCTCCACGTCACCGCCATCAGTTACGCCGAGCCGAATGCCGGCGCCCAGCAAAGCTGGACGATCGAATTCGGCATTCAGCCGGCGCCGGCAAACTGATCTTACCGTGCCCCTGGCAGCCTGCACCTTCCGCAGGTCGCCCTTTCTCACCCACTTGACGAGAGCCTCATGAACATGATGGAAAACACCGCAACCCTGCTGCAGCGCCACGCCGCGTTGCTGGAAAAGACCCCCCACCTGCGCGCCCGCAATGCCGCCGCCGAACTCGGCGTGAGCGAAGGCGAACTGGTGGCCGCGCGCATCGGCCATGGCGTCACGCGCCTGAGGAACGACTACAAGGCGCTGCTGGAAGCGCTGATCAAGGTCGGCCAGGTGCTGACCATCACGCGCAACGACGATGCCGTCAACGAAAAACGCGGCTACTACGGCAGCCTGCAGCTGAAGGAGCACGGCGGCGGCGCCTTCGACCCCAACATCAACCTGCGCATCTTCTTCCGCAACTGGGCGCACGCCTTCGCGGTGACGGAAGACGTCGGGCACGGCGTGCGCGACAGCCTGCAGTTCTTCGACGCCGATGGCACCTCGGTGCACAAGGTCTACCGCACCGACAACGGCGACGAAGCGGCCTGGCGCGACGTCGTGGCACGCTTCCGCGTCGACGACCAGACGCCCGGCATGGCCCCGGTCGCAGTGCACCAGCCCTACCCGCCGCAGTCGCCCGTCCAGGTGGACGTGGCGGAGCTGCGCAGGGACTGGCTGGCGATCACCGACATCCACGCATTCTGGTCCCTGCTGGTGAAGCACAAGCTGCGCCGCGTGGACGCGCTGGCGCTGGCCGGGGAGGATCTGGCGCGTCCGGTGGCGGCCGACTCTTACCGCACGGTGGTCAACCGCGCGGCCGAAAGCGGCCTGCCGATCATGGTGTTCACGCGCAGCCCCGGCGTGGCGCAGATCCACAGCGGCCCGGTGAACAAGGTGGTGGAGCGCGACGGCTGGTTCAACGTGCTGGACCCCACCTTCAACTGGCACCTGCGCATGGCGGCCGTCGCCGAAGCCTGGGTGGTGTACCGCCCCACAGCCACTGGCGGCCAGCATTCGCTGGAGCTGTACCACCAGGACGGTACGCTGATCAGCCACCTGTTCGGTGCCGTGCACCTGGAAGCACCGGAACTGCAGGGCTGGCGGCAACTGCTGGCCGACCTGCCGACGCTGAAGCCGGAGCGCCGTGCTCATGTGGCTTGAACGCTGCAGCCTGTCGGGGCTGGTGCTGCTGCTGGCTGCCGGTTCCGCGGCCGCCACGGCCTCGGAAACCACCCGTGTCGTCGTTGCCGGCGGCGGCCTGACGGAGATCCTTTATGCCCTCGGCGTGGAGGATCGCATCGTCGGCGTGGACACCACGTCCACGTGGCCGGCCGCGGCACAGGAAAAACCACAGGTCGGCTACCTGTGGGCGCTGGCGGCGGAAGGCATCCTGTCGCTGTCGCCCACGCTCGTCATCACCACCAGCGAGGCCGGCCCTGCCACCAGCCTGAACCTGGTGGCGGCGGCCGGCGTTCCGGTACGGGAGCTGCCGGCACCGCGCTCCGCGCAGGGCGTGGAGGACACCATCCGCACGCTCGCGGTCCTGTTCGACCGGGAGGAGGCGGGCGAACGACTCATTGGCAACATGACCCGAGCCCTGCACGATGCCGAACAGCAGGTAACCGCTTACCCGCACGCGCCGCGCGTGCTGTTCGTGCTGGCGGCGAATACCCAGCTCATGGCCGGTGGACACGATACGGCCGCCGACGCCATGATCCGCCTGGCCGGCGGCGTCAATGTCGCGGACTACGCCGGCTACCGACCGCTGACGCCGGAAGCCACGGCGCGCCTGGCCCCGGACGTGATCCTGACCGTCGATTACGTGGTCAAGGAAAGCGGCAGTCCCGACAAGTTGCTGGCACGGCCGGCACTGTCGCTGACACCTGCAGCGCGCCACCGGCGGCTGGTGGCGATGGAGGCTGAGCGCCTGCTGGGCTTCGGCCCGCGCCTGGGCGAAACCGTCGCCGAACTGGCCCGCCTGCTGCACGCCGGGATGGGTTCATGAGCACACCGGCCGCCGCGCTGGAGATCCGGCGCGCGCGACGCAGGTGGCCACCCGCCGCGGTGCTCGGCGGGCTGGCCGCACTGGCGGCCAGCGTCGCCATCATCGCGCTGTGCACCGGCGCGGCGCAGTTGTCGCCGACCCAGGTGTGGACGGCGCTGGTCCCGGCCCACGACACCGGCACCGGCCCGAACCCGGCGATCGTCACCGTGATCCGCCTGCCACGCCTGCTGCTGGCGCTGCTGGTGGGCGCAGTGCTGGCGGTATCCGGCGCCGCGATGCAGGGCCTGTTCCGCAACCCGCTGGCCGACCCCGGCCTGATCGGCGTATCCGCCGGCGCAGCGCTCGGCGCGGTCTGCGTCATCGTGCTCGGCAGCCACCTGCCGTGGCTCGCCGGTGCCCTGTCGATCCCGCTCGCCGCCGCGCTCGGTGGGCTCGCTGCCACCCTCATCGTCTACCGCCTCGGCCGCGGGCTTGCCGGCACCGACGTTGCCACGCTGCTGCTGGCCGGCATTGCCATCAACGCCATCGCCGGCGCCGGCACCGGCCTGCTCACCTACTTCGCAGACGACCGCGAACTGCGCAGCCTGACGTTCTGGCTCATGGGCAGCCTTGGCGGTGCAAGCTGGAGTCAGCTCGCCGTCGTCGCCCCATTCCTGCTCCTCGCGCTGGTCGGACTGTGCACCCTGGGCCGGCCGCTCAACGCCTTCCTGCTCGGTGAGGACGTCGCCAGCCACCTCGGCTACCCGGTTGAACGGATCAAGATTCTGACCATCGTGCTGTGCGCCGTTGGGGTCGGCGCCGCAGTCGCCGTCACCGGCGCCATCGGCTTCGTAGGGCTGGTCGTCCCGCATCTGCTGCGCCTGTCGGTCGGCGCAAACCATCGCCTGCTGCTGCCGGCTTCCGCCCTGCTCGGGGCCGCCGGGCTGACCCTTGCCGATACCGCGTCGCGCACCGTCGTGGCACCGGCGGAACTGCCCATCGGCATCCTCACGGCGCTGTTCGGCGGGCCGTTCTTCATCTACCTGCTGACGCGGCGCCGGCGCCCGGCATGAACACCCCATCCATGGATACCAGCGGATTGGTCGCCGAACAGGTCGCGTTCACGCGCCACGGGCGGCGCGTGCTCGACACCACCGACCTGCGGCTGGACGCCGGCGAGTTCGTCGCCCTCATTGGCCCGAACGGTGCCGGCAAGTCCACGCTGCTCAAGCTGCTGGCTGGCGAACTGCAGCCGGCGCACGGACGCTGCTGGCTTGACGGCCACGACCTGCGCCACACCGCCAGCGCAACGCTCGCCCGCCGCCGCGCCGTTCTGCCCCAGAACCTCCACACCGACTTCCCGCTGCAGGTGGCGGACGTCATCGCCCTCGGCCGCACGCCATGGCGGCGGCACGTACCGCCGGCCGTGAACCACCGCGCCATCGTCGAGGCTGCGCGCGCCGTCGCCGTCGAAACGCTGCTGACGCGCGACTACACCGCGCTTTCCGGCGGTGAACGTCAGCGCGTCCAGCTTGCCCGCGTTCTGGCACAAATCTGGCATGAAGACACGGATACACCGCGTTACCTGTTGTTGGACGAGCCGACCGCCAGCCTCGACATCGGCCACGCGCAGCGCCTGCTGGAGCTCGTCCGCCAGGCACTGCCGCAGCACGTCGGAGTCCTCGCCGTGCTGCACGACCTGAACCTCGCCTCGGCCTTCGCCGACCGCCTGTATCTGCTGGACGACGGCCGCGTCGCCGCAACCGGACACCCGGCCACGGTGCTGCGGGCCGAACGGCTCAATGCCATCTACGCCGCGCGGCTGGACGTAAGTGCCGCCCCGCGCACCGCCTGCCCGATGATCTTTGCCCGAAGAACCGGGGGACAAGTCCGCCCGCTCTAAATCCGTCGCGGGGGGTGACGCCGCATGCCTGTCGACAACGATTCCGATCCCGAAACCGGAATCGTCGCTCTACCGATGTGACGGACCTCCCGATCTGGCCGATAACCAATCCGCAGGACGCCGCGAAAAGACGGAGTCGCGTTTTTCCGCGCGTCCACTGCTCCCGGCTTACCCCAACCCCCGATCCCGCAGCGCAACACATGGGAAGAAACGAATAAACTGGCAAGCATGTCCTGTCCATTTTCCATTGCGCATGCCCTCCGCGTGCGCCAGACCGCCGCTGCGGCGTGCAAGCAGGCAACTGCCCGCGCTCGACAGGCTTAAGCCTCCAACCCCACGAGACCCGCCCATGTTTTCGCTGCAAACGATGTTCGGCAAGTCCGACAAGCTCTTCGACCTGCTGCAGGCGAGCGCAGAGGCGGCACTGGACGCGGCACGGGCCGTCGACCAGCTTGCAGACAACGGCGACCGCGCGCCGTTCATGGCCACGTTCATCGCGGCCCGCAAGCGCGAAAAGGAACTCGCCGGCCAGATCAGCGAGGAACTCGCCAACACCTTCGTCACGCGGCTCGACCGCGAGGACATCGAGGCGATGAACTCCGCTCTCTACCGCATCCCGAAGACCGTGGAGAAATTCGCGGAACGCTACATCGCCGTGCAGTCACGCATCGCCGGCATCGACTTCAAGACGCGCACGGCCCTGCTGGCACGCTGCGCCGAGGTCGTGAACGAAATGGTGCACCAGATGCACCACGACTTGAAGATCGAGCCGATGCGCAAGATGCAGGAACAGCTTCAGGCGCTGGAGGCCGAGGGCGACCACCTGCTGCTGGAGCCCTACCGCACGCTCTACCTCGACACCGACGACCCGATGCGGGCACTGCTGGCGAAAGATCTGTTCGAGACCATCGAGAAAGCCATCGACCGCTGCCGCGACGTCGGCAACGTCATCTATTCCATCGTGCTGAAGAACTCCTAGGATCCCGCCGTGAGCCTCACGCTGCTGGTCGTGGTGATCCTGATCGCCCTCACCTTCACCTACATCAACGGCTTCCACGACACCGCGAACTCCATCGCCACCGTCATCGCCACCAAGGTGCTGACGCCCCGCCAGGCGGTGCTGATGGCGGCGGTCACGAACATGATCGGCGCGCTGTCGGGCACCGCCGTCGCCAAGACCATCGCGGAAGGCCTGATCAACGCCCAGATGGTGAACGAAGGTGCGTTTTTCCTGCTCAGCGCGCTGGGCGGCGCCATCATCTGGAACCTCATCACCTGGTGGTGGGGGCTGCCGTCCAGCTCCAGCCACGGGCTCGTCGGCGGCATGGTCGGGGCCGCGCTCGCGGTGGCCACGAACAACCTCGACGCCGTCATCTGGTGGACGCCGGGCAACGGACACTGGTGGGATGCCACCGGCGTCATCCCGAAAGTCGTGCTGCCGATGGTTGCCTCGCCGTTGCTCGGCTTCGCCGTTGCCTTCGCCGCCATGCTCGCGCTCTACCTGCTGCTGCTGTGGTTCTCGCGCCAGAACAGATTCCCGATCCTGCACCGCCTCGGCCGCACCTCCAACGTCAACGCCTTCTTCGGCCGCTCGCAGATCTTCTCGGCCGCCGCCATGGGGCTGTCGCACGGCATGAACGACGCGCAGAAGACCATGGGCATCGTGGCGCTGGCGCTGGCCGGCGCCACTGCCAGCGGCACGCTGGATGATGTACCGCACTGGCTGGCCTTCCTGCGCATCCAGGAAACGGCCGGCGGCGACTTCAACGTGCCGGCATGGGTGGCCGTGGTCTGCGCGCTGACCATGGCGGCCGGCACCGCCGGCGGTGGCTGGCGCATCATCAAGACGCTGGGCCACAAGATGGTGCGTCTGCACCCCATCCACGGCTTCGTCGCGGAAACCAGCTCCGCGCTCGTCATCGTCACCGCCTCGCTGTTCGGCATCCCGGTGTCGACCACGCACTGCGTCTCGTCCGCCATCATGGGCGTCGGCGCGGCCAAGCGCCCCGGCGCCATCCGCTGGTCCATCGTCGAACGCATGGTGTGGGCGTGGGTGCTGACCCTGCCGATCACCGCCGCCCTTGCCTACCTGATCTCCAGGCTGCTGGCGCTGCTGGCTTGATGGCGGGCGCCATGCCTCGCCGTCCTGCTCGCGACACGCGCAATCGAGGATTCCCGCTACCCGGCGCAAAGCCTTGCATTCCGCACCCCCAACCCTAGGCCATGACTTTGCAGCGGAGGCAGAACCCGCTTACTGCGCCCCGCCCAGCGCCGCCACCGGCACCACCGGCAGCACGACGCTGGAAGGATGATCGGCGTCGTTGTAGAGCGTGGTTGCAAGGCTCAGCATGCCCGGCAGGGTCGGAATGGGCGGCAGGCCCTGGGCCACGTTGCTGGCGCCGATAGAGATCTGCAGGCTGTGGCCGGGCGCGATGAACGCGCTGGTGGGGAAGACTTCCACCCGCACCCGCGTCGGCTGGCTGGGCACCAGCGGCTGTACCGAAGCCTGCGTGTACGGATGCCAGGGCTGGATCATCTCGCCGTCCAGCGTACGCGAGCGTGTTTCGTCCACGGCCCGCAATGACGCCGTCTGCAGCCCGTTCGTCAGGGCCACCGCGGTGCCGTCCGGCCCCACGTCAGCGACGCGTACGGACAGTGAAGCGTCCTGTGCAGGGCTGGAAATCCACAGGTCCGCCTCGATCGGGCCATTGATGTACAGCCCCGCATCCGGTGCCGGCATCCGGTAGTTCACGTTCCAGCTGCTCGTTGCATTGTCGTTCGTGAAGCACGGCAGTGGAACGTAGCCGAGCAGGCCGGCCGTCCACTGCGACGCGCTGATGGAGCACAGCCCTTCCAGCGGATTCGCCACGAAGATGTGCGGCGTGGCGTTCTGCGCCGGGGCATCCGTGCCCAGCGACTGGTCGGCGTGCAGGTACAGACGCTCTGTGGCGGCCTGCGGGTGCGGCCAGTCCGTGGCCGTCACGTAATGCCCCAGCCCCGCCACGTACTGCGTGACGTTCGGCAGCGTGTCGGCGCCCACGTCCAGCCCCTTCAGGTACTGGTCGAACCAGCGCAGCGCGATATGGTTCAGCGGCGGCACGCCGTCCGCCGGCAGGCCCTGCCCGAGCCCGGCCTGCAGATGCGTCCACGGACCGATCAGCAGCTTCGCCGTCGTCTGGTTCTTGATGGCCTCGTAGGTCAGCGGCTCGGAACGCTGGAAAAGGTCATGCAGCCCGCCCACGACGAACGTCGGCACCGTGATCCGGCCGTCCCTTTCCAGTGGCGAGCGGATGGCCCAGAAGGAATCCGCCGCCGGGTCGTCGTAGACCGTGGTGGTATCCCCAAGCAGTGCCTTCAGGATCAGCGGCCCCTGGAACTGCGTGAGCGCGTTCGTCAGATGCTGAAGCGTCGTTGGCCCGCAGGTCGCCGGGTCGGTGAACACGCAGGGGTTGGTCTCGCCCAGCCCAGTCACCAGCGTCATCCAGAACGGGATGAACGTCAGGTTCACCTGCCCGCCGGTGAACACGATGTCGCGGTAGCCGTCACCGATCGGCACGATCGGGAACGCCGCCTTCACCGCCGGGTGGTTCTGCGCCGCCGTGATAACGGCCGTGATGCCCAGGTAGGACACGCCGTACACGCCGATGCTGCCGTTGCACCACGGCTGGCCCTGCACCCAGTCCACGACCTCGCCGTAGTCCGCCTGCTCCACGGCGCCGAACGCCTGCCATACACCGCCGGACTGGCCGGTGCCGCGCGCGTCCACCACCACCACCGCGTAGCCGTGCTCCACGAGGTACGGGTCCGCCGCACCCAGCACGCTGCCGATGCTGCCCGCGAACGCTTCCGCCCCGCCGTTGTAGGACGTCTGGATCAGAATCGTCGGCAGTGGCCCGCCCGCCACGTTGCCGTTCGCATCCGTCGGCAACGTCACGTACGCCGCCAGCTTCACGCCGTCGCGCATCGTGATGAACTGCGTCGCCTGCGTCTTCATGCCGGCATAGGCCAGCGGCGGGTCATAGTCCGTCCACACCGCACCGGCATTCGCGGTGATCGGGGCATCCGCGCGGGCTGGTGCCGCGCGCGTGCCGAGCGTCGTCCACGGGGAAGTGGCAGGTGCCGTGCCGTCCGTCCCCTGTGAATTCGATGCGCCAGACGGCAGCGCGGGCGTTCCCGAGCTTCCCCCACCACAGCCCGCTAGCCCCAGCACGCACGCCGCGACGCCCACCGCCGCCCACCGCGCCCAGCCCCGCTTCATGCTCACCGTCATGACACGCTCCGCCAGCATCCGTTTCCGATGCCCGCAGCGTAGCGAATGCGCCCCACGCTGGAAATGGCAGAGGGCCGAAGGCAGGTGGGCGCCCGAGCCAAGCCGCCGAAGGACAGCAACACCAATAGATCGCCTTCAGGATTTTCCCTAGGATTGCGCCAGCAGCTCCGGCACGTCGCAATAGACATCCCGCAGCGTCACTTCCGTCCCCACGCACGGCAGGGTCAACACCGCATCTTCAGCCGTGAAACGCAGGTGCTGCCAGCGGCCCTCGTCGCCGCGCTGGTACAGGTCGGCCTGCACCCGGTCCTGCCGGATCAACAGATACTGCCGCAAGCTGGGCAGCAGTCGATACGCCAGCAGCTTCTCGCGCGTGTCCACCTGTTCCGTACCGGGCGACAGGACCTCCACCACCAGGCACGGGTTGCGGACGAACAAGGGATCACGGTCATCCCTGTCGCAGCTCACCAGCAGGTCCGGATAATAGAACCAGCTCTCGCCTTCATGGTCGATGCGCAGCTTCATGTCCGCGAAGAACAACTGGCAACCCCGCCGTCGCGCCAGCGGCTGCAAGCGCCCGAACAAAGCCCCGGCCAGCAGGTTGTGCGTGCGGCTGGCGCCGACCATCGCCACCACCTGCCCCGCCAGATATTCATGGCGCACCGCGCTGCCGTCCTCCGCTGCCAGATATTCATCCACACTCATGGAAATCTGATATGGATGCGGGCGTGCTCATGGCCGATACTCGTTGTCGATCACCGGCCCAGCATAGCAGGCGACCTTGCAGCGACTGGCCCCGCCCGCACGAACCACGCCACGAGGAAAGCGACGGCCGTCAGCGGCACCACGTGGTACAGCACGCCGTCCACCTGCGCGTAGACGGACAAGCCGACCAGCAGCGCCGCCACGCAGCTTGTGACATCCACGCCGTGCGGTTGGCGCAGCACGCGGAAGCAGCGCCGCAGCAGCCATGCCCACGCCGCCACGATCACCGCCGTACCCGCGAGGCCGAACTCCAGCAGGAACTGGATCAAGGCGTTGTGCGGCTGCACGATGTCCGGGTCCAGCGCCCGGCCGATGCCGAAACCGAAGAACGCATCCGGCTCGTAGCCGAACAGCATGCCGGGCACGCCGCCTGCGGCCCAGCGCTGCAGCGCTTCCCCCCAGATCGCCAGCCGGCTCGACGACATCGCATTCAGCGAATCCGCCCCCATCCGCAGCAGTTGCGACAGGAAGAACTCCCCTTGCCCGGTGGCCAGCACCAGCACTGCGGACACCGCCAGCAGCCCCAGCGCCCGGTGCAGCACGCGCCGGCCCGCGCGCTCGGCACGCCACCACAGCATCGCCCACGTCACGCCGAAGGCCAGCATCCCGCCACGCCCGCCCGACCACACGAGGAAATAGCCCGCCGCCACGAACAACGCGATGGCGGCGGCCCCGTGCAAGCCGCCGCGCGCATCCCGCGACGCGCCCCCCAGCCACGCCAGCCCCACACCCAGCACCACCACCAGCGCGAAATCGAAATGGCGGATGTTGCAGAAGATCGGCGGCGACGAAAACGCCCCGTGCAGCGTGCCGAACTGCACCAGCACGGCGGCAAACAACGCCATGGCGAACAGGGTCATGCCCAGCTTCGCGGCGAAGAACACCCGCAACCCCAGCGCCGGCGCCACTTTCCCCGCCCAGCCCGCGCAGGCCAGCGCGAAAAGCAACAGCCACACGTACAGCCAGAAACGACCCAGCAGCCAGAACGGCCCCTGATTCATCAGCCACGAGAACAGACAGATACCCGTCACCACGACGACGGCCTGGAACACCCGCGCCCGGCGCAGCCGCCACAGGATCGCCACGGCCTCCGGCGCCATCAGCACCGTGAACGGCCGCCACGCCGCGACCTCGTGTTGCACCAGGTCAAAGCGGCGCCCGCACCACAGCAGCCACACCACCGGCACCGCCACCGCCCACACCAGCGCCAGGCTCGCCAGCCACAGGCGCAGCGGCAACCCATCCGGCATGCCGAACGCCGTGCGCAACGACCGGGCGCTGCGCACCGCAAGCTGTCCCGCGATCTTCCGCGTCATCCCGATACCCCCGGTTCACCTTTGCACCCACGCCAGACCGCCGGCCATGCGGCAGGCCGCATTTCCGCAAGGCCGGGGGGACCGCATCCCATCCCCCTCACCCCTCCCTCCTCACCCTTCACTCCTCACCCCTCACTCCCCATCCTTCACTCCCACCCCGCACCACGCCGCCAGCCGCGCGCGCATGTCCGGATTGCGGCACGCGGCTGCCAGCAGCGGCGGTGGGGACGATACGGCGCGGTCGGCGGGCATCACCGTCCAGTGCGCGGCGTCGGGGGCGTACACCAGCAGCGGGTGCTCGGGCGCGTAGAGGTCGGCCAGCACGCGCTCGCCGTCCGTCACGCCGTAGTCCTTCGTGCGCAGCATGGCGCCGTAGACGCCGCGCTTCATTTCCAGCCGCCCGTCGTCCGTCAGCTCATAGCTGCTGGCGATGGACAGCACCTTGCCGCCGTCCGGCGCCGTCGGGTCGAAACCGGTCGGGCGAAAGCCGGTCTCCAGCGCCAGCGTCGCGCGTGGCTGGCGCGGTGGCAATAGCGGCACCGGGCTTACGCGGTCCACCACGGCCAGCCGCCGGGCCGGCGGCGGGGCCAGCTTCTCCAGCGCCAGCAGGCTGCCCTTGAAGTCCGTGAACGCGGCAAAATCGTCTGCGCGGCCCGGCGGCACGGCGCCCAGCGGCGTCGCGCCGGCAAGCATCAGCCACGTCTGCCACTGCGCCGCGCGCAGCAGGCTGCCGCCATGCCCGCCCAGCTGCGCCGGCGGGTCGCGGTCCGTGCCCGCGTGGGTGATGACGGGCGCCGGCCGTGCCGCCCCGTCCAGCCCTTTCTCAAGACCTTCGCCATGGTCCGCCAGCACCACCACGAGCGTATGCAGGTTGATGTAGCCGGCTTTTTCCAGCGCCCGGTACAGCGCGCCGAACTGGGCGTCCACCGCGTGCGCGGCGCGGAAGTACGCGGCATCCGGGCCGCTGCCCGCGCCGCCGGGGCCGCGCGCCGTGTAGAACGGCCAGTGCACCGTGCACAGGTGCACCGCCAGCAGCGTCGGTTGCGCCGTGGCCGGGCCGATGGCGTCCATCAACCGGCGCACGAAACGCTGCGGGTAATAGCTGGCCGCCAGCGCGCGGTTGCCCACCAGCGACGGCAGCAGGTGTTCCGCGCCCGGCAACTGCAGGAAGAAGTTCACCAGCGGCAGGTCGGCAACCTGCCCCACCAGGAAATCCGCGGCGCCGGGGCGCGGGCCAAGGCTGGCGTCGAAACCGAAGGCCGGCGTGATGTTGCTGAAGCGCGTGTCGTCCATCGCATACAGCGTGCGCCAGCCCGCGCGCCGGAACGCCCACGCCAGGCTGGCGCCGGTCTTCACCCGCGCCTGCGCCGCCAGGTTCGCGCGCGCGCCGTTGTCGCGCGGCGGCAGGCCGGTCAGCAACGCCACCCAGGAAGGAAACGTGCGCGCGATCGGCGTCGCCACGTTCGCCTCCACGAACGCGCGTTCCCGGAATGCGCGCAGGTTCGGCATTTCCGCCAGCGCCGGGTCCAGCGCCACGTCGCGCCGCAGCGAGTCGATGCCGATGATGACCACGTTCGCCGCCGCGTGGTCGCCGCGCAGCCACGGCGGATGCGCGACCCACAACACGTAGCCTCCCAGCACGGCCAGCACCGCCACGCCGGCCCGCACGCGGCAGCGCCCCTGCCCGGCCCGCGCGTCGCGCCACGCCCGCCAGCCGTGCACGACGCGCACGCCCGCCACGTACAGCACCCAGCCCGCCAGCAGCGCCGCCAGCACCGGGGCCAGCGGCTGTTGCGTCACCGGCTCGATGGCCCAGCTCCAGCGGGAATGGGGGAACCAGTGGGCATTCGCCAGCAGTACCCACCCCCACACGCCCGCCCAGGTGAACAGCACGTGCACGGCGGCGTGCGCCGCATCCCGCCGCCAGCGCGCCGCTCGCGGCTGCGCCAGCTTCCAGCACGCCCAGAACACCGGCACATGCAGCAGCACGATCACCGAAAACTGGGACAGGACCGGCCACACGGCGCGCAGGTGGCTGCCGAGCATCCGCACGGCAAGGTGCCAGGCGGCATCCGCCTGCAGGGGAACCTCGCCACCGTGCAGCGCCATCCACACTTGCGTCAGCGCAGCTCCCAGCACCAGTACGTTATTGATCCACGCTACCCGCTGTTCAATTGCGTGCACTCGCGCCTCGAGCTTTCATGGAAGGCTCACAAAAAGAAGGAGCCGCGTACTGCGGCTCCTTCGTATGCGCGTTGCACGCGCCTGACGCTCGATGTTACGACTGCTGGCGGCATTCCGCTGGCACGTATTTGTCACTGGTAGCGGCACCGTCCGTGCATTTCCATGTAACACCAGCAGAAGTCACGGCTGGCGTGAAAGTCAGCACCACATTTTTGGCCTTGGCGGTTCCCGTAACAGCGATGACCCCATTCCCGGTACAAGTGAGAGAGTCGGTGTTTTCTGTTGCTGCTGCTGTCGTGAACGTATTGACACCTTTGCAGACAGTTGCGCTGTCAATCGTGCCGCCGTCGTTCGCGATGTTCTCGCCAACGGTCGCCTTCGCGCTGGAACCCATGACGGCAAGCTCGCTAACGCGTGCGCGAACCGTGTAGTCCTGATACGCCGGCAATGCGATGGCGGCGAGAATGCCGATGATCGCAATCACGATCATCAGTTCGATCAATGTAAAGCCTTGCTGTTTCTGCATGGGAATGCTCCTTTGAGTTTCGGCCGCCGTCCGGGCGGCGCGGAGCATCTAAGCACAGGGAAACGCGCCGGCGCCATCCGCCGCCCAGCGCACGGCGCGCCGCAGCCCGCGGACACGGCTCGATTCGGCGCCCATGCCCGTCACATTGTGACAATGGACGTCCATTACCCGCCCCGCAGCGGCACCCCCAAGACCCCCCGCTACCGTTCACCACCCGACGAACGGCAAGCGGGAAACCGCCGCCCAGCGCCGCTGAACGGCGGTTTTGCGCAGTGTTCTTTTGTAGAAGCGTGCCTGCACGCGACTGTTTCCCCAATGGGTGGGACGCTGTTTCTTGCCGGGTTGGTCGCGTGCAGGCACGCTCCTTGTATGTTTGTTCCGCCGGCACTGGAAAGTGTCGGTGTCCGCGGGGAAGCCGTACGCTCCTTGAGGCAGTGGATTGCACTGACCTCGCATGTAGAGCGGCTCCCCGCCCCTTTCGATGAGCACGAAGAGTGTCGAGGGCGCAAAGCCCGCATCACAAGGCAGTGCCGCGAAGTTGCGGGGTCGGGGAACCTGTGGACCATCTTAAACGAGGACACGGGAGGTCGAGATGGCGATGGCTGCAGAAGGTTGGCTGGCTTTTGATATCGGGGGACGTACCCACACGTGGGCTTGGCAGGCCGGGGATCGGGTGGAATGCGGGACGGTCGACAACACACCGGAGGCGGTACGGGCGCTGCTGCAGAAGCGGATTCGGCAGGTCGGACGGTTGCGGGTGCTGGCGGAGGCGACCGGAATCTATCATCTGGACGTCGTGCTGCTCGCCGATGAGCTGGGCGCCGAGGTGATGGTGATCAACCCCAAGGCAGCGCATCACTTCGCCCTG
>SCRT01000014.1 GCA_004298465.1 Nevskiaceae bacterium | reverse complement strand
ATCAGCCGCCACGGCAACAAATATCTGCGCCAAGCCCTCTTCATGCCCGCCCTGACCCACAGTACCTTCGATCCCCATGCAAAGACCTTCAAGCAACGCCTGCTCGATCGTGGCAAGAAACCCATCCAGGCCATCGTGGCCATCATGCGCAAGCTCCTGACGGTCATCTGGGCCATGATCAAGAACCCGCAGCCATTTGATGCTTCGCGCTTGTATTTCACGCCGAAAACAGCTTGACTTGGAACAGAGTGTCTACGGGTGGGCGGGCATTCCATGGCCCGTTTGGCGACGCCTGCGGCGGGAAGTGTCCGGGCCGAAAAAGCACCGCCGCCTGTCTGAGCCACGCGCAAGCGGGGCGAGTTGGGCGGCGCCGGCCCGGACGCTTTCTGCCGCAGGGGTTGTCGTCGCCAGCCGGGCTTGTTTCTTTGGTGACTTTCTTGCACCAAGAAAGTCACCGCGCCGCCGGGCGCGGTCCCGGCCAATCCATGCGGGTCGACCACCGCGGGCGGTTGCCGGCGAGGAACAGGGATTCGAGATTGGATGTGCGCAGCCGCTTGACAATACGTACAATCGTACATACAACAACAGCATGGAAATCGAGTTCGACCCGGCCAAGGCAGCCCTGAACCCCGTGAACCACGAAGGGGTGACGTTTGAAGAAGCTGCATCCGTCTTGCTGGACCCTTACGCCCTGACGTACGAAGACTTCGACGCCGAAAGCGAGACGCGCTTCGTCACCCTGGGCATGGGCGGCAAGCAGCGGCTGCTGGTTGTGGTCTGGACGCTGCGCGGCGATAACCCGCGCCTGATTTCCGCATGGAAGGCCACGAAACCTCAACGGAGACGCTATGAGCAACAACTCTGACCCGCTTTTCAAGCGCTATGCCAATCTGGACTTCGCCGATGCCAAGCCGGTTGCGAAGATGCCGGCGCTCGCCCGTTTGCAAGCCGAACTGGGCGGGAAATCACGGATCACCATTCGCGTCGACAACGCCACGCTGGCGGTGTTCAAGGCGCGCGCGAAAGCCTCCGGCGGCAACTACCAGACCCTGATCAACGAAGCTCTGGCGCAAGCCGCGCAGGGCGTGACGCTGACGGACGTGGTGCGCGACACCATCCGGCAGGCGTTGCACGACCCGATGCGGCAGGGGTGAACATCACCTGACCACCGCCCGTCACCCTGCGACCGCGCAGCGGATCGCAGAGTCCATGGCCGGGACCCATGCCACGGCTGGCATGGATTCCGCGACTCGCTGCGCTCCCGCAGAATGACGGGAGGTGTGAAACGCCCGGCCCTTCCTTCATCCCGTCACCCTTGGACAAAAGGAACCGTCATTCCGGGGCCGCCCGCGCGGTTGCGGGCGGAATCCATGGTTCAGGCATCACGGCTGTCGTGCCACGACCTCTGGATTCCGGGTTCTGTCGCGATGAAGCCACGGCAGCCCCGGAATGACGGGAGTTGAGAGTTGGTGGGCATGCGCAGGTCAGGCCGTTCCTTGCCCGTTTGGGGACGCCTGCGGCGGGAAGTGTCCGGGCCGAAAAAGCGCCGCCGCCTGTCTGAGCCCCGCGCCAGCGGGGCGAGTTGGGCGGCGCCGGCCCGGACGCTTTCTGCCGCAGGGGTTGCTGTCGCCAGCCGGGCCAGGTTCTTTGGTAACTTTCTTGCACCAAGAAAGTCACCGCGCCGCCGGGCGCGGTCCCGGCCAATCCATGCGGGTCGACCACCGTCGGCGTAGTTCAAGCCGGCCAATCCGTGCTGGTTGACCACTGCGGGTGATCGTTGGCAGAGAGCAGTGATTCGAGATTGGAGATGAGTGGCCGAAGAGCGGCAAGCCACTGATCGTCACACGGCCCAATCTTCGATCCTGATCCCCGGAACCCGCTCGAATTCACCGACGTTGTTGGTGACGAGGATGAGCCCTCGACTGCGAGCATGCCCTGCGATCATCTGATCGTAAGGGCCTATGGGGGTGCCGCGACGCGCCAGTTCTGCGCGAATCTGTGCGGTCTGGTCCGCGGCTTCAGCGTCGTAATCCAGCCGATCGAGCCGTGCAGCGAAGGTTTCCAGAACCTGCCGATTGGCTGCCGGGCGGCTGGAATGTTCGGCGCCATAGAGCAATTCCATCCGAGTGATGACGCTGATGCAAAGTGCATCACGATGCTGACGGAACCTTTCCCGTACCTGCGGCGGTTTGTTCTTGAGCGTGAAGATGCAGATGTTGGTGTCGAGCAGGTACCGCAGCATCACAACGGCATCCGAACCTGTCCCGCAGCTTGTTCGCGATCCGCCATGAAATCCGGACTTACGCCGGGCTCATCGAACCATGCATCCCAGGTTTCTTCAACGGGGGTGATCACGCGCGTGCGACCTTCGGCCACGATGCAGACTTCCTGCACCGCGTCCGGAAACGCGACGGCTTTCGGCAGCCTGACCGTCTGACGACGGTTGCTCTTCAAGATCGTGGTTCGTTCCATGTCGGCCTCGTATCTGGCAGGTGCAGCAATTCTCTGCTTGTGCAGGGTATCAGGATGGATTGTGAGCGGCGAGCAGCAAGCGGCCGAAACGAACGGAACAGCAGCGTTTCCTCCATCCCCGTCATTCCGGGGCCGCCCGCGCTGTTGCGGGTGGAACCCGGAATCCATGGTTCAGTCATCACGACCGGCCGTGCCTTGCTCTGGATGCCGGGTTCTGCCGCGATGAGGCCACGGCAGCCCCGGAATGACGAGGGTGGGTGGTTTTATCATCGCGCTCACGCCCCAGCGTGGGAACGATGATGAAAGGGAATAGCGGACAGCGCACGGACCGTGCCCGCGACCTATCGTTGTCTCGTTGACAACATTCCAGTGTGTTGTTGCGGTGACAACATGTCAGACAAGGCCGAACGTCTTCTGAAAGAGCGCATCAAGCTCGGTGAGGATGTATTTGCCGACGTTTCGGTCTGGACAGTGCCGGAACGGGTACGTGGCAGTACACACCGGTACAAGTACGCATTGGCCTACGTGGTTGCCGGCAAGGGCGACCACCGGCATCTTGGCACGGTGGAAGCGCCATACGTCTTTGTTTCCATCGACCAGTTGATCGACGACTTCTGGACGGATGTGACCCAACTGTGAGGACAACACCATGAACGAAGAAAATACCCTGACCATCGGCGTAGCCTCCGTCGCTGAAGTGAAGTCCCGCATGAGATCCGCCACGCACGGCCGGCCAGACGCCACGTCCCGCTTCACGTTCACCAGCGGGGGAGACCTGCTGCGCACGCTCAATGCCAACCACTGGGGCTTGCTGGCCGCACTCGCCGGCGCCGGGCCGCTGGGCGTGCGGGAACTGGCTCGCCGCGTGGATCGAGACGTGAAGGGCGTTCATACCGACGCCACCACGCTGGTGAACTGCGGGCTGATCGACAAGACCGCAACCGGAGCGCTGCACTTCCCGTACGAGCATGTTCGTGTCGAATTTGATTCGGAGAAAAAACCGGCTTGAAACGCCGGCTTGGGTGTGAAGCCCGGCCGGCGCCCCGGCTTTCTGCCACGGCCAACATGGATTCCGCGACTCGGTCCGCTCCCGCGGAATGACGGAGGTGTGAAACACCTGGCCTTGTAGATTGCACGTCTGTATCTCACAGGATACTATCAGCTTGTGAAGATCGAGAGCACCGAGACCTACACCCATTGGCTGGACAGCCTGCGTGACTTGCGTGCCCGCGCCCGGATTCAGGCCCGCGTCGAGCGGCTTGCGGTGGGCAACGCGGGGGACGCGAAGCCGGTAGGTGAACGTGTCTCGGAACTCCGGATCGACTACGGCCCCGGCTACCGGGTGTACTACACGCGGCGAGACAAGGTGCTGGTGATCCTGTTGTGCGGCGGCGACACGCACACAGGATGCCGACATCAAGATCGCGAAGCGGCTCGCCAGAGGACTTTGACCATGCCCAAGCTTGAAACCCGCAAGACCGTGACGCACCCCTACGACGTGGCGCAACACCTGCGCACGCCGGAGGAAATGGCGCTGTATCTCGATGCCTGCATCGAGGAAGCCGATGGAGACGTGTCTTTCATCGCCAAGGCGCTGGGCGACATCGCCCGCGCCAAGGGCATGACGCAACTGGCCCGCGATACCGGGCTGGGGCGCGAAAGCCTGTACAAGGCGATGTCCGCCGATGGCAACCCGAGCTTCGCCACAGTGTTGAAAGTGACGCGAGCGCTCGGCATGAAGCTGACGGCGGTTCCAGCCAATCCTTGACCGGGGCAGAGCTGGGGAGACAAAGCCACCGCGCCGCCGGGCGCGGCCAATCCCGGCTTGGCCGTGCACTGAACGAGGGAAGCTGCCAAGCTTCGCGCCACGGCCAGCATGGGTTCCGCGACTCGCTGCGCTCCCGCGGAATGACGGGAGGTGTGAAACGCCCGGCCTTTCCTTCATCCTGTCAACCTTGGAAGAAAGGACCCGGAATCCATGGTTCAGGCATTACAGCTCCGTGCCACGACCTCTGGATTCCGGGTTCTGCCGCGCTGAAGCCGCGGCAGCCCCGGAATGACGAGGGTTGGTGGACATGCGCAGGCCAAGTTGCCCCTTGCCCGTTCGGCGACGCCTGCGGCGGGAAGTGGCCAAGCTTCGTACCACGGCCAATGGGGATTCCGCGACTCGCTGCGCTCGCGCGGAATGACGGGGGTTCGTGGACAGGCATCGTGGCAGCCATCACACGTGTACTTGATGCGCATGTTTTATGTGCATAAACTCTCAAGCACCTCCTGCATGGAAGGAAGGAGAGCAAGATGCAAATCGCTGACGCGGCAAAACACGCGAGACGCTCCACGAACCTGTCTCTCGACACGGTTTTGCTGGCCGAGGCGAAGGCCCTGGGGCTCAACGTATCAAGGGCTGCCGAGGCGGGTATCGCCGAGGCGGTGCAGCGTTCAAAACGCCAGCAGTGGCTGCGGGACAACAGTGCAGCCGTGGAAAGTTCCAACCGCTATGTGGACGCCAACGGGCTGCCGCTGGCCCGACACCGTCAGTTCTGATGGCGCGTTTCGATGTGTATACAAACCGCGCGGGTAACGGCTATCTGCTGGATGTCCAATCGGATCTTCTCAGTGGCTTGAACACGCGTGTGGTCATACCGCTGTTGACGGCGGATGTGGCGCCACAACCTGCCGACAGGTTGAATCCCGTGTTCGAGGTGGAAGGAACCCAGGTGGTGATGGCAACGCAGTTCATGGCGGCAATCCCCGAGCCGGAGCTGACTGCGCCGGCTGGCAACCTGGCGTCACGGCAAGCGGAGATTTCAGCCGCGCTGGATATGCTTTTTCTCGGGTTTTGAGCGTTGGCACGGAGTGGTTCGTTCCATGGCGGTCTCCTAATTCAGCTGTCGCAGGGTATCAGGATATACCGCCACTTCGAGGCCGGTCTTTGGCACGAACTTCGACGTTCCCTTGCTGTTTGGCGACGCCTGCGGCGGAAAGTGTCCGGGCCGAAAAAGCGCCGCCGCCTGTCTGAGCCACGCGCAAGCGGGGCGAGTTGGGCGGCGCCGGCCCGGACGCTTTCCGCCGCAGGGGTCGCCGTCGCCAGCCGGGTCGGGTTCTTTGGTGACTTTCCTGCCGTCAAGAAAGTCACCGCGCCGCCGGGCGCGGTCCCGGCCAATCCATGTGGGGCGACCGGCCTTGTCGGTCGCGTGCAGGCACGCGCCTACGATAGACATGTTCCATGCCGCGACGGGTAGCGTTCAGGTACGCGCCTACAGGTGGAAGGGCCGTGTTCGTAGGTGACTGTCCCGCCTGCACTTGTACAGGACCGCTGACGGCTGCACGTCGCCGGTTCAGTCCTTCTTCGTGTCGTAGCGGTAGTACGTGTACCCGTAGTTGCCGTAGCCGTAGGAGCCGGCCTTGGCGCCGACACGATTGAGCACCACCCCGGCAACGCGCACATTGGCCGCGGCGAGGCGCTTGGCGGTTTCCTCGATCTCGCGCGCGGGATGCCGGGCGGACTCCAGCACCAGCAGTGTCGTGCCGGCGTGCTGGCCGATGATGGTGGCGTCGGTCACGGCAAGCACCGGCGGCACATCGACCAGCACGACATCGTAGGCTGCGGAAAGCGCCTGCAGCATGGCTCCCAGGGCAGGCTGCGCAAGCAGTTCCGCCGGGTGCTTCGGATGCGCACCCCGCGAGTAGAGGTCGAGGCCCGGCACCCCGGTGGTCTGCCGCACCGTGTCGAGTGTTGCCGTGCCTTCGATCACTTCCCGTGCGCCGGGTTCGTCCTTGAGACGAAGCGTGGTGCCGAGATGCCCCAGGCGCAGGTCCAGACCGACGAGCGCGACACGCTGTCCGGCCTGGGCCAGCAGGGCCGCGTAGTTCGCGGACAGGAAGGATTTGCCGATCCCCGGCGCCGGGCCGGTGAACATCACGATGTTGTTGGGGGCGTCGAGCACCAGCAGGTGCAGCGCGGTGCGCAGGCTGCGCAGGGCTTCGATGGCGACATCGGCACTGTCTTCCACGGCCAGCAGCCCGGAGCGGTGCTTCGACCGTCGATCCTTCCGGCGCTGGCAATTCGACAGGGGAACAGAGGCCAGCACCGAGACGCCGAGCAGGCTTTCAATCTGCGCCGGGTCGTCCACACCGCGCAGCAGCATGCGCCGCAGGAACACCCACGCCACGCCGAGAAAGCCGCCAAGGAACAGGGCAAGCACGAGGCTGAGCGCCTTCTTGGGCGACACCGGCTTCAGCGGCAGCATGCCGTAGTCGACGATGCGGACGTTGCCGACGGTGCTGGCTTTCGTCACCTGGAACTGCTGGATGGCGTCCAGCATGGTGGTGTAGAGCTGGGTGTTGACGTCCAGGTTGCGCATCAGGTCCAGCACTTCCTGCTGGGTGTCCGGCAGCTTGGCGATCTGCGCCTTCAGCGCCGCCTGGTTGGATGCCACCGTGGCGATCTGGCGGTCGAGCCCAGCCACGACGGGGTGCTGTGCGGTGAAGCGCTGCAGGGCCTGTTCGCGCTGCTGGACGAGCTGGGAACGCTCGGTGTCCAGCGCCACAGCCTGCTTCAGCAGCAACTGGGTTTCGCTGGCGACGTCCGCTGCGCCGTGGGTCTTCTGGTAGGCCGCGAGCTTGTCCTGTGCGGCGTTGAGCTTGGCCCGCAGGTCGGGAAGCTGTTTCTCAAGGTAGGTCAGCGACTGCGTGGCCTGTTCCGAATTCTTCTCGACGTCCTGCTGGATGTAGGAATTCTCGATGGCGTTGACGAGCGCCAGCGCGGCAGCGCGGTCGCGGTCCTGCACGGAAATCCGCACCACGCCGGACTGCTTGCCCTGCTCGGCGACGGACACGCGCGTGGATAAATCTTTCAGCACTGTCTGCCGGGCATGGCGGACGACGTTGAAGGTTTCACCCGGCCGCGCCACGAGGCTGCGCACCAGCAAGTGCACGGGACCGTTTGCAGTGCGCCCACTGGCCGCCCGCCCGGCTGCGCCTTGCAGCACCGTGTTGCCGTCCGGGTCGTACAGGGTGTAGCCGGCGGCGGTGGCCTGCAGCCTGAACGTCCGGTCGTAGTCCGCCGGCGCGGTTTCGAATTCGGCCACGGCGATGGACTCGCCGCCCCACGCCCAGCGGCCGAGCAGCGGCGGTGCGCCGGCGACGGTGGGTGCCGCGTTTTCATCCCCCGGCACCGGTGCGTTCCAGCGCGCGATGGTGGCGCCGATGAACGGGAAGTAGTGGGGCCGCGCGTCGACCAGCAGGTTGAGCTTGTCGATGGCTGGGTTGAGCACGCGCCGGCTCTGGATGATCTGGATTTCCGCATCCGTCACCAGCGACCCGCTGCCGAGCAGCCCGGCAAGCGTGCCAAGCGACTGCGACATGATGCCGCTGCCGGGGCTGGTCTGTTCCACCTGCACGAGGCCGTCGACCTGGTAGGTCGGCCGCACAAAAGTCACGTACAGCACGCCGAGCAACACGGCGCCGAGCATGCAGCCGAGGATCAGCCAGCGGCCGGACAGGAGCAGGTCGAACAGCTCCCGCAGGTCGATCTCGTCATCGTCCATCTGCGCCGGGGACATCGCCGGCGGGCGCTGGCGGTGGCGGGGTTGTTCGGCGTCGCTCATTCAAATGCTCCAGCGGACGCGACGCGCGCGCCCGGCACAATCCGGACCGTCATGGAGATCAACGTGGAAATCAGCGGAAGGGTCAACGGGTGAGGGCCCGGACCTGGAAGATCGTGCTGACCGTCGGCAGAATCTGGTTGATCACGTCGTTGTAGCGGGCGAAGGCGGTGGCGGCGACGTAGACGACGTCACGTGGCTCCAGCTCGAAATGCCCGGCGAGGAACACGCTCGTGGCCTTGGAAAGATCGAGCGTATAGACATCGGCCGGCGTACCGGGCGTGGCGGCCATGCGGAACACGAACACGGCGGAGTCGTTCGCGCGCGCTTTCTCCAAGCCACCAGCCGTGGTCAGCGCCTGCAGCAGGGTGAGCTGGTTCTGCCGCATGATGACCGGTTGCTGGGTGGCCACGGCCCCGAGCAGGAAGACTTCGTCGCCGGAGTTGTCGGGAATGTGGATGCTGTCGCCCGCCTGCAGCACCGGGTTCGGCACCACGCGGTTGCCGGACAGCAGGCCCGACAGGTCGATCACGTGGCGCTTGCCGCCGCGCATGAGGATGGCCCGGCGGCGGCTGGCATTCGCGGTCAACCCGCCCGCGGCGTCGATCGCCTGCAGCACGCCCTTGGCCGTGTTGTCCAGCGTGATGGTGCCGGGCTTGACGACTTCACCCGTCACTTCCACCCGGTCCGACTGGTAGCTGACGACGCGTACTGCCACCTGCGGAGCCTGGATGTAGGCCTTCAGATGGTCCGTCAGGTAGGCGCCGAGCTGGGCCGCCGTCATGCCCGCCGCATGGAAACGGCCGACAAAGGGGTAGTACATGTAGCCGTCGGAATCGACAAGCTGGCCGTCGAACGCGAGGTTCTGCGTCTGCGTGCCGGCCGGCGCCGTGAGCTCGGGGTGGTCCCACACCGTGACATTGACGATGTCGCCCGCGCCCACGCGGTATTCCGGCGGCGGCTGGGCGGGGTTGAGCGCCGGCAGGGTTTCGCGCGCATCCCAGGCCTGGTCGCGCTGCTTGGCCTCGGTCACGATCAGTTCCGCCGTGATCGGCTGGATCCGGTAGTCGGGAAGGCCCTTGCCGGCATGCACGGGTTCCGCGCGGAACTGGCCGTTGCTGTCCTGCACGACGCGGTAGTCGTTCGGGCCGGTGTCGTGGTTGAGGCTGACATTGAGGCCGGGCAGGATCGCCGAGCAGCCCGCCAGCATCAGGATGGCCCCGGCACAGGCGGCGTGGAGGAATCGCGGAAAGGGCGTGGGCACGATAGGCGGCGATGGAACCATGAACAGGTAGCGATGGCCACACGCGGTATACACCGCCCTAGACTACAGGCGCTTGTATCATTCAACGATGCGGCGCGATGAAACGGCCGCTGATTTTACTTGCGGACATTGCTGCAACGCAACGCGTGTCCCTGTTCCCGACCGACCGAGCCCGCCATGACCTCTGCCTTCCGCCATATCGTTACGCTGTGCACAGGCAACATCTGTCGCAGCCCGATGGCGGAAATCCTGCTGGCCCATGCCCTGTCCGCCAGCGGCGTGCGCGTGTCTTCCGCCGGCATCGGCGCGCTCGTCGACGCCCCTGCCGACCCGCTGGCCATCGCCTTGATGCAGGAACGCGGGCTGGACCTGTCCGCACACCGCGGCCGCCAGGCCACTTCCGAACTGCTGTACACCGCCGACCTCGTGCTCACCGCCGAAGACGTCCACACCCGGTGGGTGCTCGACCACAATCCCGCGCTGCGCGGACGCGTGTTCCGGCTGACGAAATTCAGCGGCGACCACGACATCCCCGATCCGTACCGGCAGGCGCGCCCCGCGTTCGAAGCGGCCCTGAAAGAGATCGACGCCGGCATCACAGGCTGGCTGCCGCGGCTGAAGTAACCTCCCGCAAGATTGGTGTCATAACGCCCGATGCCTGGCGCGGTGCGCAAGCGGTCGCCGGCGGGCCGGCTCCTACGCAGGAAGGGATCGCCTGCACGGGCACCCGCAGGAGCGTGCCTGCGCGCGACCGGCGAGGCTGCGACAACACCCCATCCCGCAGGAGCGTGCCTGCACGCGACCCGTTGCGGCCCATCTTCTTCCAGCCCACCCCGTCAACGCCGCAGTTCCGCAAGCCGCTGGGCGATCTTCGTTTCCAGCCCGCGGTTCGTCGGCTGATAGTAGCGGGTGCCGCTTAGTGCGTCGGGAAAGTATTGCTGGCCAGCTGCGTGCGCGCCGGCTTCGTCGTGGTCGTAGCGGTAGCCTTTGCCGTAGCCGAGCGTCTTCATGAGCCGTGTCGGGGCGTTGCGGATGTGCAGGGGGACTTCCAGCGAGCCGGTCTTCTCCACCGTGTCGCGCGCGGCCTTGTAGGCGGTGTAGACGGCATTGCTCTTGGCGGCGATGGCGAGGTAGACGATGGCTTCGGCAACGGCGAGCTCGCCTTCCGGGGAGCCGAGGCGGTCGTAGGCGGCGGCCGCGTCCAGCGCCAGCGCCAGTGCGCGCGGGTCGGCCAGGCCGATGTCTTCGGAGGCCATCCGCACAACGCGGCGCACGACGTAGGCCACGTCGGCGCCGCCGTCGAGCATGCGCGCGTACCAGTACAGGGCGGCGTCCGGATCGGAGCCGCGCACCGACTTGTGCAGCGCGGAAATCTGGTCGTAGAAGTTCTCTCCGCCCTTGTCGAAGCGCCGCAGCCCGTGGCCGAGTACTTTTTCCAGCAGTGCATCGTCCAGCGTGCCGGCGGCGGCACGCGCGGCCTCATAAGCGGTTTCCAGCAGGATCAGCGCGCGGCGGGCGTCGCCGTCGGCGGCAGCGGTGATGCGCTCCAGCCACGCGGTGGGCAGCGCGTCCGTGGCTGCACCGAGGCCGCGTTCGGCGTCCGTCAGCGCCCGGGCCAGCAGCGCGGCGATGGCGTCGGCGGTCAGCGCGCGCAGCACGAACACGCGCAGGCGCGACAGCAGCGCGCCGTTCAGCTCGAAGCTGGGGTTTTCCGTGGTGGCGCCGATGAGGACCACGGTGCCGTCCTCGACGTACGGCAGCAGCGCGTCCTGCTGGCCCTTGTTGAAACGGTGGATTTCGTCGATGAACAACACGGTGGCGCGCGGCGTGGCGGCGGCGCGCGCGAGCTGCGCCTTCGCCATCGCCTCGCGGATGTCCTTGACGCCCGCCATGACGGCGGACAGTGTCAGGAACTGCGCGGCGGAGTGCTGCGCGACGAGCCGTGCCAGCGTGGTCTTGCCGACGCCCGGCGGCCCCCACAGCACCATTGAAGGCACGCGCCCGGCTTCCAGCGCAACGCGCAGCGGCGCGCCGGCTGCGCACAGGTGTTCCTGGCCCAGCACTTCATCCAGCGTGCGCGGGCGCATGCGCTCCGCGAGCGGGCGCTGCAGGTCGGTGTTCACCCGCCTTGTCCACCACCCCCGGCGCCGACCACGGTGACGCCTTGCGGGGGCTTGAATTCGAACTGCCGGGCGGGAATGTCGACGTTCGTCTTGACGTTCGTGAAGTCCACCGTCGTGGTGTTGCCGAGCTGGTCGCGGAACACCATCTGGACCGGCGCGCCGCCCTTCAGCACCAACGACACGGATTTGAAGTCGCTCTGCGTGTCCTTCGGCGTGAGCTTGACGTGCTGTTCACCGTCCGCATCGCCGTCGGAGGCGACGTTGAAGGCTTCCGTGAGCGTGGCGCGCTGGGACAGCAGCTGAGCCGGCGAACCGGCCAGCGCCTGCGCCGCCGAGCGCACCGTGACCTGTTCCAGGTCCGGGTCGTAGACCCAGATCTGCCGGCCGTCGCAGACCAGCAGTTGCGCGTAGGGTTTCTCGTAGGCCCAGCGGAAGCGGCCCTGCCCGCCCTTGCCGCTCGCGCGCTCCAGCCACACCTGCCCGCTCTGCTGCTGGATCACCTGGCCCTTTTCATCGGTCTGCGTCTGGGCGAAATCCGCCGTGAACGTGGCAACGTGATCGACGAAGGTGCGCAGTGCCGCCGCTCCGGTATCTGCCGCTGGCGGCGCCGCGGACGCCGGCATTGCAACCGCCAGCCCCAGCGCCAGGATCAACGCGCCCCCGTATTTGTAAAACGCCATGAACGACGCTCCTGCTCGGTGGATTCCAACCATGGGCGACCAGTTTGCCCGTCTTTCGGTTGCGGGCGCGTGAATGCTGCCCGCCTGAAGCGGCGCAAGACCCGATTGGCCGCGCCTTCAATCGTGAGCGTTCGGCACCAGGATCTCGCGGCTGCCGCCGGCGCCCGCCGGGCCGACGATGCCGGCGGCTTCCATCTGCTCGACCATGCGCGCGGCACGGTTGTAGCCGACGGACAGGCGTCGCTGCACCCACGAGATGCTGGCCTTGCCGGATTCCATCACCACCGCCACCGCCTGGTCGTAGAGCGGGTCGCGCTCGACATCTTCGGGCACGCCGCCTTCGCCGGGCTCCGGCTCGCCGGCCAACACGTCTTCGATGTACTGCGGTTCACCGGTCTGCTTGAGGTAGGTGACGACCTTGTGCACTTCCTCGTCGGCCACGAACGCGCCGTGGATGCGCCGCACGTGGCTGGCACCGATCGGCCGGTACAGCATGTCGCCCTGGCCGAGCAGGGTTTCCGCGCCGTTCTGGTCGAGAATGGTGCGCGAGTCGATCTTCGACGCCACCTGGAACGCAATGCGGCTGGGAATGTTGGCCTTGATGAGGCCGGTGATGACGTCCACGCTCGGGCGCTGCGTGGCGACGATGAGGTGGATGCCGGCGGCGCGCGCCTTCTGCGCGATGCGCGCGATGAGCTGTTCCACCTTCTTGCCGACCACCATCATCATGTCGGCCAGCTCGTCGATGACGACCACGATGTGCGGCAGGCTGTGCAGCGGCGGCGCCGCTTCGGCAACCGTGCCATCGGCCAGCAAGTCGTCGGGCGGCGCCAGCGGGTTCGCCAGCGGCTGGCCGGCGGCCGCGGCATCGGCCACCTTGCGGTTCAGGCCGGCGAGGTTGCGCACGCCGAGCGCCGACATGAGCTGGTAGCGGCGGTCCATTTCCGCCACGCACCAGTGCAGGGCGTTGGCGGCGTCCTTCATGTCGGTGACGACCGGCGTGAGCAGGTGCGGGATGCCGTCGTAGACGGACAGTTCCAGCATCTTCGGGTCGACGAGGATCAACCGCAGCGTGTCCGCCGTGTTGCGGTAGAGCAGCGACAGGATCATGGCGTTGATCGCCACCGACTTGCCGGCGCCGGTGGCGCCCGCCACCAGCAGGTGCGGCATCTTGCCGAGGTCGGCCACCGCCGGATTGCCGGCGATGTCCTTGCCGAGGCCCAGCGTCAGCGGCGAGGACGCGTCATGCCAGACCGGCGCGTCCAGCACTTCGCGCAGGTTCACCATCTCGCGCTTGGCGTTGGGGATTTCCAGGCCGATGACGCTCTTGCCGGGAATCACTTCCACGACGCGCACGGAGGATACCGCGAGCGCCCGCGCCATGTCGGTGGCAAGGTTCGTGATCTGCGCGCCTTTCACGCCCGGTGCGGGTTCCACCTCGAAGCGCGTGACGACCGGGCCGGGCAGCGTGTCCTGCACCTGGACGTGGACGCCGAAATCACCCAGCACGCGCTCCACGTCGCGCGACAGGCGCTCGACGTCCGCGGCGCTGTAGCGCTGGCCGCTGCCACGCGAGCCGTCCAGCAGCTCCAGCGGCGGCAGAGGGTCGCCGTTGAACGCCGGGACACCGGCCGCCTTGTTGCCGGCCGCCGCAGCACGGGTGCGCTTCGCGGCCGTCCGCTCCGGCATCGGGGAAGGCGTCAACTCCAGCGGCGGCGCACCGCGGTTGTCGAGCAGCGCCAGCTGGCCGTCGTCGATCGCCGGCACCACGCGGCGGCGGCGCACGCGCTTGTGCAGCATTTCCACGTCGACAACCTCACCGCGCGCGCCCCACCTGTCGCGCAGCCGCGCGCGGGCGGCCTGCAGGCCCTTCAACGTCAGCTCGCCCACGCGGTCCGCCACCGCCAGCCACGAGAACACCAGGGCCAGCGGCAGCGCGATTGCCACCACCGTCGCCAACGCCAGTACCGCACCCACGACGTTGAACTCGTTTTCGAGCATTCTGCCGATCCACGCGCCGGCGATCCCGCCCGCCCCTTGCGGCAGCCACGCCGCCGCCCCCGTCAACAGGGCGCACAGCGCGCACAGGCCCAGCAGGCTGACGAACCACGCCGCGGCACGCGCCACGACCGGCAGGCGGGATGCAGCCTCGCTGCCCCCGCGAAACACGCGCAGCCCGATCCACAGGATTGCCCAGGGCACGAGGAAGGCCACGTAGCCGAACACCGACAGCAGGGCGTCCGCCAGCCATGCACCGGCGCTGCCGGCCAGGTTCTGCACCGCCTCGCCGTCGCCGCTGGTGGACCAGCTCACGTCGCCGGGATGGAAGCTGAACAGGGAAATGATGAGCAGCAGTGCAACACCCACGCAGCCCAGCAGCACCGCTTCCTGCGGCATGCGGTCGAGCCAGCCGGGATCGTCTTCCGACCCGGACGGCCGTGCAGCTTGTTTCTTGAACGAAAACAGCATCAAATGAAGTAACTCGGCGATCGGGAAGCAGAATTCAGGACTCCCGCAGTATACCAGTGCCCCCCTTGAATTCCGCCGTTCGACCGCCACTTATGTCGGGACTGATACAGGAGGTTGTAATCTCGAGACACTCGAGACGGATACCGGAGAACGCCATGAGCATTGAAACCCGTCACTTCGTCGTCACGCACGATGGCAACGTGCGCGAGTTCACGGCAGACCAGGCCAATTCCATCGGCAACGGCACGCGCTGCCTGCCAGAATTCGCCGACAGCGACCTGAACTATCTGCAGGTGAGCTGGATCCCCCAGTCCGAGAACGAAATCCGCGTGCAGACCGCCGGGGCGTCGATCCACTTCGACGACAAGGGCCGGCTGGCCAAGACCGACCCGGTCACGAACCTCGACCGCATCGCCCGCTTCGAGCACGACACCTGCGTGCAGTGGGCACTGCGCGACCTGACGGCGGAACACCCGACCTACAACTGAGCGGCCAAAGTAATTCTGGATGGTGGATGTTCACGCCCCCGCACATTCCAGTCATCCTGCAGGAGCGGAACGAGTCGCAGGGTGACAGGAAGGTCGCCGCAGGCGGGCGCCTACACCAGAAGAGGATGCGCATGGATCGGCACCTGTAGGAACCGGCCTGCCGATGACCTGCTGCGGCACGGCCTTTTCCGGCTGCTTGCCGCTCACGCTCGGCCACCCCGTCACATCCATGCGCCGTTTCCTTATGATTGAGCCATGGACAATCCGATCCGCCTGAACTGGCTCGACCCACGGGATCCGGACCAGCCGTTTCCTCCCGCGCACCTGGCGATGCGCGATCCGAACGGGCTGCTCGCCATCGGCGGCGACCTCAGTGCAGAACGGCTCATCCGGGCTTACTCGCAAGGCATCTTTCCGTGGTTCAACCCGGACGAACCCATCCTGTGGTGGTGCCCCGACCCGCGCGCCGTGCTGGTTCCGCGCGAATGCCACGTCTCCCATTCCCTCGCCAAGCGGCTGCGGCAAGGTCGTTTCGCCGTCACGTTCGACCATGCGTTCCGGCGCGTCATGGCGTACTGCGCGGCGCCGCGCGCGGGCAGCCGCGGCACGTGGCTGAGCCCCGCCATGCAGGACGCCTACGCCGCGCTGCACGCCCGCGGCACCGCGCATTCCGTGGAAGTGTGGGTGCAGGGCGAACTGGCGGGCGGGTTGTACGGCGTGGCACTCGGCCGTGCGTTCTTCGGCGAGTCGATGTTCAGCATGGCCCCTGACATGTCCAAGATCGCCCTGGTGATGCTGGCGCGCCAGCTTGATGCGTGGGGATTCGCACTGATCGACTGCCAGATCGCTTCCCGGCATCTGGAAAGCCTCGGGGCACGGGCCATTCCGCGCCGCGGCTTCCTGGCGCAACTGCGGGCGGCCCGGCAGGCGCCTCCGCGCAACGGGCCGTGGCGCTTCGACATCGACGTGTCGCGCGGCCGCGAACACCTGCCATGGTGAGGGTCCGCATGCCCAGGCCCGCACCATGAGTCGCACTCCCGGCGTGCCGACCCGCCTGCTGGTCGGCAGCGAGCATGCCTGCGGTTATCTGCCGAATCGCCAGGCCCGCAGCGCATTCATGGACCCTGGCCTGCCCATGACTTCCGCCCTCTACGGGCGGCTGCTGGACATCGGTTTCCGCCGCAGCGGCGGTTATGTGTACCGGCCGCTGTGCCGGGACTGCCACGCCTGCCAGTCGGCGCGCATCCCCGTGGCCCGCTTCCGCCCCGACCGCTCGCAGCAGCGCTGCCTGCAACGCAATGCGGACATCGAAGTCGTCTCCGCCCGCGCGCTGTGCGACGAACATTTCGCGCTCTACCGCCGCTACCTGCGCGCCCGCCATCCCGACGGCAGCATGGACCCGGATGACGCACCCGCGTTCTACGAGTTCCTGGGCGCGCCGTGGGCGGACACGCTGTATCTGGAATTCCGCACCCGCGCAGACGGCGCACTGCTTGCCGTCGCGGTGCTCGACCGCCTGCCGCACGGGCTGTCCGCGGTGTACACGTTCTTCGACCCGGCACAACCGCACCGCAGCCTCGGCACCTGTGCGATCCTGCGTGAAGTCGAGATCACGCGCGCCATGGGGCTGCCCTTCCTGTACCTCGGCTACTGGGTTCCGGGTAGCCCGAAGATGGACTACAAGCGGCGGTTCCGGCCGCTGGAAGTGCTCGGCGCAGAAGGATGGAAGGGCTTGGAGGCAGGCGATTAAAGATCCGCAGCCTGGCCCTCAATCCGAATCTCCAATCCCCACCAACCCTTCCCCCTATCCGCCCCAGCGTGGACAATGGCCGCTTCGTGAAATCCACCGCCTGACCCGCCATGCCCCTGACCGACGCGCTCGCCCAATCCCCAGCCCTGCTGCTGGGCACCTGCGCCGTGCTCGGCTTGATCGTCGGCAGCTTCCTGAATGTCGTCATCCTGCGCCTGCCGGTGATGATGGAGCGGCACTGGCGACAGGAAGCGCGCGAGACGGTCGCGGCTGCGGCGGGCAACGCCGCACCGCCCGCCGTCGAGGGTGAAGCACCCCTGTCGCTGTGGTCACCGCCCTCCTGCTGCCCGCATTGCCACGCGCGCATCCGCCCGTGGCAGAACGTGCCGGTGATCAGCTGGCTGCTGCTGCGCGGCCGCTGCGCCCAGTGCCAGGCGCACATCTCGATCCAGTATCCCCTGGTGGAGCTCGCCTGCGGCGTGCTTTCCGCCGTCTGTGCATGGCGTTTCGGCTGGTCGCTGCAGCTCGCCGGGGCGCTGGTCTTCACCTGGTCGCTGCTGGCTCTTGCGGTCATTGACCTGCGTACGCTGCTGCTGCCCGACAGCATCACGCTGCCGCTGCTGTGGCTGGGCCTGCTGCTCAGCCTCGGCAACGTCTACTGCGACCCGGCGGCGGCGATTCCCGGCGCCGTGGCCGGCTATCTCATCCTGTGGACGATCTATCACGTCTATCGCCTGCTGACGCACAAGGAAGGCATGGGCTATGGCGACTTCAAGCTGCTGGCGGCGATCGGCGCGTGGCTCGGCATCGGCGCGCTGCCGGCCGTGATCCTGCTGTCTTCCGTGGTGGGCGCGGTCACCGGCATTACGCTCGTCGCCCTGCGGCGCCACAGTGCGGCCATGCCGCTGTCCTTCGGCCCGTATCTGGCCGGGGCCGGCTGGATCGCGTTGATCTTCGGCGCTCCGCTCACGCAGCTCATCCTGGGTTGAAACACTGACATGAGCGCGCTGTGCGTCGGGCTGACAGGTGGCATCGCCAGCGGCAAGACCTTCGTGGCGCAGCAGTTCGAAGCGCTCGGCGTGCCGGTACTGGACGCCGACCACGTGGCGCGTGCGGTCGTGGCGCCGGGCGAGCCGGCACTGGCGGACATCGTCCGGCAATTCGGCGCCGAATACCGCTTGGCCGACGGCTCGCTGGACCGCCGCCGCCTGCGCCAGCGCGTGTTCTCGGCCCCCGCAGAACTGAAGAAACTGGAAGCGATCACGCACCCAGCGATCTTCCGCCGTGTGGCGGCGTGGCGCGCCGCCCAGACCACGCCATACTGCATCTATTCAGCCGCAATCCTTGTGGAAGCGCACATCGGGCCAGGCGTGGACCGCATCCTGGTCGTGGACGTACCCGAAGCCGTGCAACTGGCGCGCGTCGTGGCGCGTGACCAGCACGACGCGGCGCTGGCGCAGCGCATCCTGGACACCCAGGCACCGCGCAGCGTGCGCCTCGCGGTCGCGCACGACGTGCTGGACAACCGCGCGGGGAACACCACCGTCATCCCCCAGATCCAGCGCCTGCACGCCTTGTACCAGCGACTCGCCGGCTGATGCATCCCACAAGAAACCACGGGTTCTCGCCCGGGCGCTTGCTTCAAACACGGATTCGCGTTACACCATGAAGGTTAAGCAGCGGTGACAGATGGCAAGCGCGATATCTCCCGATACCCCCCGGTGGACCGTTTTCGAGCAGCCGCTCAATGAGCGCGTGCGCGCGTTCCTGCGCCTGGAATTCCTGTTCGGTCAGTACGCCCACCACCGCGCGCAGGATTCCGCGTGGGACGTGCGCACCGCCCTCCATACCCTGCTCGACGTCCTGTCGGTCATGGGGCACAACGATTTCAAGACCGATCTCGTCAAGGATCTCGGCGAGCAGCGCGACGTGCTGCAACAGCTCGAGGACCACCCGAATGTCGACTCTGCCCAGCTCGGCCACATCCTCGACGAACTGGACAGCGTGATCTCCGCACTGCGTGCCACGCTCACGAGCTATCCCGGCGCGGTGCTCCGCGAGAGCGAACTGCTGGGCAGCGTGCTGAACCGTTTTGCGATTCCCGGCGGCACCTGCAGCTTCGACCTGCCGAGCTACCACTGCTGGCTGTCACGCCCGCACGGCGAGATCCTCATGGACCTCGACCGCTGGTACGGCCATCTCGGCGCCCTGGAAGCGGCGATCCGCACCTACCTGAAGCTGCTGCGTGACGGCACGCACCCGCAGGATCTGGCCACACACAACGGGTTGTTCATGTACACGCCGCAGACGCACTACCACCTGATCCGCGTCCACGTCCTCCAGACGCTGGACGTCTATCCGGAAATCAGCGCCAACCAGTACCGCGTCTCGATCCGCTTCATGCGCCTCGGCAAGGTCGACCACCGCAACGGGCAGACGCACGACGCCGTCGCGTTCCGGTTGCAGTGCTGTGCACCCAGCCGCGCCCGCACATGAGCGAAGCCCACGGCAACACCCCCCATGCCCGCATCGGCCGCTGCCCGCACTGCGGCCAGCGGATTCGTCTGGACGACACGAACCCGTGGCGGCCGTTCTGCAGCGAGCGTTGCAAGCTGGTGGATCTGCAGGGCTGGTTCGGCGGGCGCTACCAGATTCCCGGTGAAAGCGGCTCCGGAGATTCAGCGCCTGGTTACGACGACCCGGACCAGTAGGCGGAAATGCCCGCCACGCCAAACCCGCCGTGGCGCCGGACTGTTTCCAGATCGCCCGGGCCCACTCCGCCCAGCGCATAGGCTGGAAGGCCGGCATCCACCGCGAGCCGGTGGAAAGCGTCCCAGCCGATGCCCTGCGCCTGTGGATGCGACGGCGTGGCCCGCAACGGTGAGACGATGACAGCGTCCACATCCCGCGCGTAGGCCAACGCGAGCTGGGCTGCATCGTGGACGGAGGCGAAGCAGATGATCTCATGGTCGACTGGTCGGGCCGTGATCCGGGCGAGTTGGACGCCGCCCAGATGCAGCCCCGCCGCCACGATGCCGGCTTCCAGCGCCGCCATGCGGTCGACCACCAGCGCAACGCCGGCCGCAGCGCAGGCGCGCGCCACTGGCCGCGCCAGATCGACATAGGCCACGTCTGTTGCCGCGGGGCGCCGCAGTCGCAGCCACGTGCCGCGCGGCAAGGCTGGAATCTGCGCCAGCCAGCGCTCCGGGGCCAATATCGGGGGTGTGAACGCATAGTGGCGCGGCAGGCGCAGCGCGGCGAGAACCCGCCACGAGGAGCCCAGCAGTTCGTATTCCGGCGCCCTTGCGGCCTCCACCCACGCCAGTTCCTGCCCTTCGCGTGGAACGGCGGAACCTGCAAACGCCTCCACGCGCCAGGTATCCAGCCAGATGATGCGATCGCGGTAGGCGTGCCGCAGTCGCGCCAGCGGCGTGGCTTGCGTGACCTGGATCCCCAGCTCTTCATCCAGTTCGCGCACCAACGCCTGGCGCGGTGTTTCACCAGCCTCGATCTTGCCGCCGGGGAATTCCCACTTGCCGGCCCCGACCTTGCCCGTCGGCCGCCGGGCGATGAGGATGCGCGGCCCGTCGACCAGGACACCGCAGGCGACCCGGATCGTCGGCAATGCCGGTTGCCCCACCCTCTCAGTCACCATTCAGCATTCGACATTCAGAATCGCTTCACTCACGTCCGGTATTCGGCGTTGATCTTCACGTAGTCGTGGCCGAGGTCGCAGGTCCACACCGTGGTGCGCGCCGGGCCGCGACCGAGGCCGATGTGAATGGTGAATTCCTTGCGCCCCACCACCGCAGCGCCCTTGTCCTCGGCGTAGCCGGGATGTGGCTCGCCGTGATGGATAAGCGGCACGTCGTCCAGCGCCACGTCCACGGTAGCCGGGTCGAGCGCTTCCACGCCGGCCTTGCCGATGGCCATGACGATGCGCCCCCAGTTCGCGTCGCCGGCGTACAGCGCCGTCTTCACCAGCGGCGAATGCGCGATGCTGTAGGCCACCTTGCGCACTTCCTCGAGGTTGCGCCCACCGCCGACGTCGATGGCGATGAACTTGCTGGCGCCTTCGCCGTCGCGGACCATCGCCTGCGCCAGCGTCAGGCACACGGCGGCTATGGCAGCGGCCACGGCCACATAATCGGGGCTGGCGGTGTCGATCTCGGCGCCGCCGCTGCGCGCCGTTGCCGCCAGCACGCAGGAATCATTCGTGGACGTATCGCCGTCCACCGTGATGCTGTTGAACGAACCCGCCACGGCCGTGTGCAGGCACTGCTGCACTGCCGCAGCAGTCAGCCGCGCGTCGGTGGCGATGAACGACAACGTGGTGCCCATGTCCGGGCAGATCATGCCTACGCCCTTGGCGATGCCGGTGACGGCAACCACGCTGCCGTCGGACAGCGTGACCTGGCGCGACGCGCCTTTCGGTACCGTATCGGTGGTCATGATGGCGCGCGCAGCATCCAGCCATGCGTCGGCCCGCAAGTCTGCTGCTGCAGCGGGAATGGCGGCGATCATGCGCGCCAGCGGCAGGCGCTGGCCGATGACGCCGGTGGAAAACGGCAGCACCGCATCGGCCGCCACGCCCAACGCCTGCGCCACCGCCGCGGTTGTGCGCCGCGCGTCCTCCAGCCCGCCGCTGCCGGTGGCGGCGTTCGCGTTGCCGGAATTGAATACCAGCCCGCGGACTGCAGCCCCAGCGGCAAGCCGTTCACGGCACAGGTGCACCGGCGCGGCAGCAAAGGCGTTGCGCGTGAAAACGCCGGCGACGCGTGACCCGGCCGCCAGCTCGACGACCATCAAGTCGTTGCGGCCGGCGTGCTTGATCGCCGCATCCGCCACACCGAGGCGCACCCCGGGAACGGGGAGCAGATGAACGGGCGGTTGGAGGTTGACGGGCATTTCTGATGCTGAATGGCAGTAAATTGGGGGTTAGGAGCGAAGGGGATCTGGTTTCAGAAAAGGCGCTGGCCACGCATTGGTTCGCGCTGCGCTTCACATACCTTACGCGCCACCGTCTTTCACGCCAATCGCCCGTGGCAGTTCTTGTATTTCTTGCCGGAACCGCACGGACAGGGATCGTTGCGGCCGACTTTCGGCGCGTCGCGCACGAAGGTTTCCGGCTGTGCGGCGGGATGCTGTGCCGCACGCTGCGCCGGGGCATCGCCCGCGGCCCCGGCAGCAGGAGCGGCACCCGCGGCACCGGCCGTGGCCGATACCGCTTCCTCGTGCTGGAACTGCAGCGCACGCGCCTGCTCGCGGCGGCGCCGTTCGGCTTCTGCTGCGGTGATTTCTTCTTCCGTCTGCACGCGCACGCGCGACAACGTGGAGACGACCTCCTGCTTGAAATGCGCCAGCATGTCGTTGAACATGCCGAAGCCCTCGCGCTTGTAGGCGTTCTTGGGGTTCTGCTGGGCGTAGCCGCGCAGGTGGATGCCGAGCCGCAGGTAGTCCATCGCCGCGAGATGCTCGCGCCACAGCCGGTCGAGCGTCTGCAGGGCCACGGCCTTCTCGAAGCGCTCCATCACTTCGGCGCCGGCCATCTCCTTCTTCGCAGCATAGGCGTCGACGAGTGCCTCGCGGATACGGTCGTGCAGGGCAACTTCCGTCATCGCACTGTCGTCCTTGAGCCATTGCCGGATCGGCAGCTCCAGCCCCAGCTCCTTCTGGAGTGCGGCCTCGAGCCCCTCGACGTGCCAGGATTCCTCCGGCGACTGGGGCGGGACGTGTTCATTGACCACGCCGTCGACGACGTCGGAACGGATCTCGTCCAGCATCGGCGTGATGCGTTCCGCGCCCATCAGCTCGTCGCGCAGTTCGTACACGGCCTTGCGCTGCTCGTTCGACACGTTGTCGTAGTCGAGCAGGTTCTTGCGGATGTCGAAGTTGTGCCCCTCGACCTTCTCCTGCGCGGTTTCGATGGACCGCGTGACGAGCCGGTGCTCGAGCGCCTCGCCTTCCTGCATGCCGAGCTTCATCAGCATCTTGCGCATGGACGGCGGTGTGAACACGCGCATCAGGTTGTCGTCCAGCGACAGGTAGAAGCGTGACGCGCCGGGATCGCCCTGGCGCCCGGAACGCCCACGCAACTGGTTGTCGATGCGCCGCGATTCGTGACGCTCCGAGCCCAGCACGTACAGACCACCCAGGCTGATGGCCTCATCGTGGCGCACCTGCCATTCAGCGGTCGCCTTGTCGCGCGCGGCCCGGTCTTCCCCGGGAAGCGTGGCGAGATCGGCTTCCAGACTGCCGCCGAGCACGATGTCGGTGCCACGGCCGGCCATGTTCGTGGCGATCGTCACCGCACCGGGGCGCCCGGCCTGCGCCACGATCTCCGCTTCGCGCTCATGCTGCTTGGCATTCAGCACTTCATGCGGAATGTTCTTCTTCTTCAGCAGTGCGTCGAGAATCTCGGACGTCTCGATGGACGCAGTACCTACCAGCACCGGCTGGCGCCGCGTATGGGCCTGCGCGACGTCCTCCGCTACAGCCTCGAACTTGTCCTTTTCCGTGAGATAGATGAGGTCCGGACGATCGTCGCGGATCATCGGCCGGTTCGTCGGCACCACGGACACCTGCAGGCCGTAGATTTCCTCGAACTCCTCGGCCTCCGTCTCTGCCGTTCCGGTCATGCCGGAAAGCTTGTCGTAGAGGCGGAAGTAATTCTGGAACGTGATGGACGCCAGCGTCTGGTTTTCCTGCTGGATGCGGACGCCTTCCTTGGCCTCGATGGCCTGATGCAAGCCTTCCGACCAGCGCCGCCCCGGCATCGTGCGGCCGGTGAATTCATCGACGATGACGACCTCGCCGTTGCGCACCAGATAGTCCACGTTGCGGTGGTAGATGTGGTGCGCGCGCAGCAGTGCGTTCAGGTGGTGTAGGTACTGGATATTGCTCGGCTCGTAGAGGCTGTCGTCGGCCGCCAGCAGCCCGATCTCGCGCAACAGACCTTCCACCTTCTCCTGGCCGTCTTCCGTCAGGTAAATCTGCTTCTGTTTTTCATCGACGGAAAAATCGCCCGGCCCGTCCTCTTCCTTCTGCACCGTGAGCTTCGGCACCAGTGCGTCAAGCTTGCGGTAGAGGTCTGTGTCGTCATCCGTCGGCCCGCTGATGATGAGCGGCGTGCGCGCCTCGTCGATGAGGATGGAGTCCACTTCGTCGACGACTGCATAGTTCAGCCCGCGCTGCACCTTGTCGCTGAGCGCGAAAGCCATGTTGTCGCGCAGGTAGTCGAAGCCGAGCTCGTTGTTCGTCGCGTAGGTAATGTCGGCCGCGTAGGCCGCGCGCTTTTCCTCGCCCGGCTGCCCGGACAGCACCGTGCCGACCTCAAGGCCGAGGAAGCGGTGCACGCGGCCCATCCATTCCGCGTCGCGCTTGGCCAGGTAGTCGTTCACCGTCACCACGTGCACACCCTTGCCGGGCAGCGCATTCAGGTAACACGGCAGCGTGGCGACCAGCGTCTTGCCTTCACCCGTGCGCATCTCGGCGATGCGGCCCTCGTCAAGGATGGCGCCGCCGATGAGCTGCACGTCGAAATGCCGCATGCCGAGCACGCGTTTGGACGCTTCGCGCATCACGGCAAATGCTTCCTCGCGCAGCTTCGACAAGGCTTCGCCGTTGTCCAGCCGTTCGCGGAAACGTGCCGTCTGGGACGCCAGTTCCGTGTCGGTCATGCCTTGATAGTGCGCCTCGAGTGCATTGACCTTCGCGACGAACCCCCGCAGATGGCGGACATGACGGCGGTTGCGTCGACCGAGAAGACGGGTCAATAGATTCTGGGGCATGGGCTGAATTGTCGACGTTGACGGGCCCCGGTGAAAACCGGGCGCGCTATAGATAAGGCTTGAACGAACTTCGTTCAAGCCTTGCATTATGCCTCATGGCGCAGTCAAGCCCGTGGCTGAAAATGCTGCATTTGTCGGCTGCACGGCAGGGGGCAAGAATTTGGGGATTGGAGAATGGAGATTCGTGATCGGGGATGCGGAGACACCGTCCCGACCCAATCTTTTCGCTGCTTACGCTTACCGCCTTTTGGCGGTGCCTCTAACGTGCGGCGCGCAAGAACTGCATCGGGTTCACGGGCCGGTCGTTGATGCGGACCTCGAAATGGCAATGCGGCCCGGTGGAACGGCCGGTACTTCCTTCCAGCGCCACGGGCTGGCCGCGCAGTACTTTTTGCCCGACTTTCACCAGCAGCTTGCTGTTGTGGCCGTAGACCGTCACCACACCGTTGCCGTGGTTGATCTCGACCATCTTTCCATAGCCCCCGGAATTCTCGGCGCGCACCACGATACCTGCAGCAACAGCCCGCACCGTGCTGCCCCGCGGCGCAGCAAGGTCCACGCCAGGATGGAAGCTGACGCGGCCGGTGAACGGGTCCACCCGCCGCCCGAAGCTCGACGACAGATAGCCGTTGTCGATCGGCCAGCCGCGCGGCTGGGTTTCCTTGCGCAGTTTCGCGGTGCGCAGGATGTCCTCCAGAACCGCGAATTCCCGCTGGCGGTTCGCGAGCCGGGCCTGCATCTCGTCCAGCACATCGAGACCGGGCGCAGCGAGTTCGGCGTGGTCGTCAAGCGGCTGGTCCGGGCCACCCAGCGGCGCCGGGTGCGCGAAGTCGAATTCGGCAGCATCGATGTGGGCCACCTCCACCATGCGCTGGCCAACGGCATCGAGCCGCATGACATCCGCCTGCAGTTGTGCGATCCGGCGCGACAGCGCATCGACGTTCGCTCCCGCCGCCGCACGCGCACGCTCCACTTCCTGCTGCTGCGCCGCAACTTCGACCTTCAGCGAATCCAGCACTGTCTGGACCGAGCCGTTCTGCGATACGCCGCGATGAGCGGTGACACCGCCGAGCCAGAAACCCGCCCCCAGCGACGTGCCCATGACCAGTGCGACAAGAACACTCAGCACGTGCCATCCCCGCGACCCGATCGCACAGCGCAGCGTTCGGCTGACACCCGTGCGATTGATTAGAATGATGTCCATGTCGCGCGCACCCCTGTCCGGCATCACTTCCGTGCGTGGTGACGACGCCTGTTCGGTCGGCCTGATCCTGACGCGACCGGGTTCCGCCGTCTCCGCACTTCTTGAGCATGCGCAGTGGTGCGACACCTTGGGCGATGCAGCGCGCACATGGGCCGCAGCCCACCATTGCACCGCTCCGCAGGCCGTCACCTGCCACGCAGGCCTGTTGATCGTTCACGTCTCCGACGCCGCCAGTGGCACGGCGCTACGGTATCGTGCGAACGAACTCCTCCGCTTCCTCCAGCTTCATTATGCCCTGCCGGTAACTCGGGTCACCGTCAGGATTCAGCCGCACGCCGAACCGTCAGGCGTACAGCGCGGGCCTGTATAACAGATAAATCGACGTACGCGCAACGCCTACCCGCAGGATCGTGCGCCGCATGGCGGCGGGAATGCACGGGCGCGAAAGCCTGATCAGCCGGTAAAAATACGCAGCAGGCTCGGGTGACTGGCAGACGCCGCGGCGGCCTCACCGTCGAAGGTGACGATATCCCAGGCTTTTTCATCGGCCAGCAGCGCCCGCGCCAGCTTGTTGTTCAGCGCATGGCCGGACTTGTAGGCGCTGTAGGTGGCCAGCAGCGGGTGCCCGAGCAGATAGAGGTCGCCGACCGCATCGAGAATCTTGTGGCGTACAAACTCATCGCGGTAGCGCAGCCCTTCCGCGTTGAGCACGCGGTACTCGTCCACCGCCACCGCGTTTTCGAGCGACGCGCCCAGCGCCAGGTTGTGCGCACGCAGCCACTCGAATTCCTTCATGAAACCGAAGGTGCGGGCACGGCTGACTTCACGCACGTAGGACTCCGTGGAGAAATCCAGCGTCGCGTTCTGGGCGCTGGCGCGCACCAGCGGATGATCGAAGTCGATGGCGAAGTTGAGGCGGAAACCGTCGTGTGGCTCCAGCCGCGCCCACTTGTCACCATCCGAGACCTGTACCGGGTTGCGGAGCCGCAGAAAACGCTTCGGCGCATCCTGGTCGCGGATGCCGGCCGCCTGGATGAGGAACACGAAAGGTGCGGCGGAACCGTCCATGATCGGAACTTCCGGAGCGGACAGCTCGACCACGCAGTTGTCGATCCCGACGCCCGACAAGGCCGACATCAGGTGTTCGACGGTGTTGACCTTGACGTCGCCCGCCACCAAGCCGCTGTTGAGCGTCGTCTCGCCTACGTGCTCGGCACGCGCGGGGATCTCCCGCACCGGGTCGAGGTCCACACGCCGGAAGACGATGCCCGCATCGGCCGCAGCCGGCAGCAGCGACATGAAGACACTGCGGCCACTGTGCAGGCCGATGCCGCGCACGCGCGTTGCGCTGCGGAGCGTTCGCTGTGGAATCATGACCTGAAGATCACCGTATGCTGCCGCACGCCAGGTTGCACATTTGCCTGCATCATGCGCGGCCCTCCAAGAACTTTTGATTCTAGCACGCACCTGCCGCGGTCTGCGCCCGGTGGCGCAGACCGCCGCCGGCGTCTCGGCATGGGTCAGTCCGCCTGTTCACGCAGGAACGCGGGGATGTCGAGGATTTCCTCATCGATCGCCAGTGCACTGTTGCCACGCATCATCGGCATACGCCGCGGCATCGGGGTTTCCACTGCCGGACGCGCGTCGGTCAAGCTGCTCGGACGCAGGTGAGTCACCAGCGGGTGCAGCCCGCCCATGGTAGCGGCGGGCACGGCGACCTCGGGCTGCGCGGCGACCTGTACGCCGCGCTGGCCATCCAGGCCGGTCGCAACGACCGTGACCCGCAGCTCGCCGTTCAGACTGGGATCGAAGCTGGTGCCGAACTTCGTGTCGGCCTCGGCCGAGGCGATCTCGTTGATGCGGGTATTGACGCGTTCCAGCTCGTCCAGCGTCAGCGAGTCGTCGCAGGTGATGTTCACGAGGATGCCGCGCGCGCCCGCGAGTTCGAGGTCATCGAGCAGCGGCGAGGCAAGTGCGGCTTCGACCGCGCGTTCCGCGCGATCCTCGCCCTGCGCCGCGCCCAGGCCCATCATCGCCATGCCGCGATTCGACATGACGGTGCGCACGTCGGCGAAGTCGACGTTCATCATGCCCGGCCGCGTGATGAGGTCGGAAATGCCCTGCACCGCGTTCTGCAGGACGTCGTTTGCCGCCTTGAAGCCGCTCAGCAGGGTGACGCTGCCGCCCAGCACCAGACGCAGCTTCTCGTTCGGAATCACGATCAGCGAATCGACGCGCTGCTGCAGCTCCTTGATGCCGTCCAAGGCAATCCGCATGCGTTTCTTGCCCTCGTGCGGAAACGGCTTCGTCACCACCGCCACCGTCAGGATGCCGAGCTCCTGCGCGATCTGCGCGATCACCGGCGCAGCACCGGTGCCCGTGCCGCCGCCCATGCCGGCCGTGACGAACAGCAGATCGGTGTCTTCCAGCATCTCGCGGATGCGGTCCTGGTCTTCTTCGGCAGCTTCACGGCCGACCTTCGGGTCGGAGCCGGCCCCCAGCCCGCGCGTCACGGCCGCGCCGATCTGGAGCTGCATCACGGGCAGGCACTTCTCCAGGTGGTCGCGGTCGGTGTTCGCGCAGATGAATTCCACGCCCTGGATGTCGGCCTGTGCCATCTGGTTGACGGTATTGCAGCCGCCGCCGCCGACGCCGATCACGCGGATCACCGCACGCTTGGACTGGCCGTCCACCAATTCGAAAGTCTCGTTCATCGTCTCTTTGCTCATCTGGTTTTCTCCATGTGTCGTTTCACATCCGGCCTGCGCCGGGTCTGTCACAGATTTCCCGTTACCCAACTGCGCACCTTGTCCACCCACACCCGCACCCCACCGCTGCCAATTCCCCCCGATCCACCACTGCGCCCGCGCCGCGGACGCTGCTGCAATGCGTAAAGCAGCAAGCCGGCACTCGCTGCACAGGCGGGATCGTGGCGGCGCGCTTCGTCGCCCAGATCCACCGACTGCGGCACGCCGACGCGTACCGGAATCTGGAACACGTCCTCGGCCAGCTCGATCAACCCCGGCGTCCGCGCCACACCACCCGTCAGCACCACGCCGCCGGCGATGAGGTCGTAGACGTCGGCGCGGTGCAGCTCCTTGCGGACGTAGCGCAGCAGCTCCGCGAGGCGCGGGCGCATGACCTCCGCCAGCATCTGCCGCGACAGTTCGCGCGCCGGAATCTCGCCCACCGCGGGCACTTCGATCACGTCGTTGTCCGTCACCAGCTCGGCTCGCGCGCAGCCATAGTTCTTCTTGATTTCCTCGGCGTGGTGCGCCGGCGTACGGAACGCGACCGCGATGTCGTTCGTCACCTGGTCGCCGGCGATCGGCAGCACCGCGGTATGGCGGATGGCGCCGCCCTTGTACACGGCGATGTCGGACGTGCCGCCGCCGATGTCGACGACCGCCACACCCAGTTCGCGTTCGTCGCGCAGCAGCACAGCCTCGGCACTGGCCAGCTGGCCGAGCACGAGCTTTTCGACCGTCAGTCCGCAGCGCTCAACGCATTTCTGCAGGTTCTGTGCCGGCGAGGTCGCGCCGGTCACCATGTGCACCCGCGCCTCCAGCCGCACCGCGCTCATCCCGACCGGGTCGTGGATACCCTCCTGCCCGTCCACCACGAACTCCTGCGCCAGCACGTGAAGGATCTGCTGGTCGGCGGGAATCGCCATCGCGCTCGCTGCCTCGATCACGCTGTCCACGTCGCGGTCGGTGATCTCGCTGCGGCGGATCGGCACCACACCGGTGGAATTCAGGCTGCGGACATGGCTGCCGGTCAAAGTCACGTAGGCGGAACGCACCCGGCAGTCGGCCATCAGCTCCGCCGTCTCCAGCGACCGGCGGATCGCCTCGATGGTGCGTTCGATGTTGACGACCACGCCTTTCTTGAGTCCTCCCGCCGTCGGGGTGCTGGCGTAGCCCACCACCCGCAGCTTGTCCTCCGGCTGAACCTCTCCGATCACGACCGCAACCTTGGACGTGCCCACGTCGATACCAACGACGTAATCGGCGCTTACACGCTTGCTCATGAGTGCTTCTCCTGCTTTGCGGGGGGGGCGCGATCCGCGACGGCAAAGCCGTTCGTGTAGCGCAGATCGATGGCCTCTACCGTTGCGAACTTTTCGGCCAATGCCGGTAGAACCGCGGAACGGATCATGGCCAGCCGTCGCGACACGTCGGCCGCACCGAGGCGCAGCGTGATGCCGCCGCGCGTGACGGCCGAGAACTCGCCGCGTGCGTCTTGCGTCAGCCCGGCCAGGGCGAGCGGCGTCGACGCCAGCGCTGGCGCCAGGATGTTCCAGGCATCCAGAACGTCGGTCTCGTGGCCGACGGGCCCGGCGAGTTGCGGCAAGCCGGCGGTTGCGGCCGCGCCCAGGTCGACGGCCGGGGGCACAAAGCTGTGTGCCCGCGTATCCAGCAAGGCAGTGTCGCCCCAGCGCGCCAACGGAATGCGTTCCACGACGGTGACATCGAGCACGCCCGGCCAGCGCCGCGCCACCGTGGCACTGGCCACCCATGGCAACGCCTGCACGCGCTGCTGCACGACGCCAAGGTCGATGTCGAGCAGGCCCTGGCCGGACGTCAAGCCAGTGGCGTCGGCAATCTGCCGTGCTGTCAGGTGGGCGAAGTGGCCGCGCACGTCCACCACCGCCAACGGGCGGTCGAACTCGGGACGCAGTACGTGCGCCAGCAGGGCCAGCGCGATCAGGCATACAACCCCAACCGCCAGCCGCAACACGCCGCGCGGCAGTGCCGCGGCGTCGTCGCGCACGACGGCAGCATCGAGACGGCGCACCATGCTCATGCTGCGCCCTCGGCCGGCGACAGGCTGGTTTCGAGAATCGTCCAGCACAGCGTCGGGAAGTCCATACCATTCGCGCGCGCCGCCATCGGTACCAGCGAATGCGACGTCATGCCCGGCACGGTGTTGATCTCGATCAACGCCGGCTTGCCGGTTGCGTCGAGGATGAAATCCACCCGGCCCCAGCCACTCCCACCCACCGCTTCCCAGGCTTGCAGGCAGACCTGCCGCAGCTCGACTTCATGGGCCGGGTCGAGATCCACCGGGCAGTGGTAGCGCGTGCGGTCGGACAGGTATTTCGCGTGATAGTCGTAGAACTCGCCGTCTGGTTCGATCTGGATCAGCGGCAGCGCCGCGCCGTCGATGATGGAGGCGGTGTACTCGCCGCCCGTCACGAAGCTTTCGGCAATCACCGCGTGACCCGCCGGTCGCCGACCACTGGTCACCCCATCGCCCCACGCGGCATGAAACGCCGCCTCTACTTCCGCCGCGCCATGCACCTTGCTGACGCCGACGCTGGAACCTTCCGCCGTCGGCTTGAGGATGAAGGGATAGCCGAAAGCCGCCGCGGCAGCATGCGCGTCCGCCACACTCGCCACCCCGCGCCAACCCGGTGTCGGCAACCCGGCCGCCTGCCACAGACGCTTGGTCTGCACCTTGTCCATGGTCAGCGCCGAGGCCAGCACGCCGCAGCCGGGATAGGCGATGCCTTGCAGTTCCAGCACCGCCTGCACCGTGCCGTCTTCCCCGCCCGTGCCATGCAGCACGTTGAAGGCGCGCACGAAACCCTCATCCGCCAGGTGCAGCACACGGCGGCGATCGCAGTCCACTGCCACGGCGTCCACGCCTTTTGCCTGCAGCGCCTCGGTCACGTTCTTGCCGGACCACAACGATACTTCGCGCTCCGCCGACCAGCCGCCCATCAGCACGGCCACGCGGCCAAATTCTGCCGGATCGACAATCTGCTTACGCATGGTCGCCTCCCGCCGCAAGCGCTTCGCCCACGATGCGGACTTCCGGCTCCAGTACCACGCCGAAACGTGCCTGCACTTCAGCCTGCACGCGCCCGATCAGCGCTTCGATGTCGGCTGCCGTGGCAGCTCCGTCGTTGAGAATGAAGTTCGCGTGCTGCGTCGATACCTGCGCGCCGCCGATCCGTGTACCTTTCAGCCCTGCCGCCTCGATCAGGCGCGCGGCATGGTCGCCGGTCGGATTGCGGAACGTACTGCCACCGCTGGGATGTCCTACTGGTTGTGTTGCCTTGCGGCGCGCCATGTGCTCACGCGTTGCCGCGCGATGGCGGCCGTCGTCCGGGCGCACGGCGAAGCGCGCACCCAGAAAACCGCGGAACCCGGCCGGCGCAATGACCGTGCGGTAAGCGATGCGAAACGCGGCTGGTTCCAGCCACCGCACGCTGCCATCGGCGAACAGCGCTTCCGCCGCCACCACCTGCGGCCAGGTCTCGCTGCCGAACGCGCCGGCATTCATCGCCAGCGCTCCGCCGACCGTGCCGGGGATGCCGTTCATGAAACCGAGCCCGGCCAGATCCTGCCGTTCCGCGAACTTCGCCACGCGCGCGCAGTGCACACCGGCACCGGCACGGATGACGCCCGCATCCCCGGCACTCGCCGGACGCTCCAGTTCCAGTTCCGCAAGGTGGCCGTGCAACACCACGACCGTGCCGCGCACGCCACCGTCGCGCACCAGCAGGTTGCTGCCCAGTCCGACCCACAACACTGGCGCGGCCGCTGGCCGGCGTGCCAGGAAGGCCAGCAGGTCGGCGCGATCGACGGGCTCGTACAGCTCGTCGGCCGGCCCGCCGACGCGCCAGCTCGTGTACGGCGCCAGCGGCACGGCGTGGCGCAGACGGCCGCGCAACGGGGCTGAAACCGGGATGGGGGCAGGCTCGGCCATCACCGCGCACCTCCCTGCGGATCGCTGTCCAATCCAGCCTTTTCCAGCAAGCCCGGAAGCTGGCCAATGTCGCCGGCGCCGAGCGTGAGCAACACGTCGCCCGGCCGCAGGATCTTCGCCAGCGCCGCCGGCATGTCGGCCACCTTGCCGGCTACGACCGGCTCCACGGCCTTGCGCGCCCGGATGCCGCGGGCCAATGCGCGGCTGTTGGCGCCGTCGATCGGGTCTTCCCCGGCCGGATAGACGTCCGCCAGCAGCAGTGCGTCCACGCCCGCCAGCACGGCACAGAAATCGTCGAACAGATCACGGGTGCGCGTATAGCGGTGCGGCTGGAAGGCCACCACCAGCCGGCGGCCCGGCCAGGCGCCGCGTATCGCCTCCAGCGTCGCGGCGATTTCGCGCGGGTGGTGGCCGTAGTCGTCGATCAGCTGCACGGTGCCGCCCTTGATCCGCAACTCGCCGTGCGATTCGCAGCGTCGGCCCACACCTTGAAAACCTTGCAGCGCAGTGCGGATCGCATCGTCCGCCACGCCCAGCTCGCGCCCCACGGCAATCGCCGCCAGCGCATTGAGCACGTTGTGGCGGCCCGGCAGGCTGAGCTCGAACACGGCTTGTTCGTGCCCGGCCTGCACGACGCGGAAACGCGATCCCGTGCCATTGCGCGCCACGTCCACCGCCTGCAGGTCGACGCCTTCCGACAAGCCGTAGGTGAGGAGCGGGCGGCCGATCTCGGGCAGCAGCTCGCGCAGCACCGGGTCGTCGCTGCACGCCACCACCAGCCCGTAGAACGGCAGGCGCTGGAGGAATTCGATGAAGGTGTGCTGCAGGCGGTGGAAGTCGCCGCCGTACGTCGCGAGATGGTCGGCATCGACGTTCGTGACCACCGCCAGCAACGGCGACAGCAGCAGGAACGAAGCGTCACTTTCGTCCGCTTCCGCCACCAGATACGGGCCGGCACCGAGACGCGCGTTGGTGTCCGCGCTCTTCAAGCGGCCGCCGATCACGTAAGTCGGGTCCAGCCCGCCTTCGGCCAGGATGCTGGCGATCAGGCTCGTGGTCGTGGTCTTGCCGTGGCTCCCTGCCACCGCCACGCCGTAGCGGAAGCGCATGAGTTCCGCAAGCATTTCCGCGCGCTTCACGACCGGTATGCGCGCCGCCCGCGCCGCCTGGTATTCCACGTTGTCGGCGTGGACGGCGGTGGACACCACGACGACGTCCGCGCCGGCAACGCGCGCCGCATCGTGGCCCGTCTCGACGCGTGCACCGAGCGCGCGCAAGTGCTGGGTGACGACCGTTTCCTTCAGGTCGGAACCGCTGACTTCGTAACCCAGGTTCAGCAGCACCTCGGCGATGCCGGCCATGCCGGAACCGCCGATACCGAGCATGTGGATATGCCGCACGCGCCGCATCGGCGTGCGCATCAGGGACTGCGGGGAGCGTGGCGCGATCATGTCGTGGCCCTCGGCCGCGCGCTGCGTTCGCAGGCGTCGGCAATTTCACGGGTGGCATCGAGCCACGCCACGGCGCGTGCGGCGGTGGCCATCGTCTGCAATCGCATGCGATCTGCCAGCAACGCCGCAAGCCGGGCGGCGAGGCGCTCAGCCGTCAACTCGCGCTCCTGGATGAGCTCCGCCGCTCCCGCCGCCACCAGGTATTCGGCGTTCTTCGTCTGGTGATCGTCCACCGCGTAGGGAAACGGCACGAACAGCGCGGCGCATCCGGCCGCCGCCAGTTCAGCCACGGTGGAGGCGCCGGCACGGCACACCACGAGGTCGGCCCACGCATAGGCCGCCGGCATGTCGTCGATGAACGGTGTGATTTCCGCGTCCACCCCATTCGCCTGATACGCCGTCCGGGCGACGTCCAACGTGCGCCCGGCCTGATGGCGCACTTGCGGGCGCTGCGCCACCGGCAGCTGCGCCAGCGCTTGCGGCACGCGCTCATTCAGCGCCTTTGCCCCGAGGCTGCCGCCCATCACGAGAAGGCGCGGCGCGCCGACGTGCGCGGCAAAGCGTTGCGCCGGAGTCGGTAGCGCGGCGATGTCGGCACGCACTGGGTTGCCCACGGTGTGCCCACCGCGCAGCGCATTGGGAAAAGCTTGCAACGCTGCGGTTGCCACCCACGCCAGCCAGCGGTTCGTCAGGCCGGCGACCGCGTTCTGCTCATGGATGACGAGCGGAATGCGGCGCAGCCATGCCATCAGCCCGCCTGGCCCCGCCGCAAAACCGCCCATGCCGAGCACCACCTGCGGCCGTTGGCGACCCAGCACGCGGCCGGCTTCGAGCATCGCGCGCAGCAAGCGGAACGGCATGGACAACCAGCGCGCCGCCCCCTTGCCGCGCAGCCCGGCGATATGGATATATTCGATGTCGATGCCGTGCTGCGGCACGGTGCGCGCCTCGAAACTGTCGGGCGTACCCATCCACACCACGCCGTGGCCACGGCGCTTCAACTCCGCCGCTGCCGCAAGCGCCGGGTAGACATGCCCGCCGGTACCGCCCGCCATGACGAGAACCTTCATGGCAGCCTCCGGATTTGAGTCGCCAGGCGCCCGATCCGGGCCCGCAGGCCCGGCACAAGCGATGCGAACGCCGGCAGCGGCAACCATCCGCCCGAACGCGATCCGGCGGGACCGCGCGACGGCGCGCGAAAATCGCTGCGCACCGGCGTGCCATGGTCGCTGGTGACGCGCCGTGGTGTCGTTGCCGTGCGCGTCTCGTGATCCACACGCAGCAGGAGCGCGGCCAGCATCAGGGCCGTCATCAGGCTGGAACCACCGTAGCTCATGAACGGCAGCGTCAGCCCTTTCGTGGGCACCAGTCCCATGTTCACGGCCATGTTCACCAGCGCCTGCAACCCCAGCCACGCCGACAGGCCGTAGCACAGGTAAGCCTCGAAGCGTGCGTCGAGCTTTTCCGCGCGGCGGCCGATGGCAAACCCGCGCCACACCACGACGGCGTAGCAGGCGATGAGCGCAACCACACCGATCAGGCCCAGCTCCTCCGCGAGAATTGCGAAGATGAAGTCGGTGTGCATCTCCGGCAGGTAATGCAATTTTTCCACACTGGCGCCGAGGCCGACGCCGAACCATTCGCCGCGGCCAACCGCGATCAGCGACTGCACGAGCTGGAAACCGGAATTGTTCGCGTGCGCCCACGGATCGAGAAAACTCATCACGCGCGCCATGCGGTACGGCGCCGCGAGCGTGATCGCCACCATGCTCACCGCTAGCACCACGCCCAGCCCGAGCATGTCGCGCACACGCGCACCACCGACAAACAGCATGAGCACAGCGACCGACATGAAGATCGCCGCGGCGCCGAAGTCCGGTTCCGCAAGCATCAGCCCGGCGGCGGCAACCAGGGGCAAAAACACCGGCAACAGGCCGAGCACGCTGCGCTGCAAGCTGGCCTGGCGGCGCACGATGAAGCCCGCGAGGTAGATGAGGATCGCCAGCCGCGCGGGTTCCGACACCTGGACGCGGAACAGGCCGAAGTCCAGCCAGCGGCGCGATTCGTTCACGCGGATGCCGATGCCGGGAATGAGCACGATCGCCAACGCCAGCAGCGACCCGGCCAGCAGCCAGAAACCGTAGCGCTCCCACACCCGCATCGGGATCGAGAACGCCAGTCCGGCGCAAGCCAGCCCGAACACCATGTACAGCAGCTGGCGGTCGAAGAAATACAGCGACGAACCCGCCGTCTTCTCACCCAGATCGACGGACGCGGAAGCCACCATCACCAGCCCCCAACCGAGCAGCACGGCCAGCCCCAGACACAGCCAGCCGTCCGGCCCGCGGCGCTGCCTGGTGGAATCCAGGAGCGCATTCATGCGACCTCCCGCCCACACAACGCGTGCACGGCCGCACGGAATTCTTCCCCACGCACCTTGTAGCTGGGGAATTGATCGAGGCTGGCGCAAGCCGGCGACAGGAGCACGCAATCCCCCGCCTGCGCCAGCACCGCGGCTCGCTGGATGGCGGCAGCCATGTCCGGCATGCGTTCCACCGAAATGGCGCCGGCCAGCGCCTTTTCCAGTTGGCCGGCATCTTCCCCGAACACCAGGGCCACCCGGGCGTGCTGCGCCAGTGGCGCCCGCAGCGGCGCGAAGTCCTGGCCCTTGCCCTGCCCGCCGCCGAGCCACACGAGCGGGCACGACAACCCCGACAACGCGGCGAGCGTGGCGCCGACGTTCGTGCCCTTGGAATCGTTGATCCACACCACGTCACGGCATTGCGCCACCCATTCGCAGCGATGCGGCAGCCCGGTGAAAGCCCGCAGCGCCGCGAGCGCCGCCGCCTGGTCGATGCCGGCCAGCTCGGCCGCCGCCAGCGCCGCCAGCGCGTTCGCCGCGTTGTGGCGCCCCACGATCTTCAGCTCCGCAACCGGCAGCAGCGTTTCATTGCCACGTGCCAGCCAGCTCCCGCCGGCCCGCTCGACGATGCCGTAATGCCCGGCTTGCGGCGCATCCAGCCCGAAGCTCACGGCACCGGCCGGTGCAAAACGCATGACCCACGCGTCCTCGCGGTTCACCACCGCGTGCGTCGCGCCCGCGAACACGCGCGCTTTCGCCACTGCGTAGTTCGCCATCGTGTGGTGGCGGTCGAGGTGGTCTTCCGTCAGGTTCAGCCACACGCCGGCGGTCGGCGCGAGACTCGTCGTGGTCTCGAGCTGGAAACTCGACAGCTCGAGAACGTAAAGCTGGACATCCGCGGCGATCAGGTCGAGCGCCGGCGTGCCCAGGTTGCCGCCGACGGCGACGTTGACGCCCGCCGCCCGCGCCATCGCGCCGACCAGCGTCGTCACCGTGGACTTGCCGTTCGTGCCGGTGATGCCGATGCGCGGCACACTTGCCGGCACGGTACGCGTGAACAGCTCGACGTCGCCGACGATTTCCACGCCTGCCGCCTGCAGGCTGCGGATCAGCGGTTCCTCCAGCGATACGCCGGGCGACACCACGGCCTGCGCGAACTGCGACAGTGGCTGGGGAGCGAAGAACGCGCCGAGGTGGAATTCAACCTGCGGCAGTGCCGCCCGCAGCGCGCCGATGCCGGCCGGTTCAGCGCGCGAATCCGTCGCCACCAGCGCAGCACCGCAGCGCGCCAGCCAGCGCAGAGCCGACACGCCGGACTTGCCCAGCCCGACTACCAGCACCGGTCGCTGCCCGCTCACCGCTTTCTGTTCTCTGGCCGTCATCAACGCACCTTCAGCGTCGACAGGCCGACGAGGACGAGGATCAACGTGATGATCCAGAAGCGCACGATGATGCGCGGCTCCGGCCAGCCCTTGAGCTCGAAATGGTGGTGGATCGGCGCCATGCGGAAAATGCGCTTGCCGTGGCTGTACTTGAAATAGCCGACCTGCAGCGCCACCGACAGCGTCTCGGCTACGAACACGCCGCCCATGATGGCGAGCACGATTTCCTGCCGCACCAACACCGCCACGACGCCCAGCGCCGCACCGAGCGACAACGCCCCGACATCGCCCATGAAGACTTCCGCCGGGTAGGTGTTGAACCACAGGAAACCCAGCCCGGCGCCAGCGATGGCACTGCAGAAAACCACCAGCTCACCAACGCCGGGAATGTACGGAAACACCAGATATTCCGCGATCTTGACGTTGCCGGTAACGTAGGCGAACACGCCGAGTGCAGAGGCCACCAGCACCGTCGGCATGATCGCCAGCCCGTCCAGCCCGTCCGTGAGGTTGACAGCGTTCGAGGCGCCGACGATCACGAAATACGACCACAGGATGAACATCGCACCGAGCGGAATGCCGACATGCTTGAACCACGGCAGGATCAACGTGGTTTCCACCGGCTGCTGGGCGGTAAGGAAGATCAGTGTGGACACCAACAAGCCCGCCAGCGACAACCACAGGTATTTCTGCTTGGCACTCAGGCCGTTCGATGAATGGCGCTTGATCTTCAACCAGTCGTCAAAGAAGCCGACGATGCCGAAGCTCACCGTCACGAACAGCGCGAACCACACGAAACGACTCTCCAGGTCCGCCCACAGCAGCGTGGACACCACGATGGAGCCGAGGATCAGCACGCCGCCCATGGTCGGCGTACCGGTCTTCTTCAGGTGCGTCTGCGGCCCGTCGCTGCGCACCACCTGCCCGTATTTCAGGGCGTGCAGGAAACGGATGACGCGCGGCCCGGCCAGCAGGGAAATCATCAGCGCCGTCAACACGCCGAGCACGGCTCGCAACGTCAGGTAGGAAAACACGTTGAAGCCGGAAGCGTACTGCCGCAGCCATTCCGCGAGTGCATAGAGCATCAGTTTTTCCCCTGCGTCAGCGCGGCGACGACGCGCTCCATGTGGGCGCTGTGCGAGCCCTTGACGAGCACCGACACGTTCGGCGCGAGCAGCGGCGCAACGGCCGCCAGCAACGCCCCCTGGTCCGCGAAATGCTGCCCACCGGTGCCGAAGCCGCGCACCGTGGCGCGCGACAGCGGCCCCACGCCGCACAAGGTATCGATGCCGAGCGCACGGGCGACGTGCCCGACCTGCTCGTGCAGTGCCTCGGCATCCGGCCCGAGTTCCCCCATGTCGCCAAACACTGCAATGCGCCGCCCGCCGCGCCGCGCCAGCACTTCGAGTGCCGCCCGCATGGACGTCGGGTTGGCGTTGTAGGCGTCGTCGGAAACCTGCGCGCCGTTCAGCCCAGCACACCACACGCCGCGCCCAGCCACGGTGCGCGGCGTGCCCAGCCGCCGGGCGATCGCCGCCAGCGACAGGCCCGCCGCCAGGCCGGCGGCCGCGGCGGCGCAGGCGTTGCGCACGTTGTGGCGGCCCGGTAGTTGCAACGCAACGCGGGCTTCCTCGGTGGCCGTGGCCAATGTGAAATGGCAACCAGATGCATCGAGTTCGACTTCCCGCGCCGTCACGCTCGCCGGCACATCGAGACCGAAAGTGAGGATGCGCGACGTGCCCGCCATGTCGCGCCACAGCGGTGCGTAATGATCGTCGGCATTGATGACGGCTGTGCCGCGCCCGCCGAGGGCGGTGAACATTTCCCCTTTGCCGTGCGCCACGCCATCGCGCCCGCCGAAACCTTCCAGATGCGCGTCGCCGGCCAGCGTCACCACGCCGATGCCGGGCTTGGCAAGGGATGCCAGCAGGGCGATTTCCCGCTGGTGGCTGGCGCCCATCTCGATGACGGCAGCGCGATGTTCCGCCCGCAGCCGGCATAGCGTCAGCGGCACGCCGATGTGGTTGTTGAGGTTGCCGACATTCGCCAGCACCGGGCCGAGTTCCGCGAACACGGCGGCGGTGAGCGTGCGCGTCGTGGTCTTGCCGACGCTGCCGGTGATCCCGACCAGCGGAATGGCGAAGCCGGCGCGCCACGACGCGGCAAAGCGCTGCAGCGCGGCGAGCGTGTCGCCTACCACGACCTGCGGCAGTGCCACACCGTCCACCGCGTGCGCGACCACCGCCCCGACAGCTCCCGCCTGCTGCGCCTGCGCCGCGAAGTCGTGGCCATCGAAACGTTCGCCAATCAGTGCCACATACAAGTCGCCGGGCTGCAGCGCGCGGGTGTCGGTAGTGACGCGCGCAAACGGCGCATCCGCACCCGACAGCCGCCCGCCCGTGCGGCTTGCGAAGTCGGCGAGCGTGGTCATGGGTGCCGCGCTCATGCCGCACACTCCATGCCGACCAGCTCGGCAGCCAGCGCCCGGTCCGAGAACGCCCGCTTGTCGTGGCCGTAGATCTGGTAGTCCTCGTGGCCCTTGCCGGCAACGAGCACGATGTCGCCGCGGCGTGCCGATGCCACGGCCTCGCGGATTGCGCGCGCACGGTCCTCGCACACCTCGAAACAGGCGCCCGCTGGCAACCCGGCGCGGATGTCGGTGACGATCGCTGTCGGGCCTTCCGTGCGTGGGTTGTCGTCGGTAATGATGAAGGCATCCGCGTTGCGCGCAACGGCTGCCCCCATCAGCGGGCGCTTGCCGCGGTCACGGTCGCCGCCACAGCCGAACACGCAGATCACGCGGCCCGTGGCGTGCTCTCGCAGCGCCTGCAGGATGTTTTCCAGCGCCTGCGGCGTGTGCGCGTAGTCGACGACGATCACGGCCGCGCTCGCCGGCCCATGGAACGCTTCCGCCCGCCCCGGCACCGTGCGGGCCTGCGACAGCGCCTGGCAGGCATCGGCCAGCGGTACGCCGGTCTCAGCCAGCACCGTGGCAGCCGCCAGCAGGTTGTAGACGTTGAAACGGCCCAGCAACGGCGAGTCCACCTTCGCCGTCACTGCGCCCCGCACCACCTCGAAACGCAGCCCCTTGCCGTGGGTCTCGACGTGCCGCGCCACACAAGTCGCTTCCGCATCGTCCAGCGCATAGCCCGCCACCGGGCACACACCAGCCAACTCCGCCGCGTAGCGCCGCCCATGCGCGTCGTCACGGTTCAATACGGCAACGGCGCCATCGCCCCGCCCGAACAGCTTGCGCTTGGCCGCCGCATAGTTTTCCAGCGTGCCGTGATAGTCCAAGTGATCGCGGCCGATGTTCGTGAGCACCGTCGCCGTGTAGTGCACGCCGTTCACGCGGCCTTGGTCGAGCGCGATGGAAGACACCTCCATCGCGCAGTCCCGTAGACCCGCGTCGCGTGCACCGGCCAGCGTGCGTTGCACGTCCACGGCGCCGGGCGTGGTATTCAAGCCCGGCGCGAGCGCGTCGACACGACCCGTGCCAAGCGTGCCGATGTACAGGCACGGCCGGCCGAGGGTCTCCAGCGCCTGGGCCAGCAAGTGCGCCGTCGAGGTCTTGCCATCCGTGCCGGTGATACCTGTCACGCGCAACGCGTCGCTGGGTTGGCCGAAAAAGCGTGCCGCAATTTCCCCGCTGTGGGCACGTAGCTGCTCGACCCGGAACGCGGGAATCGCCAGCGCGGGCGCCGTGATACCGGGTGCCGGTTCCCACGCCACGGCCGCCGCACCCGCCGCCACGGCGCGCTCGGCAAACGCCAGCCCGTGCTGCGCGGAGCCGGCGCAGGCCAGGAACAGCGCCCCGGCCCGGAGCTTGCGGCTGTCGGCTTCGACGTCCGTCACAACCAGGCCGTCCGGCAGCGACGCGGGAGTGTAGCCCGCCAGCAACGAGGAAAGTGCGCGAGTCGCCATCACGTACCCCCTCCGACCTGCGCGGTCAGCCGCGTGGTCGGCATGTCGGGCGCGATCTGCAGCAGGCGGGCAGCAGCACCGATCACTGACGAGAACACCGGCGCCGCGACGGAACCGCCGAAGTAGTTGTAGCCCTTGGGCGCGTTGATGACGACCACCGCCACGAGCTGCGGCCGATCGGCCGGCAGCATGCCGACAAACAGTGCGTGATACTTGCCGCTGGCATAGCGTCCGTCGACGGTCATGCGCGCCGTCCCGGTCTTGCCGGCCACGCGGTAGCCCTCCACCGCCGCCTTGGGCGCCGTTCCGTCGGGCGACACCACCGACTGCAGCATGCTGCGCACGGTGCGCGCGTCGACGGCCGGCAGCGCGCGCGTCGGCGGCGGCACGTCGCGGTCGGCGTCGATATGCAGTTGCGGCATCAGCCCGTCGTTGGCAATGGCGCAATAGGCGCGCAGCAGATCCAGGGCCGAAACGGCGATGCCGTAACCATAGGAAGCAGTCGCGGTGGCCACATCACGCCAGTCCTGCCATGGCCGCAGCGTGGGCAGGGCTTCGCCCGGCAGGTTGACGCCAGTGCGGCGGTCGAGGCCGAAGTTGTGATAGCCGGTCCACACCGCCTTCGGCCCCAGCGCCAGCCCGATCTTCGCGGCCGCTATGTTGCTCGACTTCTGTAGCAGTCCGCGCAGGTCAAGCACGCCGAAATCGTCATCGTCGTGGATCGTCATCGGCCCGACGCGGTAGGTGCCGCCGTCCGTCGCGATGCGGTCGCCGGGCGAGAACTTGCCCGACGCCAGGGCTTCTGCCACCAGCAGCGGCTTGACTGTCGAGCCCGGCTCGAAGGTTTCCGACAGCGCCCGGTTGCGGAGTCCTTCGGAAGTTCGCTGTGACGAGTCGTTGGGGTTGTAGCTCGGCACGTTCACGAGCGCGAGGATGGCGCCGGTGCGCGGGTCGGCAACCACCATGGAACCGCTCTGCGCGCCATGCGCCGTCACCGCCGCCTGCAGCTCGCGGAAGGCGAGATATTGCAACCGCAGGTCGAGCGTCAGGCGCACGTCCTGGCCGGGCTGTGCCGGCTTGTAGTGCTCGGTGTCCTGCACCACGCGACCGGTCCCGTCCCGCACCACGCCACGTTCGCCGTTGATGCCGCGCAGCACGTCGTTGGCGGCACTTTCAACACCCGTCTGCCCCTTGCCGTCAATGTCGGTATAGCCCACGACCTGCGCCGTCACCGCCCCCGCCGGGTAGTAGCGCCGGTAGTCGCGTTGCGAATAGATACCCGGCGCATGCAGCGCCAGCACCCGCTCGGCGGCATCGGGCGCCATCTGGCGCTTGAGGAACACGAATCGACGCGTGCTGCGTGCTTTAAGGTAACGCCGCAAATCGGACTCCTTCTGGTCCAGCAACTGCGCCAGCGCCGGCAGGTATTCCGGCTTCGCCAGCACTTCGGCGGGCGTGGCCCAGATCGACTCCACCGGCGCCGACAGCGCGAGCGGAGAGCCGTCGTTCGCCGTGATCGCGCCACGAAAACCCGGCAGCGTGACGGTGCGGATGAAGCGGATGTCGCCTTGGTGGTTCAGGAACCCGGCATCGAGCACTTGCAGGTAGAACGCGCGCCCCAGGATCAGGCACGCGCCGCCGGCGAGCAGCACCAGCACCAGACGGTGCCGCCAGGCGCCGGGCATGTCCGGCGTCAGCGCAAGGGCTGCACCGGCGCGGTTCATGGCGTCACTCCATTGGAATCGGAGCCGGAACCGGGGCGCGCCGTGACGATGATGTAATCCCGCGGTTCCACCATGTCGAGCTGCGCCTGCGCCAGCCGCTCGATGCGGGAATGGCCAGCCAGCGTCGCCTGCTCGATCTGCAACTGCGCGTGGCGCAGATACAGCTCGTCGCGCAACTGGCGCTGGTGCGTGAGCTCCGCCGTCGCATCGCGGCTGCCATGCTCGACCTGCACGACCGCTACGCCGCTCGCGACGCACGCCATTCCGAGCAACAGCGGCAAGAGCGTGTACCCACTTGCGGCACGCGCGCGCCTCACGGCAGCCGCTCCACGACACGCAGCACGGCGGAGCGTGCGCGCGGATTGCGGGCCACTTCCGCCGCACTCGGAAAACAGCGTCGCGGCCGCGCAAACACCGCCGGCAGCGTCTCGCCGCTGCGCACGCGCAGGGCGCCCTCCTTCAGGCAGCGTTTCACGCGCCGGTCTTCCAGCGAATGGAAACTGATGATCGCGACCCGGCCACCGGGCGCCAGCAGCGCCGGCAACGCGGCCAGTGCCGCATCCAGCGCCTGCAGCTCACCATTCAGATGGATGCGCAGCGCCTGGAACGTGCGCGTGGCCGGATGGATCTTGTGCGAACGCGGCCCCGGCACTGCAGCGACGAGTTCCGCGAGCTGGCGCGTCGTGGCCAGCGGCTGCAGTGCGCGCTGTTCGACGATACGGCGGGCGATGCGGCGGCTGTTGCGTTCCTCGCCACAGCGCCACAGCACATCGGCGATTTCCGCCTCACCGGCCCGCGCCAGCCAGTCGGCAGCCGATTCCCCGGTGGTCGGGTCCATGCGCATGTCCAGCGGGCCATCAACCGTGAAGGAGAAGCCGCGTTCAGCTTCATCCAACTGCGGGCTGGATACGCCGAGGTCCATCAACAGCCCGTCCACGCGGCCCAGCAGATGGCGTTGTGCCGCCCAGCCTGCGAGTTCCGCAAAATTGCGCTGCTCGATCTCGAATTCAGCCATCGATCCGGCGCGATCACCAAACGCCGCCCGCCCGTGGACCACCGCTTCGGGATCGCGGTCCAGTGCATACAACGTATCGCCGGCCGACAACCGGGAAAGGATCGCGCCGCTGTGGCCGCCACGGCCGTAGGTGGCATCGATGAAGATGCGGGGACGCGCAGAAACACCTGCCCGGATCGCAAGCCCGGCCAACGCCTCTTCAAGCATGACCGGTTCGTGTCCGGACATCACGCTAACCCGGCAACCCCGTCGGGGACAGCGAAAGGGGCCAACCAACCGGGCGAACCACGGCTCGGCAAGAACGGAAGCAATGGCCACGCGCGCTCACCGCCGCAGGTTCCGGAAGGCGCCCTTGAGCGCCGCCTGGATGCTGTTCGGCCCGGTACCGAACATTTCCTTCCACTGCGTCTCGCTCCACAGGTTGAAGCGGTTGATCTGGCCGGCGAGCACGACCGGCCCGTCGAGCTGCGCCATCTCGCGCAACATCGGCGGCACGGAAATGCGGCCCTGGCGGTCCACCTCGGCTTCCGCCGCCAGACCGACGAAAGCCATTTTCAGGAGTTCCGCGTCGTCGCGGTTCTCCATCTGCTCGATCTGGTCGGTGATGCGGCGGAATTCAGCGGCCGGGTAGATCTCCAGACAATGATCTGGCCCTTTGGTGACGACGAGTTGCAGCCCTGGACCGTCGGCCAACTGCTGGCGAAAACGCGCAGGAATGGCCAGACGCCCTTTGTCGTCGATCGTCAATTGATGCGATCCGGCAAACATGTTCGCTGCGCGCTGACCTCAATTCTTCAGTTGCGATGGCACTACACACCACATCACCCCACTTGACGGCACTATATCCCACGATTTTCCACGCAGCAAGCCAATACACAGGCCAAACTCCGGAATTTCCAATCGCTTGAATTTTCACGTTTTACTTACACTTGATATTCATGAAGTTACGAAAAAAATTTAAAGCCACTTATCGAATAACAACTGCAACGCCCAGCATGAATGACGAAGCCAGCAACTGCCCACGCGCCATCGCGCGGCCGGCATCGGAATCCGTAACCGAGATATAAGGAATATTGAAGTGGAGTCGGCCGATAAGCCGGGTTCTGTGCGAACGCCTTGCGGCGCCCCGACAGCCATTCCTCTAGGACGGCGGTCACCCGCCGCCTCCAGCAGCCTACCCGGAAGGCACGCGGGCCGCGTGTCGGGTGTTGCCACCCTCCTTCCCTATTTGGCCTTGCTCCGTGTGGGGTTTGCCGTGCCGGTCGGTTGCCCGACTCGCGGTGCGCTCTTGCCGCACCGTTTCACCCTTGCCTGTGCCCGAAGGCCATCGGCGGTCTGCTCTCTGTTGCACTTTCCGTCGGCTCACGCCGCCCAGCCGTTAGCTGGCACACTGCCCTGCGGAGCCCGGACTTTCCTCCCCCGCATACCACTCGCGGCGGCGACTGTCTGGCCGACTCCGCCGCCATTGTAAGGCGCCGGGCGAAATCGAGCCGCGTCCTTCCGTCCGTATCATTCATCATTCAGTATTCGACATTCAGGATTCCGTCTCCCGTCCATGCGCATCTTCTCCCACACCTGCTCGAACACCGAGATCGTCTGCGCACTGGGCTGCGCGGGCCAGCTTGTCGGCATCGACGCCGACTCCGACTATCCACCCGACGTGGTTGCGCCCCTGCCCAAGCTCGGCCGCGACCTGAACCTCGATGTCGACGCCGTGCTGGCGCTGCGCCCGGACATCGTGCTGACCTCGCTCACCGTGCCCGGCCACGAGAAAGTCGTGGCCGGGCTGCAGGCCCACGGCCTGCAGACGCTGATCTGCGACCCGCAAAGTCTCGACGACGTGTTCGCGGACATCCAGCGCATTGCCGACCGGCTGGACGTGGCCGCACGCGGCAAACGGCTGGCCGCAGACATGCAGGCCGCCATGCCGGCGGTCGCGGTTTCCGGCCCGCGCCCGCGGGTGCTGGTGGAATGGTGGCCCAAGCCGGTGATCGTCCCGGCGCGGCATTCCTGGGTGAATGCGCTGATCGAGCGCGCCGGCGGCAGCAATCCGCTGGCACAGGCCGACGCGAAGAGCGTGACGCTGGACCCGGTCCGGGCGCAGGCGATCGACCCCGAAGCCATCGTCATGAGCTGGTGCGGCGTGCGTGTCGAGAAATATCGGGCGGAACACGTGCGACTGCGCTGTGGATGGGAAGACACCGCCGCGGTGCGCAACGATCGCATCTACCCGATCAGCGAGGAATTCCTCGGCCGCCCCGGCCCACGGCTCGTGATCGGCTACCGGCACTTGCGCGCGATCATTGAAACCCTGCACCGGACACCGTAATAATCCGGGAGTCACCGTACGTGACGCACCCATAACAAGATTCCGGAGGAGAACGCCATGCTCGGCACTGGAGAGGAGGCGTGCGTATGCCGCACGCACCGATTGCACTGGATCACGGCCCTGGGCGCCGTCATCGCCACGGCCCTGTCGCCCGCCATCGCCAGCGAAGGCGGCAGCCGCAACCTGAAAAGCGGGGCGTTCACGTTCGCTCCCGCCGTGATGCCCGAACCAGGCAGCACCGCGTTCATGGGCTATGTCGCCTGGCTGCGGGGCACCAGCCTGCACGGGGATTCCGGCGACGCGATCGGCCATCTGCACCTGGACCTGGCCGGCCATGCCGGCCGGCTCATGCACACCTGGGATTTCGAATGGCACGGCCTGCACCTGACGAGCACCGCGAATTACCTGATCGCCTACGCCCGCACGAATTTCAACGGCATCCGCGACCACGACGCTGACCTGAGCGCGCTCAACATCGAACCTTTCATGGTCTCCCGCACCTTCCACCCCCGGGGCGGAGGCACCGTGAAGTGGATGTCCGGCATCAACTACTGGTTCCCGATCGGCCATTACGAACCCCGTGGAAACACCGACCCGCCTCCTCACGGCGCACCGAATCCGCAGTTTCTGGCCAACGCCGCCACCCACGCGAACTACGGCACCGGCATCTTCGAGACGGCATTCACCTGGAACCCGGTGCCCACTCTGCAAATCGACTCCGAAACCTACGTCGGCTTCAACGTCACGAATCACCGTACCGACTACCGCTCCGGCAATGTGGCCGGCACTGAACTCGGCGTGACGGCCTGGCCGTTCTCCGGATTGCCACGCCTCGGCATTGGCGCTGGCGGCTATTACCTGCATCAATTCGAGAACGATCATGTCGACGGCCAGTCGTTCCCGCACCACAAGCTCGAACAGATCGCCGTCGGCCCGCAGGCCACCTACACGCTCGCCTCCGGCACGACGCTGATCGCCAAATGGCAGCACGCAATGCGTACCCGCAATGCCGTGCAGGGCGACTTGTTCTGGGTATTGTTCTACATTCCCGTTGCGGGAAAACCTGGGTAAACCCGAATACGCCCCGTGCCCCCGTGACACCGGCTCCGGACTTTCCGGAGCCCTGTTGCGACCGTGGCAACCCCGGCAGCGGCGTGGACGCCGCGGTCATTTGCACTCGCGCGCCCAAACAACGACACTGCGGGCATGGCTGCGGGCTGGACAAAGCCGGCACCGTGTGGCGGCTGGGGGATTAGACAATGTCCGATGATTCGCTATCGAACGCATGGGGCGAAAGCCAGCCCGGCTCCCCCGTATTCTCGTACTCCAGCCATGCAGCACGCATCATGCAGACGGTTTCGGTTGCACAGAGCGGAAAGTGCAACACCCCGGTTTCTGCTGTCACGCGCTCATGGCAGCGCTGCGTGTTTGATTTCGGCATCGAGCCTCATACGCTGCGCCAGACGCAGGTGCTGACGCGCACCGAACTGCGCGATCGGCAGCAGCGCTGGGGTGCGCTGATGAACGTGGCGCTGCGCGAGCTGGAAAACCTCTACGAACTGATCGCCGGCACCGGCTACGTGGCGGCGCTCGCGGACGCCGATGGCACGGTGCTAAGCACAATGACGGACCCGTCGCTGCGCGACACCTTCCGCAACTCCGGCCTGTGCCCCGGAGCGGTGTGGGACGAGCGCACGGAAGGCACGAACGGGATCGGCACCTGCCTGGCAGAAAGGAAGGCCATTGTCGTCCACCACGAGGAACATTTCCGCGACTACAACACCTGCCTGTCGTGTTCCGGGGCGCCGATCGTGGACATCGACGGCCGCGTCATCGGCGCGCTCGACGCCTCCTCCGTGAATCGCGGCGGCACCAGCGCGCTGGAACGCCACACGATGGCGCTGGTCAGCATGTCGGCACGCATCATTTCCCGCTGGCAGTTTCTCACGCAGTGCCCGGACCACTGGATCCTGCGCTTCCACAGCCGGCCGGAATTCGTCGGCCTGCTCCAGGAGGCGCTGCTGGCCGTCGACGCCGGCGGCCGGATCGTTGCCGCCAACGACAGCGCCGTGCTGCAACTTGGCAATACCCGGGAACAACTGGTCGGCAGGGCGATCGACACGTTGTTCGCCTTCGACCTTGAAAGTCTTCACGAACGCGCCACGGTCAACCCTTCCAGCATCTGGCCGGTGCGCGGCGTCAGCCGCGGCCGGCGCTTCTTCGCGCTGGTCCGCCCACCGGCACACGCCCAGACCAACGGCCGCCCCGTGCCCGTGGCCCGCGGCGGCACCCCCTTCACCGGCGACACCAGCTGCGCCATCGCGGCAGACGCGAAGATGCGCCGCAACCTGGCCTGCGGGCACCAGTTGTTCGCCAAGCAGGTGCCGATTCTCCTGCACGGTGAAACCGGCACCGGAAAGGATGTGTTCGCGCACACGCTGCACGACCACAGCCCATGGTCGGACAAGGCGTTCGTGGTCGTGAACTGCGCAGCGATTCCCGAAAACCTCATCGAAAGTGAACTGTTCGGCTACCGCGCCGGGGCATTCACCGGCGCCGCGAAGGAAGGCCGCACCGGGCGGCTGCTGCAGTCCAGTGGCGGAACCCTGTTCCTCGACGAGATCGGCGACATGCCGCTGCTTCTGCAGGCGCGCCTGCTGCGCGCCATCGAGGCGCGTGAAATCACGCCGGTGGGGTCGGACCAGCCCGTTGCGGTGGATCTGCACCTCATCAGCGCCTCTCACCATGACCTGCGGGAAATGATCGCCGCCCAGCAGTTTCGGGAGGATCTCTATTACCGGCTGGCGGGCATGACGCTGGAACTGCCTCCGCTGCGCGAACGCCAGGACAAGACCGACCTGATCCACGCGATCTTGGCGGAAGAATCCAACGGCGTCCCCATCCGCATCTCGCCGCCCGCACTGGACAAGCTGCTCGCCTATCACTGGCCAGGCAACATCCGGCAGCTGCGCAACACGCTGCGCACGGCAGCCGCCCTGTGCCGCAACGGGCTCATCAAGGTCCCCAACCTGCCGCAGGAAGTCGTCGAAGGCGGTACCTCGCGCGCTCGTCCGGGAACTGCATCGAGTACCGACGACCCGCTCCGCGACGCCGAACGCTCGGCCTTGATCCGTGCGCTGAACGAACACGGCGACAACGTGAGCCGCACTGCCCAGGCCCTGGGCCTGAGCCGCAACACGCTCTATCGGAAGATGCGCAAGCACGCCATCCAGCACCTGCTTCCGGCCCCTTGAGCGCAACGCCCGGCGAGGCCCGCGAAGCTGCGCCTTACCCACGCGAGCGCGTGGCGGCTGGCATTCTGGCCGGCGGCTGCGCACGACGCATGGGCGGCATCGACAAGGGGCTTGCCGAGTTGTGCGGGCGGCCGATGGTCGAATACGCCATCGAAGCCCTGCGCGGACAGGCCGGGACCCTGCTCATCAGCGCCAATCGCAACATTCCGCACTACGCCCGCTACGGCCTGCTTGTGGTACGCGATCAACTCCCCGATTTCGCCGGACCGCTGGCCGGCATCGCCAGCCTGATGGCGGCCACTCCTGCAGCCTGGCTGCTGATCGCGCCCTGCGACAGTCCGCGCTTGCCAACTGGTCTCGGGCCACGGCTGTGGCGCGCAGTCTCCACGGCTGGCGCCGACATCGGCGTGGCGCACGACGGTGCACGCATGGAACCGACGTTTGCCCTGCTGCGCTGCCGATTGAGGCCGGCGCTGGAGGCCGCGCTTGCGAAAGGGGAACGGAAAGTCGCACGCTGGTATGCGAGCCAGCGCACGGTCTGCGTGGATTTCTCGGACTGTCCGCAGGCCTTCCTGAACATCAACTCGCCATCGCAACGCGATGGATTCGCCACGCAGGCCGGCGGGCCGCATCCCGCGTGAGGTGCACATCGAAAACGACATGGATACTGGAACGGATCATGCGCAGGGCGGGCGCGGACACGGCGGCCCCGGACCGCTGCGGATCAAGGACGCGCTGACACGCATTCTGGCCACCCTGCAACCCTGCACGAAGCAGGAACGTGTGACGGTACGACAAGCCCTGGGCCGCGTGCTCGGTGCCGATGTCGTCGCCACTGGGAACGTCCCGGCACACACGAGTTCGGCGATGGACGGTTACGCCGTGCGCGGCGCGGACCTGCCCACGGCCGGCACCGGAACCTTTCACCTTGCCGGCAGCGCACTGGCCGGTCACCCTTTTGCCGGCGAAGTCGGCGCCGGTGAGTGTATCCGCATCACGACGGGCGGCGCCCTGCCGCACGGCGCCGACACCGTCGTGGTCCAGGAGGAAGTAACGGTGCACGGGGCCCGCGTGCACATCACGGCCGGCCATCACACCGGCCAGCACGTGCGTCGCGCCGGCGAAAACGTCGCCGCCGGCGCGACGGTATTGCACGCGGGACGGCGCCTGGCGCCGGCGGATCTCGGCATCCTTGCTTCGCTGGGCATCACCGAGGTGCTGGTGTTTCGTCGCCTGCGCGTGGCGCTGTTCTCGACGGGCGATGAACTGCGCCCACCGGGCGAGCCGCTGGGCGCTGGCGAAATCTACGACAGCAACCGCTGCACGTTTCATGGAGCACTGGCGCGCCTGGGCGCCGAAGTGCTGGATTTTGGCATCGTGCGCGACGATCCGGCCGCCCTGCGCATGGCACTGCAAGACGCTGCGGCCGGAGCGGACGTGGTGATCACCAGCGGCGGCGTGTCTGTCGGCGTGGCGGACCACGTGAAAGCGGCGCTGGCCCAAGTCGGCAGGATCGGCTTCTGGGAAGTACGGATGAAACCCGGCCGGCCGATCGCCTTTGGCCGGCTCGACTCCGGGGCCGCGTTTTTCGGCTTGCCGGGGAACCCGGTGTCGGCGCTGGTGACCTACTACCGCATCGTGCAGCCGGCACTGGATTTCCTGTCGGGGGCGGAACCCCGCCTGCCCCTGGCACTGACCGTGCCGACACGCGATGCACTCGGCAAGGCGCGCGGCCGCTGCGAATTCCACCGCGGCTGCCTGGAAGCGGACCCGACGGGCACCTTCAGCGTCCGCCTCGCCGCACCGGAGGGTTCAGGCATCCTGCGCTCCATGAGCCTGGCCAACTGTTTCATCGTACTCCCCGAGGACAGCGGCCCCGTAGCCGCCGGCGCACTGGTGCGCGTCGAGCCGTTCGCCGCGTTCGTGTAAAGGCGGAAACCACCTATCCAGCATTGACAACCCACCGGACGCGTGATAGTCCGAGCGCATCAAAAACGGGGAACACCATGGGCACAGACTCTGGAACAACGGACGGCGAGTCATGCGGCATCCATTTCGACGGAACGGCGTTGCGCTGTTCCCGCGGACAACCGCTCATCGATGCACTGCAGGCGCACGGCATCAAGCTGCCCCACCTGTGCTACACGAAAGCCGGCGGGCCGATCCAGACCTGTGACACCTGCTGGGTGGAAGTCGGCGGCGAACTTAAGCGCGCCTGTACGCTCAAGGTTGCCGACGGCCTGGAAGTGAAGAGTGTCGGGCGCGCCACGTCCGCACGTGCTGAAGGCATGAACCGGGTGCTTGCCAAGCATGAGCTGTACTGCGCGGTGTGCGACAACAACGGCGACTGCGAGCTGCACAACACTTTCGTGTCGATGAACCTGCCGGCGCAGCGTTACCCGTTCACGCCGAAGCCCTACGCGAAGGACACCACGAACCCGTTCTACAGCTACGACCCGGACCAGTGCATCCTCTGCGGACGGTGCGTCGAAGCCTGCCAGAACGGCGCGGTGAACGAAGTACTCGGCATCGACTGGTCCGCCGAGCACCCACGCGTGCTGTGGGACGGTGGCAAGCCGATCGAGGATTCCAGCTGCGTGAGCTGCGGCGCGTGCGTCAGCGCCTGCCCCTGCAACGCGCTGATGGAAAAGAGCATGGACGGTGAAGGCGGGCCATTCACCGGCATGCCACAAAAACTCAAGCGCACCCTGATCGACGCCTCCAAGGCGCTGGAAGACACCGTCGGCATGCGCTCGATCACAGCGGTGTCGGAAATCGACCGCACGCTGCGCCAGGCCGAGATCAAGCGCACGAAGATCGTCTGCAATTACTGCGCTGTGGGGTGCACTTACGAAATGTGGACGCGCGGCCGCAAGGTGCTGAAGATGCAGCCGAGTGTGGAAGCCCCGGCAAACGGCATGCTGAGCTGTGTAAAGGGCAAGTTCATGTGGGACTTCGTCAACAGCGGCGAGCGCCTGACGAAACCGCTGATCCGCGACCACGGGCGCTTCCGCGAGGCAAGCTGGGACGAGGCGCTGGGCCTCATCGCCCGGCGCCTCACCGAGATCCGCACGCAGCACGGCCCCGACAGCATAGGCTTCATCGCCTCCAGCAAGGCGACGGACGAGGAGTCGTATCTGACGCAGAAGATGGCGCGGCTCGTCGTCGGCACGAACAACGTGGACAACTGCTCGCGCTACTGCCAGTCGCCCGCCACCATGGGCCTGTTCCGTACCGTCGGCTACGGCGGCGACTCCGGGCGCATCCGTGACATCGTGCACGCCGACTGCGTGGTCATCGTCGGCAACAACACGGCGGAAAGCCATCCGGTGATCGCCTCCCAGATCAAGCAGTCGCACAAGCACCGCGGCCAGAAGCTCATCGTCATCGACCCGCGGCGGCACGAGATGGCGCGCCGCGCGGATATTCACCTGCCGCTGGTACCGGGGTCCGACACCGCGATCCTGAGCGCCTTCGCGCGCTACATGTTCGACCACGGCCACGCCGACCAGGCGTTCCTTGACGCGCGCGTCAACGGTGTCACCGCCTACCGCGAGTCGCTGGAACCGTTCACGCTGGAGTTCGCGTCGCAGGTCTCCGGCCTGCCGGTCGACCAGCTGGTGGCAGCGGCGGAGATGATTGGCAGCGCAAAAAGCGTGTGCATCCTGTTCGCCATGGGTATCACCCAGCACAGCCACGGCTCGGACGGCGCCACAGCCATTTCCAACCTGCTGCTGGTCACCGGCAATTACGGCCGCGAAGGCACCGGCGCCTACCCGATGCGCGGCCACAACAACGTGCAGGGTGCGAGCGACTTCGGCTCCATGTGCAACATCTACTGCGGCTACGAGAGCGTGACAGACGAGGCGGTGCGCGCGCGCTGGGCCCAGGGCTGGGGCGTGGCGCCGGAACAGCTTTCCAACCGCGTCGGCCTCAACAACATCCAGATGATCGACGGGCTCGGAACCGGGTCCGTCAAGGCGCTGTACATCATCGGGGAGGAAACGCTGATTTCCGACTCCAACGCGAACGCCACGGCGGAATGCCTGGAAAAGGCGGAGTTCCTCGTCGTCGAGGACGTGTTCCTGAGCAAGACGGCGCGCTTCGCGGACGTCGTGCTGCCGGCCTGCGTGAGCGTGGAAAAGGACGGCACCTATGTCAACACCGAACGCCGTATCCAGCGTTCCTACAAAGCCATGGAACCGCTCGGTGAAAGCCGCGCGGACTGGCAGATCCTCACCGACCTCGCGCGGCGCATGGGACACGACTGGGGCTACACGCACCCGTCGCAGATCATGGACGAGATCGCCTCCATTTCGCTCATGTTCAAGGGCGTGAGCTACGCGCGGCTGGAAGGCTGGAAATCCCTGCACTGGCCGATGTCGGCCGACGGCAGCACGGACACGCCGCTGCTGTACACGGAAAACTTCAACATGCCGGAGGGCAAGGCGCTGCTGTACCCGGTGCAGTGGAATACTCCGGCCGAAGCCGCCGACGGCGAATACGACCTGTACGTCAACAACGGCCGCCTGCTGGAATATTTCCAGGGCACCAACCAGACGCGCCGCAGCGCGGAAAGCGGCGAGGCCGAGTTCATCGAGGTCAGCCCGGAGCTGGCACAGGCGCGCCACATTGAGGACGGCACCTGGCTGCGCGTGACCTCGCGCCGCGGCGTCGTGAAGATGCGCGCCGTGGTCACGGACCGCGTCAGTGGCAACCAGCTGTACATGTCGATCCATCCGCCGCAGGCGGAGGACAACGTCAACCTGCTCACCGGCGACCACCGCGACGTGGACGTCTACACCCCGGCGTACAAGGAAACGGCGGTACGCATCGAGGTGCTGTCCGGCACCGGCCGCAAGCCACGCCGCAAGAATAATTTCCGCTACGGAACGCCGACCCCGCTGCCGGACGTGAACGTGGCCGCAAAATGGAAACGCGCGGATTACGCCCCCATCACAGAGCAGGCGCCGCACCCTGAGCGCATCTGAACGCCGCTGCGCCCACACCGATTTTTCGAGGTTCACCATGGCACAACCCATCGAGTTCACGCCCACGCCTGTCGACACCAGCGGCGCGGCGCGTGCAGAACTGGAAACGCTGATCCGGACGCTGCACGAGCACGGCGTGCTGCGCCTGGCCAACGACCTGGTGGCCACGAATACCGAATGGCTGCAGATCCTTGCCAACGGCCTCGGCAAGCCCGGCACCGGCCGTGCCATCCAGAACATCGCGGTGTTCGCGATGCTGTTGTCGCGCATCGACCCGACGCAGCTCTACAAACTGCTGTCTGCGCTGCACGGCAGCCTGGAAAGCGTGGCAAGTTCCGCTCCGGACGACACCCATCGCGCTGCACCCGGCATCCTCGGCCTCTATCGGCTCCTGAAGGATGAAACGCTGTGGCGCGCACTGGCACCGGTCATTGAAGCCATCCGGGTATTCGGCAAAGGGCTCGACGCCCAGGCCGAAAGCCCGATCTCCGCCTTCACCGCGACGGCCGGCTTCGCCGCCCCGCCGCCACACGCCTGAACGGCCTTCGCAGGCAAGGCATACCCGGCCATGGAACCGGCGGACCCACGGACGCAGCCACCACCCGCGCCCTGCCAGAACATTCGTCTGCTGCGCGTCAACGACGGGCGCGCCCTGCCCTGCGATGACCGTGTCGCCACCGAAGCGGCGCTGGACATCGTCGTCGCGGGCGCCGCGCCGGTCATCACCATGCGCACGCCGGGGGCCGACCGGGAGCTTGCCGCCGGCCTGCTACTCAGCGAAGGCGTGATCCACACCCACGACGACGTCGATACCCTCAGGCAGCTGTCGGCGAATTTCGTGGCGATACGCCTGCGCACCATGGATGCACACAAGCGCGCGTTGCTTGAACGTTCCTCGCTGACCAGCAGCGCCTGCGGCGTGTGCGGCAAGGACAAGCTGAACCTCGAACCGATGCGCGCCCTGCCGCCCCTGCCGCCCGGTCCACAGGTGCCGGTCAAGACCCTGTACGGCCTACCCGACAAGCTACGAGCCACCCAAGCCGTCTTCCACAGCACCGGCGGGCTGCATGCCGCAGCCCTGTTCACCGCGACCGGCGACCTGCTGGCCGTCCGCGAGGACATCGGCCGTCACAACGCGCTGGACAAGCTGAACGGCTGGGCGCTTCTGAACGATCGCCTGCCCTTGCACGATCACATCGTGGTCCTGAGTGGCCGTGCGAGTTTCGAGCTGCTGCAGAAGTGCATCATGGCGCGCATCCCGATCGTCTGCGCCATCTCCGCCCCGAGCAGCTACGCCGTACGCCTGGCCCTGGAATTCGGCGTCACGCTCGTCGGTTTCCTGCGCGGTAGGAGCTGCAACATCTACTCTGCTGCAGAGCGTATCCGCTGCGAAACAGCGGACGCGGCACGACCAGACGTGTAGCCGGTCCCTCGCCTGCCTCCCAGTTGCGAGCACTCTTTCCGCCTCGCCAATTCCGCTGCACGGCCACTGCTGAATCTCTGGGCCAGGCCGACAGCGAGCCTGTACCAGACGACCTTCCGCGGCACACAAGTGCCCCATTTTCGTGACACCTTGTAACGGAAGTGGTGCACCTACCCAGGAGCCCGGCGCACTTCATCCTGCCCCATACCACCGTACCGCCTGCCGAAAACACGGATCGCGCGATTTGGCATCCAAATTGCTTGAACAAGGGTACTGGTGCTGACGGCAAGCATGACGATAACCGGTGCACCGCCTGATAACGCGAAGCACAACGGAGACAGAGATGAACGGAAACTGGATCAGACGCATTCCCGTCGTACTGTGCACAGCCAGCCTGCTGGCCATCAGCACCGGGGCGGGCGCGGCGTCGCTGGAGGAGATGTCGCAGGACGCGAATCAATGGGTGATGCCGGGCGGCAACTATGCCGTGACGCGGCACAGCGCACTGGACCAGATCAACACCTCCAACGCCAAGGACCTCAAGGTGGCCTGGACCATGTCCACCGGCACGCTGCGCGGCCAGGAAGGCCAGCCGCTGGTGATCGGCGACATGATGTACTTCGAAAGCTCCTATCCGAACTACGTCTACGCAGTCAACCTCGACAACGTCGGCAAGATCGTCTGGAAGTCGGACATCGCGCAGGACAACTTCGCGCCGACAGTGGCGTGCTGCGACGTCGTCAATCGCGGCGTCGCCTACGGCGACGGCATGATCTTTGCGAACCTGCTGGACGGGCGCATCTACGCGTTCGACGCCAAGAGCGGTGCGGTGAAGTGGAGCGCACGCAACGCCAACCCCAAGATCGGCCAGACCATGACGATGGCGCCGCTCGTCATCCATGACGTGGTCCTGACTGGCGTCTCGGGCGCCGAATTCGGCGTGCGTGGCTACATCACGGCCTACAACATCCACACCGGCAAGCAGGTCTGGCGCGCCTACAGCGAAGGGCCGGACAACGACCTCCTTGTCAATCCCAAAAAGACGCTCGACGGCGCGACCGGCAAGCCGGTCGGCAAGGATTCGAGCCTCAAGAGCTGGAAGGGTGACCAGTGGAAACTGGGCGGTGGCACAACCTGGGGCTGGTATTCCTACGACCCGAAACTGAACCTCGTCTACTACGGCACGGGCAACCCAGGCACCTGGAACCCGACGGCGCGTCCCGGCGACAACAAGTATTCGATGACGATCTTCGCGCGCAATCCCGATACCGGAATGGCGGCCTGGGCCTACCAGATGACCCCGCACGACGGCTGGGACTATGACGGTGTCAACGAGAATATCCTGACCGACACCACCATCGATGGCAAAGCGATTCCAACCCTCACGCATTTCGACCGCAACGGCTTTGCCTACGTCCTCGACCGGCGTACCGGCAAGGTGCTGCGCGCCCACAGCTTCATCCCGAACCTCAACTGGGCGAAGAAGATCGACCTGGCCACCGGCCGGCCGGTCGTGAACCCGGACAAGATGACGAAGGAAGGCGTGAACGTGAAGGACATCTGCCCCGGATCGCAGGGTGGCAAGGACCAGCAGCCCGCAGCCTATGACCCGACGACCGGCATGTTCATCGTGCCGACCAACAACATCTGCGAGGACTACCAGGCCTTCAGCGCGAAATACAAGGCCGGGTTTCCGTACGTCGGCGCCATCGTGCGCATGTACCGCTACAAGGATGGCGACGTCGGTGGCCGGTTGATCTCCTTCGACCCGGTGACCGGCAAGACCAACTGGTTCATCAACGACCTGTACCAGGACTGGAGCGGCGTGCTCACCACCGCAGGCGGCGTCTCGTTCTACGGCACCTACACTGGCTGGTTCCGTGCCGTGGACTCCAAGACCGGCAAGGTGCTGTGGCAGATGAAGATGCCGTCCGGCGTGGTGGGCAACCCCATCACCTACACCCATGATGGCAAGCAGTACGTGGCAATCCTGACGGGTGTCGGCGGCTGGGGTGCAATTGGCATGACGAACGGGCTGAAAAAGCCAACCGCCGGCCTCGGCGCGGTCAACGCCACAGCCTCGCTGCCGGACTTCACGAACCTGGGCGGCACGCTGATGGTGCTCTCGCTGGATGGCAGCAATGCCGTGCCCGACAAGAACATGCCGCAGCAGAAGATCGACGGCGCCCTGCCGGCCGCCCACACGGCGGCGGACTGAGCCAACCATGCGCTCGAAGACAGCCGTGAGGCATTGCTGGCCGGTCGCTGCCCTGCTGGCGGTGAGCTTTCTCGCGGGCCCCTCGGGGGCCCGCGCGGAAGGCACGTTGCGCGTCTGCTCGGACCCCGCCTACCTGCCTTATTCCGATCGCGCCGGTGCGGGCTTCGAGAACGCTGCAGCGCAGATCGTCGCCGATGCATTGCACGACAAGCTGGAGTACGTGTGGTACGACACCCGGGGCAAGGGCGGCTTCGAAACCTTCCTCGGCACCACCCTCGACGTCGGCAAATGCGACGTCGTGATGAGCATGCCCTACGGCAGCCGGCAGGCGCAGACCACGGACCCCTACTACGTGTCGTCCTACGTGTTCATCTTCAAGAAGTCCAAGCATTACGACATCCGCAGCCTCGATTCCCCGGTCCTGCATCAGCTCAAGATCGGCTTCGAATCCGAGACGCCGGTACAGGACGGCCTGCAGTTGCGCGATATGGTCGTGACCGCCAAGACCTTCGACGTGGCCACCACTTCCGGCGCTTCGCCACGCACCATGCTGCAGGCGGTCGAAGATGGCACGGTCGATGTCATGATCACCTGGGAGCCGGCAATCGGCGCGTTCCTCAAGGACTATCCCGACCTCGATGTCGTGCTGGTGCCCAACGCACGCGACATGGGCCCTCCGGAGCAGTACACCTTCCCGATGGCGATGGCGGTGCGCGTCGGCAACGATGCCCTGATGAAGCAGCTCAACGCCGTCATCAAATCGCACAGCGAGGAACTGGCCGATGCGCTGCGCCAGCATGGCGTGCGGTATTACGGCTCGACATCCGGCAATCCCGGAGTGGGTGCAAATGGACAATGACAACGCTAGGACGTGATGAACAGCAAACCACATGACGGGCGTGGGATCGCCTGGACAGTCATCGCGGCATGTTTCGGTTGTGCGGTATGCGCGGGGTTGCCCGCCCTGGCCGCAACTCCCGACACCGGCACACCAGCTGGACTGAAGCAGGCAAAGGCCAGCAACTGTTTCGCGTGCCACGCCATCGACCACAAGGTGGTCGGGCCAGCCTTCGATGCAATCGCCAAGCGCTATGCCGGCGCGAACGCTGCCACCCTCGACAAACTCGCCGAAAAGGTCGTGAAGGGCGGGTCCGGCAACTGGGGCCAGATTGCCATGACGCCGCACCCGGAGCTGGCCGGGTCCAAGGCCCGTACCATCGTGGCATGGGTGCTATCCCTACACCCCGGTTCCACCGGCACCGGCAGCCCAACAGCGGAAAACGCGAAGACCTACACCTACAAGGGCACCGACGGCAAGACCGTCACGCTGGATTACCCGCTGTATCTGGACGGGCAGCCGCCGAAAGTCACGAAAGAGGTCTTCAACGGTTACCTGCAGTTCAACTCGACCTGCAATCGCTGTCACGGCGACGACGCGGTGGGCGGCGCCTATGCCGCCCCCGACCTGCGCCACTCCCTGTCCGGCGGCATGACTTACGAGAAGTTCCTCGCCACCGCGATGGCGGGACGCGAGGCCAAGGGCATGCCTTCGTGGGCGGGCTTCTTCACGCCGGCCGAGATCCGCGACATCTACGAGTATGTGAAGGGGCGGTCCGTCGGGCTGATTCCCGAGGGCCGGCCACCTTCGGCCCAGGATTAAGGCAACAACGGCAGCACCGTTGCGTATCGAAATTCAATACCCTTGCGCTTTTTTGAACATGGAGCATGACGAGCGATGAAGACACGAGCGGCGGTTGCATGGGCGGCGGGCCAGCCGCTGACGATCGAGGAAGTCGACCTGGAAGGCCCGAAACAAGGCGAGGTGCTGGTGCGCATCGTCGCCACCGGCGTATGCCACACCGACGCCTACACGTTGTCTGGGGCTGACCCTGAAGGGTTGTTTCCGGTAATTCTCGGCCACGAAGGCGGCGGAATCGTCGAGGAAGTGGGCAAGGGCGTGACAAGCGTCAAGGTCGGCGACCACGTCATTCCGCTCTACACCCCGGAATGTGGCGAATGCGAATACTGCCGATCGGGGCTCACCAACCTGTGCCAGAAAATCCGCACCACGCAGGGCCAGGGCCTGATGCCGGACGGCACTTCGCGCTTCTCCTACAAGGGCAAGATGGTCCGCCATTACATGGGCACCAGCACGTTTTCCGAGTACACCGTGCTGCCTGAAATCTCCCTGGCGAAGATCAACCCCAAGGCCCCGCTGGATCGCGTTTGCCTGCTGGGGTGCGGCATCACCACGGGCGTCGGCGCCGTCCTCAACACCGCCAAGGTACGGCCGGGTTCGACGGTGGCCGTGTTTGGCCTCGGCGCCATCGGCCTGGCCGTCGTGCAGGGCGCGGTGATGGCCAAGGCCAAGCGCATCATCGCTGTCGACCTCAACGCCACGAAGTGGCCGATGGCTGAGGCGATGGGCGCCACGGACTTCGTCAACCCTAAGGACCACGACGTCCCCATCCAGCAGGTTCTCGTCGACATGACGAAGGGCGGCGTGGACTATTCCTTCGAGTGCATCGGCAACGTCAACGTCATGCGCTCGGCCCTGGAGTGCTGCCACAAGGGCTGGGGCGAGGCGACGATCATCGGCGTCGCTGCGGCCGGGCAGGAAATCAGCACGCGTCCGTTCCAGCTTGTCACCGGCCGCGTGTGGCGCGGCACCGCCTTTGGCGGCGTGAAGGGACGTTCCCAGCTTCCGGGCTACGTCGACCGCTACATGAAGGGCGAGCTGAAAGTGGACGAATTCGTGTCGCAGGAGCTGCCACACGACCATATCAACGAAGCCTTCGAACTGCTGCACGAAGGCAAGGTGATCCGCACCGTCCTGCACTACGGCGACTTCAAGGCCGCTTGAGCGGCATATCAAGCAACACATCGAATCCAAGGAGAATCCAACATGGGCAAGTTTTCCATCCATCCGCTGGTCGACAACGGCGTTGCCGTCCACGCGCACGCGGGCTTCGCGGGCGGTACGTTGGTGTGCAAATGCAAGACCGACCCGGTCGAGGTGCGCGTCGACAGCGACTACAAGTTCAATCACCTGTGCGGCTGCACGCAGTGCTGGAAGCCGACTGGCGCGGCATTCTCGATGCTTGCGGCGGTACCGCGTGAGGCCGTGCACGTAACGAAGCATCGGGAGAAACTCAAGATCGTCGACCCCGGCAAGCTGCTGCACCGTTACGCCTGCAAGGACTGCGGCGTGCACATGTATGGCGTGATCGAAAAGCCGGACCACGTCTTCCACCCCTTCGCGTTCATCCACCCCGAGCTGTCACGCGACTCGGGCTATGCAGCGCCGACCTTCGCGGCCTTCGTGTCCTCCGCCATCGAAGGCGGCATATCACCGGATGACATGGCGTGGCTGCGCGGCCGGCTGAAGGAACTTGGCCTTGCTCCCTACGATTGCTACTCTCCGGAGCTGATGGATATCGTTGCCACGCATGCAGCGAAAGCGCAGGGCACGCTGCACGCGTGAGGTACCGCCAGGCAGTACCGCTACCAGCCGCCCGCACTCGCGGGCGGCTTTTTGCTGGAGGCAACATGGAAACGGTTTCGCAACAGCGCTGTTTCGGCGGCGTGCAGGGCTTCTACACGATGGCATCGCAAGCCTGTGACGGCCTCATGAAGTTCGGCGTCTTCGTCCCGCCCCAGGCGGCCCACCGGCGCGTGCCGGTGGTGTATTTCCTCGCCGGCCTGACCTGTACCCCGGAAACCTTCCTCATCAAGGCCGGCGCCCAGCGCATGGCCGTAAAGCTGGGCCTGATGCTGGTCGCACCGGACACCAGCCCGCGCGACACCGGCCTCGACGGGGCGACCGGCGACTGGGAATTTGGGGAAGGCGCGGGCTTCTACCTCGACGCCACGCAGGCGCCGTGGTCAAGACACTTCAACATGGAACGCCACGTCGTCGAGGAACTACCGGCCGTGATTGCCGAAAACTTCAATGCCGATTCAGCACGTGCCGGCATCCTCGGCCATTCCATGGGCGGCCACGGCGCCCTGACGCTGGCCTTGCGCCATCCCGATCGCTACCGTTCGGCTTCGGCGCTGGCCCCCATCGTAGCGCCCACCCAGGTGCCATGGGGACAGAAAGCCCTGCTACGTTATCTCGGCGACGATCCGGCGGCGTGGGCTGGGCACGACGCCTGCGCACTGCTCGCGGCGGGCCGGCGTTTCGACGGCGAATGGCTGGTGGACCAGGGTCAGGCCGACCCATTCCTGGACAAGCAGCTGCAGCCGTGGCGCCTGCGCGCAGCTTGTGCCGCCGCTGGTCAGCCGTTGACGCTGCGCCTGCACGCCGGCTACGACCACAGCTACTGGTTCGTGCAGAGCTTCATCGCCGATCACCTGCGCCATCACGCGCGCGCGCTCGGCGTTTGAGGGACGCGGGCCCACCCACGGCGCGCCGCCTCAGCTCGATATCGTCAGTGGCGCAGCGCGCCGCTCCCGGCCCAAGGCGGTGACGATGACGAGCATCACGGCGACAACCGCCAGCGTGACGCTCAATACAAGCGCGTAATCATTGCCCCGTGCCTGGGCAATCCCGGCCTGGAACGGCGCCATCTTCGCCATCGCCAGATTGCCGAGCTGGTAGGCAAAACCCGGCAGGATGGCGCGCACGGAAGACGGCGAAAGCTCGTTCAGGTGCGCCGGCACCACGCCCCAGGCGCCCTGCACCATGAACTGCATGGCAAAGCCGCCAAACGCGAACATCACCACGGAATGGGCATACGCCCACAGCGGGATCATCGGCAGCGCCAGCACGGCGGCCAGCATGATGGCGCGCCTGCGGCCGATCTTCTCCGACAGCGTGCCGAAGAACACGCCGCCCAGCAGCGCGCCGATGTTCATGACGATGGCGATGTTGCCCGTCGCCTCCGGAGAAAAACCGTGCTGTACCTGCAGGAAGGTTGGATACAGGTCCTGGGAACCATGCGAGAACGCGTTGAAGCACGCCATCAGCACGACGAGGAATACCAGCGTCGGAAAATACCCCCGCGCCGCGTGCCACATGTCCCGCGCCGTCGGGCGCCGGTACTGCGTCCCGGCCAGCCACGCAGGGGACTCCTCCACCGCCCGGCGGATGAAGAACACCAGCAACGCGGGCGCCACGCCGATGACGAACATGCCGCGCCAACCGACATGGACGAAGGCGTAAGCGAACACCACCGACGCCAGCAGGAAACCCAGCACATAGCCTTCCTGCAACAGGCCGGAAAAAAAGCCACGCCCTTTCGCCGGCAGCGTTTCCAGTGCCAGCGCCGCCCCGACGCCCCACTCCCCGCCCATCGCGAAGCCGAACACGGCGCGCAGCACGAGCAGCGTCCGCAGATCCGGCGCGAAGGCGCTTGCCAGCTCCACCAGCGCGAAGCTCGCCACGTTGATCATCAGGATCGGACGACGGCCGTATTTCTCCGCCAGCCAGCCGAAGAACAGCGCACCGAGCGGACGGAACGCCAGCGTCAGGAAAATACCCTCCGCAACCGACTTCACGTCCGTGCCGAAATCGGCGGCGATCGCCTGCAGGCAGAAAACGAACAGGAAGAAATCGAAGGCATCCAGCGTCCAGCCTCCCAGCGCCGCGAAAAAGGCGGTGCGCTGCGGGCGCGAAAGCTGGCGGTAGGGTTCAAGCATGGCGACGGTGCCCGTGGAAAGGCGGGTCACAGATTACACAGATTTCTCGCCACGGAAAAACCAGGGTGGCACGGTGTTTACAGGCGCTTACTGCGCACTGAATCCCGCATACCCATATCCGCCCGTCATGACGGGCGAGCCGCGGAATCTGTATCTACCACTGCCCGCGCCCGCGCACTTGCGGCATGCGCCGCCAATCCTTCCGCGTCGGCCAACCGGCCGGCAATGGCGCCAAGGATCGCCGCCCCTTCGGCGGTGAATTCCGTCACCGTGCTGCGCTTCTGGAACTCGTAGACGCCGAGCGGGTTCGCGTAGCGCGCCGCGTGCGCCGTCGGCAACACGTGGTTCGGCCCGGCACAGTAGTCGCCCAGTGCTTCTGCCGCGCGATGGCCGAGGAAGATGGCGCCGGCATGGCGGATTTCGGCCAGCAACGCACGCGGGTCATCGAGGGCCAGTTCCAGATGCTCGGGCGCGATGCGGTTCGCCAACGCGGCAGCTTCGGCCAGGTCGCGGACCTTGATGAGCGCACCCGCGTTGTTCAATGCGGCGCGGATGATCGCCTGCCGTGGCTGCTGCGGCAGCAGGCGGGCGATGGCGGCGGCCACGGCATCCAGCAACGCGGCTTGGGGGGAGATCAGGATCGCTTGCGCGAGCTCATCGTGTTCCGCCTGCGCGAACAGGTCGAGCGCGAGCGTGTTCGGGTTGCCGCCGTCGGCGATGACCAGAACTTCCGAGGGGCCGGCGATGGCGTCGATGCCGACGCGACCGAACACAATGCGCTTCGCCGCGGCGACGTAGGCATTGCCGGGACCGACGATCTTGTCTACCGCCGGTACCGTCGCCGTGCCGTATGCCATGGCAGCGATGGCCTGCGCGCCGCCGATGGCGAAGATCCGGTTCACCCCGGCCAGGTGCGCTGCCGCCAGCACCGCCTCGTTCAGCACGCCGCCTGGCGTCGGCACGCACATCACGACTTCGGGCACGCCCGCGACTTTCGCCGGCACCGCGTTCATCAGCACCGACGACGGATATGCGGCCTTGCCGCCGGGCACATAAAGCCCGACGCGGTCCAGAGGCGTGACGCGCTGGCCGAGGACATTGCCATGTTCGTCCTTGAACTCGAAGCCTTCGATACCCTGGTGTTCGGCATAGCGGCGAATGCGGGCAGCGGCCACTTCCAGCGCATGGCGCAAGTCTTCCGGCAGGCCATGCCACGCCTGCGCACAGCGCGTCGTGGAGATCTCCAGCTCGGCAACCATTGCTGCCGGGCGACGGTCGAAGCGCGCCGTGTATTCCAGCACCGCGGCGTCGCCGCGCGCACGCACGTCCGCAACGATGGCAGCGACGGAGGTCGCGATGTCGTTACGCTGCTCCGGGGCGCGCTCCAACAATTTTTCGAACGCGGCCTCAAAGCCGGTGGCGGCGCTATCGAGGCGGTTCACGAGAGCGTCAGCCACGGCGCGTCTCCACGGCGGCCCGCAGCCGGTCCACCAGCCCATGCAGCGCATCGTGCTTGAGCTTCGTCGCGGCCTTGTTCAGCACCAGCCGGGACGAGATGTCGCAGATCTTCTCGACCTCGACCAGGCCATTGGCGCGCAGCGTGTTGCCGGTCGCCACCAGATCGACGATCACGTCCGCAAGCCCCACCAGCGGCGCCAGTTCCATGGAACCGTAGAGCTTGATGATCTCCACCTGCTCGCCACGCTCCGCATAGTGCCGACGCGCGAGGTTCGGGTATTTCGTCGCCACCCGCAGGCGGCGCTTGAAGGGACGCTCGCCATGCACGAGCGGTGAATCCTTGCGCGTCGCCACCGACAGATGACAGCGGGCTATGCCGAGATCCAGCGGTTCGTAGAAGTCGTCGCCGCCGTGCTCCAGCAACACGTCCTTGCCGACGATGCCAAGGTCCGCGGCACCGTAGGCCACGTAGGTCGGGACATCCGTTGCCCGGATGATGAGCAGTGAAACATCGGGATTCTGCGACGGCAGCCGCAGCAACCGTTCGGCGTCGCCGGTCGGTGCGATGCCGGCTGCAGTCAGCAGCGGCAGGCTGTCATCGAGAATGCGCCCCTTGGAAAGGGCAAGCGTCAGGGTCGTCATGATGCGGCATTTTACCGATGTCCCTTGCACCCAAGCGATCCGCACAATTTTGGGAACCCCTGCCACTTCCTGCGCATCTTGCAAATGTAGGCGATACAACTCATAGTAGCTGCATAAACAACTACTAAAGATCATGACCGATACAAATATTGGAATTCTCGAACGCCTGGGCTTCACCACCTATGAAGCACGCGCGTGGCTGGCGCTGGCCACGCACGCGCCCGCCACCGGCTACGAAGTCGCGAAATCTTCCGGCATTCCGCGCGCCAACATCTATCCGGTCCTGAAACGGCTCGTGGAACGCGGCGCGGCACGCCGCATCGAGGCCCATGACAACACGCGCTACACGGCCACGCCGGTCGATGAGCTGCTGGCTGACCTGCGCCACGACCAGCAGCGCCTGTTTGCACAGGCGCAGGAGCGCTTGCCCCGCACGCCGGCCCCCGCAGACGAGATCCCGGTCTACGCCCTGCAGGATTTCGCCAGCGTCCATGCCGCTGTGCGCCGCACCATCGACGCGGCCCGCCACACCCTGTTCATCGCCGTCCAGCCTGAGGAAGCCCGGTTGCTGGCTCCCGAACTGCGTGGCGCGGACGAACGTGGCGTGCGCATCACGACGCTGTGCATGGAAGCCTGTACGAGCGAATGCGGCGGCTGCCGGGGCGACATCCACCGCTGCGCGCTGGCACCATCCGGCAGCCGCTGGCTGATCGTTGCGGCGGATGACCAGGCCGCCGTCGCGGCCGAACTGAAAGGCGCGGCCGCCGTGCCCGACTCCGTGCGCGCCATCGAGACGCGCCAGCCGCTGGTGGTCAAGCTCGCCACCGCCTACGTCCGCCAGAGCGTCGCGCTGTCGATCCTCGGCGGGGCCCTGGGCGACCATTTCAAGGGTCTGGTTTCACTGCAGGCGCGCCAGTTGCTCGACGACCTGCATCTACCCGAAGGGCTCAGCCGCACGATCGACGAAGACCGCGCGGCCCGCCCGGAACCATCCGCCCGATAACGGGCATTCAACAGGAGGTCTTGTCATGAAGAAGTGGTTAACAGCAACAGCCAGCACGGCGATCCTTAGCGTCGCCATGGCATTCGCCACGATGGCGTCCGCGGCCAACACCATGAACATGAACTGGTACGGTGGCGAGGTCTACACCGGCGCACCCGCGCTGACGGCGACCGCCGCGCTCGTGAAGGCCGGCGGTGGTGCCGAGAACTTCGACTTCTCCAAGGCGCTCGTCGCCATGCTCGGAGAAAAGACCGTGAACGCCGAAGTCGCGAAGCTGACCAAGCAGTACGGCCAGAAGAACGTCGAAGGCTTTGTCGCCGGCATGACCTATGCCGTCAAGACCGGCCTGAAGCTCGCCACCGAGGCAGGCGTCAAGCTGCCGGCTGCTCCGGCCGACCTCACGGGCACGAAGCTCGCGGCTGCGCTGGTGGACGCGGGCACCGCCAAGGACGGTACGTTCTGGGCCGGCAAGATGTTCGACGTCGCGATCTCGCACGACCTGCACGTCAAGGTCATGCAGGACATCAACAAGAACATCTCCCCGGAAGCGGACGAGAACACTCACCGCATCTTGAACCAGGCGATGTACGACGTTGCCCAGGCACTCGGCAAGAAGAACGTCAAGCTTGCCAGCCTGCACTGATCGAGGCATCTGCGGTTGAAGAGCCGGCACTGAAAGGTGCCGGCTTTTTCATGACGGAAGTCGTGGGCATCCCCCCGCTCCTGATGTGACTCTTTAGCCGACACACGGAAGGTGCGCTGCCAGCGCGGCAATGCTCTGGCGTGCCCTGCAGCACGGTGCCGTAGAACGCGAAATACGGGTCTTCGAACGCTGCCAACAGGTTGTTCGCGTAGCGTGCAGGCGAGGCGGAACTGAAGTGGTGAAAATGAAGCCGGACTTCAGCGGATTGCCTATTGCGGACGCGGTGGGCGGGTGTCGCGCGGCGAGCAACCGAAACGTGTGCGGAACGCACGGCTGAAGTGCGCCGCGTTGTTGAAGCCCCACGAGAACGCGATCTCGCTCACGCTACGCGCCGCAAGCGCGGAGTCGCCCAGATCGCGTTGTGCGGTGTTGAGGCGCTGCTCCCGAATCCAGTCAGCTAGCGAGCACGCCTCCCCTGCCCAGGCACGGTGCAGCGTACTCGGCGAGACATGCAGTCGCGCCGCGATGTGTCCGATCGACAGGTTTGGATCGCGCAGCAATGCCCGTACACACGCTTTGATCTGTGCACGATGAAACGCGGCAAAGTGCGAAGGCACCGGTTGGCGTGCTGCCGGCAGCGACACCAGGGAGGCGATCAAGATCTGGGTGATCGCATCGGCCACGGCCGTCGTCGATTCCGGTTCGAGCGTATCGATATTCGCTGCGAGGGTACGAATCATCGAAACCATAAGGCGGCCAGCGCCGCGATCGCCGTGCACGGTCGTCGCCGTCAGGTTCTCGGTATCGCGCAGTGCCGTGCGCAGCACTGGCCCCGGGAGCATCAGGAAATGCTGCTGGAACAGCCCGCCGTAGCGCAATTCGTACGGACGCGTAGTGGTGAAGAGGGTGAAATCACCGGGTGCGAGATGTGCGACGCGACCGTCCTGCATGATCGTGCACGTACCCGCAGTCTGGAAACTTGCGAGAAAGTAGTCTTCGGTCGAGTCGGCGATTCTCGCTGGCGTTCGCAGTACCCGCTGTGCCACGGATGATGCACGAGTCAGTCGCATGTCCGCGAACGAATTGACTGCGATCTCACCTTTGAATCCGGGGGCATCCCCGCGTGCATCGCAGTCGAGCCCGACGTAAGCCTCACAGATCAAATCGACCCAGTACGCCAACCGCTCGCGCGGACGGACGCCGGTAGTGGAAAGTAATTTGGTCATGCATCGAGAAGGCCAGTCTGGAACCAGCCTCCACCTCCATCCCCACGATGCTTCAAACGGACTGTCTGCCGGTCTCGTTGGGCACTGCAGTCAAGAACAACGCGACAATTAGGCAAGCAACCCACCGACCCGACCTTTAGCATAACAGGACTTAGCATTAAGAGAACCAGGTGGTTCGGCCAAGGCTGTCCAATGTTCCGGGTACTGCGGTTCAAGTCGCTGCGAACGGAGCGAGGTCTGTCGCGGGTCACGATTGCCTGGTTACGGTTTTGCGTTGAAGTGAATGGAGGAGATATTCAATGAGAATCAGAAAATACGATTTCAACTGGGGCCGGCGCGAGCTGATGAAGAAGGCGGCGGTCGGAGCATCGGCGGGCCTGTTGATGCCGTTGTCGAAAGTGATGGCGGAAGGCAAGGATCTGTCCAAGGCCTACCCGGACGAATTGCTGTCTATCGACATGTACACGAAGGGCAAGATCAAGACTGGTGACTACATCACCGCGGACAACGTGGACGTCGTCAAGGATCTCGTTGACCCGATCGTGTACGAACAGATCAAGACCATGGGCCGCAAGATCCGGATCAAGCCATCGGTAACCCAGCCCGACCAATGGTTTCCACAGGATTATTACGAAAAGACCGTCAAGAATCAGAGAGACGGCGTGGTGGCAGGATTCGATTCGAACGGGAATCTGGTCACCAAGAACACCGGCGGGCCATGGGTGGGCGGCATGCCGTTCCCGGACGCCAAGACCGCCATCGAAGAGCAGTTCAACATGGCCATCAGCTGGGGCCGACACGACTATTCCCAGTACGCGATCAAGGAGCGTGACGTCGGGCCGAACGGGAAAGTGTCGTATGAATACGATTTCGTGTGGGCCGAATTGCAGGTCACCGGCCGCGCGGACGGTACGGTGTTCCACAACGAAAAGGACAAGCTGCGCTATCAGACGGTGTTCTTCACTGCCTCCCAGGATGTCGCCGGCACTTCATTCATGAATACCTGGTACAGCGACCAGCGCAAGTTCCCGAGCTTGGTCGGCTACCTGCCACAGTTTCGCCGCACCCGCACTTTCCCTGCCAGCCAGCGTTTCGAGCCCCTGATTCCGGGCGTGACGTGGTTCCTGTCGGACGTCTGGGGTGCCGGAGACCCGGTGCTGACCTGGGGGGATTACAAGACTGTCCATCGCGGTCCGTTCCTGAGTGCGAGCAGCACACGCTGGAATGGAGATCGACCGAACTGGGAACCCGGAGTTCACGGTGGGAAGGCGAATCAGACCTTCCTGGATACGGACTTCGAGCTGGTGCCCGAAGTGGTCGTGATCGACGAAAAGCCGACGCACTATCCGCGCGCACCGGTGGGATTCCGCCGACTGTGGGTCGATACCCGCACGCATACCTTCATCAGCAATATCCGCTACGACCGCAACGGCAAGATCTGGGTCGACTGGGAAGCCGGCTTCGGTCGCTTCAAAACGCCGGACGGCAAGCACGAGGTCAAGGATCCCGATGGCTCGACGCTGTGGTCATGGATGTACGTGCAGTGCTATGACATCCAGCGCAATCGCATGAGTCGCATCATGCATATTCCGAAGAGCTTCGGCGGCTACGAAAATGCCTACAACGTGAACAACGAGGAGATGTATCGCAAGTGGTTCACCCAGGAAGCGATCCAGCGGCTGGGCACGATCTGAGTCGACCGCTTCTCGCATTACCTCTCCATGATTGGCCGACCCCATGCAGGGTCGGCCTTTTTTGTTTTCTCTGATTGCCGACGTCCAATCGAGCGGTCCCCCTGTATGATGGGCCCCGTGTCCTGAAGCGCTGACCCTGTGCAGCAGGGATATGTCATGGCCACGTAACAGCCGCAGCGCGTGCCATGGGATTGCCGTATGACAATGAAACGCCCTGCAACGGGCCACTAAAGAGGAGAATTGATGAAGACGTTGACTGCCGCGATCCGCGGCACACTGTGCGCCGCCCTGCTCGTGCTTTCCGGCACCGCGCTGGCGGCCGGCAACCACCCCATCACCGGTGGGCCCATCTACTTCGGCGAGCCCGCCCTGCCCACCGTCGCCGCTGTCATCCAGGCGGGCGGTGGCCCGGCGAACTTCTCGTTCACCAACGCCCTCATCGCCACGCTCGGTATGCCCGCCGTCCAGGCGGAAATGAACAAGCTGTCGAAGACTTACGGCGAAGACAAGGTCAACACCAGCATGCGCATGATGACGTTCGCCGTCCAGGACGCCATCAAGCGTGCGGCCGAATCACAGGTCAAGCTCCCCGAAGCGGCGGATGAAAAGGGGCAGAAACTGGTCACCGATCTCGTCAAGCTCGGCGTGGCGCCGGACAATACGTTCTGGGTCGACTACCTTTTTGACCGGTTGGTCACGCACGACCTGCACCAGCAAGTCGAACTCGACATGAATGCCGAGTTTGGCTCCGTCCCGGTGGAAGAGACCTACCGCATCATGAATCAGGCGATGTACGACATGGCCCAGCAGCTGGGCATGAAGGATGTCAAGCTCGCCCCGTTTCATTGAATAGCGGCAGCTTCAAAGCGGTGAACCGGGCCGGCGCAAATCTGCGCCGGCCTTTTTGCTGGCCTCTTCGCGGCGCAGGCGCACCCCACAGCATCATGCTTTCGTCGGTTTCCAGCGCAGGAACAACGCCTTGGAATGACCGTCACCGACCTTGCGCTCTTCCACCTCCAGCAGGCCCAGCGCGCGCACCAGATCGCTGAGCTTGCCGTAGCCGTAGTTGCGCGAATCGAAATCCGGCGCCTGCTTGTTGATCTGGCTGCCCACGGCACCAAGCCCGACCCAGCCGTCTTCATCCCCCGCTGCGTCCAGTGCATCGCGGAACAGGCGCACCAGCCGCGCATCTGCGCGCAGCGCCTTGCTCGCAGCACGCTGCTTCGGCTGCCCAGCCTCAGCGGTGGAGCGCAGCACATCCACATAGATGAACTTGTCGCAGGCCGCCACCAGCGATTTCGGGGTCTTCTGCTCACCAAAGCCGTAGACCAGCAAACCGGCTTCGCGAATGCGGGCCGCCAACCGCGTGAAGTCGGAATCCGACGACACCAGACAAAAACCGTCCAGCCGCTCGGTATAGAGCAGATCCATCGCGTCGATAATCATCGCGCCATCGGTGGAATTCTTGCCCACCGTGTAGCGAAACTGCTGCACCGGCTGGATGGCGTGCTCGGCCAACACCTCCTTCCAACCGCGCAGGTTCGGCAACGTCCAGTCCCCGTAGATGCGCTTGACGCTGGCGACACCGTACTTGGCGATTTCCGCCAGCAGCGCCTCCGCCAGCTTGGGCTGGGCGTTGTCGGCATCGATCAATACGGCAAGTTTGGGTGTGGGCATGGGTTGCGATCCGGAACGTGAAACATGGGGTCAGGATATACGCCCCGGCGCCCGCCGACGATGGCGATAGGCGCCGGAGTCGATCAAGCCGCGCTCTCACCAAAAAATGCGACGGCTTGCCTGGCCAATACCTCGGCTTGTTCCAGCGGAATCCAGTGCCCACCCTCAACGATTTCCATGTGGAATGCCGCTTCGACAAATTTCACAGAGTCGCGCATCTGGCGCTCGGTAAGATAGTCATCGCCCGTGCTCCAGACACCTAATACCGGGCATTTCACAGGCGGGCAACGCTTGAACAAGACGTCCAGCAGATTGGCGCGATAGATGCGCAGCGCCGCCGTCAGCCGGCCGGGCTGGTGCATGCGCTGCATGACTTCCACTGGATTCGGGTGCGTCACAACCAGCCGGGTGAGATGGGTGGGGCCCTCACGCTGCAGCAGGTATTCGGCAACGCCGCGCAACTGGAAGAACACTGTGTACCAGCCGCGCAACTTCTGGCTCAGGCCGGCATGGGCATAGGCCATCGGATGGCCCACGGACACGGCAACCATCCGGCGCACACGCTGAGGATGATGGGCCGCCAGATACCACGCAAGCAGTGCGCCCCAGTCGTGGCCGATCACCGCGACTTCGCCGATTCCAAGCCGATCCAGCAACGCGATGAAGTCGCCCGTGATCGCGGACATGCGGTAGTCGCCGACGCGTGGTGCGATCGCCGACTCCCCGCAGCCCACCGTGTCCGGCGCGATGCAGCGGTAACCGGCTGCCACCAGGCCACGGGCGACGCCACTCCACATCTCCGCACTGTCCGGGAACCCGTGCAGCAGCAGCACAACAGGCTTGTCGGACGCCTCCGGTGCGGTATCCAGATACGATAGTGCGAGACCGCGGCGGGAATAATCATGTCGGCTCCAGAGACTGGGAACCGCGGCGGTGGTCGTCATTGCATCTCCTCGCTGTAGCTTCGTTGCGGCTATCGTTGAAGAATACAGTGTCCACTCGACGGGGCATGCCACCCTGCTCGATCAATTGCCCCATCCACATGATCAGCACTTCCGAAATCGCCATCCGCCTGCTCCTCGCCGCCGCCTTGGGTGCGGTGATTGGTTTCGAGCGCGAACGGCGACACACCTGGGCGGCCGGACTGCGCACGCACATGCTGGTGTGCCTGGGGTCCGCACTCGTCATGATCGTGTCGGCCTACGCCTTTTTCGACGTACTCAAGGCGTCCCCCCAGATCCGCCTCGACCCTTCGCGCATCGCAGCCCAGGTCGTCAGCGGCATCGGCTTCCTGGGCGCCGGCACCATCATGTTCCTGCAGCGCGACAACGTGATCCGTGGGCTCACGACGGCCGCCGGCCTGTGGACCGTGGCGGCGATCGGCCTGGCCGTGGGCGGCGGCATGTACGCCGCCGGCGTCATCGGCACCGGCATCGCGTGGGTGATCCTCGCCATCCTGCGTCCGCTCGAAGGCTTTCTCAACGCTCGCAAGCTGCAGGCGCCGGAACTGCGCCTGACCTTGGCCACAGACGCCTCGCTGCTGCCGGTTGCGGAACTGCTGGCGACGCGCAACCTGCCGCTCGCCACAACCACGACACGCCACATCCCGGATGATGGCGACGAAATGACCGTGCGCTTCGCCCCTGGCTGCGAACGCGACGAACTGATCGAACTCGCGGATGCCGCGCGTCACCTGCCCGGCGTCAACTCCGTCACGACGGCGTTCATGCCGAGGGAACGAGACGACAAGCCGGCGGCATGACCGGCCCAACGACAGCCAGTGCGGTTGACGTTCAGCCCTCGCCGTCGCTGACGCGCGCGATGTGCGCGCCCAGCGCATCGAGCTTGTCCTCGATGCGCTCGTAGCCGCGGTCGATATGGTAGACGCGGTCGATCGTCGTTTCGCCGTCCGCCGCCAGCCCCGCCAGCACCAGTGCCGCGGAGGCGCGCAGGTCGGTGGCCATCACCGGCGCACCGATCAGGCGCTCGACGCCGGTCACGACCGCGGTGTTGCCTTCGATGTGGATCTTCGCGCCGAGGCGGAACAGTTCCTGCGCGTGCATGAAGCGGTTCTCGAAGATTGTCTCGCGGATCGTGCCTACGCCCTCGGCAATCGTGTCCAGCGCCATGAACTGCGCCTGCATGTCGGTCGGGAATCCGGGGTGCGGCAGCGTGTGGAGGTTGACAGCCTGAGGGCGCCTGCCGGTCATGTCCACGTCCACCCAGTCGCTGCCGGTGGAAACCCGCGCGCCGGCCTGCTGCAGCTTGACGAGCACGGTGTCGAGCAGGTTCGGGTCGGTGTGCGTCACGCGCACGTGTCCGCGCGTGATGGCGCCGGCAACGAGGAACGTCCCGGTCTCGATGCGATCCGGAATGATGTGGTGCTCCACGCCGTGGAGTTCACGCACGCCTTCCACGATGATCGTGCTGGTGCCGGCGCCGTCGATCTTCGCTCCCATTGCCGTGAGGCAGCGCGCGAGGTCGACGATCTCCGGCTCGCGCGCCGCGTTCTCCAGCACCGTCTGCCCGTCCGCTAGCACGGCCGCCATCAGCAGGTTCTCGGTACCGGTGACAGTCACGGTCTCGAACACGATGCGCGCGCCTTTCAGCCGGCTGGCTTCGGCTTTCACGAAGCCGCCTTCCAGCGCGATCTTCGCACCCATCGCCTTCAATCCCTTGATGTGCAGGTTCACCGGGCGCGCGCCGATGGCACAGCCACCCGGCAGCGACACTTGCGCCGCCCCGCGCTTGGCCAGCAGCGGGCCGAGCACGAGGATGGACGCGCGCATGGTCTTGACCAGCTCGTAAGGCGCCACGCAGGTGCTGATGCCGGACGCGTTCACGGCCAGCGAACCCCGGCCGATTTCCGCAACCTGCACGCCCATCTGCCGCAGCAGGCGTTTCGTGGTGCCGACATCCCACAGGTCCGGCAGGTTGCGCAGGATCAGCGCATCGTCCACCAGCAGCGACGCACACAGGATCGGCAGCGCTGCGTTCTTGGCGCCGGAAGCGGGCACCTCACCCGAGAGCGGGCCATTGCCGGTGACGCGGAATTTGTCCATGGAGAGCCGTGAGCAGTGAACAACAGGCGAGAGGCGGAAAAACAGATGGCCGTTTCGTCAGCCCGCCATCAGCAGCCGATGGAAGCGGCTCGGCTTCAGGGCACGCGCGTGCGCAGGGACAGGGCGTGCACTTCCGCACCCAGCCGGTCGCCGAGCGCGGCGTTGACGAGCCGATGCTGCTCGATCAGCTTGCGGTCGGCGAAACCGGCCCACGCCACGTCCGCAGCGAAGTGCACGTTGTCGCCGGTTTCAACCGCCACTTCGGCGCCTGGCAGGTGTGCTTCGATCAGCGCGCGGATTTCATCTGCAGTCATCGGAAAAGCCTCGAACGGTGGGGAGATCAGGCGCGCAGCTTGTAGCCGGTCTTCAGCATCGTGATACATACCGTGGAGACCAGCAGGAAACAACCCAGCCCCCACAACAGCGAATGCAGGATCGGCGCGTCGCCGACCCCGAAGAAACCATAGCGGAAACCGTCGATCAGGTAAAAAAACGGATTGAACCGCGACACCTGCTCCCAGAACGGCGGCAGCGAGTGGATGGAGTAGAACACACCGGACAGGAACGACAGCGGCATCACCACGAAATTCTGGAACGCCGCGAGATGGTCGAACTTCGTCGCCACGATGCCGCCGATCATGCCGAGCGCCGCCAGCGTGCCGCCGGCGAGCAGGAACATCGCGATCAGCGCGAGTGGGCGCTCGATGACGAGGTGCACGAACGGCCAGGTAGCGGCGATCAGCACCACCACCACCAGCGCGGCACGCAGCAGCGCCGCCAGCACGTAGGCGCCGAATATTTCCAGCGTCGACAGCGGCGCCATCAGGACGAACACGAGGTTGCCCATGAACTTGGACTGCGTCAGGCTCGACGAGGTGTTCGCGAAGGCGTTCTGCAGCACGCTCATCATGATCAGCCCCGGCACCAGGAACTGCGTATAGCTCACATCCGGATAGGACGACGGCTGGCCGCGGAGGGCTTGCGCGAACACCACGAGGTACAGCAGCGCGGTGACCACCGGCGCGGTCACGGTCTGGCCGATGACCGAGACGAAGCGGCGGATCTCCTTGGCCAGCAGCGTGCGGAAGCCGCGCACGTCGGAATAGGCTTCAGCCATTGCGGGCCCCGTAGGTGAGGTCGATGAACACATCCTCCAGCCGCGGCTCGCGCGTGTGCATGTCGAGGATGTCCACATCCGCTGCCTTGAGCGCCGCCATCACTTCACCGATGGAGTGTTCATCGCGGTGCAGCTTCAGCTCCACGCTGCCGTTGGTGCGCGACGCCACCAGCGGTTCCAGCACCGCCGGCAACACCGTCCCGGCCGCCAGCTTGAGCTGCAGGAAGCGCCACGGATTGCGCGCCAGCAGCGCCTCCGTCGTCTCCACCAGCTTCAGCTTGCCGTGGTCGACGATGGCGATGCGATGGCACAGCGCCTGGGCCTCGTCGAGGTAATGCGTCGTCAGCACGATCGTGGTACCGGCAGCGTTGAGCTCGCGCGTGAACTTCCACAGCGTACGCCGCAACTCGACATCCACCCCCGCTGTCGGTTCGTCGAGGATCACGACCTGCGGGCGATGCACGAGCGCCTGCGCGATCATCACGCGCCGCTTCTGGCCGCCGGACAGCGTACGCATCGACGCGCGGCGCTTGAAACCGAGGTCCAGCCGCTGGATCAGCTCCTCGATCCACGGTTGCGCTTCCGGCCCGCAGCCGTAATAGCCGGCCTGGATCCGCAACACGTCCTCGACCTTGAAGAAGGGGTCGAACACGAGTTCCTGCGGCACCACACCCAGCAGCCGGCGCGCCACGCGGAACTCGCTGCGGTTGTCATGCCCCAGCACGCGGATGCTGCCGCTGTCCGGTCGCACGAGGCCAGAGATGCTGTTGATCAACGTGGACTTGCCGGCTCCGTTGGGCCCGAGCAGGCCGAAATATTCACCGCATTCGATGCGCAGGTCGAGCCCATCCAGCGCGTGCACGTCGCCATAGCGCTTGCTGACGGCCACGATGTCCAGCGCCGGCGCATCCGCTACCCCGCCCGGCACGTTGCCAGTCGCGATGGAAGATTGAGATCGGGCGTCCATGAAGCTGCGCATTATACGGTCGGCAGCGGCCCGGCTCCCCGCGCCCCGGAACCCGGCAAACGGGATGCTCGATGGGCGGCATTCATGGCCTGGCAACGTCCGGGGGCGCACCATAGAGTTGAATGAATACGCCCACCGTACGTTCGCGCGCCGCGCGCCGTGCCGTGTCCGAGACGGCCATCTGCTCCATCAGCGCACGCCACTGGATATCGCCGCGCAGCAGGCTGATGAAGTGCTGGGCCGCGACCGCCGGGTCCGCCACTCGCAGCTCGCCACGCGCCACGCGGGCACGCACGAAGTTCGCCAGGTTCTTCAGCGTGATCGCCGGGCCACGGTCGTAGAACGTCCGCCCCAGTTCCGGGAAACGTGGCAACTCCGCGATGACCAGACGCTGGATCGCGAGATTGCGCGGCAGCAGGATGATGTCGAGCAACATGTCGGCGATCTCGCGCAGCGCTTGCGACAGCTCCAGCGCCGGCGCCTGCTCGACGACCGCCATGCGTTTCGAACACGCCAGACATTCACGCTCGATGACGGCCGCGAACAACGCTTCCTTGCTGGCAAAGCGCGTATAGATGGTCGCCTTGGACACCCCCGCGGCAGACGCGATGGCGTCCACCGTCGCCGCGCCGTAGCCGGTGTCGAGAAAGACCTGCAGCGCCGCATTCACGATGCGCTGCGTCTTGCGCGCCGCCCCGGAGCGGGGTTCATGTTCAACTTCACCTGCCGGATTCATGTTTCCGCCAAAGAGCTCCACCGAAACTGCTTGACGCGACCTCGCGACAGGCATAGTTTAGCGCGCTACTGTACTGAACAGTTCAGTTTTGTGAACACTCGAATTTCATGCGCCACCTCTCCGTCGCGGAACCTTCAGCGCCTGCTGGCCGTGGCCTTGGCAGGAGCCTTCGGCCTCGCGGCCACCAGCTGTACGGTCGGGCCCGACTTCCACCCGCCCGCGGCGCCGAACGACACCGGTTACCTGGCAACACACGTCAGCACAAACGGCACGACGACGCCGGCGCTTGCCCAGCAGCCCGCCATCCGCCACGACTGGTACGCGCTCTACGACAATGCGGCGCTCAACCATCTGGTCGGGCAGGCATTGGCCGCCAACCCGACGCGCGCCGCCGCGGAGCAGCGTGTCGCCGCCGCGCGCGAAGTCGTGAACGTGGTCTACGGCGGCCGCTACCCAAGCCTGGGCGCCGGCGCCGGCATCAAACGCAGCCGGGCCTCCGGCCTGTCCTTCGGGGCTACCGACCCGCTGTTCGTCAACACCTTCAACCTCTACCAGGCCCAGCTCACCGCGGCTTACGACCTCGACATCTTCGGTGAGCTGACGCGCCGCATCGAGAACGCCCAGGCGCTCGCCGCGCTGGCCCACGACCGCCAACTCGATGCCGAGGCCACCCTAGTCGCAAACATCGTTGCCACAGCCTTTGCCGAGGGCGGCGCCCGCACCACCCGCACGGCGCTGGAAACCATCGCCGCCCGGCAACGCAGCACCGTCGCGCTCATCGAAGACCAGGAGCGTCTGGGCGCCGCACTGGAAACCGACGTGCTGCGGGCCCGGGGGCAGCTGGCAGATACCGAGGCTTTGATCCCGGACTACGACCAGCAGATCGCCGTCGCCCGCCACCGGCTGGCCATCCTGACCGGCGTGACGCCAGCGCAATATGCCGGCCCGCGCTTCACGCTTGATGCCTTCACACTTCCCGCCACGCTGCCGCTGACGCTGCCCTCACAGCTTGTCGCGCAGCGCCCCGACATCCGCGCGGCGCGCGACCTGCTGCACGCCGCATCCGCGCAGGTCGGCGTCGCGACCGCGGAAATGCTGCCGAAGCTGCAACTGACCGCCGGCTACAGCCGCAGCGCATTGAGACCCAACGCGTTCGGCGGACCGCTGGCGGAGATGTACAACGTTGGCGCGGGGCTCGCCGCCCCGCTGTTCGAGGGCGGCCGGCTGCGGGCGCAAAAGCGCCAGGCGCAGGCCGAATACCGAGCCGCCGCACAGGACTACCGCGCCACCGTGCTGACTGCCTTCGACGAGGTGGCCGACGCGCTGCGGGCACTGGACAACGACGCCGTGCGCCGCGCCGCGCGCCAGCGCAGCCGTGCCGCCGCGCAAGCCAGCGCCCGGCTCATCGACCTGCAATTTCGCGCCGGCAGCGCCGACCTGCTGTCTTCCTATCTCGCGCAGATCGAGCTGACGCAGGCTGAGATCGGCTACGCCGCGTCGCGCCTCTCACAGCTTGCCGATTCCGCCTTGCTGATGCGCGCGCTCGGCGGCGGGCGCCTCCCTGCGGCCAGCGTTGATGCGCTTCCCGACACTCCATCACCGGCTCGAAACCCATGAGCACGCCCGATCCACAAACAGATCCACAAACCGACCCGGACACCGACCGCCCGCGCCGGCACCGCCGCAAATGGCTGATCGGCAGCATCCTTGTGTTTTCCACGCTGCTGCTAGTCGCGTACGCCGTCTACTGGCTCGTGGACGGGCGCTTCCACGTCGAGACCGAGGACGCCTACGTGCACGGCAATCTCGTGACGTTGACGCCGCAGATCTCGGCCACGGTCGTGAAGATCGCTGCCGACGATACCGACCTCGTCACCGCCGGGCAGCCACTCGTGACGCTGGACAGCAGCACCCCGCGCATTGGCCTGGAGCACGCCAAGGCGGCGCTGGGCGCCGCGATCCGCGACGTCGAAGTGCTGCGCCAGCAAGCCGACGTGGAACGCGCCACCATCGCCCTGCGCCGCACAAAGCGCGACCAGGCCCGCCGCGACTACGACCGCGACAAAAGCCTGCTGGCGGTCCACGGCGTCACGGTCGAGCGTTTCCAGCACACCGAGACGACCTGGCAGACCGCCCGGCAGCAATACACGCAGGCGCAGCACCAGCTCGCCGCGCTGGAAGTACAGATCCAGGCACCGGAGCTGCGCGACATTCCGCAGGTGGCGCTGGCCATCGCCCAGCTGCACAGCGCGTGGCTGGAACTCCAGCGCACGCAGATCATCGCCCCCGCGAGCGGCTTCATCGCCCAGCGCAGCGTGCAGGTCGGCAAGCGCGTGGCGATCGGCAAGCCGCTGCTGACCATCGTGCCGCTGGACGACCTATGGATCGAGGCGAATTTCAAGGAGACCCAGATCGCCGATATCCGCATCGGCCAGCCAGCCCGCATCACGGCCGACCTCTATGGTTCCGGCATCGTCTACCACGGCAAGGTGGTAGGCATCTCCGCCGGCACCGGCGCCGCCTTCGAGCTGCTGCCGCCGCAGAACGCCACCGGCAACTGGATCAAGATCATGCGTCGCGTCCCCGTGCGCATCGCGCTCGATCCCGGCGAGCTGAAGGAGAACCCGCTGCGCATCGGGCTGTCGATGCGCGTGGACGTGGATATTTCCGACACCCGCGGACCGCGTCTCGCCACTCACCCGCCGACGCACCCTGCCTACCAGACGAAGGTCTACGACCTGTCGGAAGCCGCATTCACGACGCTGGTCGGCACCATCATCACCGCGAACACAGGCGGCGGAGCCGGTGTCGAGGCCACGCCCACCGCCCCGGCGCGCTGATCTCCGAACGACCATGAGTACCGCGCCCCCCGTATCCCGCAGCCCGGGGCCACCCCACCCGTGGCTGCCAACCGGACAGCTCGTGGCACTGACTGCCGCGCTCGGCCTCGGCGTGTTCATGAACGTGCTGGACGCGTCGATCGCGAACGTCTCGATCCCGACGATCTCGGGCGACCTCGCCGTCTCCGCCGACAATGGCACCTTCATCATCACCTCCTTTGCGGTGGCGAACGCGGTCTCGGTGCCGATTTCCGGCTGGCTGGCCCGGCGCTTCGGGGAAGTGCGGCTGTTCGTCATCTGCACACTGCTGTTCACGCTGTTTTCCTTCACCTGCGGCATTTCGCCAACCTTCCCGATTCTGCTCGCCTCGCGCGTCCTGCAAGGGGCCGCGGCCGGGCCGATGATCCCGATTTCGCTCAGCCTGCTGCTGTCCAACTACCCGCAGCATCGCCAAGGTTTCGCGAACGGCATCTGGGGCATGACGGCGGTGGTGGGCCCGGTCGCCGGGCCGGTGCTCGGCGGGGTCATCACCGACAATTTCCGCTGGAACTGGATCTTCTTCATCAACGTGCCCTTCGGGCTGATCTGTGCCGCCGTGACGTGGCTGTTGCTGAAGGACCGCGAAACGCGGATCTCGCGCCGGGCCGTGGACTTCATCGGCCTGGCGCTGCTCGTCGTGGGACTGTTCTGCCTGCAGATCATGCTCGACAGGGGCAATGACGCAGCCTGGTTCCAATCGGGTTTCATCGTCACGATGGCGCTCGTCGCCGCCTTCGCCCTGACGCTGTTCGTGGCGTGGGAGTCCACAGAGCGGAACCCGCTGGTGGAACTGCGGCTGTTTCGGAACCGTAATTTCACGATCGCCGCCATCACCATGGTGTTCGGCTACATGGCCTACTTCGGTGGTGTCGTGGTCCTGCCGCTGTGGCTGCAGACCGCGCTTCCCAATACCTACAACCCGACGTGGGCCGGTTATGCCACGGCATCCATCGGCATCCTCGGCATCGTCGCCTCACCACTCGCGGGGCGGCTGGCGGACCAGTTCGACGTGCGCTTCCTCGTATCGCTGGGGCTGCTGATCTTTTCCGCTGTCAGCTTCTCGGTCGCCTTCGCCAACACCGACATCGACTTCGGCCAGATCTTCTGGTCCCGTGTGCCGTGGGGCCTCGGCATGCCGTTCTTCTTCATCCCGCTCACGGTCCTGTCGTTCCGCGGCGTGGCACCGGAAGACATGGCGGCCGCCGCCAGCCTGTTCAACTTCGTGCGCCTGGTGGCGCTGTCCGCCGGTACTTCTATCTCAGTCGCGCTGTGGGATACGCGTGAGGCGTTCCACGCCCAGACCATCAACAGCCTCGTCACGGCATCCACCCCGGCGTTGCAGCATTACATGGCCCACGCGGCAGACCTCGGATTCAGCGTGGAACAGGCATGGGCAGTGCTCTCGCGGCAGATCAGGAACCAGGCGTTCATGATCAGCCTGAACGAGCTGTACTGGGCCATCGGCTGGATGTTCCTGATCCTGACCGGCATCATCTGGCTGTCGCGCCCCGGGCGAGCCGCTCGGAAAGCAGTGAGTGGCGAGCGGTGAAGTGAGCGGCGAGCGGCGAAAAGATCAGGGCGCACACTTGCAGCTTTCCCAATCTCCAATCTCGCATCTCCAATCCCGCATCGCGGACTTCGCCTGTGCCGGTTACCCAGCGTTCCCTTAAGCTATGCGGCGAGGCTCACGCCTTGCCAGAGTCGGAATCCACCGTGTCCTCTGCACCCGCCATCACCACCCAGCACTGCCCCCCGCCGGCGAACAGCCCGGAAGAGCGGGCGCGCCGGGTGCTGCGCATGGAACGCGACGCCATCGACCACCTCATCCCACGCGTCGGGCCGGATTTCGCCCGCGCCTGCACGCTGCTGCTGGCCTGCAAGGGGCGCGTGATCGTGACCGGCATGGGCAAGTCCGGCCACATCGGCGGCAAGATCGCCGCGACGCTGGCTTCCACCGGCACTCCGGCGTTCTTCGTGCACCCCGGGGAAGCGAGCCACGGCGACCTGGGCATGATCACGCGCGACGATGCCGTCGTCGCCGTCAGCTATTCCGGCGAGACGGCGGAACTCATCACCATCCTGCCGCTCATCAAGCGTCTCGGCGTGCCGCTCGTCGCCCTGACCGGCCGCGCGGACTCCACGCTGTCGCGCACGGCGGACGTCCATCTGGACGTTGCCGTCGAGCACGAAGCCTGCCCGCTGGACCTCGCGCCGACCGCCAGCACCACCGCGGCGCTCGCCATGGGCGATGCGCTGGCCGTTGCGCTGCTCGAGGCCCGCGGCTTCACGCGCGACGACTTCGCCCGCTCGCACCCCGGCGGCACGCTCGGCAAACGCCTGCTGCTGCACGTCGGCGACCTGATGCATCGCGATGCGGAACTGCCGGTGGTCACGGAGCACGCGCCGCTGAGCGCCGCGCTGCTGGAGATGACCCGCAAGGGGCTGGGCATGACCGCGATCGTCGACGCCGAAGGCCGCGCGCTGGGCATCTTCACGGACGGCGACCTGCGCCGCGTGCTGGATGCCGGCCTCGACGTGCGCACCGCGCACATCGGCGAGGTCATGACACACGGCGGCCGCCGCATGCGCGCGGAACAGCTCGCGGCAGAAGCCGTCGCCCTCATGGAACGCCACAAGATCACCGCCGTGATCGTGTGCAGCGCGGAAGGCCGGCTGGAAGGCGTACTGCACATGCACGACCTGCTGCGTGCCGGAGTGGTGTGATGGCCGCCGACCTGCCCGCATCCGCCAACGCGCCGGCGGCCACACCAACCAGCTCCCACCTGCTGACGGTCAGCGAGCGTGCCGCGCGCGTGCGCTGCCTCGTGCTCGACATCGACGGCGTGATGACCGACTGCAAGCTCTATCTTGGCCCGGACGGCACGGAATGGAAGGCGGTGAACGTGCGCGACGGCCTGGGCATCAAGCTGCTGCTGGAAGCTGGCATCGAAGTCGCCGTCATTTCCGGCCGACCTTCCACCGCGATGGAGAAGCGCCTGGCCTTTCTCGGCGTGCGCCACGTCTGGCTCGATGCCCGCAACAAGGAACCGGCGTTTGCGGAGCTCCAGCGACGGCTGGGCCTGCGCGACGACGAATGCGCCGCCATGGGCGACGACATCCCCGATCTGCCGCTGCTGCGGCGCGTCGGCCTGGCGATGACCGTTGCCGACGCCCACCCATCGGCACTTGCCGCCGCGCACTGGACGAGCCGCCATCGCGGCGGCGACGGCGCGATCCGCGAAGCCGCCGACCTTCTCCTTGCGACCCGTCACGCCCCGTGAACCAGCACCGTGTCCTGTTGCCCCTGATCCTGACCACGGCGGCCGGCGCGCTGGTGTACTCGCTGCTGCGCAGCGCACCGCCCGCAACAGCGCCCAACCTCATCGGCGATGGCGCTCCGCGTTATGCGCTGCAAGACGTGGAGATGACCCGCTACGACCTGAACGGCGTCCCCCGGCTGCACGCGACCGCCGCAAAGATCGACCAATATACCGACGGCAGCATTGTCGGCACCACGCTCGACGTCACGACCCTGCAGGGCCCACAGGCGTGGACGGCTTCCGCCCCGCGCGGCGACATCGCGGGCCGCGGCCAGCCGATCCACCTCACCGGCGACGTGGTTGCACACGGCCAGTGGCCCGACACGGGGGCACCGCTGACTTTTACCACCCCCACACTGTGGATAGACGCCACCGCGCACACGCTGCACACGGACAGTAAAGTGGCGCTCGCAAGCTCCGCACGCAACGGCACGGCAACCGGCCTGCGGGCGGACTGGCTGACCCAGCAGCTGTCCCTGCTCAACGATGTATACCTGAACTATGACGTCCCTGCACACCGCTGAAGGCTTCGCCGCCCACTTCGCACTGCCCACGGCTTTGTGTGCCGCACTTTGCGCCGCGCTGTGGTCACCGTGCGCGGGGGCGCAAGCCCAGGCGACTTCCGAGATCCGCGTTCCACCTCCTGCGACAACACCGGCTGCACCAGCCGACAAGAATGCCGTCGAAGCCGCCATCGCCACACCAACTCCCGTTACGCCCCTCGCCGATGCAGCAACCCAGCGGGCGTCCGCGCGCGCCGCGCTGTCGGCGCCACAGATCGACAAGCTGCGCCCGACCGGGACCATAGGCATCACGGCCGACCGCGCGGAACTGGCGGAAGGCCACTACGCCATCTACGTCGGTCACGTGGTGTTGAAGTCGGACACGCTGAACATGGACGGTGCGCGCCTCGAACTGCAGCAGCAGCCGAACGGCCAGTTCATCGCCACGCTGACCGGAGCGCCTGCGCACATGGCGCACCCCAGCACCGGGCCGGATGACCCTGCCGTCACCGCCCACGCCGACACGCTCGTCTATGACTCAACTGCGCAACTCGTCACGCTGACCGGCAACGCGCAACTGACGCGCGGCCAGAACGTCGTAACCGGCAGCACGGTGCGCTACAACGTAAGCGACCACCGTGTGCAGGCCAGCGGCGGCAACGGCGGGCAAGTCCACATGGTGATCCAGCCACCGCCGCCCGCCCCAGCCCCGACCGAAGCCCCGGCGGCCAGCCCGAAGGAAACCCCATGACGCCCACACGCCAGGCCGCCGGCGAAGCGCCGGAAGCCATCCTCGCAGCCCGCGGGCTCGTGAAGCGCTACCGCAAGCGAGCCGTCGTCAACGGCGTGGCGCTGTCGGTCAGCGCCGGCCACATCGTGGGCCTGCTGGGGCCGAACGGCGCCGGCAAAACCACCTCGTTCTACATGATGGTGGGGCTGGTGCCTGCGGACGACGGGCGCATCACGCTCGGCGAGCGCGACATCACGACCCTGCCCATGCATCAGCGCGCACGCCTCGGCATCGGCTACCTGCCGCAGGAAGCTTCGGTGTTCCGCAAGCTGTCCGTGGCCGACAACGTCATGGCGATCCTCGAAACGCGCCGCGATCTGGACCGTCAGGCGCGCGCCAGCGAACTGGAACGGCTGCTGGAGGAAATGCACGTCGGACACGTCCGCGATGCTCTCGGCATGTCGCTGTCCGGTGGCGAGCGCCGGCGCGTAGAAATCGCCCGTGCGCTGGCGGCGAATCCACGCTTCATGCTGCTGGACGAACCCTTCGCTGGTGTTGACCCGATCGCCGTCATGGACATCCAGAGCGTCGTCAAGGAGCTTGCGGAGCGCGACATCGGCGTCCTCATCACCGACCACAACGTGCGGGAAACGCTCGGCATCTGCCAGCGCGCCTACATCCTCAATGAAGGTCAGGTGATCGCCGAAGGCACGCCGCAGCAACTGCTCGACAACCCGCTGGTCCGCAAGGTCTACCTCGGCGATCAGTTCCGCATGTAGCGCACGGCGCCGTACCGTGGCGCGGCCTGCAGGCCGCCTTCCATCGCGCGTGCCGGCTCGGGCTTTTGGCGACGGGTATTCCGACACTATAGCGAACCCGCCGGCAAAAATCCGTGCTTAGATTCCAGCCATGGGATCGATCCGTTCAGCTCCGAATGAAGGCCGCCGGCACTGCCCGTACGGTCGAGTGAACTCGTGGCCGCCTTCCCTGGTCATTCCTGTATCCACCCTGGAGGCATGCACCACACACCCGCAGCACACCCCACGACCGGACGGCCGGCGCATGGAAGTCCGCGCACCGGCCGTCAACCCGCCGGGTCGCGGGCCTGCCGTCCGACGGCGCGGACACCACAACGCAACCTGTGACGAAGGAGCCATCATGAATCTGAATGTGTCAGGTCACCACGTAGACGTCACCCCCGCCCTGCGCGATTACGTCGAGAGCAAGGTCAAGCCGATCTCGCGCCACGTCGATCAGCTGATCGGCGCCAACGTCGTCCTCACAGTCGACAAGCTCGTGCACCAGGCCGACGCCACTTTGCACGTTGCCGGCGCACAACTGCACGCCACCGCAAGCCACGCCGACATGTACGCCGCGATCGACGCGCTGATGACAAAACTCGACGAACAGGCGCGCCGCCATCGCGAGCGCCGCCATGACCAGGCCATCCGGCAAACCGCGCGCCGCGACGGAACCAGCGGCACGGCCGCCTGAACAGGGCATGAGCAGCAGCATGAACTAAACTATTCCTTCAACCGCCGGGCGCGGCATCGACGCCGCGTCCGGTCTTGCCAAGGAATCCCCATCCATGAAATTCGAGCAGCTCCTTCAACCCGGCCAGATCGCCGTGAACGTCGCTGTGCTCAACAAGCGCCGTGCGCTTGAAGAGATCACGAAACGTCTGACAGCCGGCCATCCCGCGTTCAGCGCGGAAGCTGTGCTGGCCAGCCTGCTGGGTCGCGAAAAGCTTGGCAGCACCGGGCTTGGCCACGGCGTTGCCATTCCGCACGGGCGGATCGCTGGCCTCGCCGAGACGGTCGGTGCTTTCATCCGGCTCGAACACGCCATCGATTACGACGCGCACGACGGCGCGCCGGTCGACCTCATCTTCGGGCTTCTGGTGCCGGAGAAGAGCACGAGCGAACACCTGCAGAACCTCGCTGCGGTTGCCGAAAAGCTCTCGGACGAAAGCTTCTGCGCGCGCGTCCGCAGCGCACCCGATGCGGCAGCCGTCACGGCCCTGTTCGCTCACTGAAGCACTTGCAACCTGCACCGCTGGCCGGGCTCCGCGCGCTGAAGGCAGCGACCGGGGAAGTGCCGGAAGGACGTGACCGGGTGCCGGCTGCCGGCTATTTCGACCCTGCACGCGCCGCCCACATCATGGTTTGTGGCAGTGCTGCCCGCCACTGGTTCGCAGGCCACGGACATGGCGCGCAGGCGACGCTGGCCCGGCTTTTCGCACAAGGTGCACGGCAGTTGATCCTGACCGCCGACAGCATGTCTGCCTTGGCCGCTGCGACCGCCGCGTTCCCCGGCAGCACCTGGGCGTCCGACGCCACGGAGTCCACGCTCGTCCAGCACCTGCGCGCCGCTGCGCTGGAGCGCCTGCCGCAAACCGCAGTGCCCGGCGTCATGCTGGAGGTGTACGGCCTCGGCGTCCTGCTGCGCGGGCCCAGCGGCGGCGGCAAGAGCGGCGCGGCACTGGAGCTGTTGGCGCGCGGACAGCGCCTCGTTGCGGATGACCTGGTCGAACTGCGACGCATCGCCCCGGACTTCCTGCTCGCCTCCGGTGCCACGCACTTTCGCGGTTTCCTCGCTGCACCGGGGCTCGGCATCGTCGACGTCGGCCGGCTCCACGGCCCTGACGCCGTCGCGGAACGCGCGCGCGTCGATCTCGTCATCTCGCTGCCGGCACCCGGCACGGCGCCGGCGGCACCGGAGCAGCGCATCCACGGCCAGCGCAGAACGATGACACTGCTCGGTGTTTCGGTTCCGCAGCTATGTGCCCACCCCGGTCCCGGCTGCAATCTGGCAACATGGATCGAGGCTGCGTGTCGGGATCATTGGCTGCGCCTTGCGGGTTACCAGGCCAACCGCAAGTTTCTCGACCGTCATCACCATCTTCTCACCGCCAGCAACAACACCCTGTCACCATGCAACTGATCATCGTCAGCGGTCTTTCGGGGGCCGGCAAGACCGTCGCTCTCAAGCGCTACGAAGACCTCGGCTGGTATTGCATCGACAACCTGCCACTGGGGCTGATCCAGCCGCTCGTCGCACAGGCCATCGCCTCTCCGGAACCGCGCTTCGAACGCGTCGCCATCGGCATCGACGCCCGCGCGACAAACGCCGAGATCGAGAACTTCCCACACACCGTCGACTCGCTGCGCGAGCAGGGCATCGCGACCCGCGTCATGTTCCTGACCGCCAGCGATCGCATCATCCTGGCGCGCTACAACGACACCCGCCGCAAGCATCCGCTGTCCACTGCGGAAGTCTCGCTGGCGGAGGCGGTGGCGCTGGAACGGCGCATTCTCAAGCCGGTGGCCGACCTCGCCGACGAGACACTCGACACCAGCACCATGAATGCCTACGATCTCGGCGCGGCGCTGCGTGCCCAGCTCCCGGCCGCCGGGCAAACACGTCTGGCGTTGACGCTGATCTCCTTCGGCTACAAGCACGGTATTCCCGACGGCGTGGACTTCATCTTCGACGCGCGCTGCCTGCCGAACCCGTACTGGGTACCAGGGCTGCGCAGCCTCAGCGGCCATGACCCCGCTGTCACTGCCTGGCTCGCGGCGCGGCCTGACGTGCGCGAATACGAAGGCGCGCTGCGCCACTTTCTGCAGCGCTGGCTGCCGGTATTCCAGTCCCAGGGCCGGCCCTATGTGACGGTCGCCATCGGCTGTACCGGCGGCCGGCATCGCTCGGTCTATCTCGTCGACCGGCTCGCGGCCGAGTTGCGCAGCGATACGATGACGCTCGCCAGCCGCCATCGCGAGACCCCATGACCCAGTCCTTCTCCAGCCTGAATACCTCCGCGGAGCACGCCGCGTGACCGTCGGCGTCCTGCTCGTCACGCACGGCAAACTCGGCCGCCTGCTGCTGGGCACCGTGGAGGACTTGATCGGCGAACTACCGTTGCCGGCGGACGTGCTGGAAGTGCGCCGCGTGCAATCCACAGACATTCTGCTGTCCCAGGGGCGGCGCATGCTGGAGCGGCTGGACGACGGTGGCGGCGTGCTGATCCTGACGGATGCCTTCGGCTCCACGCCAAGCAACATCGCAACCGCGTTGACCGCCGGCGGGCAGGCGCAAGTCGTCGCCGGCGTCAACCTGCCGATGCTCGTGCGCATCTTCAACTACCCAAACTGCGACCTGGCCGAGATCACGCAGACCGCCATCGACGGCGGCCGGCGCGGCATCCTCGCCGGGGCGCCGGCCACCACACCGAGTCACTGATTCATGCAACGTACCGCCACCATCGTCAACCGGCTCGGACTCCACGCCCGCGCCGCCGCCCGGCTCGTCACCCTCGCGTCGCATTACCGCGCGGAAATCCAGCTGTCCACCGACAAACGCAGCGTCAACGGGAAGAGCATCATGGGACTGCTGATGCTCGCCGCCGCCCAGGGCACGACCGTGACCCTAAGCGCCGAAGGCATCGACGCCATCGAAGCCCTTGACGCCATCGAAGCGCTCATCAACGACCGCTTTGGAGAAGGGGCCTGATATGGCGCTGTGGCTGTCTGGCATCGGCGTCTCGCGCGGGATCGGCATTGGGCGCGTCCAGCGCCTTTATGGCGGCGACCTGGAGATCCCCGAATACACGCTGCCCGACGATCAGGTGGAAGCCGAAGTCCAGCGCTTCGACCGTGCCCGGGCACGTGCGCGTGAACAGCTCGAGGCCGTGCGCAAGGGCATTCCGGCGCGCGCCGCCAGTGAAATCGCCGCGTTCATCGACACCCACCTGCTGATGCTCGAGGACCGCACGCTGACGCTCGCGGTACCGGCCCAGATCCGCGACACGCGCTGCAACGCGGAAGCGGCGCTCAAGCGCCAGCGCGACACCCTCGTCGCCGTCTTCGAGCAGATGGACGACCCCTATCTGCGCGCCCGCAAGGACGACGTGACGCAGGTGGCCAGCCGCGTGCTGCGCATCCTGCTCAAACAAGACAAGCCACTGCCCACCAGCACCGAGGCCAGCGCCGGCTCCGGCCCGCTAATCATCGTTGCCGAGGACGTCACGGCCGCCGACCTCATCCTGCTCAGCCAGCAGGGCGCGGCCGGATTCATCACGGAGTATGGCGGCCCGCTGTCGCATAGCGCGATTCTCGCCCGCAGCCTGTCAATCCCGGCGATCGTCGGCGCGCACGGCGTGCGCCGCCTGCTGCACGAAGGCGAAACCGTGATCGTGGACGGCGACAAGGGCCACGCCATCGCCGATCCCGACCAGAAGGCGCTGATTCATTACCGCACACGGCAAGAGGAACAGGCTGCCGACCGCGCCGCGCTCGCCAGCTTGCGCAATACCCCCGCCGTGTCGCGCGACGGCGTGAAGATCCACCTGCTGGCCAACATCGAGCAGCCGGAGGATGCCGCCGACGCCGCCCAGCTCGGTGCCGAAGGCGTGGGGCTGTACCGCACGGAATTCCTGTTCATGAACCGGCGCGACTCGCCCGACGAGGACGAGCAATACGAGGCCTATGCAAAAGTCGTTTCCTCCGTGCAGGGCCCCATCACGATCCGCACGCTCGACCTGGGCGCCGACAAGCAGATCCAGTCCGGCCGCGCCAGTACCGTGAGCAACCCGGCGCTCGGCCTGCGTTCCATCCGCCTGTGCCTGAAGAACCAGACGCTGTTCCGCACCCAGGTGCGCGCCCTGCTGCGCGCCTCGGTGCACGGCGACCTGCGCATCATGCTGCCGATGATCTCGAACGTCGGCGAGTTCCGCCAGGCACAGGCCATCATCCGCTATGCGCGGGCACAACTGCACCACGCCGGCGTCCAGGTTTCGGAGAAGATCCCGATCGGCGCGATGATCGAGGTACCCGCGGCCGCGCTCGCCGCCCCGTGGCTGGCGCGCCACGCAGCATTCTTCTCGATCGGCACGAACGACCTGATCCAGTACACGCTCGCCATCGACCGCGTGGACGACGAAGTGAACTACCTCTACGACCCGCTGCATCCCGCCGTGCTGAGCCTGATCCGCATGACGATCGACGCCGGCCACAAGGCCGGGATTCCGGTGGCCATGTGCGGCGAAATGGCCGGCGATCCGCGTTACACGCGCCTGCTGCTGGGGCTCGGTCTCACGGAATTTTCCATGCACCCGGCGAATGTGCTGGAGGTCAAGCGCAACGTGCTGGGCGCCGACATCAGCGCGCTGCACACCCAGGCCGCGGCGGTATTCGAGGCGCCGGACATGAACGAGCTGCGCGAACGGCTACGGCAGATTGCGTAGGGAATGGAGGTTGGGGATTGGTGATCGGAAAGCGTGAGCGGTGAGCAGTAAGCGGCAAGCGGCCGAAACGAATGGAACAGCAGCATTTCCCCCATCCCCGTCATTCCGGGGCCGCCCGCGCGGTTGCGGGCGGAACCTGGAATCCAGGGTTCTGGCACTCAGCCGGCATGCCACGACATGGATTCCGGGTTCTGCCGCGATGAAGCCGCGGCAGCCCCGGAATGACGAGGGTGGGTGGATATACGCAGGTCAGGTTGCCCCTTGCCCGTCAGGCCGTTCCTTGCCCGTTTGGCGACGCCTGCGGCGGGAAGTGGCCGGACCGAACAAGCGCCGCCGCCTGTTTGAGCCACGCGGAAACGGGGCGAGTTGGGCGGCGCCGGCCCGGACGCTTTTCGCCGCAGGGGCGTTCGTCGCCAGCCGGGTCGGGTTCTTTGGTGACTTTCTTGCCGTCAAGAAAGTCACCGCGCCGCCGGGCGCGGTCCCGGCCAATCCATGCACGTCGACCACCGTGGGCAGTTGCTGACAGGGAACAGTGATTTCGAGATTGGGAAGGCGGCAGCCGACCTTGCACCTCGATCTTTCCAGCCGCTTGCTGCTCACCGCTCCCCCGCTTACCGGCTTCAACTCGCGATGGTCATGCCGTCGATCAGCAGGCTGCCGGTCTGCACGCCGCCGCGCCGGTCGACGTCACAGCCGATCGCCTGGATGCTGCGGAACATCGCGGCCAGGTTGCCAGCCAGCGTCACGCCCGAAACCGGATAAGCGATCTCGCCGTTCTCGACCCAGAACCCAGCCGCGCCGCGTGAATAGTCGCCGGTGATCAGGTTCACGCCCTGGCCCATGAGGTCGGTGACGAGGAAGCCGCGGCCCATCGTCTTCAGCAGCTCCGCTTGATCTCCCGCCGTCGGCTCCGCCACGAGGTTGTAGACCCCGCCGGCGTTGCCGGTTGTCGCCAACCCGAGCTGGCGGGCGGAATAGCTGCCGAGCAGATAGCCCTGCAGCACGCCCTTGGCCACGAGTTCGCGGTCCCGCGTGGCCACACCTTCCCGGTCCCACGCCGCGCTGGCGGGGCCACGGCGCAGAAACGGCTGCTGCCGCAGGTTCACGCCGGGAGAAAACACCGCCGTGCCCGCCTGGTCGACGAGGAAGCTGGCGCGGCGATACAGCGTGCCGCCGGAAATCGCCGAACAGAACTGCCCGAACAGGCCGCGCGCCAGCGACGCGTCGAACACCACCGGCGTGCGCTGGGGCGCGAGCTTGCGCGCGCCGAGCCGGGCGGCGGCGCGGGTGCCGGCCTGTTGTCCGACGGCCGCCGCCGGCTCCAGATCTCCCGACGCACGGGCAGATGCGTACCAGCCGCCCTGCTCCATCACGCCGTCCGCTTCCGCAATCAGGCTGCAGCCGATCGAGTGGTGCGTCGTTTCGCGGTAGCCGCAAAACCCCAGGGAATTTGCCAGCAGGCTGCAGGCGTGGTGTGTATCCACGCCTGCACCGTCGGAAGCGGTGACGCGCGGGTCGACCGCCATGCCCTGCGCTTCGCATTCGCGCGCCAGCTCCAGCGCCGCTTCCGCGGACACCGCCCACGGATGGCACAGGTCAAGGTCGGGAAACTCGCGCGCCAGCTGGTCGGCATCCGGCAGGCCGCTGCACGGGTCCGGCTCGGACGCCCGCGCGATGGCGCAGGCCGCTTGCACCGTTTCGCGGATCGCTTCCGGCGCCACGTCGCTGGTGCTGGCGGAACCGGAGCGCTGCCCGTAATACACGCTCACCGCCAGCTCCCGATCGCGCTGGAACTGTACCGACTCGACTTTCCCCAGCCGTACCGACACGCTCAGCGCACGGCTGGCCGACACCACGACTTCGTGCGCATCCGCACCGGCCGCCTGCGCCGCCTGCGCCGCGCACGCCGTCCACGCTTCGAGTTGTTCCCGTCCGGGCAGTGCCGGCGCCGCCTGTGGCGCAACAATTCCCTGCGGCCCGTGCTGCGCTGTACTCATGAACGCCTCCTTGTGAAGGCGTGATGATAGCGTGGGTTCACGTCGGGCCCGACGCGATAGAATGCACGCCCACCGTCGGTTGGACGCCTCTGTACACCGCGTCCCGCCAAACCGGTCCCGACGAGGGCCGGTGTGCACCACACGGCCTTGCTTACACAACCCTCAACCTCACTCGCACTGCCGCCGTGGCTCCTCTCTACCCTGCAACGCCGGACCGCTCCCGATGCATTGATGCATTGCGCACTACCGGCAACGTCTTCATGCACGCTGCCGATACTCGCGCGTGGCTGGAAGCCTGTGGATCGCTAGCCGACTGGCCGGCATTCGCCACGAGCTGGGACCGCATGCCCGAGGACCGTTATATGGCAGACGGCGGCCACTACCGCCGGCGGCGGCACGCGGTCTATGCGCTCCACGCCGATGGCACGATCCAGCGCCAGCCGCACCAGCCGCATTACCAGAGCCGCGACTACAACCCGCTCAACGGTGGTGTCCAGCGCTGGTTCGAACCAATCGAAAACGCCTCTGGAGCCAGCCACAGTCTGACCGCTGTCCTGCGCCTGTGCATCGGTGCCTTCGGCCAGCTGGCGCCCGAAGTGCAGCGCTGGCGCTGCGAAGTCCACCAGTTCCGCATCGAACCCGGCCCGTCCGCCCCCGCCCTGCCGACGCCGGAAGGCACGCACCGCGACGGTGTCGACTACGTGTTGGTGCTGCTCGCCCAGCGCCGCAACGTGGACTCCGGCACAACCCGCATCACCACGCCCGATGCCCGCGACCTGGGCAGCTTCACGCTAACGGCGCCCTTCGACGCCTGCCTGCTCGACGATGTCCGCGTCCGCCACGGCGTGACGCCGATCGCCGTTCATGACCCGGCCGTCCCGGCGTGCCGCGACGTGCTGGTGGTGACCCTGCAACGCGCAGCATAGGCACCGTCGCCGATCGCGCGATCCCGCTATCCTTTACCATCGCGCTTCCCCAGACCTGCGCACGAATGCCCACTTCAACGCTGACGAACGCCGCAAGCATTGCGCGCCTCAAGAGCCTGGCGGCCGCCCACGCCACCCGGCTGCCACCGCTCGTCAGCGCAGTGCTGGTCCTGGTGCTGGCATGGCTGGCTGGAGGGCTGGTCTGGCGCATGGCGCCAACCCCGCGAGCGGCACACTGGACCACTGCTCCACTGCCCCGCGCCATCGGCATCACACGCGGTGCAGCAACTGCCACGCTCCCCGCCAGCGTCGAGGATCTGTTCGGTGCCCCACCGACATCCGCACTACCGGGCCAGTCCACAAACGTCCATGCACTGGCCACTGCGCCCGAAACCCACCTCGACCTGAAACTCCTCGGCATTCTCGCCAATCGCAGTACGCCGGGCCTGTCGCGTGCGCTCATCGCCCCCGGCAGCGGCGGTGACCAGCCTTACGCACTGGGGCAGGCGGTGACGCCGGGCGTGCTGCTGAAAGCGATCTTTCCAGACCGGGTCGTCCTGTCGCGCAGCGGCAAACTGGAAACCCTGCGCCTCGACCTCAGCAAGCCGCCGGCAGGTGCATCCAGCGACGTTCCGATCGCGGTGGCCGGACAGCAGACCGGGGATGCACTCAAGATGTCCGCGATCCGCACCCAGCTACTCACGAATCCCGGCGCCGCCGGACAGTACATCCGCGTGCAACCGGTGAATGCGCCCGGTGGCGGACAGATGGGCTACCGTATCTACCCCGGCCCCAACCGTGAAGCCTTCAAGGCCACCGGGCTGCACCCTGGCGACATCGTGACTGCCATCAACGGCGTACCATTGAACAATCCTGCACAGACGCTGCAATTGCTCAGCGAACTGAGCAAGGCCCAGCAGGTCTCCGTATCCGTCAAGCGCGGCACCCAGACATTGACCACCACCCTGGACTTCGGGCGGTAATCCCATGATCAGATCTCTATGCCGTCCCTGCGCCATCGTGTTGGTTGCCCTGTGTGCATGCACCGCGGCGCACGCTGCGGACAAGGATGCAACGGTCACGCTGAACCTGAAGGATGCGGACATCAACGCGCTCATCACCACCGTGAGCGAAGTCACCGGCAAGAACTTCATCGTCGACCCGCGCGTGAAAGGCAAGGTCACGGTCATTTCATCGAGCCCCATGCAGCCTGACGCGCTGTACCAGACCTTCCTGTCGGTGCTCGCCGTGCAGGGCTTTGCGGCCGTGGCCTCCGGCAACGTCATCAAGGTCGTCCCGGAAACGAACGCCCGCCAGCTCGATTCGCAGATCTCCTCCGGCTTCGGCGTGCCGCGCGACGACATCGTGACGCGCGTCTTTACGCTCAACAATGCCTCCGCTGCCCAGCTCGTGCCGATCCTGCGTCCCCTCGTGCCACAGTGGGGACAGCTCGCAGCCTATGCACCCGGCAACATGCTGATCGTGGCGGATCGCGCCGGCAACGTGCGGCGCCTGGCCGCGATCATCGCCGACCTCGACACCAGCAGCGACGAAGGTGTGCAGATCATCACGCTGCAGCACGCCGTCGCGGACGACGTCGTGCAGGTGCTCACGACCCTGTCGACGAACGACAAGAAAAAGGACCCGACGGCCCACACCCCCGCCATCATCGCCGACACGCGCACGAACAGCGTCGTGATCGCCGGTGACAAGAGTGACCGCGAACGGCTGGTCGGGATCGTCCACCAGCTTGATACGCCGTCCCAGGACAACGGTGGCGCCACCCAGGTGATCTACCTGAAGTATGCGGACGCCAAGAGCCTCGCGCCCATTCTCCAAGGCTACGCCCAGGACGCGACGTCTCCAGATGGCAAGCCCGGCACGACTCCGGCACCCAGCCATACCAAGGGCCCGGGAGCAAACCAGGATGTCACGGTGCTCTCAGACAAGGACACGAATGCCCTGATCGTGACCGCACCGCCGAAGGCCATGCAGATGGTCAAGCAGGTGATCCGCCAGCTCGACATTCGCCGTGCGCAGGTCCAGGTCGAGGCCATCATTGCGGAAGTCAGCGCCAACAAGGCCAACCAGCTCGGCGTGGACTGGGCGGTGTTCAACAAACACGCGGTCGCTGCCGCCGGCATCCTCGACCCCAGCACCCTCGGCGCGATCCAGAACGCCACCAGCCTCGCCGGCGGGGTCGGTGGCATCGGTGGGGTCGGCGGGCTCGGCACTTCGCGAACGGGGACCATTGCTTCCGCTGCCGCCGGGCTGCTCGGCCAGGGCGCGACGGCAGCAGTCGGCGCATTCGGCGGCGCCACGACCTTCGCCGCCCTGCTGCACGCATTGCGCAGCGACGGCAACACGAACATCCTGTCGACGCCAAACATCACGACGCTCGACAACGAGGAAGCGAAGATCGAGGTCGGCCAGCAGGTGCCGTTCCTGACCGGTTCCTATGCGAACAGTGGCGTCACGAGTTCCGCCGGGCTGGTCAACCCGTTCCAGACCATCAACCGGCAGGACGTCGGCCTGACACTCGGTATCACTCCGACAATCAACCAGGGGGATGTCATCCGCCTGAAGATTGAACTCGAGGATTCCAGCCTCACCAGCAACGCAGCCGGTGGTTCGGGCAGCCTGACGCAGATCACGAACAAGCGGTCGATCAAGGACGTGGTATCTGTCAGCAGCGGGCAGATCCTCGTCATCGGCGGCTTGATCGGCGACCAGATCGACCAGAGCGAGAACGCGATCCCGTTCCTGTCGAAGATCCCGCTGCTCGGCGGGCTGTTCCGCTACCAGCAGAACTCGCGCACGCGCCAGAACCTGATGGTGTTCATCCATCCGGTGATCCTGCGCAACGCCGAAGACATCAACTACTACACGCGCATGAAATACGACCATGTGCGCCATGCGCAGATCGATTCCGCCATCAGCCGTACCACTGCCACTCCCGCAGCGCCCAGCCAACCGGTGCTCTACGAATGGGACGATTACCTGGCCACACACAACCGTCCGGATGCAGCGGCACCGAAACCGGGCACAGCGCCGTCCGGGGCGGCCGCAACGCCGGAGTCCGCCATCGAAGACGGCATTTCGACGCAGCCCCTGCCGACACCGTCGAGTCCCCCGTCGGGCAGTGGATCGCCTTGATGGCAGCGGATGGAGTCGTCCGCCGCCGCCCGCCCTTCGCGTTCGCCAAACGGCACGGCGTGCTGATCGGCAACGACGACGGCGATGCGGTGGAGCTGTTGTGCCGGCCGGACGTCACCATCCAGGCACTGTCGGAAGCGCGGCGTTTCCTTGGTTGTCCGGTGCGCGTCCAAAAGGTGCCGCCCCAAGCCTTCGAGGCGGCGCTCGCCCGCAGCTACGAAGGTGACGGCGGTGCCGCCGAGCTCGTCGACGGGCTCACCGTGGAAGCCGGTGACCTCGACAGCCTGTCCGCGGTGCTGGCCGAAGCCGAGGATCTGCTGGAAACCGACGACGACGCGCCGATCATCAAGTTCATCAACGGCCTGCTCGTGCAGGCCATCAAGGACAACGCTTCCGACATCCATATCGAGACTTTCGAGAAGCGCACCATGGTACGTTTCCGCATGGACGGCGTGATGCACGAGATGCTCTCGCCACCGCGTGCGCTGGCGCCCAAGATCGTCTCGCGCATCAAGATCATGGCCAAGCTCGACATCGCCGAGAAGCGCCTGCCGCAGGACGGACGCATTTCGCGCAATTTCGGCGGCCGCAAGGTCGACGTGCGCGTCTCCACGCTGCCCACCGGCTCGAACAACGAACGTGTCGTGCTGCGTATCCTGGACAAGAAGACGGACCGCCTCGACCTGCAGCAGCTCGGCCTCGATCCGGCGCAGATCGAAGTGCTCGACCGCATCATCCACCGCCCCTACGGCATCATGCTCGTCACCGGCCCCACCGGCTCCGGCAAGAGCACGACGCTGTACTCCGCACTGTCGGTACTCAACGACCACAGCCGCAACATCATGACGGTGGAAGACCCGATCGAGTACTACATCGAAGGCGTCGGCCAGACCCAGGTCAACACCAAGGTGCAACTCACGTTTGCCCGCGGCTTGCGCGCCATCCTGCGCCAGGATCCGGATGTGGTGATGATCGGCGAAATCCGCGACCTCGAAACCGCACAGATCGCGGTGCAGGCCAGCCAGACCGGGCACATGGTGTTCTCCACCCTGCACACGAACACCGCCGTTGGCGCCATCGCGCGCCTGCGCGACATGGGCCTGGAAAGCTTCCAGGTCGCCTCCAGCCTGGTCGGCATCATGGCGCAGCGCCTGGTCCGCACGCTGTGTGCCGACTGCAAGGCCGGCTACGTCGCCAGCGAGATCGAGCGCGAACAGCTCGGCCTGCCACGCAGCGGCACACCGGTCACGATCTATCGCGCACAAGGGTGCGAGAAATGCCGCCATACCGGCTTCCGGGGCCGTACTGGCATCCATGAACTTATCGAGGTGGACAAGCATCTGGAATCCATGATCCACGACAACGTCGCGGAGCAGGACATGGAAAGCTATGCGCGCAAGCTCGGCCCCGGCATCCTCCAGTCCGGCCGCGACAAGGTGCTTGGCGGCCAGACTTCGCTGCAGGAAGTGCTGCGCGTGACGATCGAGGAATGATGGGCAAGCAGCAAGCGGTAAGCGGCGAGAAGAAAAAGCTTACGCTGCGATTGAATCGCAAACCGGTCGATTCCTCATGACATCCTCGATTCGGTGGCGCCGCGAAAGACTACCGGCCACTGCCCTGTCCGCCGCTCACTGCTGACCCATGGCCGCCTACGAATACACCGCCCTGGACGCGCGCGGGAAATCCGCGAAGGGCCTGATCGAGGGCGATACGCCGCGCCAGGTGCGGCAACTGCTGCGCGAGCGCGGCCTGACGCCGCTGGCGATCCGCGAAGTGGCGGACCAACCGGCGCACAAGCACGGGTTGTCGCTGGGCGGAAACGGGCTGTCAACGACTGAACTCACGTTGTTCACGCGCCAGCTCGCAACGCTGGCGCGCGCCGGCATGCCGTTGGATGAATCCCTCACCGCCATCGCCCAGCAGGCCGAGTCCCGGCGCGTGCAGCGTGTCACGCTCGGCGTGCGCGCCAGCGTGACGGAAGGCAACACCCTGGCCCAGGCCATGAACCAGTTTCCCGGTGCGTTTCCGCCACTGTTCCGGGCTACGGTGGAGGCGGGCGAGCAGGCGGGCAAACTCGACCACGTGCTGGAACGACTCGCCGACTACGTGGAACGTCGCCAGGCGATGAAGAGCAAGATTCTGCTGGCTTCGTTCTACCCGGTGATCCTGACCGTCGTTGCGATCTCCGTAGTGACGCTGCTGATGACTTATGTGGTGCCGAAAGTCGTGCAGGTGTTCGACAGCATCCACGCCACGCTACCGCCGATCACGCGCGGCCTGATCGCGTTCTCGGCGTTCCTGCGGGAAGACGGCATCTTCGTGGTTGCCGCGCTCGTCGTCGGCTTCTTCCTGTTCCGCCGCGCCTTGCGTCAGGACGCATTCCGTCGCAGCTTCCACTCTTGGGTACTGCACGTACCGATCGTCGGGCGCGTCACGCGCGGGGCGAACACCGCACGCTTCATGCGTACACTCGGCATCCTGTTCGGCAGCGGCGTGCCGATCCTGGATGCGCTGCGCATCGGCTTGCAGGTGATTTCCAACCTGCCGATGCGCGAAGCCGTGGAACGCGCCGCCACGCAGGTGCGCGAAGGCGCCGGCATCGCGAAATCACTCACCGCCTCCAAGCTGTTTCCACCCATCACCATGCACCTGATCGCCGCCGGCGAGGCGTCCGGCAAGCTCGACGAAATGCTGGACCGCGCGGCCGAGAATCAGGAACGCGAGCTGGAAACCACGATCGGGGCGCTGATGGCGGTGTTCGAGCCAGTGCTGATCCTGGCCATGGGCGGCATCGTGCTGGTGATCGTGCTGGCCATCCTGCTGCCGATCTTCGATCTGAACGACCTGATCAAGTAAGCGGCCACGGCGGCCATGCGCCCGCCATCAGCCCGCTGCCGACACCGGCTGGGCCGCCTGCAGGCTGTGCGCAACGAGGCGCTCGATATGCTGTGGAACCGCCTGCCAGACCTCGTGCATCGCCACCTCGATGGCATGGCCGAAAGCAACGGCGTCGGCGCTGCCGTGGCTCTTGACCACGATTCCGCGCAGGCCGATGAGCGTCGCGCCGTTGTAGACACGCGGGTCGATGCGCGCCGCCAACCGGTGCAGGATGTGCCGCGCCACCAGCCCCACAAGCCTGGAGCTCCAGCTGCGCATGAACTCCTCGCGCATGAAGGTGCCGATCAGCTGGGCGACGCCCTCCCCGACCTTGAGCCCGACGTTGCCGACGAATCCGTCGCACACGACGACATCGACCGGATGCAGGAACAAGCTGTCACCTTCCACGTAGCCGACAAAATTTAGCGGCGAGGCTTGGATCAGCTCGGCGGCGTGCTTCACCACCGCGTTACCCTTGATCGCTTCCTGGCCGATGTTGAGCAGCGCCACGCGCGGCTGCTCGATGCCTTGCAACGCGGTGACGAGCGCACTGCCCATCGCGGCGAACTGGAGCAATTGCTCGGCCGTACATTCCGCGTTCGCCCCCAGATCCAGCACGTGCGTGGCGCCGGAAATCGCCGGGAGGGCGGTGACGATCGCCGGGCGTTCGACGCCCGGCAGCATCTTGAGCACGAATTTCGCCGTCGCCATCAGCGCACCGGTATTGCCGGCCGAAACGCAGGCGTCTGCCGCGTGCTCTGCAACGAGATCGACCGCGATGCGCATGGAGGAATCCTTCTTGTGCCGCAGCGCCTGCGCGGGCGCATCCTCCATGGTCACGACTTCGCTGGCCGGATGCACGGCCAGCCGCGAACGGACGGCAGGCGCAGAAACGGCACTGGCCAGCGCCGCCTGCAGTGCAGCGGCGTCGCCCACGAGGACGACCGACAGCCCAGGGTTGCGTTCCAGGGCGTGAATCGCGGCATCGACGGCAACGCCAAAACCGCCGTCGCCGCTCATGGCGTCGACAGCGATCTTCACGGGTTGCTGCACGGTGCCTGCTTCCGGCGGATTCAACACTGCCGTATCAGGCGGCGGAAATTATGCTTCCGTCGCGTCCGACGCCGGCTCGATCACGCGCTTGCCGCGGTAATAGCCTTCGGCCGTCACGTGATGGCGCAGATGCGTTTCGCCAGAGGTCGGGTCGATCGACAGCGACGGCAATGCCAACGCGTCGTGCGAACGGCGCTGACCGCGCTTGGATCGGGATTTCTTGGATTTCTGAACAGCCATTGGGAGACTCCGATGCGGCCGTGCCGCTCGTACCAGCGCGCTAGTTTACTTGATCGTGCCCGCTGCTGTCCGTCACACCGCAAGCGCCGGCGTGCGACAGGCACCCGCGGCGTGGCGTGGGGCGATGGGAATCGTTAACAGAATTTCGTCTTCCAGCAGCGACCACAGCTCAAGCCACTCGCCGTCCTCGGCCTCACAGGCCTCGAAGTCACCGTCCGCTTCCACCCCCGTGGCCGTGGCCGGCGCAAAATACAGCGCTATCGGTAAATCAAAAGACCACCAGAAAACGCCCAGGCAGCGCTCACAGCGCAGCGGAACCCGGCCGGAAAGCGTCCCTGCGAGCCCCGTTCGCCCAGCCGGCGTATGCACCGCCTGCAACACCACAGCCACGTTCTCCGCGCCAACATCTGCCGTACACAGCCCGGCCAGCCGCGGCAGCGCACGAACCGCCACTGTGCCATTGCACGCCCAGTGCCCCGGCACAAGCTGTTCGATCCGCAGCTTGCGCGGCACGTTGACATGAGAATCTTTCACGGCGTGCGATCATAGGGACGACTTGGAATGGGGTCAAAAGCTGATGGAAGGAAGTCTCCCGCTGGTGCTCGCCTCCACCTCGCGTTACCGCGCGGCACTGCTCGCCCGCCTGCAACTGGCCTGCGAATGCGCCGCACCCGGCGTTCAGGAAACCCATCTTGCCGGCGAGCCCCCCGCCACCCGGGCCGCACGCCTTGCCGAGGAAAAGGGCAAAGCTGTCGCAGCCCGCATGCCGGCGCGCTGGGTGCTGGGCGGCGACCAGGTTTGTGCCTTGGGCAGCCGCATCCTCGACAAGCCGGAAACCCTACCCAACGCCCGCCGCCAACTGTGCGCACTATCTGGGCAACGCGCCGTGTTCCATACCGCCATCTGTCTGCGCCACGCAGCATCCAACCGCGCCCTGCACGCCATGGACCACACCTTCGTGCAGTTCCGCACGCTCAGCGCAGCAGAAATCGACCGTTACCTCGCGGCCGAGGATGTGCTCGACTGCGCCGGCAGCTTCAAGTGCGAGGGCCTCGGCATCAGCCTGTTCGAAGCTATCGAGACGGCCGACCCGACGGCACTCGTCGGCTTGCCGCTGATCGCAACGCGACGACTGCTGGCGGCCGCCGGGATAGCGGTGCCTTGAGCAGAGCTCCACGGTTTTCGTCAACGCGTGGTGACGTCAGCGGCAAGCGGTGCGCGTGAAGCAGCCAAAAGACTAGATGGCAAATTACCGGCGCACTGCCGCGTGCCAATCACGAACCTCCCCCCACCCTTCTCCGTGCCCCACTGCCGGGCTAGTTCCGCTTCAATCTGGTGCGGTGCTCAACCACTGCGGCAGCTCGGCGACCGAGGGCAGCACCGCCAGCGCACCGGCTTGCAGCAGACGCGCGTCATCGTGGCTACCCGTTGCCACCCCGACCGCTGCGACTCCGGCCGCGGCGGCCATGGCGATGTCGTATTCGGTATCGCCGACCATCAACACGCGGTCCGGCGCAACCTGTGCGGCGGTGCACAGGGATTGCAACATCGCCGGATGCGGCTTGGCGCGCGTCTCGTCGGCGCAGCGCGTCCAGGTGAATAGCGGTGCGACTTCCGCATGCCCGGCCAGTTCCCGGTCCAGGCTGCGGCGCTGGCGGCCGGTGGCAACGCCCAGGCGGTAACCCGCGTCGAGCAGCTTGTGCAATGCCTGCGCCGCACCCGCAAACAGCGGCGCCACGGAAACCGGCGCAGGCGTGCTGGCACGATAGGCGATCAGCCGCTTCAGCAGCGCAGCGAATTCGAGTTCCGGATACAGCCGTTTCAACCCGTCGAGAATATCCAGACCGATGAGGTCGGCGATCTGCACATCCGTCCGCGTCGGCAATCCGAGATCGACGATCGCCCGCTGCATGTCGGCAACGATGGCCGGCGCCGAATCCACGAGCGTGCCGTCCCAGTCGAAGGCCAGCAGCGACCAGCCGCCGTTCATCGCCGCTTTCCGGTCGGTTGGAGGGCGCCGAGGAATTCCCGCAGTTCGTCCGTCAGCGGGGCGGAAACCAGCAGCGACGGGAAGACGCCGTCCGCCGGCAGCTCCAGATAGTGGGAATGCAGGAACAGGCGCTTGAGGCCCGCCTCACGCAGCGGCGCCTGCTCCTCGCGCGTACCGTACTTGCGGTCCCCCGCTACCGGATGGCCGAGCGCCAGGGCGTGGACGCGGATCTGGTGCGTGCGCCCCGAGAAGATCAACACCTCGCACAGCGTCGCGTCGCGGTAATGCTCGCGCGGGACGAAACGGCTGTGCGCCGCCTTGCCCTGTTCGTCGACAGCGACGAAGCGCTCGCCCCCCGCCAGGCGGTTTTTCAGCAGCGCAGCGTCGACGTCCACAGATTCCGCCAACCGCCCGCACAGCAGCGCGAAATAGCGCTTCGTCGCCCGGCCTTCGCGAAACGCGCGCTGGGCCCGCAACAAAGCCGGACGCGACTTGGCCAACAGCAACACCCCGCTGGTGTCGCGGTCCAGCCGATGTGCGAGCTCGAGGAATTCGTCATGCCTCGCGCCGCGCAGGACCTCGATGACACCAAACGGCACGCCGCTGCCGCCATGCACCGCCAGCCCGGCGGGCTTGGCGAGCGCCAGATAGTCGGCGTCTTCGTGAACCACGGCAGCGCGCAACCGTGCCACCAGCGCGTCCGGAGCGCGTATGCCGGCCGTATCGCGTGCTGCCGTCCGTACCGGCGGCACGCGAACCGTCTCACCCTCCGCCAGCCGCCGTGCCGGCTTCACGCGCCCACCGTCCACCCGCACCTGCCCAGAACGCAGCAGGCTGTAGACATGGGATTTCGGCACGCCCGGCAAAAGTCGCAGCAGGAAGTTGTCCACCCGCTGCCCGGCGTGCCCGGCGTCCACGCGTTCCTGCGTGACACCCGCGACGCGTTGTGCAGGCGGTGCCGCAAGGGCGGGAACCTCCGGCCGGGTGCGCCCGGAGGGCTGTCCGTGCGTGCGCGGCTGTGGCACACTATAGGCGCGCGGGTTTTGACGTACCGTGCGTGTTCCGCGCTGCTTGTTCCGTGCGGACATGATCGTGTGCCGGAGTTGGTCGACGAGATTGGAAACGAGATGTTAACACTGCCGTCGCAAACTCCTTTCAGCTTCAACGTGTTCGCCAGTCCATGGCGAACAACTCCCATGCTTTTCCCTTTGCTCCTGCACGTTGCAGGATTGTTTGCACGATTTGGGCGCGTAAACCGTCATGCGGTTTCGGGCGCCAATCGGGGTGCGTGGTGCACGCGTCCTACCAGTCCTGTCGTGTGGTCGAGCGCTTACCGGACTCAACCTCACAATGAAAAGAATCCTCATCAATGCCACGCAGCGCGAAGAATTGCGTGTGGCAATCGTCGACGGACAGCAATTGTTCGACCTCGATATCGATACAGCGAGCCACGAACAGCGTAAATCCAATTTCTACAAGGGTCGCATAACACGCGTCGAGCCCAGCCTCGAAGCGTGTTTCGTCGACTATGGCGCGGAACGCCACGGCTTCCTGCCGCTCAAGGAAGTCGCAAAGGATTACCTGAAGGGCGAGCCCGGCAACCACAACACCCGCGAGCAGCTCTCCGAAGGACAGGAGCTCATCGTCCAGGTCGAAAAGGACGAGCGCGGCAACAAGGGTGCGGCGCTGACGACTTTCGCCAGTCTCGCGGGCCGGTTTCTGGTGTTGATGCCGAACAGCCCGAAAGTCGAGGGCATCAGCCGTCGCGCCGAAGGCGCGCAGCGGGAAGAGCTACGCGAGGCCATGGCCGGTCTCGATATCCCGGACGGCATGGGCGTCATCGTCCGCACCAACGGCATCGGCCGCAGCGCCGAAGAACTGCAGTGGGACCTGAACCACCTCGTCAGCATCTGGAACGCGATCAGCGAAGCCGCTGCCGCGCGTAAGGCGCCGTTCCTGATCTACCAGGAAAACAACATCGTTTTGCGTGCGCTGCGTGACTACCTGCGCCCGGACATCGGCGAAGTCATCGTCGACAGCGTGGAAGTCTACGAACAGGCGCGCACGCAGATGGAATACTCCATGCCCGGGGAGCTGCCGAAGCTCAAGCTGTACCGAGACAACATTCCGCTGTTCTCGCGCTACCAGATCGAGTCCCAGATCGAGTCCGCGCACCAGCGCCTCGTGCGCCTGCCGTCCGGCGGTTCCATCGTCATCGACCGCACCGAGGCGCTCACCGCCATCGACGTCAACTCCGCGAAATCCACCGGCAGCGGCGGCATCGAGGAGACGGCCTACAAGACGAACCTTGAGGCTGCCGACGAAGTCGCGCGCCAGTTGCGACTGCGTGATCTCGGCGGCTTGGTCGTCGTGGACTTCATCGACATGGGCCCCAGCCGCAACCAGCGCGACGTCGAGCAGCACCTGGCACAGGCCTGCGCGATCGACCGCGCGCGTGTGCAGATCGGCCATCTCTCACGTTTCGGGCTGATGGAAATGTCGCGCCAGCGCCTGCGCCCAAGCCTTGGTGAGCACAGCCTGGACACCTGCCCGCGCTGCGAAGGCCGCGGCGCGGTGCGTTCCGTCGAGTCCCTGTCGCTGTCCGTCCTGCGCCTGATCGAGGAAGAGTGCATGAAGGACCGCACTGCCGGCGTAATCGCGCAGCTGCCGGTGGACGTCGCCACCTTCCTCCTCAACGAGAAGCGCAGCGGCGTCAACGAGCTGGCCGAGCGCTACAACGAGTTCGTCACGCTCATCCCCAACGAAACGCTGCTCACGCCGCACTTCGATATCCAGCGCATCCGCGCCGATGGCCGCGGCCAGCCGGAAACCACAGGCTTGAGCTATGCGCTGGCGCAGGATTTCGAGGCGGAAAACCGGGCAAAGCGCGGCGAAAACCCCACACCCGGGAAAGCACCGCTACCGGCTGTCCGCGAAGTCCTGCCCGACGCCCCGGCACCGCTGCCGCTCGACGCCCCCGATCCGGGCGCGGCTCCGGTTGCCGCCGCTGCGCCGGTCGTGGTGACGACCTCGTTCTGGCAGCGCCTGCTCGGCTGGCTCGGCCTCGGTCGCCGACAGCCGGCAGCAACGGACAACTCCGACACGGGGACCCGTCGCCGCAGCGGTGCTTCACGCAGCTCCGCGCCGCACACCGACGCACGCCACGGCAGCGGCGGACGCGGCCACAACAATGCCAACCGTGACCGGCGTGGCCGCAGCGGCGGACAGAATGATGGAAATCGCCGCGGGCAGGCACAGCGCGACAACAGCAAGGACGCAAGCGATCCACGCTCAACCAGCCGTGGCAACAACGGCAACAAGCGCCGCTCCAATGGCAACGGCAACAACCCCAACGGTACGGACGGTGCACAGAACAGCAACAGCAATCGCCGCGACACCGACCGTCAGGCACAGCCGCGCAACGGCGCAGGCCCGGATTCACAACCTCGCGCGGATACGGCTAAACCCGCGGCACCACAAGTCGGTGAAGAACGCACCGACAGCACACCAGCCACCAGTGGAACGACTTCTGCACCAGCGGCCAGCCAAACGACTCCCGGCAACGGGCCTGCTGCCCCGGTGTCCGGCGAAGCCAGTGAAACCCAGCGCAGCGGTCGACGCCGGCGCGGGCGTCGTGGCCGTGGCGGGCGCGGTGGGCGTGGCGGGCGCGACGCCAACGGTGATTCCGCAGCAACCGATGTGAACAACGACCGGCACGACGCCACATCCAGCGTCGATTTCGACGACGACTTCGGCGGTACACCGGAGCTGGATGGCTTGCCTTCCGCCAACCCCGCCGCACGTGCCGCAGCCGCACGCGTGGACGCCCCGGCAGCGCAGACACCGCAAAGCCCAGCACCGCACACGGAAGCTCCGGCACCAGCCATCCAGCCGCCCCCCGTCGCTGCGTCTGCGCCTGTTCAGGTACCGCAACTCGCTCCACAGCAGCCGCCAGTTCCGGCACCGGCGGTGCCATCCGCCCACGAAGCGCCCGTCGCGGCTCCGGCCAAGCCGACCGAAACCGCAGACTGAGCGCGCACGGCAACACTCGGGAGCACCGGTCTTCGACCGGCGTTCCCGGGCCAGCACCAACGGCGCCTGAGCTACCGCAGACAGGCCTCGGTCAGGATCGGCGCCACACCCACGACTGCCCCGTGTCCGCCTGCCGCATCCACCCTTCCACGACAGGAGGGAGGCCCATAGGGCGGGGTGGTTGTCAGCCGGGGCAGTGAGTCCGAGAGGATTGCGAAAAGCTACATGACAGCTCCCGGACACATCCGTTTTGCTCTCAAGCTCCCGATCCGGATCCCTGATTTCCAGTCTTCGATCCCCTACGAGGGGCTTAGGTAGCTCAGCTGCTGCCGGCCTGTCGCAACTGCGCGGCAACCAAAGCGAGATCAGCCTCCGTATCCACGCCCCGCGGCGGCTCGTGATCGACGATGCCGACACTGATGACGAAGCCGTTTTCCAGTGCGCGCAATTGTTCGAGGGCTTCGCACTGCTCCAGCCTTGAAGGCGGCAGCGCGGCAAAACGCTTGAGCGCGCCGACACGGTAGGCATACAGCCCCATGTGGCGCACGGCCAGCCCGTGCCCCGGCAGCGGTGGAGTGGTGCTCACTCCGTCGCGTCGCCACGGAATGCGTGCACGGGAGAAATACAGCGCCTGCCCTTTCACGTTGCGCACAACCTTGACGAAATTCGGATTCGCCCAGTCCTCGACGCGGTGCAGGGGGTGCGCCAACGTCGCGATCTGCGCTTCATGGTCCGCATCCAGCAGCGCCGCCGTGCGCTGCACAAGTTCCGGCGGCATCAGGGGCTCGTCGCCCTGCAGGTTCACGACGATGGCGTCGTCGTCCCAGTTTTCACTGCGCGCCACTTCCGCTGCACGGTCGGTGCCGGACTGGTGTGCAGCGGACGTCATGCACACGTCGGCGCCGAACGCGCGGCAGGCGGCGACGACTTCGGTGCTGTCGGTGGCCACCACAACGCGTTGCGCGCCGGAACGGCAGGCCGCCTGCCACGTCCATCGCAGCAGCGGGCGCCCGGCAAGGTCACGCAGCACCTTGCGCGGCAGGCGTGTGGAGCCGATACGCGCCGGCACGACGACGAAGAATTTCACTTGCGCGCCAATTCTTCGTCCGTGAGCGGGCGAGCTTCTTCTTCCAGCATCACGGGGATGCCGTCGCGCACCGGGTAGGCGAGCCGGGAAGCACGGCAAACGAGTTCCTGAGTGTCGGGGTGCCACTCCAGCGGCGCTTTGCTGACCGGGCAGACGAGGATGTCAAGCAGGCGTTTATCGATGTTCATGGCAGACCAACGCTGGAAACGCCGGCATTCTCGCATACCTCATTCACGGTGCAGGACGCGGTCCACGAACATCGCCGCCCACCACTGCTCACGGAACGAGCGGCGCACGGCATCGCGGTCGTAGCGCGTGCGCAGCCAGTCGACGAAGCCGATGCCATCGCGCTTGAATTCCGCTTCGTAGCAGTCGAGGAAGTGGTCGAGGATGCCGGTCTTGGCCTGCCGCACATGGCCGTGCCACCAGAAACGCAGCTCGCGGCGCGCCTCAGCCAGCGGTTTTCCGGCACAGACGAGCTGGTAGACGGCCGCGACAAAACCGGCACGGTCGGCGCCCGACTTGCAATGGAACCACAGCGGGTATTCCAGCGTTTCAAACGCTTGAACCAGCCCCAGCACCTCTTCCGCAGCAGGCGCGTCGCGCGAGCCAAGCGGGAAGTGCACGACCATGAGGCCGCAGCGCTGCGCCGTGTCCCATTCCAGCCGGTTCGAGCCGATGTGCGCCTCCGCGCCGCGCAGATTGAGCACAGTCTTCACCCCAGCCCGTGCACCACGCCGCAACTGGTAGGGCATGGGGTGGCTGGAACGATACACACCAGGCGCAACCGCCTGTCGCAGGTTGAAGAAGAAACGGAAGATCGAGTGATCGACAAACAGCATGTTCAGCCATGCGCCGATGCGCGGCCAGAACCCAAGTAGCGGTAGTTCAGGCGCGGAATCGACGGCGCGCGGCACAGGTTCGGTCACGGCGAGGCTTGCGTGGATGGGTGGGAGGCAGCAGGCGCGGAGTCGAACACGCGCGCCAAGCATTGTGTCACACGCGCCGCATCGCTGACCGTGGCGCGGACTGTGGCCGGCACGGACCAGAGCGCCGCCACGCCCAGCGCTTCGCACTTCACGGCGTCCTTTTCCGTCATCAGCACCGGCGCGCCGCCGGCGAACGCGAAGTCCTGCGCACGATAGGCGTGGTGGTCGGCAAATGCGCGCGTGACGGGCGCCAGCCCCGCTGCGCGCAACGCGGCGAAGAAGCGTTCCGGCCGCCCGATGCCGGCGACGGCATACACCGGGCCGGCGGCGAATTCCGCCAGCGGGCGCTGTTGCGGGCCGCCGACGCGCTGTGCCATGCCCAGTTCGAGGTCGAAACGCACGGCGCCTGACCCGCCGCCAGCAGCCGCCCCGCCGTTGACGAGTTGCAGTGCGCAACGCGCGGCACGTTCCGGCATTTCGCGCAGTGGGCCGGCTGGCAGGCGCCAGCCGTTGCCGAAGCCGCGGACGCCATCCACGACGCAGAATTCGAGATCACGCGCCAACGCGTAATGCTGCAGGCCGTCATCGCACACCAGCACGTCGACGTCGGGAAATGCCGCCAGCAGCGTGCGCCCGGCCGCTATCCGGTCCGGCGCGCACACCACGGGCACGCCGGAACGCCGTGCCAGCAGTAACGGCTCGTCACCGCAAGTGCGCGCCGTGGTCGCCGCGGTGACGACACAGGGGAATGGCCCGCGGCCTCGATAGCCGCGGCTGAGGATACCGGGCCGATGGCCGCGTTCCTGCAGCAAGCGCACCACCCACAGTACGCAGGGCGTCTTGCCGGTGCCGCCGACCGCGACGTTGCCCACCACGACCACCGGCACCGGCAAGCGCACGGCGGCAGCCTTGTGCCGCGCGGCACGGCGGTCGGCGATCCGCGCGTACAGCCGGGACAACGACCGCAGCAGCCACGGCGGCCGCACCGACTGATACCAGATGCGTTCCAGCGCGCGGTTCACGCCCGGCGGCTCATGTTTCCGCGTCGGCTTCGGCATCGGTTTCGCGAAACTGCAGCCGGTGCAACGCCGCGTACTCACCGCCGCGCGCCATCAGCTCGGCGTGGCGCCCGGCTTCCACCACTTGCCCGCGGTCCATGACCACGATCTGGTCGGCGTCCTGCACCGTGGACAGGCGGTGTGCGATCACCAGCGTGGTGCGCCCGGCCATGAGGCGGTCCAGCGCTTCCTGGACGAGATGCTCGGACTCGCTGTCGAGTGCCGAAGTCGCTTCGTCCAGCAACAGGATCGGCGCGTCCTTCAACAACGCGCGGGCGATCGTCACGCGCTGGCGTTCACCACCGGACAGCATGGCGCCGCGCTGGCCGACCTGGGCATCAAGGCCTTCCGGCAGTTTTTCGATGAACGGCAGGGCGTTGGCCTGCTTTGCCACTTCGAGGATGCGGGCATCGGAAGGGCGCGGTTCCAGTCCGTAGGCGATGTTGTCGGCGATGGAGGCATCGAACAGCACGACGTTCTGGTCGACGAGCGCGATCTGGCGGCGCAGGTCACGAAGCTGGTAGTCGCGCAGGTCGTGGCCGTCGAGCTTCACGCTGCCCTGCTGCGGGTCGTAGAAACGCGGAATCAGCGACATGAGCGTGGACTTGCCGCTGCCGGAACGACCCACGAGCGCCACGCGCTGGCCGGCGCGCAGTTCCAGGTCGATGCCTTTCAGCGCCGCGTCTTCCGCGCCCGGATAGCGAAAGACGACACGCTCGAAACTCAGATGCCCGACGGCGCGCTGCACCGTGCGCGTGCCGTCGTCCCGCTCCGTGGGCGTGTCGAGGAACTGGAACAGTTCGCGCCCGGCAACGATACCAGCCTGCCAGCGCTGCGCCAGACCCGTCATCGATGCCATCGGCTGACGCAGCAGCAGCATGGCGCCGATGAAGGAGACGAACGCGCCCGGCGTCAGCTCAGTCCGCAGCGACGGCAGCGTCGCCAGGTACACCAGCGCCGCCACGCCGACGGCGGCGATCATTTCCATCGTGCCGTTGCTTGCCGCCCCGGCGCTGGCCAGCTTCACGTTCTGGCGACACAGATAGGCGTTGAGCCGCGCGAACGCCGCCATCACCAGCGTTTCGCCACCGTAGACCTTGACCACCCGGCGCCCGGTGATGGCCTCGTCCGCGGAATGCGTGATGCCCGCCACCGAGTCCTGGATGCGTTGCGAAAGCAGCTTGAAGCGGCGGTTCACCCACGAGAACAGGACGCTGAGAAACGGCGCGATCAGCAGGCTGAACAGCGCCAGCCGCCAGCTCGTGTAGAACATCAACCCGATCAGGCCGATCGCAGAGCAGCCGTCGCGCACCACGGACGTGAGCACGCCGGTGGCGGTATCGGCGACCTGGCCGGCGTGGTAAGTGAGCTTGGTCTGCAGATCGGCAATGCGGCGGCGGTCGTGGTGGGCCACCGGCACGGCCAGCAGATGCGCAAAGATGCGGTCGCGCAGGATGCGCACCACGTTCTGCCCGACCCACGCCATGCCGTAGGCGGAGCCGAAGCCCGCCAGCCCGCGCACCACGAACACCCCGAGGATGGCCCACGGGATCCAGCGGATCGTGGCGGCATCGTGGGCGATGAAACTGCCGTCCGTGAGCGGCTTGATGAGCCGCGCCACGGTCACGTCGGTCGCGGCAAACAGCACCATGCACAGTAGCGCGAGCGCGAACACGGCGGCATACGGCCGAGCCACGCCCAACAGCCGCAGATAAACCCGGCCCTGGCGGTAATCCCCTGTGCTGCGTTCGTCCACGCACCGTCATCCTGGAAGGAAACGCCGCGATGGTAGCAACTCCGCCACGCACGTGAACTACACTGATGGCCCCACACACGGTATGGAGCTTGCTGATGGTGCCCCCAGAGAATACGCCTGGAAAGACTCCCGCAAAGACTTTGTTCCAGCGCATCATCGACCGCGAACTGCCAGGCAAATTCGTCCACGAAGACAACCAGTGCGTGGCCATCGAGGACATCAATCCCGGCGCTCCGCTGCATCTGCTTGTGATCCCGCGCAAGCCGCTGCCGCGCCTCGTAGATGCGACAGCGGAAGACCAGGCGCTGCTCGGCCATCTGCTGCTGGTGGCAAACCGCTTGGCCGTCGAAAAAGGCTACGGTGATGCATACCGCGTGGTCATCAACAGCGGCGCCGACGCCGGACAGTCCGTGTTCCACCTGCACGTGCACGTGCTGGCCGGACGCCCGTTCCGCTGGCCCCCGGGTTAAGGCCTGAGCCACTAGACGCGCGACATGCCAGAAACCTGGCCCCCGGCGGAGATCAAGGCCCCCTCGCTGCGCCTGCTGCTGGGCGAGGCGCGGGTGGCGTTGGCGTGGCCTGCGTTTCAGCGTGCAACCCGGTTGCTGGACGGCCTGCCGCGCGGCGACGGACACGCCGTGCTGATGGTGCCTGGATTCGGCACCACGAATCGCATGACCCGCCCCTTGCGCAGCGCCCTGCAGCGGCTGGGATACGCGGTGGAAGGCTGGGAATGCGGGCGCAACCTCGGCATGCGGCCCACCGTGCGGGCTAGCCTGAACAACCAGATCGAGCGGCTGTACCGGCAGCACGGCCCGGTAAGTCTTGTCGGCTGGAGCCTAGGGGGCATCTTCGTGCGCGAAGCGGCACGCCATCATCCGCTGTGGGTGCGAGAAGTCATCACGCTCGGGAGCCCGTTCAGCGGATACCCGACTGCCAACAACCTACACACCCTGCTACGCATCGCCAACGGCGGTCGGCGGCCGGAAATCGACTGGGCCCGCTTTCACCGCCACCAGCAACCGCCTGCCGTCCCGTGTCATGCGCTTCACACCCGCGCCGACGGCATCGTCAACTGGCGCTGCTGTCTGGAACCCGAAACGCCGCGTACCTGCAACATCGAGGTCGGCGGCAGCCATCTGACCCTCGTCCTCAGCTTGGAGGTGCTGCGGACCGTGGCCGACATTCTGGCCACGCCATCCGCCCCTCCCGGACCCGCACACTGACCCGTCTCGCATGGAAATTCCCAACCCTGCGCCCAGCCTGTCCACGCTCCCGCCCTCCCCGTCCCGCCGCCAGTGGCTGACGTGGGCGGTGGTGGCCGCCGTGCTGATGATGATTCTCGGGCTGCATCTGCTGCCGGCCCTGCTCGGCGGCCTTGCCGTGTTCGAGCTCGTCGCGGTACTGGAGAAGTCCCTGCGTTTCACGGCATTGGCGCCTGGCCGCACGCGCGCGCTGGCCATTGCCCTGCTGGCCGCGGTGGTGATCGCGCTGCTCATCCTGGCCGGCATGGGCAGCGCCAGCCTGCTGCGCCACGGCAGCACGGCGGCGCCCGCCCTGCTGACCAAGCTCGCCGATGCGCTCGCCCAGATCCAGCCCTCGCTGCCGGCGTGGATCGGTGAATACCTGCCGACGAATGCCGCCGCACTGCGGGACATGCTGGGCAATCTGCTCAGCACACATTCCTCCAGCCTGTCTTCGGCGGGGCGGGAAATCGGCCGGGTGACCGCCCAGATCCTGATCGGCATGGTGCTCGGCGGCCTGCTGGCCCTGCATCGCAGCGTTGCCACGCGCACGCCGGGGCCGCTTGCAGCAGCCGTCGTTCACGCCTCCGCACGCTTCGCCATCGCGTTCCGCCGCGTGATCCTCGCGCAAGGCTGGATCGCGCTCGTCAACGCCTGCTTCACGGCGCTGTACCTGCTCGTCGCCCTGCCGCTGGCCGGCGTGCACCTGCCGCTGGCCAAGACGCTCGTGGTTCTCACCTTCATCATCGGCCTGCTGCCGATCGTGGGGAATCTGATCTCCAACACGTTGATCGTCGCCATCAGCTTCACGATCTCGCTAGGTGTTGCCATCGCGTCTCTGGTGTTCCTCATCGCCATCCACAAGCTCGAATATTTCCTGAACGCCAAGATCATCGGTTCGCACATCCGCGCGCAGGCGTGGGAACTGCTGTTGGCCATGCTGGTGATGGAAGCGGCATTCGGGCTGCCCGGCATCGTGGCCGCACCGATCTACTACGCCTACTTCAAGCGCGAACTGCGCAATGCGCGGCTGATCTGAGCACTCAGCAACCAGCCGGGTGCATCATCATGCAATCGCAGCCCACTCAGGAGAACACACGATGACGACAGAGAACCGGCAATGGCAGCTTGCGAGCCGCCCGCACGGCGCGGCGAGCCTCGACAACTTCCGGCTCGTTACGGCGCCCCTGGTCCCGCTGCAGAGCGGGCAGGTCCGGGTCCGCAACCGCTATCTATCGATCGACCCCTACATGCGCCCGCGCATGGACGACCGGCGTTCCTACGTCGACCCGCAGCCGCTCGGTGAGGTCATGCAGGGCGAGACCGTGGGTGAAGTGGTGGAAAGTCGCAGTCCGCACTTCAAGACCGGCGACCACGTGCTGGGCATGCTGGGCTGGCAGCTCTACGCAACGGCGGCCGACACGGAGCTGACGCGCATCCAGCATCGGTCGGACGTTCCGCTGTCCACCCGCCTCGGCTGCACCGGAATGCCGGGCATCACGGCATGGTACGGACTCAAGCACATCATCCAGCCGCGCGCGGGTGAGACCATCGTCGTGGCAGCTGCCAGCGGGGCCGTCGGCTCCGTCGTCGGGCAGCTGGCCCGGCAACTTGGTGCCCGTACCGTCGGCATCGCGGGCGGTGCCCGCAAATGCGCGATCGTGAAGGATGAGTTCGGTTTCGATGTGTGCCTGGACCACCGCGACCCGCACTTCCCACAGGCCCTGCTGCAAGCCACGCCGGACTTCATCGACGGTGATTTCGAGAACGTGGGCGGCCCGGTGCTGGATGCCATCCTGCCGCGTATGAACGCCCACGGGCGTATCGCCCTGTGCGGCTTCATATCGGCCTATGACGCCAAGCCCACGCCGCTGAACAACTTTGTCTGCGCACTGCTCAACCGTGTGAAGATCCAGGGCTTCATCATCACTGAACACCCGGAAATATGGCCGGAAGCGAGTACCGAACTCGCGGATCTCGTGGCCAGCGGCAAGCTGCATTACCGCGAGTCCGTGACCGACGGGCTGGAAAATGCGCCCCAGGCGCTGCTCGGCCTGATGACCGGTGCAAACGTCGGCAAACAACTCGTGAAACTGGCGTAAAGGCAGATGAAGGAATTCAAGGGCAGGGTCGCGGTCATCACTGGGGCCGCCAGCGGTTTCGGGCGCGAATTTGCGCGCACAGCGGCACACCTCGGCATGCGGCTGGTGCTCGCGGATGTGGAACCGGGGGCGCTGGAGACCGTGGCGCAAGAACTGCGCGGCCAGGGTACAGACGTCGTCGCCGAGTGCGTAGACGTCAGCGTCGATGCAGACATGGCGCGCCTGGCGCACCGCTCGCGCGAAGCCTTCGGTGGCACACAACTGTTGTTCAACAACGCCGGCGTCGCCTGCGGCGGTTACGCCTGGGAACACAGCGAGGCCGATTGGCGCTGGGTACTGGGCGTGAACCTGTGGGGCGTGGTCCACGGCATCCGCCATTTCGTGCCGATGATGCTGGAGCAGCGGGACACGTGCCACATCGTCAACACCGCTTCCGCAGCCGGGCTGGTCTCTACCCCGTCGATGGCCGCCTACAACGTCAGCAAGCACGGCGTCGTGACGTTGAGCGAAACGCTGTATCAAGACCTCCACGCGGTGGGCGCCGATATCGGCATCACCGTGCTGTGCCCAGCCTTCGTGGATACCGGCATCGCGCACTCCGCGCGCAACCGGCCGCAGGCACTGCGCAATACCACGCACGCCACGCCGTCGATGCGCGCCATGCAACAGGCGACAGAGCACGCCACAGCAGCCGGCAGACTCAGCGCAGCCGATATCGCGCGCCTGACGTTCGACGCGATCCGCGCGCAGGTCTTCTACCTCATTCCGCATACCAACCTCCTCCCGGCGGTCGAGGCGCGCCTGCAGGACATTCTCGCGATCCGCAGTCCCGGTCCGTTTCCCAGCCCCCAGGGCCATGCGCCCGCACACCAGCCCTGACCGTCGCCCGGCGCCTGCGCCGCCGCGAGCGCACGTCCTGCGCTGTGCATTTCGCACGCCTTGGCAGGTACACCCACAACGTCTCGCCGGAAGACCTGCGCTCCTTGCGCCAGCTGCTGGCACGGCCGGATTTCTACTGGATGCCGGAACGGTTCGTGCCTTCGCAAGCGGGCTGCGGGAACTGGACGCCGGATCAAGCGACCGTCATCATCAAAGTGAAGTCCGCACATCTCGACAAGCGGATCATCCACTATCTGGGGTGCCATGGTGCTCCCCCGCTGCTGACCCGTATCGAAGACGCGATCAACGCCACTGTCGATGCCGGAACCCACCCCGTTCACGCCTCATCACCGTCTTCGCCCACCCCATGAACCCCTTCAAACGACACATCGACGCCGCCGGCGAGCACGAAAAAACCGCACTCGTGGTCGACGATTCACGCTCCGCGCGCTACGCCATGCGCAAGCTCCTGGAAAGCCACGCTTACACCGTGGACACGGCAGAAAGCGCACAGGATGCCTACGTCTACCTGCAGCGACGCCAGCCCAGCGTGATCTTCCTCGACCATCAGATGCCCGGCTGCGATGGGCTGGACATGCTGCGCGAACTCCAGCGCAGCCCGGACACACACGACATTCCCATCGTCATCTGTTCCGCCGACGAGGACGATGCATTCCGCCAGCGCGTGCATGATGCGGGCGCATTCGGCGTACTTGCCAAACCGCCTCACGCCGAATACATCACCGCCCTGCTGCGGGAACTCGAAGGACCGGCGGCCGGCCCCGTAACCACCGGCCAACGCCGTACACCGGAAATCGGGCGACCGCGCATTGCACCGGGATTTACTTCCGCGTTGCCCGCCCCTGCACCCTTGGCGCCGCTTCCGGGACCCGTCGCTGCGGCCGCGGAAGCGGACTCCTCAGAACACCGTATCGCGGCTCTGGAGCAGGAAGTTGCGGTGCTGCGACACGCGCTTGCCGCACGGCCCACTGTCACGGCCGAATCGCTGCTGCCGGAGTTACGTGCAGCCCTCGAACCTGCCCTCCAGCCGATCATCGAGGCTCAGGTACAAGCCACCGTGCGTCGCGCGCTCGCCGACCTCGCGCAGCACCTGACAGATGAATTCGCAGGCGAGCCACCGCGCTGACGGGAGCGCTTTCAGCTCCGAATGGCGGACACCAGCAGCGCGATCCAGCCGGCAATCAGCAGCACGCCGCCGATCGGCGTCACGGCCCCGAGCACGCGGACACTACTCAGCACCAGCAGGTAGAGGCTGCCGCTGAAGACCAGCACGCCAAGCGCGAAGCAGGCTGCCGCGACCCCCAGCCACGGCATCGGCCGCACCCACATCAGAATAGCGACCGCGATCAGCGCCAAGGCGTGGAACAGCTGGTATTCCACAGCCGTATGCCAGACCGCCAGCAGATCGGGGGCCAGCCGGGCACGCAAGGCATGGGCGCCGAAGGCTCCGCAGACCACTCCGGCGGCTCCGTAGATCGCCGCCACCGACAGCCAGATCTGCGGCGCGCTCACGGGCGTGCTCCGGCGCCATCCAGAACTTCAAACGTGATCCCTGCGCGCTGCAGCCGCGCCACGAGCGCCGCCCCCATTGCCTGCGCCGTCGTCACCTGCCCGGCACACGCCGGCAGCGTATCGAAGGCCAGGCACAGCGCGGATTCGGCCAGCATCTTCGCCGTCTCCGTGTAGCCGGGGTCACCGCCGCGCACTTCGCACGTCACGCTGCGAGCCTGCGGCCCCAGGCTGCGCCCACGGAAGCGCACGCTGAAGCGGCTGCGCGCCCGCTGTCCGGCGTCGGGCCCTTCTCCGGAGCGCTTGCGTGCCAAAAGCCACCAGCGGGTGGGGGGCAGCTGGGCGGCCACGAGCAGCCCTGTCACGCCGCCAAGGAGTATCCCGACACTCGACAGTTTCCGGATCTGCACGTAATGCGCGTAGCTGAAGTCCGGGCCATAGCAGTCCAGCGCCCGGGCGGAACGCCGCACGACCTGGGCGTCGATGGTCGGCAACGGCACAAGCCACGCCCCGAGCTCACGATCGTGGTGAATGCGGGCCGCCAGACTGTGGACCTCGCGCTGATCGGAGGCCCGGTCCTGCGCCCGCCGCCTTGCGGCCACGCGCTGGTCGCGCCGCAGGTGGGCAAAGGCCTCGATCGCCGAATGGTAGGTTCCGGCCGAGAAACCACCGTTCACGCGCACGATGCCTTCGATGCGCAGCGGTTCGTCGGACGGCAACTGCTGCACGGTGAACCAGGCGCCGAGGTCGTGGGGAATCGAGTCGAAGCCGCAGCTGTGCACCAGCCGGGCGCCCGATTCCACGGCGCGTGCATGGTATTTCAGCCACATGGCGTCGACAAAGCCAGGCTCGCCGGTCAGATCCAGATAATCCGTTCCTGCCTGCGCGCACGCCGCGACCAGCGCCTCGCCATGGCGTGCATATGGACCCACCGTCGTGGCGACGATACGGGTGGAGGCAGCCATGGCGCGAACTGCGGGTTGGTCCTCGACGTCGACCGTGAGCAACGACAACTGCGCCCAGCGCGCGTCGATGGCTGCTAGCCGCTGGCGGACCTGCTCCAGCTTGCCGCGGTTGCGCCCGGCCAGCGCCCAGCGCAGCTGGGCGGGCGCGTGGGCGGCCAGATAGTCCGCTGTCAACCCGCCGGTAAAGCCGGTCGCGCCGAACAGGACGAGATCGTAAAGCCGCTCTGCGTTCATGATGGAGACTTCCGCTGATCCGGGGGCCTGGCCCGCACTCTAGCGCAACCTGGCTCGGCGCCACCGGAAACCCCGGAACCCCTGCGGCCGCCCAAGGTCTTTACAGTGTCTTGGTCGTACCCACTTTTTCGACCGCCCCGATCCCGCCATGCACAAGCTGCTGACCTTCCTTTCGCTGTTCGCCGTCCTGGCAGGGGCTGTGCCCGCATCCGCGGCTGACACAGTGCAGGTGCCGCACCTGCGCGTCGCGCTGATTGCGGAGAACGCGACCTGGGGTGCCGGACAGACGAACTGGGTTGGCATCGAGCTGACGCCGCAGAGCGGCTGGCACAGCTACTGGAAGAATCCCGGGGAAGCGGGGCTTGCGACACAGGTCGGCTGGACCTTGCCGGCAGGGGCGATTGCTGGCCCGCTGGACTGGCCAGCCCCGACACGGCTGGAAACCACCGGGCTCGTGGATTACGGCTATGACACGCCGCACCTGCTCATGGCGCCGCTGCACATGCCGGCAAACCTGCAGGGCCCGGCGACCGTTCGCGCTCATGTGTCATGGCTGGTATGCAAGGACATCTGCATCCCCGGCGACGCCGAGCTCACGCTCACCCGGCCGGCCACAACCGGCCCCGCAAAGCACGATCCGCTGACGCAGAAACGCTTCGCGGCAGCACGTGCACGCCTGCCGCAGGCGCCGCCGGGCGACTGGAACATCCACTACGCCGCAAGCGACGGCACCATCTCGCTCGGCATCAGCGGCGGTTCCGTGCCGAGCGGCGCCGTGCAGTTCTATCCCGCGAAGCCGGAGCTGATCGACGCCTCGGCAGCGCAACGCAGCGCACGCGACGCGGCGGGCCTGCGCCTCACGACCGCCGCCGCCCGCCATTTCCAGGCCCCGGCCGGCAACGTAGCGGGCGTGCTGGAATTCACGCCGCGCGGCGCGGTGACACGCGCCTATGCCATCGAGGCCCAGCCGGGCGCTGTCCAGCCCGTTTCAGAGGGTGCATACGGTGCCCCAGAAACCCCCTTTTCAGCGCCGGGATTCATGGCCGCGCTGCTGTTCGCCCTGCTCGGCGGGTTGGTCCTGAACCTCATGCCCTGCGTCTTTCCGGTGCTCGCGATCAAGGCCGTCGGCGTGATGCAGGCGGGGGCAAGCGATCGCCGCGGACAGCGTCTGCAGGCGCTCGCCTACACCGCTGGCGTGATCCTGAGCTGCGCGGCCGCTGCAGCCCTGCTGCTGGGCCTGCGGCGCGGCGGAGAGGCGCTCGGCTGGGGCTTCCAGCTGCAGTCCCCGATCTTCGTCGCGTTCCTGGCGTGCCTGATCTTCGTGCTCGGATTGTCGCTTTCCGGTATGGCGGAATTCGGCACCCGCTGGATGGGTTCCGGCCAGATCCTCACGCGGCACGGCGGAGCGCGTGGAGCGTTCTTCACCGGCGTGCTGGCGGTGGTCGTCGCCAGCCCCTGCACGGCACCGTTCATGGGCACGGCCATGGGCTATGCCCTGGCCCAGCCGGCTGGCATCGCGCTGGTGGTGTTCGTCGCGCTCGGCTTCGGGCTGGCGTCGCCATTCCTGGCCATCGGCTTCTTCCCGCAGCTCGCGCGGCGCCTGCCGCGGCCCGGGGCGTGGATGGAAACCTTCAAGCAGTTGATGGCCTTTCCGCTGTACTTCACCGCCGTGTGGCTGGTGTGGATCGTCACCCGGCAGGCCGGCCCGGATGCCGCCGCGTTGCTGTTGATTGCGTTGATCGTGCTCGCCGCCGGGCTGTGGGCCCGCATGCGTTGGCCGCACGCGCGGCTGTCCGCCGCCGCACTGGGGGCCGGCGTGCTCGCCGCCGGTGTTCTGTGCCTGCAGCTTGGGGCGCTGGGTGGCACCATCAACCGTCCGGCTGCGACAACTATCGAGGCCGCACCTGCAGGAGCCTGGAGCCCGCAACACGTCGCCGCGCTACAGGCAGCCGGCCGCACGGTGTTCATCGACTTCACGGCCGACTGGTGTCTGACCTGCAAGGTGAACGAACGCGTGGTGCTGGACAGCGCTCGGGTGCAGAAAGCCTTCGCCGCTGGCAATGTCGCCTACCTGAAGGCCGACTGGACGCGCCGCGATCCCGCCATCACGCAGGCGCTTGCGGGGTATGGACGCGCCGGGGTGCCGCTGTATGTCGTCGCCAAGCCAGGGCGCGCGCCGCGAATCCTGCCACAACTGCTGACGTCGCACGCCGTCATCGCGGCAATCCAGGAATGACGCAACGCACTCTTTTGCTGCCGGGCTGACCGCAGCGCCAGCACCACTCGCGCCAGCGCAATCATCCGTTTGTCAGCACACAAGCCCCGCACCCGCAGAAATGCGGCAAGGTTGTACCCAGCAACACGCTTGCATAGTCCCTGTCGGGATTCACCTCTTCCTCCGAATCCCTGAGCCTCGCCGGGTGGCAACACCCGGCTTTTTTAATGTCTGGCACCCTGCTCTCTGCACAAATGAAAACGCCCCGGCAAAAGCCGGGGCGCTGCTGGCTATGCCACTGTCCAGCAGATCATTCGATCTTCGTGATCTTGACTTCCGTACGCCGGTTCTTCGCACGCCCTTCCGCCGTGCCATTGTCGGCAACCGGGTCCGCCATGCCAAAGCCCTTGGCTTCCATACGCGAAGCCGCCACGCCGTGCTTGCTGAGGTATTGCTTGACGATGTTCGCACGGCGGTCCGACAGCTTCACGTTGTAGGCCGAAGAACCGATGCTGTCCGTATACCCGTCCAGTTCGACGCTGACGCCCTTCCGGTCATTCAGGGCCTGCGCGACCATGTCCAGGATACTCACGGCATGAGGCTCCAAGCGCGACTTGTCGAACTCGAAGTTGACGCCGGCCAGCGCGAAGGAGTCCCCGACCTTGCAGCCTTCCAGGCTGAACGGCTGGCCGAGCACCGGCGCCTCGCAGGGTGGTGGCGGGGGCGGCGCCTGAACCGGAACCACGGCAACCGGTTCGGGCTTGGGTGGCGGCGGGGGCGGTGGCGGAACGGGTGCCGGGCCCAGCGGAATGCGGACACCAGCGGTGAATACCGGCTCACCGATGGTGCGGGATCCAGCATTCGGACCAAGGAAATTCCGTTCCCGGTGGTCAATCCGGTACAGGGCTTCCAGCCGCAACGCCGAGCCGGTGATGAAGCGATTCAGCAGCGGGTCGAGGGAAATGTCGTAGCCGACGCCCAGACTGGTGATCAACGACGTGTCGCGGACCCCCTTCGAGTCGTTCGTTACGCCCTTCTGCTCGGAGTTGTGTCCGTACATGACGTCGCCGTGCAGAAACAGCGGCCGCAGCCACTGGTTCTGGCTTTCCAGCCAGCGCGGCACGAAGAAGTTGGCCCCGAAGCCACCGCCGAACAGGCGTGCAGAAGTCGGCAACGTGTTCGGCAGGCCCAGCGCAGCGGCCTGGTTGAACATGTAGACACGGTCGCCGTGGCTGAGCGGGAACTTCTCGTAAAACCCGATCAGGGCAAGTTCCACGAAGTCGTTGATCGACTTGCCTATCTCCAGCTGCCCGCCCACGCCATTGCGCGTGTGGCGCGAGCCCCGGGCGATGTCGTAGGTGAACGACGGCGCCACATAGAAACGGGTATCGGGTGGTGTGGTGGACTCATCCTGTGCCTGCGCGCTGACCGCGCCCACCATGAACGCCAGGCCCACGGCCGGCACGACAAGAAACTTCTTCGCAAGGTGTCGCATACGGTGGATCTCCTCCCTGATTGCGGTTGTTTTCTGGAACCGCCGTTAAGTTCGAGAATGATATAACGAAATGTGCACTCTGTGCGAACGCACACACGCTGCAGGTCACGGCTGTCCGTTGCGGGTGACGCGATCCGTTTCGAACAACTGTTCCAGTTCCTCCGCAGCCTCGCGCGCGGTCTGCACCAGTTTGCGCTCGTCGCGGTAGACCGCGTGCTGGCGCGCCAGCGTGGACTCGTCATGCTGGCGGAACAGCGTGATGTCCGCGCGCGCCTGCTCTTGAGACGCCCCGAGCGCAACCAGGATGTCGGCGGTCATTTCCAGGCTGGAAAAATACGAGCGGCGTATCACGTCGCTGATGCCGAGGTCCATTAGCCGCATCTGGTGCATGCGCGTGCGTGCGACCGCGAAGATGCGCAACTTGGGGTATTCGCCCCGCACCAGTCGTGCAATGCGCAGTGAATTCTCCTCGTCCGGAATCGTGATGATGAGCAGCCGCGCCTTGTCCACCTGCGCGGCACGCAGCACTTCCGGCCGCGAGGCATCGCTGTAGAACACGCGGCTGCCGAAGCGGCGCACGAAGTCCACCTGCTGCCAGTTCTTCTCCAGCACCGTGTAGGGGATCTTCTTGACGCGCAGCATCCGCCCGATGATCTGACCGAAGGGACCGAAGCCGACGATGACGACCGGCGACGGCGGCACATCCACCTCGTCGAACGGCGGGGCGTCATCGACGCGCCGCAGCCGCGCGATCATCGCGTAGAGCAGCGGCGTGGCCACCATCGACAGCGTGACGGCGACCACCAGCAGGCTTTGTACCTGCAGCGGCAGCAACCCGGCACGCGCCGCCAGGCTAAACAGGACGAAGGCGAATTCACCGCCTTGCGACAACGACGCCGCCAAGGACAACGCTGAACCCGCCGGCAGCTTCGCAAAGCGGCCGATGCCGAACAGCACCAGCGCCTTCACACCCATCAGCGTCGCCACCACGATGATGACATCGAGTGGCCGTTCTACCACCAGGCTGAAGTCCGCCGACATGCCTACGGCGATGAAGAACAGCCCCAGCAGCAGCCCCTTGAACGGCTCGATGTCGGCCTGCAGGGCATGCCGGTATTCCGAGTCCGCCAGCAGTACCCCGGCAACGAATGCGCCCAGGGATGCAGACAAGCCGACGGACTCCATCGCCATCGCGGTGCCGATGACGAGCAGCAGCGCTGCCGCAGTGAAGATTTCCGGAACCTGGGTCGACGCCAGCAGCCGCAACACCGGACGCAGCAGGTAGCGCGCAACCACCACCACCAGCAGCAGCGTCAGCAGCGTGGCGGCAATGGCAGAGGCACTTGGATGGATATGGTGGCCGGCGAGCATCGGCAGGATGGCGATGAACGGAATCACCGCGATGTCCTGGAACAGCAGAATGCCGAAACTGGCGCGGCCATGACGCGTCACCAGCTCACCGCGTTCCGACAGCATCTGGATCACGAACGCCGTCGAAGACAGCGCCAGCCCGAAGCCGATCGTCAGTGCCACCGTCAATTTCCAGCCGCTCAACCACGCGAGCGTGGCCAGAGCGGCCGTCGTCAGCACGATCTGCGCCGTACCGAGGCCGAATACCGTGGTGCGCAGCGCACGCAGTCGCGAAACCTGCAGTTCGAGGCCGATGACGAACAGCAGCATGACGACACCGAGCTCGGACACCTGCAGGATCCGGTCGATGTCCGTCACGAAGCCGAGCCCGGACGGGCCGATCGCCACGCCGGCTGCCAGATAGCCGAGCACCGCCCCCAGCTTCAGGCGACGGAAGATCGGCACCGCAATGACGGCGGCACCCAGGAACAGGACGATATCAGCAAGCATCAACGCGCATACGCTGCAACATTCGGTTCGACTCCGGCGGGCGACATGGTACGCCCACCATCATCCGGCAATCGCGGGCAGACGCCAACAGCGGCATCCGAACCAAGGCCGAAAACAAGAATTGACACGGCTCCCCACGTAAACGAGAATAAGTCTCGTTCAACTACTTTCTGGCCAACATCGTGCTTGGAACCGCCATCATCGTTTTCCGGGAAATCCTCGAGGCGGCACTGATCGTGTCGATCGTCGCTGCGGCCACGCGCGGGCTCGCGGGGCGCACACGGCTGCTGACCCTCGGCGTCGTCGCAGGCATTGCCGGAGCGCTGCTCGTGGCCGGATTCGCGGCACAGATCGCCACGCTCGCCGGAGGCGGCGGACAGTCGCTGTTCAATGCTGCCGTCCTGCTCGCCGCCGCGGTCCTCATCAGCTGGCATGTCCTGTGGATGTCCCGCCACGGGCGTGAAATGGCCCAGACCCTCATGCAGGTCAGCAGTGCCGTCGGGCGGGCTGAAAAACCACCTTCCGCGCTGATGGTCGTGGTCGCCATCGCCGTGCTGCGCGAAGGCTCGGAGATCGTTCTGTTCATCTATGGCATGGCGGCGGGTGGCGTCGGTGTGGCGGCACTCGGCAGCGGCGGCATTCTCGGCCTCGCCGCGGGTATTGCCGTTGGGCTGGCACTGTATTTCGGCTTGCTGCGCATCCCACCCGGCAAGTTGTTCGCCGCCACCAATTGGATTCTTGTGCTGCTGGCAGCGGGCATGGTGTCGCACGCCGGCCGTTACCTGGTCCAGGCCGACTGGCTGCCGACGCTCGGCACGCAGATCTGGGACAGCTCGTGGCTGGCGACAAACGGCTCGACGCTGGGCCGGGTGCTGAGTGCACTGGTCGGTTACGACGCCCGCCCGTCCGGCATCCAGCTCGTGCTGTTCATGGCCACGCTCATCCTCATCACCGGTGCCGGCTGGTGGCTCAGCCGTCGCGCAGAAACGGCAGCCGACCCGTGCCGTCCCGCCGCCGACACGCTGTCCTGAACCCTGACGCGCGCCGTACCCGCCGACGCGTATCTCACCCAACCGGAGCTCTTCCATGACGCTGCACGCCTACCGCCCCATCATTGCCGCCTTGCTGCTGCTCGGCACCAGCTCGGCCCTGATGGCCGCCCCACCGGAAGTGCAGATCCAGATCAAGGACCGCGGCTTCGTGCCGGCCCAGATTGAAGTTCCCGCCGACACGAAGGTCAAGCTGGTCATCACAAATGCCGACACCATCCCCGCCGAGTTCGAGAGCAACGACCTGTCACGCGAAGTGATTGTCCCCGGGCACGCCCGGGTGGAAGTCTATGTCGGCCCGCTCAAAACCGGGAAATATGAATTCTTCAACGATTTCCACACGGCTTCCACCGGAACACTGACGGTGCGCTGAGCCGGCCACCGGAGCGTTCAGGAACAACCGGCCGGCACATTCCAGCGAATACGGGTTCCCGCCGCCAGCCGGATGCCGAAATGCCGGTCCAGCACCGTCAGCAGCGCCTCGTTCCCGACCAGCTTGCCGCTTCTGGCGGTGCCGTCCGCTTCCCGCAGGATCAATTCATCGTTCGCAATCGCCACCCGCCGGCCTTCCGGCAAGGCTCGCGCCACCACGAGGCGGTTGCGAAAATGCGATCCCGGATAGGCGCTGACATACCAGTTCGCGATCACGCGGTCGATGAAGGGCATTTCCTCGCCGGTGAATTCATAGACGTCGGCCCACCGATCTCCGTAGCGAATCTGGTGATACCAGCGCTCGTTGGCCCGCACGAAACGGCGCGCTTCGTGGGGCGTCGGCTGCTCGTCGCCTTCCTGCCAGCGCAGCGCGCCGGTCAGTGACGCGGAACCGACGCCGACATCCGTCAGCCAGCTTTCCCCGGCGATGTGAACACGGAGGAACATGTGGGTACGGGGCGCCACAACGCCGCGGTCCGTGAGGCCCAGCCGCACGCGCGCCGACAGCGGCTGCACGTCGAAGCCGAGCTGTGCGAGCACTTCCATGAACAAGCCGTTCTGCTCGAAGCAGTAGCCGCCGCGCCGAGCTTCGACCAGCTTGCGAAACAAGGCCTCGGGCGTGAGCTGGATCGGCCGTTGCAGCAAAACGTCGAGGTTCTCGAACGGGATCGCGCGGCTGTGGGCAGCGGTCAGCGCATGCAGCACGGCAACCGTCGGCTCACGCGACCCGGTGTAGGCGATGCGCCGGAAGTACGCGTCGAGGTCGATCATTCACGCGCCTCGGGCGGGCGGGCGAAATACAGCTTGCCGCCATCGCGGTCGATGCAGGGGTTGAGGCGCGACAACACGGCATAGCCGAGCAGCCCGTCGATGCCCCACGTCGGGTCGAAAGCCTGGGCGACGAACAACAGATCGGCATCGTGCAGGACGACCTGTGGCGCGAAACTCACGTTCTGCGCGATGCCGGACAGGGTGTTGAACGTCTGCCCGGTGCCGCTCGTCGCCTGCGTCGGGTGCAGGGTCTTCGCGTAACGGTCGATGAGATCATGGGCACGGACGAAGGCCGGGAAGAACTCGACGCCGCCGTTGTTGCCCGTATCCACGGCCAGGGTGGCGCGGACGCCATCCACGACTGCCGCCACCGTCACGAGGCCATGATTCACCGGCGCCGCCACCGCAACGGCATCGCCCGGCACGAAATCCTGACGCGACCAGCGCTGCATCCGGGAAGCGCCGTAGTCGATGCACACGACAGCGCCCTCCAGCAACGGAGCACCGATGAACCCGGCAATCGGCGGCTGGCCGTCGCGCGCGACGATCTGTGGCGGAACGTCGACGATCGCGAAGGGCGGATCCACGAGCGTCGCTGCACCCAGGTGCAACGCCCGCACCGTGGTCAGCTTCGCCCGGTGGCCCGGCCCGCCGCCGGCCGCGCCGATGCTGAGGTCGCGCTGCGGTTTCAACCCCAGCTTGCCTGCCGTTTCCGCCGTCACGATGCCGCCGTGGCTCAGCCCGCTGTCAAAGATGAACGGCAACGGCGGACCGGAATCCAGCGCCGCCATCACCACGATGTTGTCGTTGTGCAGCGTGAACGGGATGACCACCGGCCCGCTTGCCGCCTGTGCCGCACCCGCGGCCAGCCCGCCCAGCACGGCCAGCACAAACCCAAGCCATCGCTTCATGTCACCTGCCCTCAATGTCGGGCGCGAGCCGCCCTTGCCAATGTCATGCCGTACAGTACGCGCAACACGCCTCATGTTGAATCGTTGGGACCTGCCTTTCGATGCCCACTCTCCGGTCAACGCCTGCCCGCTGCCTCCACTTCCAACCAACCGGCGCACGCCGCGTGGCAGGCTTGGCCCTGGCTTGGGCTGCGTGCACCGTGCAGGCGCAGGCGGCACCCGTCGGCATCACGCTGCAGCCCGCCACCACGCTTTCGTCCCCGCCACCAGACAGACAGGCGGAGCCCTCGCACACGGGCCTCGGGTCCGACCAACCCGCGAAGAGATCGCGACGGGGCATCGTCGCGGATCCGGACGCCTACCCACTCGTCGAGGCGGCATCCGGCCTGTCGCTGCACAAGCCGATTTATCTGGAGCCTTACACGTTCAGCTCGCGCTACAAGGGCGGACGCAGTGAAGCCGTCTTCCAGATCAGCTTCAAGCTGAAGTTGTTCAGCTATCCGCGCGACGGTGCGTTTTACGCCGCCTATACGCAGAAATCGTTTTGGGACGTCTACGACGGCAGCCATTCCCGCCCGTTCCGGGAAACGAACTACAACCCCGAGGTCTTCTACCGCTTCATCCCGCATGACGGCGACCGCTGGTTCCACACCGGGCTGGACCTCGGCATCGAGCACAACTCCAACGGCAAGGGCCTGCCGAATTCACGCAGCTGGAACCGCGTGTACCTCGCGCCGTTCCAGTCTTCCGGAAACCACATGATCCGGCTCAAGGCGTGGTGGCGCATTCCTGAAAACGACCACCTGCCCAGCACCGATCCGCGCCGCGACGACAACCCCGACATCGAGGATTACTACGGCTATGCACAACTCGATTTCGAGGAAAAGCTCTTCCACGGGCACATGCTGCACGTGATGGCCCGTTACAACCCCGGCTTCAGGCGCGGCGCCATCAGCGTCCATTACAGCATTCCGGGACCGGGAAATCACTTCTTCTGGGGACCGTTCTTCTTCAACGGCTACGGCGATAGCCTGATCGACTACAACCGTTCCGTGACGCGTGTCGGCCTGGCCATCATGATCTCGCGCTGACACCGGGCGCTGTCGACTTACCCACAGCACCCGGGTTGGCCACACCCGCCAACGTTCAGAAGCTCACAGCGTAACCGACGCCCAGCGCGTTCATGTGCATGCGCAGGGTTTCCGTGCCACCGAACGGCAGGATCGATGGCCCGGCGAGGCTATGGCTGAACCAGCGCAGGTAATAGCCGTTGATTTCCGACCCCTTGCCGAAACGCCAGGTGAAGCCCACCGTCACGTGGTCCTGCGCCACACCGGGCGCCAGGATGTTGAACGTGACGGCATCGCGGTTGATCACCTGCGTCGAATGGTTGTAGCCGAAGCGCAGCGTCACCCGGCTTTCCGGCCACGCCTCAATGCCAAACTTGTAGGCGTTCACGCTACTCCAGTGGAAACCCGGGCCATCGTGGCTGCCGAGGAGGTTCGCTGGCGAAACGTTTGGTAGGTTGCCGTTGGAGGCCACCTTGCTGTAGTCGATGCGTTGCCAGTCCAGCCCGATGCGCAGCTCCGGTACCGGCGAAACCATGATGCCGACGCCGTAGTTCTGCGGAATGTCGAAACGCCCAGCATCCGCAAACAGGCCCTTGTAGCGACTGAAGGGCGTCATGTAGACGCGCGTGCTGTACTGCGCACCGAGGTTCAGCCACGGCAGCGGCCGGTAGTAGTAACCGACGCGCGCGCCATAGCCGAACGCAAAATCGTTGCCGCGGTTCGTCAGGCTGTCAGGCGCGCTGGATAGCGGCTTGAAAGAGTCCAGGCCATACAGCTTCCACGCCTGCACACCGAACAACGGCGCGATACCGACCGACATTTTCGGCGTCAGCTTGTAAGCGAAGGTCGGTGCAATGATCACCTGCATCAGGTTCAAGCCGAGCCTTCCTGTGCCGCAGAACGCGTTGCGATTGCGTTCCATGCTGGTGCTGGAAGGGTCGCACGCCGCTTCCGGCAGTGTGTTGTCGTGGTAGGTCGTGTTCATGCCACCGTTGGCGTACATCGCCACACCCCAGCCGTAGCGGTCACTGACCTGACGGCTGAACGCCATTTCCGGCACTTCGAAGTAGTGGCGGTCACTGGTCTCGTTGTAGTCGGCGATGCCGCCCCCGACACTGCCTTCGCGCTTCGCGCCGCGGATCCCCTGCAGCACCGACAGCCCGACTTCGAAGCGGTTGCCGACCCAGGCGATCGTCGCCGGGTTGTTAGCGCCGCCGAAGGCGTCCGACGTGAACGCAATCGCGGCCCCCCCTCGCCCCGCCGCCTGCATGCCGTAGCCATGTGCGAAATATCCGTCCGCGGCATTTGCCGCCCCAGCCGTCAACAACCCGGCCCCTGTTACCGCCGCACACAACAACGCTGTGCGCGAGCCGCGCATCGCCATGGGAATCTCCTCGCCTTTTTAATTCGTGTAATGCGGAGAAGTTTACACGACGCCCTCATGCCCCTTACCCGGCAAGAAGGTGGAGAGATCTGAACGCCTTGTCCACAGTGCCCAGACCTTGAGCCTGGCCAGGAGCAGTTCGGAACTTTGCCGCCAGGCACGAAGTCAGGCAGGAGGATGTTCCGCACGCCTGACCGCAGGGCACCCATTGGCACGCGCTCTCACGTCTTGCTCCAGGCCAACCCATTCGCGGCTCAAATGACACACACTGATCCAGGTTCATCACGAGGCGATCCATCATGAACAGCAAACCGGCGGCGGTACCTCCAATCGAGGCGGGCAAGCTCCGCGCACTGCTGCCCGGTCTGGAGGCGCTCTACGCCGACATCCATGCGCACCCCGAGTTGTCGATGCAGGAAACGCGCACGGCTGGCCTTGCCGCCGAACGCCTGCGCACGGCCGGCTTCGAGGTCACGACCGGTGTCGGCAAGACCGGTGTCGTGGGCCTGCTGCGCAACGGGAACGGACCGACCGTGATGCTGCGCGCCGACATGGATGCCCTGCCGGTCAGGGAAGCCACCGGCGCCACTTACGCCAGCACGGTGACGGCCACCGATGCCGAAGGCAACACCGTGCCTGTGATGCACGCCTGCGGGCACGATCTGCACGTGACCTGGCTAGCGGGCGCTGCGGCGTTTCTGTCGCAAACCCGCGCGGCGTGGAAGGGCACGGTCATGGCCGTGTTCCAGCCCGCCGAGGAAACCGCAGCGGGGGCGCAAGCCATGATCGACGATGGCTTGTTCCAGCGTTTCCCCAGGCCGGACGTGGTGCTCGGCCAGCACGTGATGGTGGGCCCCGCCGGAACCATCGGCGGGCGTATCGGCACCATCACCGCGGCGGCGGACAGCTTCCAGATTCGCCTGTTCGGACGTGGCGCACACGGCTCGATGCCACAAGCCAGCATCGACCCCATCGTGATGGCAGCGGCCACGGTACTGCGTCTGCAAGGCGTGGTGGCGCGGGAGATTGCGCCCACCGAGGCGGCCGTGGTCACCGTTGGCGTGCTGCAGGCTGGCACCAAGGAAAACGTGATTCCGGACGAAGCCATCATCAAGCTCAACGTGCGGACCTTCGACGCAGGCGTGCGTGCGCGCGTACTCGCCGCCATCACACGCATCGTCAACGCGGAGGCCACGGCCTCCGGCGCCCCGCGGCCGCCCGAGATCACGCCCCTGGACAACTACCCGCTGGCAAGCAATGACGCCGCGGCAACGCAGCGAGTTGCTGCGGCGTTCCGCGCGCATTTCTCCGCCGAGCGGGTGCTGACCACGGGCCCGGCATCCGCAAGCGAGGACTTCGGTGCCTTCGGCACGCAGTGGGGTGTGCCGTCGGTATTCTGGTTCGTCGGTGGCACCGACCCGGACCTGTATGCGAAAGCCAAGGCGGCCAATCGGCTCAACGACCTGCCGACCAACCACAATCCAGGATTCCTGCCCGTGCTGCACCCGACACTGGAAATGGGCGTGGAAACACTGGTCATCGCCACGCGTGCGTGGCTCGCACCGTGATGGCCGCAGAGGCCGGCTCTACCGCCAGGACATGCTGACATGCATGAACAGCTGATCCATATCCTGCCGATGGTGCTCGACCTCGGCGGCACTTTCGTGTTTGCCATCAGCGGGGCGGTGGCTGCCTCGCGCCACCGGCTCGACATCTTCGGCGTCATGGTGCTGGCGTTCGCAGCCGGCAACGCCGGTGGCATCACACGCGACCTGCTGATCGGCGCGGTGCCCCCCGCGGCCATCGCGAACTGGACTTACGTCGGTGTATCGGTCCTGGCCGGCTTCATCGTGTTTTTCTGGAGCTCGATCGTCACGCGCCTGGACCATCCCGTGCAATGGTTCGACGCAGTGGGCCTCGCGTTCTTTGCCGTGGCGGGCGCGGAGAAGGCGCTGATGTACGGGCTCAACCCGTTGATGGCAGCGCTGCTCGGCATGCTCACCGGCATCGGTGGCGGCATGTTGCGCGACGTGCTGGTGCGCGAGATTCCCGTGGTGTTGCGGGCCGACCTGTACGCGCTGGCGGCGCTGGCGGGCGCCGCAACCGTCGTGATCGCGCATCTGCTGCAGATCTCGCCCCTGGCCGGCGCGCTGGGCGGCGGGCTGCTGTGTTTCGCGCTGCGCTATGGCGCCATCCGCCACCGCTGGCACTTGCCGGCGGCACGCCCCTCCGGCAGATAGGAATCCGCGGATCCTTGCGTGCTCAGCCCCATTGAATGCTGAGCATCGACATCGAGCCGCCCTCGATGCCTTCGACCGGGAACGTCACCGCCTCGCCCGCGTGGCTGGCACCGAGCACGTACAGCAGCGGCAGGTAATGGTCCGGCGTCGGGATTGCCAGCGCAGCATCCGGCCCCAGCGCCGGGTAGTCCACCAGTGCCGCGTGGTCGCCTTGCACAACGAGCTCGCGCACCCGGGCGTCGAAGCGCAGCGCCCAGTCGAAGGGTTCAGCGGGCTGATTGTCCCAGACATAGGCGCGCAGGTTGTGCACCACGTTGCCGCTGCCGATAACCAGTACACCTTCATCGCGCAGGGGCCGCAGGCGCCGGCCGAGCTCGTAATGGAACGCCAGCGGCTGCGTGGCGTCGATGGCAAGCTGCACCACCGGAACGTCGGCAGCCGGAAACACATGGCGCAATACCGACCAGGTGCCATGATCCAGTCCCCACTCGACATCCCTGCCCACCCGCGTCGGACGCAACAGCTCACCCACCCGCCGCACCAGATCGGGGGCACCGGGCGCAGGGTATTGCACGTCAAACAGCTCGCGCGGGAAACCGCCGAAATCGTGGATGGTGCGCGGGTTTTGCGCCGCGGTCAGCGCCGTACCCGGCACGTACCAGTGCGCGGATACGCACAGCACAGCACGCGGCCGCTGCGGCAGGTGCTGCCCGACCGCAGTCCAGCCCCGCGTCCAGGCGTTGGCATGCAGGGCATTCAGCGGGTTGCCGTGGCCGAAGAAGACCACCGGCATGCGCGTTGTCGCGGCATCATGGCTGATCATTTGCAGGGCTCCTGCGTGCCCCCACACATTTGAAACGAGAAAATGGGGCCACGTCTTGCTGCACCCGCATCCGCCTTCACCTTGGCAAGACGTGGAGCGGGTGATGGGAATCGAACCCACGTTAGCAGCTTGGGAAGCTGCAGTTCTACCATTGAACTACACCCGCACGAGCGGGGCATTATATAGATGTGGGGAATGCCTCGCGGCCATCGAGCCCCTTCGGACGTTGCCCGGGGCCGTGTAAGCTGCAGCGTAAATCACATTACAAATTCATGGAGGACGAGGTCATGAGTAAATCCACCGGCAGCTGCCTGTGCGGCGCGATCCACTACGAGTGCGACGTGGACCCCGTTGCGGCCGGGGTATGTCATTGCCGCCACTGCCAGAAGACTTCCGGCAGCGCCTTCTCCACCATGATTGCGGTTCCCGAAAACGCGCTCAGGATCACCGGCACGCTGAGCACTTACGAAGATCGCGGGGATGACGGCGGCCGTACCGTGCTGCGCAAATTCTGTGGTCGCTGCGGAGCCCCGATCGTCTCCTTGACACCCATGGCGCCCGGCATCGCTTTCCTGAAGGCCGGGACGCTGGACGACGTCAGCCACCTCAAGCCCACCTTCCAGTGCTGGCACGACTCGGCACAGCCATGGCTGCACCTGGACGATTCGCTGGCCACGTTCCCGCGCAACCCAGCGTTGTGAGCACGATGCGGGCGTGGGTTGCAGGACGTTTCGGGGAACCTCTGGACGTTCTCAAACTGGAAACCGTCGATGCCCCTGAAGTGGCCGCGGGGCACATTCTCGTCCGAGTGCTGGCGGCAACGCTCAACAAGAACGAGATCGACGGTATCCGGGGCGTTTATGCCAGCATGCCGACTCCGGCGCCATTCATTCCCGGATTCGAGGTCTACGGCGTTGTCGAGCAGGCTGGAGCCGGCGCGGAAGCATGGATTGGCAAGCACGTCATCGGCATGCCGCGCGGAGGACACGGAGGTTACGCGGAATACGCCGTGCTGCCGACCGTCATGGCCTTCGAGGTGCCGGCCGCTCTGCCTGCGCGCACGGCTTCCGCCCTGTTCTGGCCCTTCCACTTGGCGTGGCTCGCACTGTTCACGCGGGCACACCTGCAACGCGACGAGACGGTGTTGATCCATGCGGGAGCCGGCGGCCTCGGATCAGCCGCCATCCAGCTTGCGGTCCATGCCGGGGCACGCGTCATCGCCACGGCCGGAACGGAGGAAAAACTGGGCCTGTGCCGCGATCTCGGTGCGGATGTCGCCATCAATTACCGGACGACAGATTTCGTTCACGCCGTACTCGACGCCACCCACGGACGCAAAGTCGACGTGGCACTGGATTCCGTGGGTGGAGAGGTACTGGAACAGACCTGGCGCTGCCTGAACTACGGCGCACGCCACATCATCCTCGGGTTCTCGTCCGGCATCGAGCAGGAAGACGAACGACCGGTGCTGCTGCGCCAGCTCATCTTCGGCAACTTCTCGATGGTCGGCGTGCTCATGACTTACGTGGAAGACCGGGTCCTGGAATCTGCATCCGATGTCTCCGGCGTCGCCTACCCGCAAGTCAATTTCAACATGCCCAGCCGCGCGCTCGGTGAAGAAATCCACGCCCGTATCCTGGATCTGCTGGCACGCAAACGGATTCGGCCCATCGTCGGCCTGGAAGTGGGGTTTGAGGAATTGCCGCAGGCAATCGATCGCTTCGATCGGCGGGAAACCTGGGGGCGCGTCATCGTCCACACCACGCGTTGATGCGCACCCCTTCCCGACATCGGGAAGTGGTGCCCCCGGCTGGATTCGAACCCGCGACCGACGGTTTACAAAACCGTTGCTCTACCGACTGAGCTACAGGGGCACACGCAGCGCGCGAGTGTAGCGCACTCGCGCAGCCGCGTACCGTCGCGTACCGTTCGGAGGCGCCCGGAATCAATGCCCGCCGGCGGTACCAATCAGTTCGGCCAGCGGAATCGCCTGAAAATAACCGGCATTCGAGCCGATGAAGTAGGTTTTCCCGACCAGCACGCCATTTTGCGGACCGAAGCCGCCGTGCTTGCCGTGGTAAACATGAAGCGTCCTGCCGGTCTTGCGGTCCAGCGCATGGATTTCGCCATTGCCCAGCGGCTGGATCACGGCCTCGCCCACCACCATCGGCGCCGCCTTCATGCCCGCAGGCATGGCCACATCCCACAAAACCTTGCCGGACGCCAGGCTCACCGCATATTCGTGGTGTGTTACCGGCGAGCCGGTATAGATGACGCCGTCGGCGATCACCGGCACCGCGTCCTTGTTGCGGGGCGGCACCTTGCCGGAACCCAGCACGCGGCTCCACAGGATTTCACCGGTCTTGGCATTCACCGCCAATTCCTGGGACGAGGACATCCCTTCGGCCTGGCCCTGGCTGTGAATCTCGATCTGTCCCACCGCAACGCTTCCGTGTCCGGCCCAGGTGCCATCCCCTGCGCTGCTGGAAAACACATCCTTCGGCTCGAAGGACCACAGCAACTTGCCATCGGTGCTGTTCACGCCATAGATGCGGCTCGGCTGCGTTCCACCCATCACGACGATCCGGCCCTCAGCCACGGGCGTCGCCGAAGACATGCTGACGAAGGAATGGATGGGCGTTTTCCATACGATCTTCCCGTCTTTCGCATCCAGCGCATAGACGTGGCCATCCCCATTGCCAAAAATCAGCTTGCCCGACACATACGCCGGGGTGGGCATATCCTGACCTTCGGTCGGCTGAAACCAGACGATCTCGCCGATCTTCGCATCAAGCGCCGCCACGCCGGAAATGCCGGTGCCGCGGATCACCTGGGCGTTCGCCACGCCGAATTTCCTGGCGTGGCTGTAGGTGAAGTCCGAATTCCCGATACCCGCAACCACCATTTCGCCTGCATCGGTCTTCACCACGATCGGCGTGGACATGATCTGGTTGTAGAGATAACGCGACCACAACAGCTTCCCGGTCATGGCGTCGAGACAATAAACGTAACCGTTGTCATTGGACGCAAAGACCTTTCCGTCAACGACCGCCGCACCAATCGGGAAACCCACGAGATCCCGAATCTCGGTATTGCTGCGGACGATCCGACGGTCGATCCGGTCTGCGCCGGGCGTGACGAAAGTCCACGACACCGCCGGAAAGTCGGAAGGAAAGTGCGCATTGTGGGTTCCCACCATCGCGTACGTCGTCCACTCCGAGGGGGTCTGCGCCCCCGCTGCAGCGGCCGTGCCAACCAACGGCAGTGTCACCAGCAAGGTGGTCACCGCGGCGATCATGGTTTTCTTCACGTGCATCTCCCAATCTCCTTTTGTCACCTTGTTTTGCGATGCAACCAATGCCGCAGCCCCTCTCAACGCCTCGGCTTGCGGAACCGGAACATGAACTGACTCGTATGCCCGCGGATGGATGGGTCAAAGATCGACACGTCCAGCGGGTCTTTCGAATTCTTGAGTGCCCGGCTTTCCCCGTCGAACACGAAACCGGCGGACTCAACTTCACGCCTGACGAGTGCCGGATCGATGCGGTGCAGGAAGTTGACGTCGATCATCTCGTTGCTGCCCACTGCAGCTTCGTGGTCGACAATGACGTACACGCCGCCCGGCTTCAGCGCCGCGTAGATGCGCTTGTCGAATGCCAGCATGTCCAGCGGCCCCATGTAGGGCTGATGCAGGTCGTGGTAATTGTCAGCCGTGAACACGACATCCACGGCGTGGGGAACCCAGGGTTCTGCGGCCGGCTGAACCATCGGCGTGACGTTCGCATAATGCGGCGTCAATGCAAGCCGTCGCCAGTTGTGCAAGCTTTTCGTGAGCAACGCATGCACAGGCGCGAAATTCTGCATCCGCTCCGGCCACATCGTGTAGACACGGCCCGTGGCACCGACAATCCCACTGAATGCGCGAGTCCAGTAGCCACCGCCGGGAACCAGCTCCAGCACGCTGTCGCCCGGCTTGATGCCCGTCAACACCAGCACGTCGGCCATCCGACGCCGCTCGTCATTGACGTGATCTGCCGCGCGCGCCGGGTCGTTCATGGCGGCGGTCACGTAGGCAGGCACCTGCACCGGGCTCGCGTACACCGTTGCAGCCGCCCCCACCGCCACCACCAGCACAGCGCCGATTCCGGCATCCCGGAGCATCCGGCCCTGCACGAACATTCCCCTGCGCTTCAATGAGCCCACTAGAACCAGACCAGAACCTGTACGCCGAGCATATTGCCTATCGCATCGGTAATCGCCTGCGCATTTTGGCGTTGTGGGGCTGGCAACAGATCGGCATTGCCAACTTTCAGGCTCTGGACGAGGTAGTTGACCCGAAGTTTCACCGTGGGTGTGAACGAATATTGCGCGCCCACCGTCCAGGTATGAAAGCGCCGTTCCGCAGCCGGATCGTTCGGCAGGCGGTCATAGGCGTCATAGCGCAACTCGATCGCCACCTGCTTGAACTGCGGGATATCCAGCAATTCCGGCAGCATGTATTCGCCTGCCACGTACCAGCCGCGCGCCTTGTTCTCGCTACCCAGCGCCACCGTGGAACTCGAGACAATGGTGTCGATGTTGAAAGGTGGATTGACGCCGTTGAAGATCACGCCGGTACCGCGCAGATAAGCCATGCTGATGCGAAACGGCTGGTAATTCAGGGTCGCCCCGATCCCTTCACGCCGCCGGGTGTAGTCCACGCTGCCAAAGGTCTGCTTGCCTGTCTGATACCAGATCCAGGTCGTCACATCCTGCCGGTACGCGCCCTTGCCGCCAAACACGTAGCTGCCCTGCAAGCGCGCCGACCATTGCTTGTTGCTGTTGTCATCCTGCTGGTTGATCGTGTGGCCATTGCCCAGCATGACGCCGTAGGCGGCTTCCCACGGGCCCCAGTCGCGCCAGTCGTAGACCTCGACGCCGACGTCACGGAATGCGTCCACGCCGCCATTCGCCTGCACCTTCGTCGCACCCGCTGCGGTCGCTGTCCCGCCGGGGGGAAGATTGAAGCTGCGCCCCATGATGAGCTGGTTCGTCACGGTCGTGAATTCAATGAACGGATCGACGAGCGGGAAAGCCTGAAAACCTTCCTCCGGTCCGGGGTACTTGAACTGGCCGAAGCGAATGCGGGCTCCGGGAATGTAGTTCAGCGTCGCGGAAGCATCCGACAATTCGACCGCGCTTGCGTGCTTCGTGATGCCATTGTGGGCAAATTCCGCCAGAACGAAATAGTTGATTTTGCCATCCGTCTTCGGCATGAGGCCGCGCACGCCGATACGTGCGCGCTTAAGCTCGAAGCTGGACGAACTCTCCTGATCCGGCGCTACGAGATCGAATACCGGGCGCTGGCCATTGAACGCCGGGTTCGCAGCCCCGGATACCCTGTCCGCGAAATTCGCCTCGTACGTCGGCTGCAGGAAGCCCCATACCCGCAAGGCTTTCGCATCGGGGGCCTCATTGTTCTGCAGCTCGAACCAATTCGCCGCCGATGCCGGGCATATACCCGCTACCGTCAGGATCACGGCGGCCGCCGAGCCCATCGCAAGCTTCTTTCCGTTGCTCATCTTCATCCCCTTCGACACGTGTCACCCCCAGGGCCCGCTCACCTGCAAACATACGGTCCTGCCCACCCATCCCTCATCGCATGGACAGCTGCCGGTCAAAAAATTAGCACGGCATAGCCCTTCAATTGCAGATTCGCGAGCGTGCTCAGCCCGGACAACGCCAGCGTCACGTTCTTGTCCAGCCATTCGTATTTGAAATGGTGTTCGGCCATCGCCTGGGCGCATACCGCGACATCCACGCCCGCCTTGCGCAACTGTGCAATCACCGGCAGGTTCGGGTTGTCCACGCCGAACTTCGCCTTGTAGTGCGCGTCATCCACCACGACCGCCGTGCCCGGCCCGTAGGCGACCGCCACGAACTTCAGGTGATCCAGCGGCACACCGGCCTTGACATACAGGTTCACGGCCCGTGCGAGGTGTTCGATCGAAGGGCTCACCTGGTCCGGGTGCGCCCCCATCTTCGTCAACCCGAACACGATCTTGTACGTCGCCTTCGGGTCGGGCTGGTAGGCGAAGTCGTGACTGTAATGAATGCGCCCCGCGTCATGGATCGTCGGCGTTGTCCAGAACCCTGTGGCGGGCGGCCAGGAAGAAGGTTCAGCGGCGTAGCCCGGCACCGCAGCAACCAGGATGCCCAGTACCGCGGCCACTACAGCAGCCGCATGCACGCGGCCGGTTTTCATCATTTTCATCGCTTGCCCTCCACGGGAAAGTTTCCGCCGCGTCCTTTCGGTCTCGATAGCAACCCGAAACGCAATGACCTCAGCTGCACCTTTGTCCAAGTTTCGAAGGTACGCGCCCGGCATCTGGACTACCAATGCAAATTACATCGTCTTATATACATACCGGTAATGGCATGTACTACGCTTGCCCGCCGCGTGGATTCCGCTTCCGGGCGGAACACGACACTGTCCAGGAACCCCACCCATGTCGACGTCGAATCCCCAACGTCTCGTTTCTTCTTCTGCAACGCGGCCTTCGGCCCTCGACTGGCTCATGCTGCTGCTCGCGGTCGTCTCGATTGCACTTCTGGTGTGGGAGGGCTTGTCCGTTCCAGACATCGCCACGCGGCAGCGGATCACGCTAGCCGACAACTCCATCTGCGCGGTATTCCTCGTCGAATTCCTGTACCGCTGGATGCGGGCAGGCTGGCAACGGAGCTTTCTGCTGCGCAACTGGTACGACATCCTTGGCATGATCCCGATATCGAACCCGGCCCTGCGCGGCCTGCGGCTGCTGCGCGTCGTGCGGATCATCGTGCTGTTGTCACGTTTCGGGATCGCCGCCGACCGCGCCATCGGCGAGGAATTCACGTACCGGATCGTGAACCGCTTTCGCCAGACGCTGGTCGCGGCGATCAGCGATACGGTCACCATCGCCGTCATGGACCAGGTTGCGGACGTTCTGCACAAGGGCACCTACACCAAGAACATCGTCAACGCACTCGAGCACAACGAAGCTGAGCTTCGGCAGATGGTTTTTGAGAAACTCCGCACCGACCCGCGCACCGGGCCACTGACGCGGCTACCCTTTTATCGCAGCGTGGTGGATGGCGTCATGGACAGCATCATCGACATCACGCGCAACATCCTTGACGATCCGCGCACCGATTCCCTCATCGCCGACATCCTCAGCGGCAATATCCGTCAGCTCAAGGAAGCCGTGCGCGCAAACAATGCGCCCGACGCTGCAACGTCCTTCCCATCGACGCCCACTTCGTAGCGCTTGCAGCTGCCGCAGAAAACACGAAACCCCTGCCGGCGATGACCGGCAGGGGTTCCTGGACCTCATTGAATCAGCGCGTCATTTCGTGACTGAAGCCGAATGCGTCCTGACTTCCGACCGACGGTTCTGCGCACGCCCTTCAGCCGTGGTGTTCGGCGCGATCGGGCGTGTCTCACCATAGGCGAAGGTATGGATACGGCTGCTGTCCACACCCTTGGATTCCAGGTACTCGCGTACCGTGTTGGCACGCCGCTCCGACAGGGCCTGGTTGTAGGCGCTGGTTCCGATCCAGTCGGTATGGCCGGCCACGTCAACTTGCAGGTCCGGATACTGCCCGGCCAGCGTGTTGATGGTCTGTGCGTCGCCATCGAGGCTCGCTTTCGCGTAAGTCGTCAGGTCGGACTTGTCGAACGCGAAATTGATATTCTCGTACTTGCGGTTCGGATCCTCCTTGGTCTGCTGGGCAGGCGCCGGAGCCGGTGCTGCTTCCGCGACCGGAGCCGGCGGAACCGGAGCTGGGGCGGAATTGCCGCCGAAGAAGTAGCGCAGGCTGACCAGCGCGGTATTCGCGCGATAGCGCCCAACGCGCAGATCCGTGTTGCCGCCGCCGAATGCCGTTGCCGACTTCATGCCGGATTGAATCCAGCGCCAGCCGATGTCACCGGTCAGATGATCGGTAAAGTCGTAGCTGACCCCCGCACCACCCTGATACAGGAAGACGGAACGATAGGAGTTCGGCGACAGCGTCGAGGAGAGGATCGGATTGATGCGACCGAAGCCCACACCACCACCGATATAGGGATGCAGCTTCGAGACCATGGGTAGCGAAAAGTCATACCACAGGTTCGCCATGCCGGACGGCGCATTACTGCGCCCCAGTCCGTTGCGCAGCGCATTTGTGCGGAAGATCAATTCGATTTCAGGACGCAACCCGTTCTCGAACTTGTAGCCGCCCGTGACGCCTGCAGCCCATCCAAATACATCTTTCTGAAACTTGGTGGGTGCGGCTCCCTGGTTGTAGTAAAGCTCCGGGCCTACCCAGTTGCCTCCCGCCTCAAGCCCGAGATACGGCCCTGTGCCCGCCATCGCCAATACCGGCACGGCAGCAATTCCTGTTCCCAAGAGCAAGTTACGTGCAATGCGACCAGAACGACGTTTCATGTCAAACCCCTTCTGCTATTCGAAATCAGATTCTCAAAGACTGCTTTCGCACCACCGCAAACCTGTCGCAGTACAAAAGCCCTCCGCAGATACCTTGGTTATTGTATCAAAACAATCAAATGTTGCACCACGGCACAACTGCTTGGCGATTGCCCCTCGAACCCACGGCAAAACAGGGTGCTTGCGGGGGTGTTTGCGGCACACGGACAGAAAAGCCGAGTCGATGTCCAGTAAACTGACTCGCTCAATCACTGGATCAAGATTCTGCCCGTGCCCAACTTCCTCGTCTCCTACGGCCTGTTCGCCGCCGAGACCCTGACACTGCTGATCGCCTTCGCTGCCGCCTTCATTTTCGTAGTGCGCGTCATCCTGGCGGCCCGGGGTGCCCATCCTGCGGAACAGCTCGAGGTCAACAGCCTCAACCGGCATTTCACCGACACGGCGGACAGCCTGCTGGCGGAAATGCTGGATCGACGCGAGTGGAAGCGGCACATCAAGGTCCGCGCCGCCCAGGACAAGGCAAAGCGCAAGGCGCAATCTGGCACCACCGCGCCAACGCGCCTGTTCGTGCTCGACTTCGAGGGCGACGTGGCGGCAACACAGACGGTGGCACTACGGGAGGAGATCAGCGCCATCCTGCAGGTAGCAACCACGCGCGACGAAGTGCTGCTGCGGCTGGAAAGTGCCGGCGGGCTCGTCCACAGCTACGGGCTGGCGGCATCGGAACTGCGACGCCTGCGGGAACACGGCCTGAAGCTGACGATCGCGGTAGACAAGGTGGCGGCCAGCGGCGGTTACATGATGGCGTGCGTTGCCGACCACATCATCGCCGCGCCGTTCGCAGTGGTCGGCTCGATTGGCGTGGTGGCGCAACTGCCAAACTTCCACCGCCTGCTGAAGAAGAACGACATCGACATCGAACTGCACACGGCCGGCGCCTACAAACGCACGTTGACGATGCTCGGCGAAAACAGCGCTGCGGCGCGCGAGAAATTCCTCGCCGAACTCGAGGACACACACGCTCTGTTCAAGGCCTTCGTGGGAGAAAACCGTCCGCAGGTGGCCATCGCGGAAGTCGCTACCGGCGAGCACTGGTACGGCACGCGGGCGCTGGCGCTCAAGCTCGTGGACCAGCTCAAGACCAGTGACGACTACATCCTTGAACGGGTCCACGATCACGACATCTTCTCTCTGCGCTATCGGCGGCGGCGCTCGCTGCGCGAGCGGCTGGGTGGGGAGTTCACGAGACTCGCCACAAGCCTTGCCGGACGCTTCCGTTAAGCTGCGGCTGAAACTCAATGCCGTCGGCACGGTCATAACGCAGTCGCGGTTTGTCCGCACCCATCAATTTCTTCGTACAAGGACCATCATCAATGTTCCGGAATCGCTACTTGAAAGCACTCGCTGCCGCCGTCTTCATTGCCGGTGGGGCAACGCTCGCGGTCGTCACGCTCACGACCACGACGCCCAACGATGCCCACGCTCACATTCCGATGGCGATGCTTGCGCCCACGGCGAACGGACAGCCCGCATCCCTCGCACCGATGCTCAAGAACGTGCTGCCGGCAGTCGTGAATATCGCCGTCAGCGGCTCTGTCCCGATCCGCAACCCGCTGATGCAGGACCCGTTCTTCCGCCATTTCTTCGGCGCTCCTGACGGCCAGCAACCCGAGCAGCGCGAGGAGACCCAGGCCATCGGCTCCGGCGTGATCGTGGATGCCGCCAAGGGCTACATCCTCACGAACCACCACGTCATCGCGGATGCCGACAGCATCAAGGTCACGCTCAAGGATGGCCGTACACTGCCCGCGAAGCTGATCGGCAGCGACACACCCACCGACATCGCGGTCCTGCAGGTCAAGGCCGACAACCTCACGGCCCTGCCGATGGCGGATTCCGGCACCCTGCAGGTGGGTGACTTCGTCGTTGCCATCGGTGACCCCTTCGGCCTTGGCCAGACCGTCACGGCCGGCATCGTCAGTGCCCTTGACCGCACCACCGACATCGACGGCTACCAGAACTTCATCCAGACCGACGCCTCCATCAACCCAGGCAACTCCGGCGGCGCGCTCGTCGACCTGCAAGGCCGGCTGGTCGGCATCAACAGCCAGATCCTGTCGCGTTCCGGCGGCAACATCGGCATCGGCTTCGCGATCCCGACCGATTTGGCCCGCACGGTCATGGATGCCATCATCAAGCACGGCAAGATCGAACACGGCCAGATCGGCGTGATGATCCAGAAGCTGACGCCGGAACTCGCCAAGGCGCTCGGACTCAAGGAACAGACTGGCGTCATCGTCTCGAAAGTCATGCCGGATTCACCCGCCGACAAGGCCGGGCTGAAGACCGAGGACGTGATCGTCTCCGTCAACGGCCGCCCGGTCACGGACGCGCTGCAGCTGCGCAATGCCGTCGGGTTGCTGGAAGTCGGGCAGAAGGTCAAGCTCGGAGTCGTCCGCGACAGCAAGCAGCGTGACATCACCGTGACCGTCGGCAAGAGCGCCGACGTGACCGCCGCTGCCGACGGCGACGACCTGTTCCCGGCACTGAAGGGGGCCAGCTACGCGACCCTGACGGGGGTACAACCGAACGGCGGCCCGTCACGGGGAATCGTCGTGAAGAACGTGCAGCAGGGCTCACCCGCGGACCAGTCCGGGCTGCAGAGCGGGGACGTCATCACCAGCGTCAACCGCCAATCCGTCACCACTCTCGACGCATTCCGCAAGCTGGCGAACAAGAACCAGCCGCAACTGCTGCTGCGCGTTGCCCGCGGCAACGGGGCTCTGTTCGTCCTGCTGTCCAAGTAAGGCCTGCAGGGTTCCGACGGCCGCCCGCCCGGTGCAGGCGGCCGTTTTTTTGCGCGCTATACTCTCGCCGACCCGGCCCCACAGGGATTGAGCACGTTGCAAGCGGAACTCCAGCAGCTTGAAGAGCGCATCCAGCGCCTCGTCGCGGCCTACCAGCAGACCCGGCTGGAATGCACGCGCGCCGTCGCTGCGCGTGACCGCCTCCAGGCCGTCAACGACGAGCTGCGCGAACATATCGCCGGTATCGTGGACCGCCTGCGGGTCCTCGAGGACGCCACACCATGAAGCCGATCCCACCTGCCGACAAGGACCTCCTCAATGTGACGGTGCGCATCATGGGGCGCGAATATACTGTCACCTGCCCGCGCGAGGAACACGAGGCACTCGTCACCTCGGCAGACTTCCTCAACGAACGCATGAGCGCCGTGCGGCAGCGCGGCAAGGCCATGGGCTCGGAGCGCATCGCCGTCATGGTGGCGCTGAACCTGGCCCGCGAACTCCTTGCCCTGCGCGGCACGGCCGGAGTGGCACACGAGGATCCTGAAGCCGTCGAAAAGATCCGGCAGATGGCGCTCGACATCGACACGACGCTGGCCACCCATTCAACTTGACGGCACGCTGGAGACCTCGCGGCCTGCCGCCACGGCGGACATGAAACGACGAGGATTCCAGCACCTGATGCCGCTTCACCTGCCGCCACGCACCGGCGCTGGCCACATGTGGAACGCTCCCCGCTTTACTACCTCTTTCTGTGCTATCGTCAGGCCGTGTCTTCCGCAGCGTGCCACTGTCTCTCTGTAGCCCCTTGAGCCTAATGCTTGCGATCGGGAGCCAGCCCTGCGCAGGGCGTGCAAGTCCGCATCATGGCGGAAAGCCCGAATGCGTAGTCAGGCACCCACTTGAGACCCTGTCTCAAGGTCAATGAAGGATGGCGGCGCCTGCGGGAGACACCCTCACGACTTCCAAGTCCGCGCTGCGCCGCGCCGCGCGCCTGCGCCGTTTGGCCATTCCCCTTGCCGAACGCCATCGCTGTGCCCGGCACATCGCCCGCCTGCTGCTGGACCGGCGCAAGCTGCGCTGTGCACGACACATCGGAATCTACCTGTCCCAGGGCAGTGAGCTGGGCACTGCTCCCGCCATCCGCGCGCTTCTGGCACACGACATCCAGGTCTATGTCCCGGTCGTGACACGCCTCCCCAAAAAACGCGAGCTGTATTTCGTCCGGCTTGACAAGACAACTCCGCTGCGGCGCGCGGCCTACGGTATCCGCGAACCTGTACGACGCACACGGCACCGTGTTGCCCGCAGGCTGGACGTCGTCTTGGTACCGCTCGTTGCGTTCGACGACCGCGGCGGACGCCTCGGCCAGGGCGGCGGGTACTACGACCGCAGCTTCGCCCGCCGCTGCGCGCGTCGTCCGCTGCTGGTCGGCTACGCCTATCACGTACAACGCGTCGATACGCTGCCGCTGGACGCCTGGGATGTCCGCCTGGACGCCATCCTCACCGAGCGCGGCTTCCACAAGTGCCGCGCATTTTCTCCTTTCACCGCAGGTGCTCCATGAAATCCTTCTGGTTGCTGAAGTCCGAACCTTCCGCCTTTTCATTGGAAGACCTGCAGCAACGCCCCGGGCAGACTGAGCCGTGGGACGGCGTGCGCAACTACCAGGCGCGCAATTTCATGCGCGACCGCATGCAGGTCGGCGACCGCGCCTTCTTCTACCACTCGAACTGCGACGTCCCGGCCATCGTCGGCATCGTATCGATCGCCTCGCGCAGTTACGCGGACCCGACGCAGTTCGATCCCGCTGCAGGCCATTACGACCCTAAAAGCACGCCGGACGAACCGCGCTGGTTCCTCGTGGACGTGCACTACGAACGCCACCTGCGCCGCGCCATCAGCCTTGCGGAACTGAAAGCCCGCGCCGACGCACTGCCGGGCTTCCAGCTGCTGGCGCGCGGCAACCGGCTGTCCGTGATGCCGGTGGTTGCTGAACACTGGGAAACGATCCTGGCGCTCGAAGATCAGTCGGCACCGACAGGGCTCTGAAGGAGCGCGGATTAGAGATTCGGAGATTGGGAGGCTACGGGGCGAGCACTCTTCCGGGTTCTTTTCGCTGCTTGCCGCTCACTCCAGGATCGCCCGCTGCCTGAACGCCTGCCGAAGCGCTTCTGCGTTCTCGCACAGTTCATCGCAATCCCGCGCCGGGCTGAAATAGAAGCCCTGCACCGCGCAGGTCACCGCATCAGCACCCGCGCCAACGGCAGACGGGATGGAGTCCACGAGCTGGCGAAGTTGCGCCGGGGTCTCCACGCACTCCCCGATGACCCGCAGATTCAGCCCATGTGCTAAAGACATCGTGGCGCGAAGAACGGCGGCCGCCACAGGGTCCCGGTCGGCTGCCTGCACGAAACGTCCGTCGATCTTCAGGGTATCTGCCGGTAGGTCGACGAGGTAGGAAAGATTCGCATGGCCTACGCCGAAGTCATCCAGTGCCAGGGAAATGCCGGCAGTGCGGATGGCCTGCAGCCCGGCCCGCACAGCGGCATTGAGCACCAGCGGCGCGCCTTCGGTGATCTCGAGCTGGAGCCCGTGCGGGTCGAGCCCGGTACGCGCCAGAGTGCGGGTGACAACCTCGAAGAACCCGTCTTGCTGCAGTTGCCGGGGCGACATGTTTACCGCGATGCGGATGTCGGAGCCAAATGCCGCCCGCAACCTGAGCGCGTCCGTGCAGGCGCGGGCCAGTACCCAAGCCCCTAGGTCGTGAATCAACTCTGAGGATTCGGCGACCGGGATGAAGCGCCCCGGCGATACGCTCCCCCGTTGCGGGTGCGTCCAGCGCAGCAACGCCTCGAAACCGATGATGCGCCCGCCCGGCATCTCGACCTGCGGCTGATAGCAGACCACGAGCCGGTCGGCAGCAAGTGCGGTGGTAAGTTCGCGCAAAAGCTCGGCATCGATCCATTCCCCACTCGGCATGTTCACGGCCCCAGAAACAAGGTGTAGGCGGGATTGTCGGATTCATCGGCCCACACATAACCCAGGGCATCCAGGGTACGGCGGCATTCGGCGCGCTGGGCACGCGGCACCTGCAGGCCACACAGTACCCGCCCGTAGGCGGCGCCGTGGTTGCGGTAATGGAACAGCGAGATGTTCCAGCGCCCACCGACGGCACGCAGGAAATCGGCCAGCGCGCCGGGGCGCTCCGGAAACTCGAAGCGGAACAGGCGCTCGTCCGTCACCCCCGGCGCGTGTCCGCCCACCATGTAGCGGACATGCGCCTTCGCCATCTCGTCGGATGACAGATCGACGACCGCGATGCCCGCCGCGTGCAACTCCGCCAGCACCTGCGTACGGTCTTCCTCCGTGGGGAAATGCACCCCGGCAAAGACCTGCGCGCGCCGGGAGTCGGCGTAGCGATAGTTGAATTCGGTGATGACGCGCCGGCCAAGGGCCTTCATGAAGGCGCGGAAACTGCCAGGCTTCTCGTCGATCGTGGCCGCCAGCAGCGTTTCCTTGCCGTCGCCCAGCTCTGCCCGCTCGGCGACGTGGCGCAGCCGGTCGAAGTTGATGTTCGCCCCCGAGACCACCGCTACCAACGTCTGGTCACGGGCGCCGTTCAGCGCCGCCCAGCGTTTCAGGCCGGCGATGCCCAGCGCACCCGCGGGCTCTGCGATTGCGCGCTGTTCGTTGTAGAGGTCACGGATCGCCGCGCAGATTTCATCCACGCTGACGGTGACCGCCGCATCCACGCACTGGCGTGCGACGCGAAACGGTTCCTCGCCCGCCTGACGCACGGCCACGCCGTCCGCGAACAAGCCGACTTCCGGACGCTGTACGCGGCGCCCGGCAGCCAGCGCCGCCGCCATGCAGTCCGAGTCCTCCGGTTCCACGGCAATCACCTGCGTGCCGGGCCGCGTCGCCTTGATATAGCTGGCGATGCCGGCGATCAATCCGCCGCCGCCGACCGGGACGAACACGGCATCCAGCGGGCCCGAGGCAACCTGCTCGACGATTTCCTTGCCGACCGTGCCCTGTCCGGCAATCACATCCTTGTCATCGTAGGGCGGAACTGGCGTCAGGCCCTTGTCCTTCGCCAGCGCCACCGCATGCGCTGCCGCGTCGTCGTAGGCATCGCCGAACAGCACGACGCGGCCGCCGAGCGCGCGCACCGCATCGACCTTGATCTGCGGCGTCGTGCGCGGCATCACGATCCACGCCGCGATGCCCATGCGCTGCGCGGCGAGCGCCACGCCCTGTGCATGGTTGCCGGCCGATGCGGCCACCACCCCGCGCGCGCGGACCTTTCCCGACAACGACGCAATCTTGTTGTAGGCTCCGCGCAGCTTGAAGGAATGCACCGACTGCAGGTCTTCACGTTTGAGCAGCACCCGGTTGCCAAGCCGCGCCGACAGCCCCGGTGCAGGCTGCAGCGGCGAAACGGCGGCGACTTCGTAGACGCGAGCCGCGTCGATCCGGGCGTGGTAGTCGGCCAGCATGAGAATGCGGCGCTGCCGCTCGGTTTCGGTCGCAGGCGGTTCAACGCGGATCAAGGAACGCTCCCTTATCATTGGGGCGTCACTCTAGCCGAATCCGAACCCCCGCATATCATGGCAACTTCCGAGAATCCCGCTGATTCGCACCCCTTCACCGCGCGCCGGATCACCTTCATCGGCGGCGGCAACATGGGCGCCGCGCTCGCCCGTGGCCTGCTCGGGAAAGGCTGGTCTGCCGACCGCATCCGCGTCGTCGAACCCGCTGCCCAGCGCCGCACATGGCTCACCGAAAACCTCGGCGTTGCGACGTTCACGGACGCGAATGCCGCTCTGGCGGACGCAGATGCCATCGTCCTCGCCGTGAAACCGCAGCACATGCAGGCCGCCCTCGCTCCGCTCACGATCACGCGCCCGCTGCTGGTGCTGTCCATCGCCGCCGGCGTCCGGCTCGCAAGCTTGCGCGAATGGCTGGGGCCAGCCGCCACACTGGTGCGCTGCATGCCCAACACGCCAGCGCTGGTCGGCGCCGGAGCCGCCGCGCTGTGCACCGACCCGGCAACACCGGCCGACGCCCGGCATCTCGCGCAAGCCATCATGTCGGCGGCTGGAACCTGCTGCTGGGTGGAAGACGAAGCCCAGCTCGATACCGTCACCGCGCTGTCCGGCTCCGGCCCCGCCTACTTCTTCCTGCTCGCGGAGTGCATGCAGCAAGCGGCGACAGCGCTCGGGCTGCCGGCCGCGACGGCCGCCGCGCTGGCACGCCAGACGCTGGTCGGGGCCGGGCAACTCGTGGCCGCAGACCCGGCGGAACTCGCCACGCTGCGCGAGCGCGTGACGTCCAAGGGCGGCACCACGGCGGCGGCGCTGGAAGCGTTCCGCGCGGACGGCTTCGCCGTCCTCGTCGCGCACGCCATCGAAGCCGCCGCGCAGCGTTCGTTCGAACTCGGCGCCCCGGCTGCGCCATAGCGTGTGCGCCGCCCTTGCTGGCGGCGCTTCACGCTAGAATCGTTCGCTCCCGCCCGCCCTTTCCCACCGTATCGCCCTCATGGTTGCCAACGTCAACAACGGCGTCATCTTCCTCGTCAGCATCGTGCTGCAGCTCGCGCTCGGCGTGCTGGTGCTGCGCGTGCTGCTGCAGCTCGTGCGCGCCGATTTCTACAACCCAATCTCGCAACTCGTGTGGAAGCTGACGCAACCGGCCATCCGGCCGCTGCAACACGTGCTGCCGCGCTACCGCACGCTGGACCTTGCCGCTCTCGCCGTCCTGTTCGTGCTCGCTGTCGTCTATGTCGAAGTGCTGGCGTGGCTGTGGCAATTCCAGCCCGGCTTCGGCTTCGCACTGGTGCAGGCGGCGCTCAAGGTCATCAGCCTGACGCTGAACCTGTATACGCTGTGTCTGTTCGCACAGGCGCTGCTGTCGTGGGTTGGGCCAGGCGTCAGCAACCCAGCCGCCAATATCTTGTGGAGCTTGAATGAACCCCTGCTGCGCCCGGTACGGCGCATCCTGCCCAGCATCGCCGGACTCGACCTGTCCCCGGTACCCGTCATGATCCTGCTTCAGGTCATTGACCGCCTGCTGCCCCTCAGCGTCTACTTCCACTGAACCGATGCAGGGCCGATGAATTGAACAAGTCCTCACCCGCCGGGAGGGGCGGAGCCCACAGCCTGCCAGCCGACTCGGTCGGCATCGTCAAGCCCCAGCGCCTGACGCTCCGGCGCGCGCTGCCGCTGGACTGCGGCCGCACGCTCGACGGCTTCGAGCTGATGATGGAAACCTACGGCACGCTCAACGCCGACCACTCCAACGCCGTGCTCGTCTGCCCGGCCCTGTCCGGCGACCACCACGCGGCCGGCTGGCACAGCCTGGAAGATCACAAGCCTGGCTGGTGGGACAGCTACATCGGCCCCGGCAAGCCGATCGACACGTCGCGTTTCCACGTCGTGAGCCTGAACAACATCGGCGGCTGCAGCGGTTCCACCGGCCCGCAGACCCTCAACCCCGCCACCCGCGAATCGTGGGGGCCGGACTTTCCGCTCGTCACCGTCCGCGACTGGGTGCGCTCGCAGGCGCTGCTGGCCGATGAACTCGGCATCACGCGCTGGGCTGCGGTCATCGGCGGCTCGCTGGGTGCCATGCAGGTACAACAGTGGGCCGTGGACTACCCGGAGCGCATTGGGCACGCCGTGGTCATCGCCTCCGCGCCGCGGCTGACGGCGCAGAACATCGCGTTCAACGAGATCGCCCGTCAAGCGATCCTCTCCGACCCGGATTTCCACGGTGGCCGCTACCACGCGCACGGCGTCAAACCGGTCCGCGGGCTGAAACTGGCGCGCATGCTCGGGCACATCACCTACCTGTCCGACGACACCATGCGTAACCGCTTCGGCCGTATGCTGCGCGAAACGAACGCCCGCCGCTATACCTTCAACTACGAGGACGTCGAGTTCGAGGTGGAAAGCTACCTGCGCCACCAAGGGCAGGCGTTCACCGACCACTTCGACGCCAACACCTACCTGCTGATGACGAAGACGCTGGACTACTTCGACCCGGCGGCAGACTACGACGACAACCTCGCCGCCGCCTTCGAACATGCGCAGTGCAGCTTCCTGATCATCGCGTTCTCCAGCGACTGGCGCTTTGCACCGCCCCGTTCGCGCGAAATCGTACGGGCCCTGCTGCGTGCGGGGCGCAACGTCAGCTATGTGGAAATCGAGTCCACACACGGACACGATGGCTTCCTGATGCCGGACCCGAACTACGAACAAGCGCTGGGCAACTACCTGCGGCGTGTCGCAGACGACCTCGACGACAACCCCACCGCACCGCTTCCAGCACGCCCAGCAACGTGCCCGCACGATGCCGCCGCACTACGCCCCGACCTCGCGCTGATCTGTGACTGGATCAAGCCCGGCAGCCGCATCCTCGACCTTGGCTGCGGCGACGGCCAGCTCCTGCGCTGCCTCGCCCACTCCCACAACGTGACCGGCTACGGACTGGAGATCGACCCCGGCAACGTCAATACCTGCATCGGCGCCGGGCTCAACGTTCTGCAGGCGGATCTGAATGACGGCCTGGCCGACTTCGACGACGACAGCTTCGACACTGTCGTCATGACCCAGGCACTGCAGGTTCTAGCGCGCCCGGACCGGGCCATTACGGAAATGCTGCGCGTCGGGCGCCAGGCCATCGTCACATTCCCGAACTTCGGCCACTGGCGCGCACGCGCGGCGCTCAGCGCCGGCCACATGCCCGTCACGCCGGCCCTGCCGCACCGCTGGTACGATTCGCCGAACATCCATCTGTGCACGGTCCACGACTTCGAGGCGCTGTGCCACGACAAGGGCTGGCGCATCGTCCGACGTGCCGCGCTCAACGATCTGCGCCACAAGGAACTGCTGATCAGCGCGTTCCCCAACCTGCTGTGCGAAATCGGCCTGTACCAGCTCGAACGCGGCCGGCGGACCAGCCACGACTGAATCGCCGCCCACTCACTGCGCGGCGGTGGACGGCAACCGGGCCATCACTTTCAGTTTCGCCCGCACGAAGTCGCCATCGGATACATACAGCAGCCCGGCGATCTTGCGCAGGCGGTGTTCCTCCAGTGGGTCCAGCACTCCATCCGCCCACGCTACGGCCCACAGCATCTCGATAACCTCGCAACGCTCCGGGTATTCCAGCCTTGCGTTCAGCGCCTGCACGTATTCGTAAAGCGAAATGGCTTTTTCATCGTGTACCGCAGCCCGGGCCATCAGCGCCTGGGCTTCCGTTTCCTGCAGCCCGAAACGCTCGGCCAGCAAGCGCGCGATCACCGCTTCCTCGCAAGCTCCAACACGGTTGTCGGCACGCGCCAGCTCCGCCAGCAGCAGCGCAACGGCAAGGTGCTCGTCCATTTCCGGCGTCGGATCACCGCCTGCCCCCGCAAACTGGCGCTGTAACTGCTGCAGAAAACCGGAAAACGTGCCCTTCACGGAATCGACAGCCCCAGCGATGCACTGTAGGTGTTGGTGCGGCCAACGCGTTCGTACTGCGCACCCACATACAACATGGGCAACAGCGCCATGCGGATGCCGGCAAAACCACGCACCCGCTCAGGATGGGACGGGGCCAGCGCTATACCGTGGCGCGGCGACAACCGCCCCCAGACATAGCCCACCCCGGCATAGGGTTTGAAGATCAGGAACGACTGCGCCACCGTCGCATCCACACCCCATGAACGGAATCGCGCATCATCCAGCCCTGCCGCACCCGTGTAATGCGCCGCAAAAGCCAGCGACGGTGTGATCGGCGTTCCCTCCAGCAGCTTGTAGCGCAACTGTGCGCCGTACAACGTCACGCTGCCCTGCGCCACGCCGGCAATGAAGCCGCCCACTTCCAAATTGCCGGGCAGTCCCTTGGCTATCTGCACGCCACCCAGTGAAATGACATGGTCATTGCGCCCTGTGAACGTGTGGTACGCATCGCGGTCATGGATCTGTGCCACCGTGCCAAAGGCGCTCACGTCCAGGCCGAGGATGCCGCCGGCATCCGGCTGCAGCGGACGATAGTCGAAGGCGGCGGTCACGTCCTTCGCAAAGCTGTCGAAAGCCGCCTGGTCCGGAACGCCCGACACAATGGGGGCTGCCCACACCGGCAGCACCGCACACGCGGCAAGCAGCATCCCTGCACACTGATATTTCCCGAAAATACGCATGTTCGCGTCTCGCAAGTTTCCCTTGAGCGCACAGCGTACCAGAGCCTTGGGCCCGCCCTCCGGGTGAACGAGTATACGGATCGTGAACCCTGTATAATTCGCCGTCTTGGCTAGGTAGCTCAGCCGGTTAGAGCGCGGCACTCATAATGCTGAGGTCGAGAGTTCGAGTCTCTCTCTAGCCACCAAAACAACATACCGGCACTTACCGGGAACCACCTTAAAGCCCGCAACGACGGGCTTTTTGATGTCCATTGTTACTGCAAGGCGTATCGGGTAACTTTTCTGTGCCGCTGATTTAGCGGTAGTCCTAGCCGGGGGTGCTCATGCCGTCAAAAGCGTTACCGCCCCGCCGAAGGGAATCAAGCCCCTGTCCTCGTCCCAAGTCTGCAACTTCCCGCTGCGGCCAATACGCACGCAGCTTCCTGGATGGACAGCATGGCGGGGAAATCGCACGCCCGATTTCTGGCTAAGCTGCGCGGGAAGTAACAGACATCAGGAATGTGATGCATGGCGGGAAAGGGCAAAGGTGGGTTGGCGAAAGACCTGTTCAATCTGGCGGCAACGCTGCCCTGGTGGGCGGGGGTAACGCTGGCGGTCGTGGCCTACGTGGTTCTGCACCGCTACGCCGTCGCAGATGTGGCCACCAACGCAGTTCCCGCGCAGATAGGCCAAATGGTCATCAGGCACCTGACCAAGGTGGTTGCCACATGGGGCCAATACCTCGTGCCATTGTTGCTGTTGGCCGGCGCCGCTGCCTCTGCCATCGGGAGACGCAAGCGCCAGGGCTTGGTCGCCAAAGTCGCAGCGAGCGTTGACGGGGCAGCCTTGCGCTCGATGAGTTGGCGCGATTTCGAGCGTCTTGTGGGTGAGGCCTTCCGGCTGCGCGGCTATACCGTCACCGAGACGGGCGGCAGCGGAGCCGACGGGGGAATCGACCTGCAACTGACCCGAGGCGGTGAAACTTTCCTGGTCCAGTGCAAACATTGGAGGGCTTACAAAGTGTCGGTCAGCATCGTACGTGAGCTCTACGGCGTGATGGCAGCGCAAGGAGCAGTTGGAGGCTTCGTGGTCACTTCCGGCGCATTCACCGCCGATGCACGTTCGTTCGTCCAGGGCCGCAACATCGAGATCATCGATGGCCCTGCGTTGAAAAAGATGATCGATGTAGTGCAGACGTCAAAGCTCCACGGTGTCTCCAGCTCGCCAGCCACGATACCTGCAGCAGCGGTTGACCCCCCGACCTGTCCGCGCTGTGGCGGTGCAATGGTGAGGCGCGTTGCCAAACGGGGCGCTAACGCGGGCAAGGCCTTTTGGGGCTGTGCCTCATATCCGCAGTGCCGGGGGGTTCGGAATGTCGACTGATCGGATGCCGGCCGCTCGACGAAGACGTCACAGAACCTGAAGATGATGGCTGCCAACGATTCACCCACGCCGCCGCTCAAGGCGTGAGGGTGGCGCTTGCTTTTATTGCGCTTCAGGAATGACCCGTGCAGGGTTCAGACGTTGAACCGGAAGTGCATCACGTCGCCTTCCTGCACGATGTAGTCCTTGCCTTCCAGCCGCCACTTGCCGGCTTCGCGGGCGCCGGCTTCGCCGTTGTGGGCCACGTAGTCGGCGTAGGCGATGACTTCCGCGCGGATGAATCCTTTCTCGAAATCGGTATGGATGACACCCGCGGCCTGCGGCGCGGTGGCACCGATCTTCACCGTCCACGCCTTCGCTTCCAGCGGCCCGGCGGTGAAATAGGTCTGCAGCCCGAGCAGCGTGTAGGCGCTGCGGATGACGCGATTCAAGCCAGGCTCTGCCAGCTCGAGGTCGGTGAGAAACGCGCCCTTGTCGGCATCGTCGAGCTGGGCGATCTCGGCCTCGATCGCGGCGCAGACGGTGACGACTTCCGCGCCTTCCGCTGCGGCGTGCACGCGCAGCTTTTCGACGTAGGCATTGCCTTGCAGCCCGGCTTCGTCGACGTTGGCGACGTACAGCACCGGCTTGGCGGTGATGAGCTGGAAGTCGCGCAACAGTAGGCGTTCGTCATCGTCCAGGGCCAGGCTGCGTACTGGCTTGGCGTCGTTCAGGTGTGCCTGCACGCGCGTGAACAGCGCCACCTTGGCGATGGCGTCCTTGTCGCCGGAACGTGCGGTCTTGACGTTGCGCTCCAGCGCCCGCGACACGATTTCCAGATCCGACAGCGCAAGCTCGGTGTCGATGACGCCGATGTCGCGCAGCGGGTCCACGCTGCCGGACACATGGATGACGTCCGGGTCGTCGAAACAGCGCACGACGTGCGCCGTGGCGTCGGTCTCGCGGATGTGGGAAAGGAACTTGTTGCCCAGGCCTTCGCCCTTGGAAGCCCCAGCGACGAGCCCGGCGATATCGAGAAACTCGACGGTGGCAGGAACGATCTTGCCGGAGTGGGCGATCTTCGCCAGCACATCCAGCCGCACGTCGGGCACCGGGACGATGCCGACGTTCGGGTCGATGGTGCAGAACGGGTAGTTTTCCGCCGCGATCTGCGCCTTCGTCAGCGCATTGAAAAGCGTGGACTTGCCGACGTTCGGCAGCCCGACGATGCCGCACTTGATGCCCATTTCGTTCCCCGTGAAACGGCGTCAGGCGTTGGCCGAGACCGCCGTGTGCAATTGTTGCGTGGCGCGATCCCAGCCACGTGCCAGCAAAGTTTCCAGCGCCGCCAGCCCAGCGTCCAGTGCCGCGTCGAGCGCCTGCTGTTCCGTGGCGTTCGGACGCCCGAGCACGTAGTTGATGACCTGCGCGCGCTGCACCGGATGCGCAATGCCGATGCGCAGCCGTGCGTAGTTCTCACCGATGTGCTGGTGGATGCTGCGCAGCCCGTTGTGCCCGCCGTGTCCACCTGCCATCTTCAACCGTGCGCTGCCGATCGGCAGGTCGAGATCGTCGTGCACCACCAACAGTTCCTGCGGTGTGATCTTGTAGAACGCCAGCAGCGGCTGCACGGCATCGCCGCTGGAATTCATGAAGGTATCGGGCTTGAGCACCAACAGTTCGGTGCCGGCCAGGGTGCCGCGCGCCAGCTCGCCGTGGAACTTCTTTTCCGCGCGGAACGCAGCCCCCATCGCCGCCGCCAGGCGGTCGGCGAACAGAAAACCCATGTTGTGGCGGGTGCGCGCGTAGTCGGCCCCGGGGTTGCCGAGACCGACCACCGCGCGCAGTGCAAACCCAGCCATGCCGGATGCGGCGCGCGAAACGCGCGCTTACTTCTTGGGCGCAGGCTTGGCGTCGGCCTTGGCATCGGCCTTTGCCGCATCGCCAGCCTTGGCGGCGTCACCGGCCTTGGCATCCGCAGCCGGGGCCGCCGCAGCAGCAGCGGCCGCTTCTGCGGCCTCCTGCACCTCTTCCTCGATCGCGGCGCGCGGCAACTGCACCGTGACCAGCGTCGGATCGCGGCCATGCATGAGGGCGACGGACTTCACGCCTTCCGGCAGCTTGATTTCAGATACGCGCAGGGAATCGCCGACATCCATGCCGCTGACATCGATGGTGATGGATTCCGGCAGGTCCTTCGGCAAACATTCGATCTCGATCTGCACGAGCACACGGTCGAGCACGCCGCCGTTGGTCTTGACGCCGGGGCAGATGTCGCCACCCGTGAACAGCAGCTGGACGTGGGAACGCAGGGCGACGTCGGCCCGTACGCGCTGCAGGTCCATGTGCAGGAGGATGTCGCGCGCCGGGTGGCGCTGCAGGGCCTTGATGACAACCTGTTCGGACTTGCCGTCCAGTTCCAGGTCAAGCAACCGCGAGAAGAACGCGCGATTGCGCACGTGCTTGGAAAGCTCGTTGGCATCGGCGGCGATCATGACCGCCTCACCGAGGCCGCCATAGACAATCGCCGGCACCTTGCCTTCGCGGCGCAGGCGGCGGCTCGCACCTTTGCCCTGCAGCGAACGCGTTTCAGCGTGAATGACAAAAGACTGCTTCATGTAACCTCTCCGAGTGGATCGTGCCGCCCTCGCGACCAAGGACGACGGAACTTGACATTATAGTGGGTTCAGGAACCCGCAGCGGGGGCATCGACCGCGACGCGGAAGCGCACGTCCATCAGGAACGCCGCCATGAAGCAATCGCTCTTCGACCGTCTGCAACGCAGCCTGTCGCGTCACGAACCCCGGCACGCGGCCTTGCGGCCGGGCTGGATGGCTGCCCGCTGCGCCACGGCGCTGGCACGCGACATCGTGGAAGGCGAGCTCAACCTGTGGGCGATGAGCCTGGTCTATACCACACTGCTGTCGCTCGTCCCGCTGCTGGCGCTCGCCTTCTCGCTGCTCAAGGCTTTCGGCGTGCATCGCGGGCTGGAAGAACTGCTGACGCGGCTTTTGGCACCGCTCGGTCCCGACGCCGCGGCCATTGCCGCGCGGATGACTGGCTTCGTGGACAACGTGAAAGTCGGCGTACTCGGCGCCGTCGGCGTCGGCTTCCTGCTCTACGCCGCAGTGTCGATGATCTACAAGGTGGAAAGCAGTTTCAATTACCTGTGGGAAGTCGAAGGCCGCGCGCGCCGCATCCAGCGCTTTGGCGAATACATCTCCGTGCTCGTGATCGGGCCGTTCGTCCTGTTCTCCGCGCTCGGCATCACCGCATCGCTGAAAAACCAACACCTGCTCGGACAGATTCTCGCCAGCGGACCGTTCGGCGATGGGCTCGTGCTGCTGTCAAAACTCGCCACCTACCTGTTGATGGTGATGGTGTTCGTGTTCATCTACAGCTTCATGCCGAACATCCGCGTCCGGTTGAAGTCCGCTCTCGTCGGCGGGCTATTTACCGGTGTGGCGTGGCAGACGGCGAGCGTGGCCTTTGCCAGCTTCGTATCCGGTGCCTCGAACTACAACGCGATCTATTCCGGTTTCGCCATTCTCGTGTTCCTGCTGCTGTGGATCTACGTCGGCTGGCTGATCGTGCTCGTCGGCTGCCGGCTGTCGTTCTACGTGCAGTTTCCCGAACGCCTTGTTCCCGTGCCCGACGACACGGACACCAGCCTCCGCGACCGCGAAATGCTGGCGCTCGCGGTGTACGCCGCCATCGCACGCCGCTTCCTGGCCGGCCAGCCCCCCAGCACCAGCGCTGCACTGCGCATGGTCCTCCACACCGATGAAAACAGCCTGCGCGTCGCGCTCGCCCCGCTCCTCGACCAGCACCTGGTCGTGGAAACCGCCACCCCCGGAGAATTCGTGCCTGGCCGCGACCCAGGATCGCTGTCCGTCGCTGCCGTGTGGCAATGCATTCGCGGTACCCCCACCCCGCCGCCCGGCGACCCTGCAGCCGGCGCCGCAAGCCGGTTCATTACCGATGTAGAACAACGCGCCGCCGCGGATACGACCACAGTCTGTGCGTGGCTGGAAACACAACCTGCACTCGTCGCTAGTGGGAAGCGATGAGCAGCAAAAGGCAGCGGGAATTCCCTCCCGTGGAAGGGTGGACGGCGAAGGCGGACGGAGTGGTTGTGGGTACGGTACGAGTCTTGCCCGTACCGGCTTCGGCGCCTCAGAACAAACTGTCCGGGTCTTCCTGTTCCTGGGCGTAGCCATCTGGCGCCAGCAACGCGTCGCGCACCGGCTCCAGGCTTTTCATCGCGTAGTCGTAGCCGGTGGACACGATCTCGTCCATGCGTTTCCAGTCGAACAGCCCGACGCCTTCCAGTGGCATGCGCAGATAGCAGTCGCAGTGCGAAGCCCGCATCTTTACGCCGGTTTCGCTGGTGAGCGTAGCGGTGCTGAACAGGATGTCGATCAGGCTGATCTTCTCGCCTGAACCCCGCCCATGCAGCAGGGCTTCCGGGTCGGGGCCTTCGACGCCGGGGGCGCTCACCGTTCCCACGGTGCTGACGTCCGAGCCGATCACCGGGCCGCGCCCGTATTGCTGCATGATGTCGGAGGGCATGCTGTTGACGACGGAACCATCCACATGCAGGTCGCCCTTCCACACTACCGGCGGGGCGATGCCGGGGATCGCCATGCTGGCGCCCACCCACATCGCCAGCTCACCGTCCGGGTGCACCGTCGGCACGCCGCGCGTGAGGTTCGTCGTGACGCAGAAATACGGCATGCGCAGGGTCTCGATCTGGCGCCGGCCAAACACCTCCCGCAAGCGCCCCAGCAGCTTGCGCCCGCGGATCAGCGACACACGCGGCAACATGTAGTCGTTGATGTAGTTGTGGGTGACGAAAGTCTCACGCATGCATTGCTCGGCGTCGCCATAGCGGAACCCGCAGGCGAGCAGCGCCGACACGAACGCACCCATGCTCGTGCCGCCAGTGAGGTCGACAGGAATGTCCAAGTCATCCAGCGCGCGCAGCAGCCCGAGGTGCGCGAAGCCGCGGGCGCCGCCGCCGCCGAGCACCAGGCCGATGCCGCGCCCGGTGAGCTGGCGGGCCAGCGAGGTGTGGTCGGCCGCCATCCCCGGGCGCACGAAAAAATGCGTCTCGGTCCCAAGCCGCGCCAGCCAGCCGCGTACGTCCCCGGCCGGCTGGGCCAGCTCACGCAGCACGACGAGCGCGACATACTGCGTCACTTCCCGCCCCACGACATCCTCGACCATCGGCGTCGCCTGCGGTTGGTCCGTCGCCCGCACCACGACGAGCACGTGGTCGGCCTGGCGCATGCAGCGCCGCGACCACGGGCTGGCTTCGTGATCCGCGGCATAGACGAGGAACCCCGTTGCTGCCTGGCTTTCGACGCGGTCGAGGTAGTCGATCAACCGCCCGTTCGCTTCGCCGCTGTCGATCTTTGTCGCGGACAGGCCGGGGCCCAGTTCGGCATCGACGCGCGCCGCATCCACCAGCTCCGTCGGAGCGAAGCCGTGCAAGGCCGCGGCCAGCGCCCGCGCCACGCGTTCCACGTCGACGCCCGGCGTTGCCGGGATGACAGCAAAACTGCGGTGTTGCAGGGTGCTGGCGCGCGGCCGGTTGAAGCGCACGCGCCGCAGGCGGGAAATCATCTCGCGCGTGATGGTGAGCATGGCGGCCGGATGCCGCTGGACGAATTCCAGCAGGTCGCCACGGTCGATGCGCAGCAGCAAGGTGTCGCGCACGGCCCGCACGCTGGCGCCGTAATCCCGGCCCGAGAACAGGCCGATGGCGCCGACCGCCTCGAAACGGCCGATATCCAGCGACGCACGCGCCGCACCGAATTCGACGCGCAGGTGGCCGGTCATCACGATGTACAGCGCCCGCGCCTCCTCGCCCGCGTGGCACAGGTAGTCGCCGCCGCTGAGCCCAAGCTGCGTGCTGCGCTCGGCCAGCCACTCCAGCGCCACCACGTCGAGAGCGGAAAACAGGTCGCAGCGGACAAGAACGTCCCGTGAATTCATCGCGGCACCGGCCTCAAGCAGGGCAAGTGTTCAGGCAAGCAAGGGCTAATCTACTGCGTCTGGCACGCTGCCCGCAGGATCGGAACCGGCGCGATCGGCGGCCGCACGCCCCCTTCGTGCATACTTTCGCCAGTTGAAGGGGGTTCTCCATGCGTCTGCTGACCGGCCTGCTGTACATCCTGGCGACTCTGCTCCTAAAGCCGCTGATGTACGGCATGAAGTTCACCACCATGCCCGCCGCGCTGCAGAACGACCTGGCCTTGGACCCCACGAAACCAGTGTGCTACGTGCTGCCGCAGCGCAGCTGGATCGACTGGTTCGCCCTGCGCCATATCTGCAAGTACTCCGGCCTGCCGCTACCAACGCGCACCGGCCGGCACCTGCCGAGCATCGCCCACGCCGGCGGCGTATACCTGCCGGCGCTGCTGGAAACACGCCTGCGCACGACGCCGATGTCGACACCGTTGCGCCAGGCGGCGGCCGCCGTCGGTTACGACCTGCAACTCGTGCCGGTATCGATCTTCTGGGGGCGCGACCCGGGGCAGCAGAACTCCCTGTTCAGGCTGATCTTCGCCGACAACCCGCAGGCCGGCGCGATCCGCAAGTTCATCATCATGCTGGTCAACGGCCACAACGTGCTGGTGAACTTCGGCAAGCCGCTGTCGTACCGTAGCTACGAGGAGGAAGCCGGCGGTGCCGCCACGGCGCAGCGCAAGCTTGGGCGCGTCATGCACCTGCATTTCCTGCATACCCGCACCGCCGTCGTCGGGCCGACACTGCTGCGCCGCGGCGTGGTCGTGGACAGCGTGCTTGCGGCGCCGATGGTGCGCGACGCCATCCAGCGCGAGGCGCAGCAGAAACAGGTGACAGTGGAAAAAGTGCAGGCCCGGGCACGCCGTATCGCCCACGAGATGGCGGCGGACTACTCCACCACCACGCTGCGCGTGCTGGACCACATCCTGACGTGGCTGTGGCACCGCGTCTTCAAGGGCGTGGAAGTGCGCGGCCTGGACGCGGTCCGCGAGATCGCCCAGTCGCACGAGATCATCTACCTGCCCAGCCATCGTAGTCACGCCGACTACCTGCTGGTGTCCTATGCGCTGTACAAGGCGGGCCTGGTGTGTCCGCACATCGCCGCCGGCATCAACCTCAACTTCTGGCCGGTCGGCGGCCTGCTGCGCCACGGCGGAGCGTTCTACATCCGCCGCAAGTTCGCTGGCGACATTCTCTACACGGCGATTCTGCGCACTTATCTGGACGGTCTCATCCGCCGCGGCTACCCGATCGAATTCTTCCCGGAAGGGGGACGCTCGCGGACCGGCCGGTTGCTCAAGCCGCACACCGGCATGCTGGCGATGGCGGTGGAATCCGCCCTGCGTCAGACTGCGCGCCCGGTCGCCATGGTGCCGGTCTACATCAGCTACGACAAGGTGTGGGAAGTCGGCAGCTACTTCAAGGAGCTGCGCGGCGCCGGCAAGGAAAATGAATCGGCCCAGGCGCTGTTCAGGGCTGGCAAGATCCTCGGCAAATCCTACGGCCGCGCCTACCTGAGCTTCGGCACGCCGGTGACGCTGCAGGACGCGGCCGACGCCGCCCTGCCGGGCTGGCGCAACGCCCTGCGACCCGACGGTCACGAACGGCCGAAAGGCTTCACTGCCTTCGTCAACGACTTTGCCCGCCAGCACATGTGCCGCATCAACGAGGCGGCGGCGGTCAGCCCGGTCAGCCTGTGCGCCTGCGCCTTGCTGGCCACGCCCCGCAACGTGGTGGGCGAAGACGAATTCCTGGCCCAGCTCGACCACCTGCTGGCGCTGCTCGAAGACTGGCCACACCGCAGCGAGCTCTATGTTCCGCCCAGCGACGCCAGAGCCCTGCTGGACTGGGCCCAGCCCATCGCCCGCATCCGCCGCGTGCCCCACCAGTGGGGCGACCTGCTCGCCGTGGCCAGCCGCGACGCGGTGCTGATGACGTACGCCCGCAACAACGTGCAGCACCTGTTTGCACTGCCGTCGCTCATCGCCGGCTTGTTCCGTACGCGCGTCACGCTCACCGACGACGTCGTGGTCACCGTGTGCCGAGCGCTGTACCCATTCCTGCGCACCGAGTTCTACCTGCCGTGGGCACCCGAGGAATGCGATGCCGCCATTCGCGCCAGCATCGCGCGGCTCGTGGCCCGCGGGCTGCTGGAACGCAACGAGGACAACCGCCTGTCCCGGGCCAATGCTTCCAAACCCGGACTGGCAGCCCTCACAGCGCTCGCCGGGCTGCTCGGTGAAACCTTCGAGCGCTACGTGATGGTCTTGCTACTGCTCGCGGACGAGCAGCACGAGGGCAGCACGATGGACCGCGCCCGCATCGAGCGGGATTGCCGCGTGCTGGCCGAGCGCCTGGCGCTGCTGACCGGCCGCGAAGCGCCTGAATACTTCGACAAGACACTGTTCAGCGGCTACCTCGACACGCTGGTGGAAATCGGCCTGGCGCATCAGGCTGGAGACCATTTCGAAGTCGAGGAACGCATCACGCGCATGGCCAACCGCTCGCTGGAACTGCTGGGCGAAGAAACGCGCGGCACGCTGCTGCACCTGCTCGCCCGCCGCCGCCCGGCGCCGAAACCTACCGCAATGGCGTCTGTATAAAACAGCGTCTGTATAATGGGCGGCTTGGCGGAAGCCGTGTGGCAACCGCCGCCAGAATCGTGTCGGGGGAACTCCCATGTTGAAACTTTCACGCCTTGCGCTGATCTTCGGCGGCGCCATCGCCCTCGGTGCCTGCCAGCAGTCGGGTACCGCCACCCACAGCACGTCGCTCGACAACGACGCCCAGAAGCTCGGCTACACCGTGGGCTACGATATGGGCGAGTCGATGAAGTCCATCGGCGACATGATCGACCTCAAGTCGGTCGAAGCAGGCCTCGAAGACGGGCACTCCGGCACCAAGGCCAAGCTCGACTCCGCCGCGCGCCAGAAGATCAAGCAGGAAATGTCGCAGAAGATCCGCGAAAAGCAGGTTGCGGACCGCGCCAAGGCCGCTGAAACCAACCTCGCTGCAAGCGAGAAATTCCTGGCGGAAAAAGCCAAGGAAGACGGCGTAAAAACCACTGCCAGCGGGCTGGAATACAAGATCGACAAGGCCGGTGAAGGCGCCACGCCGGGGCCGGACGACTCCGTCACCGTGAACTACAAGGGCACCCTGCCGGACGGCACGGTGTTCGATAGTTCCTACGACCGCGGCGAACCGATCACGTTCGGCGTCAAGGACGTCATCCCCGGCTGGGTGGAAGGCCTGCAGCTCATGAAGCCGGGCGCGAAGTTCACGTTCTACATTCCGCCGAAGCTCGCCTACGGAGAGCGTGGCGCGGGCGACAAGATCGGCCCGAACCAGGCACTGGCCTTCGAAGTCGAGCTGATCAAGGTCGAGAACCCGAAGGCGGCGGAAGCCCAGCCCGCCGACACCGCGAAATAACCAGCGGCTGTCCGGCATCACGAAAAACGCCGCGCATTGCGCGGCGTTTTTCTTTTCCGAATCGCGTTTGGCTACTGCCGAACCGACACACGCGCCCGGTACCGGTCAAGGGCGGCTGGATGGTTTGTCCTCGACCATGGTGGCCTTCTCGATCACGACGGGTTTCACCGGAATGTCGCGGCCGAAAGGCGCACCGCTGCGCGTGGGGGCATTGCCGATCTTGTCGACCACATCCATGCCCTTCACAACTTTCCCGAACACGGCGTAACCCCAGCCATCCTGGCCTGGATAATCGAGAAAGTGGTTGTCGACGAGGTTGATGAAAAATTGCGACGTGGCGGAATCCGGGTTGCTGGTGCGTGCCATGGCCACAGTGCCGCGCACATTCTTCAGCCCGTTCTTCGCCTCATTGGGGATTGCCGCGCGCGTCGGCCGCTCGACGTAATTCTTGTCGTAACCGCCGCCCTGGATCATGAAGCCGGGGATCACGCGATGAAATACCAGCCCGTCGTAATGCCCATCCTTCACGTACTGGACGAAATTCGCGGTCGACAACGGCGCCTGTTTCGCATTCAGCTCCAGCGTGATGGCGCCGTCAGAGGTCTGCAGCAGAACACGCACCGTGTCTGCGGCCTGTACGCTCGTCATCGTCAAGGCAAAGGCCAGTACCGCCAGCAGGGTTTTCTTCATCGGATTCTCGGAGAAATGGATTCGCCGCCGGGCCGGGCCCGAAGGCATGAAGGACCGCTCGATACGAACGGCGCGCGTCATGGTAGCCATTCCTCGTTACCCTCACAGCACCGAACACTGCATGGACAACTCAACTCCGGCAATCGCGTTTCGCCTGCGCCTGCACCGCCGCCAACCGCTGCTCGAACTCGGGTTGCGTCATGCGCGCACGGCCGCCATCCGGCTGCACAACGGCTAGTCGCCGCGCCGTTGCCGTTTCCATTTGCGAGATCCGCTGGCGCGCTTGTGCGCAGGACGCCTCTCTCTCGGCCGCCGCCGTCAGTTGCGCCTGCCGCACCTTGTTCCGCGCCGCGGCGTCCTTTTCGTAACCTCGGGAAAAGTCCGTCAAGGCCGTGATACCCGGGGCATCCATCGCCGCAGGGGCACGCGGGTCTATCCTGACAGCTTGTGCACCCGCTGCCGGGCTGGAGGAAAAGTGCACGACACCCGCCCCATCGACCCAACGGTACACGGGCTCCGCCACAGCGTTCGCAGCCACCAGTGCAACCGCCATTGCAGCCATGTGCCCGCAGATCAAAAACGTCTTCAAGCGCTTCATGTCCGCAGTCTAGGTAAATGTGGAAAAAACGTCACGAGAACAACCTACATCCCGGGATTCGAAAAGAGTGATTCGTGATTGGAAATGTGAACGGAGGGCGGCAAGCAGCCGATAAGAGCTTTGCTGCCACTGCCGCTGGGTTTCGTGCCACGACAAGTCGCGGGCAGGTCCACTCCCACGGGAGCCGGCCCAATAAGCGCCGCCGGACGCGGTCCCAGCCAATCCGTGCTCGTAGGCCTCTGCAGTGTGACAGGCGCACGGAACCCAATTCCCCGTCATCGTTCAAACGACGCCCCGGCGTACGCTTCCCACAGCGCCGCTTCCCGGCCCGCCACGTAGTGCATGAAGCTGGTCTTGCAGCCGGCCGCGAGATATTCGGCATTCACGAAGCGCCAGAAGCGCAGCACGTCAACGATTTCGCCGCGGCGGACAGGGGGCAGCACTTCCAGCCCCAGCTTGGCAGGGCAAGCCGTGGCGGTATCGATGAGCGGGGCGTAGGCGGAGAGGATTTCCCGCTCACGCTGCATGCCGGCATTCGTAATGCTGCCGGGGCGAATCCTCACCTGGTAGTGCGTATCCGCCGCCAGTGCCACACCCGAATTTTGCAAGGCCACGAGGTGCAATACGTGGAGTACATCTTCCGCGAACACGTCCTGGAAGCGAACGCGAAGCGTGCGGTTCCACACCGGGCGAATGGACGCAAGGCAGCGCGCACAGGCCGCCAGTGTCAGGCGTGGCCCAGCCACTGCCGAGGCGCGCACCGCCGTTCCATCCCATTCCGTGTATCGCGTATTTGCACACGCCACATCTTGACGCACTGCCAGCGGCACGAGCGTCGCCAGATAGTTCGTGGGCCACAGGTCGTCGGCATCGCACAGGGCAAAAATTTGCCCACGCGCCGCATCCAGCGCGCGATTGCGTGCTGCGGCAACGCCGTGATGCCCGGCCGGCGGCAGGACACGCACAGCGGGGCCGAGCGCTTGCAATGGCCCGTAGTCGGCCCCGTCGTCGGGGCTGATAAGCACTTCGTATTCCGGTGCGTCGCGCTGTGCGACAACACTGTGCACCGCATCGGCGATGAACGCCCGGGCGTGGAACGCCGGGATGATGACGCTGACGAGCGGCGCCGCCGGCTGGCTCATGGCCGCGTCAGTCCGGGTCCGGAACCGCCAGCCCGAGCGACCGCCACAGGGCCAGCGCGGCTGCCGACTGGTTCAGCGTGTAGACATGCAGCCCCGGCGCGCCGCCGTCGAGCAGTTCATTGCACAGGCGTGTGACGACATCGAGCCCGAAGGCCTGGACAGATTCCCGGTCTTCGCCGTAATGCTCCAGCCGCAGCCGAATCCAGCGCGGCACGTCGGCGCCGCAGGCCGCGGAGAAGCGCAGCAGCTGCGGGCCGTTCGTGATCGGCATGATGCCCGGCACGATTGATGCTTTCACCCCGGCGCGGCACGCACGCTCGACGAAGTGAAAATAGCTGCCGGCGGTGTAGAAGTATTGCGTGACCGCGCCGTCGGCACCCGCCTGCATCTTGTCGCAGAAATGCTGGAAGTCGGCATCCGGGTCCGTGGCCTGCGGGTGCATTTCCGGGTACGCCGCGACTTCGATGGTGAAATGGTCGCCGTGGGTTTCGCGAACGAAGCGGACAAGGTCGGCCGCGTAATGGAATTCGCCAGGCGCCTCGCTGCCCGCCGCCGTTGCCGGCAGATCGCCGCGCAGCGCGACGATCCGGCGGATACCGCTGGTGCGGTACTGGTCCAGCAGCGCGCGGATGCCGACGCGCGTGGAACCCACGCAGGTGAGATGCGCCGCGACCGGCACGCCGGTGTGTTCCGCCACCTGCATCAAGGTTTCGTAGGTGCCTGTCTGCGTGGAACCGCCGGCGCCGTAAGTCACCGAGAAATACGCCGGGTCGAGCCGTGAAAGCTGCGCAACCACGGCCGGCAGCTTCGCTACGCCCGCCGGCGTACGCGGTGGGAACAGCTCGAAGGAAAAGCTGAGCTCGGTGTCGGGGAAGGTCATGCGGAAACCTGCAGGGCATTGAACTCGTGCGGACAGTGTGCACAGAACACGTCGATCTCGCCGTGCGCGTGCTTGAGGGCATGCAGGCGGCGCTGGTTGTCGCGGCGCTGCCGGTCGTCCATCGCCAGCAAGCGCTGGGTCAGCACCAGCCCCGGCGGACAGGACGGCGTGGCGGCCATTTCGGTATGGAAGAAATAGGCATCTCCGCAATGCAGCAGCCAGCGCTCTCCGTGGCGCACGGCCACGCCGGCATGGCCGCGGGTGTGGCCGGGCAGTGGCACGATCAGCACTTCCGCATCGTGCCCAGGGAGGGCGCGCACGGCGTCGAAGCCATACCAGCGCTCGCCCGCCTCGGGGTGTGGCTGCCAGCGCGTGTCGCGCCACGGCGCAGGGTGGTAGCGGCAGCGTTCGCGCAGGCTGCGCCGTGCGGTGGCGGCATCCAGCTCGGCGCCGTAGACATGCACGCGCGCCCACGGAAAGTCGGGCAGGCCACCGGCGTGGTCGAAGTCGAGATGCGTGAGGACGATGTCCCGCACGTCGTGCGGGTCGAGGCCCAGCGCGCGGATCTGCCCCAACGCGCTGCGCCCCGGCGCAGGCCGCAAACCGAGCAGGCGAGCATCCGCCGGCAAAGGCCGACGGCCGCTCATCAGGTCGTCGCCGAAGCCGGTGTCGACCAACACCAGCCCTTCACGGCCTTCGATCAGCAGACAGTGGCACACGATGTGTGCCGGCTCCAGCCAGCCGCCTTCGCCTTGCACGAAACGTCGCGCGGGCGGGCACAGACTGGCGCAGTCGAGGTGATGAATGCGCATGGCGCACGCGCACCGCGTTCAGTAGCGGTAGTGCTCGGCCTTGTACGGCCCATCCGCCGGTACGCCGAGGTATTTCGCCTGCTTGTCCGACAGCCGGGTGAGTTTCACGCCGATCTGTTCCAGGTGCAGGCGGGCGACTTCCTCGTCCAGCTTCTTGGGCAGGCGGTAGACCTTTTTCTCGTAGTGGTCGCGATGCTGCCACAGGTCGATCTGCGCCAACACCTGGTTGGAGAAGCTGTTGGACATCACGAACGACGGGTGACCGTGCGCGCAGCCGAGGTTCACCAGCCGGCCTTCCGCCAGCACGTAGATGGCGTGGCCGTCGGGGAACACGTAGCGGTGCACCTGCGGCTGCATTTCCTGCTTCTTCACGCCCGGCGCGGTGTTCAGGCGATCCATCTGGATCTCGTTGTCGAAGTGCCCGATGTTGCACACCAGCGCGTTGTTCTTCATCGCCTGCATGTGCTCCAGCGTGATGATGTCGCAGTTGCCGGTGGTGGTGACGTAGATTTCCGCCTCGCCCAGCGCGTCCTCCACCGTCTTCACTTCAAAACCTTCCATCGCCGCCTGCAGGGCGTTGATGGGGTCGATTTCCGTGACGATGACGCGCGCACCGAAACCACGCAGCGAATGCGCGCAGCCCTTGCCGACATCGCCGTAGCCGCACACCACGGCCACCTTGCCGGCGATCATCAGGTCGGTGGCGCGCTTGATGCCGTCGGCCAAGGATTCCCGGCAGCCGTAGAGGTTGTCGAACTTCGACTTGGTGACGGAATCATTGACGTTGATCGCCGGCACACGCAACGTGCCGGCTTCCGCCAGCTGGTACAGGCGATGCACACCGGTGGTGGTTTCCTCCGACACGCCGGACCAGCCCGCCAGCACCTTCTTCCAGAACCCCGGCCGTTCGCTGCGCGTCTGCTTCAGCAGGTTCTTGATGACCTGCTCCTCGTGGCTGGCGCCGGGTTCGTCCACCCACTTCGCGCCTTCCTCCATCTCCACACCCTTGTGGATCAGAAGTGTGGCGTCGCCGCCGTCGTCCACCACGAGCTGCGGGCCAAGGCCTGCGCCGTGCGTGACCGCGCGCAACGTGCAGTCCCAGTATTCCTCCAGCGTCTCGCCCTTCCACGCGAACACCGGAATGCCCGCCGCCGCGATCGCCGCCGCGCAGTCGTCCTGCGTGGAAAAGATGTTGCACGACGCCCAGCGCACGTCCGCACCCAGTGCCACGAGCGTCTCGATGAGCACCGCGGTTTCCTTCGTCATGTGCAGGGAACCGGTGATGCGCACGCCCTTCAACGGCTGCTGTGGCGCATAACGCGCACGGATCTGCATCAGCCCCGGCATCTCCTCCTCCGCCATGCGGATGCGGTGGCGGCCGAGTTCGGCAAGGCTTATGTCCACGACGGCGTAGCTGCCGTCGGCGCTGAGATGGGGAAGTCGAAATTCAAGATTCGAGGTCATGGCTTTTCTGCCTTTTGTATTAGTGAACTGATCAACGCGTTGAGTGTTCGGTAAATGTCATCGACTGCGGTTTCGAGCGGTTCCGGAGGCGGCAACTCATACAAGTCCAGGCACAGGGTGAGCCGGGTTTCCAGTTCCACGCCCAAGCCACAGGCGATTCACAGCCTGCGGATGAAGTCGGCAGTGAAGCGATGAACAGCCCCTGCCGCGATATTCGAGGGGGTGCCCACCGCTGCCCGCCGCATCTCCGACTGCAGGCCGAAGCGTTCTTCTGCCGGCAGGCCCGCCGTGTGGTCGTAGACCTGCCGCACAAACCGCATCGCGTCATGCCAGACGGTCAAGCGGTGATGCGGCCTCGCCCCCACGGAACCCTGCCTTCAATCTCGAATTCCGAATCTCCAATCCCTCATTTCACCTTCGCCGCATCGCGCAGCAACGCCGCCTTGTCGGTCTTTTCCCACGAGAACGCCGTGAAGCTTTCGCCGTTCGCCAGCGTGACCTGCTTCGGCTTGCGGCCAAAGTGGCCATAGGTGGACGTGAGCTGGTACATCGGGTGAATCAGGTCGAGCATCTGGATGATGCCGTAGGGCCGCAGGTCGAAATGCTTGCGCACGAGCTTTTCCAGCACCGCGTCCGACACCTTGCCGGTGCCGAAGGTGGTGACGAAGATCGACGTCGGCTCGGCTACGCCGATGGCGTAGCTCACCTGCACTTCGCACTTCGCGGCCAGCCCCGCGGCGACGATGTTCTTCGCCACATAACGCGCGGCGTAAGCCGCGCTGCGGTCGACCTTGGACGGGTCCTTGCCGGAGAACGCGCCGCCACCGTGGCGCGCCCAGCCGCCGTAGGTATCGACGATGATCTTGCGCCCGGTCAGGCCACAGTCGCCCACCGGCCCGCCGATGACGAAATTGCCGGTCGGGTTGATGTGAATCTTCGTGTCCTTCGTGATCCAGCTGGCCGGCAGCACGGGCTTGATGATCTCTTCCATCACCGCTTCGCGCAGCGTCTTGAGCTTGACGTCCGGGTCGTGCTGCGTGGACAGCACCACGGCGTCAATGCCCACGGCCTTGCCGTCGCGGTAGCGCAGCGTGACCTGGCTCTTGGCGTCCGGGCGCAGCCACGGCAGCGGGGAATTCTTCTGGCGCCGCACCTTGGACTGGCGCTCCACGAGCCGATGCGCGTAGTAGATCGGCGCCGGCATCAGCTCCTTCGTCTCATCGCAGGCGTAGCCGAACATCAGGCCCTGGTCGCCGGCACCCTGCTCTTCCGGGTTCGCGCGCGAAACACCCATGTTGATGTCGGGCGACTGCTTGCCGATGATGTTCATGATCGCGCAGGTCGCGCCATCGAAGCCGACATCTGACGAGTCGTAGCCGACGTCCAGGATGACCTTGCGCGCCAGCGCTTCGAGGTCGATCCACGCGTTGGTGGTGATCTCGCCGCCGATGATGGCAATGCCGGTCTTCACCATCGTTTCGCACGCCACGTGGGCGTGCTTGTCCTGCGTGAGGATGGCGTCCAGCACGGCGTCGGAAAGCTGGTCCGCGAGCTTGTCGGGATGCCCTTCGGAAACGGATTCGGACGTGAACAGGTACTCGTCGGACGAGTGTTGGGACGCAGCTTTAACGGAAGTGACCACAGGCTTCACCTCAGGCAATCTGTTTATACGGATAGGCGGATATTCTACGAAGTCCAACGGAGCAGCGCTACTGGCAGAAGGCATGAGCGGCCGCAAGACGGGTTCGTCTCCGGCCGCTCGCCCCACCGTATGCGGGTTCGCTTATTCCACCGCGAACACTTCAGCCAGGAAGTTGTGCAACGTCTGCCACGAACGGCGATAGGCGTGCACGTTGTACTCGATGCCGAGTTCCGGGTTGTTGGCCCCGGGCACGGCAAACGCGTGCTTGGCGCCGCCGTAAACGTGAACCTGCCAGTCGGCACCGGCCGCGTTCATCTCCTCGCGGAACGCCGCGACTTTTTCCATCGGCACCATCGGGTCATCGGCGCCGGACATGGCGAGGATCCGGGCCTTGATCGACTTCTTGAACGCCGGTTGCGGTGGGTCCAGCAGGCCATGGAAGCTCGCCACACCTGCCAGCTGTGCGCCGGAACGGGCAAGGTCCAGCACGCACAGGCCGCCGAAACAGTACCCGATGGCTGCCATTTCCTCGGTCGTCACTTCCGGCTGGCGGGCGGCAACAGCCAGGCCCAGGTTCATGCGATGCGCCAGCTTGCTGCGGTCTTCGAGCAACGGGGTCATCAACCGGGTACATTCCTCTGTCGTCGTGCCGCGCACGCCCTTGCCGTACATGTCCAGCGCGAACGCGACATAACCGCCCTTCGCCAGCTCGCGCGCGCGTTCCTCGATGAATGTCGAGCGGCCGTCCCACTGGTGGGCGATCAGCACCGTGGGCCGCCGGCCGCGCTTGGCATCGTCATACGCGATATAGCCCTGCAGAGCGGTGCCGTTGTCGTCGTAATCAACCGTACGGGTTTGAATCGTCATCGTGATGCTCCTGAAAGTGATGGTCTACAGTGAAGTCCGGTACGCCCCGGCGTATCAGGAAGCCCGAAGACGCCCGCCGAAGGTGCACCATGAATTTCTACGACCGCTATTTTCTACCCTATTTGATTGACCGGGCCTGCGGCATGCACAGTGTCGCGCGCCAGCGCGGCAAGCTCATCCCGCTGGCGCGCGGCAGGGTACTGGAAATCGGCATCGGCACGGGGCTGAACCTCGCGTTCTACGACCGCAGCCGGCTGGAATCGCTGCACGCCCTCGACCCTTCCACGCAGATGCACCGGCTGGCGCGCAAGCGCGCAGCGCTGGCTGGCATCCACGTCGATGTGCTGCCGCTGTCGGCCGAGGCCATTCCGATGCCGGATGCAAGCTTCGACACCGTCGTCACCACTTTCACGCTCTGCACGATCCCGGACCCGCTCGCGGCCCTCGCGGAAGTACGCCGCGTATTGAAGCCCGGCGGACAACTCCTGTACTGCGAACATGGCTTGGCGCCAGATGCCAAGGTACGGCGCTGGCAGCACCGGTTGACGCCGGCGTGGAAACACATCGCCGGCGGTTGCCACCTGGACCGTGACATCCCTGCCCTGCTCGCCCAGGCCGGCTTCGCGGATGCCCACCCGCAAACCATGTACCTTCCCGGTCCACGCACGCTGACGTACAACTTCTGGGGCAGCGCGGAGGTGGGCGGCAAGCGGTGAGCAGGAAGCAGCCGGGGAAGCAGTGTCGCAACGGATCGCGGGCAGGCCCGCGCCTGTCGGTGCCGACAAAGCGGCTCTGCCTTTCCCTGTGTAGGAACCGGCCCGCCGGCGACCGTCTGCAGCCATATCAGCAGTAGTGGGTCATCAGCGACGCAGCCCGGCGTCCGGGCCAGCTGCCGCTTCAACCATGGATTCACGCCTCAATGGTGCCCACCACCACCCGCTGTTGCGTCGAGCGCGATCTCGAACAGCGTCGGCCAATCCTTGCCGGTGACAAAAAAATGCCTGCTGTCAGGGTCGAACGCGATGCCGTTGAGCACGTTCTCGGCGCCAGCCACCCAGCGCGGGTCGGCCGCCGCCTGCGCCGCCAGCCGTGCCAGGTCCAGCCAGCCGGTCACGTTGCCGGTGGCCGGGTCGATGCGGGCAATGCGGTTCGTGTGCCACACGTTCGCCCAGATGCTGCCCTGCGCGTATTCCAGCTCGTTCAATTCGGAAACCAGCACGCCGGCGTCGCGCACCACGAGGCGGCCGGTCGTGGCAAACGTGTCCGGGTTCAGCCGGTAGAGCTTGGCACTGCCGTCGCTGGCGAGCAGCGCCGTGCCGTCGAACGCCAGCCCCCAGCCTTCACGCGGGTACACATAGCGCTGCAGCAGGTTGAGGTTTTCGTCATACGCGAAGGCAACGCCTTCGCGCCACGTCAACTGCAGGATGCGCCCTGCCGCGCACGTCGCGCCTTCTGCGAACACCGTCGCCGGCAGGGTCTGGCTCGCCAGCACGCGCCCGGTGTGCAGCGTGCGCACCTCAATGCGCGAGCGCCCGTACAGGCCGTCGCTTTCCACCAGATTGCCGTTGCAGACCGCCAGCCCCTGGGTGAACGCCGACGTGGAATGCGGGTAGGTCGCCACGACGCGCCAGCCCAGCACCGGCGCCGCCCGCGCCCCGGCCACAGCGCCCACCAGCAGCGCGACCGCCAAGGAAGCTCTGAATAACCGTCGCGAGCGAAGGCAGGTCGCGCGAGGACGGAGCGCAGGAACCGGAGTGTACGTGGGGGTACATGAGGATTCCGAGCACCGCCCTCGCGCGAGATGTCGAGCGCAGCAGGTTATTCGGAGTTTTCCTAGAATCACACGCCATCCTCTATCGCATCCTTCGGACACACCATGATCCTCAGCATGACGGGCTTCGCCCGCGTGGAACGCCAGACCCCCGCCGGCCAGCTCGCCTGGGAAATCCGCTCCGTCAACCACCGCTACCTCGACCTGCAACTGCGCCTGCCTGAAGAACTCCGTGCGCTGGAACCCGACCTGCGCGACGCCGTGCGCGAAACGCTGCACCGCGGCAAGGTCGAGGCCATGCTGCGCTTTGCGCCCGCCACTGCCGGCGCCAGCTTCAACGTTGACAGCGAACGGCTCGTCGCGCTGGAACGCGCGCTGCGCAGTGTAGAAGAGGTCGTCGACACCCGCGCCGCCACCACCCTCGACGTCCTCAAATGGCCCGGCGTGCTGCACGATCAGGCCGTGGATCTCGCCCCCGTGCGCGCAACCGCCATGGCCCTGTTCGACGAAGCCCTCGATGCCTTCCAGCAGACCCGCGCCCGCGAAGGCACCCGCCTCGACGGCTTCCTCACCCAGCGCCTCGACGCCATGGAACAGCTCGTGGCGGAAGTGAAAGCCCGCGCCCCGCAAGTCCAGGACGCCTGGCTGCACCGCCTGCAGGCCCGGCTTGCGGAACTCGGTGTGGAAGCCGACCCGGCGCGGCTCGCGCAGGAAGCCGTCATTTCCGCCCAGCGGCTCGACGTGGCGGAGGAACTGTCCCGCCTCTCCGGCCACATCAAGGAAGTGCGCGCCGTACTCAAGCGCGACGAAGCCGTCGGCCGCCGCCTCGACTTCCTCATGCAGGAACTCAACCGCGAAGCCAACACCCTGTCGTCCAAGTCGCAGGACGAAGACATGACGCGCCACGCCGTGGACCTGAAAGTGCTGATCGAACAACTGCGCGAGCAGGTGCAGAACGTCGAATAAACTATCTCTCTGCCCCTATGGACCACTAGAAACCTTTATTTGACCAAGTGTTGTATAGAATGTTCGTCTCAGACGATCTCTGAGAATATCCATGTATCTGGATCTTTTTTGTATCCTGATTTGTATCCTACTCAATGCGGATACAAAATAGACTTGAATCTCAGGATACAAAAATGAAAAAGATAGAAGGCGACAAACAACTTCGGAGCTGGTGGGCGGCCGCCGCGAAACTTCCACCGTCGCGCCGAACACGAGTCGTGTCAGGCGCCCGAGGTCTCTATGCGAGATTGCACGAGAGCGGAGCACATCAGTGGCTTCTGCGGTTTCAGTTCTCTGGCCGAGCACGAGTCTTAGTATTAGGTCGCTGGCCGGAATTGAGCCTCGTCGAGGCCCGCCGGATAGCGACAGCGGCACGCGTCGAACTCGATCAGGGAATCGACCCAGCAGAAACCCGTCGCCGTCGGATTGAGGAAGACGCGGCGCGGCGCCTAGAGCGCACCAACACAGTTGGATCAGCGGCGCGGGAATGGATGGCTCGCGAGTTCGTCGGCCAGCGGTCGGCTACGACCTCGATACGTGCCGTAACCCGACATATCGTGGAACCTTTAGGAATGCGGCCACTCAATGCCTTGACACAGGCCGAGCTACGCGAGTGGCTGGCAGAAAGAGTCGCGGCAGCAGGACCGGCTGCCGCACAACGGGCGCTTCGTTACCTGCGACGCCTCTATCGAGATGCCCAAGCCCAGCGACGCGTCACGTACGACCCTACGCTTGGTCTCCGCCCCCAGGATGCGGGGGGACCTCTACGATCAAGGGATCGGGTACTGGACGACCACGAGCTGCGGCAACTCTTTTCGGCGATGCACGCAAGTGAGCGGTTCGCCCGCGAAAACATGATCGCCGTCGAATTGCTGCTACTCACCTGTGCCCGAAAAATGGAACTGCTTGCAGCGCCCTCGAAGGAATTCGACCTCGCAACAGGGCTCTGGGAGATTCCCGCCGAGCGGATGAAGATGGGCGGCGGCCATGTGGTGCCTCTGACGCCACGAGCGCGAAAACTCATCGAGGAATTGAAGATCCTGGGCGGAGGGTCGGAAATGCTTTTCCCTACTCGTCGCATACCCAAGGGTCGACGGCGGGCATCGCACATGGGAAACGACACCCTCAACAGAGCCTTATCAGACCTCATCGCCGAAGATCGGCTGGCCCCATTTACCGTGCATGATCTGAGGCGCACCGCACGCACCATCCTCGCAAGAGAGGGCGTTAACCCCATGATTGCAGAGCTGTGCCTGGGGCACACAATCAAAGGAGTCGCAGGAGTATATGACCGACACGATTACCTGGAGAAACGGCGGGAAGCACTGGAAAAACTAGGGGAACATATAGAAACATTATGGCGGGCGTAGTACCCATTGTGTCGTAGCCAAGCATTTTCAGACAGTGTGATAAGGCAGATCCACGGGCTACCAGCTTCAATGGAGGCAGTAACAGGTCTCGCTCACCGCAAAGGTCTGGCAGGCGTACCGGATGCTCGTGCGCCCGCCTTCGACCGCCCATCGGGCCATCTCCCGGCGCTGAGATGGCCTCACCATTTTTTTGCCAGTGCTTCCTTCAGCAGGTCGGCGCTCAGCTGCGCCTCCACGTATAGCTTCTTCAGGCGTCGGTTCTCGTCCTGCAGTTCCTTGAGTTGGCCCATCCATCAGGGAGGCGTCCATCCCGCCGAACTTGCTGCGCCACGTGTAGAACGTCACCGAGCTGATGCCGTGCTGCCGACACAGCTCCGGCACCGACGTGCCGCCCTCCGCCTGCTTCAATACCGCGATGATCTGGCTGTCGCTGAATCGTGATGTCTTCATGAAACCTCCTCGGGTCAGACTTACGAGAAAATTCCACTTCTGGCTGCCGCTACTTCCTGGGGTGATTACCGTGGCTCAAAACAAACCCAAGTTGCGCGAGGAAAAAGGTGCGAGAAAGTAGGTGTCCCCTCAACCACAGGAGACATCCATGAATCCCCCTTCCTTTGCTTCACCCCGTGCCCCCCGCGACGACCTAACCCCCAGCTTGGCCCGCGCGCTGGTCGACTGGTACCGGACTACCCTCTCGGAGACTCCAGACCGCATGTTCCGCGCCGAGGAGCTGCGGCTGCCTCGACCGCCGCAGCCAGTATTGGACTACCTGCTGGCGCACTGCGGCGGCACCTGTGTCGAGTTCACACGCAACAAGGGTGCGATGATCCGCGCCCTTGATGTGGAAGCGGAAGTCACCGTGGCGGAAGCGTGGCTGGCGGCCATCCAGCCCAACGCTCACGATCCGTCGCCAGCGACCGCCCCGAAGAATATGCCGCCCACGCCGCCGGTCACGGCATTCGCGCCAGCACTCGTGTCCGGACGCCCAATCTCACAGCCAGCTCGACCGATCCCGCCCGGAATGTGCCCGTGGACAGTGACGCCAGCGGACCTCATCGCCGCCCGGCTGGCCGGCGTCAAGCCAAAGGAATCCCTGTACGCGGAACTCCAAGCCTTCTCTATCGCCGCGCAGCGCACACTGCCCAAAGTCACCTCGCATCACTTGGCGGCCCTCGACACTCTGAAGCCGCGTTTCCCGAATTTCGACCGGGTGATCGCGAACCTGCAGCACGGCATTCGCCTTCAGTACTTGATCGGCGAGACCTTGCGTTTTCCACCGCAGCTCCTGATCGGCCCACCCGGCCTGGGCAAAACGGCGTTCTGCCGCGCGCTGGCGGACGCGCTCGGCGCAGAATTGCTCGTGCAAAGCCTGGCGGAGCTGTCCGGTTCCATGATCATCAACGGCAACAGTTCCCAATGGTCGGGCGGCCGCGCCGGCTGCCTGGCGCGCGCCATTGCCGCTCTGCCACCCGGCAAGCCGCTGATGGTGTTGTTCGACGAACTCGACAAGGTCGCGCAACGCGGTTCCCAGCCTCCTGACCGGGTGCTGCTCGGTTTGCTCGAACCGTCGACGACCAAGACCTTCCGTGACGAGTACCTGGACCTGCCGATGGACCTGTCGCCGGTGATGTTCGTGTTCACCGCCAACCGGCTAAACGGCGTACGCCCCGAATTGCTGTCACGCCTCAACCAAACAACCGTGACCGCCCCCACGACTGCGGACATGCCAGCCGTGGTGCGTTCCGTGGATACCGAGTTGCGCCGTGCTACACCTGCGCTGGACAGGCTGTTCGAACCGCTGGACGATGCCGTGGTTCGGCACTTGACCACTATCACTCCACGCGAAGTCTGGCACACGCTGGAAAGCGCCTACGCCCGCGCCTGCGAGAACGCCCAGCCCGGTGGGCCCCGGATTTCGGTTGCGCCGCACAACCTGCCGCTTGAGATTGTCCAGCCGCCGGCGCCGCGCCAGCCGTCCCGTCCGCCCGAGCCACACTGGGTGGCCGTATATCCGTGGCTTGGGTCACGAACATTGCAATAACGGATTAGCCTGAAATTCCAGAGGTCACGTCCATCGACAAAACGGCTGGAGCGGATCTCCGCTCCAGCTATTCGCAAGTATTCAGGGCATCTAGTGGCGCCGTGTCAAAGGTCGTATACCAATCGCTGAATTATTTATTTTTCTGGACAATCTCGGCCAGTAGATTATCAAAACGACTGAGCGTTTCTTCCTCTTCGCACAAAGATGATTCTATTTTTCTAACCATTAATCCAAATTTAGGGTCTCTGGCAAGGTTTCTGTCAAGCCTATCGAGCACAACGGTCTCAATAAAGGAAATTCTTGCCGCCTTACGCCCGGTTTCAGAATTTAGGTCTACTCCTTTCAGAATTCCCGCGAGCGTATCGCGAAGCGGAGTTGCAGTCGCGCCAGAAATCGAACTTTCGTCAGCTCCCTCTGGATGAAGATTGGATGCACGTTTCGCATTTTTCTTAGTCGTGCCAGGGGTAATTTTTTCATTAATTAGATCGATTAATGGAGACGTCCGATCGATTCCGCTCATGCTTTGTCCTATCCGTTAAATATGAAGTTGCGTTGAGAGGCCGTTACGCATTCGTGTGCAGTGACAGTTGAAAAAATACGAATGTATCCCGTGATCATCATATTCGTACATCGAGATGGCTCCGATTCTTGAAAAGAATACGCAATCGATTAATTGCCTGGGAGTGTATCTGCGAGATTCGGCTCCTGGTAAGATTCATAACCGCGGCGATATCGCTGAATTGCATGCCGTCTTTATAGTGCAGCTCGACCAATCGCCTCTCCTGTGCTGGAAGCTCCTCGATCAGACAGGCAAAAGTCTCGCATGCCACAAGAAGTTCTCCCGGATTGTCATACGGGGATTGTGTATCTTCCGAAGCCAGGAACAAGCTTGTTCCATCCAGCATGAAGCCCACAGCCAAGCCTACAGCCATCTGGGTCATCCGCTCGAATACCTCGCTCCCCGCCGGGCTTCCCTTGGCGAGTGGCTTGAAATGCTGTATGCGATCAAGCGTTCGCCGGCGACGTATTGCGTATTGAGCGTGGTATTCGGAAGCCTGCTCGAGCTCGTTGAGAATCGAGCCCTTGATTCGCTTTACTGCATATGCGGGGAAGGTCACTCCGATTCCCGGATCGAATCTTTCAACTGCTTCGATCAGGCCAAGCGCACCCCATTGGATCAGATCACGTAGCTCCACGTAGGCAGAACCCATCTTTCTGAGTACGGCTGAAGCGATCTGACGAACCAGCCACAAATAGCCAAGAATGAGTGTACTGCGAGCGTTGGCGTCTCGACTCTCGCGCCAGCGAAACCAGAGTTGACGCTCCTGGTCAGCAAGCAACTCTGGCTCGCCACGCCGGCGGCGGGTCGAAGGATTGAAATCGCCGCTGGTGGATGACTTCTGATCGTCGCGACCATCCTCCGTGGTGAACAAGGAGTTCCTTTCGCTACCGTTGCTGGCGTCCTTCGGGGTCATCACCCATGAAAACTATGCAATATGGATGCTGCGACGAGATCCCACCCATCAATCAACACGAACATCATGACCTTGAGCGGCAGTGAAATTGCCAAGGGAGGCACCATGATCATCCCCAGCGACATGAGGACGCTGGCGACGACCATGTCAATCAAGACGAATGGAAGGAAGATCACGAAACCAATCTGGAATGCGATCTTCAGCTCACCCAGCATGAAGGCAGGGATCAGCTCCGTCAGTCCGATCTTATCTCTGCTCTGGGGAAATTTCTCGTGGGATAGCTGATACATCAGGGATAGATCGGAATCATGCACCTGGGATTCCATGAATTGTTTAATAGGCGCTTCGGCGGACTTCGCAGCATCCAGATCGCTGAGCTGCCCCGCCAGATAGGGCTTTAATACTGTGTTGTTGAGTTGACTCAGAACCGGCCCCATCGAGAAGATAGTCAGGAAAATTGCCAGACTGATCAATACTGAATTGGGAGGGGTATTCGGCATGCCGATGGCTTGACGCAACATCGACAATACGATAATGATCCGCGTAAATGAAGTGACACTAATGATCAGTGCCGGCGCCAAACTCAGTGCTGTCAGGATCAAGATAAGCCTGACGGGACCAGCAAGGTCGTGCCCGTGCTTTGCGCCAGAAAGAGTTAGTGACCCGCCAGGAAACGCAAGGTCATATGCGTTCGCCTTAACGCATAGCAGGCATACGAGGGTAAGGGTAATACCAGTACAGATGCCCGCTATTTTAGTCCTCTTCATCAGCATTCCATCGAAGGCTGAGCCTTCTGGATGGATCCCTCATGCAACTTGATGATCGAATGACCATTGTCAGCCAATACGATCAGGACATCGGGCATTATCTCGATTGCAATGATTGACAGCCTGGGTGTTACCCTGCGATGGCTAATGACATTGATGTGAAATGCCTCATTCTTGTGCTTCCCCCGAAAAGAAGCAAATCCGTCCCCCTTCCGAGCATAAGCCACCAGCCACCATCCAAGCCCAGCGACCACACCGACGAAGATCATCGCAAAGGTGAATTTTTCCGTCAGATGCATCGATTGATCATGCTCCTGCTGGATGCTCTCTGTGAATGCTGATACGGTTTCATAAAGTGGCAATGGGACGTTTGCCGCGTACCCTCGGGCTGGGAACTCCAGAAGCGTCAATACAACGAGAAGCAGCAGCCTGATTGTTCTTGTCAACCCAGACCGCTTTTGCTTCAGAATGAACGCCGCCGAACCACGCTCAAGCATCTGCGAGCCTGGTGATCAGGACTCCGAAGCGATCCCCGACGGCAACAATTTCGCCATTGCCAATGGGCTTGCCATCCAGACGGATCGTGACGGGTGCAGTCAGTTCGGTATCCAGCTCCAGGATCTCTTTTTCCTGCAACTTGAGCAATCGCCCGACCGTCAACATGACACGACCCAGCAAAACATCGGCCGTGATTTGCACGTCTTTGATCAAATCCAATTTTCTCCCCACGACTTGCGGGCCTGACTCGGTATCGTTCATTTCCTGCAACTCGATCCTCGAGACTTCCGCAACGCCAGGGGCGTTATCATCTTCCACGATGCACCTCAATGTGTGTCGTTCAGGGTTATACGCAATGCGAGCTTCCCATTGCGTTTTCCAAGAGTGCCGCTTGCGATTCGTTCGTCGTTGCCTTCGATGAAGACCGACCACGGATCGTCAATCAGATTGTCGAGCAGCATGACATCGCCGATCGTTAACCGTGCGACGTCTCCCAGCGTCAATGGGTAAAGAGATTTTGTCGAGACCTCCAGGGCGATCTCAGTGAAGTCCAACGATTGACTTCTTCGAACCAAGGTTGGCTGTTGTTGTGCAGAGGCATTTGTGGGATCCGGGAACGCAAGCAACCTGGCCGCCTGTGGGGACAGCAAGAACGATACAGCTCCCATGGAGGATTGAAACTCGACGTACGCTGTCCCGGAGGCGTATGCAAGCCATCCCTCATCCGGGCTGCATTCGAGCCATTGCCCGGGATTGCATGGGGTGTCAGGAACGTCATTCGTTTGGCGTGCGATCGAAGCCACCAATTGATCAAGCAGTTTTTGAAGCAGGCGAAACGTTGTAACAGAGTGGATGTGATCGAAGTTCTCCCTGTGCCTCGGCAAGGTCTTGGCAATCCATGCCCCACTGGTCTCAGGGTCGAGTCCGATCCTGCAATCTAGAGGCCACTTCGGAGCGTGGTACCAGTGAATCCTCTCATTCTGGATCAGCCCGGTCGAAGGTGTACTGCAAGTACAGTCCACTTCCCCGTTGGAAGCGGGAATCCAGCAATCCGTCCAGTTTCTCCAGGCGGATAAATGCGCATCGCGGATGCGGGATAGCTGCAATTCCCCGAGCAGGAGAAAAGGGCGGGATATGCTCATTCAATGTCCCGACAGCGCGTTGTAGAGCGTATCAAGCAACTGGCTGGAAACGTTCAAGACCTGCGAACTACCTTGATACCCGCGCTGCAGGATGATGATCTTCGCGAATTCCTGTCCGAGGTCGACGTTGGCGAGCTCCAGGCTCTGGGGCGTTATTGCGCCGAATCCATCTTCCCCGGGCCGGCCAATCGTAGGCATCTGGGCGGAAGACTTGGAGACTGAATAGTACGAATTCCCGGCATCCACAAGCTCGTTCTGGTTTGCGAAGTTCGCCAGAGCGATCTGCGCTCCCGTCCCTGCCTTGCCATTCGAGAACGCCAACTGGACTGTTCCAGTTTGATCGAAGGTGATTCCCGTAAGCGACCCTGCGACTACGCCATCACTGCTTGCGACCTGGACGGTCGATTGCGAACCGGACGAAAACGAAGTAGTCCCCGTGAGAGAGCCTGGATCGCCGAAATTGAGGGTGACGGTGCTGGTCGAATTGCCGGAAGACGGCAAGGTCAGGGTTAGCTCGTTGTAGCTCGCTTCCGGAGAACCATCCCCAGAGAAACGAATCTCGCCTGTAAGCAACGGGTTGTTTTCGGCGTCATTCACCGTAACATTCCAGCTACCGGGAGTCGTTGCGGTGTTGTTCGTAAGCTGCAGGCTGAGGGTTTGCGAAGTTCCGCTGGCATCGATCACGGAAACGTTACTTACCGAAGCCTGGCTGCTGCCGGTGGAAAGATTCCCGGAAAACGAGACCTCCGTCGTTGGAGTGGGAGGATAGGCTTGATAAGGGCTGACGATCAGGTCGCTCAAATTTCCGCTGGAATCGGCCTGCTGAACGAATGCACTGGTTGCCCCATCGATTAAATGGCCTTGACCGTCGAACGTGAATTGCCCGGCGCGTGTGTAGTAATTCGTCCCACCTTTCGAAACGATGAAGTATCCGTTGCCGCTGAGGGCCAGATCGGTCGCGTTCCCCGTCGCCTCGACCTGCCCTTCCGAGAAATTCCGGGTCTGCCCGTTGACGTCGACACCTTCACCGGTATCGCCGCTGATCAAACCATCTCTCGGCGTGCCGCCATTGTCAGGATTGAGAGGGCCTATGTCGCGGAAGATGGCATCACTGGTCTTGAACCCGGGCGTATTGAGGTTGGTGATGTTGTTGCTGACCACGCCGAGCGCCGTCGTAAATCCGGACAATCCGGTCAAGCTGCTGTAGATGCTGCTGAACGAGGTCATGAGGCTCACCGTACGAGTGTGATTTGAGAGGGTGTGACATCGGTCAATTCCGTACCGTCGCTCTTTTGAAGCGACAGCGTGGGCTGGCCACCCTGGAACTGGACCGTCGTAACCGTTCCGACGACGTCCTGGCCACTCTGGGTTACTTGCACCGTATGGCCAAGCAGCCCGACAGCTTGGGTCGAAGCCTGCACTTCGAGCTCGCCCATGATGTTGTCGCTCAGCGTTTGCAACTGCTGGATCGTCGTGAACTGCGCCAATTGCGCCAGGAACTGCTGATTGTCGACCGGATTCAGGGGATCCTGGAACGTGAGCTGGGTGAGGAACAATCGAATGAAGTCGCTCTCCTTCAATCCGGTTGACTGGGCCGGACCGACTCCGCTCCCCACGACGGATCCCAATGCATTGACTGACATGGTTAATTTCCTTCCCTAGGCTGCAGGATTTTGGATCGATTCGAGTGGGTGAGGCCATCTGTTTGAGGCTCATCGGCTGGGTAATGATGGCTGACACCGTTCAAGACCAGCTTCAAGGAACCGCGGCCACGCTGGGGATGCTCCCGCCGAACCAGTGAGGCAAGCTGATCCGCCAGGTTGTCCGGGATCGCCTGGTTACGCACGTAGAGCTCGGCCCGAACGCCATCAACGAAGAATGTGGCGCTGCTCGTGTTGGGCTGCGCGTTTCGGGGAGGATCGACCTCGGCTCGGATAGAAGGGTCGAGGTCATCGATGCCATTCCCTTCTTCTGCAACGTCGTGCGCATCACCATCCAGTCCCGACATTGCATCCCGAGCAGGAGCATTCGGCAGTGCCGGCAAGCGCTCTTGTCCTGCGTCAACTTGCCACTCCGCTCCCGCATCATTGCCGGCGCTGCCATCCATGGGGGCATCCGTCGATCCCTCGCTGCCACGGGAGACCGCTTGAAGCAATGCCCCATCCTGATGAGATGGCAACCAAGCCGCATGCGTTTCCGATGATAGGGACGCCGCTCCCCCTTCCCCGTCCGGCGCGCTCGGATGCTGGCTGGCGAGCTTTGCCTGGAAGAGACGATCGAAGGCGGACTCCCAGCTCCGCAGAGTCAGATTGGAGAAACGTTGGGAGGTCCCTTGCAGGGTCTGGCCCACGCTAGATGGAGATGGGGCGATCACGGGGATCTCCCCTTCTGCAACCAGAGCGTCTCGATTCGATCCCCGGCTCGTCTAGCCGCCTCGGCGGACTGGAGGCGCCTAGCGTCATCACGCAAGATATCCAGCCGGCTTTGCCGTGTCAGAGCCTGTACGACGGCGGAGCGCTTGGATTCGCAGGCTGTCGCCGCATCATCGTAGTGACGCTGGTGCTTGACAACAACGTCGGCGAGCCGATACATCGTCATCAGGGAAGCCTCGAGCACCGCGACATCGACATTCGCCCCCGCCACTAGCCGGCTCCGCAAGGTTTCATTGCCCGCGTTGTGCACCCGTCGCGCCTCGCCAAGTATCGCGAGTTTTCGGATTCTGTCGTCCTCAAGGAATCCCAATTCTCTTGCCAGGCGACCGCAGTCGATTCGCGTCTTCAGCGACAAGAGATCGAGGGCGCGTTGCCGCTGTCTGGCAGCTGAGGTGTTCATGCGGCCTGACTCATGAGCAGGCGCAACTCTGATAGTGCGGCTGCACGATCTTCCCGCTCACCCGGAGCCTGCGTCATCCATTTTTCGAGTTTGGGCGAAAGGTCGAGTGCGCGATCCAGCGCGGGGTTGGATCCGGATTGGTATACGCCAAGATCGATAGCATCCTTGGACTCGGCCAGCATCGCGAAGATGGATCGGACCTCTGAGACGAGGCGCTGATCTTCCGGCGGGATCAGCTGTGGCATGACGCGGCTGATACTCGCGATCAGATCGACCGCCGGATAGATCCCGCGCCCTGCGATGGTTCGCGAAAGCACGATATGGCCATCCAGAATCGCCCTCGCATGATCGGAAAGAGGCTCGTTCAAGTCGTCGCCCTCGACCAGCACCGTGTAGATTCCGGTAATCGATCCCCCGCTTGCGTCTTCCGACATGCCGGCTTGCTCGAGCAGTCGCGGAAGGGCGCTGAAGACGCTCGGAGTATACCCACGTGCTGTCGGCGGTTCACCGACCGACAGCCCGATCTCGCGCTTGGCCATCGCATATCGAGTAAGGGAATCAAGAAACAGGGCGACATGGCGTCCGCGACTCCGGAACTGGCTGGCGATCGACGTGGCGGTAGCGGCCGCCTGGACCCGCATCAATGGACTTTGATCCGATGTGGCGACCACGACCACCGACTTCTGCAAACCATCTGCCAGATGATCTTCGATGAATTCGCGTACCTCGCGGCCTCGTTCACCGATCAAGGCAATGACATTGACATCGGCCATGCTTCCCCGCGCGATCATGCCCAGCAGGGAGCTTTTGCCAACTCCGCTCCCGGAGAATATTCCGATGCGCTGGCCGACCCCCACTGTCAGCAATCCATCTATCGATCGGACGCCGGTATGGAAAATCTGCTTGATCCGGGCCCGTTTCAATGGATTTGGCACCGTCAGCTTTGGCGCCGTATCACCATGCGGTATCGGATTCGCGCCTTGGCCGAGTGGTCGCGCCAGCGCATCCACCGCCGTGCCCAGCAGCGTTTCGGCCGGGGGAAGCGCGATGGTCTCTCCGCAGGCCACGACCTTGTCGCCCGGGCCGATGCCAATCAGTTCATCGAACGGCATCAGCAGCAGCTCGTTTTCGCGGAAGCCGACGACTTCGGCATCGATGCTCGTTCCCGATCCAGGGAGGATCCGGCACAGCTCACCCAACGATGCCCGTGGCCCCATGGCTGAAACGATGGTGCCGACGCAATTACGAACAGTTCCCACGCGGTCGAACGGCCTCGCGGCCCGTACGGCCTGGACATATCGTTGCGTCGTCGGAATCATGACTTCGCCACACTGCGGTCGGCATCGCCGTCGTGGATTACCGCGCCCCGACCTGACGATGCCGCCCGCGCGTTCAGGAAAATGTCTCGCAATTTGCCCAGTTGAAGACCCAGACGGTGATCGAGTTGCTCGGACTGAAACTCGATGACGCATCCTCCGATCACGATCGACGGATCCGGGAGGACCCGGAGACCCGGGGCATCGCCCTCGTGCGTGTGGCTCAATGCGGCAGTAACCGCGTCGACGTCCTCGGGAGCGACGCGCACGGCAAGCGGCTCCATACCGACCCGCTCGGCCACCACCTGTTCGACGCGCAACTGCAGGACACGGCGCTCGACGGCATGGTCGCCGATCAGCGCGGTGGCAACTTCGAATGCCAGGGCAGCGATGTCGTCTTCCAGGTCGCCCAGCATGTCGTCCCGCTGGCGCTTTACGGATTCCAGCAAATCGCCGAGACGCGCGATGTGCGCCTCATACTCGGTGCGACTGGCAGCCTCACCCTCCTGGCGTCCGCACTCGAAGCCTTCGGAACGGGCTTGATGCCGCAGGGCTTCGAGCTCATCCAGCGCGCTTTGGGGCAGTGTCGACTCGGGGGAAGCCCCTGCCGCGACGGCAAGTCCGGTCTTCTCGACGGGATCCGGCTTCATGCTTGGCAAGGCAACCGGAACAGGTGCGATGGAGGGTAGCCGTAACAGGACGGCTGCTCTGGATCCCCCATTCGACTGATGCTTCATCCGGTCCCCAAGTTTGCTCAAGTACGAAGTACAGGTCGTTGCAGAAGCGCTTCGAAGGATGCCCGTCTACCGGGGCTACCGTCGGCGAGCCGTTCTTCGACGACTGCTGCCAGCAATGTCGAATAATTCCGACGGCGTACCCCCTCCTGATCCGCGGCCTCTTTCCCATCGACCTCCGGATTCGAAGCCAGAAGGCGGTCCAACATGACACCCGCGGCCGCCGGCAGTTCCGATCTCACCGCCCGCAAATCGGCGCTGCTTGCGTTCCTGATTGCCCCAAGTCCGGATCGATCCGCCGGCTTCCCGGTTTCGTCGGGATCCTCGGATCGAGTCTCCGGAAGACCATCCTGGATTGCATCCAGTGCAATCCGCAGATCACCCGGGTGTATCCGCTTCAGTTCCTCGAGATACGGGGCCAGCTGCTTCAGTTCCCCGGCGCGGAGGCGTGTGATGATCCACGCCCGGTCACGTGCGGAAAGTGCCGCTATATGCAACGCGGCACATTTGGCCGGTTGCGCAGTTTTCAGCGAAAGATCGGTACTCATGCCTTCAGCCACGCCTTGATCTGTCCCAGCAGGGCTTCACGCTCTTCCTGAGTAAGATCGCGGATCCGTCCTCTCCTGAACTCGAACCACAACACGAGAGCGAGGAGGCAGATGCAAATCGATATGCCCGAAAAGAGCAACAGGTTCCTCCACGACAGCGACTCGTAGGGCGTGAGGCTCGTCGAGGGGCGCAACACCGGTTTGACTGGCTGCAAGCCCGTGCCGGGGGATTCCTCCGTATCCTGGCCCTTGCCAGGAGTTGCCACATACACGGCAAGCCGATCTCCGCGGCTGGCGTCGATGCCCAGTGCCGCGCCCAACAGATCGCGCACCTGTTCGATCGTCACATGCGCTATCGAGGGGTCGGGGATCAAGGCTCCCACCGACAAGCGGGCGATCGCACCAGGACCGCGTTCCGAGTGTTCCGTCAGATGCCCGATCTGGTAGAGGACATCAAACTCCGTCGGAGGCTTGGGTCCATCGCTGGCGGCATGCTTGTCTCCCGAAGCGGCGCGGCGCAGCATATCGACCGAATTGGCATCCGGCGTCGATGTCGATATCCGTGATACGGCACCGGAACCGCGCCCGGTTGGCAGCACTTCTTCGCGCGTGCTGACCGTGTGGGCCTGCTCGAGCGTGGCGCTGACCGAAACATTGAAACCGCCAGCTGGAAACATCTGAGCCAGCACCTCATCGGCCTTCAATGTCAGATGATCTTCCACGGCGGTTTCGGCCCCGACTTCCTGGGTGACACGTGCCGAACTGAGTCCGCCGTCCGTCGTCCCGCCCGCCAGGTCGACACCATCATCGTCGTGTATCGAAACTTCCTTGGGCTGCAGGCCGGGAACCGCGGAAGCGATCAAGCGCTGGATGCCGCCTATCTGCAATGTGGACAACCGGCGTCCGGGCTTCAACGCGATCAGGACCGATGCCTTCGGGGTTTGCCGATCATCGCGGAACAGGCTTTTTTCCGGAAGAACGAGATGGATCCGGGTGAAGCGGACTTCGTCGAGCGCCATCACGGTACGCGTCAATTCACCTTCCAGAGCCCGTTCGTAGTTGATGTGTTCGGTGAATTCGGTCATTCCGAAATCACCCTTGTCGAACAGGCTGAATCCGGGCGGCAACGTCAACGAGAATCCCCGTTTCGCCAGCAGGGTTTGAATACGGCCCTTGTCATCGGAACGTACCTGAACATCCCCGGAGCCAGGATCCACCCGGTAGGGGACCCCGAGATTCTCAAGCATGGCGATCGTGGAAGCCGCCTCATCACCGGCACTCCCCGGCACCAATGCCTCGTAGCGAGGACCGGTGTAGAGCATCGCGAGGACGGCTCCGGAAATCAGAACGATGACGATGCCGGCAACGATTCCGATCTGCCAGCGCCGCTCAAGCTCTTTCCAGCGTTCAACCAGCGTTACCACCTGTGCCTCCCGGTTCCCGCCCAAGGCGGACGATCATGAATGCCACGACGCATCGACGAACCATCACCTCAGATCTGCATCTGCATCAGCGCCTGATAAGCCGAAACGACCCGATCTCGAATCTGCACCATCAGGGCAACCGACTCGCGTGCGTTCTCGATGGCCAGCATCACTTGCGGCAGGCTCTCGGCCTGGCCTAGCGCCAGGTTGCGAACCGCCTGATCGGCGTCCTGGACACTCTCGCTCACCTGGCCGATCGACTTGCCCAGCCAATCGGAGAAATCCGCTCTGGCCCCGGATGCGGCCGGCGCAGGCAGGCTGACTTCGCCGGCGCTGGCGGCGATCGGTGGCGTGACGGGCGTGACACTGATGCTCATGCGGAGGTGCTCCCTATCTCGAGTGCCCTCAACGCGATGGACTTCGCTGCGTTCATCGCCCTGACATTTGCCTCGTAGGCACGGACTGCGCTCATCATGGTCATCATCTCTTCAACCGGATTGATCTGCGACACCTGGACCATTCCATGCCCGTCGGCCAGCGGATTTCCAGGGTCGTACTGGACGGAAGGCTCGGTTGCCACCGGGACGACGTCGACGGCGCTCGGGCCCTGCAAGGCCATCGGATCGATTGACCGTGCCATGGCCCCATCGGCGGGCGGGGAAGCTTCAGCGGCATCGGCATGGACGATCACGCGGAGTGGACGGAACGGCTCTCCCCCGCGCCCGGTGACTGCGTTGGTATTTGCCAGATTGTCGGAGGCCACTTCCAGTCGCGTACGTTCCACCCGCATCCCGGCGGCACTGATGGCAAGCAAATCTCCATAGGCGGACGACATGATCTCAGCTCCCGGTGATGGCCAGTCGATAGATCGATTCCATCCGCCCGACGGCGGTCAGCATCGACTCGTAGTTGAGGGTATTGAAAACCAATGCGGTCATCTGATCGTCCAGGCGCTCCGATGGCCGTGAAGGCTGGGCGGCACTCTGCGTTTCCACCGCATACGGATGGACCTGCCCCACCAGGCGGTCGATCACGGTGTCCGGAACACCGTCTTTGACGGCACGCCTCAAGGCACCCAGCTGCTGCTCGAAATTCAACGACAACGGCTGGAAATCGTCGGCGTGGATGTTGGCGATATTCTCAGAGATGACGCGGTGACGCTGGGCATAGGCATCCAGCGCCAGGTTCGCGAGCCGAAGTGTCGCCCCATCCACCGCGAAAACTGGAAGATGACTCAATGCAGGTCTCCCGATGACTACTGGATGATCAACTGCGCGTGAAGAGAGCCGGCGCGCTTGATGGCTTGAAGGATCGAAATCATGTCCCGCGGTGGAACCTTGAGCCGGTTCAACGCGGTTACGAGATCGGACACCGAGGTCCCCGACGGCATGCTGACCGTCGCACTCTTCGGCTCTCGTACCCGGATTTGTGTTTGAGGGACTATGAAGGAGCGGACGTTTCCGGATGCCTGTCCAAGGATCACCGGCTGGGAAACGTCATAGCCGGTGGAAATATCCACTTTGAGGTCACCCTGGGCCACGCTGACTTTACCCAGTCGAACGTCGCCTCCACTGACGACCGTACCCGTCCGCTCGTTGACCACCACCCGCGCGGATTCGTCCGGCACGACACGGGTGCTCTGTATCCGGGCGAGTACTGCGACCTGATCGCGGAGCTCCTGCGGTGTCAGGTGCACCGCGACGTGCGCGGCATCCACGGCATGTACTCGCGGAAACTCGACGCCCTGGACGTCGGGAAATTCCCTCGACAAGATGCTGGCTATGCGTTCCGCCGTGATGTAGTCGGGGTTGTCCAGCACGACATTCAGGGTTCCCCCCGATCGGACGACCTGCGTCGGAACGTCCATTTCGAGGGTAGCCCCTCCTGGAATCTGGCCCGCTGTCGGATGGTTTTTCTGCACCAGGTTGCCGAAGGCGTCATAACGGAAGCCTCCCACCGACAGAGCGCCCTGGGCCAGGGCATAGATCTTTCCATCGGGACCACGCAGCGGCGCCAGCATCAGCGTGCCGCCGGCGAGGCTCAGCGCATCCCCCATGGATGCCACGTTAACGTCCAGCTTGTCCCCGCTCTCCACGAACGGCAGCAAGGTTGCCGTCACCAGAACCGATGCGACGTTGCGCGAACTGATCTGGGTAGGAGAGACCCGGATGTCGAAGCGTGCCAACGTGTTGGCAATCGACTGCAACGTCTCCAGGCTGCGGGAACTGTCACCGGTCCCAGCCAAGCCGGCAACGATACCGTATCCGACCAGGGGATTGTCCCGGACGCCCCGGATGTGGGCGAGGTCGCGGATTGCGACCGCATCGCCCGCAGGATCCCCGTGCGTTGAGGTGCTCGCGAGAGCCGGAACGACCGCGACCAGGGCGGAGATGAATACCGCCCGAGCGGCCCATGCCGATCCGAATCTGTGCATTGCCGTGATCACAAGCCGATGTAGTCCAAGAGACGGGACAGCCAGCCTTCGCGCTGGCTGCGGTCGACGAACCCTTTTCCGGTGTAGCGGATGTCCGCGTCGACCAGCCGGGTCGAGAGCACGACGTTGTCGGACGATACGTCGACGGGGCGCACCATGCCGGACACCGAAATCTTCTGCTGCTCGCCGTTGATGTCGATCGACTGCAGGCCGTCTACCATGAAATTGCCGCCGGGAAGCACCTTGACTATGTGTACCGAGATCTCCGCTTGCAGCGAACCCATCCGGTTGGTGTCGCCCGTGTTGTCGGTCCGGTGCTCGAACCCGATTCTGGCCGAGCGGCTGCCGCTGCCGGGTGTCTGAAGCGTCCCGGTCAGGTTCGTGTTGCGATCGCCCGTGGATTCCGCCTGGCTTTCCGCGCTGGAAGCTTCGACGATCAGGACCGTCAGGGCATCGCCCACCTGGAAAGACTTGAGGTCGGACGTCAGCGGTGTGAAATGTTGCGCGTCGTACAGGTCTGCCGCCGAAGCTGCGAATGGCAGGCCCGCAAGAATCCAGACCCACGCTGCAAGGCATACGGCGCCACCTTTCGTCACGGGAATACCTCCGCTCTGTCCTGTCCAATTACCCGGGCGACGGTCATCGAACCGCTCTTGGGGAAGCGGATGTGGACATCCTGGCCTTTCTGTCCGGATTGAAGTGCGATCCCATGCGTCTGCAGGGTCAGGCCCCCTTGCTGCAGGCGCAATGCCACTTCGTCACCTGCCTCGACGTCGTAGCTGTCCCTGATCCTGTCCCGAGTGATCACCTGGCCTGGGGAGAGCGGAGCGATCGCCCGATGGCCGACGATCTCCCGGGGGTCGGAGATCTGCCGTCCCGCATACGGCGCCACGTCCAGGACACGGACGACGACATCCTGCGATCCGATCTCGGCCCGCGACGGAACGGACCGGCGGGTCACACAGACCGATTGCGACGCGGAAACCGCGAACCACAGGGGAATCGACTGAACGGGCAACCCACCATGGGTGATGTCGACCCAGACCGTCATGCGACTTCGAACCGGCCCCTCGACCGGCCGGAGGGAGACCGATGCATCGCTGGCGACTGCGGGTATTTGCACTGCGGATGGAAGCGCCTTGACGGAGATGTCGCCGAATCGGGTCAACAGCCAGCGCCTCAGCGCGTTGCCGGCCTGGTTTTCGAGCTGTGTGAGATCCAGCGATTTCGTTGCGACCCTTACCCCGGTACCATCCGCACCTTCCCAGCGGATCCGCTCCAGCAGGTCTGGCGCTTGTGCCGCGATGATCGACAGAATCCGTTCCCTCGAAACCGAGAACGCCGCAGGAGGCAGGGCACCGAATGCCACATTCAGGGTTCGCAGGCGATCGGCCGCTGCCGCATCGTCGCTTTGCACCCTGACGAGCTGTCCCAGACTTACATCGCCATGGGTCAGGACAACGTGTGGCTTGAAACCGACTTGGATTTCGGATGGCGCACTTCCGCGTGCCGTGACCGCCCCGGTCAGGCCAACGAACAACACGAAGCCTCCCAACAGCAACCCAGCCAGCGTGAGGGGTTGGCAATCTTCCGCCTGCACGGGACTTACGCCCCCGACGGCAGATTGGCGATTGTCGACAGTATCTGATCGGAGATCTGCACCACTTTCGAACTGATCTGGTAGGCCTGCTGCGCCACAACCAGATTCACCATTTCGGAGGCCAGATCGACGTTGGAGGCTTCCAGATAACCTTGTTCCAGGAGCCCTGTCCCTTGCTGCCCCGGGAGTGCGGAATACGGCTGCCCGGAGCTTTCCGTTGCGGCATACAGCCCGCTTCCCAGCGGTTGCAGTCCGTCTGGATTGATGAAGTTGGAAAGCTGAAGCTGTCCCAAGGTCGCGGGCTGGGACTGGCTGGCCAGGGTGGCCGTTACCTGTCCATTTTCCGAGATCTGGATATTCGAGGCATCGGGAGGAACCGTCATCTGCGTTGTCAGCAGATCCCCCGACTGCGTTGCGAGTTGCCCATTGCTGTCGAGGCTCAACGAGCCAAGGCGCGTATAGGCGCGCGTCCCGTCGGCAAGCTGCACCTCGAAGAACCCGTCACCCTTGATTGCCACATCCAGCGTGTTGCCGGTTTTTTGGAGATCGCCCGGGGTAAAGATCGTATCGGTACGGGCGATGGCCGTACCCTGACCGATCAGCCCGCCTGCCAAGGGGCTCACCAAGCCAGTCGGGGCAAGCAACGGTCGGTAGAACAGATCCTCGAAGCTCACGCGCTGCTGTTTGTAAGCGGTGGTGTTGACGTTCGAAATGTTGTTGGAAATCGCGTCGATCCTGGCTTGCTGCGCCCCCAAGCCCGTCGCTCCGATGTAAAACGAACTGATCATTGCCCCTCCCTTGGTCCCGCAAACCCTTGCCTTGGCTAGAACACTGCGAGTGTATTGATCGCGCTGTTGAGCAGACCGTCGTAGGCCATGAGCATGTTCCGCTCCATTTGCAGATGGCGTGTCGTCTCCATCAAGCCCACCATCTCCTGCGCCGGACTGACATTCGAGTCCTCGAGGAATCCCTGCTTCACGGGGGTCACGCCAGGATCCCTGGAGGGCGTCGCCCCGGGAGCCTCGAACATTCCTCCGCCGATGTACGTGAGGATCGAAGGATCATCGAAGCGGGCGATGTCGAGCTTGGCGATTTTCGTCCCATCCGACACGAGGCTCCCGTCACTTTCGACAGTGAAGTTGGAATTCGGCAGGCGGATCTCGGCGCCGTCTCCCATCACGGGAAACCCGTGTCCCGAGACCAGCCGGCCCTGGGCATCGATGGTGAAATCCCCCCGGCGCGTGTACTGGACGCCGCCCGGCGTTTCCACGACGAAATACCCACTCCCGGCCAACGCAAGATCGAGTGGATTCCCCGTGTGCCGTAACGGCCCCAGGGAATTGTCGGACAAGGATGACGTTGCCGGATTCGTGCTACTAGCTTCGGAGAGGGCGGTCAGGCGGGTGTCGAAAGGAACCGTCACCGGCACTTGGCGTCGGTAACCGACGGTGTCCAGGTTCGCGAGATTCTGGCTGTAGATGTCGATGCGTCTGAGGTCTGACAACAATCCCAGGCGGGACATTGCAAACGTCGCATCCATCCCTACTCCCCCGAGTCGATCAAGCCGTTTTTTCGAGCATGCCGAAAGACTTCACGACTTTGTGTTGAGGCACCTCATTGAGCGACAGGATCGCAAGTTGCGGCAGCGACCTCTCCGTCAATTTCCTGATATGCCTACGAAGGCTTGGCGAGCATAGTAACACAGGACTCAGACTCTGAACCATCATTTCCTCGCATCGCTGTGCCAGCTTTTTGATGAAGTTCTCGAGCATCTGCGGATCGAGAATGAGGACCGTTTTCTTCTCCGCTTGCTTGAGCCCCTGCCGCAGCCGCTCCTCGATCGTCGGGTCCAGCGTCAAGACATGCATCGCCCCGTCCGCAGCCCCCAGTCGGTCACAAATGACATTCCCCAACCGCTGTCTGACGAGTTCCGTCAGCACATCGGCGTCCTTGATGCTCCGACCCTGGTCCAGCAGGACTTCAGCGATGTATTCGAGATTGCGGATCGAGACATTCTCCCGCAGCAGATTCTGCAGGACCCGCTGGATTTCGCCCAGGGAAAGCACCCCGGGGATCAATTCCTCCACCAGGGTCGGCTGGCGCTCGCGCAACTGGTTGAACAGCACCTCGGTTTCTCCCCGGCTCAGCAGATCCCCGGCGTAGTTCTTGACCAGCTCGCTGAAATGCGTCGCCAGCACCGTTACGGGATCGACAACCGTGTACCCGCTGCGGCGGGCATGCTCGGATGTTCCATCCGGAATCCAGATGGCCGGAAGTCCGAAGGTCGGATCGCGCGCCTGGATGCCCTCGAGCGCCGGGCGCTCGCCACCGGGATTGATGGCGAGGAGGTGATCGGGCAGCAGCCGGCCCTGTGCGATGCGGGCGCCCAGGATGCGCACCTCGTAGTCCTGCGAGTTGCGTCTGCCCGTATCACGGATCCGCACCTGCTGGAACACGAAGCCGAAATCGAGTGCGAATTGGCGCCGGAACGCCTGGATGCGTCGCATGAAGATGCCGTCCTGCTCACCCAGGATCGGTACCAGCGCTGAGCCGATCAGGATTTCGATCGGATCCACCGGAAGCAGCGCCCGCAAGTCTTCGGTATCGGCGGAAGGCTCCGAGGGAGCCTGCGTCCCTGCCGGGTCATCGGGAGACGTTTCCTGGCGCCGTTGCGCACGCAATGCGAAGACGATGAGCGCGACATCCGCTGCCAGCAGCAGCGCCACCGGCATCGCGGGAATCCCCGGCATGGCGAGCGCCATCAGCAGCCCCACGCCGACCGTGATCAGGGACTTCGGATAGCGCGTGATCTGGCGGGCGATCTCCTCACTGAGATGGGCGTCCGTCGCGGCCCGCGTGACGATGATGCCCGTTGCCGTGGCGATGACGAGCGCGGGAATCTGGGTGACGATACCGTCGCCCACCGTCAGCAAGGTATAGAGGTTCAGTGCCTCGGACCACGAGAGCCCGCGCTGCACCAGGCCCACTGACAACCCGCCGATGATGTCGATGAGGATGATGACGATTGCCGCGATGGCGTCGCCCTTCACGAACTTGCTGGCGCCATCCATCGCACCGTAAAAGCTCGCCTCGCGTTCGATCAACGCCCGCCGGCGCTTGGCCTCGGCTTCGTCGATGAGACCCATGTTCATCTCGGCATCGATGCTCATCTGCTTGCCCGGCATGGCATCGAGGGTGAAGCGGGCCGCCACCTCGGCCACCCGCTGGGCCCCGTTGGTAACGACCACGTATTGCACGACGATCAGGATCGCGAAGACGACGATACCGATCACGTAATTCCCCGACACGACATGCTGTCCGATCGTCGCGATGACGCGGCCCGCGTCTCCCTGCGAAAGGATCAGCCGCGTGGCGGCGATGTTCAGCGAGAGACGGAACAGCGTCGCGATCAGGAGCAGCGAGGGAAACGTCGAAAAGGCCAGCGGCTTGTCGGTATAGAAGGTCAGCAACAGGATGAGCAACGCAAAGCTGAGATTGAGGATCAGCAGGAAATCGAGCAATCCTGCCGGAATCGGGAAAAACAGGACGAAGAGGATTCCCAGCACGGCGACGATGATCCCGACATCGCTGCGCGAACCGAATGCCTGCCGAAGTAGCTGGATCACGACCCCTGCTCCATTCTCTCTTTTCGTTCGTAGACGGCGCGCAGAATCGTCGCCACCACCTCATAGTGCTCGACCCCGATCGGGGCGCCGATCGGGGTTTGTTCGTAGAGTGCGCGCGCCAGCCGCGGATGGGGAACGATCGGAATCCGGTAACGGAAAGCGACGTCCCGCATCCTCCCGGCCAGGGCGCCGCGCCCTTTGCTGAGGACTTCCGGAGCCCGCGCTTCGCCCCGCCTGTACTTCAACGCCACGGCGTAATGGGTGGGATTCGTGATCAGCACGTCGGAATCCTTGATCTTCCGCAATGCCGATGCCTTCCGACGCAATTCGCGCTGCAGGGCTCTCCGTCGGGAGCGGATTTGCGGATCGCCCTCCCGACGCTTCACCTCTTCGCGGATCTCCCGGCGGCTCATCCGCATCTGCCGGCCGAACTCCCACCGGCTATAGACCCAGTCGATGATGCCGATCGCCACCGCGATGCCGACCAGCCCCGACAACAGGCGGTTCCCTTCGTGGACGAAAGTGGCGGGATACCGGGCAGGCGCCTGGGCATACAGGCCCCCGAGGCGGTGGAATACCGGATCCAGGAGCAGATAGGCGGCGCCGCCAAAAGCCGCGAGCTTCACGATCGACTTGACGGCCTCGAACAGTGTCCGGATCGAGAACAGCCGCTTGAACCCCGTCGCCGGATTCAGCCGATTGAGATCCGGTTTGAGCGGTTCCACGCTGAACACCGCACCGATCTGCAGCAGATTGCCCGCCAGCGCCGCCACCACGACGAGCGCGAGCAGCGGGCTCAGGACGTAAACCGCCGCGTGCCCGATGACCGAGAGGCGGTTGGTGACATCGGCCGTGTCGAAGGTCCAGCGGCCGGCGCTCGCAAGGATTCCGCGCTCCAGCCTGAGGAAGCGCTCGATGCCCCAGGTGGAAAAGGCTGTAACACACAGCAATCCGGCGAGGAGCGTCCCGGCGACGTTGACCTCCACGCTGCGGGCCACCATGCCCTTCCTGCGCGCTTCCGACAACTTGAAAGGCGTTGCGGCCTCGGACTTGTCCTGCTCGGTTTCCTGTTGGGCCATGAGTCGTCAATGCACCTGGGCAATCGAACCGATCGCGCGCTCGAACACCGACTGGGCCAGCGGTCCTACATGCACGAAGCTCAGTGCGAGCAAGCCAAGGCCGAAGAAGACCTTGAACGGCAGGGCGACGAAATAGATGTTGATCTGCGGCATCGAACGAGAGGTCACCGCGATGGCCACATCGACGAGCATCAATCCCAGCACCACCGGCACCGCGATAGCCAGGCCGTAGAAGAACACCAGTCCCATCGCGGTGAACAGCGCCGACATATCCATCGACCCGCCGACGATCCCCGGCGGCAGGTCGACGAACAGCATCGCAAACCCCCGCAACAGGACGTGATGCATGTCCAAGGCCAAAAACGCCACCGCGGCAAATGTTTCCAGTAGCGTGCTGATGACCGAACTCTGGATGCTGGTCAGTGGATCGAACAGCGCGGCCGCACTGAATCCCACCTGAAAGTCGATGAGCTGCCCCGCGAAACCGAAGGACGCGATCGCGGCGCGCATGATCCCGCCGATCAGCGCCCCGATCCCGAACTCCGATACCGTCACGACTCCGAGCGACACCAGGTTGTCGGGCACATCCACCGCATGCACTTCCGGCACCGCGGCAAGACAGTACGCGAGGACCAGGACGAAGATCACCCGGATCACGGGAGGGACCGTGCTGAAGCCCAGGACCGGGGTGAGGAACAGCAATCCGGCCAGCCGCGTCGCGATCAGGAAAACGCAAAACAGCCAGGCAGCGTCCAGATGCGCATCCATCCGGGGCTCGGGGATCAGTGGATGAGCTGAGGGATGCTGACGATCACGTCACGGCTGTAGGCAAGGAGCCGGGACAGCATCCATCCTCCGCCGAACAGCAGCACGAAGAAGACCCCCAGCAATTTCGGCACGAAGGTCAGCGTCATTTCCTGCACCTGGGTCACGACCTGGACCAGGCTGATGATCAAGCCGATCACCATGCTGATCCCGATGACGGGCGCACTCACCATCAAGGCGGCCCAGAGCATGCTCCGCATCAACTCAAGCGTCGTATCGATGTTCACCGATTTCTCCCTGCCCGACCACGACCCGCATCCGGCCGCCGCCTAATGCCGCGTCCGTCCCGCCTGCTCCGCCATGATATGCGCGATGGACTGCGCATTCGGCATGGAACGGCGGTCGAGGATCCGTCCGATGAGCTCCTCCGAACCGTGCACATCCCCGGACTTCGCCAGGATCAGGCTCTTCGCATACAGGGCTGCCGCCGATCCGGGATTGAGGCGCAGGGCGCGCCGCACCGACAACCCTGCCTCCGTCAAACGATTCTGCATGGCATCGATCACGCCCAGCGTCCCGTGATTGTCGGCGAAGCTCCGGTTGACCCGCATCGCACGCTCGACGGCCTGCCGCGCGCCGTCCAGGTTTCCCCGCATGATCCGCACCCAGGCCAGTCCATGCCAGGTCCCCAAATGGTTCGGCATGGTCTTGACGGCCTCGAGGAAACAGTTCTCCGCATCCTCGGGCTGCTGCCTGAGCAGGGCCGCGAACCCCAGGGCCGACCAGGCGCGTCCGCCCAGCGCGGAAGATTGCGTGACCGGGCGCAGCCACCGCTCCGTCTCATCCGCCTCGCGGCGCTCCAGCGCCAGCGTCCCAAGCACCAGGCGCGCTACCTCGGAATCGGGGTTGCGTGCCAGCAGTACCTGCGCCGCGGCCCCGGCCTCCGTCGACGCCCCACTGTCCAGCAGCATCAGGCTGCGGAGATTGAGCGCCTCCACGTCGTCCGGACTGGACGCCAGGAAGTGGTCGATCGCCGCCAGCGCCTCGTCAAACGCCTGTCGATGGTAGGCAGCCTGCGCCCGCAGTACCCAGTACCGGGGAAGCCCATCCCGAGCCTCGGGCGTAATCCGCTCCAGATCCTCGAAAGCCGCAGCCGGATTCCCGTTCTGCGTGCGGGCCCACGCAAGGTTGTAGCGCAGGACCGGATTGTCATCCTCCTGCGCGATCAGCGACTCGAGGATCGCCTCGGCATCCGCCGGACGCCCGAGTCCGAGGCACAGGCTCGCCTTGAGCGCAGTGAGGGGGCGATCCCCGGGAACGGTATCCAGCAGGTGGTCGACCCAGGCAAGCGCCTGCCCGGGACATCCCAGTTCCAGGGCGAGCCGGCCGGCTTCCAGGACCAGTGTGCGATTTCCCGGATCGTGTGCGATGTATCCGGCAAGGCGGTCGAGTCGCTCCCGCGCGGTGTCGGTTCCCGTCGTCGATGGATTCATCGACGACCGCTTTGCGGCGAACCCGGAGCCGCCTGGCCGTTGCGCAGGCCCTTGCCGGAGGCGGGTCGAGCCGACTTCGGACGCGGGCCGTGCCCGCCTATCCCCACTCCGTACCGGTGCTCCATATCTCCCGAAGCCTCCACGACGCAACACCCCGTCCATCCCTTCCTGTGCCGACGCGGCCCCAGTCGCATCCACATTGCGTGAGGGGGACCGGAGGCACCGTACACCTTGACGAAACCTAC
>SCRT01000013.1 GCA_004298465.1 Nevskiaceae bacterium | reverse complement strand
GGTCTTGATCTTGCCCTTGGTGTAGACGTCGATCGACAGCAGTTCATCCGGGTAGGCCTTGGACAGATCCTTGCCTTCGGCAATCACCTTGGACAGCGGCATCAGCAAACCCGCCGATGCTCCGACTGCCGCCTTCTTCATCAGCTCGCGCCGACCCCAGTTGAAATCGTATTTTCTGATCCGCATAACATTCTCCGTTGAACGTTAAATCTGAAGTGCAGCCTTGATGGCGTCGTAGACATCGACCGGACAGAGGTTCCTGTGGGTGCGGAAGACGGAATCCATATGCCTGATATCTCATGCCACCCCCTATCTACGTGTGGCGCCACGAAAAGGATGCGGGGCGGTTCCGTGGGAGATTCCGGACCCGTGTTGCTAAGGCGTTGCTACAGATTCGGGCATGGACGTGCTTGTGATCGCGACTCCCGGCTGTGCGGCGCTCGCCGTGCTGGCAAGCGCTTGCTGGCTGTGCCGTATACGCTCACCCTGGTGGATCAGATGCAGTTCCTGCTGGCTTTCGCACGCCGGAAAGGGCCGCATCGCAGGCACGCCGCCTGAGGCAGCGCTTGTGCCGCGATGGCCGGCGATGTTTCGGAACGAAAAGGGCGCGTCCTGCGACGCGCCCTCAAGATACTGCTGGTCTGCAAGCTTGCCGTTACACCGTGCCGAGACGCTGAATGGCTTCCTGCGTGAACCATTTCTGGTACATCTTCTCGTTGTCGTCGTCGAAGGAGCTGCGATACCCGCCGAAGCAGCTTTCCGAGTGCATGATGTGGCTCATGCGCTTGCGCTGGATGTCGTAAGCGTGGACATACATCCATGACCACGCGGGCGAACCATCCTTTTCCTTGAACACGGTGCCCTTGGGCGACACGTACTGGCCCAGGCCAGCCTCGAAGTTCACCCACAGCTTGCCGTTGCGGTCGTAGCGGATGCAGCTGGCGAACTGCATGTTGCGGGTGTCCATCCACGTCCGCCGGTAGCCCACTGGCGAGCGCGGGTACTTGACTGGCTTGGAGTCCAGGACGATGCACTCCGGAGCGAAGTCGAACTCGTAGTCCATGTAGGTGTTGCCCGCCGGGCCACCACTGCGGGCTGGCTCCCAGTTCGGGCTGTCGCCGTACCAGTTCGTGTTGAAGGCCCCCAGCATTGGCTTGCGGGCCACGATCTTGTAGTCGCCCCATGTCAAGGCCGGATCGCCCGCCGCCCACGCGTCGGAAAGGAACCATGCCACGCCCGGGATCAGCGGTTCGAAACGCTGGCTGGCCGGGAACGTGCGTGTGCGCCGGAACTGCGGTAGATAGCCGACCAGCTGCGGGAACTTGCGCTGGTCGTTGTACCAGGTGCTCATGAACGACGTTCCAGCCACGTCCGCCGAGGCCGTGAACAGGACGGTCTGGTAACGCAGCAGATCGTGCTTGTCCTTGAAGACCGTGCCATCGGTACGGCCCTGAAGCTGGAGTTCCGCCCACACGAAATCGTACTTGTAGGACATCTTGCCGTCGGGGCCGTAATCCTGCTCGGTAATCGCATACTGGCTGTAGTCGTGGCGACCCCAGCTCTCCGCAGCGTTGTACTGGACTTCCAGCCCCGTCTTCGGGTTCGGAAACGGCATGCCCCCCATCCACGGCCCGCCTGTGCCCTTGGTCACGAGGTTGCCGTTCGCGTCCAGGGCGGCTTCGATGCCTTGCTGCTTGTTTTTCCGGGTCCGGTCCAGAAACGCCTTCGGCCCCCATTGGTCGGGTTTTGTCGCGGTGGCGCGGATCCTGACCTTGCGGCCATCGTGCTTGATCTGTTCGTAGACGATATCGTCCAGCAGCTCCTTGACGATATCGACGTTGTCGGCCGTCAGGGTGTCACCCGGTTTGATCTTGCCCTTCGTGTACATGTCGATGGACATGAGTTCGTCCGGGTAGGCTTCGGAAAGATCGCGCTCTTCGGCGATGACCTTGGTCATCGGCATCAACAGGCCGGCACCGACACCCGTGCCCACCTTCTTCATCAGCTCGCGTCGACCCCAGTTGAAATCGTATTTTCTGATTCTCATTGCATTGCCTCCATGGATTTTTGTGTTTTCAATCAAAGTTTTATTTGAACGTGCGGAGGGTCAAGTCCGCCAGCCCGTTGATCGCTCTAGGTACTACCTCTCGTCGATCCGCAGCGAGAAGGCTGCGGGTCTGCTCTGGGTGTTCATCGGGGCTGGGCGGAGCTTACAGCATTGGGGGAAGCCTCGAGCCCGAGCCGCAGGGGTGCCGCTACAATTCCGGCATGAACGTGCTTGCGATCGTGACTCTCGTCTGTGCGGCGCTGGCGGCGCTTGCCGGGCTGGTTGCAGTGTTCTTGGCGGTGCGCGGGGGCACGGCGCGAAACGCGCTGGCGGTACTGAGTGCACAGTTGCGCGAACAGGCCCAGGACACGCGGCGTGAAGTGGCCGAGCAGGCGCGCGGCCAGCGCGCGGAGCTCGGCGAGCAGCTGCAGCAGTTCGGCCGGCTGCACGTTTCCCAGCAGGGCGAGCTGCGGGCTGGGCTTGAACAGCGGCTGCAGGCTTTCGCCACGGAGCTGCGGACGCAGGGCGCACGCCAGGGCGACAACCAGCAGCGCTGGCTGGAGGATGCGCGCAAGGCGCGCGGCGAGCAGGGCGAGGCGCTGCAGCGCTTCAGCGAAACCCAGCAGCAGGCGCTGGAAAAGCTTGCCGAAAGACACCAGCAACAGGCCGAATTCTTGCGCGCGAAACTCGAGGAAGCGCTGAAGACGTTGCGTGCGGAAAATACCGAAAAGCTCGAACAGATGCGCCGCACCGTCGACGAAAAGCTCAACGAAACGCTGGAACGGCGGCTCGGCGAGTCCTTCGAACGGGTCGGCAAGCAGCTCATCCACGTGCAGCAGGGGCTGGGCGAGATGCAGTCGCTGGCCAAGGGCGTGGGTGACCTCAAGCGCGTGCTGACGAACGTCAAGACCCGCGGCACCTGGGCGGAGCTGGAACTCGGCAGCCTGCTCGCCGACCTGCTGACGGTGGAACAGTACGCGGCGCAGGTAACAGTGCGGCAAGGCACTTCAGAAAAGGTCGATTTCGCTGTGCGCCTGCCGGGGCGCCACGACGGCGTGCCGGTGTGGCTACCGATCGACGCGAAGTTCCCGCGCGAGGACTACGAGCACCTGCAGAACGCGCAGGAAGCCGGGGACGTGGACGCCATCAAGCGCTGCGGTGACGACCTGGAGCGCGCCGTGCGCATCCAGGCCAAGTCCATCAGCGACAAGTACATCGTGCCGCCGACCACGACCGACTTCGCGATCCTGTTCCTGCCCACGGAAGGCCTGTTCGCGGAGGTCGTCCGACGCCCCGGGCTGGTGGATGGCTTGCAGCGCGAGTTCCGCGTTGTCGTCGCCGGGCCGACCACGCTGTCGGCCTTGCTCAACAGCCTGCAGATGGGTTTCCGTACACTGGCGATCGAGAAGCGCTCCAGCGAAGTATGGCAGGTGCTGGGGGCCGTCAAGACCGAATTCGACAAGTTCGGTGGTGTGCTGGAGAAGGTGAAGAAAAAGCTTCAGGAAGCCAGCAACACCCTCGAACAGTCCGAAGTGCGCAAGCGTGCCGTGGACCGCAAGCTGCGTGAAGTGCAGGCGCTCCCGGACACGGAAAGCGCGGATCTGCTGGAGCTGGAAAAGGATCCGCCGGGACAGGAAGAGATTTCGTGAAGCTGTGACACAGAAGCAGCGGGAACAGGTATGGATGCGATGATGACGGTCATGCTCAACGGCGCCCCGCACCCCTGCGGGGCCGGCACGAGCGTGGCGGACGTGTTGCGCGAGATCGTGCCCGCCGGGCGTCGCGTGGCAGTGGAGTTGAACGGTGAAGTGCTGCCGCGTGCGGAACACGCGACACGCCGCCTCGTGCAAGGCGACGCGCTGGAAGTCGTGCAGGCGATCGGCGGCGGCTGAAGCGCCCGCATCCCCTGCGCCGTCCCGCTTCACACGACTTACAATGCCTTTTTTCCAGCGGGCGATCCGGCACGCGGCACCTGCCGCGGTTTCGCAGCGCCCAGGATTCTTCCCAATGGACCGTGCAACGCAAGACCACGCCGACGCCTTCATCATCGCCGGGCGTACTTATCGTTCGCGCTTGCTGACCGGCACCGGCAAGTACACCGATCTTGAACAGACGCGTCTGGCCACGGAAGCGGCGGGCGCCGAAATCGTCACGTTCGCCATCCGCCGCACGTCGTTGAAGGCGGAAGGCGGCGGCCGTGGCCTGCTCGACGTGCTGCCGCCAGATCGCTACACGCTGCTGCCGAACACCGCCGGCTGCCACACGGCAGATGAAGCCGTGCGCACCTGCCGGCTGGCGCGCGAGCTGCTGGACGGCCACAAGCTCGTCAAGCTTGAAATCGTTGGTGATCCGAAGACGCTGTACCCGGACATGCTGGAAACCCAGCGCGCCGCCGAAATGCTGGTGAAGGACGGTTTCGACGTCATGGTCTACACCACCGACGACCCGGTCGGCGTGAAGCGGCTGGAAGACACCGGCGTGGCCGCGGTCATGCCGCTGGGCTCGCCGCTCGGGTCCGGCCTTGGTATCCAGAACCCCTACAACATCGTGGAAATCGTCGAACGCTCCAACGTGCCGGTGCTGGTGGATGCCGGCATTGGCACCGCCTCCGAAGCCGCGCACGCCATGGAGCTCGGCTGCGACGGCGTGCTCATGAACAGCGCCATCGCCCACGCGAAGGACCCGATACGCATGGCGCGCGCCATGAAGCACGCCATGATCGCCGGCCGCGAGGCTTATCTCGCCGGGCGCATGCCGCGCAAGCGCTACGCCTCCGCGTCGTCGCCGCTGGATGGGGTGATTGCCGGTACGCCGTAGGTCGTGTCGTAGAGCGCTGCGCCGGCCGTTCTTGCTGAAGGTTCCTGCCCCGGCAAACACCATCCTGGCCGCTCACGCGGCTACCCCTCCGGGGGAGGGAAGTTCATTCCGCCTACGTTGGCTTCACCGCTGTAGATTCCCCTCCAATGGAGGGGGTGGCGCCGAAGGCGGACGGGGTGGTTGTCGGTGCGGCACAGATCTTTCCGTAGCCCGCCGTCGCTGCCAGAAGCTGCGACACCATTTGCAGGAAACCTTGATACGTGAATGAAATCCAAGACGGGGCAGGGAGTCACCGCTCCATTCGCAGCTACGTGCTGCGCGAAGGGCGCCTGACGCCGGCGCAGGCCGAGGCGCTGGAAAGGCTGTGGCCGCGTTACGGGCTGGATGAACCTGCCGCGGCGTTCGACCTCGACACGGTGTTTGGCCGGCGTGCCCCGCATGTGTTGGAAATCGGCTTCGGCAATGGTGAAAACCTGCTGGCGCGGGCGGCTGCGGCGCCAGGCACCGACTTCATCGGCATCGAAGTTCACCGCCCCGGCGTCGGCTACCTGCTGCGGACGCTGGAAGCACAGGCGCTGGCGAACGTGCGCGTCGCCTGTCATGACGCTGTGGAAGTGCTGGGCCAGTGGCTGCCGCCCGCGTGCCTCGACGAGCTGGTGCTGTATTTCCCCGACCCGTGGCCGAAGAAACGCCACCACAAACGCCGCATCGTGCAGCCGGAGTTCGCTGCACTGGTGGCCTCACGCCTCAAGCCCGGCGGCGTGTGGCGGCTGGCGACGGACTGGGAAAACTACGCCGGGCACATGCGCGAAGTTCTCGATGCCGTGCAGGGGCTGGAAAACACGGCGGCAGATGGCGATTGGGCACCGCGCCCGGAGTCCCGCCCGCTGACGCGCTTCGAACGGCGCGGCGAGCGCCTGGGCCACGCTGTATTCGACTTGTGCTATCGGCGTTGTTCTGCGAGTGAGTGAGGCAGCGATCGGCGCGCGAAAGCGCAAAAATTCAGTGACGCGTTCAAGCCTTCAACGAATCAATTCGACGCGAATCCCGGGCACCTGTATGCGCTTCCATGCATGGTCTGCCGTAAGGGTGGGGACGCCAAGCTGCCGTGCCAGCGCGAGGCAGGCACGGTCACCCAGGGAAAAGCCGAGTTTTGCCGTCGAGCTGCGCAGTGCGCCGGTGGCATAAGCCAATGTTGCGTCGAAGACCCGGACGTCGAGGTTCAGGCTGTCGAGCATTTCGCGTACGGCGCTGGGCGGAACGCCGTGGTCGCAGAGCTTTCCAGCGACTTCGGAAAGGTTGACACTGCACAATGCCGCGGCAGGGAGTACCGCCGCCACCTTGTCCGCACCCGCTTCGTCCTGCAAAAGCGCAAGGGAAACTCTGAATAACCTGCTGCGCTCGACATCTCGCGCGAGGGCGGTGCTCGGAATCCTCATGTACCGACACGTACACTCCGGTTCCTGCGCTCCGTCCTCACGCGACCTGTCTTCGCTCGCGACAGTTATTCAGAGTTTCCCCAGCAATGCGGATGCGTCCAGGACGTGGCTAGTCACGCTCGGCCTCGGCGCGCCGGTCCTGGATCAGTTCATCGGACAGCCGCTGCCCAGTCTTTACGTAACGTCGCAGGCGAGCCTGTGCTTGAGCGATGGCCGCGGGTACGGTACGCAAGCGCAGCTCACCATTGCCGACATCCAGCAGGAGCTCGTCTCCACTCTTGATCTGCAGGCGTTTGCGCACCGCGGATGGGATCACGATCCTGCCATTGCCAGTAACTTTGACAGATTCTTGCATGTGGGCAGATTCTTGAGTCAGATTCTGTCGGACAGATTAGGCGAAGATCGACTTCAGCTCAATGGCCCGGCTCAATGGCCGCGTGCGGATCAATCGCCCAGCAATTCCAGCACTTTTCCCCGGTGCATGGCGATGTGGTCGGTCTTGTCGCTCTTGATGGCGTACTGCGGGTCTTCCGGCGTGCAGCGGCGGATGTGGCCCTTGTAGTCGGTGTCGGTCGTGTGCACGGCGATGATGCGGCCGGTGACGTAGCCGGCTTCGGAATTCCAGCGCACGTGGTTACCGACCTTGAAAGGCAGGTGTTGCGTCATGTCGGGTGATCCTCGGATACGGATGCGAACAGGTCGCCGGTGTGGGTCAGCGGAGCAGGCGGATACGTCACGCCGCCGTGGTCGGTGACCGCGCCGGGCGTAAGCGTGGCATCCGTCACGTGCCCCGGCGCCATGATGTGCCGCACTGGATGCCCGCGCGCGATCAGGTAATCCGTCACGATGCGCCGATGGCAGCGCCACCACACGGCTTCCGAGCACATGATCGCGCAGCGCTGGCGTCCGGCGAGCCCTTCCAGCGCGTCGAGCCCGGCCGCGAATGCGGGCGACAGCGCGTAATCCGCGTAATAGCGGAAGCTCGCGTTCTGCCACAGCGCATTGCGCAGGTCGTCGGCTGGCAGGCTGTGCCGCCGACGCCCGCCGAGCGCCTCGCCGAGCCAGGAATAGTCGATCCCCGCATCGCGGACGGAAGTCGCGAGCGTAGCGGACGTGAACTGCGGCCAGCGCCGCGAGCCGGGGAAGCGGCGGATGTCCACCAGCCGTTCGATGGTGGACTCCTTCAGCAGCGCGATGAATTCGTCGATCGTGCGGGTGGAGTGACCGATGGTGTAAACGGTGGCCGGTGCCTGTGACATGCAGAGAGTGTAAGGGGAACCCCGCTGCACCCGTCTTCACACGGCCCGTATTTGGGCGCGACGGTTGTTCAGGGTTTCCCAGGCGTGCCGGGTTGTCGGATAATCGTCCGTGGGTGTAGAAAGCGCGCAACGGGTCCGGAACCCGTACCAATAAGACATGCGGAGGAGTGAGATGAAACGGAACGACAAGGTCGCTCTGGTTGCGGTTGTACTCTCGTTGATCGTCACGGCGTGTGGCCGGGGCCCGGAAGCGAATGCCCCGCCGAAGGCGAACACGGCAGCGACGAACGTGGCGCAAGCGCCATCTGCCGAGAACAAGGCGCAGCCCGCCAAGGCGGCCGCGGGCGTGGACTCGGCGGCGATCGAGGCGAACGTGGAGAGCGGGACGAACTGGCCGACCTACGGGGCCAGCTATGCGTCCACGCACTACAGCGCGCTCAGGCAGATCGATACCAAGAACGTGGCGAAACTCGGGCTGGCGTGGACCTTCGACCTGCATTCGACGCGCCACGGCGTGGAGGCGATTCCGGTCGTGGTCGACGGCGTGATGTACGTCTCGTCGCCGTGGAATGTCGTCTACGCGCTGGATGCGACGACCGGCAGGCAGTTGTGGTCCTACGACCCGAAGACGCCGCGCACCATCGCGTACAAGGGCTGCTGCGATGTCGCGAACCGCGGCGTGGCGGTGTATCAGGGGCGTGTCTACGAGGCGACGTACGACGGCCGGCTGATCGCGCTGGATGCGGCAACCGGCAAGCTGGTCTGGTCGGTCGACACGCTGCCGGACGGCAACCACAACTACACGATCACGGCGGCGCCGCTGGCGGCAAACGGCAAGATCGTCATCGGCAACGGCGGCGCGGAGTTCTTCGGCGTGCGCGGCTACGTGTCGGCCTACGACGCGGCGACCGGCAAGCTGGACTGGCGCTGGTATACGGTGCCCGGCGATCCCGCTCAGCCGTACGAGAACGATGCGATGAAGGCGGCGGCGAAGACCTGGGATCCCAAGACGAAGTACTGGACGAAAGGCGGCGGCGGCACGGTATGGCAGTCGTTTTCCTATGATCCGAAGCTCGACCTGGTGTATTTCGGAACCGGCAACGCGGACCCATGGAACCAGGACGTGCGCGGCGGGCCGAAGTACGACTCGCTGTACACCGCGAGTGTGGTGGCACTGAATCTGTCCACCGGCCAGTACGCGTGGCACTACCAGACCACGCCGGCCGATCCGTCGGACTTCGACGCCGATCAGGACATGGCGCTGGCGGCATTGAAGGTCGACGGGCAGGACGTGCCGGTGATCATGAACGCGAACAAGAACGGCTTCTTCTTCGTGCTGGATCGGCGCAACGGCAAGTTCATCTCGGCGAAGAACTTCGTTCCGGTGAACTGGGCGAAGGGTTATGACGCACAGGGCAAGCCGATCCTCACCGACCTCGTGCAGCGCGGCAAGGCGTTCGAGAGCGTGCCGGGACCGTTCGCTGCCCACAACTGGCAGGCGGCGTCCTACAGCCCGGATACCGGGCTGGCCTACATCCCGGCGCAGCATATTCCCGCAACGCTGGCGCCGGTGGAAACCGCGTCGGACGTCGCGGAGCGAGTCGGCGGCTTCATGAGCGGCAACGGCTGGAACCTCGGTCTGGAGCTCAATGCCGTGCCACCGAAGACCGCGCCGTTCGGGCGGTTGATCGCCTGGAACCCCGTGACGCAGACACAGGCGTGGGCGCACGACTACCCGGCACCGTGGAACGGCGGCACGCTGGCAACGGCGGGCAACCTCGTGTTCCAGGCCACGGCGGACGGCCGGCTCGTGGCTTTCGACGCCAAGGACGGCACGCAGCTGTGGGAAACGTCGCTCGGACAGGGGGCGGTGGCTGCGCCGGCCACCTACAGCGTCGACGGCAAGCAGTACGTGACGATCGCCGTCGGCTGGGGCGGTGTGGCGGGGCAGTCGTTCCGCGCCACGGATCGAGAGGGGCCGGGCACTGTGTTCACGTTCGTGCTGGGCGGCACGGCAAGCGCTCCGGATTTCGCGAAGTACGAGCCGGCACCGTTGCTGTCTGGCGTGAAATACGATCCGCAGGACGTGCCGGCCGGCACGCGGCTCTACGTCAATCACTGCGCGGTCTGCCACGGCGTACCGGGGCTGAACGAGGGCGGCTCGGTGCCGAACCTTGGCCACGTCGGAACCGGCGTGATCGACAATCTCGACCGCTTCGTGTTCAACGGCCCGTTCGTTTCCAACGGCATGCCGGACTTCACGGGCCGGCTGACGCCGGATGACGTCACGAAGATCAAGGCGTTCATCCAGGCCACGGCCGATGCGATGCGCGCGAAGGCAGCCGACGCGGGTGCGTCGAAGGGCGGCTGAGGCGGCCTTGACGGGACTGCGGAGGTCGGCGCCAGCGCCGGCCTCCGCACGCGGTGCCGGGCGTGTGCGGACACGTTGCTAGAATGGCCGCCTTTCGGTTGTTGATCCGCAGGCACACTGACCATGCAGAGTGAATACGACCCGCACGCCGTGGAGCGGGAAGTCCAGAGCTACTGGGTCGCACACGACTCTTTCCACGTTGTGGAAGACTCGGCGCGGCCGAAGTTCTACAGCCTGTCGATGTTCCCGTATCCGTCGGGTCGGCTGCACATGGGGCACGTGCGCAACTACACGATCGGCGATGTCATTGCGCGCTACCAGCGCATGCTGGGCAGGAACGTGCTGCAGCCGATCGGCTTCGATGCCTTCGGCCTGCCGGCGGAAAACGCGGCGCTGAAGAACGGCCAACCGCCAGCGCAGTGGACCGACTCGAACATGGCCTACATGGTCGGCCAGTTGAAGCAGCTGGGCTTCGGCTACGACTGGCAGCGCCAGGTGGCCACCTGCAAGCCGGAGTACTACCGCTGGGAACAGTGGCTGTTCACGAAGCTGTTCGCCAAGGGGCTCGTGTATCGCAAGAAGTCGCTCGTGAACTGGGATCCGGTGGATCACACGGTGCTGGCCAACGAGCAGGTGGTGGACGGCCGCGGCTGGCGTTCCGGCGCCGTTGTCGAGCAGCGCGAGGTGTCGCAGTGGTTTTTGAAGATCACCGCCTATGCGGATGAACTGCTCGCCGGTCTCGACCAGTTGCCTGGCTGGCCGGATGCCGTCAAGGCCATGCAGCGCAACTGGATCGGCCGCTCGGAAGGGCTGGAAGTCGACTTTACGCAGGCCGACGGCACGCCGCTGACGGTGTTCACGACCCGCCCGGACACGCTCTACGGCGTGACCTATCTCGCCGTTGCCGCCCAGCACCCGCTGGCGCTGGAAGCCGCGAAGGCGCAGCCGGAAGTCGCGCGCTTCATCGAGGAAGCCGGCCATACCGGCGTGGCGGAAGCGACGCTGGAAACCATGGAGAAGCGCGGCGTGGCGCTGGGCGTTTCCGTCACCCATCCGCTGACCGGCGAGAAAGTGCCGGTGTGGGCCGCGAACTTCGTGCTGATGACCTACGGTTCCGGCGCCGTCATGTCGGTACCGGGCCACGATGAGCGTGATTTCGAGTTCGCCACGAAATACGGCCTACCGATCAAGCAGGTGGTGGCGTCCGACCGCTCGGGTGACGAATATGCCTTCAGCGCGGCGGAATGGCGCAGCTGGTATGCCGACAAGACCGGCACCCACGCCGTGAATTCCGGCGTGCTGGATGGCCTGGACTACCACGGCGCCTTCGAGAAAGTCGCGGCCCTGCTGGAAGCGAAACACGCCGGCCGCCGTCGCGTGAACTACCGCCTGCGCGACTGGGGCATTTCCCGCCAGCGCTACTGGGGCTGCCCGATCCCGGTCATCTACTGCGAGCATTGCGGCCCGCAGGCGGTGCCGGACGACCAGCTCCCCGTCGTGCTGCCGACGAACCTGGTGCCGGACGGCCGCGGCAACCCGCTGGCGAAGGACGACGCCTTCGTGAACTGCAGGTGCCCAAAGTGCGGTGGCGCGGCGCGGCGCGAAACGGATACCTTCGACACCTTCATCGACTCCAGCTGGTACTTCGCGCGCTACGCCTGCCCGGACCAGACGCAGGCGATGCTCGACGCACGCGCCGCCTACTGGCTGCCGGTGGACCAGTACGTGGGCGGCATCGAGCACGCCATCCTGCACCTGCTCTACGCGCGCTTCTTCCAGAAATTGATGCGCGACGAAGGGCTGGTGAAAGTGGACGAGCCGTTCACGAACCTGCTCACGCAGGGCATGGTGCTGAAGGACGGCACGAAGATGAGCAAGTCCAAGGGCAACGTCGTGGACCCGGCCACGATCCTCGAAAGCCACGGGGCGGACGCCGTGCGCCTGTTCATGATGTTCTCTGCGCCGCCGGAGCTGACGCTGGAATGGTCCGACGCCGGCATCGACGGCGCCGCACGTTTCCTGAAGCGCCTGTGGCGGCTGGTTGCGGAGCACGTCGCGGCAGGGGCTGCGCCGGCGCTGGACACGAACGCGCTGGATGCCGGACAGAAAACCGTGCGCCGCAAGCTGCACGACACGCTGGCGAAGGTGGAGGACGACTACAGCCGCCGCCACAGCTTCAACACCGCCATCGCCGCGTGCATGGAGCTGTCAAACGCGTTGCAGAAGTTCACCGACACCAGCGCCCAGGGCCGCGCCGTGATGCAGGAGGCGCTGGAAGGGCTGGCGCGCGTGCTGGCGCCGATCGTGCCGCACATCTGCCATACGCTGTGGCGTGCGCTGGGCCACGCCGAAGCCGTGATCGACGCGCCGTGGCCGCATGCAGACGTCCAGGCCCGGCGGGCCGACACGCTCACGCTCATCGTGCAGGTCAACGGCAAGCTGCGCGGACGCATCGAGCTGTCGGCAGACGCCGATCAGGCTGCAGCACACGCGGCGGCCATGGCCGACGCGAGCGTTGCGAAATTCATCGACGGGCGCACGCCGCGCAAGGTGGTGTACGTGCCCGGCCGTCTGCTGAATTTGGTGGTGTGATGGGCGCGCCCGTCCTGCAGTGGCTGGTGCGGGCGCTGTGCGGCTCTGGCGTGGGGCTGGCCGTCCTGTTGGTTGCAGGCTGCGGGTTTCACTTGGCAGGCCAGCATCCCCTGCCCGAGCAGTTGCAGTCCGTCTACATCGACGTCGAAAACCCGTACGGCGTCGACGTTCCGCCGCTGCAGCGGGCGCTGGCCCGGCGCGTGGTGCGCAGCGGCGGCAAGATCGCGCCGGACCTGCAGACCGCGCGTTCCGTGCTGCGCCTGTCGCACCTGACGACGGCACAAGAGACGATTGCCATCGGGCCGGACGGCCGCAGTCTGGAATACCAGCTCATCACCAGCGTGGACTACACGCTCGCGGTGAACGGCAAGGTGTTGCTGCCGACGGAAACCCAGACGATCTCCAGCGACTACAGCTTCAGTACCCAGCAGATCCTGGCGAAGGAAGAAGAGCAGTCGCGCCTGCAGCGCTATATCCAGGACGAGCTCGCGGAATTGATCCTGATGCGCATCACGGCGCAGTTGTCGCAACTGCCGCCGCCCGCCGGAGCCACCGCCGCGCCGTGACGCGGGCGGTTTGTCGCCGGGGTTCGTTACAATCGCGTTTTTTCCGAGGTTTGCGCACGGGCTTTCCGGCCCCTTGTCGGTTCAGTGTTTGCGTGCGTGTACCGATTTATTCAAGAGGACCTGACATGAATCGCGTATCTGCACTGCTGTGTGCTGCGGCTTTCTGTAGTTCACCATTCGTTTCCGCTGCGGACCTGACGACCCTGACGCCGCCGCCGGCCTCGTCGCCGGAAGCCACGCCGTGGGCGGCAAGCGCATCGCTTGGCTATCTGGCCGTGCGCGGCAACACGCGCACCACGTCGTTAAACTTCAAGGGTGCGCTCGGGCGGCATGTCGGGCGTTGGGGCAATATCCTGAAGGGGCAGGCGAATTACGCCAAGGACAGCAACTCCACGTCGGCCCAGAGCTGGGAACTCGGCGACACGCTGCGCTACAACCTGACCGAGAAGAACTACCTGTTCGGCGCGGTGAGCTACACGCGCGACCGCTTTGCCGCCTTTCCGTCACGCGCATCGCAAGCCGTCGGCTATGGCCGCCAGATCCTCGATACCCCGACCCAGATGCTGACGCTTGCCGCCGGCCCTGGCGTCAGCGAACAGCGCGCCTTCGACTCGCGCAAGTGGGAAACCCGCTTCATGGCCGTTTTCGACGGCAACTACGTGTGGAAGATCAGCGACAGCACGCAGTTCTCGCAGCTCGTGCACGTGGAATGGACGTCGCTCAACACCTACGTGAACCCGGTCACGGAGCTGAAGTTCACCATCGTCGGCAACCTCTTTGCCACCCTGGACTACGAAGTGCGCTACAACACGCATGCACCAGCGGGCACACTCCACACCGACACGCTGACCACCGTCAATCTTGGATATGGATTCGGAAAATTCTAACGACACGACATTAGCGCCGTATTACCGCCGGCACCTGTTCTTCTGCTGCAACCAGCGCACGAACGGGCGTGAATGCTGCGCCGACAAGGGCGCCCGCGAGTTGCGCGACTACTGCAAGGCGCAGATCCGCGCCCGGGGCCTGAACGGGCCCGGCAAGGTGCGTGTCAACATCGCCGGCTGCATGGACCGCTGTGCCGAAGGCCCGACGCTCGTCGTCTACCCCGACGGCGTGTGGTACAGCTACCACGACCGCCACGACATCGACGAGATCATCGAGTCGCACGTCGTGCACGGTATTCCGGTGACACGGCTGCGGATTTAGGGTGAAGCGTCAGCGGTGAGCAACAAGGGTCGGCAGCCGAAAGAAACAGAGCCGCAGCGGGTCGCAGGCAGGCCCGCTCCTGCCGGTACCGATCTTGGCACGTCCTTTCCTGTATAGGACCAGCCCGCGAACTACCGCTTCAAGCATGGATTCTGCGACGCGCTGGGCTCCCGCGGAATGATGGAAACGTGGGGTAGAGCCGCACGAACCATTCAAAATTCGACATTGCAGGGCTTGAGCTTCGTCTGCCTTCAGGTTGACGGTTTGGGCGATGGCGCCTTGGCAAGGCGCGACTCTCCGGCCGTCAGCCACACGAGGATGTCGTAGTACGCCTGCACGTTCTTGACGAAACCCAGCGCTTGGTTGCCGTCCGCATAGCCGTAGCGCGTGTGCTGGAACCACTCCTCCTGTGTCAGCAGTGGCAGTGCCTTGCGCACGTCGACCCAGGCGTTGGGGTTGCCGCGCCGCTGGCGCGTGATGTGCTGGGCATCCAGCAGGTGCCCAAGCCCCATGTTCCATGCGGCCAAGGCCATCCAGTCACGATCCGGTTCGGGGACGCTGGCGGGGATCCGGCTGCGCAGGTGGGCGAAGTAGCGCGCGCCGCCGCCGATCGCCTCATGCGGGTCCTCGCGGCTTGCGACGTTCACGAACTTGGCCGTCGGGTGTGTGAGCTGCATCAGCCCCCTTACTCCCGTCGGGCTCACCGCGTCGGGGTCCCAATGCGATTCCTGGTAGGCGACTGCGGCCAGCATCCGCCAGTCCACGTCATTGGCCTTGGCGGCGGTCTTGAACGTGGCCCGATAGGCAGGAAGCAGGCGTTTGGCGTCGGCCGTGAACTGGGTGATATCGACGTGTCCGAGCGGGCTGCGGCGGTTGAAGTAAGCATCGCGCAGCACGGCGATCTGGTAGACGCTGAGATGCGTGAAAAACGCGTCCATCGCATCGGCCAGACTGGCGTCCGGGCTGCGCCGTACCGCCCATACCACGGATTGCGGCGGCGTCAGCGTCAGGGCCGTCTTGAGCTGCGGATAGAAGCGCTGGTTGAGGGCCACCAGATCGGAGCCGGCGATGGTATAGGCCAGCTGCCCCTCGGCGACGCGGTACAGCAGATCCTCGCTGCCGAGGGATCGGGTGCTGTTCCAGGTCAGCCCCGATGCCGTGCGCGAAGCTTCGAGCAATGCCGCATCGGCAGCGCTGCCCGCCACCACTTCGAGGGTTCCGGCGAGTTGGCCGATGTCCGTCGGACGCGGTGCGCTGCCATACACCAGCTGCTGCGTCACGCGCTGTACCGGGGGCGACAGCGTCAGCGGGTCACTGCCGGTCGTCCCCTTGATGACCCCGGCGGCGAGGTCAGCGCGATCATCGAGCACGGCGCGGATGGCGGCAGCTTGGTTGGAAACGTAGACGACCTTGAGCTCGACGCCGAGTTTAGCCGCGAACTTCTGCAGGATCTCGCACTGGAAGCCGAGTGGCGAGGCCGGGCCGCGATAGCAGGTGGTCGGGCTGTTTGTCGAAGCCACGCGCAAGGTGCCGCGCGCATGGACCCAGTCCAGCAGCGAGGGGCGTGGAGAACAGGTTGAAAGCAGGAACAGTGCCCCGATCAGGGCTGCCGCCAGCGCCCACGCCCGCCACTTTGCGGCGCGCGACCCGCGGGATTCTGCAGGCGTGGCGGCGTGCTCCATGCTTCAGTCGGTTCGGGAATCGAGAGGGACGGACGGGACGGGCATACACGGATAAGGAGCAGTAGGTGACGGGTTGCGGGACGTGATGGGGCGAATGCCTCCCGATCATAAGGATTTAAACGTGTCGGCGCCGCGTAAAACGAGCGGCGCCCTGCTAAACTTCACGCCCTGTGGAGGGGTGGCAGAGTGGTTGAATGTACCTGACTCGAAATCAGGCATACGTGCAAACGTATCGTGGGTTCGAATCCCACCCCCTCCGCCAATTAAGCTAACTTCAAGTTACCTGCACATCCCTGAAAGCCCCTAACCACGGGGCTTTTTTATGTCCGCTTGTACCGTGGCGTCCTTCCTGATACCTTGGAATCACTCAAGTTTGACGGTACAGTTTACGGAACCGGGCCCCATGGATAAGAGCGTTACCGTAAAAACTACCAAGCGTGAACTGGGCGGTACCGTCAAGGTCGCCGGAGATGCAGACATTGCAAGGGCTGCGCCGCGCGTTACTGGCACAACGCTAAGGGGGCAACCATGCTGACACCTTCCGCCGTCAAGAACGCCAAACCGAAAGCCAAACCCTACAAGCTGGCAGATGAGCGCGGCATGTACCTGCTGGTG
>SCRT01000012.1 GCA_004298465.1 Nevskiaceae bacterium | reverse complement strand
CGTGGGCGATAGGGGCAGTCTGCGCTCCGGATCAAACATCGCGGGTCTGGTCAGTCAGCTCCGCGAGAAACACCGTGCCGACAGAGACGGCATGCTCGGCCGCGTCTGGGTCGACTTCGACGCCATGGGATGCTTCGTTCATGACGCGCAGCGCCTCTGCGAACGCACGCGTGCTCGGTGGCGCAAGGTCGCGCCGCTCGAGATCCTGCAGCATGGGGCCGATCCCGGTTGGACGGGTCGGCGCGAAGCCTCTGGCGGCAGCATAGTCTCGAAGCGCGCGTTCGATTTCGATGCGCAGCTTGACCACGGACATCAACGGAAACTCCCGTCCGAGTTCTTCGATCGTCGGAAGGTCCCGCTGGAGTCGAGACGGGAGCGTGGCCGAGACTTTGTATTGGGCGACACCCATCGGTTTGGCAGTGTCGCGGAGCGAGTATTCCACCACCACCTCGTTACGGCCTTTGCAGAGGATGATTCCGATGGTCGGTTGGTCATCCCGGTGCCGTAGCTGGTCGTCGACGGCCGAGAGATAGAAATTCATCTTCCCAGCGAATTCTGGCTTGAAGTCTTCGATCTTGAGTTCGATCACGACGAAGCAGCGCAGCCGTAGATGATAGAAGAGGAGATCGAGGTAGTAGTCCTGACCGACCACTTCGAGATGATATTGGCTGCCGACGAACGCGAACCCTTTGCCAAGTTCGAGGATCAGCGCGCGCAGGTGCTCGATCAGACCCCGCTCAAGGTCCCGCTCCAGCATCTTGGGTCCGAGCGACAGGAAATCGAAGCTGTAGGGGTCTTTGAGAATCTGCTGAGCGAGTTCGGATTGTCCCGCGGGCAGCGTCCTGGTGAAATTCGTAAGGGCGCTGCCTTGGCGGGCAAACAAACCGCTCTCGATCTGATGAACGAGGACGTTGCGGCTCCAACCGTTTTCGATAGCTTGGCGGGCATACCAAGTCCGCTCCGGTGCCGTCTTCACGGCGTCAAGTAGGCGGACGTTATGGCCCCAGGGCAATAGTGCAACAACCTGTTGCACAAATTCGAGGTCGGGCCACGCCTCTGCGAACGCACGCATATATTTGAGGTTTCGGGCCGACAAGCCGGTCATTTCCGGGAAGGCGCGCCCGAGGTCGAGGGCTAGCCGGTCGATGACCTTGGCGCCCCAGCCCTCGCTTTCTTGACGGGAAAGGATGTCTCTGCCGATCCCCCAGTAGAGAAGCACAAGCTCGCGGTTGAGCGAAAGGGCCGCGCGAAGCCGGGCATCAGTGATGCGCTGCTTCAGTTCGGTGACCAGCGTAACGTAACCCTGCGCGTCCGGAGAAGGAGCGTCGACCACCATCTTCGGCCGACGGGGATCGCCTTTCTCGGCGGGCGCTTTCCGGGAACGTCTGCTGGTCACTGTCAGGCCGCTTGCTGAGCCGCTTCTTCAGCGGCGCCATGGGTGATCGGCGCGCGCTTTGCTTTGGCAGCCTTGGGACGCTTTTTGTTCAGCATGGCCTGGACGAAAGCATCCCACTTCTTCATCGCGGCCCGTTTCTCCGGCATGTAGTTCCAGCGATCGTAACTCTTCGAGCTGACGTCCTGGAGCGTATGGTTTTGCAGCCGGTCGCGAATTTCCTTTGACAGGCCGGCCTGTCCAGCAAGCGTTTTCCAGGTCCTGCGCAGATCGCGGTTGGTCACGACCGGGATCACCTCGCGCTCGCGCTGACGCCACATGAACGAGTAAAGCGTGCCATGGCTGACGGGTTTAGTCGGGTCGGTCGCGGAGGGGAAAAACCAGCCGTGCGCGTTGGGCTTGATGGACTCGATCAGCTCTGCCGCGACTTCTGGGACGGGAATGGCGTGCGGCTTGCCGTTCTTGGTCTTCGACCAGTCGATGATCCGTTCCTTCGCGTCCCACTGATCGACATGCAGGCGGGCGATCTCCTCGACGCGCTGCCCGGTAAGCATAAGAATGCGGACGGCCCGCGTGTAGGGCGGGTGAACCGGCGCGTCCGGACATTCCAGCCAGCGATAAAGGCGCAGGAACTCTTCTTCATCAAGCCAGCGGGTGCCGACTTTCTTTGGTTCCGTGGGGATGCCAGCTGCGGGATTGTAGGCGAGGCGGAAGCGTCGCTGCGACGCGCTACGATAGTCGTGCTCCGATTTGAGGCCCCAGCTATACGCGGATCGGATGTAGCTGCGGACGTGATCCGCCATCGAGCGCTTGCCGCGGTCATAGATTGGCCGAATTAGATCCGTGATTTCGTCGGGCTCGATGTCCCGAGCGGGCCTATTGCACCCGAGCGTATCGGCAATCTTGTTGAAGCCTTTCTCCGCTTCCTTCCAGGACGACTTACCCGACGCCTTTAGATGAGCGACGTAGGCCTCGAAAAGATCGGCCACAGTGCCGGGACGTGTGTCGCCGGCGATCTTGATGCTCCGACCCCTCTGAATCATGTCGGCAAAATCGCGGCTGAAAACTTCGCGCGCCTTGCTGAGCGACATCGACGGATACGAGCCGAGCTTCTTTTTGAGGCGCTTCTGATCTCGCCACTGCTGCGCCATCCAGTCCGCCGTGACGCGAGTGGGCATCGGCTTCATGACCAGGACCAGACGGCCGGTGCCGTGCCCCTCGCCATCGATCAGGCTTAGCTGCTTGCCGGTTTGCTCCGCCTGTTTCAGCGCGCGGCGTATCTCTCCATCGGTAAGGCTTGGCACTGGGCTCTCCCATCGGCTCTCAAGTGGGGTCGCCAGACGGGTAGTAGGGGTCGGCGACTGGGGTCAAAAGGGCGACTGATCCCCCTCAAAACCGACCCCAATATGCCATAACGTCCGGCTCCGCGACAAGCCAGAAAATTCAAGCGATTCAATAGGAAGGAGCGTGATCGAGCGTGATCGAAATAGGTCGAGTGGGATGGTTGTGGACAAAGATCACCGCCCCCGCGTTCAGCGCCAGCGCCTGCTTGAGGACTTCCCTGGGGTAGACGCTGGCGGCGTTGAGCGTGCCGTGGGCCAGTTCCACGAAGCGGATCACGCGGTGGTGGTTGTCGAGAAACAGCCCGGCAAAGACCTCGTGCGGCAAGTCGCGCAGCTTCGCGTTCAGGAAACGCCGCACCGACGTCGGATCGCTCAGCGCATCGCGCTCCCCCAGCGTGGTTTCCAGATAGCGCCGCGCCATCTCCAGCACTGCCTGCAACTGCGCGTACTTCGCCGGCCCCAGCCCGTTCACGCCGCAGAACTCGGCCTGCGTTGCGTTGAACAACCCCCGCAGCCCATCGAAGCGCGCCACCAGCTCGCGCGCCAGATCCACCGCACTTTTCCCCCGCACGCCGACGCGCAGGAAGATCGCCAGCAGCTCCGCATCCGTCAGCGTCGCCGCCCCCCGCGCCAGCAGTTTCTCGCGCGGCCGCTCATCTTCCGGCCAGTCCGTGATCGCCATTCCCGCCTCCCCCGCAACTAAGTGGAGTCTACGGGACGCAATGTCACCGGACAAAACCAAACAGCCGCTACAGCTTGAAAATCGGGGATAGATTCAAGCCTCAATCAAGGGAAGACACCGAAAATGAGTCTACAGGGCGCTGTACGACGCGGTATCGCCACGTGTTTCGCGGCCTTCCTCTCGTTACTTCATTAAAATTTACAGCAGGCGGAAGTTACCGCAGGGCAATAGAACTCAATGACAGCACATCCGGATCCTGCATTAGCAAAGGTGCTGGGCGCCATGTATGGCAACATGCTTGCAGGCCGCATCGAGGGCCTGAAAACTCACACCAACAGTAGCTCCGGATGGAACGCTGAGATTCGATGCATCAGATTGCGAGACGGATGTAACAGCCCGCTTCGTGATAATTCCCACCGCTTCTCCCTGCGCGTTCACAACGGGGCCGCCGCTTGCGCCCGAATGCATCGCGCAGTCCGCATAGAACACATCGCATTGCAGCGAAATACCTTGGGTACTGCTTTCCGCAACGACCCGGCATATGTTTCCGATTACTGCCCGTTTTATCAGCGGACCTGTCATATCAGCCAGATATCCCATCTTCATGGCGCGCAGGAACTCTTCGCGGCCCTTGATCCCATTTTCCAGGATCCTGTTGACACGGAACGGCACTTCGATTTCATCCGAGTAGCCCGCGCAGAATACTTCCTCCCCAAGCTGCGGAGGTTTCGTCTGGGCTGGCAGGAAAGGGAAGTCAGTGAACACTCCGTCCTTCGGGACCAAGATCGCCTGGTCGATCTGTATGGGACTTGAAAACCCCTTCACCATTATGGTGATGCCACGGAATGCGGTCCTGTATTCCAGGAGCTCACGGCGAGGAAACTTGGCGTAGACCCGAACGTCCGGATCGCTAAAATCATCGTCGCGGATCGGCACTCTCCCTGTCACCACATGCGCCGCCGTGATGACCTGACCATCCCTCCGGAAAGCGAATCCAGTACCTTCACTGATCTTCTCCTCGTCGATGAAGACCGTGATGCAGCAGCACGCGTCGGACAGCTTTCGGTAAAGCTCGCTATACATGGCGTCCATCCCTATCATGGAAGCTCGCCCTGTCTCCCGGATGGAGTCCATGACCCCGCCCACCGCCAGACGGAACCATAGTCATTCACCTCCATGCCTCGCGTCTCTCCACCATCGACCGAGTGACGAACCAGCGGCCAATGTATCTCAGGACGAACAACGGTCTCGATACCGAGCATCGCTCCAGATGCACCTGCTCGACATACCGCGTCACTTCAGGGGCATGTTCCATGCAGCTCCTTGCTTCTGGGCCATTATAAGGACACACTGGCACCATGTCTTCCCGTGTGACATGCCATGAACGATGTCTCGACCTTGCTCTCCGGCCTCCACGGCCGCTACACCTACAAGGAAATTGCCGAGCGCATGGAAGTCTCCGTGCGCACGCTGGCGCGCTGGGAGACCGGGGAGCGCGAGCCGCCCCCCTACGCGGCGGACGCGATGCGCTTCCGCTTCACGCCCCATGCGACCGGTCCGCTTCCCGAGAACGAGACCTTCACCTTCGTCGACCTGTTCGCCGGTATCGGCGGAATCCGCCGCGGCTTTGCCACCCACGGCGGACGCTGCGTGTTTACGAGCGAATGGAACGACTGGGCAAGGAAGACCTACCTCGACAACTATCCCGAGGCAGCAGACCACTTTGTCGGCGACATCACGAGGATCGAGGCAGCGGACATCCCGGATCATGATGTGCTCCTGGCCGGTTTCCCCTGCCAGCCGTTCAGCATCGCCGGCGTGTCCAAGAAGAACTCCCTCGGCCGCAAGCACGGCTTCGCCGACGAGACGCAGGGCACGCTGTTCTTCGATGTGGCACGCATCATCAAAGAGAAGCAGCCGGCCGCCTTCGTGCTGGAGAACGTCAAGAACCTGAAGAGCCACGACAAGGGCAACACCTTCCGCGTCATCCAGCGTGTGCTGGAAGCGGACCTCGGCTACCAGGTCCATTACCGGATCATCGACGGGCGCGGGTTCGTGCCTCAGCATCGGGAGCGCATTGTCATCGTCGGTTTCCGCGATCCGACCGACTTCTCCTGGGATGATCTGCAGCTGCCCGCGCAGGGGCCGCGGCTGGCCTCCATCCTGCACCCCGAGGACGGCAGCGAGCCGGCCGAACCGCCGTACACGTCAGGGCCGAAGGGGAAGGTCGATCCGAAGTACACCCTGAGCCCGAAGCTGTGGCAGTACCTGCAGGACTACGCGGCGAAGCACCGCGCCGCAGGGCACGGGTTCGGCTTCGGCCTCGTCGGCCCGGAGGATGTGGCCCGTACATTGTCGGCCCGCTACTACAAGGACGGATCGGAGATCCTGATCCGGCAGGGCGGGCGACGGCGGCCGCGCCGCCTGACCCCCCGCGAGTGCGCCCGGCTCATGGGCTACAACGACTCCTTCGGCATCCCGGTCAGCGACACGCAGGCCTACCGGCAGTTCGGCAACAGCGTCGTGGTCCCGGTATTCCGCGAGGTCGCCCGCATCGTCGTCCCGCGCGTCCTGGCGATCAAGGCCGGCCGCGAGCAGGGCGTCTTCCAGCAGCCGCTGTTCGTCGCCGCCGGAGCCCGATGACCGACGTGGTGGACCGCGCCACGCGGAGCCGAATGATGGCCGGGATCCGCGGACGCGACACGAAGCCGGAGCTGGCCGTGCGCCGGTACCTCCACGCCCGCGGGCTGCGCTACCGCATCGCGCCCCGCGACCTGCCGGGCCGGCCCGACATCGTGCTGCCGCGCTGGCATGCCGTCATCTTCGTCCACGGCTGCTTCTGGCACCGCCATCCCGGCTGCCAATACGCGACCACGCCGGCAACCCGGCCGGAATTCTGGCGGGCAAAGTTCGCCGCCAACACGAGACGCGACGAGCAGGTGCGCAGGGAGCTCATTTCCGGTGGCTGGCGCGTGCTCGTGGTCTGGGAGTGCGAGATCGGCCCCGGGACGATGGCGGCCCTGTACGATCGTGTCACCCGGATTCCAGTGGAAGGATCGCATGGGCATGACCCCGCAAGAGTTCCTCGGCCATGAGCGCTGGCTGAACGGCCTGACGCTCGACACCATCCGGCGGATGTTCCGGGAGCAGGGAGCGGACCAGCTCTTCTGCAAGGTGCTCGGCACCAACAACAACAGCAAGCAGCAGATCTACGTGGCACAGGACGTGTCGGAGATGGCATGGATTCCGACGGGAAGCGTCGAACCGGTCCCCTCGACATCCGGCAAGGGGACCGGACGGAGAGGACCGATCTTCCGCTTCCCGGTCAGGATGGCCTGGATCACCCCGGGCGGCGCCGTGGAACCGGTCCGAGCGGCGAAGCTGATTGCCTATCCGCAATATCCGGAAGTCCGGCTGTCGGGATTCCTCGCCGGCGCCGACAACGCCCCGTCGTTCCTCATGAACGAGAACCAGCGGGGCCACGACCCGGGTCGGCTGCTGTTCCTCGCCCCGCGCCATGACGGCACCCTGTTCGCACTCTGCGTGCCGCCGGAATCGGCTGCCGCCCGTGAATTCGCCTCGCTCGACATCCCGGACAGGCGGGGCGTGTTCGCCCGGCTCCGCCTCGACACGCAATCCAGCCGATCGGGCCTGGAGGAACTGATGGAACGGCTGTGCAGCATCCACCGCCAGGGGTGGATATCTGCACGGATACTCGGAAAGGACGGGATCGAGCGCGACTGCCGCGGAAGCAACTGCGGTGGATACACGCTCGAGGCAAGGCTGGGAATCCAGGCCAACGGCGTGGCGGAACCCGACTTCATGGAGTGGGAGCTCAAGACCCGGGCCGTGCCCGACATCGACAGGCCGGGTACCAGCACCGTGACGCTGATGACACCGGAACCCGACGGCGGAGCCTACGTCACGCAGGGAATCGGATCCTTCATCCGGCACTGGGGATACAGGGACAAGCAGGGCCGCCCCGACCGGCTCAACTTCGGCGGCATCTACCGATGCGGGATGCAGGCTCATGCCGACACGCACCTGGCGATGCACCTCGAAGGATATGACGGCGATTCCGGGACCTTCACCGGGGCGGGAGCCCTGCTCCTCGCTGACGCCGGCGGGACAGTGGCCGCCTCGTGGTCCTTCGCCAAGCTGCTGGATCACTGGAAGCGGAAGCACACGCACACCGCGTACATTCCCTGCCAGATGCGCAGGAAGCCGGGCCTCGAGTACCGGTACGGAAACGAGATCACGCTCGCGGAAGGTGCCGAGTTCCGCAGGTTCCTGCGAGCCCTGATGCGCGGAACGGTCTACTACGATCCGGGCATCAAGCTCGAGGGTGTGTCATCGCCGGCACCGAAGACGAAGCGCAGGAGCCAGCTGCGCGTGAAGAGTACGGACCTAGGCGCACTGTATTCGTCAATGCGTATCGAGCGAGCCTGTCGTGGAGAAGCTTCTGACCAAGAAGACATTTGATAGACAAGCTGGACGTGGAATGGATCGACATTCCCACTACAGCCTGCAGCACGCTGTGCTGCCGAGCCACATCAACCATTTTCTGGCCACGACCCGTCGGCATATCACGTTCAATGCGCCGCGCGAACTTCGTTAACGAAATGCTAGTGACAATCCTCTTCCCGCTGATGACGCACGGCGAGCACCGTGACGGTTTCAGCATCGTCAATCTCGAACAGGGCGACGTATCCGGTGTGACCAAAGGGGATGATGAGTTCACGCAGAAACGGGGTATCCGCGTCGGCCTTGCGACAGGCGAAGGGCATGTCGCGGAGTCTTTCCCAAGCCTCCGCAATCGTCACAAGCGCCGCATCTGCGGCGGTGACATTCCGCTCCGCCAGAAAGCGGTGCAGCCGCACGATGTCATCCCGCGCAGCCTGGGTAAACAGCACCCGGCAGGTCACGAGCTTCAGACTCGCTTGCGCTTGGCAGATTCGACCACCTCACGCAGCGAATCCATCACTTCATTCACCGTGTAATACACCCCGGTACGCTGCGCCTCGTCACGCGCCGCCAACCCACGGGCGATGAATTCCTTGTGCGTGCGGCGGAATTGAATCTGCTTGCGCACGGCGGTTTCGAGAAAGCTGGACAGCGTTTCGCCTTCTTCCAGCACGCTTTCGGCGGCCTTGCGGAATTCCGGGGTGACACGCAGTGAAGGAAAGGAGGTGGATTTCATGGCGCCCTCAAAAGCGTTGCAAGTGCAACGCAGCCTAGCACGGCACGGCGTGTGCATTCGCCCCGCGCCGCTACAATCCGCCCATGAAACTTCGTGAAAACGCCAACACCATCCCGCAGCGCGTGCTGCTGATCGTGACCGCCGGCATTGCCGCCTACAAGGCCGCGGAATTGGTGCGCGCGCTCGTGAAACGCGGCGTGGACGTGCAGGTGGTGACAACGGCCGGCGTGGCGCACTTTGTCGGCCATGCCACGTTCCAGGCGCTATCCGGCCACCCGGTACGCGACAGCCTGTGGGATGCGCAGGCGGAAGCGGCGATGGGGCATATCGAACTCGCACGCTGGGCGGACGCGGTGGTGGTGGCGCCCGCCACGGCGAATTTCATCGCCCGCCTCGCCCACGGCTTCGCGGACGATCTCGCCACCACGCTGTGCCTGGCCAGCGACCGCCCGCTGTGGGTGGCCCCCGCCATGAACCGGCTGATGTGGGCGAACACCGCCACGCAGGCGAACGTCGCCCTGCTGCGCAGCCGCGGCGTACACATCACCGGCCCCGCCAGCGGCGAGCAAGCCTGCGGCGAAGTCGGCGCCGGGCGGATGGCGGAACCGGAGGCGATTGCGGAAGCGGTGCTGGGCAGATCGGATAGCGAATCTCCAATCTCCAAACGCCAATCTCGCCCCTTGGTCGGCAAACACGCCGTCGTCACCGCCGGCCCGACGCGGGAAGCCATCGACCCGGTGCGCTTCCTTTCCAACCCGTCGTCCGGCAAGCAGGGTTTTGCCGTGGCACAGGCATTGCTGGATGCCGGCGCCGAAGTCACGCTGATCGCCGGCCCCGTGCAGCGTCCGACGCCGTCGGGCGTGCGGCGCATTGACGTGACGACAGCGAAGGAAATGTGCGCCGCCACGCTGGCGGCCTGCGAACACGCCGACCTGCTGGTCGGCACCGCCGCCGTGGCGGATTTCCACCTGCCGCACCCGGCCCCGCAGAAGATCAAGAAAAGCAGCGCCACGCCCACGCTCACGCTGGAACTGGTGCACACGCCCGACATCATCAGCACCGTGCGCAAGGCACAGCCACAGCTGTTCATCGCCGGCTTCGCGGCGGAAACAGAGAACCTCGCCGCGAACGCCCACAAGAAGATCGCCCGCAAGGGGCTGGACCTGATTGCCGCGAATTCCGTAGCCGCAGGCCGCGCGTTCAGCACCGACGACAACGAGCTGCACGTCTACTGGCCCGGCGGCGAACGCCTGCTGCCGCGTGCGGACAAGGCCACGCTGGCGGCCGCGCTCGTCGCCGTCATTGCCGAACGCTTCGCCGCGCAACCGACCCACGCCGCACCATGAAAATCCCGTTCCGCATCCTCGACCCGCGCCTCGGCACCACCTGGCCGCTGCCCGCCTACGCCACGCCGGGCAGCGCCGGGCTGGACCTGCGCGCCTGCCTCGACGCGCCGCTCACGCTCGCCCCCGGCGCCACGCAACTCATTCCCACCGGCCTCGCCATCCACATCGCCGACCCCGGCTTCGCAGCCCTCATCCTGCCGCGCTCCGGCCTCGGCCACAAACACGGCATCGTGCTCGGCAACCTCGTCGGCCTCATCGACTCCGACTACCAGGGCCAGCTGATGGTGAGCTGCTGGAACCGCAGCCAGACCGCCTTCACGCTCGAACCCGGCGAACGCATCGCCCAGCTCGTCATTGTGCCGGTGGTGCAGGCCGAGTTCGAACGCGTCGAAGAATTCACGGCCACCGCGCGCGGGGCTGGTGGATTCGGGCATACGGGGCGCGGCTGAAGCACCACTGGCCGCAACCCACGGTACAGGTATAGTCTCGACCCATGAACGCGAATCCTTCCGCCCAGACCTTGCAGGAAGCCGCGCTTCAGCTCCAACCCGCGGCGCGGATGCAGCTTGCCCACACCCTGATCAAAAGCCTCTCTGCACTGCCGGAAGCCGAATTGAGCCCGGTGTGGCTGGCGGAGGCGGAGCGCCGCGACGCTGAAATGGAAGACGGCAGCGTGACCGGAATCCCGGGCGAAATGGTATTCCGCCAGTTGCACGCCCGACATCACAAGCCGTAGTGCTGCCGTATCGGTTCCATCCGCTCGCGGCGGCGGAACTCGCGGAAGCCGTGACCTATTACGAGCAACGCACTCCGGGGAAAGGCCTTGAGCTGGCCACCCGGGTTCAACACGCCATCAAGCAGTTGCGACAGTTCCCCGAGTCCTGCCCGATCGCACACGGCCAGATACGCGCCTGCGTGGTCCACGCCTTCTTCACGTTGGCCCTATACCCTGTACTACCGATCTGCTGCTTCCGGGCTGCGGATACTCGCCGTCGCACACCAGGAACGGCAACCTTTCTACTGGCTGGACCGAGGCCGATAACAAGCTCACGAACCGAAGCTACACTGCGCACGCTTCACCCGGTATCGTCTTCAAGAAAGCATTCCACGCATTGCAGATCCTCCCCCGAATGAACACCACCCACGCCATCGAAACCGCCCGCATCCTCACCGAGGCGCTGCCTTACATCCACCGCTTCGCCGGCAAGCGCATCGTCATCAAGTACGGCGGCAACGCGATGACGGACCCGCACCTGCAGCAGGTGTTCGCGGGCGACGTGGCGCTGATGAAGGCGGTGGGCATGAAGCCGGTCGTGGTGCACGGCGGCGGGCCGCAGATCGGGGCGCTGCTGGAAAAGCTGGGCAAGGAATCCAAGTTCGTGGACGGGCTGCGCGTGACGGATGCCGAAACCATGGACGCGGTGCAGATGGTGCTGGCGGGCGGCGTGAACAAGCAGATTGTGGACCTCATAAACCGCCACGGTGGCCGCGCGGTGGGGTTGTCCGGCAAGGACGGCGGGCTGGTCCGCGCGCGCAAGACGCACCACGAGAAGGACGGCGAAGCCCTCGACCTCGGCTTCGTCGGCGACGTGGCGGCCATCGACCCGAAGCTGATCGAGGTGCTGGACGGCGACGACTTCATCCCCGTCATCGCACCGATGGGCGTGGGCACGGACGGCGCCACCTACAACATCAACGCCGACCTCGTGGCCGGTGCGCTGGCGGCCACGCTGAAAGCGGAAAAACTGATGCTGTTGACGAACGTGCGCGGTGTACTGGACAAGGCCGGCAACATCCTCACCGGACTGTCCAGCGCGCAGGTTGATGCCTTGATCGCCGACGGCACGATCTCCGGCGGCATGCTGCCGAAGATCCACTGTGCGCTGCAGGCGGTGCGGGACGGCGTCGGTTCCTCCATCATCATCGATGGCCGCGTCGAACATGCCGTGCTGCTGGAACTGTTCACGGACGCCGGCGTCGGCACGCTGATCCGCCGCTGAAGAAAAGCTTCAAGCCTCGATGCTGAGCCGCTTGAGCCGCGCACCGGCGCCGGATTTCACGCGCACCGCGGAACGCGCCACGCCGAAGTGCCGCGCCACCAACGCGACGAGTTCCGCATTCGCCTTGCCATCCACGGGCGGCGCCTTGAGCTGCGCCAGCCAGCTGCCGTCCGCCTGCCGGGTCAGCGCCGACACCTTCGCGCGCGGCTTCACTTTCACTCGCAGAATCTGTGCCGTCGGTTGGCCGGGCATGGCGCTGCTTACGCGCCAGACGAAAGGTAGCGCACGCCGGTGAGGGCCTCGGCGCACGCCCACAGCCGCGCCGCCAGCGCCCGGTCGCGCATGATCGCGCCGGCTTTCAGGCGCTTCGGGGCGCCACGCAACTCCAGAAATCCGTCCGGGCCGATGTAGTCGCCGCTGTGCGCCGCAGGGTCGGTGGCAGCGTACAGGGTCGGCAAGGCGCCAGCGGCGGCAGGCTGGGTGAACACGCGGTTGAAGCCGTGCAGCAGCCGCAGTTTCAGCATCGCCCCAGCCACGCGCGGGCCGGCCAGCGACACGTCGGTGTCCGCGATGCCGGGGTGCGCCACCAGCGCTGCGACCTGGCTCCGACTCTGTTCCGCCAGCCTTCGTGCGAGTTCGAACGTGCACAGTTGGAAGGCCAGCTTGGCCTGCAGGGTTGCGCGCAGGCTGTTGAAGCGGCGGCGTTGCCAGTTGAGGTCGTCCGGGTCGATCCGCCCCCAGCCGTGTGGCTGGCTGCTGGTGCCAACGGCCACCACCCGCGCGGTGGACGCGGCCATGAGCCGGTCGAGCAGCAGGCCGGTGAGCGCGAAATGGCCAAGGCAGTCGGTGGCCATCATCGACTCGAAACCGTCCACCGTGCGCCGCAGCGGCATGCCGATGATGCCGGCGTTGTTGATGAGCAGATCAAGCCGTTCATGGTGCTGGATAAAGCCCGCCGCAAAAGCGCGAATCGAGGCCAGTTTTGCAAGATCCAGCGGCACCACTTCCAGCTTCGCGCCTGGAACTTCCGCACGGATCAAGGCGGCGGCAGCTTCGCCCTTGCCCGCGTCGCGGCAGGCCATCACCACCGTGGCCCCAGCGCGGGCCAGCGCCTTGCAGGTTTCGCGCCCCAGGCCACCGTTGGCGCCGGTGACGACGACGAGCCGGCCCGTCTGTCCGGGCATGTGCGCAACCGTCCATTCGGCTTTCATTTCCGCTCCGCGTTTGCAAAATGAGAACCCCATCGTCGTGCGCACGGCACAAAACCTCAAGAATCTTCCGGTTTGAACGTGGGGTAGGCACGAGCATCAACGTCGGCGCGCGCGCCAGCCGCTACAGTTCGTGCTGTTGCCATCCCCCGCCCGCAAACCCAACCCAACTTCATGACTGATTCCCCTTTCCGTGGCTGCGGCGGTGCTCCGCGCCTGCGGCTGGTTCCTTTCCACGACGCGTCCGCCCCGGCCTGCACGCTGGAAGTCTCCGTGGAATGGCATAACGACGGCCTGCAACTGCTGTACTTCCTGCAAGGCGCGCTGGACACGCTGGCGCTGCCCGCTTTCACCGCCGTCACGCCCGGCAGCCAGCTGTGGGAACGGACCTGCTTTGAGGCCTTCATGCAGGCAGACGGCGGCCCCGGCTATCGCGAGTTCAACTACGCACCCAGCGGCGCCTGGGCCAGTTACGCGTTCACCACGTATCGCGCGGCGGACAACACGACTGATGCGCGCCAAGCGCCACAGATTTCCGCCAGCCGTGGCGCCGCCCACCTCGTGTTGAGCGTGCGCCAGCCCCTGCCGCCGGCGTTGGCCACGGCCGGCCTGCTGCACCTCGGCCTCAGCGCCGTGCTCGAAACCTGCGATGGCCGCCGTTCGTATTGGGCGCTGCACCACGCCGCCCCGCAGCCCGACTTTCATCGCGCGGAAAGCTTCACGCTCGTCCTGCCCCAGCCAGCCGCAGACTGACCCTCGCCCGAACGCGGGTTCAGTCAAAAACGATGGTCTTGTTGTCGTGGACGAGGATGCGGTCTTCCACGTAACAGCGCACGGCGCGCGCCAGTACGCGCCGCTCCAGATCGCGGCCCAGCGTGCGCAGTTCCGCCACGGAAAAGCGGTGTGAGACGCGTGCCGTGTCCTGTTCGATGATCGGCCCCTGGTCCAGTTGCGGCGTCACGAAGTGGGCCGTGGCACCGATCAGCTTCACGCCGTGCTCATGGGCCTGGCGGTAGGGGTCTGCGCCGGCGAACGCCGGCAGGAAGCTGTGATGGATGTTGATGATGCGCAGCGGATAACGGGCCACGAAAGCAGCGGACAGGATGCGCATGTAGCGCGCCAGCACGAGGAATTCAGCCTGCCTTTCCAGCAGGGCCAGCATGCGGGCCTCGGCCTCCTCGTGGGTGTCCGGCAACACCGGGACGTGCTCGAAGCGCACGCCGAAACCTTCCACCGCGTCGCGCAGATCCGGATGGTTGGAAATCACCAGCGGAATGTCCACCGGCAGCTCCCCGCGCGCCCAGCGCCACAGCAGCTCCATCAGCGCATGGTCGTGGCGCGAGACGAGGATTGCCATGCGGCGGCGCTGCGCGCTGTAGCCCAGTTGCCAGGTCATGTCGAAGCCCTGCGCCACCTGTGTTGCAAAGGCGTCCGCCAGGGCTTCCGGCTCGCCCGCGCTTCCGAGCTGGAATTCCAGGCGCATGAAGAAGCGGCCGTCGCGCGGATCGGTGGAATACTGATCCAGCGCAGTGATGTTGAAGCCGCGGGCATGCAGCAAGCCGGTCACGCCGGCGACGATGCCCGGCCGATCCGGGCAGCTGATGAGCAGCCGGGCGGTGCCGGCATCGGGACAATCCATGGGTTTGGGGATCCTGCAAGACACCGCGACAGCGGAGAATCTGCCCCCTTCGCAGGGCAGCAGCGCGGGGCAGTGAACCCTATTCCGCGCCAGCCGGCAAGCCACCGTGCAACTGCGCGGCAGCACAGATTTGGGGCTGCTCGTCGCTCACGAATGTCGAATCCCCGTTCCTAGCCAGAAACCACGCACGGTGATCGCCACGCACGGATTGGCCGGGACCGCGCCCGGCGGCGCGGTGACTTTGCTTGACGCAAGAAAGTCACCAAAGAAACATGCCCGGCTGGCGACGACAACCCCTGCGGCGAAAAGCGTCCGAGCCGGCGCCGCCCAACGGGCAAGAAAAGCTGATCTGCACTGCGAGTGGTACGCGCCGGTTGGCACGGCAGTAACCGCGCGCTCTTCAGCTGCTAACCGCTTGCCGCTCACTGCTCACTCTTTCCGCCATACTCACAACTCCCCCTGTCCACCGCTGCCTCCATGTCCGTCCAGTTCGGTCTTGACCGCCTGCTTGCCGACCCCGTCCTGCGCCGCCCGCTGGTCGGCCAGCGCGTGGCGCTGCTCGCGCATCCGGCATCCGTCACCGCGAACCTGACGCACGCGCTGGACGCCCTGGCTGCCTGCCCGGATCTGCGCCTGACAGCAGCCTTCGGCCCGCAGCATGGCTTGCGCGGCGACAAGCAGGACAACATGGTGGAGTCGCCGGACCACGCAGACCCGCGCCTCGGCATCCCGGTGTTCAGCCTTTACGGGAAAGTGCGCCGGCCGACGACGGCGATGCTGGATACGTTCGACGTGCTGCTGGTGGACCTGCAGGACCTCGGCTGCCGCATCTACACCTTCATCACCACGCTGCGCTACGTGCTGGAAGCGGCGGCTGCGAAAGGTAAAAGCGTGTGGGTGCTGGACCGCCCGAACCCTGCCGGGCGGCCAGTGGAAGGCATCCAGCTGCGTGCCGGCTGGGAAAGCTTCGTGGGTGCCGGACCGCTACCGATGCGCCACGGCCTGACGATGGCCGAGCTGGCGCTGTGGTTCATGCGCACGCTGCGGCTGGACATGGACCTGCACGTCGTGCCCATGCAGGGCTGGCGGCCGGATGCCGCACCGGGCTACGGCTGGCCGCCGGAACGCGAGTGGGTGAACCCCAGCCCCAACGCGCCGAACCTGTCGATGGCGCGCTGCTATGCCGGCACCGTGATGCTGGAGGGGACCACGCTGTCGGAAGGCCGCGGCACCACGCGGCCACTGGAATGCTTTGGCGCCCCGGACCTCGACCCTCCGGCGCTCATCGCCCGCATGGAGCAGCTGGCGCCCGCGTGGCTGGCCGGCTGCCGGCTGCGCGAATGCGCTTTCGAACCGACTTTCCACAAGCACCACGGCGAACTGTGCCACGGCATGCAGATCCACGTTGCCGGCCCGTGGTACGACCCTGCCGTCTTCCGCCCGTGGCGGCTGCAGGCGCTGGCCTTCAAGGCCCTCCGCAGCTTGCAACCGGGTTATCCGCTGTGGCGCGACTTCCCCTACGAATACGAACACGAACGACTCGCCATCGACGTCATCAACGGCAGCCCGCTGCTGCGCGAATGGGTGGATGACGCAGCCGCCACATCCGCCGACCTCGACGCGCTGGCGCGATCAGACGAAACCGCGTGGCGGGAGCGGACGCGCGATCTTCTGCTTTACTGAGGCCGGTCATTCCTCCAGATCGTCATCCCACGGAGGAATACCCGGTGTGCCGGCAAGGTGATCACGAGCCAGCGCGGCGCGCACCACCAGCAGCAGGCCGATGGGCGCGGTCACCAGCAACAGCACGCCGATCAGCAGCGCGCGCACAGCCAGCCCGTCCTGCAGCAGCGAGAAGCACAGGACGACGGCCCCCACCATGCACGCCACGCCGGCCGTGGTGCCCAATGTGGGAGCGTGCGCACGCTGGTAGAACGCGCGGAAACGCAGCAGGCCCAGCGACCCGCTGAACGCCAGCACCGCGCTCATCAGGGCCAGCCCGGCGACCAGCACGGCCGCCCACGACGGCAACTGTTGCAGGGCGTTCATTCGATCACTTCTCCGCGCAGCAGGAACTTGGCAAAGGCCATGGTGGTGATGAAGCCGAACAGGGCGATGATGAGCGCCATTTCCACGTACAGGATGCTGCCGGTACGCAGCGCGATGGCGAGCATCAGCAGCAGGCCGTCCGTGTAGCAGGCGTCCAGCGCCACGACGCGGTCCTGCACGGCCGGGCCGCGCAGCAGGCGCCACACGGCACCCGCCAGCGCCAGCAGCAGCAGCAACTGGGCGATCAACAGCATCAAGCTGGCCAGGGAGGACATCAACACTGCAGGATCTCCATCAGGGGGCGCTCGTAACGCTGCTTGATGGTGCCCGCGCTGGTGGCGGCGTCCACGAGTTCCAGCACGTGGATCACCAGCAGCTGGCGACGCGCATCGTGGCTCACCCATACCGTGCCGGGCGTGGCGCTGATGATGGCCGCCAGCACCGCCAGCCCCCACGGATCGCGCAGCTCCAGCGGGATCGTCACGAAACCGGAAGCGGGTTCCGCACGCCGCGACCAGATGCGCCGCATGACCATGAGATTCGACCACAGGATGTCGCCGGCCACGCGCAACGCCAGCCGCAGCGCCACAAACCCGCTCGCCAAACGCAGCGCAGGCGGTTCCAAGCGTGCCCACAGGCGCGGAATCAACCCGGCCAGGATCAGCCCCAGCAGCACGTCGGTCGGCGCGAGGCTATGCTGCAGCAGCAGCCACATCGCCAGCAGCGCGAAGCTCAGCAGCGGGTGCGGCAGCCAGCGCTTCATGGCAGCACCGCTTGTTGGTACAGGGCCGCAGCGTGAATCTGCTGCGCAGCGCTTTCCACGTAATGCCAGGGCGCAACCGTCCATGCGCTGAACGCCAGGCACAGCAGCAACAAGCCCGCCACCGGCAGCACGTTGCGGCCACGCACGCGCGGGAAGACCCACTGGTCGTCGGCCCAGAAGATCTGGATGCCGGCACGGCAGAACGCCACCAGCGTGCCGAAGCCACCGAGCAGGATCGCTGCAAACAGGCACTGCGCCCCGACGCCATAGTTCAGCAGCGGCGCCAGCAGGCTGAACTTGGCCAGGAACCCGGCAAACGGCGGCAGCCCGGTCAGCAGGATGGCGGTGGCGAAAAACGCCACGCTGACGATCACCACCGACAACGGCGAGCGCAGGTCACGCTCGTCCTCGTGCTCGTAGAGCGCGTCACCCGCCGGGTCGTAAGGTTCCAGTTGCTGGGGTTCCTGGGTTTCCTGCTCGTCGACGATCAGCCCGGTCAGCAGGAACAACGCGGCGAGGCTGGGCACTGAAATGGCCAGATAAGCCAGCGCACCGGCCGTCACCAGCGGCTGCTGCACACCGATGGCGCCCACCAGGGTGCCGGAAGACAACAACACAGACCAGGCGGCCAACTTGCCCAGTTCGCGCGCGCCCAGCACGCCGATGGTGGCAACGCCCACCGACACCACACCCAGCGCCAGCAGCACATCCGCGCCCAGCCGCGCCGACGGCCCCGCATCGGCGCCCAAAACCAGCACGCTAAGGCGCAACAGCACGTAAACCCCCACTTCCGTCATGATCGCAAACAATGCGGCAACGGGCGCAATGGCGCTGGAATACGTGCGCGGCAGCCAGAAGCCCAGCGGCCAGATGGCGGCCTTGACCAGGAACGCCAGTGCCAGCAGACCGGCTCCGACGTGCAGCAGCAGGCGTGCGTTGTCCGTCAACTGTGGGACTTGCCGAGCGATCGCCGCCATGTTCAGCGAGCCGGTCGCCGCCAGCACCAGGCTGATGCCCACCAGCAACAGCGCCGAAGCCGCTAAGTTGATGGCGATGTAATGCAGGCTGGCCCCCACACGCCGTGGCCCGGAGCCATACAGCGACAGGCCGTAGGACGCGGCCAGCAACACTTCAAAGAACACGAACAGATTGAACAGGTCGCCGGTCAGGAATGCGCCGTTCACGCCGCACAGCAGCAGTTGCACCAGCGGCTGCAGGTACACGCCGTGGTAGATCCACCGCCCCAGCAAGTGCGGCACCACCGCCAGGGCCAGCACGGCGGTGATCAGCAGCATCAGCGCCGACAGCCGGTCCACCACCAGCACGATGCCGAAACGCGCCGGCCAGTCGCCGATGCGATAGACCTGTGGCGGCGCCGTGCTCATGTCCACAACCAGCACCAGCGCGAGAACCAGCAATGCCACGCAGGACACCACGCTGACCGCCGCCACCCGGCGACGCCGGTGCGCGCCCGCCAGCAGCTGCAGGGCTGCCGCCAGCAGCGGCAGAAGAATCGGCAGAACCGGCAGCCACGTCATCATGCCGGGCCGTCCTTGCCGTCCACATGGTCATTGCCAGCCATGCCGCGCGACGTCAGCAGCACCACGAGGAACAGCGCCGTGGTGGCAAAACCGATGACGATCGCCGTCAGTACCAGCGCCTGCGGCAACGGATCGGCATAGGACCCGGCCGCCGCCACTGTACCCAGCACCGGGTCGGCGCCACGCCGCAAGCCACCGACCGAGAATATGAACAGGTTGACGGCGTAGGACAACAAGCCCAGGCCGATGATGACCTGGAACGTGCGCGGACGCAGCAACAGCCAGATACCGGAAGCACCGAGCACGCCGATTGCGATGGCCAGTACGGCTTCCACTACGTCGGCTCCGTGTCATCGTGCCGCACGACACCGATGGGCGCCCGCACGGACTGGTGGGCCAGCGCGATGAGAATCAGCGTCGCCACACCGACCACCACCGCGAACACGCCGAGGTCGAAGAACAGTGCGCTGGCGAAATGCCAGGTGCCCAGCACCGGCAGCGTGCCGCTGCCGTGCCAGGAAGTCAGGAACGGCCGCCCCAGCAGCATGGCGCCTGTCCCGGTCGCCAGCGCCAGCAGCCAGCCGAAGGCGATCCAGCGCAGCGGCGCCACCCGTACCCGTGCCTCCACCCAGCGTACGCCGCGCGCCATGCACAGCACGATCAACACCAGCGTCACCGCCAACCCGGCCACGAACCCGCCGCCCGGCAGGTTGTGGCCCCGCACCAGCAGGTGGACGGCGAACAGCAGGGCGAAAGGAGAAACCAGCAGCACCAAACGCGCCGGCACCGCCATGAAACCGGGCAGCGTGGCACCCGGATGCGCCGGGCGCATGGCCGGGTCGCCGCCTTTGGCCTGAAGCCGCAAGTGCGGCGTGCCGAGGCTTTCGTTCGCCGGGCGGAAGCGCCGCAGCACGCCGTAGATGGACAGCGCGACGATGGCCAGCACGGTGATTTCCCCGAGCGTGTCGAAGCTGCGGAAGTCCACGAGGATCACGTTCACCACGTTCCGGCCGCCGCCACCCGGCAGGGCATTTTCGATGAAGAAGCGGGAAACGGCGTCGGGCAGCGGGTGCAGCATCGCCAGATACGCCAGCATGCCCATGCCGCCCCCGGCCACGGAGGCGATGAGGAAGTCACCCAGCCGCCGCCGGCGCGTGCGCGGCGACGAGCGCACCAGCCCCGGAATGCGCTTCGGCAGCCAGCGCAAGCCGAGCAGCAGCAGCACGGTCGTCACGGATTCCACCAGCAACTGCGTGGCGGCCAGGTCCGGGGCCGACAGCCATACGAAGGTAATGGCCACCGCCAGCCCGGCCCCGCCACTCAGCATCAAGGCCGTCATGCGGTGGAACTTCGCCTGCCGCGCGGCGCCGATCGCGCAACCACTACCCACCAGCCACAACACCGCCAGCCCTACGTCGATCCGGCCCGGTGCGGGCACCTGCCATGCAAATTGCACCAGGACGAGCGCCGCAACACCCGCCGCCATACCGAACAGCACCCGCAACTGGACCTGCAGATGGCGGGCGGGGAAAACCGCCTGCTGCCAGCGCGGCAAGGTTTCCGTCAGCATCACCATCACCCATTCGAACACGCGCCGGGCACTGACGGGCGCGATCCACGCGGTTGCTTCCCGCTCTGCCAGATAGGACCGCGTGACGACATAGAACACGCAACCCGATGCGAAAGCCGCAATGCTCATCACCAGCGGCCACGTGAAGCCGTGCCATAACTGCAGGCTGTAAACCGGCAGCTCCGCACCGAGGACGGCCGCAGCGGCCGCATGCAGCACCGGCCCGACCACACGCGCCGGCAGGATGCCGACCAGCAGGCACAACAGGGAAAGCAGCGCAATCGGCACGCGCATCCAGCGCGGCGGCTCCCCCGGCGAACGCGGGGAATCCAGCGAAACCGGGCCGAAAAACGTGCCCACCAGCAGCCGCAGCGAATAAGCCACGCTGAGCCCGGCCGCCAGCACGGCAAACAGCACCACGCCCGTATCCACCCAGGTGCCGTAATCGGAGCCCAGCGTCACGGCAAAGAACATTTCCTTCGACAGGAAGCCGTTCAGCAGTGGCACCCCCGCCATGGCCGCGCCGGAAATCAGCGCCAGCGTGGCCGTGATCGGCATCAACCGCCGCAAGCCGCCCAGCCGCCGCAGGTCGCGCGTGCCGGCCTCGTGGTCGATGGCCCCCGCCGCCATGAACAGCGAGGCCTTGAACGTGGCGTGGTTGATGACGTGGAACAGCGCTGCCACGACGCCCAGCGTGCTGCCGAAACCCACCATCATCATGATCAGCCCCAGATGGCTGATGGTGGAATAAGCCAGGATGGCCTTCAGGTCCTGCTGGAAAGTGGCTATCCACGCGCCCAGCAGCAAGGACACCAGCCCTGCCGTACCAACGCCCCAGAACCACGCATCCGTACCCGCCAGCACCGGCCAGAAGCGCAGCAGCAGGAACACGCCGGCCTTCACCATCGTTGCGGAATGCAGGTAGGCCGACACGGGGGTCGGCGCCGACATCGCCTGCGGCAGCCAGAAATGGAACGGGAACTGGGCGCTCTTGCTGAGCGCGCCGAGCAGGATCAGCACCAGCGTCACTTCATACAACGGGCTGTTCCTGATGGTGTCCCCGGACGCCAGGATTGCCCCCAAATCGTAGCTTCCAACGATGTGCCCCAGCAGCAGCGCACCCCCCAGCAGGCACAGACCGCCGCCGCCGGTAACGATCAACGCTGTCCGCGCCGCGTCCCGTGCCGATTCACCCTGATGCCAGTAACCGATCAGCAGAAAGGAGACGAGGCTCGTCAGTTCCCAGAAAAACACTAGCTGGATCACGTTGCCGGCCATGACGATGCCCAGCATGGCGCCCATGAACGCCAGCATCAGCGTGTAAAAACGCTTGAGCGGGTAATGCGCCGGCATGTAATAGCGCGCGTAGATGGCCACCAGGATGCCGATACCGAACACCAGCAAGGCGAACAGCGCCGCCAGCCCGTCGATGTACAGCGAAAAATCCAGACCCAGTGCCGGCATCCAGGCGTGCTGCCAGCGCACGACTTCGCCGTCCAGCAGCCCCGGTGCCCACCAGCCCAGCACCGCCAGCCCGAGCGCACCGGTGCCGGTCATGACGTACCCGGGATGCCACCGCCGTGGCCATATTGCAGCCAACCCGCTCGCCACGAAGGGCAACAGGATCAACCACACGGCCGGTGCATGACTCCAATCCAAAAAGCGGCTCTCCTGTTCGCGTGCGGCGTGCTGCCAGCCGCCGTCATTGCCTCGCGCACCCGCTCGGCAATACACCTCTAAAGAATGATCGTGGACACCGGCGCGCCGCGTTCCGCAATCCGCAAGGCAAATCCCTTTGCTGTTGCACGGGCCATCCCGTCATCGCGTGGAGACGAGCTGCGAACTTCCGGTTGCGGATGCCGGGATGCCGTACCGGAACATCGAACAGGCCTCAGTCCACATTCAGTCTATGACAACCCATGGACTTTCGTCGAAGCCGCCTGCCCCCGACGCCGGGCGGCAGGGGTCAGTCGGCTTGATCGAGAATCACATCCAGAAAAGCTTCGCCGTAGCGTTCCAGCTTGGCACGCCCCACCCCGTGAACCTCGCCCATTTCTTCCAGGCTGTGCGGCTGCTCCGCCACCATCGCCAGCAGCGTCTTGTCGTGGAAGATCACGTAGGGCGGCACCCCTTTCTCATGCGCCAGCGTCAGGCGCTGCGCGCGCAAGGCATCGAACAACTTGCGGCTGGCGGCCGACAGGCTGTCGGCCACGGAAACGCTGGCGCCGCTGCGCTCGCGGTCGCGGCGGCGCGTGCCTGCCGCATCCTCGCGCAGCAGCAGCTTCTGCTCGCCGCGCAGCACGGCGCGGCTCTTTTCCGCCAGGTGCAAGCCACCGTTTTCATCGGCAGCCAGCAGCCCCTGCGCCAGCAATTGGCGGAACACGGAGCGCCAGCGGTTCGCATCGAGCGCACTGCCGATGCCGAAGGTGGAAAGGCGGTCGTGCCCGAGTTGCTGCACCCTGGCGGTGTTCATACCGCGCAGCGTGTCGATGACATGGCCCGCACCGAACCGCTGGCCACTGCGGTAGACGGCGGACAATGCCTTCTGCGCCGGCACGGTAGCGTCCCACGTCGCCGGTGGATGCAGGCAGTTGTCGCAGTTGTGGCACGGCCCGGCGTAGTGCTCGCCAAATGTGCCCAGCAGCAGTTCACGGCGGCAACGCGTGGTTTCCGCAAACGCCAGCAGCGCGTCCAGCTTGTCGCGCTCCACCCATTTGCGGGCTTCGTCGGCGTCGGATTGGTCGATCCACTGGCGCAACATCACCATGTCCTGCAGGCCATAGAGCATCCACGCTTCCGCCGGCAGGCCGTCGCGCCCGGCACGGCCGGTTTCCTGGTAATAACCCTCGATGGAGCGCGGCAGGTCCAGGTGCGCCACAAAACGCACGTCGGGCTTGTCGATGCCCATGCCGAAGGCCACCGTGGCGACCATCACCACGCCGTCCTCGTGCAGGAAATGACGCTGGTTGTCGGCGCGTTCATCCGCCGCCATGCCCGCGTGGTAAGGGCACGCATCCAGCCCCAGCGCCGCAAGCGCCGCGGCCGTCTGCTCCACCTTGCGGCGGCTGCGGCAGTAGACGATGCCGGCCTCGCCGTTGTGCGCACCCAGGAAATCCTCCAGCTGGCGCCGCGCGTTGCGCTTGGCTTCCACGCGATAGCGCAGATTGGGGCGGTCGAAACTGGACACGAAGCGCTGCGCCGCCCGCAAGCCCAGCCGCTCGACGATCTCCTCCTGCGTGCGCGGATCGGCCGTTGCCGTCAGCGCGATGCGCGGCACTTCCGGAAAGCGTTCGTGCAGCAGCGACAACTCGCGGTATTCCGGCCGAAAGTCGTGTCCCCACTGTGACACGCAGTGCGCTTCGTCGATGGCAAACAGCGCCACCTGCACGCGGCCCAGCAGATCCAGAAACGCCGGCGTCAGCAAGCGCTCCGGCGCCACGTACAGCAGGTCCAGCCCGCCAGCGCGCATTTGCGCCCACACCTCGCGCTGGCGTTCCGCAGGCAAACCGGAATTCAGCGCCGCCGCCTTCACACCCGCCGCCTGCAACGCCTCCACCTGATCCTGCATCAACGCGATCAACGGCGAAACAACGACCCCAACGCCGCTGCGCAGCAGCGCCGGAATCTGGTAACACAGCGACTTCCCACCACCGGTAGGCATCAGCACCAGCGCATCACCGCCGCCCACTACCTGCCCGATGATGCCGGCCTGCGGGCCACGGAAACTCGCGTAACCGAAAACCTCACGCAGCAGCCGAAGCGCAGCGGAGGGGATGTCTGGAGAATCGGACACAGTCACCGGTTCAATTCGTCAACGGTCAGCACAACGCGCCTTCGTGGGGAAATTCTGTGCTCGTTTCAGCGCGCCACGGCATCGCGCAACACCCCGGTGGCCCACTGGTTCAGGCTCTGGCCATGAGCTTTGGCCGCAGCGGTCACAGCGCGGTGCAATTCAGGGGTCACCCGCAGACTGCAAGACGCTTGCAGCTGTCACAGCGCATAGGCAACCCTAAATTTACCCGGATGGATAGCCGACGCCGCGGCTCGTGAATGAAAGCAGCGTATCGAAGATGCTTGAGTCAAACCCTGTATCGTCGATCACTCACCAATATACGCGCCTACACCCGATGATACGGATGCCCAACCGTAACCGTCCATGCACGGTAGAGCTGTTCTGCCAACACCACGCGCACCAGGGCATGCGGCAGCGTGAGCTTGGACAGCGACCATTGCGCTTGTGCCGCGGCGAGGACGGCGGGGTCGTGACCATCGGGGCCGCCGATGACGAGGGCAACGTCCTGCCCGGTGCGCATCCAGCCTTGCAGGGCTTCGGCCCATTGCAGGGTGGTGGACTCTCGGCCGTGCTCGTCCAGCGCGATGAGCCGCGCGCCTTTTGCGGCTTTCAGAATGCGCGCGCCTTCGGCAGCCTTGAGCCGCGCGATGTCTTCGCCACCGGTACGCGAGGCGACGGGGATTTCGATGAATTCGGCTTTCAGCTCACGCGGCAAACGGCGCAGATAATCGTTGACGCCTTCCGTCACCCACGCCGGCATGCGTGTGCCGACCGCGATCAGGCGCAGGTGCACGACAGCTAAGCTCAGGCCACATCGTTATGGTGTTTCGGCGCCAGCGATACGTCCCAGAGTTTTTCCAGCTGGTAGAACGCGCGCGCCTGCGCCTGCATGACGTGCACCACGACGCTGTCGAGGTCCACGAGCACCCACTCGCCTTCGCTCATGCCTTCCACTCCGTGCGGTTGGAAGCCTTTTGCCTTGGCTTTCTCGACGACCGCGCGCGCCAGCGACTGGACGTGGCGGTTGGAGGTGCCGGTGCAGATGAGCAGCGTGTCCATGTACGGCGTGAGGCTGCGCACATCGAGCTCACGAAGATCGACTGCTTTCAGGTCTTCCAGTGCCGTGCGAGCGGTTTCCAGCACTCCCGATGGCTGGGCTGGGGCCTTGCGGCGGCGCGCAGTGGGCTTGCTGCCCGCCTTGGTTGCGGACCTTGTGGATTTCGCAGCTTTCGTCGGTTTCGCGGGCTTCGCCGTCTTCGCCGGTTTTACCGCGACGGACTTCGGCTTGGCCTTGGCGGCAGCGGTGCGTGGCTTGGCCGCAGTCTTGCCGGCCCCGGACTTGGCTTTTGGAACCCCGACCTTTGCCTTGGCGCCCGATGCGCGGACGGAAGCCGGCTTGGCCTTGGCGGCGGTGCGCGGCTTTGCCGTCTTGCGGGTGCGGGGCACGGGCGCGTCTGTGGAATCTTCAGTCTGCGAGGGGTTCTTGGTCATGGCTCAGGAGGCGGACATCCTCATCGGTGAAATCCTGCAGGACCGCATCGGGCACCAGCCCGCATACGGAACGCCCGGCCGCCAGCAGGCGGCGCACGCGCGTGGATGAAATGGCCAGCGGCGGGATCGTAACGCGCCAGCATAACCCAGCCGGCCGGGTGCGCAGCGCCGCTGCGGACGGCGCCTGCCGGTCGTGCAGGAACGCCGTGAGCACGGCCGCCGGGTCCGCGGGCTCGAACGGGCGCTCGACAAATACCAGGTGCGCAAGATCCAGAATTTCGCGCCAGCGGTGCCAGGTGTGGAAGCCGTTCGCGGCATCTTCGCCGATCATCAGCACCAGCGGGATTCCCGCGCCCAGCTCGGCGCGTAGCTCCGCCAGCGTGTCGTAGGTGTAGGACGGGCCGCCGCGGTGCAGCTCGCGGTCATCCGCCACCAGCCGCGGATCACCTGCGGCGGCCAGCCGCACCCAGCGCAGGCGACGTGCGGCCGACACCGCTGGAACGGCGCGATGCGCCGGCGTGGCGCACGGCACGACCAGCACGCGGTCCAAACCGATTTGCTCGCACACTTCGATGGCGAGCCGCAGGTGTGCATTGTGGATCGGCGCGAACGTTCCGCCGAAAACCCCGATGCCGGCGGTCAGCGCCATACCCTAGCGAACCGTTCAGCGGAAGCTGCGGCCATCCGGTATCCCCATTCCAGCGCAGTCACGATATTCACGGCACCATTATTGCAGACACCGCGCAAGGGCCCCGAACCGGCACTCGGCTCGGGGCCACTCCGGGGTCATGGGTTCTGGGGGTACCCATCAAGCAGGCTAGGAATTACAGGTGATAGCCGCGCTCTCCATGCAGGGCCAGATCCAGCCCCGTGCTCTCGGTCGCTTCATCGACCCGCAGGCCCCGGCACAGCAGGCTGGTGAACTTGAGCAGGATGAAGCTGCCGACTCCGCCCCAGACCAGGGTGACGCCCACGCCGAGAAGCTGGATCAGGAACTGGTGGCCGAACCCGCTGCCGGCCGCCGTGCCGACCGTTCCATAACCGCCCAGCAGCGGGGCCGCGAACACGCCGGTGAGCAATGCCCCGACCATGCCGCCGATGCCGTGCACGCCGAAGGCATCGAGCGCGTCGTCGTAGCCGAAGTGCTTCTTGAGCCGGGTGGCCGACAGGTAGCACAGGCCGCCGGCAAGCGCGCCGATGGCCAGCGCCCCCATCGGCCCGCAGGTGCCGGACGCCGGGGTGATCGCCACCAGGCCGGCAACCGCACCGGAGGCGATGCCAAGCACCGTGGGCTTGCCGGATACCGCCCACTCCGCGAACAGCCAGCCGAGTGCTGCCGCCGCTGTGGCGATCTGCGTGGCCACCATCGCGGCTCCGGCGCCGCCGTTCGCCCCCAGCGCGGAACCGGCGTTGAAGCCGAACCAGCCCACCCACAGCAGCGAGGCGCCGATGAAGGTGTAGCCGATGTTGTTCGGCTGCATCGCCACGTGGCCGTAGCCACGCCGCTTGCCCAGCACCAGCGCGCACACCAGGCCGGCGATGCCGGCATTGATGTGCACCACGGTGCCGCCGGCAAAGTCCAGTACGCCCCACGCACCCAGCCAGCCGCCACCCCACACCATGTGGGCGATCGGGACGTAGACGAAACTCACCCACAGCGCCGTGAATACCAGCAGCGCCGAAAACTTCATGCGTTCCGCAAAAGCCCCGACGATCAGGGCCGGGGTGATGATGGCAAACGTCAACTGGAAGCACATGTAGACGTTTTCCGGAATCGTCGGCGCCAACGCGGCGACGGTGTCGACGCCAACGCCGCGCATGAACAGGCGCGACAGGCCGCCGAAGACGGCGTTGACCCCGCCGGCAGCCGGCGTCAGCGCCCAGCTGTAGGCGTAGACGACCCACAGGATGGTGACCAGCGAAGTGATGGCAAAGCACTGCATCATCACGCTCAGCACGTTCTTGGCACGCACCATGCCCGCGTAGAAAAGCGCCAGGCCGGGAAGCGTCATCATCAGCACCAGCGCGGTGGACACCAGCATCCAGGCGGTGTCGCCTGAATTGATCCCGGCCGGCGTACCGGCACAGGCCAGGGCCGGCGCACACGCCAGACCCGCTCCCAGAAAACCACCGGAAACATGCAATTTCGACATCGAAATGAACTCCATTGAAAGGTCGGTGAGTCAGCCGCTCACAGCGCGGCGGGGCCGGTTTCACCGGTGCGGATGCGGATGGCTCCCTCCAGCGGCAGCACGAACAGCTTGCCGTCGCCGATCCGGCCGGTGCGCGCCGCCTGCGTGATGGCCTCGATGGCGGCATCCAGCAACGCCTCGTCCACCGCCACTTCCAGCTTCACTTTCGGCAGGAAATCCACCACGTATTCGGCGCCGCGATAAAGCTCGGCATGGCCTTTCTGGCGGCCGAAGCCCTTAACCTCCGTCACCGTGATGCCGGCCACGCCGACTTCGGACAGCGCCGCGCGTACTTCGTCGAGCCGGAACGGCTTGATGACCGCCGTGATCAGCTTCATGGGTTGCAACTCCTTGAATGGACGATAGGAACCCCCCCATCGCATAACGGTTGCGATGGATCAAAATGTCTTAAGCAAAATTCATGCCACACTTATTGAAAAGATTAAAGCGCGATAGCCTGCGTCTTCTGGGAGCCCTGCTACGATCAAACTACCGCGGGACATGAACGTCGCGCACCCGATTGGTGCAAGCCTGCACGTCGACGGTGCAGGCACCTCACGGACGGTGCCCGAGCATGAAAAAAGGGCCGCGCAATGCGGCCCCTTCGACAGCACCGATGCAGCTTTCAGAAGGCATAGAGGGCCTGCAGTGCCACATTACCCTGGGTGTTGGCAAAACCCGGTCCCGGGTCCGGGTAGACCCGGTCGCCGAGGTCGTAGCGCAGCTCGCCGCGCAAGGTGAAGCGCGCCGCGGGGGAATACCCCAGCGTGAAGGTCACCTCACCCAGCGTCGCACGGCCGCCAGCCGGCACGTTCATGGCAATGCCACGTGTTTCGAGCCACTCGCCACGCAGCGTCGCCTGCCAACGATCATTCACGGTGTAATCGGCATAAGCCGCAAGGCCATAAACGTGCGCCGGACCGAGGCTCCCCGAATGCTGGCTGAACCAGTCGGCGTTGAGCACGAACCGCAACTTCTCCGTAGCCTGCAGGCTGCCGACAAAATCCAGGTAGTTCAACCCAGCCCCGCCCTCGCGGCTGTAGTAATCGTAGACGGCAAGATTGATGCCGCCTCCGGGCGCCAGCGCCACACCGGCCTCCAGAGTCTTCTGCCTGTTGGTGTCGACGGCGTTGCCGGTATAGATGCCGTTGTTCACGCCCAGATAGAACGTGGCGTTCCCCAGTACATAACTCGCGCGGACACCGGTGTGGACCAGCGGCTCGGCAAGCTGGAACAGCAACGAGCGCGAGATGTTGGCGTCGGCGGAAGCGTCGATCACCTCAGCTCCGGCGAGCGTCACGAAACGGCCACCGACGAGCGTGAGGCCGCTGTGCGCATAGCGCAGATAAGCCTGTTCGAGGGCGAAATCGGCATTCGAGCCATTGCCATAGGCCGCGTTGATGGCCCGGGCGTCACTACCGGCCAGCAGCGTGGCCGCACCGCCAAAACCGTCCGCCGGTTCGCGCGCCAGCGTCAGCATCGCCTGGTTGAACTCGAAGGAATCGGCATCGGTATCGAAGGCCCGGTAAGCCAGCGTCTGGCCGTCGTTGAAGCCATGGGTATAGGTGGCGGCGAGATGTCCGCTGGCGGTAACACCGGAATCGGCTAGCAGGGTTCCGAGGTTCGGCCCGGCAGCTGACGCCGCCACCGGAAAACCGGCGAGCAGCACTCGCATCAGCAGTGGGGTGCGCATCTTGTCGTGCTCCTTGTCGCAGAGGTGGAATGGATGGACTGCAAGATGTCTTCAAGCAAAAGTGATGCCAATGACGAATCCATTCACCTTTTCGCGGAGGGAAGTCGCCCGCAGGCGGGTTTCTGCAACAGCGCCCCATCGTGCGGGGACGTGCCTGCACGCGACCGGCACGGAGTAGAAGAGGGGAGTAGCCGGTAACCCCCGCACCACACTTTGGGCTGTTCGCCGTTACATCCGGTCGCCGGCAGGCCGGCTCCTACAACAACAACATTCTGAAGGCGTGCCTGCACGCGACCGGAGCCTACGGTTCGATGCCCAGCGCCTTGATGCGGCGCGTCAGCGTGTTGCGCCCGCAGCCCAGCCGTCGCGCTGCCTCCTGGCGCTGGCCGTGGCAGGCGTCCAGGGCGGACTCGATCAGCGCGCGCTCGAAGGCCGCACCGGCGCGCACCAGCAGGTCGCCGCGCCCGGCCTGAAGCTCGGCGCGCGCCCAGTTACGCAGCGTAGCCTCCCAGTCGTCTCCGGCAGACAAAGCAGGCGTTTGCGAAGGAACCGACGGCAACGCCGCACCCCGGCCCGCACCCGGCGCCATCTCCGGAGGCAGGTCCTGTGGCAGGACCTCGTCGCCCGGTGCCATCACGGACAGCCAGCGGCAGACATTTTCGAGCTGGCGCACGTTGCCAGGCCACGCATAGTTGCAAAGGCGTTCCAGTGCCGCCGGCGTGACGTGCTTGACGGGCGTACCCAACTCCGCCGCCGCAGCCGACAGAAAGTGCTGCAGCAGCAGCGGTACATCCTCGGCCCGCTCGCGCAGCGCCGGGACACGCACCCGCACCACGTTGATGCGGTGGTAGAGATCTTCGCGGAACAGGCCCTCGCCCACCTGCCGTTCAAGGTCCTGGTGGGTGGCGGCCAGGATGCGCACGTCAACGGTGAGCGGCGCTGTGCCACCGACCCGGTAGAAACTGCCGTCCTGCAGCACCCGCAGCAACCGCGTCTGCAACGCCAGCGGCATATCGCCGATCTCGTCGAGGAACAGGCTGCCGCCATCAGCCTGCTCGAAGCGGCCGCGCCGCTGGCCGGCGGCCCCCGTGAAGGCGCCACGCTCGTGGCCGAAGAACTCCGACTCCATCAGGTCGCGCGGGATCGCCGCAGTATTGAGCGCCACGAACGGCCGGCCGGCGCGCACACTGCTGTCGTGCAGGGCGCGGGCGATCAATTCCTTGCCGGTGCCGGACTCGCCGGTGATGAGGACCGGAACCCGCGCGGACACCAGGCGCCCGATGGCCCGGAACACCTCCTGCATCGCCGGCGCCTGGCCGATGATCGCGCCGCGCCGCAGGCCCGCGACACCAGGAACCGCGGCGTTACGCACCGCCGCGCGCTGCACCAGTTCGATCACGCCATCCACATCGAAGGGCTTGGGCAGATATTCGAAAGCCCCACCCTTGAACGCCGCCACCGCAGCATCCAGGTCGGAATGTGCGGTGATGATGATGACCGGCAGCGCCGGCCATTTCCCGTGCACGCGCCGCATCACCTCCAGCCCATCGCCACCAGGCATGCGGATGTCCGCGATGAGGACGTCGGGCGCCGTGGCGGCTACCTCCACGGCGTCGAGCAGCTCGGCAGCGCCGGGAAAAGCGGAGACGCGCATGCCCGCCCCGCCAAGCGCGCGCTCCAGCACCCAGCGGATCGACGCATCGTCATCGACCACCCAGACTTCGACCAGAACGACGCTCATCGTGGCGGAACCAGCGGCAGAAGAACCGAGAATACGGTACAACCGGGCTGCGACCGACATTCGATCGCACCGCCGTGGCCGAGCACCAGATATTGCGCGACCGACAGGCCCAGGCCGGTGCCGCCGGCGCGCCCGGTGACCATCGGATAGAAGAGCTTTTCCTGCAAGGCGGGCGGCACGCCGGGGCCATCATCCTCGACATCCACCTGCACCACCAGCGCATGGCGCACCCCATTGAGCGTGAGCTGGCGCCGCACGCGCGTCCGCAGCCCCAGTGCGCCTGCGTCGTGGCCGGATTCGTCGCGCCCGGTGAGTGCCTGCAGGGCATTGCGCGCAATGTTCAGCACCACCTGCACGAGCTGCTCCGGGTCGGCTACCAGCTCCGGAATGCTGGGGTCGTAATCGCGCCACACCCGCACGGCGGGCGATGCCTCGGCCACCACCAGCCGGTACACCCGCTCTACGACTTCGTGGATATTCATCGCCCGCGGCCGCGGCAACTGGTCGGGGCCGAGCATGCGATCCACCAGCCGCCGCAAGCGATCGACTTCCCGAATGATGACCTGTGTGTATTCGTGGTGTCCGGAATCCGCGGCAAACGTGCGTTCCAGCAACTGCGCCGCGCCACGAATGCCGCCGAGCGGATTCTTGATCTCATGCGCCAGCCCGCGGACCAGCGCGCGGCTGGTTTCCTGCTGCACCGCCCGCAGCGCGTCGCGCGAGACGCTCAGGTGGCGATCCAGTGCCGCCATCTCAAGGAGCAGACCAGCGCCGGAAGCTGCCAGCGGAGTCGCGGTGCAGTCAACGGTGATCGGCGTCTGCCCGTGCCGTTCGAGCCGCAGCTCGTGCTCGATGAAACCCGCGCCCTGCGCCAGCGCCGCCGACAGCCGTGCGCCGAGAACGTCGAGATGGGAAATGGCCACCGCCAGCGGGCGGTCAAGAACGTGCCGCCGGGTCACTGCGAACATACGCTCGCAGGCCGCATTCACGTACGTGACGCGCAGGGTCGAATCGACCGCGATGACCGCCACGGTCAAGCCATCGAGAATCGCGTCCGGTACGGTTCGGGATTCAGTCATCGGCCCGATCCACACCACAGGAAACGCCCCGTCATCCCGAGCTCCGGCTGCGCGGCCGTGGGAGACGGCGCGGGCCGTCAACCCCGCCGTCCGCCTCCGCTGCCAGGTGGTGCCGACCCCCACCCAAGGCGGCTTCCCGCCTGCGGATCAGCGCACGTTGCCGTCACCCAGCACCACCCACTTCAGCGACGTGAGCCCTTCCAGCCCGACCGGCCCGCGGACGTGGAACTTGTCGGTGGAAATGCCGATTTCCGCGCCCAGCCCGTATTCGTAGCCATCGGCAAAGCGCGTGGAAGCGTTCACCATCACCGAGGCGGAATCCACTTCGCGCAGGAAGCGGCGCGCGTGGGAAAAGTTCTCCGTGACGATGGCATCGGTGTGCTTCGAGCCGTACGTGTTGATGTGGGCGATGGCGGCGTCGAGGTCGTCGACGATCTTCACGGCGAGGATCGGCGCAAGGTATTCCTCGTCCCAGTCCTCGGGCCGTGCATGCTGGATATCGGGCAGGATCTTGCGCGTACGCGCACACCCGCGCAGTTCCACGCCGTGGCCGGCGTAGATGCGCGCCAGCTCGGGCAGGATGCGCGGCGCGATGCCGGCGTGCACGAGCAGCGTTTCCATGGTGTTGCAGGTGCCATAGCGCTGCGTCTTGGCGTTGACGGCCACCGCGATGGCCTTGTCGAAATCGGCGGATTCGTCGATGAACACGTGGCAGTTGCCGTCGAGATGCTTGATGACCGGCACGCGCGCGGTTTCCGCCACGAACTGCACCAGCCCCTTGCCGCCGCGCGGAATGACGACATCCACGTACTGCGGCATGGTCAGCAGTTCACGCACCGCGCTGCGGTCCGGCGTGTCGACCACCTGCACGGCCTCTTCAGGCAGATCGGCGGCGCGCAGCGCCTTCTGCATGCAGCGGGCGATGGCCTGGTTGGAACGCAGCGACTCCGAGCCACCGCGCAGGATGCAGGCGTTGCCGGACTTCAGGCACAGGATGGCGGCATCCGCCGTCACGTTCGGACGCGACTCGTAGATGATGCCGACCACGCCCAGCGGCACGCGCATGTGGCCCACTTCGATGCCCGACGGACGCGGCTTCAGGTCGAGGATCTCGCCGATCGGGTCGGGCAACGCGGCCACCTGCCGCACGCCGTCGACCATCGCGGCGAAGCGTGAATCGTTCAGCTCCAGCCGGTCGACGAGCGCTGGCGCCAGCTGTGCATCCCGCGCGGCCGACACGTCTTCGGCATTCGCCCGCATGATGTCGTCGCGCGACGCTGCCAGCCGTTCCGCGAATTCGAACAGCGCACCATTCTTACGGCCGGTGGTGGCGCGCGCCATTGCCACCGCCGCTTTGCGCGCTGCTTCGCCGAGGCGCCGCATGTAGCCGCTGATGTGGGAATCGGAAACGTCGACGTCGAGGTGGTTGCTTGCAGTGTTCACGGCTTCATTATTGCCGATGTGGCGGGCATGAAAACGAGTGTTCAGTATCAGGGCCAGGGCCGGCCGCGGCAAATACCTCCGCGCCGACGTCGCCGCACCCCGTAACATGCCCGCCGCACGCCGCGGCTTGCGCGGCACGACGGACACCCCTATGCCGAACGCCGCTCCTGTCCACTCCACGCTGCCCACTGCCGCAGCAGGCGCCATTCTCGTTCTCAACTGTGGCTCGTCGAGCATCAAGTTCGCCCTGTTCGACGCCGGCGCCAACCCGCTGCCACGTACCCCGTTCTGGAACGGCAAGGTGCAGGGTATTGGCGTGGAAAAGCCGGACTTCGGCGCCACCGGCATCGCGCCGCGGCCCATCACGCTGGGTGCGGCGCACCCGTACCGCGACGCGTTGGCCTACATCCGCAGACAGGTGATGCAGCATCTCGGCTCACGCCCACTGGCGGCTGCCGTCCACCGCGTGGTGCACGGCGGCAGCCGTTATTTCGCGCCGGTGCGGATGACGCCGGAACGGCTGGCCGACCTCAGGCAGCTGGTTCCGCTCGCGCCACTGCACCAGCCTTTCGCGCTGGAGGCAGTCCAGGAGCTCGCCGCGCTCGACCCTTCGTTGCCACAATTCGCGTGCTTCGACACCGGCTTTCACCGCACCATGCCGGAAGTGGAACAGATGATGGCGCTGCCGTGGTCGGCGTGGGAAAGCGGCATTCGCCGCTACGGCTTCCACGGCCTGTCCTACGAATACATGACGCATGCGCTGCCGGAGCGTTACGGCGCACTCGCCCGCGGCCGCGTCATCGTTGCCCACCTCGGCAACGGCGCCAGCCTGTGCGCCCTGCACGACCTGAAAAGCGTGTCCACGACCATGGGTTTCTCAGCGCTCGACGGCCTGGTGATGGGCACGCGGTGTGGCAACCTCGACCCGGGCGCGCTGATCTACCTGATGCAGATCCGCAAGCTGAGCCTGGATGCCGTCATCCACATGCTCAACCACGAATCGGGCCTGCTGGGGCTGAGCGGTGTGTCCGCCGACCTGCGCACACTGCTGCCGCTGGAAGCAAACCACCCACGCGTACAGGCTGCGCTGGCGCTGTATGTGCGGCGCATCGTGCGCGAGATCGGCGCGCTGGTCGCCGTTCTCGGCGGGCTGGACCTGCTGGTCTTCACGGCCGGCGTGGGAGAACACAGCAGCGTGATCCGTGCGCGCACCTGCGCCCAGCTCGCATGGCTCGGCGTTGCCCTCGACGCCGCCGCCAATGCCTGCCACGCCCCCACCGTTTCGACCCCCGACAGCCGCGTCACCGTCGGCGTCGAGCCAACGAACGAGGAATGGGTGGCGGCGTGGCATGCGCAGAAGATGCTGGCCGGTGAGCCGTGAGCCGGAAGCGGCGAAAAGAAAACGCGGCGTTCTCCCGGCCGCTCATCACGTGCTGATTACCGCCCTCGCCTCAATATCGACGCCTGATGCATGTAGACCGTGACCGGGTCGGAGCGCGCAATGACGGCGCCGCTGGCATCCACCACCGCCACCGCGATGCGGTGCTCGCCGCGCCACACGTCGTGCAAAAACAGGCTTGTGGCCTGCGTTGGCGCCGTGTTCTGGGCCTTGCCGTCGAGGTAGTACAACAAACCCTGCCCTGGCTGCAGCGTGACGGCCACGGTGACGGGAACCTCGTTCTGCGTATCGCGGAATGTCGTTTTGTCCGCCGGGGCCACGATCCGCGGCGCCGCATTCGCGGCCACCGCAGCGGGTGCCGGGGCCGTATCCATTGTGGTATTTCCGGCCGCCGCTTCGACCGGATCGGCACTTTGCAGGTTGGGCAATTCAGTGGGCATCTGCCCGGGCACGTGCGGCGTGGCACTGAAGTGCACGACGCCCTGCGCGTCGGTCCAGCGGTAGACCGCGGTGTCCGCGGCTGCGCTGACACCGCACGCCAGCAGGGCGACCAGCGCAACAGCACAGCGACTCGGCGTTACGAAGCGATCCATGTCGGTACAAAATAGCAACTTGTCCAGACCGCCGCCAGCGACATGCGGTGCCGCCTTCCCTGCCATCGACTCCCATGATCCACGTCAACGAGAACTATTCGAAACTCCAGGCTTCCTACCTGTTCGCGAACATCAGCAAGCGCGTGCGGGAATTCCAGCAACAGCACCCGGAACGCAAGCTCGTGTGGATGGGCATCGGCGACGTCACGCGTCCGCTGCCGGAGGCCTGCATCGCCGCGTTCCACGCCGCCGTGGATGAAATGGCGTCCGCCGACACGTTCCGCGGCTATGGCCCGGAGCAGGGCTACGCATTCCTGCGCGAAGCCATTGCCGTCAACGACTTCCAGGCGCGTGGAGCGGACATCGCGGCAGATGAAATCTTCATTTCGGACGGCGCGAAGTGCGACACCGGCAATTTCCAGGAATTGTTCGCCGCCGACATCCGCATCGCCATTTCCGACCCGGTGTACCCGGTCTACGTCGACACCAACGTGATGGCTGGCCGCACGGGTGCCGGAGCCAACGGCCGCTATGCCGGGCTGACGTATCTGCCGTGCACGGCGGAAAACGGCTACGCGCCGGAACTGCCGAAGGCGGCCGTGGACCTCATCTACCTGTGCTCGCCGAACAACCCGACAGGGGCCGCGCTCACCCGCCCGCAACTGGAAGCGTGGGTGGACTACGCGCGGCGCAACCGCGCGCTGATCCTGTTCGACGCGGCCTATGAAGCCTTCATCCGCGACCCGGCGTTGCCGCACTCGATCTACGAGATTCCCGGTGCGCGGGACGTGGCCATCGAATTCCGCAGCCTGTCCAAGACCGCCGGCTTCACCGGCGTGCGCTGCGCCTACGCGGTGGTGCCGAAGCCGTGCATGGCGTGGACGCAGGCGGGCGCGCCGGTTTCCCTGCACGCCCTGTGGCTGCGCCGCCAGACCACGAAGTTCAACGGCGTGTCCTACCCCGTGCAACGCGCGGCCGAAGCCGTGTTCAGCACGGCGGGGCAGGCCCAGGTGCGCAGGCTGACGGACTATTACCTGCGCAACGCCGGCTATGTGCGCGAAGCCTTCCAGCGCCTGGGCCTGGCCTGCGTGGGCGGCGACAATTCACCCTACATCTGGGTGCAAGTGAACGGCGATTCCTGGGCCTTCTTCGACACCCTGCTGAACGACGCGGGCGTGGTGTGCACGCCGGGTGCCGGCTTCGGCCAGTGCGGCGAAGGACACATCCGGCTCAGCGCCTTCAACAGTTTCGAGAATACCCAGGAGGCGATGCGCCGCATCGCGGCCCACCTGCCCGTCCACCGCGCTGCGTAAGGGAGACGACGATGCCCATGTCCCCTGCGTTCCAGGCGCGTCTGTTCCCGACCTTGCCGTCTATTGCCGAGCACTTCGGCACGCCGTTTCATATCTATGACGAAGCCGGGATACGAGAAACCGGCGCCCGCCTTAAACAGGCTTTCGCCACCGTACCCGGCTTCAACGAATACTTTGCCGTGAAGGCGCTGCCGAACCCGGCCATCCTGCGCCTGATGCGCGAGATGGGCTTCGGCTTCGACTGCAGCTCCATCGCCGAACTCGTGCTGTCGCGGCAGGCCGGCGCACGCGGCGAGCAGATCATGTTCACGTCCAACAACACCTCGCAGGAAGCCTTCGCGGCAGCGGCAGCGGACGGCGGCTGCATCCTGAATCTGGACGACCTCTCGCTGATCGACAAGGTGCCGGAATTCCCCGAGCTCATCTGCTTCCGCTACAACCCCGGCCCGACCCGGGATGGCAACAGCATCATCGGCAAGCCGGAGGAGGCGAAATTCGGCGTCGCGCACGGGCAGATCCTCGATGCCTTCCGCCACGCACGCGAACGCGGCGCCCGCCGCTTCGGCCTCCACACCATGCTCGCCTCCAACGAACTGCATGCGGAATACATGGTGCAGACCGTCGAGATGCTGCTGAAGCTCGCGGAGTGGATCGGCACAACACTCGATCTGCGCTTCGAATTCATCAACATCGGCGGCGGGCTGGGGATTCCCTACCGCCCGGGCGAAGCCGCATTCAACATCGAACGGCTGGGGGCTGCAAGCACAGCGCAGCTGCAGGAGTTCGCCGCCCGCAACGGGTACGTGCCGCGGCTCTACACGGAAAGCGGCCGCTACATGACCGGGCCGCACGGCGTGCTCGTGACCCGCGCCATCAACCGCAAGGACATCTATCGCACCTGCATCGGCGTGGACGCCTGCATGTCAGCGCTGATGCGCCCCGGCATGTACGGCGCCTACCACCACATCGACGTGCTCGGCAAGGCACCCGGCCCCCACGACCGCCCGGTGGACGTGGTTGGCTCGCTGTGCGAGAACAACGACAAGTTCGCGGTGCAGCGACCGCTGCCGGAAGTGGCGGACGGCGACCTGCTCGCCATCCACGACACCGGCGCGCACGGCCAAGCCATGGGCTTCAACTACAACGGCAAGCTGCGGCCGAAGGAACTCCTGCTGCGGGAGGACGGCCGCGTGGACCTCATCCGCCGTGCGGAAACGCTGGACGACTACTTCGCGACGCTGAGCTTCGCCGGAGACTCGTTCATCGTAGGCACGCCGTAACGCAGGAAGCAGTCGGAAAAGCGCCGCTCCATCCTCTGCCCGCTGAGTCTGCAGGTCGCCCGCAAGCGGGTTCCTACAGCAACGCATCCCCTGTAGAAGGGTCCCGTACGCGACCAACACGTCCGGCGGACAGGCGCCGGCAGGCCGTCTCCTACGGGTGTCTGCGATAACACGATTTCCGGTAGGAGCGCGCCTGCACGCGACTATCCCCACCCACAATGTGTGCCGATCCGCAGTCCGTGCCCCAACAATCGAGGAAGACCGCGTTCACGTGACCGCCCATTCCCAACACACCAAAAAAGCGCGGGCGCAACCTTCAAAGACCACGCCCGCGCTTTTCGTTCCAGACGCTTACAGCGAGTAGTACATCTCGAACTCAACCGGGTGCGTCGTCATGCGCAAGCGGGTGACTTCCTGCATCTTCACACCGATATAGGCGTCGATCAGGTCGTCGCTGAACACGTCGCCGCGCTTGAGGAACTCGCGGTCGTGGTCCAGGGCGTCGAGCGCCAGGTCCAGCCGATGGCAGACGCGCGGCACTTTCTTGTCTTCTTCCGGCGGCAGGTGGTAGAGGTCCTTGTCCATCGCCTCGCCGGGATGGGTCTTGTTCTGGATGCCGTCGAGCCCCGCCATCATCATCGCCGCAAACGCGAAGTACGGGTTGGCCAGCGAATCCGGGAAGCGGATCTCGATGCGCCGCGCCTTCGGGCTGGATACCCACGGAATGCGGATGGAAGCAGAGCGGTTGCGCGCCGAATAAGCCAGCATCACCGGCGCCTCGAAACCGGGAACCAGGCGCTTGTAGCTGTTCGTGCCGGGGTTCGTGAAGGCGTTGATGGCGCGAGCGTGCTTGAGAATGCCGCCGATGTAGTACAGCGCCATTTCCGACAGGCCGCCGTACTGGTCGCCAGAAAACAGGTTCTTGCCACCCTTGGCCAGCGACTGGTGCACGTGCATTCCGCTGCCGTTGTCACCGACGATCGGCTTGGGCATGAACGTCGCGGTCTTGCCGTACTGGTGGGCAACGTTCTGGATCACGTACTTCAGGCGCAGCACTTCGTCCGCCTTCTTCACCAGCGTGTTGAACTTCGCGCCGATCTCGCACTGGCCGGCCGTCGCCACCTCGTGGTGGTGCACTTCCGTGACGATGCCGACTTCCTCCAGCGTCGTGCACATCGCCGAGCGCAGGTCCTGCAACGAGTCAACGGGCGGCACCGGGAAATAGCCGCCCTTGATGCCGGGCCGATGACCGGTGTTGCCGTCCGCATACTCCTTGCCGTTGTTCCAGGCCGCTTCCTCGGAGTCCACATAGACGTAGGAACCCCAGATGCCGCTGTCGGAACGCACGGAATCAAACACGAAGAATTCATTTTCCGGGCCAAAGAACGCCGTATCGGCGATGCCGGTGGACTTCAGGTAGGCCTCGGCGCGGTGTGCGAGCGAGCGCGGATCGCGCCCGTAACCCTGCATGGTGCCGGGGTCGATGACGTCGCAGGTCAGAACCAGTGTCGGGTCCTCGTAGAACGGGTCGATGAACGCCGTCTCCGAATCCGGCATCAGGATCATGTCGGACTCGTTGATGCCCTTCCATCCGGCAATCGAAGACCCATCAAACATCTTGCCTTCGGCAAACAGATCCTCGTCCACCGTATGCGCGGGGGCGCTGACGTGCTGCTCCTTGCCGCGCGTGTCACAGAAACGGAAATCGACGTACTTGACGCCTTTTTCCTCCATCAGCTTCAGAACCTCTTTGCTCGACATTGTGAAGTCTCCAGTTGTGCCGCCGGTGGGGGGAATGCGCGCACGGCAAATGTGCATTTTAATGGATGCCGCCCCGCGTACACGACAAAATCCACATCCACGGCAAAAAAATTTGGCGCCCTGATGACGCACCCACATACCACGAGCACCGTATACTCGTGACATCGCGACAAGACGACCCGACGGCCAGCGCCCATGGATTTCCTGAACCCTGCCATCCTGAACCTCGCCTACGCGGCCATGGGCGGGCTGATGATGCTGGCTGGCGGCTGGATCGCCTATCGCCTGTTCCTCAACGTCGTCGGCTTCAACGTGCGCGACGAGCTCAAGGCCGGCAACGTCGCTGTCGGCCTTGCCGTCATGGGCATCTTCATCGCCACCGGCCTCGGCATGGGGCTGGTCATCGGGCTGAGCCTGAACTGACGGCGGCGGCCAACACACGCGACCAGCCGTTTCGATCGTAGAAGCGAACCTGTTCGCGACCGGTTCAACCGCCGCCATCGCCACAACCTGTCGCTTGCAGGCAAGCTCCTACGACAGACGCGGCGAGGTGGCTTCCAGGCGTAGGAGCGCGCCTGCGCGCGATCGATTGAACCGGGGCCGCATGAGCTAACCCGCGGTCCGTGGCCATGGTTTGCCGGTGAAATCAGGTCTCGCACAGTAAAAAAGCGCGCAGCCTTGCGACTGCGCGCCTTCATTCAAGGCCCGGCTACTACTGCATCACGGCGCCGGAGCTGGAGCCGGATTGGCCACACAACCGTAGAACACCTGCGTGTTGTTGTTGACGTTGGCAAGGCCGGCCACCGCCAGCTGCAGGCCGTAGAACTGCGGGTTGCCATTCGCATCGACATTCGTACCGAACTGGCTTGCAGGCGGCACATAGCTGACAAACGCGTTCGGAGCCGAGGTCCCCGCAACCCCCTGAGTCAGGTTGAGCAGCTGCAGCTTGACCGGATCGGCCTGACCACCCGTGGTGCCACCGGGCTGGGCAAGGTTCTCGCTGCATGCGGCGCTGATCACGCTGCCGTCCTGAGCCAGCGGGCAGATCGAGAAGAACTGCACCGCACCAACCGCCAGCAATTGCTGGTCGGGATTGACGGCGAAGCCGACGACCTGCCCCGCCTTGTAGGCGATCGGTGTGGTGCTGTCTCTGGTCGTCGAATCGACGTTCCCTCTCATATTGATGTTCTGGATACCCCCCAGCGCCTCACCCAGTGGCGTCAAAACGGCGCCCTGAAGCGGCCCGGTGATCGCGCCCAGCAACCCGCCGGTCCCGAGCAGGGCGCTCAGGATGGGCGTGGTGTTGAGTACGCCGTTTACTGCCTGCAGGCTCAGCAGGCCGATCGGAATGTTCACCGTGGCGGCATTCGTGATGTCTGTATCGACGAGGTTGCCCTGGCCCGAAACGCTACACCCGATGCAGAGTCCCGACGATGGCGCCGAAACCGTGAACGGCTGGGCCTGCACGCCTTGCTGGTCCACCAGCGGCGTGGCGTTGCCGGCATTGATATCCGGAACATCGCAATTGCCGGTGGCCACTGGCAACGCCTGCTGGCCCACCGTTACCGTTGCGGGCGGATCGGTCTTGTCCGTGCACGCCAAGGTGTAGGTGTACGTTCCGATCTGCGTCTGCACCGGTGTGGTGGCTGTGCCACCCGTCGGCACGGTAATGGTATTGCCATTCACCGTGCTGCCGGCAGGCAGGTTCGTGAACGCGCTCCCCGGAATGGGTTGAGGACTCGTGCTGCCAGCTGGCGTCACCGTACCCGACAACATGCAGGATGTGGCCTGCGGGTGGCTCCACAGCAGCGTCGAGGATGACCCGCTCCCCTTGCCGTTCGCTTGCGTCTGGTTCGGGGCCACCGTCAGGGGCACCTGGTTGCCGACCGCAACCGGAACCGTGACCGTGGTCTTCTGGCCATCCGCACCCGTGCAAGTGATGGAATAGTTGTAGGTACCGGCCGTGCTTGATGCCGTGACCGTAACCGGACTGGTCACGTTGCCCGTCGGCGCTCCCGGCCCGGTCACCGTGCAGACACTGCCCGGCGTCGCCGTCCAGATGATCTGGAAAGTTCCTCCGGTCGCCACCGGATTCGGGTCGGCATGCTGGCCGGTGATCGAGGGCGCACCCGCCGTTGGCGGGGTCACCGTGACCGAGGCGGTTTCCGGCGTGCCGGCTGCACCCGTCGTGCTGTCCGAGCACACGAGCGAAAAGACATAGTGATTCGTGCTGGTGGTGAGCTGGGCCAGGACCGGCGTGGTTGCGGTACCGCCTGCCTTCACACTGCCGCCAAAGCCGGTCAATGGCGCACCGTTCGGATCGGTTCCGGACAAGGTGCAGCTGCTGGCCTCCGGATGATTCCACAGCAGGGTTGTCGTCTGACCTTGTGTCACGCTGCTCGGCGACGCCGTCAGGTGAACCAGTTCGCCGCCCGTCCCGCGGTTTCCGAGGGAACTGTCGTTCGCCGTGCAGCCGGCATTCAGCGCCAGTGCCACACCTGCGGCGACGGCTGCTGCGGCACCAAGCCAATTCTTGCCATTCATGTTGATTCTCATAAAAAGTAGCCTCGTCTGGCGATTACGGCGTCAGGATGTCGAATTCGACACGGCGGTTCAGCTCGCGCGCAGCTGCGGTGTTCTGCGGCGTGACGATCGGCTTGCGCTTGCCGAAGCCCTGCGTCGACATGCGTGATCCGTCGATTCCGCGCGTGATCAGGTAGGCCCGGACCGAGTCGGCGCGCTGTTGGGACAGCTTCATGTTGTAGGCGTCGGAACCGATGTCGTCGGTATGGCCGTCGATGCGCACCGTCATGCCTTTCTGCGACTTCATGGCCTCGCCAACCTGGTTGAGCAGGGCCTTGGAGTCGACCAGCAGCGTGGCCTTGTTGAACTCGAAGTGCACGCCGTGCAGCACGACTTTCTGCGGCGCGATGGCACAGCCGTTTTCATCAAGCTTGGCACCGGGGAACGGCGCCGGGCAGCGGATGATCTTCGGCGGGGTCGGCACTTCCACGGTCTTGATGACCGGCGGCGACGGCACTTCCACGGTCTTCACCACGACCGTCTTGTGCCGATCGGCAGCTCCAGACCCATGCTCGCACGTGCGTCGCTCATGCCCTTGCTGAAGGTGTCGTACAGATAGCGCGCCTCGATGCGGAACTTCAGGCCTTGCAGCAGGCCGCTGCGGAAGATCGGCCCCGAGACCGCGCCCAGGCCGGCGTTGGCCTGGAAATTGACGGAATCGTAATGGTTGGGCACGACGTCGTCGTACACACCACCGATGCCGCCGATGACGAACGGCGTGATCCAGCCGGTGCGGTCGCCATAGAGGTTGTAGGAGAGGTCGACCGACAGGCCTTCCTGGTAGAAATCGGTGCCCACCGCGCTGCGCGAGGTGTAGAGGCTGGTGCCGAACACGTTCAGCTCGACCTGCCATTTCGGATCGAACTGCCAGCCCACGATGCCGGACATCGTGAAGTTCCCACGCTGCGTGCCGTTGTCACCACCGGCGAAGGTGCCGCGCTTCTTGTCCGCATAGAACCAGCCCGGCATGACCGCAACATAAACGTGCGAACTGTCGGAATAGCTCTTGTCGGTTGTGGTTTCCGCATGGGCAAATGGCGTTGCCGCCAGCACGGCAACCAGCGCGACGCCTGCAGTGGCGCACATTCTCTTGTCGAGACGCATAAAAAACTCCCTGAGCAGCTTTCGAAAAAATCCGGCACGCACACAAGACGCGCGATTTACGCTGTTGCTTATTTGAGTAGTCTAATTGGATTAGTACAGCATGTCATCTGCGGCCGCGTGGCATTCCCCGGTGCGCCCCAGGTCAGCCTCTACATGCTTCGGCCGCCGCTCGTGCCTGCCGCCGCATCAGCAGCCACAGCAGGATCAGCGCCGGAATGCTCAGCGCGGTGCTGTAGAGGAAAAACATCTCGTAGCCCATGAAGTTCACCAGCGCACCGGAGAAGCCGTCGATGATCTTGCCGGGCAGCGACCACAGCGAGGAGAACAGCGCGTACTGCGTGGCGGTGTAGGCGACGTTCGTGAGGCTGGACAGATAGGCGATGAACGCGGTGCCCTCCACGCCACTGCCGAGGTTGTCGATGGTGATGGCCAGCGCCAGGCTCCACGGTTCGTGCGGCAGCGCCGTCATGCCAGCGAAGTACAGTCCAGCGGCAGCGATCATCACCAACCCGACCATCAGGGTCTTCAGCAGGCCGTAGCGCGCCACCATCCAGCCACCCACGGCCGCGCCGATCATCGTCATGATGACGCCGAAGATCTTGGAGATCGCCGCGATCTGCTCCAGCGAGAAGCCGAGTTCCAGATAGAACGGATTGGCCATCACGCCTTTCGTGAAATACGACAGGCGGTAGGTACAGATGAACGCGAGGATGAGCACCGCCACCAGCCACGGGTTGCGGCGGAAGAAGTCCGTGAACGGGCAGACGACGGCACCGATCAACCAGGCGGCCAGTTCTCTGGCAGCGGGCGACCAGTGCGCATTCCGTTCCAGAAAGGCCATGACACGCGCTTCGTCCCGCCATGCCGCCCGCGTGCCGCGCGTGTCTGGTTCGGGAATGAACAGCGTGGTGATGACGCCCACCGCCATCAGCGCCGCCATGCTCATATAGGCCCAGTACCAACTCCAGCGTGCGGCGACAACCAGGGCCCCGGCGCCCGCCGCGAGCATCGCCAGCCGGTAGCCGAACTGGTAGACCGCCGCCATCGCCCCCTGACGCGCCATGCCGACGGCCTCGATGCGCCACGCATCCACGCAGATGTCCTGGGTGGCCGACGCGAACGCCACGCCGACCGCCAGCCACGCGACGTGGCCGAGGTCGGCGCCCGGGTCGGAGCCGGCGATTGCCGCCAGCCCTACAGCCACGCCGACCTGTGACACGAGCAGCCAGCCGCGCCGGCGCCCCAGAAACCGGGTGAAGCCCGGCACCGGCAGGCGGTCCACGACCGGCGCCCAGAAGAACTTCAGCGAATAGGCCAGCCCCACCCAGCTGAAGTAGCCGATGTCGCGCACGCTGACGCCGGCCAGTGCCAGCCACGCGGACATGGTGGAAAACACCAGCAAAAACGGCAACCCGGAGGAAAATCCCAGGAAGAACATGCCCGCCACGCGCGGATGGGCATAGACCGCCCACGCCGCCCGCCAGCCTTGCGCCGGCGGCACGCCGGGGTCAGTCGGCATATTCGGCGATCAACGGCGCGTGGTCGGAAAACTTCTGCTGCTTGTAGACGTGCGCGGTACGCAGCCGCTGCGCCATGGCCTGCGTGACCATCTGGTAGTCGATGCGCCAGCCGACGTTCTTCGCGTAGGCCTGGCCGCGGTTGCTCCACCACGTGTAGCCGTCGCCTTCGCCATCCGGGTGCAGGTGGCGCCACGCATCGGTGTAGCCCCACGGGCCGATGACGCCATCCAGCCATGCGCGCTCGTGCGGCAGGAAGCCGGAATTCTTCTGGTTCGACTTCCAGTTCTTCAGGTCGCGCTCGGTGTGGGCGATGTTCCAGTCGCCGCACACCGCGTAGTCGCGCCCGGAAGCCGCCCATTCGCGCAGCTTTTCCGGGAAGAATTCGAGGAAACGGTCCTTGCTCGCCTGCCGCTCGGGGTTGGAGGAGCCCGACGGCAGGTATAGCGACACCACGGACAAGGTGCCGAAGCGTACTTCCAGATAACGCCCTTCGGCGTCGAATTCCGCGGCGCCCAGCGTGTCCAGCACGGCATCCGGTTCGCGGCGCGCATAGATGGCCACGCCGGCGTAGCCCTTGCGTTCGGCGCTGTGGAAGTAGGCGTGGAACCCATCCGGGATGGCGATCCTGTTCTTTTCCAGATCCGCCCGTTCAGCACGGAATTCCTGAAAACAGTAGACGTCGGCCGGCTCTGCCGCCAGCCACTCGAATACGCCCTTGCGGGCAGCGGCGCGTACGCCGTTGAGGTTGAGGCTGACGATCTTCACGAAAACGCGCACCGGCCACGGATGAGGGTTTCAATGATACGAGATCGCCGGCCAGCCGCCGCCACAACTGCCCGCTCCCCCGCTCAGGCGCCTTTGTCTTCGCCGGTACCGGGCGACCGTTGCACCGTGGCTGCACGGGCGTCGTCGGGCGCCGGGCCCAGCAGCGACAGCAGCGCTTCGCGGGACTGCTTGAGCAGCGTCGCCTGCTGCTCGACAAGATGGTTCATCGTCGTCAGCGCCACGTCGTGGAACGCACGTGGCAAGGCTTCGTTTAACGCCTTGCGCTGCTTGCGCAACAATCCCAGCCCGTCTTCCAGATAGCGGCCGAACGGCACCCGCATCGCGTTGCCATAGAGCCGCACGATCTCGTGCAGCATGTCAGAGGACAGCAGCGGTTCGCCGCGTTCCTCGTGTTCGGTGAGAATCTGCAGCAGCACGCTGCGCGTCACGTCGTGTTTGCGGCCATCGACCACGCGCACGTTTTCGCCGCGCCGGATGATTTCGCCCAGCTCGGCAAGCGTCACGAAACGGCTGGCCGCGACGTCGTACAGGCGGCGGCTTGAATATTTGCGGATGAGGTGGGGCGTGTCAGCCATGGCGGCGGGTTTGTGCGGCGACTGGTGCAGATTGGAATCATAGTCGCCCTGCCTCCGTCCGCACCCAGCGAAAGGCGGCCCGGATCAATCGCCCGGGCCGCCCCATGCCGATCGATTCAGCACTCAGACCGCCGTTTCTGAAGTGGCGTGCGTCAGCTTGCGCACCTGATCCACATAGCGCGCGCCGGCATCCTTCAGCGTCGCACCGACGCCCGTGACGTACTGCCACGACTGGCCTCGCAGCACCTTGCCGGCTTCCAGCTGGCCTTCGAAGTAGCGCTTGCCGTGCCGCAGCGACGGCAGCAGGCCGAACTGGCGGAAGCCGAAATCCGTGGCGGCGCCCACAAGCTGCAACTGCTGCGTGCCCAGCTTGCCCACCGTGTCGGTGCCGATGTCGGCGAGCGCGAAGCCGTGGTCGAGCAGCCGCTTGCCGAGACTGAAGGCCGGGTCGAGGATCATGTCATCCAGCGTGTTCTTTGCCATGGTGTTGCTCCATCAAGTCGAAGTGAAAGCGGAAGCTTGTGGCGAGTTCCGCGGGGGAGAGGCTGCGTACTCTAACAGTAATTATTCTGCATTGCAAAATAAACAAGCTCGAAAATCTCATGGACATTGGTAATTACCATTGTTTTCATTGATCTGAGCTCAAATTTAAAAATACTGGCATCAATCTGCATCGCAGAAAATCGACCCGCTCAAGCTCATCTGACAACGACGCCCCCCGCCGGACACTGCAAGCCGCGCCGCTCGACGCCTATCATGCGCAGACCACCTGTTCTTGCGCCGGCCCTTACGCAATGCAAGCCTACCAACGCGCCTTCCTGAAACTCGCGCTCGCACACGACGTACTGCGCTTCGGTGCGTTCACGCTGAAATCCGGCCGCACCAGCCCCTACTTCTTCAACCTTGGCCGCATCAGCACCGGCAACGCACTGCGCACGTTGGCTGCCGCCTATGCCGACGCGATCCTGGCTACAGGCGTGGCCTTCGACCTGGTCTTCGGCCCCGCCTACAAGGGCATTCCACTCGCCGCCGCGGTATCCGTGGCGCTGGCGGAACGTGGGCGCGACGTGGCCTTCGCCTACAACCGCAAGGAAGCCAAGGACCACGGCGAAGGCGGCCTGCTGGTCGGCGCGGACGTGGCCGGACAGCGCGTGCTCATCATCGACGACGTGCTCACCGCCGGCACCGCGCTGCGCCAGTCCATCGCGCTGCTGCGGGGGGCCGGCGCGCAGCCGGTCGCCGCCTTCATCGCGCTCGACCGCCAGGAATGCGGCGCCCATTCCGAAATCTCCGCAGTCGACGAACTCAAGCGCGAAACCGGCATCGCGGTGCACGCCATCGCAGACGTCGGCGCCATGCTGGAATACCTCGGCGCAGCCGGCGGCGACCCGCGCACCGTAGCCGCCATCCACGCCTACCAGCAGCAGTACGGCGCACAGCGCTGAAGCGAAACCCCATGCCGACATCTGCCCCGCAATTCCTGCTCGCCTCGCGCTCGCCGCGCCGCGCCGCGTTGCTGGCGAGCGTCGGGCTGCGCTTCGACATCGTGGCGGCCGACGTGGAGGAAGCCCGCGCGCCGGGGCAGACGCCGCACGACTACGCGCTGGCCACCGCGCTGGCCAAGGCCCGCGCCGGAGCAGCACGCCAGCCCGGCCTGGCGGTGCTGGGCGCCGACACCGACGTGGTGCTGGACGACGCGATCCTCGGCAAGCCGCACGATCGCGCCCATGCGCTGGAGATGCTGGCGCGCCTGTCGAACCGCGCCCATGACGTGTTCAGCGCCGTCGCGCTCGTGAACGGCGGACGCGAACTGACGGTGCTGAGCGTCACGCGCGTCGAATTCGGGCCGATTGCCCCGGCTGCGGCGGCCGCCTACTGGGACACCGGGGAGCCGGCGGACAAGGCCGGCGCCTACGCCATCCAGGGCGGTGCGGCGCGCTGGGTACGGCGCATCGAGGGCAGCTATACCGGCGTGGTGGGCCTGCCGCTGTTCGAAACGCTGCGCCTGCTGGCCAGCGTCGGCGTGCAACCGCCATGAGCGTCGAACTGCTCGTCAACGTCGGCGCGGACGAAACGCGCGTTGCGCTCGTGGAAGACGGCATCGCACGCGAAGTCCACGTCGAGCGTGGCGGCCGCCACGGGCTGGTCGGCAACATCTACAAGGGCGTGGTCAAGCGCGTGCTGCCCGGCATGCAGGCGGCGTTCATCGATATCGGCCTGGAGCGCACCGCATTCCTGCATGTCGCCGACATGCAGCACAGCTGCAGCGGCGAACCGCCACCCCCGCCCCCCATCGGCAGCCTGCTGTCGGAAGGCAGCGAAGTGCTGGTGCAAGTGTTGAAGGATCCGATCGGCACGAAGGGTGCGCGGCTGACCACCATCCTGTCGCTGCCGTCGCGCTATCTGGTCCTGATTCCGGGCGAAGCGCACGTCGGCGTATCGGCCAGGATCGAGGACGAAGCGGAGCGCGAGCGTCTGCACGCCGTGCTGGAGAAGATCGCGGCCGACGGCCACCCGCCGGCGCCCATCGGCATCATCGCGCGCACGGCGGCGGAAGGCGTGGAAGCAGCGGCACTGGCCGCCGACCTGCAATTCCTGCTGCGGCTGTGGGACGTGGTGGCGCACAACGCAGCCGAATGCCACGACATTCAGCTCGTGCACGGCGATCTGCCGCTGTCGCTGCGCATGCTGCGCGACCTGCTCGGCACCGCCATCGACCGCGTGCGCATCGACGATGCCGCGGAATGCCGGCGGGCAAGCGAGTTCGCGCGTGGCTTCATCCCGGAGCTGACGGAACGTATCGAGGTCCACGCCGGGCCGGTGCCGATCTTCGACCTGTACAGCGTGGAGGACACCCTCAACCACGCGCTGGAACGCCGCGTGCCGCTGAAGTGCGGCGGCTATCTCATCATCGACCAGACCGAGGCGATGACGACGATCGACGTCAACACCGGCGCGTTCACCGGCCATTCCTGCCTTGACGACACGATCTTCAAGGCGAACGTCGACGCCACCGCCGCCATCGCCCACCAGTTGCGCCTGCGCAACCTCGGCGGCATCGTCATCATCGATTTCATCGACATGAAGAACGAGGATCACCGTGCGCAGGTGCTGCGGGCGCTGGAGAAGGAACTCGCCCACGACCCGGCGCGCACGCACGTCTACCCGTTCTCGCCACTCGGGCTGGTGGAAATGACACGCAAGCGCACGCGTGAAAGCCTCGGCCACATCCTGTGTGAGCCGTGCCCTACCTGCAACGGGCGCGGCACCATCAAGAGCGTGGAAACGCTGTGCCGCGAAGTGGAACGCGAACTTCAGCGCGCCAGCCGCCGCTTCGACACCAACCGTTTCCTGGTACTTGCCGCCCCCAGCATCGTCACCCGCCTGCAGGAGGGCAGCGACGCGCTCAACCGTATCGTCGACGGCCTCAACCGCTCCATCAAGCTGCAAGCCGAGCCGCACTATCCGCAGGAGCTGTTCGATGTCGTGCCGCTGTAGGGAAGCTCTGAGTAACCGTCGCGAGCGAAGACAGGTCGCGCGAGGACGGAGCGCAGGAACCGCAGTGTACGTGGGGGCACATGAGGATTGCGCCCGCGACACGGTGCCCGGAACGGTGGGTGCGGGAGCGGGCGCACTCAGCCTTGCTTGCGCCAACACCTGTCACGCACCCATCGACCTGGCAAGGCTGAAGCACCGCCCTCGCGCGGGATGTCGAGCGCAGCAGGTTATTCAGAGTTTCCCGCACTGACCGGCCGCATGCCCTCCCCCCGGCGCCGCTGGTGGTACCGCATGGCGGCGTTCGTTGCCGCCCTGGTCGTTGTCGCCGCTGCGCTGAGCGCGACATTCACGCTGACGCTCAACACCAACCCGCGCCTGCGCCACGCGATCGAGGCCCGCACCGCCGACCTGCTCGGCGCCCCAACCACACTCGGCCACATCGCGCTGGACTGGAGCCGCATCCTGCCGGAAGTCGCGCTGCAGGACGTGACCTTGCACGACGCCGCCGGCCAGCCAGCCCTGCAGATCGCCCGCCTGCGCGTGATGCCGGACTACCTCGCGCTGCTGCACGGCGAAACCCGCCCGGCACGCGTCACGCTCGTCGGCCTGCGCGCGACGCTGGACGTGGACGCTGCGCGACACATCACGCTGCGCGGCTTCGACACGCGGCAGACCCGCCCGGAATGGCCGCTGTCCCGCATGCTTGGCGGGTTGGAGCACGTCACGCTGCGCGACTGCCGCGTCACCGTGGCCGACGTCCGGCTGGGCACGCAGGAAATCACGTTCCGCATCGACGGCCACGCCACGCGCCACGGCCCGGACACGCGCCCGGACTATCGGCTTGCATTCACCGTCACGCCACCCACCCGCATTGCAGATTCCCTGTCGCTGAGCGCGGAGCTGCACGGCGCGATCTTTGCCGGCAACGACTGGAACGGGAATTGGCGCACCACGCTGCACGGCCTGCGCCACGGCCCCTGGCTCGACGCCGCGCTCGGCAGCGACCGCCACATCGCGTTCGAGAACGGACAGATCCAGGCCCAGGGGCAAATCGTGGACGGGCGCCCGTCCAGCGCCGCGCTGCGCTTTAGCGCTGCGCACATCAGCGCTTTTCTGGCCGCGCAGGCCGTCGCCACGCTGCGCGCACCGGTCGTGGCCGCCCACTGGACACGGCAGGCACACGGCTGGCGGCTGGACGTTCAGCAACTGGACGCCACGGGCGATGACGGCACCGCATTCAACCTGGCCCCGGTGACGCTCGAATCCACGGCGGTGGGTGCAACCCCCGGCCTGCGGCTGCACGTGGCACACCTGCCGCTGGCGCCGCTGCGGCCGTGGCTGGCGTTCACCGCCCCCCGCGCCGTGCCATCCGACCTGTTGCCCGGCCTGCACGGCGCGTTGACGAACGTCAGCGCCGAACTCCAGTCGGCCACTCCCACGCAACCCGCACACCATACGCTTGCGGCGCAGGTCACTGCGCTCGGCTGGAAGGCGCACGGCGACGCCCCCGGCATGGAAGGCATCAACGGAATGTTGCGCGTTGCCGACGACAGCGGGGACTTCACCCCCACCGGTGGGCTGACGCTCGACTGGCCGCAGCACTTCGCCGCCCCGATCGCACTCGAACAGCTCGGTGGCCCCGTGCGCTGGCAACGGCTGGACAGCGGCGCATGGCAGATCAACGCCCCGGCGGTCGACGCCGCGCTGGCCGGCGCACGGGCGCAAGGCACGGTGCAATTCACCACTGCCGCCGTGGCCGACGCTACCGCGCCGCGAATCGCCGTCGACCTGCACCTCACCGCTGCGGATGCCGCGCGGCTGAAGCCGCTGATGCCGCAGACGTGGTCCCCGCATCTGCGCGCATGGCTGGCCGCTGCGCTCGTCAAGGTACCCATCACCGACGGCCGGCTCGTTATCGATGGTGTCCCGCACGCGTTTCCCTACGCGCGACCGGACGAACAGCCCCTCGGCCACTGGGCGCTCGACCTGCAGGTGGTCGGCGCCACGCTGCACTTCTCTCCGGAATGGCCCGCGGCACGGCAGCTTTCCGCCGCCTTGCACTTCACCGCCGACCGCATGCACATCGGCGTTGGCGGTGCGCGGCTCGATGGCGTGCACATCCAGCAGGCCAGCGCCGACCTCGAACATTTCCACGCCGACCCGCTCACCATCACGGCCGCTGCGGACGCCGACATGGCCGCGTGGTACGCGCTGCTGCGCGCATCGCCACTGCACGAGCACCTGCGCGGGCTGGTGGACGAGTCCACCGCCACCGGCCCGGCACACGTCGAGCTGCGGCTGGACATTCCGCTGATCGATGAAAAGGACACTACCGTCGCTGGCACGGCCCGCCTCGACGGCGTGAGCTATCAACCCGCCGTGCTCAACCAGCCGGCTGCCGGCATCGTCGGCCAGCTGGCGTTCGACCACACCGGGCTGACGGCGCTCGCGCTCCATGGCAGCTACGACGGCACGCCCGTCGATGCCGTGCTGGATGCGGGTCCGGGCGCCGCGCCCAACGACCCAACGCTGCGTCTGCACTTCAAGGCCGACCCAGCACGCGACGCCATTGCCGTGGCCTATCTGCCGGCGTGGCTGCGGCCCTTCCTGGCCGGCAGCTCGGCCTGGCAGCTCGCGCTGCCGCTGCAGCACGCGCACGACTGGAAGCTGACCACCGACCTGCGTGGCACCGCAATCGACCTGCCGCCACCACTCGAAAAACCGGCCGATGCCGCCCGCCCGCTGACGGTGACCCCGACGACCGATGCCGCCGGCAACCATCGGCTGCACATCGACGCGGGCGCGCCGCTGGGCCTCAACCTGCGCTATGGTCCGCCGCCCGCAGGCCTCGCGGGCATCGGCCTGCGCATCGGTCCCGGCCCGTCGGTGGCGGCGGATGACGACGGCTTGCGCATCGCAGGCCATTTCGATCGTCTCGATCTGGACGCCTTGCAGACCGTGTTGTCCGCCGCAATGCATGCGCCCGCCGACACCTCTGGCGATACGCCCACCGCCGGCGCAGAACCGGCGCCATCATCCCCCTGGCCATCGTTGCTGGATGCCGACCTGACAGCCGGCACGCTGGTCTGGCGCGCCGTTCGTATTAACCACGTCCACGCCCGCATCGTGCCGGACGGACCGGCCTTGAAGATCACCGTGGACGGCCGCAACGCCGACGGCACGCTGACCTGGACGCCGGCGCTGGCCGGCCGGCCGCAGCTGCAGGCCCGCCTGAAGAAACTGGCCATCACAGCCTTTCCGCACCAGGTGAGCACCGCCGCCGCGCCCATCACGCTGCGCCCCCCTTTCGACCCCGCGACCCTTCCGACCCTGGACCTGCGCTGCGAAGCGCTGTCGGTCGGCACGCAGGACTTCGGTACGCTGAAACTCGTCACGCGGCCCTCGCCAAACGGCCAGGCGCTGCAGACTGCCACGCTTTCCGGACCCGATGCCGGCGTTTCCGCCAGCGGCGATTGGACGCGCGTCGACGGGCGTTCATCGGCCCGTCTCGGCTTCGCCATCGACGTCCGCCACCTTGGAAGCTTCCTGCAGGTTTTCGGCTACGGTCCCACCGTGACCGCAGCAAAAGCCAAGCTTTCCGGCAGCGTGCGGTTTCCGCCCGCCCCGACCGGGCTGGACCTGGCCCAGCCCACCGGCACGGTGGACGTGCGGCTGGAAGACGGCACGCTCAGCAGCGTCCGTCCAGGCATGGGGCGCGTGTTCGGCCTGCTGAACGTCTACGCCCTGCCGCGCCGCCTGCTGCACGGCTTCAAGAATGTGGCTAGCAGCGGGCTGGCCTACGACCGCCTGACAGCGCACTTCACGCTGGGCGGCGGGCAGGCCCGCACGCAGGATGCGCATATCGACGGCCCGTCGCTGAGCCTCGACGTGCGCGGCCGCATCGGGCTGCGCGACCATGACCTCGACCAGAACGTGCGCGTGTACACGAACGTCGCCTCCGGCATCACGCTCGGCGCCGTGCTGCTCGGCGGCCCCATCGCCGGTGGCGTGGCACTGCTCGCGCAGCAGCTGGTCGGCAAGGCGCTCAACAACTTGACGGAACTGAACTATCGCGTCACCGGCCCGTGGGGCGATCCGCAGGTCGTGCGCCTCGACGACGACCCGCAGCCGGCGCCCGCGGCACGTGCCGCGGCAGCCAATCCCGCCCCACCTGCCGGCGCAGACCGCTTGCATCCGCCCCAACAGGTACCATCTTCGACCCCGAACACGCCTGAATGAACCTCATGCCGATCACCGAAGCCACGGCGCTGGAAACCGCCAGCGAACAGCTGCTGTCCCCTGCCGGGCTGGATGAGCACACGCTGCAGAAGCTGCTGGGTGGGCTGATGCGCCCCGGTATCGACGCCGCCGACCTGTACTTCCAGCACAGCACGTCGGAAAGCTGGATGCTGGAAGACGGTATCGTGAAATCCGGCTCCCACAGCACCGAACGCGGCGTCGGCGTGCGCGCCATGAGCGAAGACAAGACCGGCTTTGCCTATACCGACGAAGTGGAACTGCCGGCTCTGCAGGACGCGTCACATTCCGCCACCGCCATCGTCCGGCAGGGCCAGGCCGGCCGCATTGCCGTGGCACATCGGGGCCACGATGTCGCGCCGTTGTACCCGGCCCTGGACCCGCTTTCAAGCTGGCCCGTCGAACAGAAGCTGGGCCTGCTGCGCCGCGCGGACCGGACCGCGCGCGCCGCCGACCCGCGCGTGACACGCGTCATCGTGTCACTGGCCGGCAGCTATGAGTCGGTGCTCGTCGCCGCCACGGACGGCACGCTGGCCGCCGACCTGCGGCCGCTGGTGCGCCTGAGCGTGAACGTCGTGGTAGAACACACCGGGCGGCGCGAACAGGCCAGCGCCGGCGGCGGCGGGCGCGGCAGCTACGCGGCGTTCTTCTCCGACGACGCGGTGGACGGCTACGCGCGCGAAGCCGTGCGCCAGGCACTGGTGCAGCTCGAAGCGGTACCCGCGCCGGCCGGCACCTGGCCGGTGGTGCTGGGGCCGGGCTGGCCGGGTGTGCTGCTGCACGAAGCCGTCGGCCACGGGCTGGAAGGTGACTTCAACCGCAAGGGCACGTCGGCCTATGCCGGGCGCCTCGGCCAGCAGGTCGCCAGCCCGCTGTGCACCGTGGTGGACGACGGCACGCTGGCCGGCCGGCGCGGCTCGCTGACGCGCGACGACGAAGGCACGCCGAGCCAGTGCACGACACTGATCGAGCACGGCCTGCTGCGCGGCTACATGCAGGACAAGTTCAACGCCCGGCTCATGGGCATGAAGTCCACCGGCAACGGGCGGCGCGAATCCTTCGCCTGCCTGCCGATGCCACGCATGACGAACACCTACCTGCTGCCCGGCCCGCACGACCCGGAGGAGATCATCGCCTCCGTCGACAAGGGCATCTATGCCGTGAACTTCGCCGGCGGGCAGGTGGACATCACGAACGGCAACTTCGTGTTCTCCGCCACCGAGGCCTACCTGATTGAGAACGGCAAGGTCACGCGGCCGATCAAGGGCGCCACGCTGATCGGCAACGGCCCGGAAGCGCTGTCGAAAGTCTCCATGCTCGGCAACGATCTCAAGCTCGACTCCGGCATCGGCGTGTGCGGCAAGGAAGGCCAGAGCGTGCCAGTCGGCGTTGGCCAGCCGACGCTGAAGATCGACGCCATGAGCGTGGGCGGAACTGAACTTTGACCTCCCCGAGCACCCCATGAACACCCCCGCTTCCGGGTGGCCCGTTGACCCACCCCCACCCCTGCAGCCGCAACCGCGCACCAGCCTCGCTGCCGTCTTCAGCCTGCTTGCCGGCATCGGCGCGTGGACGATGTTGCCGATCGTCGGGGCACTCGTGGCCGTGATCTGCGGCCACACGGCGCGCGCCGCCATCCGCCGCTCCGGCGGCACGCTCGACGGCGACGCCATGGCCGTGGCCGGGCTCGCCCTCGGCTGGCTGCAGCTGATCCTGGCCAGCCTGCTCGCCGCGCTGATCTTTGCCGCCATCGCCTACGGCCTGCACGCCTTCGATTGGGTCGAACCCTTCCGGGACGCGTTGCCGGCGCGCGGCGACTGGGTGTAGCAGCACGGCGCAAACCGTGCCTGTCGCCTTCCATGAAACTCCGTCACGACGCAACCCTGCGCATCATCGGCGGCGAATGGCGCAGCCGCCGCGTCGCCTTCGACCCGGCGTGTGACCTGCGGCCGACGCCGGACCGGGTGCGCGAAACGCTGTTCAACTGGCTGGCGCCGTACATCCAGGGCGCGACCTGCATCGACGCCTTCGCCGGCAGCGGCGCGCTGGGGCTGGAAGCCCTGTCGCGCGGCGCCGCCCACGTCACGTTCGTGGAACGCGATGCGCGGCAGGTGGCCATGCTGCAGCGGGCCATCACCCTGCTCGGTGCCGACGCCCGGGCGCGCATCATCCACGGTGACGCACTGGCGGTGCTGCGCAGTGGCGCGCCGTGCCGCCTTGTCTTCCTCGACCCGCCCTATGCAGCCGATGCGCTGCAGACCGCGCTGGCCGCCGCCGTTCCGCGGTTGACGCCGGCCAACCGCGTATATCTCGAATGGCCGCAGAACCGCCCACAAACACTACCCCCTGGCTACGCGCTGCTGAAAACCGGCGGGGCCGGGCGGGTAAGCTACGGACTGGCAACCTACAGGCTGGCCCCAGCCGGCTGGCAGGAGGAACAGGCATGACCGTAATCGCGGCCTACAGCGGTACTTTCGACCCGCCCACGCTCGGGCACCTGGACATCATCGAGCGCGCCTCGCACATGTTCCCGAAACTGATCGTGGCAGTCGGGTTGAATCCCTCCAAGCGCCCGGCGTTCACGCTGGAAGAGCGCTGCGAACTTGTGCAGCGGGCGGCGGCTGAGCTCAAGAACGTCGAAGTACTGGGTTTCGAAGGGCTGGTGGTGGACTTCGCACGCGAAAACGGCGTGACGGTTCTGGTGCGCGGCGTGCGCACGGTCGGTGACGTGGACTATGAAAAGCAAATGGCGGTGATGAACCGCGACCTCTATCCCGCGCTCGATACCGTGATGCTGGCGCCGTCGCCGAAATACGCGCACCTGTCGTCGTCGCTGGTGCGCGAGCTCACCCACCTCGGCGCGCCGGTCGGCAAGCTGGTGCCGAAAGCCGTGGCGCCGGACCTGCTGGAGCGCTTCGGCCGCCGCAAACCCCGCAAGGCATGAGGCCCGGCACCACCCGGCATAATGAACTTCCACATTATCCAGAGACAGGCCATGGCACAGGCGGTCGATCTCGCCGCACTCGTCGCGAATGCCGGAGACGGCATCATCGTCGCGGATACTGGCGAGAACATCCTCTACTGGAACGCGGCGGCCACGCGCATCTTCGGCTTCACGCCGGAGGAAGCGCTCGGAGTGAAGCTCTCGATCATCATTCCGGAGCGCTTCCGCACACGCCATTCCACCGGCTTTCACCACACCATGGAAACCGGCATCACCCGCTACGGCGCCCAGGTACTGCGCGTACCGGCGCTGCACAAGGACGGGCGCAAGCTGTCGATCGCGTTCACCGTCACGCTGCTGTTCGACGCTGCCCACAAGGTCACGGCGATTGCTGCCATCGTGCGCGATGAAACCGAGCGCTGGCAGGAAGAACACGCGCTGCGCGCCCGCCTGAAGGAACTGGAGGCGCACTGACGTGGCCGACGGCATTGCCACCGCTGCACACCCGGCGTTCCGCCTGCTGAGCTTCAACATCCAGGCCGGGCTCGCCACGCACCGCTACCGCGACTACGTGACCGGCGCCTGGCGCTACGTGCTGCCGACGCGCGAACGCGCGGACAACGTCGAAAGCCTCGCGACGCTGATGCGCGACTACGACTTCGTGGCGCTGCAGGAAGCAGATGCCGGGAGCGTGCGAACACGACGCCGCAACCTCGTGGAATGGCTGGCCGCTGAAGCGGACTTCCCCTACTACGGCTTTGCCGTGACGCGCGACATGGGGCCGCTGGCGCGCGTCTGCCTCGGCTTCCTGTCGCGCGTGCCGGTGGCGCGCTTCAGCCACCAGGCGCTGCCCGGAGTGCGCGGGCGCGGCATGCTGGAAGTGGACATCGAACCAGAAAGCCTCGGCGCAACCACCGTCGTCGTCACGCACATGGCGCTCGGCGACGGCACGCGCACCCGCCAGCTTTCCTATCTCGCCACGCATCTGCGCGGGCGGCGCGCAGTGGTCGTCGGCGACTTCAACGAGCGCCACGAGGGCCTGCAGCACAACGCGGCGCTGAGCTTCGCCGGCCTGCGCCCGCTGGCCGACCCGCCGCTGACCTTCCCCAGCTGGAATCCGCGCCAGAGCCTCGACCAGGTGCTCGTCATGCCCGGGCTGGAAGTCGTGGATGCGCGCGCCGTGCCGCTGGCTCTGTCCGACCACCTGCCGCTCGAAGCGCGGCTGGTGCGCAGCCTGTGACCGTCGACTGGGCGACCGTCTGGCAAACCGCGCTCGGCCTTGCACATCTGTTCCTGGCGACAGCCACCACCCTGCACGTCCTGCTCAACAAGCGCGATCCGCGCGCTGCCTTCGGCTGGATCGGGCTGTGCTGGCTGCTGCCCTTTCTCGGCCCCGCCACCTACGGCCTGCTCGGCATCAACCGCGTCGCCCAGCACGGGCGCCGGCTGCACGGCCTGAGCGTGCCGCGCCCCCGCGCTCTGCCCGGCCATTCCGACGACCTGCCCCTCATCCAGCTGCAGCGCATCGGCGGCGCGGTCAGCGGGCTGCCGCTGCTGGGCGGCAACCGGGTGCAGCCGCTGCGCAATGCCGAAGCAGCCTATCCGCAGATGCTGGCCGCTGTCAGTGCCGCGCAGCACAGCCTGTGGATCGGCAGCTACATCTTCGACACCGCCGGCGCGTGCCGGAAGTTCTTCGATGCGCTGGCAGCAGCGGTGGCGCGTGGCGTGTCGGTGAAGGTGCTGGTGGACGGCTTCGGGGAGTGGTACAGCTTTCCACATGCCGTCGGACGCATGCGCCGGCGCGGCATCGACGCCGCGCGCTTCCTTCCCCCCCGGCTGCTGCCGCCCTCACTGTCCGTGAACCTGCGCAACCACCGCAAGACGATGATCGTGGACGGCACGGTGGCCTGGACCGGCGGCATGAACATCTCCAACAGCTATCTGGCTCGCCGTGCCAGCAAGCGCACCTGTGACACGCATTTCCGCGTCGACGGGCCAGTCGTGGTGCAGCTCGCCGCCACCTTCGCCCGTGACTGGGCCTTCGCCACGCGCGAGTCGCTGCTACTGCCAATACCCCCAGAGCGCGCCGGCAATGCGCGCGCACGCGTCATTGGCGGTGGGCCGGACGAAGATCTCGACAAGCTCGTGCTGGTGCTGCTCGGCGCTGTGTCCGCCGCCCACCGCACGATCCACATCATGACGCCCTACTTCCTGCCACCGCGCGAACTGGCCGCCGCACTGCAAGCCGCCGCACTGCGCGGCGTGGAAGTGGAAGTGATACTCCCCTACCACAGCAACCTGCGCTACGTGGACTGGGCTGCACGCCACGCCATGCGCTACCTGCTGGAGCAGGGCGTGCGCCTGTACTTCAGCCCCAAACCCTTCGACCACAGCAAGCTGCTGATGGTCGACGGCGTCTATTCCTTCGTCGGCTCCGCCAACCTCGACCCGCGCAGCCTGCGGCTGAATTTCGAGCTTGGGCTGGAAGTCTTCGACCCCGGCCTGTGCGCGGAGCTGGAAAAGGTCTTCAACGAATCCCGCGCCCGCTCGCAGCGCGTCGACCTCGCCGCCCACCTGCAGCGCCCCCTCACGGCGCGCCTGCGCGACAGCGTGTTCTGGCTGTTTTCGCCGTATTTGTAGGGGAGCGGGGAATGGCAATCCTGCCACACCCGGCAACCACTCTGTCCACCTTCAGGCAGCCGCCCCTCCAGAGGAGGGGAATTCACAGTGCCGTCATTGGCGACGGTCATGCGCGCAGGCAACCGTAAACGGGCGACCAGCCGATGAACCGTGGTGCCGTTACCGGACGATTGGAGATCGACGTGCCGTCTTTTGCGAATCCCGAATCCCAATCCCAAAATGCCGCACCGTGTTCCGGTCGATCACTGCTCACTACTTACCGCTTACTGATCAAATCTCCGATCCCGGCCCAGGTCTTGTCGCGCGCAGGCGCGCTCCTACAGAAACATCTCCAATTCAGGCACGTGTAGGAGCTGGCCTGCAGGCGACGGGTAGCGAACTGGCAGCTGGGCGGACGGGAAGCAGTGAGCCGCGGGGAAAGCACCGCGCCATCTCTTGGCCGCTTCCCGCTTGCTTTCATCCGCCCGCTTTCGCCTGCTGCCGGCGGATCTCGTCGAGCGCGAGGCTGGAGTGCGCATAGGCACCGCCGGCACGCATTTCGGAGGCGACCCAGATCGCTTCCATGATCTGCTTGTCGGTGGCGCCGGCCTTCAGCGCGCCGTCGACGTGGCCGCGAATGCAATACGGACACTGCGTGACATGCGCAACGGCAACGGCGATCAACTGCTTGGTCTTGACATCCAGCTCACCGGCGCTGAATACCTGCTGGCTGAATGCGTGGAAGGCCTTGAGCGTCTCCGGCGCCAGTTCGCGCCGGTAATGGCCCAGTTCTCCGCCCGGCGGGGGGTACATGTCTTCTGCCATGGCTGTCTCCTTGAAATGTGTACGACCATCATCGCACACGCTACCCGGTTAGGATTGACCATCGTCAAGGCTTGACCTCCTACACCCGCCCACACTGACACCAAGTTCCAGGGATGCACCATGAACGCGACCGCAAACCGCCCCTTGTACCCGTTCCGTCCGATGTTTATGGGTGCCGCCGCGTTTTCCGCGCTCGGCATGCTGTTGTGGGCGGTGTTCCTGCATCTGGGCTGGCTGCCGCCTTCGCCGTTACCTTCACCGCTCTGGCATGGGCACGCGCTGCTGTTCGGCTTCGCCGGCGCACTGATCTCGGGCTTCCTGCTGACCGCTTCGGCGAGCTGGACCGGCATGGCCACGACGACGCCGGCGACGCTCGCACTCCTGTTCGTGGCATGGCTCGCGGCCCGCATCGCTTTTCTCGTCAATGCGCCGCTGTGGCTGGCGACGGTTCTCGACCTGGGGTGGCTGGCGATCCTGCTGGCGATGGTGGCGCGCGTCATCGCGCTGAAGCGCAACACACGCAACTATTTCGTCATCGTGCTGCTGGCGAGCTATACGGCGCTGGATGCGATCTTCCTGATCGCGGCCCAGCGTCACAGCCCGCTGGCCAGCGACGCGCTGGTGTGGACGGTGGACTGGATCACGATCCTGATGATCGCGATCGGTGGCCGTGTCATTCCCTTCTTCAGCGGCCGCAAGATCCCGCGCATGGCGCCACAAAATTGGCCAGCGCTGTCGATTGCGGTCAACGTCGGCGCTGCGCTTGTGCTGGTTACCGACATCCTGTCCGTTCCGGCGCCCGTGCAGGGCGCGCTGTTCCTCGTGCTCGCGCTGCTGGCCGGCATCCGGCTCGGTGCGTGGCACGGCTGGCGCGGGCTGAACGAACCGATGCTGTGGTCGCTGCACCTTGGCTACCTGTGGCTGGTGATCGGGCTGGCACTGCGCGGGCTGGCGTTGCTCGGCGCCTTCGGCGCAGCGTGGGCCGGGCCCGGCGTTCATGCCTCTCTACATGGGATTACTGTCGGTGCGCTCGGCACGTTGTCGCTGGCGATGATGACGCGCGTAGCCCAGGGCCACAGCGGCGTGCCAATCCAGGCCAGCAAGGCGCTGACCGTCGCCTTCCTGCTGCCCAGTGTCGCGGCATTGCTGCGCCTGGCCGGCGGGCCGGGCTGGTGGCCAGCTGCCGCCTGTGCTTGGGTTGCCGCCTACCTGATCTATCTCGCTGCCGTCGGTCCGCTGCTGGTGCGTGGCCGCACGTCTGGCGCATGAGCCGCGCATGAACACGTCGGCGCGCTACACGGTAGCCTCTCCCCGGACCGCACTTGAGACACTGCGCGGGCACTACCTGTTCGCGGCGCTGGACAACGCCCAGTGGCAGGCGATCCAGCGCCACGTCCACGAACGCACCCTGCGCAGCAGCGAGCGCCTGTTCTCGCAGGGCGAGAGCGCGAGCGAGTTCTATGTGGTGTGCGAGGGCAGCATCAAACTGTTCCGCGACTCGGCCCAGGGGCTGGAAAAGATCATGCGCCTGGCGCGCGCCGGGCAGGGTTTCGCGGAAAGCGTGCTGTTTTCCGACCCACCGCACTACCCGGTGCACGCGGAGGCGATCGGCCATACCCGGGTGATCGCCGTGGAGCGTTCACCCTATCTCGCGTTGCTGGAAGCTTCCGGCGATACCTGCCGCGCCGTGATGCAGCAGATGGTCAAGCGCATCTACGCGCACTGGGACGAGATCGAGATGCTGACGCTGCACAGTTCCAGCGCGCGCGTGGCGCGCTACCTGCTGGGACTGCACGACCGCGGTCCGCACGACCAGTCGGTGTTGAAGCTGCCGGTGGCGAAAGTGCTGATCGCCGCCGAACTCGGACTAGCGCCGGAAACCCTGTCACGCGCGTTCCGGCGCCTGACCGACGGCGGCCTCATCGAAGTCGCCGGTGCCACTGTCACGATCCGCGACTTCCCGGCCCTGCAGCGACGAGCACATTTCTGAGGCCGCTGCATCACGGCCGGTGAGCGACGAGCGGCCGCAAGAAAAACGCGTCATCGACAGCGATGAGTTCCAGCATCTTTCGCCGCTTACCGCCGCGGCGCTGGCGCTGGCGCTGGCGCTGGCGTCCATGCTTCCACATCACCCTGCCGGCCCGTGTTGGTCGCGTGCGGGCACGCTCCTGCAGACAAAACCGCGTGCAATGACAAGCACTTGCAGGAGCCGGCCTGCCGGCGACAAAGAGTATGGCGAAGCTTGGCGGTGGCGGCTCTTTCCGTCGCTCACCGCTCGCGTGATCTCCGATCGCTCAAGCCACCAGCCGCGCCACCCCGGTCAACGGTGGAATCAGCAGCCGTTGCATGCGCGGCCCCACGTCCAGCGGGTGCAGCAGCATCTTCACCGACATGCGGTGCGGGAAATGCGCGGCCACGGTTCGCCGGCAATCCGCGATGACGGCGCGGTATACCCGGTCGTCCCAGGCTTCGCCGGGGTACAGCGCAGCATGTACATGCTTGGTCACGACCCAGGAATCTTCCGCCTCGATCATCTTCAGCCGCCGCCACAGTGTCAGGGCGATCTCGCGACGCGAAGCACCGTCCCGGTCGCGCCAGGCCTGGAAGTAGCGCAGAAAATGCTTGTAGTGGGCGATCTCGTCTTCGTAGATGCGTTGGGTCAGCCACTTGAGCACCGGCTCGTCCGTGGCGCGGTTCAAGGCCGTGTAATACGTTGAAGTGCCCATTTCGACGACGCAGCGCGCCACCATTTCCAGGCTGTGCTTCGGCATCAGCGCTTCGGCGCTGATAAGCGGTGCATATTCGGCACGAAACGCGGCGTAGACGCGCGGCCAGTCGAAATCCGGCCATACATGCTCGACATAGGCCCGCAGCGCACGGCCATGCTGCAGCTCCTGGCCTTCCCATTCATCACGCAGCCAGCCGGCGACATCGGCGTCGTCAGCGAAATAGTCCAGCAGCGCCTGGGTATACAGGTCGGTGGTGATCTCGATGAACGACGCGCTACACAACAGGTAGCGCCACGCGGCATTGTCGGTGAGGCGCTCCGCGCGCAGTTGCGCCCACGGCGCATCTTCCAGATTCCAGCGCAAGTTCGAATTCATGGGTTTCTCGCAATTCTTCACATCAGATTCTTGATGTATTTTGGACTGTTCGCCGGAGACAAGATTCATTGTTGCTCAAGTCGCTTGCAACAATGACGCTACGGCAGGAACAACTCCAGCAGATCGTTGAGGTGTGCAAGGCCGAACGCGCTCGGTCGTACGTTGTCTGCCGCCTCGATGATCAGCCCCAGGCGGCGGGCCTGCGCCAACGGCGCGTCCAGCGCTGCAGCCGCAAGCCCGGTTCCGCGCTCGAAGTCTACGAGCTGGAACCCATCGTTCAGGCGTAGCGCGTTCATGGTGTACTCGAAAGGCAATTCGTCCGCGCCGACCCGGCGCACACTGTCGAGCGCCGCCTTGCTGCCCGCCAGGTCCAGATAGGCCTGCGGGCTGCGGCGTCGCGCCCGGCGCGTCACCTGCAGCGCGTGCTCGCCGGGCTGCGAGCGCTTGGCGTGGGCACCGGCACCGATCGCGAGGTAGTCACCAAACGTCCAGTAATTCAGGTTGTGTTGGCAGCGCTGCCCGGCGCGGGCATAGGCCGACACTTCGTACTGGGCAAATCCGGCTTCTGCAAGCACCGCCTGCCCGGCCTGCTGGATGGCCCAGGCCGCTTCGTTGTCCGGTAGCTTCGGCGGGCGCGCGCCGAAAATCGTGCCGGGTTCGATAGTGAGCTGGTACCACGACAGATGTTCCGGCGCGCACGCGATGGCGGCGCGCAGATCGTCGCATGCCGCGCCCAGCGTCTGTTGCGGCAGGGCAAACATCAGGTCGAGGTTCAGGTTGTCGAAGCCCGCGGCACGCGCCACGTCCACGGCCACCTGTGCCGCACGGCGGTCGTGGATGCGTCCCAGGCGCTTGAGTTGTGCATCGTCGAAGCTCTGCACGCCGACCGACAGGCGGTTCACGCCCGCGGCGCGGTAGCCGCGGAAATGCCCGGCGTCCACGGTACCGGGGTTCGCTTCCAGCGTGATCTCGATGCCGGGCGCAAAGGCCAGCCGTTTCGCCACCGCCTCCAGCAGCGTGCCGACAGCGCGGTCGCTGAACAGGCTGGGCGTGCCGCCGCCGAGGAAGATCGACACCAGCGGCCGCGTTTCGGGCGCTTCCCGCAGTTCGAAATCCAGATCACGCAGCAGCGCTTCGACGTAGGCATCTTCCGGAATTCCGCCGGCGGCGACGTGCGAGTTGAAGTCGCAATACGGGCATTTCCGCACACACCACGGGAAATGCACGTACAACGCCAGAGGGAGGTTCACGGCGAGGCTAGTGCGCAACATTGCGGAACAGCGGCTTGAGCGCCGGTGGCGCGATCACCGTCGTGACGATCACCATCACCAGCACCGCGCCAAACAGGCTCTGGCTGACGATGCCCGCCGCCAGCCCGATCTGCGCGACGATAATGCCGACTTCGCCGCGCGGCACCATGCCCACGCCCACCCGTACGGCTTCGCGCCAGCCGTAATGCAGCGCCGCCACGCCGCAACCCACCAGCTTGCCGGCAATTGCCAGCAGCGTCAGCACGCCCGCCAGCCACAACGTCTCGGGCTGGGCGAAGACATCCAGCTTCAACTGCATGCCGATGGTCACGAGGAAGAACGGCACCAACAGCTCGCCCACGGTATGCATCTGGCGGTGCAGGGCCGGGTCGCCGGACGTGAATTCCGCCAGCGCCATGCCAGCCAGAAACGCGCCGACGATGGACGCGACGCCGGCGTGGTCCGCCGCTGCCGCCAGCGCGAAGCACAGCACCAGCGAGGAACTGAAAACCCAGCCAGCAGCACGCTGGCGCTGCACGAAAGGCATGGTGCGCGCCACCACCCACGGCCCGAGCGCCGCGATCACGATCACGAAGGCGATGGCGGCCGCTGCGGTGCTACCTACGGCAGCCCAGTCCAACGGCCCTTCCGCAGCACTCGAAACCGCGGCCAGCAGCAGCAGACCCAGCACGTCGTCGATGACCGCCGCGCCCAGGATGATGCGAGCCGAACGCGTCGCCAGCACCCCCATTTCTGCCAGCACGTGGGCCGTGATGCCGACTGACGTCGCGACCATCGCGGTACCGACGAACAGCGCTTCCGCCTGCGACTCGCCGATGAAACGCAGCAGCCACCAGCCGGCAGCAAACGGCACCACCACGCCCAGCACCGCGACCGCCAGCGCCGTCCGCCCCACCGACAGGATGGTGGACAGCTTCGTCTCCAACCCCACGGAAAACATCAGGATGACGACGCCGATCTCCGCCAACATGGACGAACCGGCGGACGGCGCGACCCAGCCCAGCACGCTCGGCCCGATGAGGAAGCCGGCGAAGATACCGCCCACCACGGTGGGCTGCTTCAGCCGTTGGCACAGCTCGTCGAACAGCTTCGCCGCCGCCAGCATCACGAAAATATCGAACAGGATGTTGGCGTGTTCAGCCAGCGGTTCAGTCATGGCAAGGGCGTCACGTCAGATGGGGAAAGGGGAATTTTACGTTGATCGCGTTTCGTGGAAAACCAACCTGCGCTCCGAATCGACCCAGTGGCCCCGCCTGCTTACGGGCAACGACCACGACGAACAGGTTCTCAGCGATGAGATCAATGGCTGTTTGCGTCCACACCTCCAGTGAGGTAGTTCCAAACTGCTGGTCACAGGCCGCGGACAATGTACGATCCAGTCTGTAAATCCGTCTAACCTGGACGGGAAGGCTTCGTCGAGACGATTGGCGTCAATTCATCTGAGTACTGGACGACGACACCAGAAGGTGGCCTATGGCTTTTATCAATCCGCAATATCTTGTCGAAACGGCTTGGGTCGCCGCGCACCTCAACGATCCTGCACTGCGCATCCTGGATTGCACCGTTTTGTTTGCCTCCGACGCCAATGGGGTTCGTGTTGCTACTGGCCATGATGCTTGGGCCAAGGGCCATATTCCGGGCAGTGGGTACGCTGATCTCATGCAGGATCTCTCGGACCGCAACAGCTCAGTGCCCTTCATGATGCCCTCCATGACGCAGTTCGCAGAAGCCATGTCCCGGTATGGGATTGAGGATGGCACGCCTGTCGTCCTCTATGACGCGTGTAGTGATCTATGGGCGCATATGTGGGCGGCTCGTGTCTGGTGGATGTTGCGCGTGTGCGGATTCGAAAACGCTGCTGTCCTGAACGGGGGCTGGCACAAATGGACGCTGGAAGCGCGCCCGGTCTCCACGGAGCCGTCTCCCTATCCACCCGCACACTTTGTTGCCCGGCCCCACCCGGAACTCATGGCCGACAAACGCGAGGTACTGGCAACGATGGGGGACAGCCGTGCGTGTCTCCTCAACGCTCTCACGACCGAAGATCATGCGGGGACTGTAGTGCGCTACAAGCGCGCCGGCCACATCCCGTCGAGTGTCAATGTCCCGACTGTCGCACTCATCAACCCCGTCACCCACGCATATCTGCCAGCAGCACAACTTCGTGCGCAATTCGAGGCAGTGGGCGCACTCAGCCGGGAACGCGTCATTACCTACTGCGGAGGTGGCATCGCGGCCAGCAGTGACGCGTTTGTGCTCACGTTGCTGGGCGTGCCGAACGTAGCCGTGTATGACGGCTCCTTGTCGGAATGGGCCGCTGATCCAGCTCTACCGATGGAAACGGCGTGAACAAAAAATCAAAGGGGTCAGATTCGATTGATCTGATTTAACCTCATCGATTTGCATCATCCGTAAACCCGGCACATATCCCTAGGACATGGGGATCGATCGAGTCTGGCCCTATTCATTAACTTTCTTGCCTTCAGGCTGCGGGTCGCCGCGCCAGGATCGCGGCAAGTGTCAAACGCATCACGATATCGCCTGCCGAGTTCAGCGTTTCCACGAGAAAATGCGCCATACCCCGCTCGGAATGTGCCGCCGACGGCCGCTTGTCCAGGCACGTCAGGCGTGCGTGCAGCGTGTCGCCGGGCCGTACCGGCTTGAGCCAGCGCAGGTCGTCAAAACCAGGAGAACCCAGGCTGGCCATGGGCTGCTGGACGATAAGACGCATCGTCATCGCCGCGGTGTGCCAGCCGGAAGCGGCCAGCCCCTTGAACAGGGATTTTTGTGCGGCAGCCTCATCGAGGTGGAACGGCTGGGGGTCGTATTGAGCGGCAAAACGCTTGATCGCCTCCGCCGTAACCGGCACGCTGCCGCACTCGAGCGTGTCGCCAACCTGCCAGTCTTCCCAATAGCGCGCGCCGCTCATGGCGCCTCCGGGTGGCGCAGCAGGAACATGCCGCCCGATTCCATGCGCAGCACGACGGCGTCGTGCTGGTTCAGCATCTCGAAGCGGCTGTTGACGAAGCCGATGTCGCGCCGGTGCGGATGGCGCGCGGTGGACAACGTGGTCTGGTGCATGTGGAGCGTGTCGCCGGGGCGCACCGGCTTGAGCCAGCGCAACGACTTGACGCCCGGAGAGCCCATCGAAGTGGAATCCCGCAGTACATGGTCCACCAGCATACGCATGGCGAACCCGCAGCTTTGCCAGCCGCTGGCGACGAGGCCGCCGAAGTGCGTGGCTGCCCCGGCGGCATCGTCCAGATGAAAGGGCTGCGGATCGAATTCCCGTGCGAACTCGACGATCTCCTCACGCGTCACGCGCTTTTCGCCGTAGGACAGGGTCTCGCCTGGGTGGAAATCCTCCCAGTACCGCCGATACGTCTCGCCCACCGCCGCCCCCCCACCGTCACCTTCCATAACTATAACGCCCAGCTGCGCGCGGCAAGGCCAGCCACCCCGCGCCCACAAAAAACCCGCGGCGTGGTGAACCTCGCCGCGGGCCGCAATGCCACCCGACGCGAAGGCGCTCAGGCGTAGACGGATTCCTTCTTGAACTTCTTGACCAGCAGCGCGTAGAACAGCACACGGTATTTCGAGCGGTTGGAAGAACCCATCTTGTCGGTTACTTCCTTGATCGCCTTGTCGAGTTCCGGGCCCGCGGCAAGGCCGAGCTTCTTGACCAGGAAAGAGTCCCGCACGCGGTCCATCTCGGCCTTGTCCGACGTCGAGACAAGCTCGGAATCCGCATTGTAGATGACTGGTCCCAACCCCTTTGCAACGGTGGAAATCAGCCCGGTGGAAACGTCGAGGTTCAACTTCTTGGCCTCGGCAACGTATTTCGCAACCGCGTCATCAAACTTGCTCATGCACTTCTCCTGGATAAGCGGACTCCATACATCGGGTTCATGACGGACAACCCGGCACACGCTGGATCACCGTGTTTCCCGGACGCCATGCAAAGCTGCCGTTCAACGGGCAGGCGTGCGACGTACAGGTGCTCCGCAGGGTACAAAACGAATGCTGGATCGTCAAAATAGCCGGCGACTGTCTGCCCTGCCCGGTTTCGGCTATAACACATGCATGGATACCCCCACTGCCGAAGGTCTGCTGCAGCGCACCGTCGCGGCGCTGCACGGCGCGCGGCCGGAAGGCGCCGAGGCCGGGGGTACGCTCCCCGTCACCCGTTACACGGATGCGGCACGGACCGCACGCGAACGCCGCTTCCTGCGCACGCAGCCGCAACCCGTCGCGGCCAGTTCCGATCTGCCGGCGGCGGGCAGCTGGCTGACGTGCGGCCACCTCGCAGCCCCCCTGCTGCTGGTGCGGCAGGCGGACGGCACGGTGCGGGCGTTCCTGAACGTGTGCCGCCACCGCGGCGCGCGCGTGGCGCAAGGCTGCGGGCGCGACACCCGCCATTTCACGTGCCCGTACCATGCGTGGACCTACGGCTGCGACGGCACGCTCGAACGCGTCCCGCAGGCTTTCGGCTTCCCCGGGCTCGATCTGGCGTCGCACGGCCTGCGGCGGCTGGCGGCCTGCGAGCACGCCGGACTGGTGTGGGTGGTGACCGACCCGGCGACCCCGGCTGACACCGCCATCACGCCCACGCTGCAGCCTTTCATCGCGGAGATCGAGGCACTCGACCTGCAGCACCCCGTGGCCTTTGCACCCCGCACCTACGAAGTCGCCGCGAACTGGAAGCTGCTGCTGGACGGCGCCTTCGAGGCCTATCACTTCAAGATCGTGCACCGCGACACGATTGCGGCGCTGTTCGTGAACAACCTTCAGATCGTGGACGAGGCAAACCACAACCGCCGGCTGTTTCTACCGAAGGCGAACCTGGACCCCGACCGCCCACCCCCAGCGACCGCCGCCAGCCTGCGACGCCACGGCAACCTGCTGTATTTCCTGTTTCCGAACACCACCTTGCTGGTGCAGCCCGACCACGCCCAGTTCAGCACGCTGGAACCGCTGGCGCCGGATCGCACGCGCGTGCACGAGATCACGCTGCTGCCGGCGGCACCGGACGGCGACAAGGCACGGGCGCACTGGCAGGCAAACGTCGAGTTGTACCGCCGTACGTTGGGCGAGGACTACGCGATGGCGGAATCCATCCAGGCCGGGCTGGCCTCTGGCGCAAACGACCTCCTGACGTTCGCGACCTTCGAATTCAGCGCACCGCATTTCCACGCGGATCTCGAAGCCGCCCTCGAAGCCCACATGGAGCCTGCATGAATTTCACGCTCGACCCGCGCCTCGCCGCGGATTGCCTGGTGCTCGGCGACGCCCCGCTATGTCGCTGGCTGCTGATGAAAGACGCGCGCTACCCGTGGTGCATCCTCGTGCCGCGGCAGGCCAGCGTGCACGAAATCTTCGAACTCGACGCCGCCGACCGCACGGAATTGCTGGAGGAATCCGTCCTGCTCGGGCAGGCGATGATGCAGGCCTTCGGCGGCGGCAAGCTCAACGTCGCGGCACTCGGCAACGTCGTGAGGCAGCTGCACGTTCATCACGTGGTGCGGCACCAGGGCGACGCCGCGTGGCCGTCGCCGGTGTGGGGTCACGGCGCACCCGTCCCCTACAGCCCGGAAGCACTTGCCACCACGCAGCAGCGGCTGCACGAAGCATTGCCGCAGTGGCGCACCAGCTAACCCCGCCCGATACAGCGAAGCCGCCAGCCACGACTGTCGGCGCCGCCCTGTGCAGCACGCCGGATTTGCGCGACACTCGCCTGCGTCACGCATAAACGTTTCCGCGTGACGAGACCCTTACCGCCGCCACGCCTCGCTCGGGAGTCCAGCATGCATTACTTCGTCACCGGCGCCACCGGTTTCATCGGCCGTTTCCTCGTCGAACGCCTCGCCGCGCACAAGGACGCCAAAATCCATGTTCTGGTCCGCGAATCATCCCGCGACAAGTTCGAGGCACTGGTCGAGCGGCTCGGCGACAAGGGTGCGTGCCTGGAGGCCGTCAGCGGCGACATCACAGCGCCAGGCGTGATCTCCGCCGCAGACCTCAAGCGCCTGAAAGGCAAGATCGACCAGCTCTACCACCTCGCTGCTGTCTACGACATGAACATGGACGATGAGACGGCCGACCGCTTCAACATCGAAGGCACGCGCAACGTTGTGCAGCTGGCGAACGATCTCGGCGGCAAGCTGTGCCTGAACCATGTGTCGTCCGTCGCCGTTGCCGGCGGCAACTTCGTCGGCACGTTCACGGAAAAGATGTTCGAGGAAGGCCAGAGCACGATCCACCCGTATTTCCGCACCAAGTTCATGGCGGAAAAGATCGTGCGCGAGGAAGCGCGCGTGCCGTTCCGCATCTACCGCCCCGGCACCGTGGTGGGCGACTCCACGACCGGCGAGATCGACAAGGTCGACGGCCCCTACTACTTCTTCAAGACCATCCAGCGGCTGAGCACGAAAGTGCCGAAATGGGTGCCGCTGCTGGGCGTGGACGGCGGCCGCGTGCCGATCGTGCCGGTGGACTACGTGGTGGACGCGCTCGACGCGATCAGCCACAAGGACGGGCTCGACGGCCAGTGTTTCCACTTGCTGCAGTCACCCGGCCCGACCGTCGGCGAGCTGATGAGCGTGCTGTTCGAGGCCGCGCACGGGCCGGAATTCGCCAGCACGCTGTCGCTGCCGACGCTGCCGCCGTTGATGCGCCGCGCCTCCGCGAAGCTGACCGGCGTGATCCCGGAATCGATGAAGCACAGCATCTCGAAGACCATCGGTATCCCGGTTTCCGTGCTCGCCTACATCACGAACCGCGCCGTGTTCGACGACCGCAACACGCGCGCCGCGCTGAAGGGCACGAAGATCCATTGTCCGGACATCCACGATTATGCCGACAAGCTGTGGGCGTTCTGGGAGCACTTCCTGGACAACGACTATCACCCGTCGAAGCACACGATGCACAGACTGCAGGGGCAGGTCGTGCTCATCACCGGCGCATCCTCCGGCATCGGCTTCGTCACCGCCAAGAAACTGGCCGCGGCGGGCGCCAAGGTCATCCTCGTCGCCCGCACGCGCGAGAAGCTGGAAGACACCCAGCACATCATCCAGGCCAACGGCGGCGAGGCTTACGTCTACCCTTGCGACCTGACCGACCTCGACGCCATCGACGTCATGGCGGCGGCGGTGCTGAAGGACTTCGGCCACGTCGACGTGCTGGTGAACAACGCCGGACGCTCGATCCGCCGTGCGGTGGCCGAGTCCTACGACCGCTTCCACGACTTCCAGCGCACCATGCAGCTGAACTACTTTGGCGCCATCCGCCTCATCATGGCGTTGCTGCCGTCGATGGTGCACCGCAAGCAGGGGCAGATCATCAACATCAGCTCCATCGGCGTGCTGGCGAATGCCGCTCGCTTCTCGGCCTACGTCGCTTCCAAGTCCGCGCTCGACGCCTTCACGCGCTGTCTGTCGGCGGAAGTGCGCGCGCAGGGCATCCACACCACGGCCATCTACATGCCGCTGGTGCGCACGCCGATGATCGCGCCGACGAAGATCTACAGCTACATCCCGACGAAGTCGCCGGACGATGCCGCCGATACCGTTATCCGCGCGATCCTTGAAAAGCCCAAGAGCATTGCCACACCGCTCGGCACCATGGCCTCCATCAGCTACGCACTGTGGCCGAAAGTAAACGACTACGTGCTCAGCAAGGGCTTCCAGCTGTTTCCGTCATCGTCGGCTGCACGCGGCGCCAAGGAAAAGAACAAGGACAAGGCGCAGCCCAAGCCGACGCTGGAACAGGTGGTGTTCGCGAACGTATTCAAAGGCGAACACTGGTAAGGCCACAAATCCCATATCCCCGGTCGTTCACGCGGCTCAAGCAGGAGCCAGGGCCGGAACCTGTTTTCGGTCAGCGCGCCGGGCGGCGTGACGGCGGCCGGCGCTGTTTCCGTGTCGCCGGTGCGTGGCGAACCACCCCGTCGACATTGCGGCTGCGATTCTGGCCCGACTCCGACCTTCCCGCCGGACGCGAGCGCGAGCCGGGTTTCGCGCCGGCGTGCGCGTGGCCAGTGTGCGGACGGGCGCCCCGCGGCTGCCCACCCCGCGGTTGCTGCTGAGGTCGGACATTGCTGTCCAGGTTCAGCGCCTGCCCGGGTTCGAAGCCGGGCATCGGCGCCACATCGAGCGGCTCGTCGAGCAGCTTCTGGATGTCGCGCAGCAAACCGGTGTTTTCCTGCGTGACAAAGGAAATCGCCACGCCATCGGCTCCCGCGCGGCCGGTGCGACCGATGCGGTGCACGTAGTCTTCCGCCACCATCGGCAGGTCGTAGTTGATGACCAGCGGCAACTGCTCGATGTCCAGCCCGCGCGCAGCGATGTCGGTCGCGACGAGCACGGCAATGCCGTGATCCTTGAAGTTGCGTAGCGCGCGCGTGCGCTGATTCTGGCTCTTGTTGCCATGGATCGCGGCAGCGTGGAAACCGGCTTTCTCGATCACCCGCACCAGCTTGTCGGCACCGTGCTTGGTGCGCGTGAACACCAGCGTCTGGCGCTGCGGGTCTTCAGACAAAATGTGCAGCAGCAGGTCGACCTTGCGCGCGGTGTCCACCGGATGCACGCGATGCGTGACCGTGGCCGTGACGCTGTTCGGCGGACTGACCTGCACCGTCGCCGGATTGCGCAGGAACTGCTGTGCAAGCTCCTTCACCGGGCCGGCAAACGTCGCGGAAAACAGCAGCGTTTGCCGCTCGCGCGGAAGCTGCGCCATGATCCTGCGCAGTGCCGGGCGGAAGCCCATGTCGAGCATGCGGTCGGCTTCGTCGAGTACCAGCACATCCACGTTCGAGAGCTTCGCCGTGCCGTGGTCGAGGTGGTCGATGAGGCGTCCCGGCGTCGCCACCAATACGTCCACGCCGCGCCGCAGCACGTCGATCTGGTTGTGCATGCTGACGCCGCCGAAGATCGTCGTGCTGCGCAGCGGTAGCTGCTTGGCGTAATCCCGCAGATTGGCGTGCACCTGCGCCGCCAGTTCACGCGTCGGCGTCAGCACCAGTACCCGCGGATGCGGGCCACGCGCACCCGCGGCGTGACCGGCCGGGAACAGATGTTCCAGGATCGGCAGTGCAAAGGCCGCCGTCTTGCCGGTACCCGTCGGCGCGCTCGCCATCAGGTCACGGCCTTCGAGGGCCAGGGGAATGGCGCGTTGCTGAACCGGGGTCGGATCTGCATAGCCTTGCGCAGACAGCGCATCCAGCAGCGGGGCCGACAGCCCAAAATCCTGAAATTTCATGATTGATCCGGAAGCCGATGTCCCGGAACGGCGGAAACATCAAGACGATTGAGAAAGGAACCCGCGAGCGAAAAACGCGACGCGATCGGCGTGCCCGGCACGCCTGCCACCCGCCGGTCGCGGATGGATGGAGGGTGAATTGTACACGTCCGCGCAAATCGTCTCCCCCAACACACCCCCTGCGGCAACCGCCCACAGCCCGCGCTGCAAGCCGTGTAATGTAAGGCCTCCCTTGCCATTCTCGAACCGTCCATGCCTTCCACCACGCCGAACCGGACCACGTTGAACCTGGAGCTGACTGCGCCGGTTGCCCGCCTCGTCATCAATCGCCCCGAAAAGGCGAATGCCATGAATCTGGCGTTCTGGGAAGAATTCCCTGCTGCCTTGCGCGAAGTCGGAAGTCACCCGAAATGCCGGGTCCTGATCGTCAGCGGTGCGGGCCGGCATTTCTCCGCCGGCATCGACACCGACGCCCTCGTCAACCTGGCGCGCATCGCGCAGGCGCCGGGCGGCGCGGCGCGTGGGCGCGAAGCGGTCCACGCGTTCATCCAGCACGCACAGGCAGCCTTCAATGCGATCGAGACGCTGCGCGTGCCCGTCATTGCAGCGATCCACGGTGCCTGCGTCGGCGCCGGCGTCGACCTCGCCAGCAGTTGCGACCTGCGCCTGTGCAGCGCCGATGCCCACTTCTGCGTCAAGGAAGTCGATCTTGCCGTCGTGCCGGACGTCGGCACCCTGCACCGTCTGCCGCATCTCATCGGATACGGCCGCGCGCTGCGCCTGTGCTACACGGCCGAAAAAGTCGACGGCGCCACGGCGGAACGGATCGGGCTCGTGGAACAGGTTTTCGCCGACCACGACGCGCTGATGGCCGGCGCCACGGCGCTGGCGCAGACGATCGCGGCGAAATCCCCGCTCACCGTGCGCGGCATCAAGCGCAACGCGCTGTTTGCACGCGACCACAGCGTGGCGGACGGGCTCGCCTACACCGCAGCCTGGAATGCTTCCACCCTGGTCTCGAACGACGCCATCGAGGCCATGTCCGCCTATACCGGCAAGCGCGCTCCCAATTTCAAGGATTGAATGCCCGGCGCTTGGCGCAGGTCATGAACATCGGGCAGGCTTTCACCTATAATTAATGCTATGTAACGATACGACGGCAAGCGCGCGGAACGCTCGATCCGCCAGCACCAACCGGAAGCGACGTGACCTCTGACAACAGACAAACCGCACCGATGGACCCTGCCCGGCTCGAAGTGCTCGTCTCGATGGAACCGTTTGTCGAAGCGGAGATGGCAGCACACGTTGCACGCCGTAACCTGTGGTTCCCCAGTGAACTACTGCCTCGGAATACGGAGGCCGACACCGACGTGGCCGAGATTCGTGACGCGGCCCGCGGACTGCCGGACACGATCCGCGTGGCACTGGCGATCAACCTGCTGACTGAGGAAGGCTTGCCGCACTTCCACCGCCTGATCGCCGTCTACATGGGCACGGAAAGCCCTTGGAGCACGTGGAACAACCTTTGGACGGCCGAAGAGGACCGCCACGGCTGTGTGCTGCGCGACTACGTGCGCGACGCTCGCGTCTTCGACATCATCGCACTGGAACGCCTGCAATACGCCTATATCGCATCCGGATTCAACCCGGAATGGGAACACGATGCCTACCGCCTGCTGGCCTATACCAGCCTGCAGGAACGCGCCACTCAGGTTGCCCACGCCAACACCGGCCGCACCTGCGGGCGCTACGAGCCTGCCATCCAGCGCGTGCTGGCGCATGTTTCCGGCGACGAGGCCCGCCACTTCAAGTTCTATCGCAACGTGTTCGGGGAAGTCCTGAAACGCGACACGGAACGCGCCCTGTACGCGCTGCTGCGCGTCATGCCGGCGCTGGCAATGCCCGGCCACACCATCCCGAACTACGAGGCCATGTCGGAAGTCATGATGCGTGCCGACATCTACGGGCCGCGCCACTACCAGAAGATCGTGGAAGAGCTGCTGGCGTTCTGGAAGATCGGGGAACTCGGCGGGCTGACGGCGGTCGGTCGCGAGCTTCAGGACCGGCTGATGTGCATTCCCGCACGGCTGGAGCGCATGGCCGATTACATCCTGAAAAAAATGCATCCGCGCGAATTCCGCTTCGACTTCCTCGGCGACCGCGCCCTTATCGCGTAACGCTGCCGCGTCAGCGGCGGATACTGAACGTTGCGCCTGGCGGGCCTGCCTCGTCCACCGCTTCCCACACCACAGCCACGACCCGCGCGGCATCTGGTCCGCTTGCCAGATAGTCCCGGAAGCGCTGCATGCGCGCCGAGTCTTCGCCATAAACGAGGCCTTCAACGCCGCCATCGGGCCGGTTCCGTACCCAGCCACTCAGCGCAAGCGATCGCGCCATCGCCGCAGTCGCAACGCGAAACCTGACGTGCTGCACGCGGCCCGTCACGACAAAGTGGTAGCCTCGCTGCATACCTGATCCCTGCTCCTGAACCTGCCCCGCCCGCCATGAAATTCTCGCGCAAAACCCGTATTCCGGCACTTCCGGCGCGCAGCCTGTTCACGGCCGCTCTGCCCGCCCTGAACGGCACACCGCTGCTGAGCATCGAAGTCGGCGTGGAAACCACACCGCGCAGCGGTGGCGAAGAAACACTCTGGCGGTTGCACCTGCAAAGCCGCCTCGCGAACGCCATGCAGCCCATCACAGCCGATCCGGCTGTCGCACCTCCCGCCGAGCTGACAACCCGCCCGACGACCCGCCTGCCCGTTCCGCGCGTCGCAACGCTGGTACAGCGCGGCCTGCAGCGGGGGTTGAAAAGCCGCCTCGTGCGGCGCCTGGCCGCACCCTTGCTGGAACACGATTTCGAAACCTGGATCGACATCAAGGCGAGCACCGCTCCCCTGATGCGCGGCGTCGGCGCGCTCATGCCCGGTTATGCCGACAAGTTGCGCGATCTCGGCGTGAACGTCTCCGAAAACGACGGCTCCATGGCCCAGACCTGGTCGGGCATGACGCACGGCAAACGCCCCGGCCTGGCCCAGTTCACGCTGCTGCGCCTCGACAAGCGCCACCTGCCACCGGCACTGGCCCGCCTGCTCGGCGACCAGCCTTTCCAGGCCATCGCCACAGTTGCACAAGTGGTCGAGCCGCGCACCGCGGACTGATCCGCTTCACCTGGGTTCCGCCCCGCGCACCTGCTTGCGCCCATGAAAAACGCCCGGACCGCATTACGCGATCCGGGCGTCATTTACACCGTTGCGTTCAGAGCAGGCGCAGCGCACCGCCACTGACGTCGACTTTCGCACCCGGCGCGAGGCCAGCAACGCTCTGCAGCGTAATCGTCTGCGTGCCGCCTGCATCCATCCGTACCGTCACGTGGTACAGCGTCTTGGTCTCGATACGCTTCTGGGCTTCCATGCCCGCAACGGCCCCCGCGACTGCGCCCAGCGCCGTCATGGCGGCATTGCCGCTGCCCTTGCCGAACTGGTTGCCGGCGAGACCACCCGCCGCGCCGCCTGCCAGCGCGCCGATCGCGCCGCCCTTGCCCCGTTCCTCAAACGGTGTAATGGCTGTGATGGTGCCGCAGGTCCGGCACACCGGTGCCGGCTCCGCGGCCCTGGGTTGGGCTTGTGCTACCGGTTCAGGAGCCGGTTTCGGTTTGGGCTTCGGCCTGGAAGCGGGTTTCGCCGCTGGCTGCGCGGCAGGAGCCGGCTGCGTGGCGGTTTCCGCCGCCGGGGCTACTGTTTCCGTTCCGGTCTGGGCGGTGTTCGTGGAAGGTCCGCAGGCGCTGAGAAAAACCGCGACAACACCAGCTGCACAGATCTTACGCAACATCGGGCAACTCCTTAGGTTGGCATCGCAAAGAGCATATCATCCACCGGCCTTGAAAGCCCACCCAAAGTCCGGATTTCGTGCCCTCAGACACGGCGCTGTTCTCGCGTTTCCAGGAACTCGACCTGCGGCCAGCGCTCCTGCGTCATGCGCAGGTTGACGCGGCTCGACGCCAGATAGACCAACGCACCGGCGTAATCGAGCGCCAGCCGGCTGGCGTTCTTGTCACGGAACTGCTCCAGCAGCGCGTCATCCGCACAGCGCACCCAGCGTGCCGTGTGGACGGTCTCCGGCTCGAAACGTGCGTGCACGCTGTACTCGGTCTCCAGGCGCGATTCGACGACGTCGAACTGCAACACGCCGATGGCACCGAGAATGACGTCGTGGTTCGTCAACGGCCGGTAGACCTGCGTGGCGCCTTCCTCGCACAACTGGTCCAGCCCCTTGTTGAGCTGCTTGGATTTCAGCGGATCCTTGAGCACGACGCGACGGAACAATTCCGGCGCGAAGTTCGGAATCCCTGTGAAGTGCAGCTTTTCACCTTCCGTGAAGGAATCGCCGATGGCGATCGTGCCGTGGTTGTAGAGGCCGATGATGTCGCCCGGCCAGGCGTCCGCCACGGCTTCGCGCTCGGCTGCCATGAAGGTCAGCGCGCTGGCAATGCGCAGCGGCTTGTCAAGGCGCGTGGAATACGGCGTCAGGCCGCTGTGGTAGTGCCCGGAGCACACGCGAAGGAAGGCGATGCGGTCGCGGTGATGCGGATCCATGTTCGCCTGGATCTTGAACACGAAGCCGGTGAAAGTGGATTCGTCCGGCTGCACTTCGCGCTCGGTCGTGGCCCGCGGCTGGGGCCCGGGAGCCCACTCGACAAAGCCGTTCAGCAGCTCGCGAACACCGAAATTGTTGATTGCGGAACCGAAGAATACCGGCGTCAACTGTGCGTTGCGATAGGCGTCGAGATCGAATTCCGTACCTGCGGCCTGCAGCAGCTCGATTTCCTCCAGCAGCGTCTCGTACGGCGCACCCAGCCGCTGCGCGATACCCGCTGCATGCAGGCCGTCGATGGTTTCGATGTCGCTGATGCGGTCCTTCGGGCCGCTGTACAGATAGAAGCGGTCTTCGAGCAGATGGTAGACGCCGCGGAATTCGCGCCCCATGCCCACCGGCCACGTCACCGGCGCGCAGGACAGGCCGAGGATGCGTTCGATCTCGTCCAGCAGCTCCAGCGGCGGGCGGCTGTCGCGGTCCATCTTGTTGATGAACGTGACGATCGGCGTGTCGCGCATGCGGCACACTTCCATCAGCTTGATGGTGCGCGGCTCCACGCCGCGCGCTGCGTCGATCACCATGAGCGCAGAGTCGACCGCCGTCAGCGTACGGTAGGTATCCTCCGAGAAATCCTCATGTCCCGGCGTATCCAGCAGGTTGACGACGCGCCCTTGGTAGGGGAACTGCATGACCGAAGTCGTCACGGAAATGCCGCGCGCCTGCTCCATCGCCATCCAGTCGGAAGTTGCGTGGCGCGCCGCCTTGCGGCCCTTCACGGTGCCGGCAAGCTGGATGGCACCGCCAAACAGCAGCAGCTTTTCCGTCAGCGTGGTCTTGCCCGCGTCGGGATGGCTGATGATGGCAAAAGTACGGCGCAGGGCCGCCTGTTGGGCAACGGATGACATGAGCTTCTTGGAATGGTGGGGCGCTGGTGGCGTTCGAGCCCTACAGCTTGCCGCTTGTCTAGTACTGCGGATTATAAAGGAGGCCTCGATTCCCGGGATGAACCCGGATCGGATGGACGTACTGCCGGGCTCAGGCCAGTTGCAGCGCGAACTCGATCGACGTCCCCTGCCTAGGCACGCTGCGGATCTGCAGCCGGGTTTCGTGACGTTCACAGATTTCCGCGGCGATGGCCAGCCCGAGCCCGGAGCCCTCACGCTTGCCACGGCTGGCGGTGGTGCGGTAGAAGCGTTGTGTTACCAAGGGTATGTCTTCCGCTCTGATTCCCACGCCGGTGTCGGTGACGCACACGACAGCCTTGTCGGTCTGAGTCGTGATGCTCAGAGTTACGCGCCCACCGGCGGGCGTGGCGTGCAGGGCGTTGTCGATGAGGTTGGCCAGCACGCGGTCGATCAACCCGATGTCGGCGGTCACCGATATGGCCATCGGCGTGCAGTCGACGTTCAGCGTGACGCCGGCGCTCTTCGCCTGCGGTGCAAATTTGCCGATGATGTCATAGGCCAGTTCGGACAGAGAGAATACTTCGATGGACAACGGTTGTTCGAAGGCATCGACGCGCGCCAGCGTGGACAACTGCTGCGCCAGGCGCGTCAGCCGCTCGGTGTTGGTAAGGATAGCGTCCACATGCGCCTGCCGCGTTTGCGGTGGCAGGTCATGGTCGGCCTGCAACTGTTCGGCGTAGCCGCGCAACGATGTCAGAGGCGTGCGGAAATCGTGCGACAGGTTGGCGACCAGTTCGCGCCGCTGGCGATCGGTGACGCGCAGGGCGTTGAGCTGTGCCTCGATGGTGCCGGCCATTTCGTTGAAGGCGCGCCCCAGCAGCCCGATCTCGTCATTGCGGCGCGGTGTGGTGCGTTGGCTGTAGTCGCCGGCGGCAAAACGCCGCACGACCTCGGTGAGCGCAGTAAAGCGTCGCGTAAGTAGTGCGAACAGCAACAGGCCCGCTGCAATCGAGATCAACAGCGCCAGCGACCCGGCCACGATCAGCGTGCGCGTGATGGTGCTGGTGCGCAGCATCGAGAACATCGACATGCGCGGATCGGCGTGCAGCACCGCGAACAGATAGCCGGATTGATGGGTGGGCCCGTAATGAATGCGCGCCACTGAAAACACGTTGGAAGCGACCGAGCACGGCCCGGCGACGAACACCGGCAGCATGGGGTGTGGGGCGAGCAAGTCGTTCAGCGGGCCCACGTTGACGCCCGCATTGGCCGGGCATTGGGTTCCCGTGTAATTGCCGATCACGCGGCCGTTGGCGTCGAGCACGTACACGCGCAGCGACGGATTGATGGATAGGATGCGCCGCGCGGCTTGGCGTGCGGCGGCCGATTCGGGGCCGTGCTCAAGCGGGGTCACCATCACACCGGCCAGGTTGTGCGCGAGGTTGATCTGCATGCGCTGTTCCATCTCGCGGCTGAGGTGGTTGAACTGGCTCACGGCGATCCACGCCGCTGCCACCGACAACAGCAGCAGGCTCACCAGATACACCAGCGCGATGCGCGCGTACAGGCTGCGCGTGAAGCGGCCGAAGCCGTGCAACAAGCGACTCACGGCGGAGGAGTCCCGTTGGTTTCGACGTCTGGTGCGTCGTCAAAACGGTAGCCGACACCCCACACGGTATGGATGTGACACGGTCGGCCCGGGTCGTTTTCGATCTTGCCGCGCAACCGGTTGATGTGGGTGTTGACGGTATGATCGAAGCCGTCGAACTCCGGCCCCCAGACGCGATTCAACAATTCTCCACGGCTGAAGGCACGACCGGGATGGCGCGCGAACAACGCCAGCAACGCGAATTCCTTGGCCGTGAGCGCCAGCACCCGCCCGCCCAGCGTCACCCGATGCCGACTACTGTGGATGACCAGATCGCCGCACACGATCGGGGCCTGCTCAGCCAGCGCGTCAGGCCCGCCGGGCATGCCGCCGCGCCGCCGCAGTAGCGCCTGCACCCGAGCCAGCAGGATGCGCGAATCGAAGGGCTTGGTGATGTAATCGTCGGCGCCGATTTCCAGCCCGCGCACCACGTCCTGCGTGCCGGCCTTGGCAGTGAGCATGATGAGCGGGACCGCCGCGTCCTGCTTGCGGATCTCGCGGCACACCGACAGCCCGTCGATGCCCGGCAGCATCAGATCGAGCAGGATCAGCGCCGCCTGCGGCCAGCGTTCGAGGGCCTGATGCCCGTCGGCCACCCAGTCGACGCGATAACCCGCGTCACCGAGGATCGTGGTCAACAGTTTGCCGATGTCGGGATTGTCTTCCACGCACAGTATTCGCCCGTCCATCGCGTGCTCCGTGGCCGCTCAATCCGACTGTATACGGCAACCGCTCGGCAAACATAACGAAACCGTAACCGATTCCGTGACCAATTCGTGAGGATTGGGCGACAAGGGACGCATAGCGTAGTGGGGCGGTCGCCGCACAAGCGGTGCTCGCACATCCACTTCAACAGGAGCTACCACCATGTTGGTAAAAAAATCGGCTTCCCTGACGCTGTTCGGCGCGATTGCATTCTCCGCCGCTGCGTTGTTCATTGTCCCCAGCAGCGCCATGGCAGGCGACAGCATGTCGCATGACAACGGCATGACGCACAACAAGAAGATGATGAAGAAGGACAACATGTCGCACGACAAGGGCATGATGAAGAAGGACAGCATGTCGCACGACAAGGACATGATGAAGAAAGACGACATGATGCACGACAAGAGCATGTCCAAGGACAAGGGCATGATGAAGAAGGACAACATGTCCAGGTAGGCCGGTCTGGAGCAGGCCGCTGGTCGGTCGGTGGCCGCTATTTCATCCACCGCCGGCCGACCGCAGCAATTATGGGCATGCAAACGATGAACAAGCCCCGGCAACCCGACGATCATCCGCGGACGACGCTAATGCAAAAGCGCGTGCTCTACCGGCACACGCTGCCATTGAGGATCATGCACTGGGTCAACGCCGTTTGCCTGCTGATCCTGCTCGGCAGTGGACTGCAGATCTTCAACGCCCACTCGGCGCTTTACTGGGGCCAAGGATCCGATTTTCATCATCCGTGGCTGATACTCGGCGCCACGAGCGACGGCGACGGCAGCCTGCGAGGCGTCACCATGGTCGGTCCCTATCGCTTCAATACCACTGGCTGGCTAGGCGTTTCGGAGATGGACGGCGCACCGACGGAGCGCGGTTTTCCGAACTGGGCAACCATTCCGGGGCCGCAATGGCTGGCGCTGGGGCGGGCCTGGCATTTCTTCTTCGCCTGGATCTTCGCGATCAACGGCGTGTGCTTCGTCGCCTACGCGCTGTGGACGCGGCACCTGATCCGCGACCTGGTACCGACACGCAAGGATTGGCGCGGGATCGGGCGCTCGATCGTCGATCACGCATTGCTGCGCCATCCGTGCGGCGAGGCCGCGGCACGCTACAACGTGCTGCAGCGGGTCGCGTATCTGGTGGTGATCTTCGGCTTGGGCGGCGGCATCGTACTGATGGGCCTGGCGATGTCGCCGCGCATGGATTCGGTGCTGGGCTGGCTGGTCGACCTGGTCGGCGGGCGGCAGTCGGCACGCAGCATCCATTTCCTGTTAGCCATGGGCTTTGTCGCGTTCTTTCTGATCCACATGTTTGAAGTGGTCATCACCGGGCTTGGCAACAACCTGCGCTCGATCATCACCGGCCGCTACGCCATCGAGGTAGAGACACATCATGAAACCGATCACTAACCGGCGTCGTTTTCTGCTCGACTCGCTGGCATTGACCGGCACGGTGATGCTCGGTGGCTGCGACGGGATTTCTCGTACCGAGTGGGCGCCCAAGGTGCTGAACAGTGCAACCGCACTCAGCCGCGCCGCGCAGCGCGCGTTGACAGGTGATGCGATGGTGGAAGAATTCAGCGAGGCGGACATCTCTCCGTGGTTTCGCCCCAACGGCAGCACCGATCCGGCATCTGTCGCCTATCGCGCGCTGGCGGCCAACGGTTTTCGCGATTATCGGCTGGAGGTGGGGGGCTTGGTGACGCACCCGCTGTCGTTGTCGCTGGACCAGCTTCGCTTGCTGCCCAATCGCACCCAGATCACGCGCCACGACTGCGTTGAGGGGTGGAGCGTGATCGGCAAGTGGACCGGCGTGCAGTTGTCCCGGGTGTTGCAGTTGGCCCAGCCGAACGCGGCGGCGCGTTACGTGGTCTTTCACTGTTATGACGACGGCTATTACGAATCCCTGGGCTTGGACTCCGCCTGTCACCCACAAACTCTCCTGGCATGGGAACTCAACGACAAACCCGTGCCGATTGCCAACGGCGCACCCCTGCGCCTGCGCGTGCCGCGCCAGCTCGGATACAAGATGGCGAAGTACCTGCGCCGCATCGATCTGGTCGCTTCGTTCAAGGACACCGGCGGCGGCAATGGGGGCTACTGGGAGGATCAGGGTTACCAGTGGTATGCCGGGATTTGAAAGAGACCCGCATTCGCTCATGGATACAGCGGAACTTTGCAAGCACCGTTCAATCCGGGCACGCAAGACGTCTTGTGTCGTCTGCCCGGCCAGGCAATCAACCGGAGGTTCAACATGAAGCCGTTCAGCCCCACGCGCCGACGTTTTCTGCAAGGCACTGTCACCGGCGTTGGCATTGCATTGGCGGCGACGACTTCGTTCGCCAACGCATCGAGCGGCGATATCGTCACCATCGCCGTTTTCAACGCTGCGGGGCAGCCTCTTGGCATGCGCAACGTTGCACGAATTATCAAGACCCCGACCGAATGGCGGGAACAGCTTTCCCCACAGAGCTATCGCATCACCCGCCAGAACGGGACCGAACGTGCCTTTACCGGACGGTATTGGCGCTTGCCCGAAGAACACGGCCTCTACCGCTGCATCTGCTGCAACACGGCTTTGTTCGACAGCAGTACCCAGTTCCACTCGGGCACCGGTTGGCCGAGTTTCTGGCAGCCGATTGCCGCAGCCAATGTCAACCAGCACCGCGATACCCGCTTCGGCATCGTTCGAACCGCGGTTTCCTGCAGCCGCTGCAACGCCCATCTCGGCCACAAGTTCCACGATGGCCCGCCCCCTACCGGGCTGCGTTATTGCACGGACTCGGCGGCGCTGGTGTTTGTCCCGACAGCGGCCACGTGAAACCCGAGGCGACACGCATATCGGAGAATGAAGATGATGTCCCGGACACGAACACGCACGACAAGCGTTCTGCTGGCCACGGTTCTGGTTGGCGGAACGATTTTCGCCATCGCCCGAACCCTGCCGGCACAAGCGGGGACGAGCCACCATGTCGTCATTCCCGCGCCGGCGATGACCTTGAAGACGAAAACCGGCTCCCAGGCCGTTCTTGCCGGCGGTTGCTTCTGGGGCATGGAAATGGTCTTCCAGCACGTCGATGGCGTGCGCAAGGTGGTTGCCGGCTACGCGGGCGGCTCGAAGGCCACCGCTCATTACTACGACACCAGCACCAGCCACACCAGGCATGCCGAATCGGTGCGCATCTTCTACGACCCGAAGAAGATCAGCTACGGCGAATTGTTGCGCATTTATTTTTCAGTTGCGCACGATCCGACACAAGTGAATCGGCAGGGGCCAGATGTCGGGCCGCAATACCGTTCGGAGATCTTTGCGCTCGATTCCGCGCAGGAGAAAGTGGCCACGGCCTATGTTCGACAACTTGATCGTGCCGGCGTGTTTTCCCGAGCCATCGCCACGCAAGTGGGGCGGATTCAGCCGGATCAGTTCTATCCGGCCGAGACTTACCACCAAAACTACGGACTCAAGCATCCGAACAGCCTTTACATTCGGATCAACGATCAGCCCAAGGTGCGCGCGCTAGCCGAGCACTTCCCGGCGGTCTATCGCGCTACGCCGCAAGTAGTGACGGGGCATTCCCGATCTTCAGGGACTACGGGCTGACACTTTTGCTTTTAGCCGCATATCTGCAGCGAATCTGCGGCGAGACCATTTAAGGCATACCCTCGGCTTTGCCCTTCCGGCAGATTCGCGAGCGAAGAGGGCCACGAAACGGTGGGGAATATCCGGATCCGAAGCCTGCCGGGTTATCCGGGATGGATTGCTGAACGCGGTGGAACGGGCGGCGATCCATCGCGTGTCGTGAATCAGCCTTCGCCCAGGTCCTTGATGGCCTGGATCATCTTCACCATCACCTTCTGCGCGTCGCCGTACACCATGTTGGTGTTGTCGCGGTAGAACAGCTCGTTGACGACCCCCGAGTAGCCCTTGCCTTCGCCACGCTTGATGACATAGACCTGCTTGGCATCGTCGACCTTGAGCACCGGCATGCCGTAGATCGGCGAGGATTTCTGGGTGCGCGCCGCCGGGTTGACGGTGTCGTTCGCGCCGATGACGAGCGCCACGTCCGCTTCCTTGAATTCCTCGTTGATATCATCCATGTCATGGATGATGTCGTAAGGCACACCGGCTTCCGCCAGCAGCACGTTCATGTGGCCGGGCATACGGCCGGCCACCGGATGGATGGCGAACTTCACGTCCACGTCATGAGCCTGCAGCAGCTTCACGAATTCGTAGAGCTTGTGCTGCGCCTGGGCCACGGCCAAGCCGTAGCCTGGGGCGATGATGACTTTCTGCGCATAGCGCATCTGCACGGCGGCGTCGGAGGCGTCCGTCGGCTTGAGCGAGCCTTCGATCTCGCCCTGCGCGGCGCTGCTCTCGACTGCGAAGTTCGAGAAGATCACGTTCTTCACGCTGCGGTTCATGGCCTTGGCCATGAGCAGTGTCAGCAGCGTGCCCGCCGCACCGACCACCATGCCGGCGATCATCAGCGCCGGGTTCTGTAGCACGAAACCTTCAGCGCCCACGGCCAGGCCGGTGAACGCGTTGTAGAGCGAGATCACGACCGGCATGTCGGCACCACCGATCGGCATCGTCATCAGCACGCCGAAGACCAGCGTGATGATGAAGAACGCCACGGTCAGGCCGACCGCTCCATGGCCGTGCGCGCCGAACACAAGGTAGGCCCCGATGCCCAGTGCCACCAGCATCACCGCGCCGTTCAGGAACTGCTGACCGGACACGCGCCAGGTCTTCTTGATGCGTCCGTCGAGCTTGGCCCAGGCGATCACGGAACCGGAGAAGGACACGGCGCCGATGATGGCCCCGATCACGGTTACGACGAGGCGCACGACATCTTCCGACTCACCGCTGACGGCGGGCGCAAACAGTTCCGACGCGGCGATCAGCGCCGCAGCACCGCCACCGAGGCCGTTGTAGATGGCGATCATCTGCGGCATGGCGGTCATCGCCACTTTCTTGCCCGTCCAGTACGCCACGACGACACCGAGGATCAAGGCCACGGCCGCGAGCGAGAGGTTCACGCTCATGTGTGCCTTGGCTGCTTCCGACGCCGTGACGGCGTACAGGAAGCTGACCAGCACGGCGAACAGCATGCCGACACCGGCAACGACGATGCCGCTGCGCGCCGTCACAGGCGAAGACATGCGCTTCAACCCGTAGATGAACAGGAACGCAGCGACGATGTAGACAACATTGATGATCAGATTCGCATCCATGACCGGTATTCCCTGTGAACGGCGTGCTGCAGTTCCCTGCCTGCCCGGGCCGTGTACGTGCCTGGCGGCACGAAGATTCCTGTGCCTTTCGGGTTATTTCTTCTTGTCGCTGGGCTTGAACATCTCCAGCATGCGCTCGGTCACGACATAGCCCCCCGCCACGTTGCCGGCACCGAACAGCACGCCGACGAAACCGATGACCTGCTCCAGCGGCGTGGTGGCATTGAGCAGCGCGAAGATGGCACCGACGCAGACGATGCCGTGGACGAAGTTCGACCCCGACATCAGCGGCGTGTGCAGGATCGACGGCACGCGGCCGATGATCTCGTAGCCGGTGAACGCGGCGAGCATGAAGATGTAGAGGGCGACAAAGCCCGTGAAACTCAATGCGGTTGCTTCCATGATGGTCCCCTGTGTGGATCCGGGCTGGTGTCAGGCGTTGCCTTCGACGGCCTGCTTCGCCCGCTCGTTGCGGATTTCGCCGGCATGCGTCAGGCACGCCTTGGCAAGCACTTCATCTTCCCAGTCGATCTTGGCGACGCCATCCTTCACGAACAGCCCCAGCAGGTTGAGCTGATTCTTCGAGTACAGCTCGGAAGCATGCTCGGCGAGCAGCGAGGGAATATTCAACGGCGCAACGATGGTGACGTTGCCGACCTGGATGGTCTCGCCCGGCTTCGTGCATTCGCAGTTGCCGCCGCCTTCCGCAGCGATGTCGACGATGACGCTGCCGACTTTCATGCCTTCGACCTGGGCCTTGGAGATGAGCTTCGGCGACGGACGGCCGGGAATCGCGGCCGTGGTGATGACCAGATCGGCATTCTGGATGTGCTTCGTGACGACTTCGGCAACCTTGGCCTTCTCCTCGTCCGTCAGGGCACGGGCATAGCCGCCCTCGCCGCGCGCGTCGATGCCGGTGTCGACGAATTTTGCCCCCAACGACTCGGCCTGTTCCTTGGTTTCCGGGCGAATGTCGTAGCCTTCGACCTGCGAACCCAGACGCCGAGCCGTGGCCAGCGCCTGCAGGCCGGCAACGCCGAGCCCCATGACCAACGTCTTCGCCGGCCGGATGGAACCGACGGCGGTCGTCATCATGGGCAGAATACGTGACAGGTTCGTGGCACCCAGCAGCGCCGCGTAGTAGCCCGCCAGCGCAGCCTGCGAGGACAGCGCATCCATTGCCTGGGCGCGCGAAATGCGCGGCACCAGTTCCATGGCAAAGCAGGTGATCTTGCGATCGCGCAGCAGCTTGACGGTTGCCACTTCCTTGGCCGCGTGCACGAAGCACAGCAGGATGGCGCCTTCCTTCATCGCGTGGATGACTTCCGGCGCTGGCGGCTGGACGGCCAGCACGATGTCGGCGTCGCCGACCAGCCCCTGCGGGTTCGCGATCAGGTTGACGTTCTGATACGCGGCATCCGGCTGGCGCGCACCCTCGCCTGCGGAAGTCTGCATGGAAAGCTCGACGCCGAGCTTGCGCATCTTGTCGATGACGTTGGGCACCAGCGCAACGCGCTTCTCGTGCTCCCGCACTTCCTTCAATACGGCAATCTTGACGGCCATACCGACCCCTTGAACTCGTTGGATTTGTATCCGTTCGACCCCATCACGGCACAAACTGCCCGCAGCACGTCGAACGTGCAGGCTGGGTATTCTAGCGGATTGTCAAGGAAATGCAGTACGAACGAGGTTCAACTCCACGAACCAGACCGCAGTGCGACCTCTAGCAGGAAGCCGCCCTGCTTTACCCGCAGAGGATCTGCCGCCGGGGGCCCCGGATCAGTCGCGATCCTGATGACCTCCGCCATGCCCGTGATGGCCTTTGTCATACCCATGACCATGCCCGCGATGGCCCTCGCCATGCCCGGGGTGTCCACGATGTTCGCGATAGTACGGGACGTAATGCCGTTCGTACCAATCATTCGTGACAAAGTAGACTGGCCGCCCGCACGCCCGGTAAGCCGCACAATGCTTCGACCAGTGCCGCTCATAACCCGGCGGCACGCGCAGGTAGATCGGCGCGACACCGACATACTGCGGCACCTGTGCCACCACCACGGGTTGCTGATAGATGAGTTGTGGAACCGGCGCGCTGCCGAGATTGATCTGCCCGTAGAAACCCGGCTGACCGACACTGATCGACACCCCCACTTGCGCCATGGCCGGCACCGATACCACCGCCGCCAACGCAACGCATAGACCGCCTACCCAGTGCTTCATGTTCATCGCTCCCGTGTCAAGATTGTCGACATCACGGTACGCACGTTCCGTGAACGCAAAGTGAATGTGCGGCCTGCCCAAAAATACTACAAAACGGATCTGCGTCGCTTACGAAACCCGGGGGGTGCGCGCCGGGCGCGGATCGGGCTCGTCATCGGTCACCGCCGTCGAAGCGTGTGTTGCCGATGGGGTGCCGATCGACACGCGCGGCGCGCGCAGGGGACGCACACCGACGACGTGCCGGTCCCGCAGCGCCGGCGCTTCCGCCATACGGGGCTTGCCACGGATGCCATCCACGACCGGGATTGCCACACGGTCGAAATTGCGCTCCAGCACGCGCTCGCGGTAATCGACGCGCGCCGCGTAGTAGCGCTTCAGTGCCCGTTCGTTGCGCAGCGTCATTTCCAATGCCACCTGCTGGGGTGGCACGACGAGCACGGCATGCAGATCGGGAAGATCGGTGTCACATAACGGAGCCCCTGCTGCACGCAAGCGCCAGTGCCGTTCCGCGGCACGAGCCATGAAGCGCGCGAGGAAACCATCTGGCTGCTGGTGGGCATCCGGTGACGGAGCGAGTGCATTCGGGTCGCGAACCATGGGTGTATTCATGTTCTCCTCCCGGTCAGTCTACGGCCATGCACCCAGTCTAGGCGAGCCGCGAACGTCCTGCAGAACTCCACACTCCGTGCGCTTGCGCTATACCTGTTGCATCCTGACTCACAAGCGATGATGAGGGTAGAAATGACCGACACAAGCATTTGGCTCGACCGCTGGCGCGAAGGGCGCACTGGCTGGCATCAGAGCCGGGTTCATCCGTGGCTGGACCAGTACTGGCCAGGTTCCGGGCTGGCGGACAGTCCGCGCATCCTCGTGCCACTGTGCGGCAAGTCGCTGGACATGGGCTGGTTCGTCGCACACGGCTGGCGCGTGCTGGGCGTGGAATTGTCCGCCCTGGCCATCGAACAGTTCTTTGCGGAACACCACCTGACGCCCACGTCGCGCAGCACGCCGGACGGCATTGTCCACGCAGCGGGGAACATCGAGATCATCGAAGGCGACCTGTTCGCCGTGCGGCCGGAAACGCTGGCCTCGTGTCAGGGCGTCTACGACCGCGCCGCCCTCATCGCCCTGCCGCCCGCCGTGCGCACCCGCTACGCCGCCCACGTCTACGGCCACCTGCCCGCCGGCTGTCGCGGGCTGATGGTGACGCTGGAATATCCGCAGGCCGAAATGTCGGGGCCGCCGTTCTCAGTACCTGCGATGGAAGTGGCCGCACTGCTGGGTGCGGCGTGGCAGCACACGGAGGTGGAGCGCCGCGACATCCTCGACCACGAGCCGAAATTTCAGAAATCCGGAATCAGCCGTCTGGAGCTGGTCGGCTGCACGCTGGCAAAACACTGAAACAGCCGCCACGCGCGCGGGGCTATTCGGATAGCGGCGAGCGGCCGAAGACTACCGCACCGCGTGGCGTTCCAGCACACTGGCGACGGCAGCCGTGAGGCGCTTGCCGGTCGGGATGTGCAGGAACTCGTCCGGTCCGTGGGCATTGGAATGCGGCCCCAGCACGCCGGTGATGAGGAACTGCGCCTGCGGAAATTTCTCGCCCAGCATGCCCATGAACGGAATGCTGCCGCCCTCGCCCATCCACGCCGGCGCGTGGCCGAAGGCCGCCTGTGCCGCTAAATCCACCGCTTCTTCCAGCCACGGTGCCAGCGCTGGTGCGTCCCAGCCGGACGCGGCGGCCTCGCCGTCGAACGTGACTTGCGCGCCGTAGGGCGGGGCTTCCGTCAGCAACTTCTTCAGCACCCCGGCGGCGACCTGCGCGTCCACCGTCGGCGGCAGGCGCAGCGACAGTTTCACGGCAGAAAACGGCCGCAGCACGTTGCCCGCGCTGGCGACCGGCGGAAACCCGGCCGCCCCGGTGACCTCCAGCTGCGGACGCCAGCTGCGATTCAGCAGCAGTCGCGCGCCGTTTTCCGAAACCGGCTGCACGCCGTCCGCCCACGGGAACTTGTCCCATGTCGCCGTACCGAGTGCCGCTGCTGCAATACGTGCCTGGCGGCGCCGTTCTTCCGGGATTTCAGCGTAAAAATCCGCCGGCAGGATGCGCCCGGTCTTCACGTCCTCCAGTCGCGCCAGGATCTGCCGCAGGATGCGGAAACTGGACGGCACCACGCCCGAGGCGTCGCCGGAATGCACGCCTTCGCCCAGCACGCGTACCGTCAGCACGCCGCCCACCAGCCCGCGCAGGCTGGTGGTCATCCACAAGCGCTCATAATCAGCACAGCCGGAGTCGAGACACACGACGAGCGAAGGCTGGCCGATGCGCGCGGCCAGGTGTTCCACGTAATGCGACAGATCGGGACTGCCGGATTCCTCTCCCGCTTCGATCAGGATCACGCAACGTGCATGCGCCACGCCCTGCTCGCGCAACGCGAGAACCGCCGTCAGCGCGCCAAACAGGGCATAGCCGTCGTCCGCGCCGCCGCGGCCGTAGAGGCGGTCGCTGCGCAGCACCGGCGTCCACGGCCCCAGTCCATCGCTCCAGCCTTCCATTTCCGGCTGCTTGTCGAGATGCCCATAGAGCAGCACGCAGTCGTCCTGCGGTGCAGCGCCGCTGGCGGGGACGTCGATGAACAGCAGCGGCGTGCGGCCGGGCAGTTGTTCCACCGATAGCGTGGCGCCCGGCAGCGCTTCAAGTTTCTCTCGCGCCCAACCCGCCAGCAGATCCACCGCGCGCGCCATGTGCCCGTGCGCCACCCAGTCGGCGTCGAAATCCGGTGAGCGGTTCGGAATACGAATGTAGTCGATGAGTTTCGGGACGATTTCCGTGTCCCAGAGCTGCTCGACAAAGCCCTGCAGCGCGTCGTTGTTCATCTTGGAAGCTTACGACAACCGCGCCGTGCGGCGGAGCCTGCGCCCTATAATCTTGGGACCCTCTTTTTCGAGACTCCTTGCGTGATCAACCAGATTTTTCCGGCAACTCGGGCGCGTCGCCTGCGCCAGGCTCCCTTTATCCGGGAACTCGTGCGCGAAACGCGGCTGGCACCGGGCCAGCTCATCCAGCCGCTGTTCGTCGCCGAAACCGAAGAGGCCGGCGCCATCGCCACCATGCCGGGCCAGCAGCGCTACACGCTCAAGGATCTGGCGAAGGAAGGCAAGCAGCTTGCCAAGCTCGGCGTCAGCGCCGTGGCGCTGTTTCCCGCCCTCAACGCGAAGTTGAAGAACGCCACCGGGACCGAGGCGCTCAACCCCAAGGGCCTCATCCCGCGCGCCATCGGCACGCTGAAGGCCGCGGCACCGGAACTCGGCGTGATCTGCGACGTGGCGCTCGACCCCTATACGAACCACGGCCACGACGGCGTGCTGACGGACGACGGCCGCATCGAGAACGACACCAGCGTGGAACTGCTGCGCCAGCAAGCGCTGCTGCTGGCGCGCGCCGGCGCCGACGTGGTTGCTCCGTCCGACATGATGGACGGGCGCATCGGCACCATCCGCACCGTGCTGGAACGTGACAGCAGGAAGGACACGCTGATCCTTGCGTATTCCGCTAAATATGCCAGTGCGTTTTACGGCCCGTTCCGCGACGCCGTGGGCAGCAAGGCGGCGCTCAAGGGCGACAAGCGAACGTATCAAATGGACCCGGCGAATACGGACGAAGCCTTGCGCGAAGTAGCGCTGGATATCGCCGAAGGCGCGGACATGGTGATGGTGAAGCCGGCGCTGCCGTACCTCGACATCATCCGCCGCGTGAAGGATGAATTCAGCATGCCGACGTTCGCCTACCAGGTGAGCGGCGAATACGCGATGCTGAAGACAGCGGCCGCGAACGGCTGGCTGGACGAGAAGAAGGTCGTGCTGGAAGCGCTGTTGTCCATCCGCCGCGCCGGCGCCGACGCCATCCTCACCTACTTCGCGAAGGACGTGGCCGGCTGGCTGGACTGAAGCCCGGCCGAAACAGCGGGTTCAGGCACCCACATCGACACCTGAACCCGAGCGCGTTGCAAAGCCCGGTGACAAACCGGCTTTTGCGCCTATTCCCGCCCGACCCCGTGGCCGTAGACCAGCCGCCCGCCCAACCAGCCGCCGACTGCCAGCACCACGAAACCGGCGGCATCCAGCACCAGCGACAACGCGTCGGGCGGCAGGGCATGGAAATTTTCCTGCCGCAGCAGCAGGCGCGTGGTGAACAGCGTGAGCGCCACCAGCATCGCCGTCATGTGCAGGTAGGCATCGCGCAACGCCGGGCCTTCTGGAACGCGGGTGAATTCCACGAGCCCGGCGAGCATGGCGACCACCGCCATCACACAACCCACCGCCAGCAACCCTCCCGACCACTGCCAGGCCGCTTCACCGAATTGCAGGCTGGCAAAATCGGCTGCGACGGCGAGCGACCAGCACGCGACCGGGAAATGGACGAGCGCCGAATGCAGGGGGTGCCGCATGGCCTACAGCGCGGCTGAAAGCAGCGTGAGGAAGCCGGCAACCGCGATCAGCGCGTGGATCACCACCACCGGCTTCGGCGGCAGCTGCTTGCGCATGTGGAGCGAAGCCAGGAAGAAGCCACCCAGCGCCGCGATCAGGAACAGGATGAACGCATAGGTGACGGGGGTTGTTGCCTGCCCCTGTACCAGCATAATGATCAGCAATACCAGCCCCGTGGCACCCAGCGCGGCATGGCCGAGCGACAAGGGCCAGGGCGCAAACTGGCCACGCAGCACCTTGGACGCGAGGATCAAGCCGCCCGCGGCCGCGATTCCGAAAACCACCAATGCAGCAATCAACATATCCCTACTCCTTGAGCGTTGGACTTCATGTGTGAAGCATTTCGCAAAGCACGCAGAAGCACAGCCTGGATCTGCCAATTACTCTATGCGGTATCGATGCACCGCAACCCGGCGTTGCTGGTGAAAAACCCCTGCCCTGTTGGCACCCGTCGTGCAGGATATTCACCAGCCATCGCCAGCCAGCGAAAAACCTGCAATCAGCCTAATCTTCCGATTCGGAGTTGTCCATACAACGCCGACAACTCATCTTTCACGCGTCACTGAGGTCCGGGAGAGATCAAGAAACATGGATCGTTATGCCGTCATCGGCCATCCGGTAGCCCACAGCCTGTCGCCCCGCATCCACGCAGCGTTCGCCGAAACCATGGGCATGGCGCTGACTTACGAAGCCCTCGACATCACACCGGAAAACTTCGCTGCCCGGCTCGCAGAGCTGCATGGCGCCGGGTATCTGGGCTTGAACGTGACGGTGCCGCACAAGCAGGTTGCCGCACGCGCCGCGGAACATCTGGCCGAGCGCGCCGCCCACGCCGGCGCCGCGAACACGATGATCCACACGCCGAAAGGATGGAACGCCGACAACACCGACGGCGCCGGCCTGTTCGCTGACCTGCGGAACAACCTGCACCTGCGTCTTGCCGGGGCCCGCATCGCGCTGATCGGCGCCGGCGGCGCAGCGCGCGGCGTGATCGCGCCGTTGCTGGCCGCGCGGCCGGCACGGCTGGTGATCTCGAACCGCAGCCGCGAAAAACCACAACAACTCGCGGCGCGCTTCGCCCGCCTCGGCCTGGTGGAAGCCGCGACACATGGCGATCTGACTAGGCAGCGCTTCGATCTCGTCCTCAACGCCACCTCCGCCGGCCACCGCGGGCTGGCCCCGGAACTGCCGGACGCGCTGTTTGCGCCCGGCGGCACGGCCTACGACCTCAACTACGGGCCTGCCGCCACACCGTTCCTCGACTGGGCGCGGCACAGCGGTGCCGCGCACACATCCGACGGCCTCGGCATGCTGGTGGAACAAGCCGCGGAATCCTTTCGCCTGTGGCGTGGCGTGCGTCCGCCGACGGCTGCCGTGCTCGCCGCGTTGCGGGCGGACTGACCCAGCCGGTTTGCCGGCGCCCGCGTCACGCTGACACACTGCGCGGACCTCACGCATTCAAACGCGGTGCCCCATGCGCCTGTTCTTCAGAAACCTCGGAATCCTTGCCGCCTGCGCCTTTGCTGCAGGCGCACAGGGCAGCTGCGACAACCTGTTCAAACCGATCAACAACGTTGGAACGAATTCCGCCGGTGGCTACTACACCGGCAGTTTCACGGATGCGTCCACCGGCCAGGCGGGCAGCGTCGTGGCCATCGTCACGGAAAACGGCCGCGGCAAGATCGAGCAGCAGTTCGCCGACGGCAGCATCGCCATCCTGGACGTTCCGGATTTCGGCACCGGCAGCGGCCGCTACACGGCCAGCTTCACGCGCTACGGATCCATCCTCGGCCTGCCGTCCGCACCGGGCACGATGACCGGCATTGTCACGCCGCGCCGGGCGATCAATGCGAACTTCAACATCCCCGGCCTGTCGAGCAGCGGCACGCTGTCGCTGGCCTTCAACCTGCAGCAGTACACGCTGCCCGCCGCGCTCAAGACCTTGCGCGGCACCTACGGCTTCAGCTACCTGAACGATTCGGGCCTCAATGGCACCGCCACGATCGCCATCGATGACAGCGGCAAGCTCACCGGCACCGATACACTGAACTGCCGATACAGCGGCACACTGGCCGTGCTCGACAGCGACTTCAACGCCTATGGTGGAAGTTTCACGCGCACCTGCCCGCAGATCGAATCCGTGTTCGACGTGCTGGGCACCTACTTCGCGCAGCAACTCACCGGCACCCGCGATTCGCTGTTCCTGCTTGGCACCGATGCCGCCAACCAGCGCGCCGCGGCCTTCTCCCTGCAACGCTGACACACTGCCGGGCGTCGCGTTCCCTACCGGAGAAAACCATTGAATGCCGCCCCTCCCGCCCGGCGTTACACCGCGCGCGCCGCCGTCATCGGTGAAGATACCCGGATCACGCGCGCCCTGCCGCATCGCGAACGCCGTACCGTCGGCGCGTGGTGCTTCCTCGACCACCTGGGTCCGGTCCAGTTCGCCGCCGGCAAGGGCATGCACGTCGGTGCCCATCCGCACATCGGCCTGCAAACCTTCACCTGGATGATCGAAGGTGAAGTCGTGCACCGGGACTCCCTCGGCAACGAGCAGATCATCCGTCCCGGCCAGGTCAACCTGATGACCGCCGGGCGCGGCATTGCCCACAGCGAGGATTCCATGCAGGACGGCACGCGCATACACGCTGCGCAACTGTGGATCGCGTTGCCGGCCACCGAGTGCCACCGCCCACCCGGGTTCCAGAACTACGCCGAATTACCGGTGGTCGATGCCGGCGGTCTTCGTGCCACCATACTGGCCGGCAGCGCCTTCGGCCGCACCGCGCCCACGACGGTGTACACGCCGCTCGTGGGCATCGACTTCGCCGCCACCGGCCCGGCTCACACACAAGTGCCATTGCGGGCCGATTTCGAGTACTGCGCAGTGGTGCTGCGGGGCGCCGCCACGGTGGCGGACGAAACGCTCGCACCCGGCGAGTGGCTCTACTTCGCCCCCGGCCGCGACATGCTCGAACTGCGCGCCGCAACCGAGACGCAGTTGCTGCTGCTGGGCGGTGTGCCGTTCGATGAAAGGCTCATCATCTGGTGGAACCTGGTGGCTCGTACGCAGGGCGAGATCGAAACCGCACTGACCGACTGGAAGGCCGGCCGCTTCGCGCCCGTGCGCCCCGGCAGCCCGGCGGAAAAGCTCGAAGCCCCGAGCCTCGGCGAAGTCCAATTGTGCGCCGGTTGATGGGGAACGGGCCTGGGGAGACGCCTGCCCTTGTGCGTCAGTCGAAGCCCCACAACGCGCGGTCGAGGTCAACTTCGCAATCCAGCCCGAACGCCCGCATCGACACCCGGCCATTGCGTACCGCCACGCCTTCCGCACGCAGGCACCGGCACTGTTCGTCGAACCCGCTGCTGCCACGCGCCAGCGCGACCGTGCCATCCGCGTGCAGCACCCGATGCCACGGCAGCTCCAGCCCATCCGGCGTCTCGGCCAGTGCCTTGCCGACCAGCCGCGCCCGCCCCGGCAGCCCGGCACGCAGCGCAATCTGCCCGTAACTGGCCACCCGCCCGGCCGGAATCGCGGCGATGGCGGCGTAGATGCGCTGGTGGCGAGGATCCATGGCGGTCCACATGCAGGTACAGCAGGATAGCGCCAACGCGGTACAGCATCCGTCCGGACGCAAGTGCTGCCCGCGTTCCGTCAACGAGCCCGCCACCATGCACTTCAACCGCGCCTGTCGCCCGGATGCGCCGCACAGCAAGTTGCACACACCGAACTGGTTCGTCTCCAGCCTGATGCTGGACCGCGCGCTGGACGCGATCCTGCGCCGCGTGAAGAAGTTTGACCGCAGCCACGACATCCCCTATCTCGCGGGCTACAGCACGGATGGCAAAACCATCTACATCTGCCGCCGAGCTTCACCTGGCGCGGCGGGACCATCGAAGTCGACCGCTTCCTCATCATGCACGAGGAAGTCGAGAAGACCCTGATCGACCAGCTCGACCGGCACTATCTGCACGCGCACCAGATCGCCACCCGCGCCGAGGAAGCCGCGGTGCGGGCCGCAAGGATCCCGTGGCGGGCCTACGACGCCTTCATGCAGAAATACGTGAAGAAGGTGGGTGACGAGCACCTCAGGAAAGTGCCGAAGGATCTCGACCTCAAGCCCTATCGCGACTACCACGACTGGGACCTGATGCGACGCATGGAACAGGCCGTGGATGCCGGCCGGCTGCCGCGCGCGTTGGCGGCGCTGCACCAGGAAATCGCCGCCTACAACGCCGCTTTCCACGAACAGCACCGCGACGGCACGCGCAAGGTACGCCGGCACAAACCAGCGGTCGGCACGAAAGCGAAAACACCCCGCACGCGCCGTTGAAAGCACCGGCTCTCGCCGTTTGGCACGCCTCCAGATCGCCGACTGCACATTGCAGTGCGGTGTGCAGCGGCCAAAAGCAGTCCCGCCCAACGCGCCCGCCACAGGTGGTTTTCGCACCGGCGTCGCTCTCAGTCGCTTCCGATACGGGAGTTGCCAGCCACGGCCTGTCGCACGTGAATCGGGACCGGCCAAGGGAAGTGCCCCGCGCACACTCGCGCGGCCATGCCCGGAATCTGCCCCGACACGGGGGCGGGAAATCGAACGGAAAGGCGTCAGCCGAAAAGGGCGGCATTCCTGCGTCGCGGGAACAAAAGCGCCGGATCCCCTCTCCATTTGAAAGCCCGCCACCACGACGAGACGATCATTGTCCGCAACACGCCATGCCCTGCCAACAGCGCCGCACGACACTTCATCAGAAAATGGCAGGGCGAACAGGCTCCGCCGGATCTTCCCACCAACTGCCACCCTACTCAAAGGCCTGCTGCTGGCCGTCGCCGTCGTGCTCGCCGGCTGCAGTACCCTGGCTCCCCACCCTTCGCTCACGCGGCCTTCATCCATCGCAAGAGGATTCGTTCAAACCGGATACGCGTCGTGGTATGGGAAGAAGTTTCAAGGCCGCAAGACGGCCAGCGGCGAACGTTATGACATGTACAAGCTGACCGCGGCGAGCCAAAGCATTCCGTTGTTCAGCCGAGTCGAAGTGAAAAACCTCGTGAACGGCAAATCCGTGATCGTCGTCATCAACGACCGCGGCCCAGTCAATGCCGATCGCATCATCGACCTGTCGTACGCCGCCGCCAAGAAAATCGACATCATTTCCGATGGCACGGCCCGGATCAGGCTGACGGTGCTGAGCGTGCCGTGAAAAGAGCCTGAACAGGCAACCTGATCGAAGCCGCAGTGTATTCCAGCACTCTACATGCGGCTCTGGCCACGGGTGCTCTTACAGTGCTTTTTACCCGCGTTCGCCGCTATTTTCCCGGCAATCCTTGTCGGCGGCTTCAAAAAACGCCAGTCAAACCAAACGCCACCCGCACGTAGTACCGTTGATTTCCGGAATATTGGTGGCCAGGGACGGAATCGAACCGCCGACACGGGGATTTTCAGTCCCCTGCTCTACCGACTGAGCTACCTGGCCCCGCATGGCCGGCCCGGGGGCGCGGGGGTTCGCAGCAGCGTGCGAAGGCGCGTATTTAACGGGCGTTCAACGATGCAAGTCAAGCACGGCGCCGTGGCGCAACGGGCCTTCAGGCGCGCGTGATTTTTTCCAGCCCGCCGAGGTAGGGGCGCAACGCGGCCGGAACGGTGACGCTGCCATCGGCATTCTGGAAGTTTTCGAGGATGGCAACGAGCGTGCGGCCCACGGCGAGGCCGGAGCCGTTCAAGGTGTGCAGCAGTTCGGGCTTCTTTGTTTCCGGGTTGCGGAAACGCGCCTGCATGCGGCGCGCCTGGAAGTCGCGGCAGTTGGAGCAGGAGCTGATCTCGCGGTAGCGGTTCTGCGACGGCAGCCATACTTCGAGATCGTAGGTGTGGGCGGCGGAAAAACCCATGTCGCCGCAGCACAGCGACAGCACGCGATAGGGAAGTTCCAGCTTCTGGAGGATGGATTCCGCATCGTGCGTGAGTTCTTCCAGCGCCTGCGCGGAGTCTTCCGGCCGCACGGCGCGCACGAGTTCCACCTTGTCGAACTGGTGCTGGCGGATCATGCCGCGCGTGTCCTTGCCGGCGGCGCCGGCTTCGGAACGGAAGCACGGCGTGTGCGCCACCCATTTGCCGGGCAGCGCGTCGGTTTCCAGGATTTCGCCGCGCAGCAGGTTCGTGACCGGTACTTCCGCGGTCGGAATCAGATACCAGTTGCGCTCCGCGCTCGGCGGGTTGCGCAGCGCGAACAGATCTTCCTCGAACTTCGGCAGTTGCCCCGTTCCGCGCAGCGTTTCGGCGTTGACGACGTACGGCACATAGAGTTCCTGATAGCCGTGCTCCTGCGTGTGCACGTCGAGCATGAACTGCGCAAGCGCCCGATGCAGGCGCGCGATGGCGCCACGCATCACCGCGAAACGCGCGCCGGTGAGCCTGGCGGCGGCGGCAAAATCCAGCAGCCCCAGCGCTTCGCCGATGTCGACGTGGTCCTTCGCGCCCTCCGCCGGCCGCGGCGTGCCCCAGCGCCGCACTTCGACGTTGTCGTTTTCGTCCTTGCCTTCTGGCACGTCGGCGTCCGGCAGGTTCGGAATCGTCAGCAGAAAGCCCTCGAACTCAGCCTGCAGCGCCGCAAGCGCCGCCGCGTTGTCCGCCAGCTTCTGCTTGAGCGTTTCCATGGCCGCAAGAATCGGCGCCACATCTTCGCCGCTGCGCTTGGCCTGGCCGATGCGCCTGGAACCGGCATTGCGCTCGGCCTGGAAGGATTCCGTTTCCGTCTGCAGCGTCTTGCGGCGCCCTTCCAGCGCGTCGAAGCGTTTGAGATCGAAAGCGAAATGACGGCGCGCGAGCTGCGCGGCAACGGCGGAGGCATCGGCACGCAGGCGTTTCGGATCAAGCATGGACTTGGGACCATCGAGGATTTGCGCAACGCGCATTCTAGCCAGCCCAGGTTGCGCGACGGGGCGCACGTGGCTAGATTTAAGGACACGGAGATGGCATTCCTCCGCGAACCGCCGCAAGGCTGATGATGCCTACCTGTTCCCTGGCGGCGCACGGTGGGCTTTTGTATCGGTCAGCCGCGTGCCATTGAGATGTTCGCAGGAGATCTTCCATGAACGATCACATGGCTTCGCTCCCCATCCAGCCCGCATGCCGGCTTGCCGGCTCGTACGGAGAGCCGACATGACCGCCGCCACCGCGCTGTCGTCGTGGGTGGAACACGCCGCCCCGGCATTGCCGCTGGCAATCGAGCTGTGGAATGGCGAACACATCGGGCCCGTCCAGCCGCGGGTCACGATCGACCTGCGTTCGCCAGCGGCCCTGAAGCAGCTGCTGCACCCAAGTGTCGGCAAGATCGCCACCGCCTACGTCGAAGGCTTGATCGACATCCACGGCACGCTGCGCGATGCCGTCGAGCTGGTGCTGTCGCTCGGCCAGACGAGTGTTGCCGGCGTACGCCGAAAATGGTTCAGCGGGCGGCACAGCCGCCACAGCGACCGCAAGGCCATCCAGTTCCATTACGATGTCTCGAACGATTTCTACGGGCTGTGGCTGGACCGCAACCGGGTGTATTCCTGCGGCTATTTCCACAACCCCGATGACACGCTCGACCAGGCCCAGGAGCAGAAACTGGACCACATCTGCCGCAAGCTGTGCCTGCAGCGCGGCGAGCGCCTGCTGGACATCGGCTGCGGCTGGGGCGGCATGATCCTGTGGGCCGCGCAACACTACGGGGCACACTGCATGGGCATCACGCTCAGCCAGCAGCAGCACGACTACGTCCGCGAACAGATCCGCGCACGCAAGCTTGAAGATTGCTGTGAAGTCCGTCTGCTGGACTACCGGGACCTGGAACCCGATCTGCTGTTCGACAAGATTTCCAGCATCGGCATGTTCGAGCACGTCGGGCGCAAGAACCTGCCCACCTACTTCGATGTGATCCGCCGCCACCTCAAGCCCGGCGGGCTAGTCCTCAACCACGGCATCTCGGCATCGTGGATGAACGGCCAGGGGATGAATTCCGGCATCAACGACTTCATCGACCGCTACGTGTTTCCGGACGGCGAGCTCGTGCACGTAGCCGAAGCGCAGCTCGAAATGGGCAAGCTCGGCCTCGAGATCCGCGACGTGGAATGCCTGCGCCCGCACTACGCCAAGACGTTGTGGCAATGGGTGGAGCGGCTCGACGCGCACGCCGACGAAGCGCGACGGCTCGTCGGCGAGCAGGCCTACCGCGTGTGGCGCGTCTACATGGCGGGGTCGGCGCTGTCGTTCGAACGCGGGTGGATCTCGCTGCACCAGATCCTGGCCGGCAAGCCGCGGGAAGACGGCACGCTGCCGCTGCCGTTGACGCGCGAACACCTTTACACCAGCGAGCCGGGGCTGCCAACTGGTGGCCCGCGGTCGGAGTCCATGATCGCAGCGCATTCCGCGTGATCCCACCGCCGCCGCGCCTTTATCGACCCGCTCTGACCCTGGATCGCCCTGACGGTGAGGAATTCAACCTCTGACCGACCGCTTGCTCCGCAGTAAGCGGCGCTTCCGTTGGCCGTGCCGCCAGCATGCATCACTCCGAGGCCTCACATGCCAAATGACACCACGACTTGTCTGTTGGTCCGCCATGGCCACGTGGCAGGCATCACCCCACCACGATTTCGTGGACGCATCGAGTTTCCGCTGACCTCCCTTGGGCACCGCCAGGCGGAGGCGCTGCGCGACCGTGTCGCACACGAGTGGCAACCTGCTGCCATCTACACCAGCGCGCTGGGTCGTTGCGTGGAAACCGGCCGCGCGATCGGCGAACCTCTTGGCCGCATTCCACAACCCTCCGAAGGGTTCCTCGATATCGACTACGGACAATGGCAGGGCCTGTCCCACGAGGAAGTCCGGACCCGATGGCCGGACGCATGGATGTGCTGGCGCGATCAACCGGACAGAGCCGTCATCCCGGACGGCGAAACCTTGGAAGCCGTGGCAACCCGCGCGACACGCGCCTTGCATGACATCCTGCGCCAGCATCCCGGCAAAACGGTCGTGGTGGTGGCGCACGACAGCGTGAACCGCGTACTCCTGCTGCACGCGCTGGGGCTGCCACTGCAACGCTATTGGTCCATCCAACAGGCGCCGTGCACCCTCAATGTCCTGACCTGCATCGAGAATGTTCTGGCCGTGCGCACCCTCAACGAAACTGGCCACACCACCGGGCTGTAATTGATACCTGGAATCCTGCTGCGCAACGCGATGAAGCGGTTGCACGAAAACCCGAACGACGCATCCCGATCGGACAGGCGAGTAGAATCGCGTACCGGAGATGGCATTCCTCCAGCCCGCTTCCTCGGGCGAACCGCCGTGACGGCTGATGATGCCTGCCCCCTTCACCGGGGCGCAGGTGCGTGGCTGCCATACAGGGCACCGGGCATCCCGCGTTCCCATATCGGATGCCGATCATGAACCCTGCTCCTGCACATTCGGAACCTCAGCTCCGCCCGGGACGTGAATGCTGTGGCGACCGGCCCGCCGCCGCCCGCCATGACCTGTGCCTCCCGGCACCCATCAGGACATGACATGCCCACTTATATCGCCATCGCCATCGGCGGTACCCTCGGCTGCTGGGCACGCTACGCGCTCACCGGCTTCATCCAGTCCATCGCCGGCCGCAGTTTCCCGGCCGCCACGCTGTGCATCAACGTGATCGGCTGCCTGCTGATGGGCTACCTGGCCACGGTCACGCTGGAACGCGTCGTGATCTCGCCGGCGCTGCGCACGGGTATCCTCACCGGTGGGCTGGGCGGCTTCACCACCTTCTCTACGTTCGGCATGGAAACGCTGGTCTTGCTGCAGCAGGGTGCGCCCGGCAAGGCGGTCCTGTACGTGGCGGCTTCCGTGGGCCTGGGGATCACGGCGGCGTTCATCGGTTTCTATCTCGCGCGACTGACGTGAGGCCACCCTTGCTGTAGCCGGGCTTCCACTGGAGATTGCGATGCCAAAAACCGTGAAACTCGCACGCGTCTACATCACCGAAGGCCGGCGCGACAAACAGGACGGCAACCTGTTCCACGTACTGTTCAAGCTGCTGCACAACGAGCACCACATCCGCGCGATGACGGTTTTCCGCGGCGTCGCCGGGTTCAGCACCCACGGCGCGATCCACGCCAGCGACCTGCTGCGACTGACTGCCGACCTGCCACTGGTGCTGGAGTTCTACGATGACCCCGACAAGGTGGATGCCGCCATCGAAACCATCAAGCCACACCTTGCGCCTGGCCACATCGTGACGTGGATGGTGGAATGCCAGTAGCCCGCGCCTGTGCAACAGCCGGTCTTGCCGCCGCAACGCTCGCCGCCGCGTGCGCGCCGCTGCCGCAGGTACCGGCGCCCGACACCACCCCGGCCACATGTACCGCCGCAGGACTGCGGCTCGACCCCGCGGGCCGGGACGCCGGCATGGGGCACCGCGCTCTTGCGTTCCGCTACACGAATGCTTCTCCACGGCCCTGCAGCCTCGGCGGCTACCCGGAAGTCCGCGCGCTGGACGTCGGCGGCAAGCCGCTTGCGGCGCTTGCGGCGATTCCGGCAACCCGCGCCACACGCAGCTATCTCGTCCCGGACGGCGATGCCGCCACTCGAGTCGTGCAACCCGGCCAGGGCCTGTGGTTTGCCGTCACCTGGAGCGTGATCCCGCACGGCAACGCGCCGTGTCCCGCCATGGCGGCGCTGCGCATCACCCCGCCCGGCGCAGGCACCGCTACCGGCGGTGTCGTGGTGCCCGCAATCTCCAGCGTATGCGCCGGCCTGCACGTATTGCCGCTGCGCACCACCCCCACGGAATCCTGATGGATGACATCGACACAAAAACCGCTCAGGTAACCACCCGGCCCCACGGCGTGATCGCAGGGGGAACATTCAAGCCGCACCCGCTGCTGCGTAATGCCCACCTGCAGACCGTCACGCCCACGTTCTTTCGTCCGCGCCCGCCTGCGGCCGTGGTATGCGAACGGCTGGAACTCGCGGATGGCGACTTCGTCGACCTCGGCTGGATCGACGGCTCGGAAACGCGCCGCAGCGGGCCGCTGCTGGTGATGGTCCACGGCCTCGGCGGCAGCCTGGCGTCCAAGTACGCGCTGGGCCTGGGACATGCGCTCGCGGCGCGCGGCTGGCGCACCGCCATCCTGCAGTTGCGCGGCGCCGGGCCGCAGCCCAATCGTCTCGCCCGCGCCTACCACCACGGCGACACGGCGGATTTCCACCACGTCTGCGCGGTGCTGAAGGCGCGCGACCCACACGCGGACCTCTACGCCGCCGGCTGGTCGCTCGGCGCCAACGTGGTGCTGAAGGCGCTGGGCGAGCAGGGCGCCGCATCGCCGCTGCGCGCCGCGGCCGCCGGCAGTGCGCCGTTCGACCTCGCGGCCTGTGCGGAACACCTGCGCCACGGGCTGGCACGCCACTACCAGAACTATCTGCTGCGCGCCTTGCGCGACATGCTGCGGCGGAAGTTTCAAGCTGCAGGCGCGCCTCTCATGCCGCCGGAAGCGGACCTGGAAGCCGCGCTGCACGCCGGCGACTTCTTCGCCTTCGACGACGCCTACACCGCGCCGCTCAACGGTTTTGCCGATGCCCGCGACTATTACGCGCGCGTATCCTGCAGGCAGTTCCTGAGCGCCATCGCGCGCCCCACGTTGATCGTCAACGCGCTGGACGACCCTTTCATGGCACCCGACATCACGCCGCCGGAAACCGCGCTGGCGCCCAGCGTGCGGCTGGAGACCTGCACGCACGGCGGGCACGTCGGCTTCATCGCGGCCGGGCCGCGCGGGGGCTTGCGCTACTGGCTGGAAGACCGCTTCATCGCGTTCTTCGAGTCGCAGCGAAACGGCAGCCACGTCGCGTCACCGTAGCTGAAGAACGCGTATTCCTCCGCCACGGCGTGGCGGTAGGCGGCCAGCATGCGGTCGTAGCCGGCGAACGCGCACACCAGCATCAGCAGCGTGCTCTGCGGCAGGTGGAAGTTCGTGAGCAACGCGTCGACGACGTGGAATTCAAAGCCGGGCACGATGAACAAGTCGGTTTCCCCGTGGAACGGCTGCAGCGTGCCGCCCACCGCGGCCGCTTCCAGCGAGCGCACCACCGTCGTACCCACCGCCACCACGCGCCCGCCGCGCGCGCGCGCCGCCTGCACCTGCGCCACCAGCGCCGGCGACACGAAAGCCCGTTCACTGTGCATGTGGTGATGCGAGACATCGTCTTCCCGCACCGGCTGGAACGTGCCGGCGCCCACGTGCAGCGTGGTGAAGCCGATGTCCACGCCGCGATCGCGCACCTGCTGCAGCAGGGCTTCCGTGAAATGCAGGCCCGCCGTCGGCGCCGCCACCGCGCCGGGATTTTTTGCGTACACGGTCTGGTAACGCGCCACGTCGGCGGCATCCGGCGTGTGCGTGATGTAGGGCGGCAGCGGCACTTCGCCCGCACGCGCCAGCAGCGCATCGAAGCTGTCCGCACCTGCCACCAGCCGCAGCCGGTACATGTCGTGCTCGCGGCCTTCCACCGCGAGGCGCGCGCCGTCCACCACCAGTTCCGTGCCGGCGTGCGGGCTCTTGGACACGCGCAGCTGCGCCACCGCCGTGTGCGTGCCGGTGTAGCGCTCGATCATCACCTCGACCTTTCCGCCACTGGCCTTGCGGCCATGCAGGCGCGCCGGAATCACGCGCGTGTCGTTCAGCACCAGCAGGTCGCCCGCCCGCAGCTCGGCTGGAAATTCGCCCATGTGCCGGTCGCGCAAGCCCGCTTCATCCACGCACAGCAAGCGGCTCGTGCCCCGGACTTCCGGCGGATGCTGGGCGATCAATTCCAGCGGCAACGCGTAATCGAAGTCCGAACGCAGCATCGGCAACACTCGTGGAAAGAGGATGGGGACTCGACACCCGTCAAGCCCGAGGGCGCGACATGATGCACCCGACGCCACCCGCCTGCAGACTCGCCCTTGGCCAATCGCTATAATTCACCGCTTGCGCAAGTACTCGCGCCTGGGTGGCGGAATCGGTAGACGCAGGGGACTCAAAATCCCCCGGGGCAACCCCCCGTGAGAGTTCGAGTCTCTCCCTAGGCACCAATCCCTTGCACCAGAAGATCCCGCGCATCCCTGCGCGGGCCAAGTGGCGGGCGTGCGGCCCGCAATCCCGGGTCTCCTGGCCAGGTTTATCCACCCGCAGAACCCGCCCCGATCCGTGCTGAATGGATGATCCGGCGCATAAAAACCGGCGAAACATGTTCAGGTCCCATTCAGCATCCGAACAGATACTTGGCTCTCGTCTGCAACCATGAGGCAATGAGAATGAAAGGGAAGCTTGCCCGTATTCTTTGCTCCGGCCTGGCAGCTGGACTGACATTGGCATTGGCCGCCTGCTCCGGTGGCGGCTCCGCGGGAACAGGGGGAGGAACTGCCTCCTTTTCGCTGACGGATGCGCCGGCCTGTGGCGGGCAATTCCAGCAGGTCGTGGTAACGATCGCCGGGATCGAAGTCACTGGCAACGGGGCCGCGCCTTACACGTTGACGCTTGACAAGCCGATCCAACAGAACCTGCTTGATCTGACCAACGGCAAGTTTGCAAACCTCGGCCCGATCCCGATGCCTGCAGGCACCTACAACCAGACGCGGCTGATCCTGGCTGCCAATGCGCCGGGCACCGGCGGCACGCCAGCCAACTACGTGGTGACCCCAGATGGTGCGACCCACGCCCTCAAGACCCCCAGCGCCCAGCAGAGCGGGTTCAAGGTCATCGGTCCGTTCACCGTCAATGCCGGCAACACCGTTGGCGTCATGGTCGATTTCGACGCCTGCCGTTCGGTGGTCAACGCTGGCAACAGCGGACAATACATCCTCAAGCCGGTGCTGCATGCGATCGTGCAGGATACCGCCGGGTTCATCACCGGCGCGCTCGGCACGACGGGCGCTGGCGCAGTGGTCTATGCGGAAGATGCCAGCGGCTTGACCTTCAAATCCACCGTTGCCGACAGCAACGGCGACTTTAACCTGTCGCCCCTGCCGGCAACAGGCACGACCGGCGCCCCGTCGTACTACAACGTCGTCGTGACGCCGCCGCAGCCGGTGGCCCCCAATCCCGTTGCGGTCCCCGATTTCACGCCGGGCATCGTGATCAACGTGCCGGTCACCGCCAATCAGGGGACGATCATCTCGACAGACGGTGCGCCCCTGCTGCTGCAGCCAGCGACGACCAGTCAGACCTACACCGGCACCCTCACGCTGGCCACGCCGGATGCGGACACGCTGGTCGTCGCCCGCCAGCCGGTCATCAACGGCGCCAACGCGGATACCGTGACCTTCGCCCAGACCATGGGGGTCCCGGCCGTTGCCAGCGGCAATACCACGTCGACCTACTCGCTGACCTTCCCGGCCGGACAGCCGAACGTCGCGACCTACGTGGCTGGTTCCACCCCGACCTTCCCGCCGCCGACTTCGACCACATCGCCAACCATCACGGTGTCGGCTTTCGGCTCGGATGGTTCAACGGGAACCGCTGCATCGGCCACATCGCCCAACATCACCATGAGCGGAACGAGCGATACCACGTATCAGAACAGCCACTGAACACGAACTGACACGTTCTGATTCACGTTTGAACCCGTCGGCCATCCAGGCCGGCGGGTTTTTTCATGACCGGATGGTCGACAAGCTGCACACCGGCAGCGACACGGCGAAATCCATGGCTAGAATGGGGGTCATGATTCGCACCCGATCCGCCACCCAAGCGCTTGCGAACCCGCACCTCGCGCGCGGCGGCACCACTGTGGTGGCCGCTGCATCACTGGCCGGGCGTGGCCATCCATGAAGACCACGCTTGCCCTTGGCACCCGGATGTCGCTGGCGCTGACGCCGGCGTTGCGGCACGCGCTGCATCTGTTGCAGCTTTCCCATCTGGACTTGAAGACCGAGATCAGTGAAACGCTGGACTCCAACTTCCTGCTCGAAATGGATGACCAGACGACAACGGGAACGGCAGAAGAAGCCCTGGGCGAGGACAACGATGGGAAGGGATCGTCTCCCGATGGCGATTCGGCCCCTGTGCAGGTACAGGCGGACGCCCCGATTCCCACCGACATGCCGATCGACGCCGACTGGCGCGACATCTACGATGGCGAAGCCGGCCCTGCGGCGCACCTCGACGCCGACACGCAGGATTACCTGCAGAGCAACACGCATGTCTCTGAAAGCCTGCGCCAGCATCTCGAATGGCAGGCCAGCGTCGCGCCACTGGATGAAGTGGAAACCCAGGTTGCACTGGCGATCATCGACGCCGTCAACGACGACGGCTATCTGGAAGATTGGGACGCATTGCGCGAGGCGCTGCTCGCCGTTCCGGAACTCGACGCCGCCTGTGTCGACCGGGTTCTGGGTGTCGTCCAGGGTTTCGACCCGAGCGGCGTCGCGGCACGTGACATCCGCGAATGCCTGGCGCTGCAATTGCGCGCATCCCCTTCTTCCGACCGAAAACGCGCCGAGCGCCTGCTCACGGCGCCCATCGAACTCATCGCCCAGCGCAACACCCGGGCGCTGGCGCGCGCCACGCGGCTCAGCCTGGACGATGTGGAACTTGCCCTGCAGCTCATCACCACGCTGCAACCGCATCCCGGCCGGCCGTGGCAGGCCGACGAACCGGACTACATCGAGCCCGACGTGATCGTGGAGAAACGCGAAGGGCACTGGCTGGTTCGGCTCAACCCCCGCCTCGCCGTCCCGCTGCGCATTACACCGCTCTATCACAGCCTGCTGAACCGGGCGAAAAGCGCGCATGAGCGCCAGTCGATCAAACAACACTATGAACAGGCCCATTCGCTCATCAAGGGCCTCAAGTCACGCGGCGAAACCCTGCTGCGCGTGACACGCCACCTCGTCGAGGTTCAGCGCGGCTATCTGGAGCACGGCGCCGAGGCGATGAATCCGTTGGTCCTGAAGGCCGTCGCCGACGCGCTGGAGCTGCACGCCTCCACGGTTTCGCGGGCAATCGCGAACAAATACCTGCTGACGCCGCAAGGATTGTTCGCCCTCAAGCAGTTCTTTTCCAGCCACGTGGAAACCAGTGTCGGGGGCACCTGTTCGGCCACCGCCGTGCAGGCCATGATCAAGCGCCTCGTCGATGCCGAAGACGCTGCACACCCGCTGTCCGATGACGCGCTGTGCCGCCTGTTGGACAAGGACGGCATCAAGGTCGCGCGGCGCACCATCGCGAAATACCGGGAGCAGCTTTCCATCCCGGCATCACACGAGCGGCGCAGCCGGTAAAGGCGTCATCCCGGCACCCGCCGCGCCGGGATGACTCCTCCCACCTACCTCTGACATCAACCGATCTCGGCTTCCCAGTCGCGCTCCTGCAGGCTCGTCCGCACGTGGTCGAGGAACCGCGCCGTCGTCACGCCGTCAAACGCCCGGTGGTCGTAGCACAGACCCAGCACACCCAGGTGGTGAATGGCGATGGCGTCACCGACCACTGTCGGCTTCCGCGCCACGCCGTCGGTCGCCATGATGGCCACGTTCGGCTGGTTGATGATCGGCGCCGAGGCAAAGCTGCCCAGCGGGCCGGGGCTGGTCAGCGTGAACGTGGAGCCCTGCAGCTGATCGGGCGTCAGCGTGCCTTTCTTGGCTGCCGCCGAGACGGCCTGCACGGCCTTGGCCAGCCCACGCACGTTGAACATGTCGGCGTTGCGGATCACCGGCGCCATCAAGCCTTTTTCGTCGAGGTCCACGGCCACGGCGAGATGCACTTCGGAGTGCATGATCAACGTCTTGGCTTCGATGTCGACGGAGGAGTTGACGGCCGGAAACGCGTGCAGGGCATCCGCAACCGCGCGCATGACGAACGGCAGGTACGTCAGCGATGCCCCGGTCTCGGCCTTGAAGCGGTCCTTGTGCCTGGCACGCACTTTCGCGATGTTCTCGTAGTCCACTTCCACCGACGTCCAGACGTGCGGCGCGATGCGCTTGGACTCGACCATGCGCTGCGCCGTGACGAGGCGGATGCGCGACAACGGAACAACTTTGTCGCCTTTGGCGGCCGGCGGCGAGGCTGGCGACGAGCTGGCCGATACCGGAGCCACAGGTGGTATAGCCACCTTGGATACAGCAGGCTGCAGCTGCTTGCGGATGGCGGCTTCGACGTCTTCGCGCATGATGCGGCCATTGGCCCCGGAACCAGCAATCTGCGCCAGGTCCAGGTGATGTTCTGCCGCCAGGCGGCGCACCAGCGGCGACAGCAACTCACCACCCTTGTGGGCGGCCGGAGCCGCACTGGCCGTAGCCGGCGCTGCCGCAGTTGCAGGCTCGGCCACTTCGGCGGCCATGGCGGCTGCCTTGGCCGCGGCGGCATCGGCCGGCTTGGCCGCCGCGGGGCTGGCGCCGGTGGCGGCACCCGCCGGGCCGATGCGCGCAAGCGTCGCACCGATCGGCACGGTTTCACCAGCCGGCACGAGGATTTCCAGCAGCACGCCGGCTTCCGGGCTCGGGAATTCCGTGGCGATCTTGTCGGTTTCGACGACGAACAGCGATTCGTCGAAGTCGACGCTGTCCCCGACGGCCTTCAGCCATTCGCTGATCGTGCCCTCGGCCACGGATTCGCCCAGCTTGGGCATGTGGATTTCAACAATGTCACTCATGGGAACTCCAGATTTCTTGACCAATCAGCCGTGGTAGTGCAGCGAACGCCCGGTGAACGACAGCATCACCTCGCCGACCGCTTCCGACAGGCTCGGATGCGGATGGATGAAGGCGCCGACTTCGCCCGGCAGCGCCTGCCAGTTGACGGCGAGATAGTTTTCCGCCAGCAGCTCGCTGACCCATGGGCCGACCATGTGCACGCCCAGCAGCGGGCCGTTCTTCGCGGCGATGACTTTCACCATGCCGTCGGTCTCGCCGAGGATCATGGCGCGGCCATTGCCGGCAAAGCGGAACTTGCGTACTTCAAAATCGAGCTTCGCGGCCTTGGCTTCCGCTTCGCTCATGCCCACCCACGCCACTTCCGGGTGGGTGTAGACGACGAACGGCACGCGGCCGTAGTCCACCGCCGTCGGCCGCTCACCCAGGATGGACTGCACGGCCGCCACCGCTTCGGCATAGGCAACATGCGCCAGGCCCGGCGTCTTGATGACGTCGCCGATGGCGTACACGCCCTTGCAGGTGGTGGCCAGCGTGGTCGCGTCCACCTTGATGAAGCCGCGTTCATCCACCTGCACGCCGGCGGCCTGCAAACCCAAGCCTTCCGTGACCGGCGCGCGACCGATGGCGACCAGCACCTGGTCCACTTCCACACTGCCCTTGCCGGCGGCGGTTTCGTAGTCCAGCTGCAGGCCCTTGGCGGTCTTCTTCGGCGCCGACACGCGTGCGCCGCCCAGCACTTTCACGCCGCGCTTGGCGAGCGCCTTGGCGAGCACCTTGGCAATTTCCTCATCCGGACCCACCGGCAACACAGCGGTAGGCAGCGCTTCCAGCAGCGTGGTTTCCACGCCCACGTCGGCATACACGGAAGCGAACTCCACGCCGATGACGCCGCCGCCGATGATGGCGATGCGCTTCGGCAGCGTGTCGCCGCGCGACGTATGGTCGGAGGTGACGATGGTCTTGCCATCCACCGCGAAGCCGGGAATCGACTTCGGCTGCGAACCGGTGGCGATGATGACCGCACGCGAAGACAGGCTGCGCTTGCCGACTTTCACCTGGCCGTTCGCGTCCAGCTGGCCGTGGCCGTTGATGACTTCCACCTTGCGCTGCTTGAGCAACCCACCCAAGCCTCCGACGAGCTTGTCGACAACGCCGGTGGTGCGCCTGGAAACCTGCTTCCAGTCAGCCTTGAAGCCCTTCGGGTCCGCGTTCGGCACGATGCCGAAGTCGCCGGCGTGTTGCGCGTTGCGCAGCACTTCCGCCGTCTGCAGCAGGGACTTGGCGGGAATGCAACCACGGTTCAGGCAGGTGCCGCCGAGATCGTTGTCGCTGACCAGCGCCACCTTCAGCCCGGCGGACGCGGCATACAGCGCCGCGCCGTAGCCGCCCGGCCCGCCGCCGATGACGACGATGTCGAAATCGCTCATGAGCGGGCTACCTTGCGCAGGGTTTCGATAACTTCCTCGGTCTGCGGCAGCACCGCATCTTCCAGCGGCGGGCTGGTCGGGATCGGCGTGTTCAGCGCCGCGATGCGCGTGACCGGTGCGTCGAGGAACCAGAAGCAGGCTTCGCCGATTTCCGAGGCGATTTCCGCGCCGTAACCGAGCCGCCGTGCGGCCTCGTGCAGTACCACGGCGCGCGACGTCTTCTTTACCGACTTGACGATGGTGTCGATATCCAGCGGCACGAGCGTGCGGCAGTCGATGACTTCCACGGAAATGCCTTCCCTGGCCAGCACTTCCGCCGCTTCCAGCCCCTGCTGCACGCCAACGGAATAGCTGACGAGCGTGACGTCCGTGCCTTCGCGTGCGACCTTGGCCACGCCCAGCGGCGTCGGCTCCAGGCTCAGCGGGGCCGGCACTTTTAGCCGCCGGTACAGGTACTTGCTTTCCAGGAACAGCACCGGGTTGTTGTCGCGGATCGAGCTGATGAGCAGCCCGGCGGCATCTTCGACCGTCGCCGGTGCCACGATCTTCAGCCCCGGCACGTGCGCGAAGTACGACTCGATGCTCTGCGAATGCGTGGGGCCGGCGCGCAGGCGCCCGCCGAACGGACAGCGCAACGTGACCGGAACCGGAACGCCGGTGCGGTAATGGTGGCGCGCCATGACATTGATGATCGGGTCGAAGGCCTGCGAGATGAAGTCCGCGAACTGGAACTCCACAACCGGGCGCAGCCCGCAGATCGCAGCCCCGGCAGCCATGCCGGTAAAGCCGTTTTCGGCAATCGGCGTGTCGACGACGCGACGCGCACCGAAGCGTTCCATGAAGCCCTTGCTGATCTTGAACGCGCCGCCGAACTGGCCGACGTCCTCGCCCATCAGGAACACGCTTTCGTCGCGCTCCATCTCCGCGGCCAGCGCCTGGGAGATCGCGTCCAGATAGGTGACTTCCTCAGCCACCTGTTCCTTGTTAGTCGGCATAAACACCCTCCTCGATATTCGTGGCCACCGGCATCGGATCGCCCAGCGCCTTCTTGCGCGCCGCCAGCGCTTCCTGGCGCACGTTCTCGCGGATCGCGGCGATTTCCGCCTCCGTTGCATGGCCGAGTTTCTGCAGGCGCGCGGCGAACAGCTCCACCGGATCGCGCTTGGCCCATTCGGCCAGCATTTCGCGCGGCACGTAGCTTGCCGGGTCGTGCTCGGCGTGGCCGTGCATGCGCATCGTCACGCATTCGATCAGCGTGGGCCCTTCGCCGGCGCGCGCGCGGCGCGCCGCTTCCGCAGTTGCCTCATAGACGGCGACGGCATCCGTGCCATCGACCTTCACGCCCGGCATGCCGTAGCCCGCCGCCTTCTTGTAGAAATCCGCGTGAGTCGTCAGACGCAGCGGCGTGGAGTACGCGAACTGGTTGTTCTCACATATAAAAATACACGGCAGGGACATCACTGCCGCGATATTCATGGCCTCGTGATAGCCGCCGTTGCCGGTCGCGCCATCACCGAAATAGCACAGCGCCAACCCGTCTTCACCGCGATACTTGAAAGCAAACGCGCCGCCAGTCGCCACCGGCACGTTGTCCGGCACGTGGCTGCAGGGGTTGTAGATGTTCAAATCGGGGCGGCCGTAATGCAACGTGCCGTCGCGGCCGCCGGTTGGACCGGTAGCCTTGCCCAGGAAGCTGGCCATGATCTGCCACGGCGGCATGCCACGCCACAGGTGCGCGCCCACGTCGCGGTGCAGCGGGCACAGAAAATCGCCCTGCCGGATCGCGGCCGCGGTGCCCACGGCAATGGCTTCATGCCAATGGCCGGTATACACGGAACCCAGCATCTCGCCCTGGCGATACATTGTCACCATGCGATCCTCGACCGCACGCTGCAGTGCCATCGTGCGGAACATCTTCAGGCACAACTCGCGGTCTGCGGTGACGCCGCCGGCGGGTGACTTCGACTTGCCTGTCGTTTTTTTCCTTGTCGTTGCCATCGGCAACCTCCTGTTAGCTTGACTTCCTGGCCTCAAGCATCCCCGCAACAGCCGCGGATGCCCTTCCCTGCTTGCGAACCTGCCGGCCGGTCCAGACAGCGCCGCAGGGCGCTCTCATACCGGCTGGCGGCGGTCACACGAATCGAAAACCGATCGCCCCCAGATGCTGAAAGCGCACGTGGATCGCGTCGCCCGCCTGCACCGCCACCGCCGCTGTGGCGCCACCGCTCATGATGTAGGCGCCAGCCGGCACTTCCTCGCCACGCGCGCCGTAGTGGTTGGCCATCTGCGCCAGCGCTTCGGCCGGATGGCCAAGTACGGCGGCGCCGGCCGCCATGGCGACGATCTCGCCGTTCTTCTCCATCACGATGCCGAGCGTGCGCAGGTCCAGCCCCTCGACGTTCTGTGCCACGTCGCCCACCACGAAACGCGACGACGAAGTGTTGTCGGCAATGACGCTGTTGAGGTCGAAACGGAAGTTGCGGTAGCGCGAGTCGATGATCTCGACGGCCGGCAACACGAAATCGGTTGCCGCCAGCACCGTGCCGACGTGGCAGCCGGGGCCCTTCAGCGGCTTCTTCAGCACGAAGGCGATTTCCGATTCCACTTTCGGGTGGATGAGTTCGGAAGTCTTGACCTCGCCGCCGTTCGGCACCGACATGTAGTCGAACAGCAGGCCGAAAATCGGCACGTCCACGCCCATCTGCTTCATCTTGGCCCGCGACGTGAGGCCGGCCTTCAGGCCCGCAACGCGCGTGCCGCGTGCGGCCTTGATGTCGCGGATCGCGGCCTGGATGGCGTAGGCGTCCTCGCTGTCCAGCTGGGGGTAGTCGTCGGTGATCTTCGTGACGTCGTGCGCGTGCATCTCGGCTTCTTCGAGGTACGCCGCCAACTTCTGAATGGTTTGCTTGTCCAGCGTCATGGTGTTTCAGCCCTCAGGCAAAGCGCACGCCGCAGCTGCCGAGCCCGCCGACACTGCAACGGAAATGGTCACCGGCCTGTACCGGCATCAGCGGCGACTGCGAGCCGGAGAGGATCACTTCGCCGGCCTTAAAGGGGATGCCGAGCCGGCCCAGCGTGTTCGCGAGCCACGCGACGGAATTCACCGGCGAGCCCTGCACGGCGGCACCGGCCGCGGTGCTGACGATCTCGCCGTTCTTCTCCACCACCATGCCAGCGACCGAAAGGTCCAGCCCGCGCAGGCTGCGCGCGCAGCCGCCCAGTACCAGCACGCCGCAGGAGGCGTTGTCGGCGACTGTGTCCTGGATCTTGATCTTCCAGTCCTTGATGCGCGAATCGACGATCTCGAAGCACGGCATCACGCATTCCGTGGCACGCAGCACGTCGGCGGCGGTCACACCGGGGCCGTTCAGGTCGTGCTTGAGCACGAACGCCACTTCGGCCTCGGCGCGCGGCGCGATCAGCGTGTCGGTGGGAATCGCCTCGCCTTCGCTGTAGGCCATGCCGGAAAGCAGCATGCCGAAGTCAGGCTGGCGGACGTCGAGCATGTCCATCACGGCCTTGGACGTGACGCCGACCTTCTTGCCGATGACCGTCTCGCCCTTGTCCAGGCGATGTTTCACCATGCGCTCCTGGATGCGGTAGGCATCTTCGATGGTGATGCCGTCGATGCGGTCGGTCAGCGGCGCGATGGCGCGGCGCGTGACCAGCGCCGCGTACAGTTCGTCGCCATACTTCTGGATGTCTGCGGGAGCCATCGTCATGGGTCAATCTGCCTCGTTGAAAAAGTCGTTGGCCAGACGCACGAAACGTTGTGCGTGCTCAATTTGCGTCCAGTGTCCGCATTTGCCAAACACGTGCAGCTGGGCGTTGGGAATCCACTGGGACAGGGTCTGCGAGACCCACAGCGGAATCACCTTGTCTTCGCGGCCGTGCACCACGAGCGTTTCGTGCTGCAACTTGCGCAGCTCGGCTTCCGGCGTGCACAGCGCGTCCACGCCGCGCTGGCGGGGTGCCGGGAACATGGCCGAGAAGGATTCCTGGAATCCGGGCCGGATGCTGGCCTCGTAACGCAGCTTGGCGAGTTCGTCGGTGACAATCGCGCGGTCGTAGGCGAACAGATCCATCATGCTGCGCATGGCTTCGAAGGAAGGCTCGTAGCCCCACACGCGGTCCAGCCCCGGCGTGATCGGGAACGGCACGCCTACAGCACCCATAAGAATCTGCCGCCGCACGCGCTGCGGGTAACGCACCGCCAGTGCCAACGCCAGGGCGCCGCCAAAGGAATTGCCGACCACGTCCACTTTTTCAAGCTTCAGCGCATCCAGAAAGCCGATGGCGTGGGTGACCCAGTTGTCCAGCGTGTACTGATAGCCGACGGGCCGGTCGGTGAAGCCGAAACCCACCATGTCGGGTGCCACGATGCGCGCCCGGGTGGCGAGGCCCGGCATCACGCCGCGCCAGTTTGCAAACGCCGACACGCCGGGGCCGGAACCGTGAATGAGCAGTACCGGCACGCCCGCGGCAGCGGAATTGACGTCGTGGTAGTTCGTGCGGATGCCGGCGGCAACGATGTCGCGGCCGACTTCAGGATTGGAACTGTTCACAAGACCCTGGCCCTGGCAAGACACTGCCGTTGAAGAAGATGGCTTTGCGCCACTCCAATGTACAGATAACACGCGATACCTTCTAATACTTTATTCGTCACGCATAAAAGCAACATAGGTATCGTGCGACCTGAAACCCACATATAACGACACCCCGACCGAGTTGTCGGCTCAGGCGTACTTGATGCAGACGTTGCGCAGTTCGGTATAGAACTCCAACGAGTGCACACCGCCTTCGCGACCGATGCCGGAGGCCTTGGAGCCACCGAACGGCGTGCGCAGGTCGCGCAGGAACCAGCTGTTGATCCACGTCAGGCCCACGTCGATGCGCGGCGACAGGCGATGCGCGCGACCCAGATCCTTTGTCCACAGCGTCGTGCACAGGCCGTAAGGCGTGTCGTTGGCCAGCGCCACGACTTCGTCCTCGGTGTCGAACGGGGCGACGTGGCAGCACGGCCCGAAGATTTCCTTGCGGATCACGTCGGAGGATTCCGGCAGACCAGTCCAGATCGTCGGCTGGATCCACGAACCGTTTTTCAGGTTGCCCGGCATGTCCGGCACGCCGCCACCGGTGACGACCGTGGCGCCTTCGTCCTTGGCCTTCTTGTAGAACGACAGCACCTTGTCGCGTTGTTCGTGTGAAATGAGCGGCCCGATGCCCGTGTGGCTGTCCGACGGGATGCCTGGCTTCATGGCTTCCGCCTTGACCTTGAGGGCCGCCACGAACTTGTCGAAGATCGGCCGCTCGACGTAGACGCGCTCGGTGCCCAGGCAGACTTGTCCACAATTCGCGAACGCGGCCTTGGAAATGCCTTCCACTGCGGCATCAAAATCGGCGTCGGCGAACACAATGCCGGGGTTCTTGCCGCCCAGCTCCATGGAAACCGGCCGCAGGCCCTTGGCGGCCGCGCCCATGATCGCCTGCCCAGTGCGCGTCTCGCCGGTGAAGGTGATGGCGTTGATGTCCGGGCTTTCCGTCAGGTATTGGCCGGCGGAGTCGGGGCCGAAGCCGTGCACGACGTTGTACACGCCAGGCGGCACGCCGACGGCGTTCATCACTTCACCCAGCAGCGTGGCGGTGGCCGGCGTTTCTTCCGAAGGCTTGACCACCACAGTGTTGCCGCAGGCCAGCGCCGGGCCGACTTTCCACGTCATCAGCAACAGCGGCAGGTTCCACGGGCAGATCACGCCCACCACGCCACGCGGCACACGCACGGAATAATTCAGCGCGCTGCCACCGTCCGGCGTGGCCATCTCGAAGGATTCCGTCGGCACGTTCTTGATGACGTCCGCGAAGATCTTGAAGTTCGCCGCACCACGGGGAATGTCCAGATGGGAAGCAAGGCTCACCGGCTTGCCGGTGTCGGCGACTTCCGCCGCCAGGAACTCGTCGAAACGCGCGTTGATGCCGTCGGCCACCTTGTACAGCAGCTCCACGCGCTGCGGCACTGTCATGCGCCCCCACGGGCCGTGCAGCGCCGCGCGCGCGGCGGCAACCGCGGCGTCCACTTCCGGCTTGCCGCCTTCGTGCACCATGCCGATGACGCTGCCGTCGACCGGATTGCGGTCCTCGAACTTCTTGCCGCTTTGCGAGCCGACAAACTTGCCATTGATGAAATGCTTGAATTCTTTCATGTCGAAATAACCTTGTTGCTGCTGTTCTTGCCCGGTTTGATCACGCGCCGGCAGTGATGGCTGCCAGCCCCGCCCGTGCACACTGTTCGTCCTGTTCTTCCGATGCGCCCGAAACACCGATGCCGCCGATGCGCTCGCCGTCGACCTCGATCGGGAAGCCGCCGCCGAAGGCCACGACCCGCGGCCGCCGCGGCAGGCCGTCGCGCACGGCTTCCGGGGAAGCCTTCAACACCTGCGGCCAGTCGCCGGTCGGCATGCCGAAGCTCGCTGCGGTGTAGGCCTTGTCGATGGCGATGTCGATGGAGTGCAGGAAGGAACCCGGCATGCGCAGGAAACCGGCCAGATTGCCGCCGGCATCCACCACCGCCACGTTGATCTTCACGCCAAACGCTTCGGCCTGCCTCACCGCCGCACCGAGGGCGGCATGCGCCGCCTCCCAGTGCACCACCGACTGGCGCACTGCGCGCCGCATCAGGTCACAACCGTCAGGAAACGCTCGTTCAGCTCACGGGTGTGGTAGAAGATTGCCGGGCCAACGTGATCTTCCGTCCACGTGATGGTGGGCTTGTCCGGATAGTAGATGTAGCCGCCCGCGAACACTTCGTTGCGGTTGCCGCTCGGGTCGAAGAAGTAGATCGTCTCGCCGCGCGTGATGCCGTGGCGCGTCGGACCGATGTCCAGCGCCACCTTGTGCTTGGAGATGAGGTCGGCAGCCTTCAGCACTTCTTCCCAGCTGTTGAGGAAGAACGAGCAATGGTGGAATTTGTTCTTCTCGGTGTGGCGGATGAAAGCCACATCGTGCGGCTTGTTGGAGCAGGTCATGAACGCGGCGTTGCGCTGCTTGCCGCCCGGCCCGCCCACGAGTTCCTCGGCCAGCTTGAAACCCAGCACTTCGGTGAACAGCTTCACCGTGCCATCGAGATCGTCGCCGTACAGCAGGCAATGATCGAAGCGCGACGGCGCCATGCCGTGCATGCCTTCGGGCCAAGGATCGGGGTTCGTGTAGCCGGTGCCGCAACCCGTCACGTCCTTGTGGGCGTAAAGCTCCATGACGTGGCCGGTGGGAATCGTGAAACGGAAGCGTTCGCCGGTACCCGGATGCTCGCCCGCCGGAATCCACTTCAGGTCCGTCGCCAGGCCGGAAGCCTTGATGTCCTTGGCGAAGTTCTTCAACGTGGCGTCGGAGTCCACGCGCCAGCCCATGTACTCCATGCCGGCGGTATCGCACTCCTTGAGCACCACGCTGTGGTGGTCGGCCTCGTCCCAGGCCTTCAGGAACACGCGGCCCTGGTCGTCGCGACACACTTCATTCAGGCCCAGCACATCCTTGTAATGATGTAGCGCGGCCTTGATATCCAGCACGCGCAACGCAACGTGTCCGGGGCGAAGCACACCTGTCATAGCCATGATTACCTTCTCCAGCTCGTGGAACCGGGAGGCGCGTGAGGCGCCCCCGTACAATGCATCGTCTCTTTGCACGGCGCGAAAGCGCGAGCCATCTTGCCGACCACCTGCAGCTTCAGGTCGCCCCGCGCATACAGCTTGCAAGCCAGCGCAAAACCCTGTTTTTCCTCTTCTTCGGTGATCCGCGCACGACTCATGCGGTCAGTTCGATAGGCGCCGCCCAGCACACGAACCTTGCACACGCCGCAACCACCGCCACGGCAGCCGACCGGAATGCCACGGCGGCCGAGCGCGATCATGCTGTGCAGCACGTCCACCCCTTCCGGGCAGTCAAAGTGGACGGCGTCATCCACGATGTCGATGCGCGCGGACACCGCTTCAGATCGATTTGAACAGAGGGCTGCGCACCTGCTGCGCATCCGCCGCCGAGAGGAACTTCTCGGTGTAGATGTCCCGCTCGAACAGACGTCCCTGCATGAGCGTGGTGATGCAGGCGTCGATCATCTTCGGCGGGCCACACAGATAGGCCTTGTAATCGCGGAAATCGTTGTCGAAATGGTCTTTCGCGGCATCGTGCACGAAGCCGCGGAATCCGGGCCAGTCCGAACTTTCCGGCTCGTTGGAAAGCGCTGGCACGTAAGTGAAGTTCGGATGGTCCTGCGCCAACTGCAGGAATTCATCGTGGTAGTACAGTTCCGCGCGCGTGCGCTGGCCGTAGACCAGTGTGATGGGCAACTCGCAGCCTTCGGTCAGCAGATCCAGCACCATACTGCGTGGGCTGGACAAGCCGGAGCCGCCAGCCATGAAGACCATCGGCGCCTGCGCCGACTTGCGGACGAAGAAGCGCCCGTAGGGGCCGGAAATCGTCACGGCATCCCCGACCGCGAGTTTTTCGTGCAGATAGGCGGTGCCCACGCCGCCCGGCACGATGCGCACGTTGAGCTCGATTTCCTTGGCGCAAGCCGCCGGTTCGCGGGCGATGGAGAACGGCCGCCTCAGGCCCAGCGTCGGGATCTCGATGTTGATGTACTGACCGGCCTGGAAGTGGATCGGCTCGTCGAGCGCGATCCACAGGCCCTTGATGGTGGGCGTGAGCGACTCGACGCGCGAGACCCGGCCGTGGAAGTCGCGCACCGGGATGACTTCCGCATCCGGTTCCTCGTCAATGTCCGCCTCGATGGTGACGTCCGACTGCAGTGTGGCACAGCACGCCAGCGTCTTGCCTTCATCACGCTCGAAATCCATCAATGCGAAGGACGACGACTCGCCGTGGTCGATCTCGCCGTCCAGCACTTCGACCTTGCAGGTCCCGCACAAACCGTGACAACAGGCGTGCGGCAGGTAGATGCCGGCGCGCAGCGCGGCGTCCAGCATCGTCTGGCCGTCCTGTACCTCCACGGTTGCGCCCAGCGGTTCGATGGTCAGTTCGTAGCTCACGATGTTTTCCTTACAGATACAGCGACTTTTTCAGATACAGCGACCGTCCAGACCATTCAGGCCCGGAGTGGCAAAACGCAACACGCTCTTGTGGCCGAAGCCGTTTCCGGCTACCGATTCGTTCATGTCCGGCGTAAACGACTTCCCATCCCGCAGCCATTCCACCTTCTTCCAGTCGACTTTCGCCATGTCGGGGTGCAGGTCGTAGAGATCCGGCAGGATCTTCGTCGGCAGCATCGAGAACGGCATGTCCGGCGCGACCGGGATGCACAGCGGGTTGGAATACATCAGGTGGTTGTCCCACCCGATGTACAGCAGTTGCTGGCCGTGGAAGTTCTCTACCCGGTCGCGGACTTCACTCGTGTACCCCGGTTCCTTGGCGACGACGCTCACGGACGGTCTCCGGCAACAGCGGACTTGCTCGTCCATTTTTCCCAGTTGTAGCGGTCGGGAGAATCGAGGAACTCACCGTTGTCCATGCCGTCATGGAAGCCGTAGTACTGCAGCACTTCCTTGAGCGGCTCGAAGCCCGGCGCCGTCGGGTCCGTGCCTGGACGGAAGCAGTTGCCCTGGTAGATCTGGTGCACCGGCAGCCAGGAGCGCACGTATTTCTCCGGCTCGTCATTGAAGATGTCCTTGCAGCCGTCGGAACAGAAGTGGTACTTGTCACCCTTGTATTCCGTCTCGCGGTAGCAGATCTTCGTCGGGTCGTCCGGCTCGGTGAAGCCCATGGGAATCTGGCACACCTGGCACAGCAGCGGCAGCGTCTTGTTGTAGAAGCGCTTGCCGGCTTTCTGCTGCTCGCGCCAGTATTCCAGACGCGGGCGATAGAGCTTGTCAAAGGTGTCCGGGTACTTCTGCGACAGCCAGTCCATCTCCTTCGGTTCCGGTACCCAGGTGTGGAAGTTCGCGGCGTGCGTGTAGTTGTAGAAGATGCCCCACGCCTCGTGTGACAGGCGGGTCTTTTCCTTGCGTGCGACGTCGTGGTACTTCGGCATGCGGATGCCGTAGCGCGCGAGGTCGTTGAACAGCGCACCGCCGTTCTTCTCGAAGTACTCCTCCCAGCCCTCCGCCCAGCTCATCACGCGGCGCGGCAGCATGTAGTCCATCATCATGGCCACGAGCGTCAGCAGGCGGTAACCGCGCCAGAACCACTTGTCCAGCCACTTCTGCACGATCGGCACGTTGCCCGGGTCCTGTTCCAGCAGGAACTTGACGACTTCCAGCCCCAGCGTCATGTGGCGGGATTCATCGGACTGCGCCGAGAAACCGAATGTGACCGTGGCCATGTCGCCATTGAAGGCCGCACCGGACATGAAAGGCATGAACAGCAGATTGGTCAGCACGTACTCGAAAGAGAAGGAAATGGCCGTGATGTACTCGAAGGGCCCGGCCGTCATCGCATCTTCGAAGTAGGACTTGGGCACGCTCAGGTACCACACGCGGTCGTGCATGTACGCCGGGTTGTGCATCCCGTTGAAGAACTTGTTGTACTGGCTGATGGTGTGAACCTGCGTCTGCGCGTGACGCAGCTCGTCGATGGCCTGCATCTGGCAGGCGATGCGGGCACTGACGCCGCGCAGGTTGCGACCCGCCAGCGCGAAGCCATGGTGGGAAGCGTATTCCGCCATGCTGATGCCAGTCAGGAACAGCTTCAACGTATTGATGTAACGCGCGTCAGAGACGTTGAACTGGCCGTTGTTCTGCTGGAACGCGTCGATGATGGCGTAGAGCTTGCGTTCCTTCTCGCCCTGGTATTTCCAGTAGGCGTCCATCGTCAGGCGGAACGGGTCTTCCCATTTGTCCCAGTCGTGGATCTTGATGCCTTCGAACGTGTCGAAGGGGAACGCCTTGTCCATCGGCTGGTACGTGGTGTCCCAGCCCAGGCCGCGCGTCAACAATTCGTACTTGCGCCGCTGGCTCAGCTTCTTGGCCCTTGCGGATACTGCCGTGGCTACGGTGTTCATGTCAGAGCTCCTCGGTAAACCGATTAATCCCAATGCAGAATGAATGCGTCGTCGTCCTCGTCGATGTTGCCCGACAGGGACACGAGGTTGATGGTGAGCTCGCCCAGATCGTATTCGCGGCCGATACGGGCTTCGATGGACTGACGCCGAACGACAAGACGGTTCGGGCAGTCGATCTTCACCATCGCCGGCATGCGGTTGACGACAGCCTTGGGATTGTCGGCGATGATCGACTCGATGATCGGGCGTGTTTCGTCGTTCGTCTGGAAGGCGATGAATACGGAATCGGCCATTACTGTGCTCCCGCCTTCAGACCGAGCTTGGCAAGGCGCTTGGCAAAGGCTTCGCCCACTTCCGCCAGCTGCACGGCGCCTTCCTCGGCACCGAATATCGCTTCTGCGTAGGACGTCAGCGCGACATTCACCTGCTGCCGCCAGTCCGCGATCCACGCTGCGAGCTGTTCGGCGTTCGTGGGGGATTCTTCCACCACCCGCTTGATCACCGCGTCCACCCAGCGACTGGTCTCCGCAAACCACTGCGTCATGAAGTCCACGAGCAGGCTCAGCGTCGGCCCGTTGCGGCGCGAGAACTGGAACTCGAAGCGCTCGAACACCAGCGGGTGCAGCAGCCCGTCGAGCACGAGATTCTGCGCGACGAAGAGCTCAAACCAGTCCTTCGTCACGAACAGCTTCTCCACCAGCTGGCGCAGGCCCTGCCAGGCCGGGTCTTCCAGCCACAGCTGCTTGGCCCGATCCAGCGACTCGCCCGTGTTGCCGTCCAGCAGCAGGCCGAAGCGGCCGAGATATTGCGCCAGACCCAGACGGTCCATGGTGGCGAACATCGTGGCCTGCGTCAGCGCCGTGCCCCAGCCGAAGGCGGTGATGTAGCAGTTGTTGGTATTGGCCCCCCATTCCTCGTGGCGCAGCGGCACCAGCGCGTACACCAGCCGTTCGCGTTCAGCGTCCGGCAGGCTGCTCAGCAGGCCGCGTTCCTCCACGAACTTGAGGTTCTTTTCCATCGTCTCCTGTTGCCGGGAGCGCGTGATGGTGTAGGCGCCGTAGTAGTACTGGCGTGGGTCAAGCAGCGTGTACCAGTCGGCCATCACGATCTTCGTGCGGCGCTGGTCGTAGAGCTCCCGGTCCGCATCCCACAACGGGTGGTAGTGGAAATTCGTGGTCGGCTGGAGGTCGTACGTGGCCTCTTGATAGCGCGACGCTGGCTTGTCTCCGCCCAGCCTCTCGGCCACGTTGGAGAAGGTCTCCCGCAGCGGCTCAACCGAAGTGGTCTTGATTTCAACTGCCATGTTTCCAGTTACTCCTCGATGCCAGGGGCGCCGAAGCGCCAAATGGACTTTTCAGAATCCAGCGTTTCCGCCTGTTCCCGCGTCAGGTAGATGACGTGGTGTTCACGGCAGAACGACCGGTACGCCGCAAGAGGAAGGGTCAATTCCACTGCCAGGGCAGGGTCGCCGATGGCGAAGTCGAACAGCACATAGCCATCCGCGCGCAATTCGCGGAAACGCACGTACTGCTTGTCGACGTCAAAAGCGGGCTTGGGTTGTGGCAACGGATAAGACGACACAAATCCTCCTTTCGCGCCAACCCACATCAATGCAGCGTGCGTTGGCGCATGGGTAATAAAGCAAAACACGTGCCATGTTTCATGAACTGGGACCTCCTGCTCGTCGGCAGCCATGAAGTGCTTGGGTTTTCAGCAATCTAGGACTTCGTCTGCCACGCTCGAATCCCACACATCCCGGAGCCGGTTCGTGAAAAACGATGAAATTTCCTGATATGCCGAATCGCTTTGCCCAAAATTGCTCACACCGACCTCGGGCCTTCACCGTACGCGCCCAGGCGGCAATACGCACGTCGACGAATTGCGGCGCTGGATTCGGCCAGAACGGCCGAATCCAGCCGATCGCAGCGGGGTCGGCAGCCACGCCCGGAGGAACCTTGACGGATTCCGCCGCCCCTTCCACTCACGCCACTCGCGCGATCGCTTCCCGCTCTTCGCGCTCTTCCCTCAGCATTTTGTCCAGCACGCCGAGCATCTTGTTGGGACCTGCATCGACGGCGATGTTGATCATGGGTGCGTCAGGTTTCTCGGCACGACGGACATGCTGAGCTTCCAGCATGGTCTTGTCCTCCACAAAGGCCTTGTCGAGGGTCTCCCGGAGCAAGTCACTCACGCCGGGGAAGTCGGTTGCCTTGCTCTCACCCCACGAGTAGTAGTACTGCACACCATCCTCGTCTTCGGGACAGACTGTTTGGACCGTATAGGTTTCAGAAATTAACTGGCGCCCGACCCCTTCCGTACCCGCGGGATACACCTTGATGTGAGTCACCCAGTTCAGCGGAATGGTGATGTTGATGTCGAACTCGAGGTCAAAACGCGCCTCAGGCGGAAACAGATGCGTCAGGACATGGAACACCGGCACGTTGCGAATGCAGTATTTCGTGTTCAATCCACGCTCGAGTACCGTGTGAATGGCGTTCACCTCGGTCCAGCCCCTGCGCGTTTCCAGATCTGCGCCACCCAGCGTTTGCTGATGCACAAAAGCCACGTGGCTCAAGTCGGCCAGATTTTCCATCTCCAGACGGTAGTTCGCGTTGATGCGCATCTCCGAGGTCTTGATGTTCCAGTCGGGATTGCCCGGACCCACCGAGAAACAGATCAGATCCTCGTCAGCCTTGTCGGGGTCGCCCATCCACACCCAGATCCAGTTGTTCTTCTCCACCACGGGGAAAGTCCGCACGCGCGCACGCCTGCCGATCGTGTCCTGACCCGGAATTTCCACACACACGCCATCCGGCCCGAACTTCAAACCGTGATACATGCAACGCACGCAGTCACCTTCTTTCTGCCCCAGTGACAATGCTGCGCCGCGATGACAACAGCGATCTTCCATTGCCACCACGCCACCATCGGGCTTGCGATACAGCACTACCCGCTCCCCGGCGATTTTGCGTGCCAGCAGAGATTTCTGACCCTGGCTCAAGTGATAGTCCCAACCCGCGCAGTACCAAGCATTCCTTACAAACATGTCGTCCATTGCCTCTCTCCTTGTGCAATCGTGCATCGTTCTCGGATCAATCAAGGGCAAGCCCAGCAGCCTGCTCGGCATGTTCTGCAGCAAAGCCCATGCCATAAGCGCAACACATTGTTTCTAAAAACAATGTTAACTTGAAATAAGAAATAGCCTGAATTTGACTTGCTGGTTCCAGTAAGTAAAGATAAAGCTGTTTGTTTCTTTTCATGCAAATCAGAATCATCAGCCTGCGGCGAGTGAATACCATTGGTTGCGAAACCCGGCAAAGAGCCCTCTCCCCACAGCGAGCTGCCCCAATACGTGCGCTTTGCGCCGGATGCGGGACACATTCTGATGTTCGACCAGCGCATGCTCCTCATGCACGGGTTCTCCCTCGGCGAGTTGCGACGCGAGCTGATCGAGCGGCTGGGGCTGCGCCAGACACGCGAACTGTTCACGCGGCTGGGCTACCAGCAGGGGTGGGAGGACTACCAAAGCTGCCGGAATGAATTTGGTGGCGACGAACAGGCCGTCGAAACCATGCTCTTGCTGGGGCCGCGCATGCGCGACATCGAAGGCTTCGTGCGCACCCAGCCGTTACGTGTGGAAATCGACCTGGAAGCAAACCGCTTCCATCTGGAATTCACCTGGACGGACTCCTGGGAAGCCGCCGCCCACATCAACCACCGCGGCGTCGGCCCCATTCCTGCGTGCTGGATGAACACCGGCTACGCCAGCGGCTACCTGACCGCCCTGTTCGGCCAACCGTTTCTGGTGCGTGAACTGGAATGCCTGGCCACCGGCCATCATCGCTGTCGGATCCTCGGCAAGCCATTGTCGGAGTGGGAGGACATCGGCGAGGACGCGGCCTTCTTCCAGTCGGACAAGCTGGTGAGCCTGCCGAGCCTGCGTTCGACGCAGTCTGCCAGCAACACCGGACCGACCCCCGCCACGGCGCCGGAAGAACATGGGCTGGTGGGCGCCTCGGCTGGCTTCAATGCAGTGGTCTATCTGCTCAAGCGCGTCGCGGATACCGATGCCACGGTGCTGTTCCTGGGGGAATCCGGCGTCGGCAAGGAGCAGTTCGCACGGGCGCTCCACCGTATCGGCCCGCGTGCCGACCACCCTTTCGTAGCCGTGAACTGCGCCGGCATCCCCCAGGAGCTGGTTGAAGCCGAGTTGTTCGGGGTGGAAAAAGGTGCTTTCACAGGTGCCACGGCGTCACGCCCGGGGCGCTTCGAGCGCGCCGATGGTGGCACCCTGTTCCTCGACGAGATCGGCAGCCTGCCGTTCGCGGCCCAGGGCAAGTTGTTGCGCGCCCTGCAGGAACGCGAAATCGAACGCGTTGGCGGCACCACCGTCCAGCCCGTCGACGTGCGCATCGTCGCGGCCACCAACGAGGACTTGCGCCAGGCCGCCATCGATGGCCACTTTCGCACCGACTTGTTTCACCGCCTGAATGTCTTTCCGATCGAAATCCCGCCGCTGCGCGAACGGCGCGAAGACATTCCGTTGCTGTTCCATGTCTTCGTCGAGCGTTTCTCGCTGCGCTACAAGAAATCCGTGCAGGGCGTGACCCGTGCGGCGCTGGACGCACTGTGGAACTACGACTGGCCCGGCAACGTGCGCGAACTGGAAAACATGGTCGAGCGCAGCGTGATCCTGTCCGACGCCGGCCAGCCCATCGACCGCCATCACCTTTTTTCAGGTGGCGAACGGCTCAGCAACGAACCGTTGTCGGTGTCGCCGATGGGGCATCTGATCGGCAAGCAGGCCCATGCTGCCAGCCGCCCCGAAGTACAGAACCTGGCCGACACGCTACTGGAGCAGGCAGGCTCCATGCAGGCCATCGAAACCGTCCTGCTGAATCGCGCGCTGGAGCGCAACGACGGCAACGTCAGCGCCGCTGCGCGCGAACTCGGGCTGGGCCGCGGGCAGATGCAATACCGGCTCGACAAACGGCGTCGCTGACCGACCCGCCCACTCGGCACTTCAATCGTCTGCAGGCTTGTCCTCTTCGCGGCTGTTGACGCGGTAAACCAGCCGCGAGCGCGTGATGCCCAGCGCCCGCGCAGCAGCCGACAGGTTGCCGCCGGTGCGTTCGATCGCCTCATTCACGACGACATCCTCGATCTCGCGATGTACTTCGTCGAGCGAGAACCCTTCATTTTCCGCGCCTCCGGCCAGCAACTTGCGGATACGCTGCAACGCGCGGTGCATGGGCTCTGGCACGACGTCGGCCGTGTCGGCGGCGCTGCCTGCCGGCGCGGAAACGCGACCGTCGCCGCCAACCCCCAGCGTGGAACGATCCCACTGCTCGCCGCCAGTGAACAGGTGCGGAATGTCGATCGCACTCTGACCGCGCGCCAGGATCACGCCGCGCTCGATCATGTTTTCGAGCTCGCGGATGTTGCCCGGCAGCTCGTAGCTCAGCAACGCGTCGATGGCGCGCGGCGTGAAACCGGTGGCGTTGCGGTGATGACGCTGACAGAACTTGTGCAGGAAATAATTCATGAGGACGGGAATGTCCTCGCGCCTCTCACGCAGCGGCGGCACGTTGATGGGGAAGACATTCAGGCGGAAATACAGGTCTTCGCGGAAACGGCCGGCCTTCACATCCGCCTTGAGGTCCTGGTTCGTCGCCGCGATGACGCGAACGTCCACATGCAGCGTCTTGGTACCGCCGACGCGCTCGATCTCGCCCAGGTGCAACGCGCGCAGCAGCTTGCCCTGCGCGGCGAAGTTCATGGTACCGATCTCGTCGAGGAACAGCGTGCCGCCGTTCGCCCGCTCGAAGCGCCCTTCGCGTGACGTTGTCGCACCCGTGTAGGCGCCTTTTTCCACGCCGAACAGCTCCGCTTCCACGAGGGTCTCCGGAATCGCGGCGCAGTTCACGGCGATGAAAGGCTTGTCGGCACGCGGGCCGATGCGATGCAGCGTGCGCGCAAACACCCCCTTGCCAACGCCGCTTTCACCCAGCAACAGCACCGTGGCAGTGGTGTCGGCCACGCAGTCCAGCATGTGGCAGACGGTGTTGAAGCCGGTGGACACGCCCACCACTTCCCCTTCCGGGAACATCGCCGCGGTATCAGCCGCACTCCCCGAAGCCGTCAGCCCCCCCACGGCAGTGGTGGTCTCGAACGCCAGACCACCTGATTTCAGGTAGCGCAGGTCTTCGTCGATGTCACCCCAGTCTTCCGCCGGCTTACCGATGATGCGACAACAATCCTGCCCGGTGCCGGCGCACTCGACTTCGCGGAACAGGATCGGCCGGCCCATGAATTCGCTGGTATAGCCCGAGGCATAACCGATCTGCCGCCAGCACACCGGGTCGGCGCCGATGCCGTAGAGATGGACATGTTCCTCTGCCTCCGAGGAATGGCGCCAAAGATATTCGCCGTAGTAATAGCCTTTTTCAACGTTGATGCGCAGCTTGACCTTCTCCACCGCCACGATGCCTTCCAGCGCATGCAACTCGGGGCCGACGGAGAACTGTTCTTCCACGTTTCCGCGCGAAACCAGTCGCCGCGCCAAGGCCCCATCGCGGGCGCCGGAGCTATAGCCCATGCGCGTCAGCAGGCCGCGCGCGCGCTCGATGCCCAGGCCTTCGATCAGCTCGCGGCGCAACACACCCATTGCGGACGTGTGGATGAGCAGCATGCGCTGGTCATCCAGCCAGATGCGGCCTTCGGCCGGCGCAAAGCGCAGGCGCGCCATCAGGTCGGCGTTCGTCAACGCCGGCCGTGCCTCATCTTGCCTGGCAGCGGCCGGCGCGGAGGTTCTTGCGTCGTGCCGTTCAGCGTCCATGCGGAGCTCCTCCGTCATACACACTCACCTGCTGGGGGAATCATGCCCCAATACTCCGCTTCCATCCACGCCTCCCGCCGGACGCCAGCCGGCGCGCCAGGCCAGTGTGGAAACATGGTTGGCCTGACTTGCCCTGGAAATGGTCACGCCGCGACGCGCGCCGAGCTGGCGATGCGGGCCTGAACCCGCGTCACCTGCTGGCAATAGCGCTCCAGATTGCCGGATTTCACGTAGCCGCAGCCCCGGCTGACGTCCGGCAGCATCGCCAGATCGCGCGGCCACGCAACCACCCACTGCGGACACTTCAGGTGAAAACTTCCAGGAAACTCTGGCGCGGCACGTTGTCCTGCGCGAACTGCGCTGGTCCCATCGCCGTGGTATCCCACATCAGCGTTGGAGAATCCGGGTAGTGCACGTAACCCTCGGCGAACACCTCGTTGCGATTGCCGCTGGGGTCGAAGAAGTAGATCGTCGCCCCGCGCGTGATACCGTGCCGGTTCGGCCCAACGTCGATCGGGACACGATACTTCCCGAGGCGATCGGCAGCTTTGATGACGTCGTGCGCGGACTCCAGCAGGAACGAGGCGTGATGGAAGCGATTGGGCTCGGGCTGGAGCACGAAAGCGATGTCGTGCGGCTTCGTGGAGCAGGTCAGAAATACGGCCAGTGAAGCCCCGGAATCGTGATCGATGAGCTTTTCCGACAAATCGAAATCGAACACTTCGGTGAACAGCTTCGTTGTTTCATCGAGGTTCGGACCGCCCAGCAGAGCATGATCGAGCCGGTTGATGTGGGTACCGCGAATCACACCGTCATCCGGCACGACTCCCGGATTGAGGGTGCCCAGGGTATTGCCGAGCTGCTCCTTCTCCGCATAGAGCTGCATGGTGTGGCCAGTCGGCAGAACGAACTGCAGGCGGCGGCCGCTCTTGGGATGCGCACCGGCTGCGATGTGTCGGACATCCAGACCGAAAGCCTTGATCTTCGACTCCAGCGCCGTGAGCGTCGCATCGTCATAGACCTTAAAAGCGCAGTAGTCGATGCCCGCACGGTCCGATGGGTTCAGGACGATGCTGTAGTAGTCCTGCTCGTCCCAGGCCTTGTAGTAGATCTTTCCATCCGGGCCTTCCATGACTTCGTGCAGCCCCAGGATCTCGTCGTAGTGGCGGCGCGCTGCTGCCACGTCCATGACCCGGATGCCGACTTCACCCAACCTCAAAACGCCTCTCATTGACATGACCTTTTCTCCTGTGATCCCGGGGCTTGCCCGGTTTGTTCAAGATGTGCCGGCAGTGGGTGGCATCTTGCCGTTTTCGGCGGCCGGAACGCCGGCGACCGCAAAATCGTATGGGCCCAGCTCGTGGATGAGAATGCGTACGTTCTGCGGCTTCACGCCCAGCGCCTCGACGACCGCCTCGGTCATGCGTTTGGCGAGGTTGCGTTTCTGCTCGATGGTACGGCCTTGAAGCATATTGACTTGAATGATGGGCATAGGTGCTCTCAGGCAATCCTGGCAACTGGTTGTTCCGACTCACGTTCCGCACGAATGAGCTGGTCGATCACGCGCAGCATCCTGGCGGGGCCGGCATCCGCGATACCGATGCCCATTTGCCTGAAGTTCGGATTTTCATCGATGCGAATCTGCTGGCCTTCCAGCACTCGCTTGTCTTCCAGGAAGGCGGCATCGATTCCTTCCTTGAGCATATCGGCCATGCCGGGAAAATCGGTTTCCCTGCTGACCCCCCAGGAATAGTAATAGTCGACCGAACGATCATCGCGCGGCGTCACGGCCTGGGAAGTCCAGGAATCCATGACCAACTGACCGTCCGACTCACCTTCCGTGGCCGTGCCGGCGGTGAAGACGCGAAAATGCATCACCCAGGTGCAGGGATAGGTCTGCGTGATATCGAAGTTCGCATCGCACCTGAACTCCGGTTCAAACAGGTGTCGAACGAACTTCGGTGGCGGCACGTTGCGCGTCCAGTAATCCGTCTTGATCCCGCGCGGAAGCACCCGATGCGTCGGCACGATCTGTGCCGTTGCCCGCCCCATGCCGATCGTTCCCTCGTGGGTGAACGAAAGATGGGACAAATCCGCAAGATTCGCGTTTTCCAGCAGATAACTCGCATTGACCCGGACATAGCTTGGCTTGGTAATGTAGTCCGGATCGCCTGGCCCTACCCCGGCGCTGATCAGCGCCGGATCCGCCTTGGCAGGGTCGCCCATCCAGACCCAGATCCAGTTGTCCTTCTCCACAGCCGGGTAGACGCGGATGCACAGGCTGTCCGGGACGTCCTTGGCACCGGGAATTTCCGAACATCGACCATCGGCCTCGAACTTCAGGCCGTGATACATGCAGCGCAGCGCGTCGCCCTCCTTGCGTCCCATCGACATGGCGGCCTGCCGGTGCGGGCACTGGTCCTCCATGGCAACGACCTCGCCATTGCGCTTGCGATACAGCACCACGCGCTTGCCGGCGATCTTGCGGGCAACGATCGACTCCTTGCCTTGCGAGATCTGGTAGTCCCAGCCCGCGCAATACCATGCGTTCTTCAGGAATTCCATGTTCTCTCTCCTCGCTTCACCTCACACGAAACGGAAACTGACGCTACCCATGTCCTGGAAACGCGCATGGATATTGTCGCCAGCCGCGACCGGGATGGCCGCCGTGATGCCTCCCGTCATCACGAAACTGCCGGCCGGCAATGCGCTGCCGCGTCCGGCCAGATGTTTCACCAGCATCACGACCGCCAGAGCCGGATGATTCAGCACTGCCGCGCTCGCGCCCAGTGCCGCAATCTCGCCGTTCTTCTCGATCACCACACCGATGGTGCGCAGGTCGAGCGAGTGCGGGTCGCGCGGACGGCCGCCGGTGACGTAGCGCGCGCTGCTGGTGTTGTCGGCAATCACGCTCGGCAGGTCGAACTTGAACTGCTCGTAGCGCGAATCGATGACTTCCACCGCCGGAATCACGTAATCAGTGGCGGCCATGACTTCCTCCACCGACACTTCGCCCTGGAGTTTGGCCTTCGTCACGAAGGCGATTTCCGCCTCCACACGCGGATGCACGAGCTCCTTCATGTCGAGCGCCGAGTTCTCGGGCCGGGCAAAGCTCGCCATCAGGATGCCAAAGCCCGGCACGTCAATGCCCATCTGGTCCATCTTGGCCTTGGACGTCAGGCCCGCCTTCACGCCGATGCAGCGATCGCCGCGCGCGATCCAGCGACGGCACAGCTCGTCCTGCACGTCGTAGCCGTCGGCGACGCTCAGCGACGGGTACTCGTCGGTGAGCTTGGGCATGGTGCGGGCATTGTCCTGCGCGGCGATGACGCGATCCGCGAGCTTGGCAAGGGTTGTCGGGTCGAGCATGTTCACCTCACACGAAATGGATGTCGCAACTGCCGAGCCCGCCCACGGTCGACCGCAGGTGCTCGCCCTTGACGGCGGGGATCAGGGACGACTGCGAACCGGACAGGATCACTTCCCCCGCCTTGAATGGCAGGCCGAGCGCGCCGAGTGTGTTGGCCAGCCACACGACGGCATTCACCGGCCCGCCCTGCACCGCGGCGCCCGCGGCCGTGGAGAAGAGTTCGCCGTTGCGCTCCAGCACCAGGCCGGCCAGGCTGAGGTCGAGATCAGTCAGCCTCTTCTTTGCCCCGCCGAGCAGATAGACGCCGCAGGAAGCGTTGTCCGCCACCGTGTCCTGGATCCTGATCTTCCAGTCGGTGATGCGGGAATCGACGATCTCGAAACACGGCACCACGTAATCCGTCGCGGCGATCACATCCGTTGCCGTCACGCCCGGCCCCTGCAGATCGCGCTTGAGCACGAAAGCCACTTCGGCCTCGGCCTTCGGCTGGATCAGCCCGGAAAGCGGCACTTCCTGGCCTTCTTCGAAAGCCATGCCCGACGTGAGCTGGCCGAAGTCCGGCTGGGTTACGTGGATCAGGTCCTGTACCGCCTTCGATGTCACACCGATCTTCTTGCCGACGATGGTTTCGCCGGTGGCTTTGAGGCGGCGCGCGACCATGCGCTGCTGGATACGGTAGGCGTCCTGGATGGTGATGCCCGGCGCTTGCTCGGTCAGCGGCGCAATCGTCGTGCGGCTCGCGAGCGCTTCATACAGAGCATCGCCAAAGCTCCGTATCCTGTCCGCGTCCATCCCGGTTTTCGCATCCATCATTCGGCCTTCAAAGTTTCACGCAGATGTTGCGCAGCTCGGTATAGAACTCCAGCGAGTGGACGCCGCCTTCACGGCCGATGCCGCTGCGCTTGCTGCCGCCAAAAGGAGTGCGCAGATCGCGCAGGAACCAGGAGTTGATCCACGCGATGCCGACGTCGATCCGCGCCGCCACGCGGTGTGCCCGCGTCAGGTTCTGCGTCCAGATCGTGGTGCACAGCCCATACTCAGTATCGTTGGCGCGTTCGATGGCTTCGTCTTCCGTGTCGAACGGTGCGATGTGGCAGCACGGCCCGAAGATCTCCTCGCGGATCACGCTCGCGGTTTCCGGCAGGCCGGTCCAGATCGTCGGCTGCACCCAGTGGCCGTGCGCCAACTCACCCGGCATGTCTGGCACACCGCCACCGGTCACGAGCGTTGCACCTTCATCCCTGGCCTTCTTGTAATAGCTCAGCACCTTGTTACGCTGCTCTTCGGAAATCAGCGGCCCCAGCGTGGTGCCCGCGTCTTCCGGATTGCCCGGCTTGAGCGACTCGGCACGTTTTTTCAACGCGGTCACGAAGCGGTCGAAGATCGGACGCTCGACGTACAACCGCTCGGTGCCGAGGCAGATCTGGCCGCAGTTCATGAACGCCGCACGGCCGATGCCTTCGATCGCCGCATCCAGGTCGCAGTCCGCGAAGACCACGCCGGCATTCTTGCCGCCGAGTTCGAAGGACACGCTGCGGATGCCGTCCGCCGCGGCCTTCATGATCGCCGTACCGGTGCGCGTCTCGCCGGTGAACGTGATGGCGTCCACGCCGGGGTGCGAAGTCAGGAATGCGCCCGCGGAATCTGGCCCGAAGCCATGCACGACATTGTAGACGCCGGGCGGCACGCCAACGGCGTTCATGACTTCACCGAGCAGCGCGGCGGTGGCCGGCGTTTCTTCCGAAGGCTTGACCACCACGGTGTTGCCGCAGGCCAGCGCCGGCCCGACTTTCCACGTCATCAGCAGCAGTGGCGCGTTCCACGGACACACGACGCCGATCACGCCCTTCGGCACGCGGATCGAGTAGTTGAGCGCCCCACGACCATCGGGCGACGACGAGGTGAAAGACTCGGCCGGCACGTTCTTGATGACGTCGGCAAAGATCTTGAAATTCGCCGCGCCGCGCGGAATGAAGCCGTGCTCCACCATCGCGCGCGGCTGGCCGGTATCGTTCATCTCGGCAAGGACGAAATCCTCGGCGCGGCGGTTGATCTCGTCGGCCACCTTGTGGAGCAGCGCGGTGCGATCCTCCACCGACATCCGGCCCCACGGGCCTTTCATGGCGGCGCGCGCGGCCGCCACGGCGGCGTTCACCTCGGCCTTGCCGGCCTCACAAACCTGCCCGATCAGGGCACCGTCGCTGGGGCGGTGCTTGGGAAAAGTCCGGCTGCTGGAGACGAACTCGCCGTTGATGAAATGTTTGAAGTACTGTGGCTCCACGGCTGGACTCTCCATCCTTGCATCGACGCAAACACATATCAGACGCTCCGAGTGTCGATCACATCGGTTGATGCCGTCTAATACAATTTAATCTCTGTCAAATTACCTTTAAGGTATCAATTTGCCCCACAGGCGCCCTCCCGCCGGCCACGCCATCCGCGACATTCAGGGAGTGCTGGCGGCAACGTCCGCCGTGGTCCACACGCCATCGATGCAGCGCTGCAGCCCGCCGTCCGGATTACGGTCGCGAAGTTCCGGTGGCAGCCACGCTTCGCGGACGTGGTCGTAGCATTCCAGCGTCGCGAAGCGTCGAATCGCGGCGGGGAAGCCTACCGACGTGAAACCGGAATGGCTGGTCGCCGGATAGGGGCCGCCATGGTTCATTGCCGCGCTGACCGCAACACCGGTTGGCATGCGATCGTTGAGCAACCGCCCGACACGGGGGCGCAGTTGTTTCATGAGGCGTTCGGCCAGCACATCGTCCGACCCATCGCGTGCGCTGTACACGCAGCCCGTAAGGTTGCCTTCCAGCGCCCGGGCGATCGATTCCGTTTCCGCATCGCTGCCAGTGCGGATGAAGAGGCTGACCGGTCCGAAGGCTTCCTGCTGCAATGCTGCCGCGTGTTCCGCGAAGTGGTCGGCATCGACGCTGAGCAGCGTGGGCGAATAACGATAGCCCGCGCCCGACGCCGCATGCCCACCACACAACACCCTGGCGCCGGCGGTCCGCAGCGCATCGACGGACCGAACCAGGCCCTCCAGCACGCCACGCGCCAGCAGCACGCCTGGCTCGGCCTGCTCGAAGCAGCGGCGCGCCACTGAGACGAATGTGTCACCGGCCCCGCCGCGCGGAATGACCACGAAACCCGGATTGGTGCAGAACTGGCCGACACCGGCAAGGCACGAAGTCGCCAGCTCACTGGCGATCTCGGCACCTCGTTCAGCCAGCGCGCCCGACAGGATGAACACCGGGTTGATGCTGGACATTTCAGCGTAAACCGGTATTCCGACCTCGTCGGCGGCCCGCTTCAACGCGAGTCCGCCGGCCCGACTGCCGGTAAACCCAACGGCGCCGACACGCGAGTCGGAGACCAGCTTCAGCCCCAGCTCCGGCGGCATGTGGTAGAGGATCTGGATCGTCGCCATCGGCAGGCCGGCCGACTGCACCGCGGCCTGCGCGATTTTCGCAAGCTGGCGGCAGGTCTGCGGATGCGCTGGATGGCACTTGGCGATCACCGGATTGCCGGCGGCCAGCGCCGCCGCGCAATCTCCCCCGGACACCGCATTGAATGCGAACGGGAAATTGTTCGGTCCGAAGACGACCACCGGCTTGGAAAGCGGCGCATAACGTGCCCGCAAGCCGGCCTGGGTATCTATCGTGGGCGCACTCCACAAGCGTGAACGCGCGGCCGCTGCGGCCTGGCGCAGCTGATTCACCGTGCGCGGCAGCTCAACGTCGTACAGACGCGGATGCACTCCGAGTGCCGTTTCCCGATGCGCCACCTCGGCCAGCTCGGGGGCGCTCGCCTCGATTCCGCTTGCGAAGGCATCGAGGAACCCGGCAATGCGCTCGGGCTCGATCGCAGCCAGGTCCTTCGCTGCCGCCTCGGCATGCGTGAGCGCGAACTCCACGTCTGCCGCACCGCTGACCGGGAACTCAGGCCCGATCGGCTGACCGGTGGCGGGATCCTCGGCGCGAAACGAGCCACCTGGATTGTCGGAGACCTGCCAACCCCCTCCGATCAGCAATTTTTCCATCGATTCTCATCCGGCGAAATGGCGAATTCAGCGCACGCCTTGCGGCGGTGCCAGCGGATAATTCCGGCCCGCGTAGTCGAAGCCGCCGAGCTCGAAACGATCGCCCTCGGCCGGCTGCGGCGTCGCGTAGTAGGCACGGATCTCGCTGATCAACGCGCTCGCGGGATCAAACTCATACCATTCGACGCCCCGCAGCAACTTGCCCTGCTGCGTTTTGAAGTGGCTCCACTCGAGAGCCGCCTGCCACGTCTCTGGCACCACCAGCAATCGGTCGATGGTCCAGTAGGACCCGAGTTGCTGGACGGCACTCTGCCAGCGTTCGGCGATCTTGCGTGCGCCGCGGAACGGCCCTTCATACATGCCCGGCGGAAAATAGTGCACCGCATCGGGGATGAAGCTGGCGCACAGGGTATCGACATCTGCGTCGTTGCAGGCTCCGAAGTAGCGGCGGATAAGCCGCTCCATGCCGGCTGCTCGTGCGGCCATGTCCTCTCGATCTGCATTGGACATCATGTTCCTCCTGGACTATCTGGTCGGCCGGGCATCCCACGCAAGCCCCGGCATCCGCGCATCGGTGCGAACCTCACTGGACGATCGGAGTCTCGGCCCCGTAGACTGATGCTGTCTAATACAATTTAATCTTAATTGAATTACTTTTTAGGTATCGACTGAACCTGGACACCTTGCATGAATCTCTCGGCCATCGACCTTCGCCATCTGCGTTATTTCATCGCCGTCGTCGAGCAGGGCAGCTTTCGCGCAGCCGCACTCAAGCTGCACATCTCGCAGCCTCCGCTCACGCGGCAGATCCAGCAGGTCGAAGGTGCGGTGGGCGCAACGCTGCTGATCCGCAAGCCACGCGGCGTGGAAATGACGACGGCGGGCCGCGTCTTCTACCGTGAGGCGCGCAACATCCTGATGCTCGTCGAGCGCGCCGCAAACCAGGCACGGCTCACCGCCGCGGGCCAGATCGGCCGGCTCGACATCGGCATCTACGGATCGGCGGTGTTCGGCGCGATCCCACGCATCGTGCGAGCGTTCCAGGAGCGCTACCCGGACGTGGACATCGCGCTCTACACCATGGGACGCACCGAACAGCTCAGAGCGCTCCGCGAACGACGGCTCACGCTTGGCTTCAACCGCTTCTTCCAGCATGAACCGGACCTCGCGTGGGAGCCCGTGCAGACCGAGCACATCAATGTGGCGATCGACTCCGCGCACCCGCTGGCGTCCCGCAAAAGCCTGTCGTTGACCGAAATCGCCGGCCAACCTCTCATCCTCTATCCGCGGTCGCCGCGCCCGGGCTTCATCGACAAGGTGCTCAAGGCCCTCGAACAACAGGACGTCACCCCGCACAGCCTGCAGGAAGTGGACGACGTCCCCACCGCCATTGCGCTCGTGGACAGTGGACGCGGTGTGTCCTTCGTCACCGATTCAGCGTGCAACCTGCGCCTCCCCAACGTCAGCTACGTGCCACTCGTCCAGGGGGAATTTGCACAGGTCGACCTGTGCATCGCCCACCGCAAGGACGATCATTCCACCCTGCTGGCATGCTTTCTCGACGTCGCCCGCGCGCTGCGCCCAAGCCTGTCTTCCCCGCCGCCGGCATCCACCCCGACCGTGCGCCGCAGCCAGCGCAAGGCCACGCTCGCAAAACCCCGCCGCCACGCTCCCACCCGCAGGTCCACACCATGGCCGACGAACGTCTGACCGAGCGTTTCAAGCTGCGCTCGCGGCTGCATTTCGATCTGGAATCCGGCCAGATATGGCTGGACGACAGCCGCATGCTGCTGGTCCACGCCAAGGCCCTGGGCGCCCTGCGCCACGAATTGCTCGAGTCGCTGGGGACAGCGCGCGCACGCAGCCTGCTGATGCGGATGGGCTTCGTCTCCGGCGAACATGATGCCGACCTGGCGCTGAAGCTGGAAGGCCGCGGCGATCCCTTCGACCTGTTCAGCATAGGTCCGGAACTGCACGGCTTCGAAGGGCTGGTCAAAGCCGCCATCACCGAGTCGGAGATCGACTGGAAGACCGGACGCTTCACCGGCAAGGTGGAGTGGCGCCATTCGTGGGAGGCGGAATCGCACATCCAGTATTACGGCGTCGGCCCGGAGCCCGCATGCTGGAACCTGATCGGCTATGCATCGGGATACTCCAGCCGTTTCCTCAAACGCTTCATCGTGTTCCGCGAGACCCAATGCATCCGCCAGGGCCACGACTGTTGCATCATCGAAGGGCGGCCGGCTGATGAGTGGGAAGACCAGGAATACGTCGATTACTTCCGCGGCATCGGCGGACCCGTGGATCTGCGCGAGGTGGAAGAAGAACTGCGCCGCTTGCGGGGCTATGGCCGCACGCCGGCGGACCGCGGGCTGCTGGTGGGGCAGGCCCCGGCGTTCACCGCAGCCTTCGACCTGCTGGGGAAGGCTGCGGGTGCACCCATCACGGTCCTGCTGCTGGGTGAAACCGGCGTGGGCAAGGGCATGTTCGCCCACTGGCTGCACGTCCACGGGCCAGACCCGCAGGCACCGTTCGTCACCGTCAACTGTGCCGCCATCCCGCACGACCTGGTGGAGGCTGAACTGTTCGGCGTGCGCAAGGGCGCCTACACCGGCGCCCAGGACTCGCGCCCCGGTCGCTTCGAATGCGCCGATGGTGGCACGTTGTTCCTCGACGAAATCGGCGACCTGCCGCTGGCAGCACAGGCCAAGCTGTTGCGCGTACTGCAGACCGGCGAGCTGGAACGGGTCGGCGACACACGGGTCCACAAGGTCAACGTCCGCATCGTCTGCGCAACGAACGTGGACCTCGAAGCCGCCATCGCCGCCGGCCGTTTCCGTGCCGATCTCTACTACCGGATCTCAACCTTCCCGATTACGATTCCGCCGCTCCGCGAGCGCCGGATCGACATTCCCCCGCTGGCCGCCTCCTTCGTCGACAAATATCGCCAGCGCTACGGCAAGAAAAATCTCGAACTGAGCGAGCGCGCACTGCAGACACTGGCGGGGCACCCCTGGCCAGGCAATATCCGCGAGCTCGAGAATGCGATCGAACGCGGTGTCCTGCTTGCCCCTGAAGGCGGGACCATCGAGGTTGGCCATCTGTTTGCAACCCCGCCCGAAGCATCGATGCCCTGCGCAGAGCTCGACCCCTCCGGGCGCCTCGTCACGGCGACACAAGGCGTCCACGACACACTGCTCGACACCCTGCTGGACTGTTCACCGAACCTCGCGGAGCTTGAATCCGCACTGATCCAGCGTGCGGTGGACCGCGCTGACGGCAACTTTTCGCGCGCCGCCCGGCAGCTCGGCATGACGCGCAGCCAGGTTTCCTACCGGTTGAGGCGGGATACCCACGACGCTTCCCACGGCGACGGCGACACTCCCGCCGATGCCCCTGCCGACAGATAACTCCTGCCGGTACCCGGCGCGCCACCCAGGTGCGGATTTCCGTGCAAAAGAGGCTGCCTAGTGAATAATCTCATGCGCACCCCGCCCGTTTCCACGCCCACGTGTGCAGGTCATTTCGTTTTTTTACAAGGCCTTATGTTTTTGGCACAAAACATGCTTGCTAGACAACCATAAATCCGCGCACGTCGCCTCGGGCTCTCGCCTGATCACCCTGGCGCGACACCGTCCAGCCACGGCGCTTGCTGCCGTGGCTGGAATTGCCGTCAAGCCGTTCTGGAGTTTTCACGATGCCGATCGAACTTCGCACCATCACCATCGAGCCGCTGCGCAACAACTACGACCATCTGGAAAAACGCTTCGGGCACAAGCCCGCGAGCCGCTACCAGGAAGCCAGCTATGACATCCAGCCGGTCGAAAATCTCCACTACCGACCGACCTGGGACCCGGACCAGACGCTGTACGACCCAACCCTGTCCCGCATCCGCATGCGCGACTGGTACGACCTGAAGGACCCGCGCCAGCTCTACTACGGCAGCTACACTCAGGCGCGGGCGCGCCAGCAGGACACGGAAGAAGCGAACTTCGAGTTCGTGGAATCCAACGGGCTGGTCATGCTCATGACCGACGCGCTGCGCCAGCAGGCGCTGGATCTGCTCGTGCCACTGCGCCATGTGGCGTGGGGCGCGGACCAGAACAACATGATGGTGTGCGGCTACGGCTACGGCACCACGTTCAAGCAGCCGTGCGTCTTCTACGCGCTGGACCAGCTTGGCATTGCCCAGTACCTGTCGCGCCTCGGTCTGCTGCTTGGGGGCCAGGACGCACTCGTCGCCGGCAAGCAGGCGTGGATGGAAGCGCCCGCGTGGCAGGACATGCGCCGTTATGTCGAAGACGTCATGGCGGTTCGCGACCCGGTGGAAGTCTTCGTCGCACAGGACGTGGTGCTGGACGGCCTGCTGTATCCGCTCGTCTATGAACGGCTGGTGGACGACCTGCTGGCTGTGCAAGGCGGCACCGCCGTGTCGATGCTCACGCAGTTCATGACGCGCTGGGGTGCGGAAACGCGCCGCTGGTCGGATTCCGTGGTGAAGACCATGGCGGCCGAATCAGCCGAAAATCGTGCCGTGCTCGAAGAATGGATCACGCAATGGGGGCAACGCGCAGTGGCCGCATTGGCGCCTCTGGCCAGGCCGGTTGCCGTCGACACCACGGACGCGCTGATGACCGAGCAGATCGCCGCTTTCGCCGGGCGCGCGGCGAAGGCCGGCGTCACCATCAAGCTTGAGCACTGAGAACCGCCATGCCGTCCAACGTATTCCTGGTCCTGCAGTCCAACGACGATACGCGTGCGATCGTCGACGCCATCGAGATCGACAACCCCAAGGCCACCATCACGCGCCAACCCGCCATGGTGCGCATCGACGCACCGAACCGCCTCGTGGTGCGCCGCGAGACGGTGGAAGAGCAGCTTGGCAACCCCTTCGACCTGCAGGCCATGCACGTCAACCTCGTCACGCTCGGCGGCAACGTCGAGGAAGACGCGGACGAATTCGCCCTGTACTGGGACAACTGACCCGGAGAACCCCATGGATACCAAAGCCCGTCAACCCAAGCTCGGCCTGCGCGAGAAATACCGCCTGCTGACCCGCGACCTCGGCTGGGACCCGACTTACCAGACTCGCGAAACGCTGTATCCCTATGCCGAGTACGAAGGCATCAAGATCCACGACTGGGACAAGTGGGAAGATCCGTTTCGTCTGACGATGGATGCCTACTGGAAATACCAGAGCGAGAAGGACCGCAAGTTCTACGCCATCCTCGACGCGCACGCGCAGAACAACGGCCACCTGAACATCACCGACGCCCGCTACTTGTCGGCCATCAAGCTGTTCCTGCAGGCCATCAGCCCCGGCGAGTACACGTCCCATCAAGGCTTCTCGCGCGCCGGCCGCGAACTGCCCGGCGTCGGCACCCAGGTGGCGTGCCAGATGCAGGCGCTGGACGAGCTGCGCCACGCCCAGACGCAGATCCACGCGCTGTCGAACTACAACCGCTTCTACAACGGCTTCCACGCCTTCGTCCAGCAGCGCGACCGCATGTGGTACAACTCGGTGCCGCGCTCCTTTTTCGACGATGCCATGACCGGCGGGCCATTCGAATTCGTGGTCGCCATCGCGTTCGCGTTCGAATACGTGCTGACGAACCTCCTGTTCGTGCCCTTCATGTCCGGCGCCGCCTACAACGGCGACATGTCGACCGTGACCTTCGGCTTTTCGGCGCAGTCGGACGAGGCGCGTCACATGACGCTGGGACTGGAATCGATCAAGTTCCTGCTGGAACAGGACCCGGCGAACGTGCCGATCGTGCAGGGCTGGCTCGACAAGTGGTTCTGGCGCGGGCTGCGGCTGCTATCGCTGGTCGGGACGATGATGGATTACATGCTGCCCAAGCGCGTCATGAGCTGGGCCGAGGCGTGGAACATCTACGGCGAGGAAAACGGCAGCGCGCTGTTCAAGGATCTCGCGCGCTACGGGATCCGCAAACCCAAGGGCTGGGAAGACGCCAGCAAGGGCCGCGACCACATTTCGCACCAGTTCATGCTGGGTCTCTACCAGTGGAGCTTCGGCACCGCGTTCCACGGCTGGATTCCGACGGACGAGGAATTCGCATGGTTGTCCGAGAAATACCCGGACACCTTCGACCGCTACTACCGCCCGCGCTGGAACGAACTGCGCAAACTCGCAGCCGCCGGCACACCGTTCAAGAACTACGGCCTGCCCATGCTGTGCCAGACCTGCCAGCTACCCTGTTTGTTCACGGAGCCCGACGACCCCACGACCCTCTGCCACCGCGAAGTGGAATACAAGGGCGAGCGCTACCACTTCTGCTCCAGCCACTGTCAGGAAATCTTCGATCACGAACCGGAAAAGTACGTGCAGGCCTGGCTGCCCATGAACCAGCTCACGCAGGGCACGAGCGGCGGCGGCGGGCTGGAGAACTGGATGAAGTACGTGAACCTCGTCGACGGCCAGGACAACGGCGATTTCGAAGGCTCCCAGGATCAGCGCAATTTCGCGCAGTGGAAGCACAACTCCGTTTCCAACCAGGCTTGAGGAACCGACCATGGCAATCATCGCCCGCAAACCCTACGACTTCCCGCCGGCCGACAGCGTGGAGCACTACCACGGCGACCAGCTGATCTACATGTGCTGGGGCCACCACCTGATGTTCGCCGCACCGTTCATGACGATGGCGTCACCGAAGACGTCGTTCGGTGAATTCCTCAAGACCGCATTGGAGCCGATCATTGCACTGGACCCCGACGCCGCCAAAGTCGACTGGACAAAAGTGGAATGGACGCGTCGCGGCAAGGCCTTCAAGCCGGCGCTGGACAAATCCTTGCAGGACAACGGGATTGTCCACAAGGAATACCTGCGTTTCGACACGCCTGGACTCAACACCGTGTGCGGCTAACGGCACCGCCCGCTGTACAGACCAAAAACCAGCCCTGCGTAGGCGGCGGCGAATGGCCACGCAGGGCTATACACGTGGCCCAGGCAAGTGGGACCTAAGCTCCCCGGATCACGTGTTTTCAGCAAGCCTGCGCCGCGATCCAGCGACCGATGCGCGACCAGTGGTTCTTCAGCGTCTGCGCGCCCATGAACAGGCCGATGTGGCCACCCGGCGCTTCTTCGACGACGATCTCCTCCTTCGGCGTGCCCACGAGATTCGCGGCGGAAAAGACCTGTTCCTTCACCGTGATGTCGTCATCCGCCCCCGCCAGCAGATACACCGGCACGGTGATGTTCTTTAGCGAGATGCGCTCGCCCAAGGCAACGAACTGGCCCTTGGCCAGCCGGTTGCGCTTGAACAGCTGGCCAACCGCTTCCAGGTACATGCGCCCCGGCAGGTTGACGGTGTGCTCGTACCAGCGCGCGAACTGGCGCGCGCGCTCCAGATAGGCCGGGTTGTTCACGTTGTCGTACAGGTCGATGTACTTACCCCAGTAATGATCCATGGGGTGCATGTTCTTCCAGCCCGCGAGCATGAACTTGCCGCGCATCCGCCCGCCGCCGAGCGCCACGAGCGAGCGGTAGAAGGCCATCGGCGTGCGGCGCCCCATCCGCGTCACGGGGCCATCGGCGGCCTGGACGTCAATCGGCGCACCCGCCAGCACCAGCGAACAGACCTTTTCCGGGAACCGCGCTGCCAGCATCGCCGACAGCCAGCCACCTTGGCACAGGCCCACGAGATGGGCGCGGCCACCCACGGCATCCACTGCGTTGGACAGCTCCTGCAGGTACTTGTCGATGCCGAAGTTGCGCATCGCGCGCGTTGCGGACTTCCAATCCGTGGCGTACAGCCGCTTGCAGCCCGCAACCTTGAGCGACTGGATCAGGCTCTGCCCGTCCGCGTAGTCGGCAATCGTCGAGGGATGGCCGGCGAAAGGCACGTCGACGATGACGGGGATGGCCTCCGGGCTCGCGTCAGGGTCGCTGAAGTCGCGCAGCCACATCGTGTCGCCATCCATGGCGATGGTGTTGGGCGTGACCCACTCCGGCCGCGGCGGAAACGTGATGGCGAAAGCCTCGCGCACGTAATGCGCCGCATCGGCGTAGACGTGAAACCCGCGCCGATGCCACTGCCGGGTCCACTCTACCGGCCAGTATGGCGGAAAGGCCAGCAGGTTCTTCTGGAAATTGCTGCGCTGAACAAAACCTTCACTCATTGTCGCCACTCCCGTTTTGAAGAAGAAACCGGTTCACCCGCCGGCGCCGCCCGCAGCATCTGGGCCCACGGTCGCGGCGAGACCGGCACCGGATCGGCGGCGTCCAGGAATGCACGTACGCGCTGCGCTGCAAGGCCGGCCTGCGCCAGGATGAAAAGATGCCCGCCATCGAACATTTCCAGACGCGCGTGCGGGATCAGCCGCGCCATGATGCGCGCATTGATCGGCGGCGCCAACGGGTCGTCCGACCCCGCCAGGATCAGCGTCGGCTGGCGCAGCCGCCACAGCCACAGGCCGCTCGACCAGCCGGCAATTGCACACAGCTGCAACAGGTAGCCGAGCCGGTCCGGCTTGCGGATGCGGGCGATGTAGTCTTCCACCAGCGCGTGATCCCAGCGAAAGCGCCCGCCGTAGAGCACGCCGGCGTCGCGCCGCATCGCCCCCGGCTTCAGGTAGCGCTCTGGCGTCAGCATCTTGTACAGCACGCGCGGGCTCGCCGGCCAGGCGGGCGCTCCAGCCAGCGTCGCGCACAGCACCAGACGCCGGCAGCGCGGGCCCATGACGTGTGCGAACTCCTGCGCCAGCGCCCCGCCCCACGACACGCCGACCACGTCCGCACGCGCATGGCCGAGCCGGCGCAGCACCAACGACGCCAGCCGCGCCATGGTTCGCATGCGGTAGAAGAACGGCGGCGGCAACGACTTGCCGGTGCCCGGCATGTCGAAGCAGATCACCGTCACGTCGCCCAGCGCGTCGATGAACGGCTGCAGGATCTCGATGTTCGCACCGATGCCGTTGAACAGCAGGATCGGCGTGCGTACCGGGTCCCCCTCCCACTCCATCACCCGCACGCTGAAGTGACCGATGGTGATCTGCCGCAGGCGCACCGGCCGCTTGTGCACCGCCGACACTGCATGCAATGGCGTTGCGATGGCGATCACCCGTGGACGTAAGTGCCGGGCGCCGCGCACAGCTGCTTGTGCTTGCGGCTGCCCAAGGCCCGTGGAGCACGCTTCTTGTCGCCCGAGCGCACAGCCAGCCACGGCGACCAGTGCTCCCACCAGCTGCCAGTCACCTCCGTGGAGGCCGCATCCCAGGCCTCGGCGGTGGCGGGATTCGCCGTGCCGATCTGGTACGTTGCCCGGTGCTTGCCCGGTGCCGCGACCAGTGTCTGGATATGGCCGCTGTTGACCAGCACGAATTCCGACTTGCCGCCCAGGATGTGCACCGAGCGATAGCAGCCCTGCCACGGCGTGATGTGATCCGTGCGTCCACCAACGATGAACTTGTCGATGTCGATGTCGTGCGGGTTTATCTGCAGCTTGCCGAGCGCCATTGGCTCGCCCCGCGAGAAGGGATTGCGGCCGGCCAGATCCGTGAAATCCATGAACAGTTGCGCCGGCAGGCGCGTGGCGTCGGAATTCCAGTACAGCACGTCGAAGGCCGGCGGCTTCTTGCCGAGCAGGTAGTTGTTGACCCAGTAGTTCCACACCAGATCGTTGGGGCGGATCCAGGCGAACATCTTGGCCAGCGAGCCGCTGTCGAGAATGCCGTCCTTGCGCACCTGTGCACGGCGCTTTTCCAGCGCTTCGGGGTCGAGAAAATAGCCTAGGTTGGTCTTGCGGATCTCGCCGAGGTCCAGCAGCGTCACGGCCAGCGTCAGGCTGTTGACGCTGGCCAGCTTCTTCTGCTTGGCGTAGCGCGCCAGCGCCAGCGTCGAGGTGATGCCGCCCGCGCACAGCCCTTTCCAGTTGACACTGTCACTGCCGGTGATCTCCATCACCGCGGCGTGCGCTTCCTCCAGCGCGTCGCAGTAGTGCGCGAAACCGCAGGCCTGGAGCTGCGCCGTGGGGTTGCGCCAGCTGACCATGAAGGTCTGGAAACCCTGGCCCACGAGATAGCGCGCGAGACTGTTGTCCGGCGACAGGTCCATCACGTAGAACTTGTTGATTTGCGGCGGCACGACCAGGATCGGCCGCGCATAGACTTCCGCCGTCGTCGGCTGGTACTGGATGAGCTCCAGCAATTCGTTGCGGAACACCACCTGGCCTGGCGTGCACGCCACATTGCGCCCGACTTCGAAGGGTGTGGCGTCGACCATCGTGATCAGGCCGCGGTTGTTGAGCTGGTCGCCGAGCATGTGGTAAAGCCCTTGCGCCAGATTCTTGCCGCGCGTCTTGCGGATCGCGTCGCGTACCACCGGATTGATCAGTGGGTTGTTGCTCGGCGACAGCGCCGCGATCAGGCTCAGGGCCAGAAAGCGTGCGCTCGTCGCATCGCGGCCTTCGAGCTCCAGCTCGTTCGTCAGCGCGTAGGCCTCGCGGGCGGCGGCCAGATAAGTCTGCATGACCGCCTTGTTGAAGCGGCCATGCACCCAGCTCGTGTCGTTGAAGCGTCGGTCACCCTTTTCAGGCATCAGGTCGGACTGCCCACGCAGGATCTTCAGCCATTCGCCGGCAAACGCGACCGCGTGGTGGGCCGGTACGCCGGGGCGCCGCGCCAGCTGCCGCAACACCACCCTGGCGACGTGCAGAGTCTTGCTGCGCGGCACCAGATTGCGCCCCATGTCGGCAACGATCTGCGTGGATGGTTTCATCTTCCTGTTCTCCCTGCACGCTTCGGGGCTGGCTTCTGCAGAAGCTTCATCTGCGGATGCATCACGGCGCGAACATCACGAGGAATTCCGCGATCAACGCCGGCTTGGTCTCGCCTTCGATCTCCACGGTATGTTCCATCGTCGCCAGGATCCGGCCGTGGCCCTTGTCGGCCACGTTCGTGAGTTTGATATGGCTGCGCACACGCGCCCCAGCCCGTACCGGCGCAATGAAACGCACCTTGTCGAAGCCGTAGTTGATGACCGCCTTCGCGTCGGCTGGAACCGCCGGCAAGGCAAAGAGCCAGTGTGGCAGCAGCGACAACGTCAGCATGCCGTGCGCAATCGGCCCGCCGTAGGGGCTTTCCGCCTTCGCGCGCTCGACGTCCACATGGATCCATTGCCGGTCCTGTGTGCAGTCGGCAAAGGCCTGGATACGCGACTGGTCGCACGTGACCCAGTCCGTCACGCCCAGCTCGGTGCCAACCTGCCGGGGCAGGTTTTCCATCGTCAATGCCATGCTCGCCATTCCGTTCTTCTCCGAAATTCAATCATTGTTCAATGCCGGCCGGCTCGTGCCCTGTGGCACCCGCTTCATGCTATGGGCAACCGCGCAGTGTGGCAATCCGCGTGCGCGGCAGCGCCCGACGCGCCGCCTGTTTACATCGGCCCCCGCTGTGGCGGCAATACCTTGCCGGGATTCAATATGTTGCGCGGATCGAGCGCCGCCTTGAGGGCCTGCATGACCTCCAGCACGGCCTCACCGTGCTCGGCCCGCATGAAGGCCTGCTTGTGCACGCCCACGCCGTGCTCGCCCGTGCAGGTACCGTCCATGGCGATGGCACGCTCAACCATGCGCCGGTTCAGCGCTTCGGCCTCGATCCATTCCTTCCCACCGGCGGCGTCGAGCATCATCACGACGTGGAAATTGCCGTCGCCCACGTGGCCGAGCATCGTGTACGGGAAAGACGCACCATCCAGGTCGCGCGCCGTTTCCCGCACACATTCGGCAAGCCGCGAGATTGGCACGCACACGTCCGTGCTGGTGGCGCGACAACCCGGCCGCAGCTGCAGCGCCGCGAAATAGGCCTTGTGGCGTGCCGCCCACAGTCGTTCGCGTTCCTGGGCCTGTTCCGCCCACTGGAAATCCAGCGCGCCGTGCTCCGCGACGATCCGCTGCACGGCTTCGACCTGTTCGCGCACGCCAGCTGGACTGCCGTGGAACTCGAACAGCAGCAGCGGCGTTTCGCGCAGTTCCAGATGGCTGTAGCGATTCGTGGCCCGCACGGCCTGGACGTCCATGAATTCCACGCGCGCTACCGGAATGCTGGTCTGGATGATCTCCACCACGCTGTCGACCGCCGCCTCCAGGTCGGGGAAATTGCACACTGCCACGGACAGGGCCTGCGGGCGCGGGTACAGCCGCAGCGTGACTTCGACGATGATGCCGAGCGTGCCTTCGCTGCCGATGAACAGGTGCGTCAGGTCATAGCCGGCGGAAGACTTGCGCGCCCGCCCCGCGGTGCGGATCACGCGGCCGTCGGCCAGCACCACCTTGAGTGCCAGCACGTTCTCGCGCATCGTCCCGTAACGCACGGCATTCGTGCCCGAAGCGCGCGTGGCCGCCATGCCGCCGAGCGTGGCGTTGGCGCCAGGGTCGATGGGAAAGAACAGCCCGGTGTGGCGCAGCTCATCATTCAGCTGTTCACGCGTGACGCCGGCTTCGACGGTTGCGCACAGGTCTTCGGCGTGCACCGCCGTCACCTTGTTCAAGCCCGTCAGGTCGAGGCTGACCCCGCCTTCGACGGCCAGCAGATGCCCTTCCAGCGACGAGCCAGCGCCGTGGGCGATCAACGCCACGCCATGCGCGTGGCAATGCCGGGCGACCCACGTCACGTCGTCCACTGTCTCCGCGAACACCACCGCGTCGGGAGGCAGCGGCGCGTACGGCGACTCCCCGCGGCCATGCTGTTCGCGCACCGACTGCGCTGTGGAGCATCGCGGGCCGAAACGCTGGATCAGCGCCTCCAGAAACCCCGGCGGCAGTGCACGCGGTCGAGCCTCGAGATTGAAAGCTTCCATGCAGCACTCCTTCACATCTGGCAGCACAGCCTCGTACCAACTCCCGGATTACGAAACCAGGTTCCCCAGGCGCGTATTTCCCGCTGCCTCCCGAACAGCACCCGGGACACCGTTCATTCGATACGAATTCCCTCCTCGGCAATGACCTTCGCTACCGCAGGACGGGCGCGCACGCGGTCCATGACGCGCGCGTACTCGGGATAGGGCTCACGCATCGGCAGATGAAGACGGTAGCCGCCCCAGCGGAAGAACACCAGCAGAAACGCGTCGACGACCGTGAAATGGTCGCCCACCATCCAGTCCCGACCCCGCAAGCGGGCGTCGATCTCGGCAAAAGCGGGTTCCACGATGCTGCGCCCGCTTGCTGCCACTTGCGCCTCGCAGGCTGCGCCGCTCGCAAAACGTGACGGCTTGAGCATCATGCGCACGCCGGTCTGGTGCACGGTTGTTGCCAGCCAGCTCAGCCACTCAACGGTCCGCATGAAGCCTTCAGAATCTTCTGGAATGAGCCGGGCTACGGGATGGCGCCGCGCCAGGAACAGCAGGATCGCCGTCAACTCGGTCAGGACCTGGTCCTTTCCGCCGTCCCGGATTCGCAGGGCCGGGACACGGCCGTGCGGATTGATCGCCAGATATTCCGGTGTCCGGTTGGCACCGTCGGCGATCACGATGCGCTCGGCCTCGTAGGGTTCGCCGATTTCCTCCAGCGTGATATGCGCGGCCAGCGAGCAGGCGCCGGGGGAGTAATAAAGTTTGAGCGGATTCATGTGCAATCCCTCGCTGGATACGACGCGGCCCCAAAGCCCGCCGTCATCCTGTCAAGCAACAGGAAAACCGGCCGGCGCTTGCGCACCGGCCGGGTAAGCATTGCATTGCCTGTACATCCTGCAACGCGTTGCACAACACTTCAAGGCTTCTTAATTGCCGGTGCCGGTGTTGCGCATGTACTGCTCCGAGAACATGTCCTTCGGGCTCAGCTTGGGATTGATCTGGCCCTGGAAGCGGCCGATCGAGCAATGCATGGCCTGCATGTCCACCATCGTGAAGCCGTCATCGATCTCGATGCCGGAACCTTTGTTGGAAGGTAGATGATGATCCGGATCGGAATTCGAGATCAACCACGCTTTCCACAGCTTGCCCTTGCGGTCGTAGATGCCGGTGATGGACATCTTCGTGGTCTGCGCATCCTGGTAGATGATGCGTTTGCCGATTGGGCTGGACTTGTCAACTGGCGTCGCTTCCAGCACGTAGACCTTGCGCAGCTGCCACGTGACCTGCGGGAAACAGTCCGCCTTGCCGCCCAGGGAGGTGAACTTGAAACCCTCCTTGAGGCCGGGGTAGTCCGCCGGGTCCAGGTTCTTCAGTTCGGTGTGTGCATAGAACGGATACAGGATGTCCTTCGTCCCCAGATACTTCCAGTTCATCGCCGAGATGCGGTCGTTGAAACCTTCGAAGTCCTGGATCATGAGGTCGGAACCCAGGAACGCGTCGGTCGTCTGGCCCGGAGCCAGGCGGCGCACGCGGCGCTGGAAACCGAGATAAATGTAGCTGGTATCCGGCTTGGAGTCGTCGTCATAACGCTGGATGAGCAGCTGCGTGTTGCGCAGATCGCTCGGCGAACGGACCTTGATGTAGATCGTGCGGAAGATCTCGGCCGGGTTCGGCAGGAATTCCGGGATTGGAGCGTAGTCCACACGATGCATGAGGTTCAGCGTGTGGTATTCGAGTTGCAGCGTGCGCTGGACCTTTCCCGTATTCATGTCGATGTACTTCATGACAAACGGATCAATCGTGCCGTTGTCACCCCAGCTCAGACCGTGCTGGAAATTCCACGCGATCTTCGTGCCGGCCCGCGGATCTTTCGGATCCGGCTCACCGGGGAAAGGCCGCCCGGCCACGTAGCCGATCAGGTTGTCGCTGTCTTTCGCCAGCGATGTCTTGTTCAGGTTGTCCAGCGTGGCCTTGATGTAACCCTGGGTCAGCTTGATGTCTTGCGTCGGCCCGACGGTGATCGTGTTCCAGCCGTTCTTGATGACGTTGTACACCACCGGCGCCAGCACAGCCTTGAACTGGTCCACGTTGCTCTGGTTGATCGTCATGCCGACTGTCAACCCCTTGAACGAGGGCATGCCTTGGGCATAGGGGTCGAAGGACGCCTTGACATCCGCCGGCGTGTAAGTCGCGGCGAGCACCGGGGTCAGCGCCATGGATGACAGCGCCGCAGCCGCCATGCACGTAAACAATCTCTTCTTCATCTTTATCTCCTGATACTGCTTGGGAACTGGGAAGGCCTCAGAGACCGAAGCTCTGACGGACTTTCAGGAACACTTGCTGTTCGCGACGCGCCGTGCCAAACGGACCGGCCCGGAAGATGCCCAGAGGCTCAATCCCGCTGAGAGCCCAGTCTTCATCGCCTTGCCCGGGCGCTGCCGTGAATGGCGGGTACGGGTTGCAGGCGCGGCAATCCGTCACCTTGTAACGGTTGATGTTGCCCGCCGTCTTGAAGTTCGCACCGAGCGTCACGACCAGGTTGTTCGTGAAGTTGTAGATCAACGAAGGTACGATCGCGTTCGCCTGTGCCATGAAGTCACGCGCGAAGATGATCGTGGGATGGAAGCGACCGTTCAGGTACGTGCCCTGCAGCAGCAGGGTGCCCGTCACATTGTCCTGCCAGTCGATCATGCCGGCAGTACCGAACGGCCGGGTTTCACGCTGGAAGTCGAAGATGTGCTGGTAGAACAACTGCGCCGAGATCAACGTCGTGCTGGCCCCGCTGATGAACGGGATGAACGTCGGCCGGTCGATACCGACGACCGTGCGCAGCACGTTGTTCGTGGAATACAGATTGCTGCTCAGCGTGTTCGCGAACTCCTCGCCGCTGGTGTATGCGCCTTCGAAACGCACAGCCGACTTCGCCCAATCCCACTGGTAGTCCATCGAACCGCCGAACAGACGGACGTGGGGGTAGTGCATGTCGAACGCAATCAGACGGTTGCCTGTATATGCAGACGGAGGAGCACCAGTGAATGGATTGACTGCAGGTTGGTTGCCATGCAGGCTCGGCAGCTGTGACAGGTAATACAGATAGTTCAGCGAGAACGCGATGCTGCCGTCGGGGCTCGTACCGCCGAACTTCAGACCGAACGTCGTATTGCTGAGCTTCCAGTCCGGCACATAGACGTTGCGGATACCGATCTGGTGCGGGCCAAAATCTGTTGCGATGTTACCGCCCGCAAAGTTCGACACCGACCCGCCGTTGTCCCACAAGTTCTTCAGGCCGCGGAACGTGCAGCCGGCGTCCAGCATCACGTTCGCCTGGCCGCACTGGCCGAGGTTGTCGGCCCGGAACGGTTCGGCGTTCCAGATGAACTGCACGTTGGAGTCCTGCAACCACTTCGTCGGCCCGATGTCGTAGACGGCGTTGAACATCGCCATCGGATAGCGCATGTCCTGCAGGTCGTCATAGATGTTGTTGCGCGAGAAGTCGACCGGGTTGACGACATCCAGCACGCGGAACAAGTCCGTGCGACCCCACACCACCTGCTGGCGGCCGATTTTCAGAAAGATGTCCTGGCCGTTCGGCAACTGGAAGTCGCGCGTCACGTACAGCTCGCGGATCGCATCGAGGCGCTTGTTGAATTCCGGAAAACGTAGATCGCTGACGCTCTGGTCGCCGTAACCGCCAAAGTCCACACACCCGCGCGAGTCGACGTCGCAAGGCCGCACCGGCACGGCGATATCCACACCCCCAGTATGCGTCGGATGCCAGCGCTGACCGATCAACTGCAAGCCCTGATTGGGGTTGTAGTTCGGGGCCGAGGGATTGTTGTAATTGAAATGCAATGCATTACCAGGGAATGCCCCCGCCAAAATCCCATTCGGATTCCCAGGCTCGGTGTTTCCTGGAGATTCTCCGAATGACGTGAACTGAGGTGCAGGTCCACCCGCCGCGAACGCCGATGACTGAAATATCACCGAACCGCCCGCCTTGCGACCAAACTCCGTGTCGTTGAGGTCGTACACGCCGTTGTAGCTGCCACGGAACGTGCCGCCGAGCTTCCAACCTCCAAACAAGCCCTTGTTGTAGCTCAGCGAAAACGTGTTCTGCTCGCGCGACAGGCCAGGCGTGTTGCCCGTCTGGTCCTTGCCCATGCGGTACTGCGTATCGTTCTGGTAGTAGCCCTGCAGATGCCAGGAGCTGACATCCACCCCGGCCTGCGCCGCAGTGCCCGCCCACAGCACGGCCGCGACGGCCGCTACCGCCCCACCCGCCAGGCGTCCTGCACCTGGCCAACCCTTCTTGTTTCTCATTATTCCTCCCAACGGCTATGGACCTGAAAGTGGGCGCCCGGCGGGCCCCCACACCACTTGCGCCCTCACACCGCCGAAACCGCTTCCGTCAGCCTTTCGGTTGACACCGTTCCAGCGTTGTCGAGCACGAACCTCGGCTTGAACACGACGCACCACGCCGGGACGATCAGCATCGCGGCAATGGCGTTGACAAACAGCATCACGGACAGCAGCAACGCGGCATCCGACTGGAAACGCAGGTCGGACATGAAGATCCACATGACCACGCCGGCGATCAGCGTCACCGCGATGAAGCTCACTGCGTAGCCCGTGGTGCTGAACGCGTTGATGGCGGCGCGGCCCACGTCGTGTACCCGGGCCATCTCCTCGCGGATACGGTCCATGAAGTACACGGCGTAGTCGATGCCCACCCCGACACCGACCATCACCACCGGCGTGGTGTTGACGTTGATGCTGATGCCGTGCCAGTCCATGAACGCGTAGCTCAGGATCGTGGAGAACAGCATCGGGATGATCATCAGCAGACCGGCATGCAGCGACTGGTAGTACAGCGCCACCAGCACGAAGGCGATGAACATCACCAGCGGCACGAGAATCATGTGGTCGCGGTGCAGCGCCTCGTTGATCGCGGCGTTCAGGCCCACCACGCCGCCCGACACCTGGAAGCTCAACCCCTCGATGCCCGCGGACGCCTCGGCCGCCGCCGTCTTCAGCACTTCCATGGCGCGTTCGATGGTCGGCGCACGGTGGTCCTTGAAGAACAGCACCACGTCGGCCTCATTGCCGTCGGAGTTGATGTATTGCCGCAACGCGCCGGGAATCGGGCTCGACGCCATGTACGTCAGCAGTAGCCCACCCACGACCTGGGAAGAGTCGGGAATCTGCGCCCAGCGCGGATCGTTGTAGTGGATGAGCTGGTTGACGCCCCGCACGACCATCGGAATCGCGACCGAGCCACCCACATCCGGGTCATTTCTCATCTGGCTTGCAAAAGTCTCGATGGCCTGCATGACCTCCGGCTGATTCAATCCGTCCTTGTCCTTGGTTCGCGCCAGCACGTGCAGCTCCTCGGTGCCGGGGAACAGCGCGTTGATCGCGGCCGTGGAGCGGTTGTAGTCGGAATCCGGCTTCAGGATCGGCGAGCCCGCTTCCGAGTCGCCGATGTTCGTGGAGGCCGAAAACGGCAGCGCCGCCACCACCACCAGCGCCGAAAGCGCCAGGATCACGACCGCCCCCGAGCGGTGCCCGCCGGTCGCCGCCATCACCCGCGCCAGACTCTTGCGTACGCCCTCGTTCTTGTTTTCCGTGTGACGCGGCTGTGGCAGCAGCGTGAGCGCCAGCGGGATCATGAAGTGGACGGTAAAAATCACGGACAGCGCCCAGAAGCCAACCGACAGGCCGAGCTTGAAGTCGAAGGGCATGAGCCCGAGCATGATCACGCCGATACAGGCCGCGTCCACGATGATCGCGAGCGACCCCGGCCGGAACAGCGCATCCAGCGCGTTGCGTGCAGCGCGGCGCCCGTCATGCGTGGTCTCGAATTCCTCGTAATAGCGCGCCACCAGCTGCACACCGTGCGACATGGCCCGCGCCGCGATGAGGAACGGAATCGGCATGGACAGCGGGTCCATGTTGTAGCCCATCATGGCCGTGAACCCGACGCCCCACACCGTCGACAGGGCAATCCCCAGCAGCGGCAGCGCCACGCCGTAGAAGCGGCGGAAGTACAGCAGCAGCAACAGGGCGAGCAGCGCCAGCGTGGTGAACAGAATGCCGACGATCTGGCCGAAATACGTGTACACCCAGCCGATGAGCACCGGGTTGCCGGTGGCGTAGACGTGATAGCCCGGCTGCGAGATCTCCGCCCGCAGCTTCTGCAGCGCTGCGAAATTCTTCTCGTAGTCGATCTTGCCGTTCGTCAGGCGACCCTTGATCATCGCCGCCTTCATGTCGGGCGATACCAGCACGCCGTAGACCTGCGCATCGCCGCGTACATCCTTGCGCAGCTGCTTGAGCTGCTCGGGCGTATCGTCGGGATGCTGCGGGTCGTAGAAGCGCGACGACGCGAAGTTGCCGTCCGCCGTGACATACACACGGCGCACCGTGCGGTGCGTCAGGCTGGACACCTGGTTGTGGTCGATGTCCGGCAGGCCATCGAGGCCATCCGTGGCCTGGTTGATCAGCGCCAGCGTCTTGTTGTTGAAGATGTCGCCGTTTTCCACCTCGATGACGAGCTGAACCTGGTTCGCGCCGCCGAAGTTGTCACGCACGCTGTTGTAGGTCTGGATGATCGGGTTGCCCTGCGGCAGCAGATCGTCGAAATCCGTGAAGAACTGCAGCTTGTGGAGCTGCGTGGCAAAGCCGAGCGTCACCGCAAAGATGATGGCCAACACGATCGCGGGATTCGCGAAGATCCAGCCCTCGCCCTTCTGCAGGGCCGCCGTGATGTAATGCCGAATGCCGCTCATGACCGCGCTCCATCAGTCGCTGGCGCAGTGGACGCGCTGGACTTGACCACCGATACGAAACCCGCCGGCCCGCTCATCAACCAGCCGCCCGCTACCGGTACCGCGTCGGTCAGGGGAACCTGCTGGCCGGGGAAGTTCGTCACCCGCGTCCAGCCGGTCGCGGACGCCTGCAGCAGGCGCCCGGCATCACCTGCACCGAACACTTCGCCGCCCTGCTGGAACAACGCAAACAGCGGCGACCCGGTCGGGCTTTGCTGTTCAGTCCACGTCAAGCCGGCATCCGCGGTGTAGTAGTTCGCCCCCGCAGGGCCGCTGATCCAGCCCGTCTGCGAATTCAAGAACGCCATCGAAAACGGATAGAACGTCTCCGGCAGGCCCTGCCGCTTCATCCACGTCTGGCCGCCGTCCTCCGTGACGAGGAAAGTGCCGAACTCGCCCGCCACGAAGCCATGCTGCGCGTCGACAAAACGCACGCTGCGCATGTAGGCGTCATCGCCCTGGTGCGTGATCGTCCAGCTCTTGCCGAGGTCGGCGCTGTATTCGATGGTGCTGTCTCCACCCACCGCCCACAGCCGGCCATCCGCTGCGCAAGTCAGGTCCATGGGCTGCAGCTTGTCCGTCAAGGACCGCGCTTCCCAGGACTTGGCGCCGGCATCGAGCACCCAGACCTTGCTGCGGAAATCCAGCGCCGCAAGCGCGCTATTCGGGCACGCCGCCATGGCGATGATCGCGGACGCCCGCGGCAATTCCTGGCGTACCCACGTCTTGCCATCTGCCGAACGCAGAAGAACGTTGCCACCGCCCGCACCGTAGCGATCGTGCGCCACGGCAACGGCCATGAAATTGTCGGTGGCGTGCACGGCACGGGCCTGTATCGCCTTCACCGGCGCCATGTCCGGCGCCTTGCTGCACGCCGATACACACAGGCCGACCAGCAACCCTGCAAGGACCGTGGCGATGCCGCCTGGCAACCTGTTCCGGAACTCCCGGCGCGGCCGGGCCTGTTCCTGCGATCCGGCAAAGGTGCCGGAATCACACCGCACTTCTGTACCGCGCATCGTACCCCCTCGCATTCAGTTCTCGTTCGTCGCGCCCCGGCCACAAACGGGAGCCCGACGCGATATGGCGACTTCAGCCCCAGTACAAGCAACAGTCATGCCATTTTTTCTGAAAAAGCGGGTGACGCTCTTAACCAATGGTTTAGTAAGCTGTTTTCAAAGAAACCAACCTGCCTGAACCGCACGCCGGAAAAATGACCGGCCAGCTTTGTTGATTAAAAACTTTTAAATCCTCGATGCGTGTGTCTGTTATTGAACAGATTCATTCCGCTGTACCTGAAATTCTGCTTGCCCGCCGGTTCAGGGGCGCTCGGCTACTACCCCGCAACGCTCGATTCGGCACGACGTACACCAGCGCCCGCGGCATTGCCGCGGGCGTGGAAATACATGGAAATTCACTGCAACGCCGCTCCCTTGGCGGCGTTGCAGCGATGGCGCCGAGGGGGCCTGATGGAGACCCTAAACAGCGGCCCGCGCTATTGCGGGCTGGGAGACCGGCGCCGGGGGATCAGCGAATCAGGCCGTTTGCCCGTCATCCCCGAATTGCAGCTTGAACGCTCGCGGGCACAGCCACGCAAGCAGCGCGCCGACGATGAACAACCCAGGAACGTCGCCCACCAAGTGCCCGCCGTGGTGTGCGAAGTCGCCGAAGGCCATCCACGCCATGACCGCCGCATGCGCGAAGCTGGACCAGATGGCGAAGGAAATCAGGCTGTAGTAGGCCTGCGGCCGGATCGCGGCCAGCAGCAGGAACACGCCGAGCACTTCATAGAGTGCAATGATCATCTTCGGGCTGCTGGACATGCCGGTGAAACCTGCGGCGGCTTCCGGCGAGTGCAGCAGATACCCCGGGACTTCACCCCAGCCCCAGCCCGAAGCCCAGAAATGCATCAACGGCCAGGTCCCGAAGACAAAAGTCACGCCCAGTGCGACCAGCAGCCAGCGCAGATACTTCAACCGAACTTCATCCGTCATGTCGCATTCTCCTCAATCGTGTTGTCTTGACATCTCGTCGCGGATTCGGCCACCCGCCTCGGCCCACGCCGCGTCCTGCCGCACGTTCTTGTGCGGTGCGGCAGACTCTAGCACGGGGATATGGCAACAAGGGGTGAGTGGCGAAAAGATCGCGCGACGGCCTGCCCACCAGCTACAGCTTCCTCCTCTCGAACAGAATCACGTCGAAAATTCCCGACTTGCCCACCCTTTCGTCGCTCTGGAAAATACCGCTCGTCGCTTGCCCTCTGCAAAGATTGAGGTATATAAGACACGTTAGACACTGCAGTCCGGTTTGTTGCACCCGATGCAGGCTCGTCAAGGATACGGGCCTCACGGACAAGACTCGACCAAGGGGAGAAAAGATGAAAAGCACACCAGGCAGCACCCGCCGCACTTTTCCATCTGTCGTTGCAACCACGCTGATCGCCGCCGCCGCGCTGGGCGCTTCCACCGCAGCGCAGGCGATGCCGTCGTGGTGGACGGATCACGTGTCGCTATGGGGGTTCGTGCGGGGTGAAGTAGCGATGAGCACCAGCAACCAGACAAACCCGGCGAATTTCGGGGGCAACGACTTCAGCACCTATACCGTCACGCGACCGACGAGCAACGGACTGGTTCCGGCGTATCTGCAGACCACACCCTATCTCAAGCCCGGGGATCATCGAAAAAATACGCTCTTCAATTACCATATCCTGCGGGGTGAACTCAGTGGCAACTGGCGCATCGGGTCCGATCTGAACCTGCGCGGGCATTTGATTGGCATAGCCGACCCCGGCAACTACAACAGCTTCAACTGGGGGGATCTGAACCAGGTCCACCAATGCGTGCCAGGACCGGGGCTCACAGGAACACCAGCGAATTTCCCCGGCGGGACGGGCGGATGCGCGCTGCAGGGCGGCAACCCGTCGCTCTACGGCGGTGCGCCCAACCTGTTCCAGTATCGCGTAGGCGACGGCAAGGGGCGCTACGACAACCATCCGGTCCCGCTGGAATGGGATTCCCCCAATGGGCAAGTCTTCTTCCAGTCGCTGTTCCTCGAATACCACCCTGGTCCGGTCAACATCCGGTTTGGCCAGCAGCAGATCGCGTGGGGCAATGCAATCTTCTTCCGTGTCTTCGACACGGCAAACGGCCTGGACCTGCGTCGTCACTCGCTGTTCGACTACGCACAAGAGGAATACCAGGACAAGCGCGTACCAGCACCGGCGTTGCGCGTGATGTGGCAGGCTAACCAAATCCTGAACGTCGATGCCTACGTCGAGAAGTTCCAGCCCACCATCCTCGGCAACCCGGAAACATCCTACAGCGCGATTCCATCCCAGTTCACGGTCTACGACCACTACAAGGACTACGAAACGCGGCTGAATACCGCCATCCGGCTGACGGCCCAGTTCGATCAGTGGAGTGTCGAGGCCATGTACGGGCGGCGCTACAACCCATGGGGGGCGTACAGCTGGACGCAGTCCAACGTCGATCGGGATTATCCGAACCTGCCGGCAGGCATCGGCCCACTTTCGGCGGGAACGCCGTTCTCCTCCAACCCGACCGGCGCAACTTCCGCATATGAATGGTTCAACTACGCCGGCAGGTATCGCTTTGATGGCACGGGCGCCCTGAACACTGGCATCAACGAGTTTCCCGCTTCGGGGATGTTGGGCGGAGTACCCGTGCCGAATGCGCTCGGCGCCTTCAGCGAGCTCAACGCCTTTCACGATCTGGGCAATGGTTTGCGTGGCTACCTGGCGCGCAAGTATTTCCGCGAAGACAACATCGGGTTAGGTTTCGGATACGTCACGAATACGGGCGCGACGAATTCCTTCCTGAACCAGATCGTGATGCATCTGGAAGTTCGCTATACGCCGAACCGCACCTTCACGGCGCCCGACGCGAGCACGCAATTCCTGCGCTCGAACGACTGGGTGGGTGCCTTCATCCTCGAGAAATACTATCGTTTCGTGGAAGGCGCTCCTTCGACCTACCTCGTGCTGCAGTACATGCACCGCTCGCGCAGTGACCTGTTTGGGCGTGCGCTGGCGGGCTACGGGGCGCACGACTACGTGCCAGTGGATCCCGCCAACTGCAATGCGGCCGCGCTTACGACCGCTAACATCGCGAGTAATTCGGGAGCCTGTGCACCCCGGACGGATCCCAATCCGCATGGCATCAGCGGCGCCAACTACGTCGTGTTCGCGGCCCAGCAGCCGTTCCCGAACAAGATCTGGCAGGTCGCGCTGGCCACGCTGTTCGACGTTCACGGCGGCCTGCTCGTGCAGCCCGCTGTGCAGTGGACGCCCAGTGCACGTTGGCAGGCCACCATGTTCTACAACTATGTGAACGGCCGCCTGTGGGGTAACCCGAACAACAACCTGTTCGGCTCGACCAGCCAGTATGCAAACGAAGTCTCGGTACGCTTGCAGTATCAATTCTGAAGGCACGACATAAAATAGAAAAGGCGGGAACGGAAGACTCCGTTCCCGCCTTTTTCTTACCCCACCTGCAACCGTGGGTAACGCCCCCCGCCGTACGAAGGTGGGCTGACCTCAGGCCAGCGCCTTGCCTACCGCGGCGCCGATCTTCTTCAGCGCGGCACGCCCGGCCGGAATTGCGCCGTCCATGAGCGTGAAGTCGTGGATCACGCCGTCGAAGCGCATGAGGTCGACGTGCACGCCGGCCTTCTTCAGCGTTTCACCATAGGCGATACCGTCGTCGCGCAACGGGTCGAATTCCGCCACCACGACCGTGGCCGAAGGCAGGTTCGCATGGTTCTTCGCCTGGTTCGGCGACATGCGCCAGTCCGCGGCCTCCTCGGGGCCATCCAGATAATGGGCACCGAAGTACTGCATCATCTTCGCGGTGAGGAAATAGCCTTCCGCGTTGGTCGTGCCACTCGGGAATTCCTGCGTGATGTCGCAGACCGGGAAGATCAGCAGCTGGTGCTTGAGCTTCAACCCGCCCGCATCGCGCGCCGCCAGCGCCGCGACCGCCGCCAGGTTGCCGCCTGCCGAGTCGCCGCCCACCGCCAGGCGACTGGTGTCGATCCCCAGCTCGCCGGCGTGCTTCACCGCCCACGGCGCTACAGCGCACGCATCCTCCGCGGCGGCCGGGAACTTGTGCTCCGGCGCCAGCCGGTATTCGAAGGACAGAACGGCGCAGCCCGATGCCTCGCACAACACACGGCAGGCGCGGTCGTAGACGTCGAGGTCGCCGATCACCCAGCCGCCGCCGTGGATGTAGAGCAAGGCCGGAAGCTTCTTGTCCTTCGGCGTGCCCTTGGGACGATAGACGCGCAGCGGCAGCTTCATCGCCGGGCCCTGCCAGTCGCGGATCTGCACTTCCACATCGGGCTTCGAGCCGCCGAGCTGTGCGATCGCATCGGCAAACGCCTGACGCGCCTCCGCCGGTGACAGCTGATCGAAGGTGATGCCCGACGCCGCCATGGCATCGAGAACATTTTTTACATCCGGATCAAGTTTGCCCACAGGTCTCTCCTCATTCGTTTCAATTCATGTGCCCGACACGCGTCGGTACGTCACTGACGGCACACGACATGGCAGTACGCACCATTACCGTGCACGCGTCACGCAACATTAGCACGCGCGCGAAACTCGATGAGGGAAACGTGAAACACGGCAGCCAGCACCGAACGGGGGCACAATCCGCACGCCTGCCCACGTGCGGATCGCCACATGATTCACGTCACTCCGCTGCTCGTCATCACGCTGACGATCCTCGTCGGCCTGTTCATCGGGCTGGCCTTCCTCGTACTGCGTCCACAGGGCGCGTGCGACGCCCGGCACCGGGCTACGCCGATGCTGGCCATCGCCGCCCTGTTTCCCGCCGGGATGTTCTGCATCATCCTCGCGTGCATCGCGGTGGCGATGTGGGCGTGACGTCAAGCTTCGGCTTGAATGAATGCCAGCTCGCTGCAGAGCGTGCGGAAACGGCCCGGAACATACGCATGCGAACGAATATCGTCATTGACGACGCCCTCATGCGTGATGTTTTGCGTGCTACGGGGCTCAGGACCAAGCGGGAAGCTGTCGAGCTTGGGGTGCGCCCCTTGTTCACCCTCAAGAAACGACAACAAATCAAGACCTTGCGAGACAAGATCGATTGCCAGGGCGACCTGGAAAGAATTTAAGGGGTGATGCGTAATTTTCGTCGATTCCAGTGTCTGGATCGACTACTTGGGAAACTATGAATAACCGTCGCGAGCGAAGACAGGTCGCGCGAGGATGGGTGAGGCGGGGTGGTCACAAGATGCCAGTGGCATCTTGTGCCGCCGAACGCCCGCGCTTCACGCGCGGGCCGGCCGGCAGGAACCGGAGTGTACGTGGGGGTACATGAGGATTGCGCCCGCGACACGGTGCCCGGAACGGTGGGTGCGGGAGCGGGCGCACTCAGCCTCGCCTGCGCCAACATCCGTCACGCACCCTCCATCCGGCGAGGCTGAAGCACCGCCCTCGCGCGGGATGTCGAGCGCAGCAGGTTATTCAGAGTTTCCCCAGCTGCTACTCGTAGTGCGTCCACATGCGTAGCACCTTGACGACCCGACCGTCCTGGATGACTTGGTACACGAGGCGATGCTGGATGTTGATGCGGCGAGAGTATGCGCCAGCCAGATCACCGACTAATTTCTCGTAGGGTGGCGGAGTTTGAAACGGGTTGACGGCCAAAATGCCCAAAAGCACTTGTGCCTTCTCCTTGAGACCCGCTGCGGCAAGCTTCTTGGCATCCTTCTGTGCGTGGTTGGTGAAGGCGACCTTCCACGTCACCACTTGAGCTCCGTGGAGCACGCCCCCACCGACTCGACCATCCCGGCCTTGATGGATTCACGCATGCCAGGAACAGACAGCAGATGCAGCGTTTCCTGCACCGCGCTCCAATCTTGCTCCGAGACAAGCACTGCATTGCCTCGCTTGCCTGAGATGAGAACAGGCTCGTGCGATTCTGCTGCTTGGTCAATGAGCCGATAGAGATTGGCGCGCGCTTCGCTTGCGGTAAGAATGGTCATAGGTGAGCTCCGTTCATGACTACATCGTACGTCATGACGTACGCACGTGCAAGTGCTGCTTTCAGCAGCTAACGCTGGAGTTGAGCGGCGGCGAAGCCGTCCGCCTTGAACGAACTGTTAGGCGTGCTGCCGCTGAGGCGACGCCGGATCATTGTTGCTGGTGGAAATTTGAGACCAATACCCACTAAGAAGTCGATTGGCCTCCAAGACGAAAGCCGACCGGAAGCTCGGATCAGTGAAGCGCACCGTGAATTGATTGTTGTTGCGCTTCCAGAATGCTTGGGTGGTACCACCCCAACCGATCTGCGGATACTCGGCTTGCTCCACACATTGAGCAATCGCACGAAGGCAGTGCAGCACAGTTGCATCAGATGTGTTGCAAGTGATGCTGTAGTGATACTTGGCGTGATTCGTGGACATATGTGCCTAACGCTAACTAGACGTATAAACGATGCGTAATGCGCCTTTAATGACGTATAGCACACACACGCCGCGCCTCATTCAAACATCTGCACCACCATCCCGCACCAAAGGCCGTCCACCGAGGCTGCTCGATCAGGTGAGGGCGGAGATACGCACACGACACTACAGCCTGCAAACGGAACAGGCTTATGTGCATTGGATCAAACGTTTCATCCTGTTCCACGGCAAGCGGCACCCGCGTGAGATGGGTGCACGAGAGGTTGAGGCATTCCTGAGCGATCTGGCAATTCATCGCCATGTTGCGGCAAATACGCAGAATCTCGCGCTTTCCGCACTGTTGTTCCTGTACAAGGAAGTGCTGGAAATCGAGTTGCCATGGCTGGGGGACGTAACCCGTGCGAAGAAGCCGAAACGTTTGCCCACTGTCTTGTCCGAAGATGAGGCGAGGCGGTTGATGCAGGGGTTGCCGGCGGATGTCTCGGGGCTGGTGGCTCGGCTGCTGTACGGAACCGGTATGCGGCTGATGGAGGGCGTGCGGCTCAGGGTAAAAGATGTCGAGTTCGACCGCCACCAGATCATGGTCCGCGGCGGCGAGGGCGCAAGGGATCGTGTAACGGTCTTGCCCGACTCCTTGGTTGCGCCATTCGTTTGCAACACACTTGCTGGAATCGGGCTACGACATTCGCACCGTGCAGGAATTGCTGGGCCACGCGGACGTGAGGACCACGATGATCTACACGCACGTCCTGAACCGCGGTGGGCGAGGCGTGGCCAGTCTGCTCGATAGAGCGGGCTGAGGCGAAGCACCGCTTCGCCAACGCCGAGCGCCCGTAGCGGCGGCAGCCGCGCAGGGCCGGACCGAGGCGTGGTCAGTCCGCTCGACAGAGCGGGCTGAGTCGAAACGCTGCTTCGACAGCGTAAAGCGCCAGCGCCAGCGCCACAGCGGAAGCCCCTCCGCCGCGTGTCCTACGCCGAGCGCCAGTTTCGAGCGAACGCCGCCTCAGCGCGGCAGCTCCGTCGTGCCCATGAGGAATTCGTCCACGGCCCGCGCGGCCTGCCGACCTTCGCGGATCGCCCATACCACGAGCGACTGGCCGCGGCGCGTGTCGCCGGCGGCGAACAGCTTGTCCACGTTCGTGCGGTAGCCGCCGTCGCGCGCTTCCGTGGCGTTGGCATTGCCACGCGGGGTCTTGTCGACGCCGAAGGCGTCCAGCATCTCGGCTGGCGGGTGGACGAAACCCATGGCCAGCAGCACGAGCTCGGCCTTGATCTCGAACTCGGAATCCGGGATTTCCGCCATCTTGCGGCCTTCCCACTGCAGGCGGCAGCAGACGATTTTCGTCAGTTTCCCGTTCTTGCCTTCGAAGCGCTTGGTGGCGATCGACCAGTCGCGCTCGCAGCCTTCCTCGTGCGATGAGGAGGTGCGCAGCTTGATCGGCCAGTACGGCCACACCAGCGGCTTGTCCTCGTGTTCCGGCGGGCGCGGCATGAGCTCGATCTGGGTGATGGATTTCGCGCCCTGGCGGTGCGAGGTGCCGACGCAGTCCGAACCGGTGTCGCCGCCGCCGATGACGACAACGTGCTTGCCCTTGGCGCTGATGGCGTCCGCCACCGTGTCACCGGCGTCGATGCGGTTCTGCTGCGGCAGGAATTCCATGGCGAAGTGCACACCGTTCAGCTCGCGGCCCGCGATCGGCAGGTCGCGCGGGGCTTCGCAGCCCGTGCACATCAGCACCGCGTCGTAATCCTTCAGCAGCTTCTTCGGCGCGATGGTTTCCGTGGCGAGGTTCGTGACGTGCGCCGGTTTTTCCTTGCCAACGAATACGCCGGGGCGGAACTTCACGCCTTCGGCCTCCAGCTGGGCGAGGCGACGGTCCACGTTCTTCTTCTCCAGCTTGAAGCCGGGAATGCCGTAGCGCAGCAGACCGCCGATGCGGTCGTTCTTCTCGAACACCGTGACGTCATGGCCGGTGCGCGCGAGCTGCTGTGCGGCTGCCAGCCCGGACGGCCCGGAGCCGACGATGGCAACGCGCTTGCCGGTCTTCACGGCGGCCGGCTGCGGCACGATCCAGCCGTTCTTCCAGCCGCTCTCAACCAGGTAGCGCTCGATGGACTTGATGCCCACCGGCGTGCCGGTGTAGTTCAACGTACAGGCTTCCTCGCACGGCGCCGGGCAGATGCGGCCCGTGAAGTCCGGGAAGTTGTTCGTGGAATGGAGGATTTCCAGCGCCCGCCGGACATCGCCGTGATAGACGAGGTCATTCCATTGCGGAATGATGTTGTTGACCGGGCAGCCGTTGTGACAAAACGGAATGCCGCAGTCCATGCAGCGCGCGCCTTCCACCTGTGCCGTCGCGTCGTCCAGCGTGTCGATGAATTCGCGGAAGTTCTTGAGACGTTCGGAAACCGGCGCGTAATGCTCATGCGTGCGCTCGTATTCCATGAAGCCGGTGATCTTGCCCATGTGTCTGCTCCGTTGATCGGTGTTCAGGCCGCAGCCGTCTTGGCCTTGGCACCGCGCACTGCGGCGATGCGGGCGCGGGCGGCGGCGATGTCGGCCAGCGCGCGGCGGTATTCGTGCGGAAACACCTTCACGAAGTGGTGTCGCGTGTTCGCCCAGTCATCCAGCAACTGGCGCGCTCGCGTGCTGCCGGTGTACTTGAAATGCTTCTCCATGAGGCTCCGGACGATTTCCTCGTCCGGCAATGCCCCACTTTCACGCGTGATGCGATGCCACAGGCCGTGGTCCCGTTCGGCACGCTGGGTGGACGCCGCGAGCAACGGTTCCAGGTCCACGTCCGCGAGGTTGCAGCGGGCGGCAAAATCGCCGTCCGGGTTGTAGACGTAGGCCACGCCGCCCGACATGCCGGCGGCGAAGTTGCGCCCCACCTTGCCGAGCACGACGACGGTGCCGCCTGTCATATATTCGCAGCCGTGGTCGCCCACGCCTTCCACCACTGCGGCGACGCCGGAATTGCGCACTGCGAAGCGTTCACCCGCCACGCCATTGAAGTAGGCTTCGCCTTCGATGGCACCGTACAGCACGGTGTTGCCGACGATGATGTTGTCCACCGCGTGCCCGCGGAACTCGGTGTTCGGCCGTACGACGATGCGCCCACCAGACAGGCTCTTGCCGACGTAATCGTTCGCGCCGCCGACGAGGTCGATGGTCACGCCGTGCGGCAAAAAGGCGCCAACCGACTGCCCGGCCGTGCCCTGCAACTGGATGTAGAGCGTACCTTCCGGCAGGCCGTCATGCCCGTAGCGGCGGGCGATCTCGCCCGCCAGCATGCCGCCCACCGTGCGGTTGACGTTGCGCACCGGCGCGATGATCGACACCTTTTCCTGCTTGTCGAGCGCCGCTTTCGACTGCGCGATGAGCTTGTGGTCCAGCGAGCCTTCCAGCCCGTGGTCCTGGGCTTCGGTGTGGTAGACGGTGTCGCCCGCCACCGGGACGGCGGGGTGGAGAATGCGGGAAAAGTCCAGCCCGCGCGCCTTCCAGTGCGTGATGGCGTCGGTCTTGTCCAGCAGGTCAGCGCGGCCGATGAGGTCGTCGTACTTGCGGACGCCAAGCTGCGCCATGATCGCCCGCACTTCCTCAGCCACGAAGAAGAAGTAGTTGACGACGTGTTCGGGCCGGCCGGTGAATTTCTTGCGCAGCTCCGGGTCCTGCGTCGCGATGCCGACCGGGCAGGTGTTGATGTGGCCCTTGCGCATCTGGATGCAGCCTTCCACCACCAGCGGCGCGGTGGCGAAGCCGACTTCGTCCGCCCCGAGCAGGGCGGCGATGACGACGTCGCGCCCGGTCTTCATCTGGCCGTCCGCCTGCACGCGGATGCGGCTGCGCAGGCGGTTAAGCACCAGCGTCTGCTGGGTTTCCGCCAGGCCGAGTTCCCACGGCCCGCCGGCATGCTTGATGGACGACCACGGCGATGCGCCGGTGCCGCCGTCGTGCCCGGCGATCACCACGTGGTCGGCCTTGGCCTTGCACACGCCGGCGGCGACGGTGCCGACGCCGACTTCCGACACCAGCTTCACGGAAATCGAGGCACTCGGATTCACCATCTTCAAGTCGTGGATGAGCTGCGCGAGATCCTCGATGGAGTAGATGTCGTGGTGCGGCGGCGGGCTGATGAGGCCGACACCCGGCACCGAGAAGCGCAGTTCCGCGATGTAGTCGGTGACTTTCCCACCCGGCAGCTGGCCACCTTCGCCGGGCTTGGCGCCCTGCGCCATCTTGATCTGGATCTGGTCTGCGGAATTGAGGTATTCCGCCGTCACGCCGAAACGCCCCGCCGCGACCTGCTTGATGCGGCTGCGCAGCGAGTCGCCCTTCTGCAGCGGCACGTCGGCGACGATGCGGCTGGCGCCCAGCACCGAGGCGAGGCTTTCGCCCTTGCCGATGAACTTGCCCTTCATCTCGTCGCGATAGCGCAGCGGGTCTTCGCCGCCCTCGCCGGTGTTGGACTTGCCGCCGATGCGGTTCATCGCCACCGCCAGCGTGGTATGCGCTTCCGTGGAAATCGAACCGAGCGACATGGCGCCGGTCGCGAAGCGCTTGACGATCTCGGTGGCAGGTTCCACCTCGTCGATGGCAATCGCCCTGGCCGGGTCGAACTTGAAGCGGAACAGCCCGCGCAGCGTCATGTGGCGCTGCGACTGGTCGTTGATGATCTGCGCGTATTCCTTGTAGTCAGTATAGCTGTTGGCACGCGTGGCGTGCTGCAGCTTGGCGATGGCGTCCGGCGTCCACATGTGCTCCTCGCCGCGCACGCGCCAGGCGTATTCACCGCCTTCGTCCAGCGCATTCGCCAGCACCGGGTCGTGCTGGCTGAACGCCGCGCGATGCAGGCGCAGCGCCTCCTCGGCGACCTCGAACACGCCGATGCCTTCGACGCGCGAGGCGGTGCCATGGAAGTATTTCTCGATCAGCGCATGGTTCAGGCCGATGGCCTCGAAGATCTGCGCGCCGCAGTAGGACATCCACGTCGAGATACCCATCTTCGCCATGACTTTCTTCAAGCCCTTGGCAACCGCCTTCTTGTAGTGCTCGACCGCCTGCTCGGGCGTCAGATCCGGCGTGTGGGCGCCGATGTCGCGGATCGTCTCCAGCGCCAGATAGGGGTGGATGGCTTCCGCACCGTAACCGCCCAACAGCGCGAAATGGTGCACTTCGCGCGCCGAACCGGTTTCCACGACCAGCCCGGTGGACGTGCGCAGGCCAACGTTCACGAGATGTTGGTGGATGGCGGAAACCGCCAGCAGCGCAGGGATCGCGACGTGGCCGGCGTCCACGTGGCGGTCCGTGACGATCAGGATGTTGTGGCCGGACTTCACGGCGTCCACGGCTTTGGCGCACAGCGACGCCAGCCGTGCTTCCACGCCTTCCGGGCCCCATTCGACGGGATAGCAGATCGACAGCTCGCGGGGCTGGAAATAGCCGCCGGTGTGTGCGGCGATGTTGCGCAGCTTGGCGATGTCGTCAGCGTCCAGCAGCGGCTGCGCCACTTTCAGGCGCTTCGGCGGGTTCGTGTTGTTGATGTCCAGCACGTTCGGCCGTGGCCCGATGAAGGACACCAGCGACATCACCAGCGCTTCGCGCGTGGAGTCGATCGGCGGGTTCGTGACCTGTGCGAACAACTGGCGGAAGTAGTTGTAGAAGATCTTGTCCTTCGTCGCCATCACCGTCAGCGGCGAATCGTTGCCCATGGAACCGATCGGCTCCTGCCCAGCCGTGGCCATCGGCGTGAGCAGCATGGTCACGTCTTCCTTGGTGTAGCCAAAAGTCTGCTGGCGGTCCAGCAGAGACGCTGGCGAATCCTCCAGCGGGCGGACTTTCGTCGGGTCGAGCACCAGCTCGTTCAGATCGACGTTCACGCCCTGCACCCAGGTGCGGTAGGGCTTGGCGTTGGCGAACTGGCGCTTGAGTTCCTCGTCGTCGATGATGCGGCCTTCCTGCAGGTCGATCAGGAACATGCGGCCCGGCTGCAAGCGCCACTTGCGGGTGATGCGCGACTCCGAGATCGGCAGCACGCCGGCTTCGGATGCCATCACCACCAGGTCGTCGTCTGTCACGATGAAGCGCGCCGGGCGCAGGCCGTTGCGGTCCAGCGTGCCGCCGATGTAGCGGCCGTCGGTGAACGCGATGGCGGCCGGGCCATCCCACGGCTCCATCATCGGCGCGTAGTACTCGTAGAAGGCACGGCGGTTCGGGTCCATCTGGGCGTGGTTTTCCCACGCTTCCGGAATCATCATCATCATCGCCTGCGCGATGGGGTAGCCGGACATCACCAGCAGCTCCAGCTCGTTGTCGAAGCAGGCGGTGTCGGACTGGCCCTCGTAGATGATCGGGAACAGCTTCTGCAGGTCGTCGCCCAGCAGCTCGGACTTCATCGCGCCGCGGCGCGCCATCGTCCAGTTGTAGTTGCCGCGCACGGTGTTGATCTCGCCGTTGTGGGCGATCATCCGGTACGGGTGCGCCAACGGCCATTCCGGGAACGTGTTGGTGGAAAAGCGCTGGTGCACGAGAGCCAGCGCCGTCACGCAGCGCGGATCGCGCAGGTCCTTGTAGTACACGCCGACCTGGTCGGCCAGCAGCAAGCCCTTGTAGACCACGGTGCGCGCCGACATCGACGGCACGAAGTATTCCTGGCCGTGGCGCAGGTTCAGCGCGCGGATGGCGTGGCTGGCGGATTTGCGGATCACGTAAAGCTTGCGCTCCAGCGCGTCCGTCACGTTGATGCCCGCGCCACGCCCGACGAAGATCTGGCGGATGATCGGTTCTTTCGCACGCACCGTCGGCGACATCGGCATGTCGCGGTCCACCGGCACGTCGCGCCAGCCCAGCACCACCTGCCCTTCCTCGCGCACTTCGCGCTCGATTTCCTGCTCGCAGGCGAGGCGCGACGCGGTTTCCTTCGGCAGGAACACCATGCCGACGCCGTATTCGCCGGGCGGCGGCAGTTCCACACCCTGCTTCGCCATTTCCTCGCGATACAGCTGGTCGGGAATCTGGATCAGCACACCCGCGCCATCGCCCATCAGCTTGTCGGCCCCGACGGCGCCGCGATGGTCGAGGTTCTTCAGGATCAGCAGCCCCTGGTCGACGATGTCGTGCGTGCGCCGGCCCTTGATGTGCGCCACGAAACCGATACCGCAGGCGTCGTGCTCGTGGGTAGCGTCATACAGCCCGTATTTCTCGGCGGCGGCGCGGCGCCGCACATCCAGTTCAGGCTGGGTTTCGGGACTCGGTTTCGTACTCATGGCATGCGCCCGCATCAAGCTTCGAGGAATGCGCATGGTAGTGCCAGAGGTGGGCCGCGCCAAGAAGAATTTGTTTATTTGTCCCTAATTAAAGAATTAAAAGAAACACCAAACTAACAATAAGGGACAATTTATTTATGAATATATTTCAGCCTACTAGATGGGCTTCATGCTTCACGAAAATAGACTCGAACCACCACGTTCATCCGCCTACCCAACTTCTCGCCCAGTCCATGAAGGCTTCACTTTTGCGCATCCCTACGGCTTGCCGGCTGGTGGGGAACCGCGCGGACGGCCTGGCCGCCGCAGCGCCGTGCGCCGGCCAGTACGCGCCTGCAGTTCTGCTGTGAAATGGACATCGCCCAGCGGCCAGCCTTTCTCCGTCGCATCCAGCAAGGCCTTGCGCCGCACATCGCCAAGCCCGGCCGCAACCCGCTTGCCGTATGCCGCTTCACGCTCGAAAGGTGTATTCCCCAGTGCCCAATACGCCGGCGCAACGGTGAGGCCGGTGATGCTTGCGGCGCCGCAGTAATGGCGGCACGTCGACCATGGGTAGTCCCCGGCCCGCGCGACCATGCCGGCTGCGACCGGCAGGCGGTCCATCACCACCATGCAGGCCAGAAAATGGCGTTCCGGCTGCAGGACCGTGGACCGGTAGCGCCCGGCCCACAGGGGCTTCAGCCGCCGGTGGCGGGCGTTGAAGCGACGTGCATAGCGGCGCGTGACACCTTGCATGAAGTGCCCCAATGATTGCTGGGACTGCGGCGTCAGGAGCAGCTGAAATTCCGTATCCAGCAGCACCCAGGCGTGCACCGCCACGCCGGCGGTCTGCCCACACTCCGCGACCAGCGCCAGCAACGCCTTGCGGTCCTCGTCGTCGACGAAGATGGCACCACCGCCCGCCCCGCGCTGGATGACGTGGTGCGGCAGGCCCGGAACGGTCAGCCGCGGCAAACGTGCCATGCCCGCTCCTTTGCTGCCCGCTTCAACCCGCATCCCGCCACGCCTGTTCTCCTTGCCACCGAACGTATCCGTCGGCTGGCTTGCCCGGAATCCGCTGCGCCCGCCGCATTCAGCCATCTTGCCAGCACAGCTGCCGTTCAGCTGTGCGTGCTACGGTGCCCCGCAACCCACGAAAAACTGCCCCACGCAGACCATCGTCGCAACATTCGTGTGCATGGAAGGGATGTTCATGAACAAGCTTGCCTGCCTTGCCCTGCTGCTCGTCGCCAGTGCCACTGCCGCTGCGCAGACCCCGGATATCGACCCCGGCTTGTGGGAGATGCAGAACCATATCAAGGGCGGCACGGCCATGGCCGGCATGCTCGGCCAGCTGGACCAGCTGCCGCCGGAAATGCGCGACATGGTCAATCAACGCCTGGGCGCCTCTGGCGTCAGCCTCGGTGCGGCCGGCGACGGCGGCGTGGACATGACGGTACGCACCTGCCTGACACCCGCGGACCTGAAAGGCGGCCTGATCCAGCAAGGCCGCAAGCAAGGCGACTGCACGTATACGACGGTTACCCGCGTCGGCAACACCTGGAAAGGCCAGATGGTCTGCGACGGCAAGTTCAGCGGCACCGGAGATTTCGTTACGACCCTCCACGACCGCCGGCACTACTCCACCATCGCCACGATCGAGAGCCCGATAACCGGACGCTTGAACCTGCAAATGGAAAGCCGGCGGGTATCGCCCAACTGCAACACTGCCGAAGCTGCGCCAAACCAGCCCAGCCCGCCGCTGCCGCCCCAAGCCCCCTGAAGCAGGGATCACACGGATACCCGGCGGACTGTGGGGCAAAACTCGCGGCACACCGGCAACCGGCTCACCCGCCTCTGGCGCTTACCCTTCACGAGAGGGAAATTCACTGTGCCAAAGCCGATCCGCACATCATCTCCTCCGCCATTCTGCGCGAGCAACTCGAGTCAAGGCATCCATGCCGGCCGTGGCACGAAGCACGGCCACCCAGTGCCACACCGAGCAGTAATTGGCCGGGACCGCGCCCGGCGGCAGAAAGCGCCCGGACCGGCGCCGCCCAACTCGCCACGCTTGCGCGTGGCTCAGACAGGCGGCGGCGCTTGATCGGCCCGGCCACTTCCCGCCACAGGCGTCGCCAAGCGGGCGAGGGGCAACCTGACCCTGTGCATGTCCACCAATTCCCGTCATTCCGGGGCTGTCGCGGCTTCATCGCGGCAGAACCCGGAATCCAGAGGTCGTGGCACGAAACCCCGATCCTGGACCCTGCAATCCGCTCCGATCAGCGCACCCGGCGGGGCACGAAGATGCGCTTGTATTCGTCTATTGCGTAGCGGTGCTGCCGCGAGCAGCGTGCGCGCGAGGGCGCTTGCGCCCGAGCGGTTAGCGTCGCGAGTCGGCGCAGGATCGCGGGGCCATGGCAGGCCGCTCCGATCAACGCACGCGGCGGGGCACGAAGATGCGCTTGTATTCGTCTATTGCGTAGCGGTGCTGCCGCGAGCAGCGTGCGCGCGAGGGCGCTTGTGCCCGAGCGGTTAGCGTCGCGAGTCGGCGCAGGATCGCGGGCCATGGCAGGCGCTCCGATCAACGCACGCGGCGGGGCACGAAGATGCGTTCGTATTCGTCTATTGCGTAGCGATCCGTCATCCCCGCCACGTAGTCGGCCACCACTCTGGCGCGGCCGTTCGAGTCCTGCGCTTGCGCCGCGCGCGCGGAGAATTTCGGCGGCATCAGCCGCGGGTCGTCCAGCAGGGCGGCAAACAGTTCCGTGACGGTGCGTTTCGCCTTCGCCGTCATGCGGTAGACGAGGTGGTGGCGGTAGAGGTTGTGGTTGAGGAAGGCCTTGAGCTGCTGGTTGTCGCGCGCCACATCGGCGCTAAAGTGGATCAGCGCGCGGCCGGCATTGCGCACGGCTTCGACATCCGTCGGCGCTGCGGCCTGCAGTTCGGCGGCGCTGGCGTTCGTCAGGTCGAGCACGAGCTCGTTGATCATGCGGCGGATGGTCTCGAAGCACTGCTGGTGCGGCGTGGCCTGCGGCCAGCGTTCCAGCACCGCGTCGTGGTGGCGGGCGAACAGGGCGGTAGCGCGCAATTGTTCCACGGTGATGAGCCCGGAACGCAGGCCGTCGTCCACGTCGTGGTTGTTGTAGGCGATCTCGTCGGCGATGTTGGCGAGCTGGGCTTCCAGGCTGGGCTGGCGGCGCGCAAGAAAGCGCTCGCCGAGCGCGCCAAGCGTGCGTGCGTTCTTTTCCGAGCAGTGCTTGAGAATGCCTTCGCGCGTCTCGAAAGTAAGGTTCAAGCCGGAAAACGCGGCGTAGCGGTCTTCGAGCTCATCGACGATGCGCAGCGACTGGAAGTTGTGCTCGAAGCCGCCGTAGCCCTGCATGCAGGCGTTGAGCGCATCCTGCCCGGCGTGACCGAACGGCGTGTGGCCGAGGTCGTGGGCGAGGCAGATCGCTTCCACCAGATCTTCTTCAAGGCGCAATGAACGGGCGACGGTACGGCCGATCTGCGCCACTTCCAGCGAATGCGTAAGGCGCGTACGGAACAGGTCGCCTTCGTGGTTGACGAAAACCTGCGTCTTGTACTCCAGCCGCCGGAACGCGCTGGAATGGATGACGCGGTCGCGGTCGCGCTGGTAGTCGGTACGCAGCGTCGGCGCCGGCTCGGCGTGCAGGCGCCCCTTGGTGCGTGCCGGGTCACAGGCCCAGGGCGCGAGGCTCATGTCGTAGCCTGCGCGGCTTTGCAGGTATCGGCGAGTGTCGCATCCAGCGCCTGCGCGTCGAAGTCCGCCGTGACCACCGCCTGCCCAAGCGAGCGCAGCAACACCAGCCGCAGGTGGCCGGCCGCCACTTTCTTGTCGTGCATCATCAGCGTGCGGAAATCGCCCGGCGTCATGCCGGGCGGTGGCAGCACCGGCAGGCCTGCGCGTTCCACGAGCTTGCGGGTGCGCGCCACGACGTCCAGGCTTGCCCAGCCCATGCGCGCCGACATGTCCGCAGCCATGCACAACCCGACCGCGACCGCCTCGCCGTGCAGCCACGTGCCGTAGCCGGTGAAGGTCTCGATGGCGTGGCCAAACGTGTGGCCCAGGTTCAGCAGCGCGCGCGGGCCGGCCTCACGCTCGTCGCGCGCCACGATGTCGGCCTTCATGTGGCAGCAGTGGTGGATGGCCGCCACCAGCGTGGCGTGGTCCAGCGCCCGCAGTGCGCCGACGTTCGATTCCAGTTCCGCGAAGAATGCGGCGTCGCCCAGCAGGCCGTACTTGATGACTTCCGCCAGCCCGGCGGATAGCTCGCGCGGCGGCAGTGTAGCCAGGGTATCGGTATCCGCCACCACGGCAAGCGGCTGGTGGAACGCGCCGATCATGTTCTTGCCGAGCGGGTGGTTCACGCCGGTCTTGCCACCGACGGAGGAATCCACCTGCGCCAGCAGCGTCGTCGGTACCTGCACGAAGGCAGCGCCGCGCTGGTAGATGGCGGCGACGAAGCCGGTGAGGTCGCCCACCACCCCGCCACCCAGCGCGACGAGCACGCCGTCGCGCGGGAAGCGGGCTTCCATGAGCTTGTCCAGCACCCGTTCAACCGTAGCCAGGCGCTTGGTCTCCTCGCCCGCTGGAACCACGAGCGTGGCCACCGCGGGCACACCCAAGGCCGCCGCCACGCGCTGCAGATACAGCGGGGCTACGTTTGAGTCACTGACGATGAAGCGCGGGCGTGCGCCGATGGCACGGTAGCTGGCGGCGACGTCCAGCAGGCCGGCGCCGATGTGAATCGAATAGCTGCGCGCCCCGAGCGCGACGTCCATGGTTTCCGTCATGGGGAAGTTGCCGTCACAGCTTCAGACCGGGCGCGCATGGGCCGCCGCCAGCGTGCCGGCCTGGCGATCCGCTTCCGCCTGCGCCATGCCGCGTACGATCTCCATTGCCACGGCGCGGGCCGGCCGCTTGCCGGTCTCGATGATGAGGTCGGCAATCTCGCGATACAGCGGGTCGCGCTGCTCGAGAAGGTTTTCCAGCGTGGCAGCGCGGTCCACGCCTTTCAGCAGCGGGCGATTGCGGCTGCGCGCCGTGCGCTGGAGCTGCTGCTCGACGCTGGCGTGTAGGTAAACGACAAAGCCGTAAGCCGCCAGCCGCCGACGCGACTCCGCATCCAGGATGGCACCGCCTCCGGTGGCCAGCACACAGCCGCCGCGCTCAGCAAGCTCGGCGATGACCTGTGCCTCGCGCTGGCGGAAGCCGGCCTCCCCTTCCCGTTCAAAGATGTAGGGAATGTCGACACCGGTGCGCGCTTCGATTTCGTGGTCGCTGTCAACGAATTCGAGCCCGGTGCTGCGCGCAAGCTGCCGGCCGACCGTGGTCTTGCCGCAGCCCATGGGCCCGACGAGCACCACGCCCATTGCAGGGCTTGCCCTGCGGCTCGCTTTCACGTGCTGGCGCCAGCTCCACATGCACGCAGTATAGCGAAGCACCTGGGGTGTTCCTCAGTTTGGCGTACCCAGCGTCAGTGCCTGGTTGATGATCCTCGGTGTGATGAAGACCAGCAGTTCCGCACGGTTGTTCTGGTTTTCCGTGAAGCGGAACAGTGCTCCCAAAATCGGGATGTCCCCCAGCAGCGGCACCTTGCTCACGGAGTGGCTCTTGGTGTCTTGGTAGATGCCACCCAGCACCACGGTCTGGCCATCGTTGACGAGCACCTGTGTGGTCACTCGCCGGGTGTCGATGGCCGGGGCAAAGCCGCCGTTGCCGGTCGGCACGTTCTGCCCCACAGCGTCGCTGGTGATGGCAAGGTCCATGATGATGCGGCCATCCGGCGTGATCTGCGGCGTGACGGTGAGGCCCAGCACCGCTTTCTTGAACTGCACGGAGGTTGCTCCGCTGCTGGCGGATTCCTGATAGGGAATCTCCTGGCCCTGCTCGATGGAAGCTTCCTTGCCGTTCGCCGTGATGATGCGCGGGTTCGACACCACCTCGCCCACGCCTTCCGCCTGCAGCGCCTGCAGTTCGAGGTCCACAAGGAACTTCGAGCCCAGGATCGCAAGGCCGATGCTGGCCGGATTCGTCGCCGTGACTGGCAGGTTCAGGTTGAAACGCGGGTTGTTGATGTTGGCGTAGTTCACGCTACCCGTGTTCGAGCCGCCGCTGGTGCCGCCGCTGCTACCGCCCGACGTGCCACCGGTACTCAGGCCCGGCGGGTTGATCGGCAACGTACCCCCGCCGTTGAGGTAATTGCCGATCATCTCGTTCGTGCCTTGCGTGGTGCCTGACGTCGTGATCAGGCCATGCTGGCCCATCTTGCTCAAACCGGTAAGGCCGAACTGCGTTCCAACCTGGCGGTCGAAGTTGTTGTTGGCGATCACGATGCGGGATTCGATCTGCACCTGCCGCACGGGAACGTCGAGCTGCCGGATCAGGCTGTGGATATCCGCCAGCTTGTCTGCCGTATCCAGTACCAGAAGGGTGTTGGTACGCGAATCGACAGTGACGTGTCCGCGTTCGCTGAGGATCGAATTGTTCTGGTCCTTCAGCAGCTTGGCGATGTCCTCGGCCTTCGCGTAGTTGATCTGCATGAGCTCGGAACGCAGCGGAGCCAGCTCCGTCACCTGTTTCTGCGACTCCAACTCCGCCTTGCGGCGGGCGTCCATTTCCGCCAGCGGGGCGACGAAAATGACATTGCCCTGCCGACGTTGCCCCAGGCCCTTGGACTGCAGGATGATGGCGAGCGCCTGGTCCCACGGTACGTCATCGAGACGGATGGCGATGTCACCCTTCACGGCGTCCGATACCACCATGTTGGCCTGCGCGACGTCGGCGACGATCTGGAGCAGGGCGCGAATGTCGATCTTCTGGAAGTCTAGTGAGATCTTCTGTCCGGTATAGCGCGGATGCTCGCGGTCGCGCGCCGCCTGCTGTTCGCGCGTCAGTGGCTCAAGCACGAGCGAGAAATCGTCGTCGGTCTGGTACGACACCTGCTCGAAGTTCCCGTCGCGCACCGGGGTGACGACGATCACCGTATCGAGCCCTTCACGCCGCGTGTCGATGTACTTGACCGGCGTGGCGAAATCCAGCACGTCCAGACGCTTGAGCAGCGCCTCCGGAACCGACGTGTCGTGGAAGCGCGCCACGATCCGTCCGCCTTCCTGCTTGACGTCAACTTGTGTCGTCGAGTCTTCGAGTGACACGATGACGCGCCCGGAACCACCTTCGCCACGGCGGAAGTCAATATGGTTGACCGCGTGCCGAACCGCTGGCTGCCCTGCGGTGGTCGTCGTGGCCGCCGCCACCGATTGAGGTGGCGCACTTGCGGCCTGGCCGAGATTCACCAGCACGTCGTCACCTTCCACCGTAAGTGTATAGGGCACCCGGTGGCTCAGGTCGAACACCACGCGCGTGCGCCCGCCCGCAGCCACGGCCGCCCAGGCCCGCAACACCCCGGCATCCAGACGCTGGTAGCGTCTCGCCAGCTGCGGCGCGGTATCCGGAAGGTCCACCACCAGCCGGGCCGGTTCATGAACCATGAAGCTGCCGGGCGCTTCGCCCAGCGGTGCAGACAGGTGCAGGCGTACGGTGGCCTGGTCGCCGTTGCGCGGGGAAACCTCGACGGACTGCAGGTTGTTGCCTGCCGGGTTTGCGGCGCCGGGCACCGTTTCCGTGGCACCCGCAACCGAAACCCGCGCGCCAGCCAGCGCCACGCACAATGCCAGCAGGATGGGGCCGGCATGCCACCGGGCCGTACTGCGTCGAACAAGGATTGGAGCAGACGTCATGACGTATTTCCCCGGCTAGCGCGCTTCGCTCGCCAACGCAAGTTTCGTGGATTTGTGCTGCCAGCCGCCAAAACCGTCCGGGACGGTCTCGATCAGGTCGATCGCCACCGGCGTGACGTTCACGACGCGCCCATAGTCTTGGCCCATGTAGTTCCCCACCGTCACGCGGTGCACGACGTCGTCCGGCGCCGAAACAAGCGCGTACTGCACGCCCGCGAAGGTCAGGGTACCGACCATGCGCAAGGCATCCAGCGGAAATTGTTCCAGCGCCTGCCGGGGCCGGTTCAGGTCCGGCTGGATGCCGTTGTCGGTCGCACCGGTGCGCGCCAGCTCCGTGCTCGGCTGGTCGGGAACAAAGGGATCGCGCCGCCCGGCCTGGGCGTAGCTGAACACCTGGTACGGGGTCATGTGCGGGATGGGTGGAATCTGCGTGACTTTCTGGGCGCGCGCCTTGGCGACGAACGCCTGCAGATCATTCAGGTTGCTGCCACAGGCGCCCAGCGCCAGCGTCGCCAGCACCGCCGCCGCAAGAGCTGCCGCACGCCCCCCAGTCATCGCCGCCGCTCCTTGAGCTTCGCTTCCTTCGCGGCCTTTTGCGTTTCCTCATCGCTCAGGTAGCGGTAGGTCTTCGCTAGCGCGCTCATGCGCAGCTCGTTTGGTGGCGCCTTGTCGCCCGCCGGCGTCAGGTCTATGGAGTCGATCGTCACGATGCGCGACAGCGCCGCCACGGCGCTGACGAAATCCGCCATCTGCTCGAAGGTTCCCGTCACGATGATCTGGTTCGGGACCACGGCATAGAAGTCCTTGGTGACTTCGGGCTGCGGCTGGAACAGCTCTTCCTTGAGCCCGGACGCCACGCGGGCCTGCGAAATGTCGTTGAGCAGGTTCGCGATCTCGCTCTGCCCCGGCAACTGCTTCAGCATGAAGCCGAAGTCCTTCTTCATCTGTTCGAGCTGCGTCTTGTAGAGTGGCAGCGCAGCGGCTTTCGCGGCCTTGGCGCTGAAATCGCGCTTGAGCTGCTGCTCCTGGTGCTGCGCGCCCTTGAGCGTCTCCAGATCCGGCGACCACTTGAAGTACCACGCCGCGAGGAAGATCGCCGCCGCCGCGAGTCCGCAGAAAAAGTAGTACACCCACTGCGACCAGGCGCCGATGTTCTTCCAGTCGAGCCCTTGCAGCTCGTCCCATGCCGCCTGCAGGTCGATCTTCTTCACGGGCCCGCCTCCGCGCCCGGCTGCTTGGGCGGCACCGGGTGCGCGTTGTTGACCATCAACGTGAAGTCCGAACGCCGGTTGCGGTTCTTGTCGCTGGTCTTGATGACTACGAGGCGCGGATTGTCGAACCACGGGCTGGCATCGAGCTGCTTCATGTACTCGGAAACGCGGGCATTGGACTCCGCCACGCCGACGAGCGTGACACTTCCTGATGCTGTCTGCTTGACGGACGTGAGGTACACGCCAGGCGGCAGGGTGGCGACCAGCTCGTCGAAGAAATGGACGGTTTCCGAGCGGTCCTGCTGCAGGTCTTCGATGACATGCATGCGCGCGATCAGGTTGTCGCGCACCTGCGTCAGGTCCTTGATTTCGGCGATCTCCCGATCGGCCTGCGTGATCTGCTGCTTCAGGTAGGCATTACGGTCCTGCTGGTTGTCAACGCGCGCGTTGATCCCCCAGGACACCCCGAGCGCCAGTACCGCCGCAAGCACGGCAACGGCCCCGATCATCGACAGGAACTGCTTGCGCCGCCGCTCCCGTCGCTGTGCGCGCCAATCCAGCAGATTGATGTGGATCGTCATCCAGGGGCCTCAGTCCGGCTCGTCGAAAGCGCGCAGCGCAAGCCCTGCCGCCACCAGCAACGCCGGACCATCGGCCTGCACCTGCTTGCCGCGCACGCGCGTCGCCATCGGCATGCTGCGGAACGGTTCGGCCGGTTGGACCGGGAGTTTCAGACGCTCGGTCACAGCCTCCGCCAGGTGCGGAATCCGCGCGCTGCCACCGGCCAAGATGATGACATCGATCACGGCATCGCGCGCCGTGCCGGGATTCGCGTAGTAATACTGCATGGCGCGCTGGATCTGCTGCGCGAAATCGTCATAGAAGCGCGGCAGGACTTCCGCTGTCACGGCCTCCGGCAGCGCTTCTCCGCACTTGATTTTTTCCGCTTCCTCGGGCGTCACTCCGCACACACGGGCGATCTCCCCCGTGAGCTGTTGGCCGCCGAAAGTCTGGTCGTGCGAGTACGCCCAGACCCCGTTGTGCAGCACGAGCATCGACAGCGTAGCCGCCCCCAGGTCGATGACAGCCACCGTGTGCCCAACGCCGAAATCCGGCAGCTGGTCGCGCAGGATCTCGCTGGCTCCGGCCAGGGCATAAGTCTCGACATCGACCACGCGCACGTGCAGCCCGGCGATCTCCGCCGCCACCACACGCGCTTCCACATGCTCCTTGCGGCACGCAACGAGCAGAACCTCGGCGCTGGTATCGTCGCCCGGCGCCCGGCCGAGGCGCGTGAAATCGAGATCCACCTCCGCCAGTGGAAACGAGATGTGCTGATCCGCCTCGGCGCGGATCTGCTCCTCCATATCTGCCTCCCGCAAGCCGGCCGCAAGGTTGATCCGCTTGTCGATCACCAGCGTCGTCGGCATTGCCAGCGCCACATCCCGCACGCCCGTTCCGGCGCGGGCCACCGCACGGCGCACGACATCGGCCACGCGCTCGGGGTCGGGGATCTGGCCATCGTCGGCCACCGCATTCGCGGGCATCGGCTCGACCGCGCAGGCTTCCACACCGTAACCGCGGCCCCGCCGGCCAAGCTGCAGCACTTTCACGGCGCTGGATCCGATATCCACGCCGAGCAGTGCTCGCGGCCGAGTGCCAAACAGCGAAGGAAGCAGCGTCATGATTTACAATTCCCCCAAGGACCTTCGCGATCAATCCGCATCCGGACCCCCATCGTCTCGCTAATATAGCGCAAGGGCCTTCATCCGCAACTCTAACTTGCCTTGGCAAGCCATTGAGTTGAGCGATAAAGCCTGCCACCCACGATTGCCTCGAACAGCCTCCAACTTGAAAATTGCGACGCGCATCGCCATCGGCTTGATCGTCCTGTGTGCCCTGGGCGCGGCAGGCGGCTGGATCGCTTACGAAATCGCCAGGGATCATTACAGTGCCGACCTGCCGACAGTGTCCGATCTGCAGGACATCCAGCTCGGCGAACCGTTGCGCATCTATACGGCAGACGGCGAGCTGATCGGCGAATTCGGCGCCGAACGGCGCCGGCCACTGACTTTCGAGGCCATCCCCAAGCCGTTGTGGGAAGCGTTCCTGGCGGCCGAGGACAGCGACTTTTTCCAGCATGGCGCGGTGGACTTCCCCGGCCTCGCGCGGGCCGCGCTGGTGCTGGCAACGACTGGCCAGAAAAAACAGGGTGGGTCCACCATCACCATGCAGCTCGCACGTGGGCTGTTCCTGTCACCGGAAAAGACCTACACCCGCAAGATCAAGGAGATCCTGCTGGCCCAGCGCATCGAGAAGACGCTGAGCAAGAAGCAGATCCTGACGCTGTACCTGAACCGCGTCTTCCTGGGCCATCACGCCTACGGGGTGGCCGCCGCCGCCCACGTCTACTACGGCAAATCCGTGGACGCCCTCAACCTCAGCGAGATGGCGACGCTGGCCGGGTTGCCCAAGGCGCCGTCCACCGACAACCCCGCCACCAACCCGGCCCGTGCGAAGATACGCCGCGACTACGTGCTGGGGCGCCTGCGCGACGTGGGCTGGATCAGCAAGGCGGATTTCAAACACGCTCTGGAACAACCCGTCGTGTCCCACCTGCATACCGTGCAGACCCATGTCGACGCCAGCTACGGCGCGGAACTCGCGCGTGCCCAGGTCGTCGCCCAGTACGGCGATGCGGCCTACACCTCCGGCATGCACGTGTACACCACGCTGGAATCGAAGGACCAGGCCGCCGCCGTCGCCGCGGTACGCGCCGGGCTGCTCGCCTATACCCAGCGCCATAGCTATGACGGCCCGGAAGCGCAGCTGTCGGCGGATCTGACGGCCCGCCTGTCGCACGCGGACGACCCCGATGTGATCGCCGCGCTGCAGGACTACGACACGGTCGGCGGGCTGGTGGCTGCGGCCATCGTCAGCGTCGCACCCAACCGCCTCGTCGTGCAGACACCGGCGGGCCGGGCAACGCTTGACGCCGCAGCCTTCAGCTGGGCCCTGAAGTCCGCGCGGCCAACGCTGAAGCCCGGCGCCGTCGTGCGTCTGCTGCGAGACGGCAACAGCTGGAAACTCGTGCAGATCCCCCGCGCCCAGGCCGCGCTCGTGGCACTGGACCCGAAGGACGGCGCCATCCGCGCGCTGGTCGGCGGCTTCGATTTCTACGCCAACAAGTTCAACCGCGCGACCCAGGCCCAACGCCAGCTCGGCAGCGGCTTCAAGCCTTACCTCTACACCTCGGCGCTGGCAAAAGGCTATACCCCGGCCTCCACTTTTCTCGACGCCCCGATCGTGGCGTTCACCGCCGACGCCGCGCTGAACCCATGGCGGCCGCAGAACGACAACGGCAAGTTCAACGGACCGATGCGCATGCGCACCGCGCTGATGAAGTCGGTGAACCTGGTGTCGATCCGCATCCTGCGCAGCGTCGGCGTCGGCTACATGCGCCATTTCGTCGCGACCCGTTTCGGCGTTCCCGTCGACCGCATCCCGGCCAACCTCACGGCCGCGCTCGGCACTGCCGGGTTCACGCCGCTTGAACAGGCTCGCGGCTACGCGGTGTTCGCCAATGGTGGCTTCCTCATCGACCCCTACCTCATCCAGCGCATCCAGGCCCAGGACGGCAGCGACCTGTTCAAGGCGACGCCCGCCGTCGCTTGCCCGACGTGCGTGGACACTTCCGACGCCGCCGCGCTCGACCCCAACGCGCCGCTGGTCGTGCCAGCGGGCAGCACTTCGCCCGCCATGCCGGCCACCGCGCGCACTGTCACCACCAGCAAGGGCGGCACGGCGCCGCGCACGCTCTCGCCAGTGACGGACTACCTGATCAACAGCCTGCTCGCCAGTGTCATCTCGGGTGGAACCGGCCACGCCGCTGCAGCGCTCGGCCGCCAGGACCTGCACGGCAAGACCGGCACCACGAATGACTACACGGATGCCTGGTTCAACGGCTACACGCCCGGCCTCGTCGCTGTGGCGTGGGTGGGCTTCGACCAGCCCGCCAGTCTCGGCAAGGGAGAATTCGGCGCCAAGGCGGCACTGCCGATCTGGATGGCATTCATGAAACACGCACTGGCCGGTGTCCCGGAAGCGACTCTGCCCAGGCCACCCGGCATCACCGCCATCCTCATCGACCCGAAGACCGGCGAACAGGTCCCGGACGGGACGCCGGGGGCCATGAGCGAAATCGTCCAGTCCAACCGCCTGCCGCCCATGCGCAGCGCCGTTTCCCCGGAGTCGGCGCCTGCCGAACTCTTGTACTGATCGGGAACCACGATGACCCACCCGACCGCCGTACCCAGCCACCAAGGGCTGGCGTTCGAGGCCGCGCGGATCATCTGCCGTGAAGCGCTGGTGGACTACCGAGCCGCGAAGCTGAAAGCTGCCCAACGGCTGGGCGGGTCGCTCCGCACCGCGGCCCTGCCGGACAATCTCAGCATCCGCGACGCCGTCGTGGAGTACCAGCGGCTGTTCGGCGGCGCGCGCTACCGCGAACGGCTCGCCGCCATGCGCCACGCCGCGCTCCAGGCCATGCGCCTGCTGGCCAGCTACGACCCGCGGCTGGTCGGCGCACTGCCCAGCGGTGCCGTCACCGACAGCCACCGCGTGCAGCTTCAGGCTTTCGCGGAAACCGCCGAAATGGTCGACATCTTCCTGGAAGATCGCGGCATCCGCTGCCGGCAAGGCGACCGCGACTATCGCTTCGCCGGCGGCGACACGCGTATCATCCCGCTCACGCAATTCGAAGTCGGGAACATCGGCGTCGATGTCGCCACCTTCGACCCCGACCGGCGCGCCCACCCGCCCCTGTCGCCCGTAACCGGAAAAGCCGAACGCGGGCTGGATCTCACCGCAGTGGAAGCGCTGGGCGACCGGTAAGCGGCGTGCAAGGCACGCCAATTCTGAATGCCCAATGGCTCGTTCCCACCTCATCCCTGCCACTCTGCGGGAACGAAGCGAGCCACAGGATCCACGTTCAGCGTGACAGTTGGCCCGGACAGGGGGCCCTGCGATCCGCCGCGCATTTGCAGGGTGACAGGGGGAGGAGGCGACCGAGCTTGGTTGCCGCTGGCACGCGACAAGTGGCGAGACCGCGGACGGTCGCCTGCGGGCAAGCTCCTGCACAAGAAAAGGATGCGCCTGAATCGGCACCGGGCAGGAACGGGCCTGCCTAAAACCCGTTGCGGCACCGCATTTTGCGGTCGCTGACCGCTTGCTGTTCACCGCTCACGCTTTACCCGTCGGCCATCGCCGCGAGGTCAAAGCTTCGCCAGCTTCGCCAGCTTCGCCAACGCCAGCAGCAGCCATTTCGTACCGGTGGTGCGGAAACGCACCTGCACACGTGTACGTGGGCCACTGCCTTCGAAATCCGTGACGGTACCTTCACCGAATTTCGCGTGTTCCACGCGGTCGCCGAGCTTCAAGCCGCCTGCCGGAGGTTCGGCGATCCTGGGCACGGGGCGTACAGCCGGCGCAGTGCTGGTGGTTGCGAGCGGCCGACGCGTGCCGATGCGCGGCCGCACTTCGACGATGAATTGTGGTGGTATCTCGTTGAGAAACAGCGACGGCGCAGCCAGCTGCTCGCTTCCATACAGACGCCGAACTTCCGCACAGGACAGGTAAAGCTGGCGCTTGGCGCGCGTGATGCCGACGTAGCACAGGCGGCGTTCTTCCTCCAGGTTGCCGTCGTCCACGGAGCGTTGGCTGGGGAACAGACCGTTTTCCATACCAACCATGAACACGACCGGGAATTCCAGCCCCTTGGCAGCGTGCAGCGTCATCAGCTGCACGCAGTCCTGACCTTCGCCGCCTTGCCGTTCGCCGGCTTCCAGCGCGGCATGGGTGAGGAACTCCGTGAGCGGGTCGACGGGGGCTGCGCCTTCCGGCGGGGCGAGGTCCTCTTCCGCACTGCCTTCGGCTTCGAAGTTGCGGCAGGCGCCGATGAGTTCGTCGAGATTTTCCAGGCGCGCTTCGGCCTGGTCGTCGCCTGGCTTGCGGTAGTAGTCGCGCAGGCCGGAGCTTTCGATCACGGCGTCCATGCGTTCGGCCAGCGACAGGCCTCGGGTGCTGTCATCCAGGGATTCGACGCAGTCGAAGAAGGCTTGCACAGCGTTTGCCGACCGGCCCAGCAGCCTGCCCGGCGCCGTCAGGCCGAAGCAGGCGGCTTTCCACATGGAAACCTGTTTCCCGCGCGCCAGCCCTCGCAGACGTTCGAGCGTGGTGGCGCCGATGCCGCGCGGCGGCGTGTTCACGGCGCGTTCGAAGCCGGCGTCGTCGTCGCGCGAGGCCACCAGCCGCAGGTAAGCGAGCGCGTCCTTGATCTCGGCGCGCTCGAAGAAGCGCAGCCCGCCGTGGATGCGGTACGGCAGGCGGTGGCGCAGCAGCGCTTCTTCCAGCACGCGCGACTGGGCGTTGGAGCGGTACAGCACGGCGATGTCGTCGTGGCGCCCGCCTTCGGCCACGTGGGCGGCAACGCGCGTGGCCATGAATTCCGCCTCGTCCACCTCGTTGAAGGCGGCGTAGAGCTGGATCGGCTCGCCGGCGCCGTCGGCCGTCCACAGATTCTTGCCGAGGCGGCCGGAATTGCGGGCGATCAGGCCATTCGCCGCGTTCAGGATGTTGCCCGTGGAGCGATAGTTCTGCTCCAGCCGGACCACCTGCGTGCCGGGAAAGTCGCGGCTCAGGTGCAGCATGTTTTCCACCCGTGCGCCGCGCCATGAATACACCGACTGGTCGTCGTCGCCGACCGCGAACAGCGTGCCGGTGTCGCCGACCAGCACGCGCAGCCACGCGTACTGCAGCGCGTTGGTGTCCTGGAATTCGTCCACCAGCACGTGGCGGAAGCGCCGCTGGTAGTGCGCCAGGAGCTGGGCGTTGTCGCGCAGCAGTTCATGCGCGCGCAGCAGCAGCTCGGTAAAATCCACCAGCCCGGCCTGCTGGCACGCCGCCTCGTAAGCGGTGTAGGCCCGCGCGTACTGGCGCAGCGCGTAGTCGCCCTGGTCAGCCAGCGCTGCCGCCCGCACGCCTTCTTCCTTGCGGGCGTTGATGAAGGCGCACACCTTGCGCGGCGGCCAGTCGGTATCCGACAGATCCAGCCCGCGCAGCACGCGCTTCACCAGCCGTTGCTGGTCGTCGGCGTCGAGGATCTGGAAGTTCTGCGGCAACCCCGCCTCGTGCCAGTGCATGCGCAGCAGGCGGTGGGCGATGCCGTGAAACGTGCCGACCCACAGCATGCGTACCGGCACGTCCACAAGCTTCTCGATGCGCCCGCGCATCTCCGCGGCGGCCTTGTTCGTGAATGTGACGGCCAAAATCGACCACGGCGAGACATTCTCAGCCTTCATCAACCACGCGATGCGACACGTGAGCACCCGTGTCTTGCCGGAACCCGCGCCCGCCAGCACCAGCCGGTGTTCGGGCGGGGCGGTCACGGCTTCGCGCTGGGCCGGGTTCAGCTTCGCGACGAGCGCCGTCAGCGCCGCGTCCGGGACAGGGAGTTCGATCATCCGCACATTGTAGGGGACACCCCGAGTGCGCCCGCCCGTCACGCCGACGTCGGCGCCGCCCGCAGCCGCTGCAACCGGCCCAGGCTGTAGTACACGAAAACCAGCCCCGAATATACCGGCAGGAACAGCAGCACGACCGGCAGCAGCACGAGGGTGTAGGACATCAGCACCTGGAGCGCCGCAACGGCGCAACCGAGCGCGAACAACCCCGCCCGAGCCTGCCGCTTCAACACGCGGTATTCCGCCGGCGAGGCGTGTTCCGCCAGCGCGTCGTAGCGGAACAACCGCGCGTTGAGCCAGCCGTTGATGAGCAGCGGCAGCGCCACACCGCCGAACGGCACGATGAACCAGAACGGTAGGCTGACCAGCATCAGCAACAGGTAGGCGATGAGGGTAAGCGCGACGTTGCCGACACTGCCCGCCGCGGTGCCGCCCCGCGCCCGCTCCAGCTGCGGGTAGTAGCGCTGCGCGATGTCGCGCACCATCGCGGGCATGCCGAAAATGGCGGTCACGGCCAGTGCCGTGGCCAGCACCGCCAGCAGGTACAGCGGCAGCACCAGCAGCCAGGCCAGCGCACTGCCTACGAAGGCCAGCACGCCGGAGCCCACAAACCCGGCCAGTTGCGGGCTTTCCACCAGCCGCTGCGCCAAGCCTACCCAGTCGCCCCAGAACAACCCCGCGGCCAGCCCCCACGCCGCGCAGGCGCCGATCAGCGGCCACAGCACCAGCCCCAGCATGCGGCGCGTGAACAGGGCACGGCCACCCACCGCAAGCGCGACGAGTATGTCGTTCAAGTCGGCTTTTCCTGCGGCAGAAATGCCACGCCGGCCATGCCGCAAGCCAGGATGCCGTCGTGCAGCGCCTGGATTGCGGCACGGCGCGGAAACGTACTGCGCCACACCATGGCGATACGACGATGCGGGGCCGGCGGCGTAAACGGCACCCACGGCGGCGGGCTGGACGCGTGCGGCTGGTTCTCGATGGACGAGCGCGGCAGCACGGTGACTCCCAGCCCCGAGGCGACCATGTAGCGGATGGTTTCCAGCGATGATCCAGTATGCGGGTGGGTGGCCGTGTCCGGATCGATGCACTTCGGGCAGGCCTCGATCACCTGGTCGCGGAAGCAATGCCCGGGCCCGAGCAGCAACAGGGATTCTCCCGCCAGGCTGCGCGCCGGCACGGCCGGCCTGCCGATCCACGGGTGGTGGGGCGGCAGCAGGATCACGAATTCCTCGTCATACAGCGCCCAAGCGGAAAGCCCGTGCGTGTCCACCGGCAGCGCGACGATCACCACGTCCAGATCGTTCGTGGCCAGCTGTTCCAGCAGTTGCGCGGTGAAGTTCTCCTCGATCACCAGCGGCATCTGCGGCGCCTGCTCGACGAGCACCGGCACCAGCGCCGGCAGCAGATACGGCCCCACGGTATAGATGGCCCCGATGCGCAACGGCCCGGCGCGCTCGTCGCGGCCGGCACCAGCCAGCTCCTCGAGATGCCGCGCCTGCGCCAGCACGTGCCGGGCCTGCGCCACGATGCGCTCGCCGACCGGCGTGGGCCGCGCTTCGCCACGGATGCGTTCGAATAGCGTCACGCCAAGTTCCGTCTCCAGCTTCTTCAACGCCACCGACAGCGTCGGCTGCGACACGAACGACCGTTCCGCCGCCCGCGAAAAATGCCGTTCCTTGTCAAGGTTGACGAGATAGCGCAGCTGGGTAAGCGTCATGCCCGGAAACGCGAAATGTAAAGGCCGATGATAACGGCTTGTCCGCGCGCCAACCGGGCTACGCGATGTCGCCTTGCGGTGCCTGGAAGGGTTTGAGGCTTTCGAGAACCATAGTGTAGAAGTCCCCGCTTTCGTGGCGGAGAATCCACGGCCGCAGAACAATCACTGCCGTCGGCGGGCTTGAACCGCTTCGGAGCCTGCCACGGAAAGGCCAGGGATTCGCCACAGCGGTTCGGTGCGGGGGTTTGGTGCGCCTGGCGGGATTCGAACCCACGACCCCTTGCTTCGGAGGCAAGTACTCTATCCAGCTGAGCTACAGGCGCGTGTGGGCATTTTAACAGGTGCCGGCACTAGCGCCCGGCGCCTTGAGCTCGATGACATTGCCTTCCGGATCGCGGATGTAAAGCGCCGACGTCTCCCCTTTCGCTCCGTCGCGCAGCACCGGGGTACCGCAGTCCACGCCATGCGCCCGCAGATGTTCGCGGATCGCTCCGGCGTCGAAATCGGCAAGGCGCAGGCAGATGTGGTCGAGGTGGGCACGTTGCGCATCCCGCGGCGCGTCGTCTACGACATGCAGCACGATCAATCCGCTGCCAGCACGCAGCAGATACAGGCCCTGGTCTTCCTGCTTGCGCACCAGCGCGCAGCCGAGCGCCTCTGTGTAGAACGCCAGCATCGGCGCCAGATCGCGAACCCGCAGGGCAACGTGGTCAATCCCTTCATAGGCCAGCATGGCAGTTCTCCTCAAGCGCTCCGGGCGCCTTTCATGCAATCGTCGACGATGGCGAGCAGGCGCTCCAGCGTACCGCGGTTGTCGGACACCGCCGCCCGCCCGGCTTCGCCCTGGTGCTGGCGCTCGCCGGGGTCGGCGAACAACGCCTGCACCGCCGCGGCGAGCGCTTCGGCATCGCGCACTTCGCACGCCGCTTCGCGTTCCAACAACAGCGCACGTGCGGCTTCGAAGTTGTGCATGTGGGGGCCGAACAGCACCGGCAGGCCGAGTGCGGCGGGCTCCAGCACGTTGTGGCCACCGACCGGCACGAGGCTGCCACCGACAAAGGCTACGTCGGCTGCGGCCAGGTAGGTGAACATTTCACCCATGGTGTCGCCGAGCAGCACGGCGGCCGTGCGCTCGGTACCCACGGCTTCGCCGGCACTTCGGCGTACGGTGACAAACTCGGCACGCGCCACTTGCGCGGCCACCGCATCGAAGCGTTCCGGGTGGCGCGGCACGAGAATCAGCAGCGCATCCGGGAACCGTTCGCGCACCTGCCGATGGGCTTCAAGCACGAGCGTTTCCTCGCCTTCGTGCGTGCTGGCCGCCACCCACGTGGGACGGCTGCCGCAAGCGGCCCGCAGCACTTGCCCGCCCACAAGCTGGGCTTGCCGAACCACGAGGTCGAACTTGAGGTTGCCGACCGCCTGCACACGCCGCGCGCCGAGCTGGCGGAAACGGCCGGCGTCGGCTTCTGACTGTGCGGCGATGGTCCGGCAGTCGTTCAGGACACTCGCCATCGACCGCCGCAGGTGCGAATAGCCGCGGAAGGAGCGGGGCGACAGGCGGGCATTGGCGATCACCAGCGGTACGCCCCGCCGCGCCAGATGCCGGAACAGGTTCGGCCACAACTCCGTTTCCATCACCACCACGCATTGCGGGCGCACGCGCGCCACGAAACGCGCCACCGCGCCCGGCCAGTCGTAGGGCGCATAGCTGTGCCGCACGCGGGTACCGAAACGCGCCACGATCCGCGCCGAGCCGGTCGGCGTGGTGGTCGTGACCCATACCTGGCCTTCGCCATGGCGTGCCAGCAGCACTTCGATCAGCGGAAACGCGGCGACGGATTCCCCGACGGACACGGCATGCACCCAGACGGCGATAGGCACCGGTGAAAGCGCCACGCAGCCCAGGCGTTCACCGATGCGCTGCCGATATTCCGGCTGGCGCCGCCCACGCCACCACAGGCGCCACAGCACGAAAGGCCCGGCGAGATAGAGCAGGCAGATATAGAGCAGGCGCATAAACGAGAGCATGGCGGTGCGCGGCGATGGGCGCAATGCCCCACACCGTTTCGGGAGCGCCTTCCGTCCATAGGCCAGGTGGCTGCCGCAACCTGCTTAAACTACCGCGATGCCCAACCCTTCAAGCCCTCTCCACGCCCGGCCCGTACCGCGCGCATTGCTGGCGCCGCGCTGGTGGCTGGCGTGGTTCGGGCTCGGCATCCTGTGGCTGTCGAGCCGGTTGCCGATGCCGCTTGCGCGGCTGCTGGGCTGCGCCTTTGGCGAGGCTTTCCACGCCCTCGTTCCCAGCCGGCGCCGCATCGTGCGCATCAACCTGCGCTTGTGTTTTCCGCAGTTGAGCGAGAAGCGGCGCCGCCGTCTGGCACACGAGCATTTCCGTGCACTCGGCATGGGCTTCTTCGAGTTACCTTATGCGTGGTTCACCGCCGACCGGCGGCTGGCGCGCAGCATGGACGTGATAGGAGCGGAACACCTGCGTACAGCACAGGCGGCGGGTAGCGGGGTTCTGCTGCTGACCGGACATTTCACGACTATGGAACTCGGCTGCCGGCTCGTGGCGCTCGCCGGTTTTCCGTTCCACGGCATGTACCGGCCCGCGGACAACCCGTTCGCGGATTACTGGATGCTGCGCCTGCGCGAACGTCGGCTCGGGCTGGCGATGGTGCCGAAGGTGGACTTGAAGCAGGTGATCCGCCTGCTGCGCGGCGGTGCGCGCGTGTGGTACGGACCGGACCAGACTCTGGACGTGCCGGGCACGGTGCACGTGCCGTTCTTCGGCATTCCGACGCAGACGCTGACGGCGACTTCGCGGCTGGCGCAGCTGGGGCGCTGCAAGATCGTGCCGTATTTTCCGCAGCGCATCGGCGGGTGGTGGCGTGGCCGCTACCGCATCGTTTTCGGGCCGGCCCTGGAAGATTTTCCCTCCGGTGACGATGTGGCGGATGCCCAGCGCATCAACACGCTTCTGGAAGCGGCGATCCGCGAAGTACCGGAGCAGTATTTCTGGGTGCATCGCCGCTTCAAGCCGGGGCGCGGCGACACAACGGACCCTTACTTGCGCTGATGCGGCGCGTCGTGGCGCTGCGCTTCATGTTCCAGCTCGTAGAGGTAGGCCTGCTTGAGGAACGAGGAGAACGCACCAGCCCACGCGATCAACACGCCGCGCCAGCCGTCGCGCCACGCGCCTTTCAGGATCAAGTCACGCAGGAAGCGGAACCACGGCGACAGCAGCAGCTTCACCGGGCTCATGCGCTTGCCCTGCGCGTAGCGTTCGCGCGCACTGCTGTGGGCATAGGACAGCAGCTTGCGGTACTGGTCGTCGAGGTCGCGGTAGGTGTAGTGCAGGAAGTCATGCTTCAGCCGCTGCGTGCGGCCCGCCACTTCCACGCGCCCGTGCGGGTCGGGGCCGACCCAGCGGGCGGCATCGCGGCGCACCAGCCGCAGCCGCCGTTCCGGATACCAGACGTGCCACATCCATGCGCCCAGATATTGCGTGCGGCGCGTGAGCATGAAGCCGTCCACGCCTTCAAAGCCTTCCGTGAGCACATGGCGGATCTCGGCGGCCAGTTCCGGCGTCAGCGCCTCGTCCGCGTCCAGCGACAGCACCCATGGATGCGTGCACAGCGCCGTGGCGTAGGCGTTCTGTGCCACGTTGCCTGGCCAGGCGTTGAACACGAAGCGCGCGCCGAAACGTTCCGCGATCGCCTGCGTGGCGTCGGTCGAGCCGGAGTCGACCACCACGATCTCCGCAGCCAGCGCCTGCACCGACGCCAGGCAGCGTTCCAGGTTGCGTTCCTCATTCAGCGTGATGACGGTAACGGACAGCGGCAGGCTCACGGCGTATCCCTCAGCAGGCGTTCCAGTGCATCCGTGGCACGAGCAACAGAAATGTCCATGCGGCGGTTCCGGTCCACGGTCTGTGCGATCGGGTCGGCAAGCTGGATCTGGTAGCCACCCAAGGCACCCGTCAGGTGCGGCAGCGTCGGCCCGTAGAGCGTGACACCGGGGGTCGCCAGCGCGGCTCCGAGGTGGGACAGCCCGGTGTCCACGCCCACGAAAGCGCGGGCGTGCGCCAACCAGCCCCCGAGTTCCGTCAGGCTCTGGCGCGGCAGCACGTGGGCGTGGCCGTCGTCGGCGATGCGTTCCGCCGTTTCCCGTTCCGCCGCGCCGCCCCACGGCAGCAAGGCGTCGAAGCCGTGCTCGTCAAGCCACTGCGCCAGGCGCATCCAGTGTGCGTCCGGCCAGCGCTTCGTCGCCCACGACGTCGCGTGCAGCAGCAACACGTAAGGACGCGGCCAGCCGGGGACTGGAAAACGGCCGCGGTCCAGTCCGGCATCTGGAGCCGTCACTGGCAGCGGATATTCAAAGACCTGGGCGAACAGCCGCCGCAGCCGTTCGATGGCATGCGTGGTCAGGCGCGACGGCACCGGATAGCGTCGCGCATAGAAGCGGCTGGCCAGCCCTTCGCGCGCGCTGTTCCAGTCCGGCCCGGCGATCGGCACTCCTGCCTGGCGCGCAATCCAGGCGCTTTTCAGCAAACCCTGTGCGTCGAGGGCGAAGTCGTGATGCGTGCCCTGCAGCGCGGCGCGGAACTGCGCCCGGGCTTCACGCGTGGCACGGGCAAACGGGTGGTGACGCCAATTGCGCAGGTCGCTGGCAAAAACCTGCCGCACGGCCGGATGCCAGGCGGGAATTTCCACGAACGGGCGTTCCGCCACCCAGTCGAACGTCAGCCCCGGACACGCAGCCACGGCATCCGTCACCGCCGGCAGCGTGTGGATGAGATCACCCAGCGACGAAGTTTTGACGAGCAGGACATGCACGATCGGAATATCCAGTGGAATGCCGCGTGGCGGCCCGGCGCGGCACTCGTACCCCCGGCCATGGCGGTACACATGTTAATAGCCTGCGCTTGATAATATAGGGGAACCTGAAAGCCTGTATTTTCATTTCCCCAGCGGAGACCTGCGTCCGTGACCGCGAAGTTAATCCCGAGTCTTGTACTGCTGTGCGCCGCTCTGTCCCTGATTCCGGCGGCACGCGCGGCAACGGCGACCAACGCACCGGCGCCGTCTTCCTACGTGACGCGCGCACAGGGGCAAATGGCCCAGGGCGACCTGAAAGGCGCGCTCGCCACACTCAACGACTACCTGGCCACTGCGCCCCAGGACGCCAATGCGCGCTTCGCCAAGGGCCTGGTGCTGACGCGACTGGGGCAAACACAGGACGCTGCGAAGATCTTCACCGGCCTGACGCAGGACTACCCGCAGTTGCCGGAGCCGTACAACAACCTGGCCGTCCTGTACGCCAAGCAGGGCCAGTACGACAAGGCCCGCGACGCACTCAAGGCCGCGCTGGCCACACACCCCAGCTACGCCACGGCAGCGGAGAATCTGGGCGACGTCTATGCCGCCATGGCCGCGCGCGCCTACGACCAGGCGCTAAAGCTGGACAAGAACAACTCACAGATCCAGTACAAGCTGGCGCTCGTCAACCGCCTGGACAGCGAAACCGGCAGCATTGCCGCGCCGGCGGCTCCAGCTCCCGCGGCACCAACCGAAACGGCATCCGCGGCCGCGACAACAGCACCCGGCGCCGTGGAGCCCGCCACTGCACCGGCACCTGCGCAGCCCACCGCTGACGCCGGTCAGCAGGATGCCGTGGTCGCCGCGGTCCAGGGGTGGGCGAAAGCCTGGTCAAGCCAGGACGTGGCGGCCTACATCCGGCACTACGCGCCCGACTTCAAGGGCAGCTCGAAGTCGCACAAGGCATGGGTCGACCAGCGTCGTCAGCGCCTCTCCGCACCGTCCCACATCAGTGTGAAGCTCTCAAAAGTGGAAGTGACGATGGAAGACGCCGACACCGCCACGGCCACGTTCATGCAGCACTACGCATCGAACACGCTCGACAACACGGCGCGCAAGACGCTGCGGCTCAAGCACCGCGGCAATGCGTGGAAGATCGTCTCGGAAAGCAACCGTTGACGGTGGCCGCGCCCCCCTCGCTGTAGAACGCGGGTGACCTTCAGTCGCCAGCGCCGGCCTGTCCGCCTGTCGATGCGCGTGCTGGCGCCCCTCGTTCTGGCGTGCATCACGGCTTTCTCCGCCGGCGCAGCATCGCTGGACGATGCGCCGGAGGCCATGCTGCTGCAATCCGTCGACAGCCTGCGCGCCGGCAACCTGCAGGCTGGCGCGCACCAGCTGCGCGACCTGCTGCAGAAGCACCCGAACTTCCGTCTTGCGCAACTGTTGTACGGGGAAGTGCTGTCGGCGCGCTCCGGGGTGCCTGGTGCCGGCGTTGACCTCGCAGCACTCGGCGACAACCCGCAACTGCATGCACTGCGCGCCGAGTACCGCGCGCGCGTCGCGGCAGCGGAACAGGATCCGATCCGCGGCAAGATCCCGGCCGGCATCCTGCAGCTTCCGGATGACGCACACCACGCAGTGGTGGTGGATCTGCGCCGTTCGCGGCTCTATGTGCTGGATCGCACGGCGGACGGCCTGAAAGTGTCCCGCAGCTATTACGCGTCCATCGGACAGGCCGGATTCGGCAAGGACAAGAGCGGCGATCTGCGCACCCCGATCGGGATCTACCGTGTCACGGCGTGGAAACCTGGCCGCCAGCTCGGCGCCATCTACGGCGTCGGGGCCTTGCCGCTGAGCTACCCGAACCCGTGGGACCGGGCCCACGGCCGGACTGGCCACGGCATCTGGATTCACGGCGTTCCGTTCGACACCTACACGCGCGCGCCGCTGGCCACGGAAGGTTGCGTGGCGCTGGCCAACGCCGACGTCCAGGTACTCCGCCCCTACTTCGCGGGCGATGCCGACACGCCGGTGATCCTGACCGATGACCTGCACTGGCAGAAGCCGGGCCTGAACGCCGGATTGCGCAACTCGCTGGAGCACACGATCGACGGCTGGCGCCGCGCATGGTCGGCGCGCGACACGGACGCCTACCTGTCCTACTATGCAGACGATTTCCGCGCCGAAGGCGGCATGGATCTCGCCGCCTTCGCGGTCTACAAGCAGCACGTCAACACCACCAAGAAACACATCGACGTGAAGGTTCGCGACCTCGGCCTGTATGAATACCCCGGCATCAACAACGTAGTGCTCGCGCAGTTCATACAGGACTACCAAAGCGACAACTTCAAGCAGACGTCGCGCAAGCAGCAGTTCTGGCAACACCAGCCGAATGGCACATGGAAGATCGTGTTCGAGGCCAGTGACGCTTTCTGACGCAAGCGTACTGCCAGGGCTGCGTGCCGGGCGAACCTGACCATGGCTGAACCTCCCCGAAATCTCCCTCCCGCCGAAACCCACCGCTGGCGTGCCATCACGATGCTGTGGCCGTACCTGGCGGAATTTCCCGGCCGTGTGGCGCTAGCGCTGACTTTCCTCGTCGGGGCGAAGGTCGCCGGCGTGGCGCTGCCGCTGATCCTGAAGGAACTTGTCGACGGACTGTCACAGCCCGCCCACCTCGCAGCCCCGCTGGGCTTGCTGTTGCTGGCCTACGGCGCCCTGCGCTTTCTGAACGTGCTGGCAGGGGAGCTGCGCGATGTCATCTTTGGCCGTGTGCAGGATCGTGCCATGCGCCGTTCCGCGCTGCGCGTGTTCAACCACCTGCACGGCCTCGACCTGGACTTTCACCTGTCACGCCGCACCGGGGCGCTGTCGCGCGACATCGAGCGCGGCGTGGAAGGCATCCGCTTCCTGCTGCGCTTCGCGTTGTTCAACATCCTGCCGACGTTTCTGGAAATCGGCATGGTGGCGGCGATCCTGTGGGGCAAGTACAGCTGGGACTTCGCCGCTGTCGCGTTTGGCGCCGTGGTGATCTACATCACGTTTTCCGTGGTCGTGACGGAATGGCGCATCGACTTCGTGCGGCGGCTGAACCGGCTGGACTCCCAGGCGAACGCGCACGCCGTGGACTCGCTGCTGAACTACGAGACAGTGAAATATTTCGGCAACGAGCAATGGGAAGCGACGCACTACGACCACAACCTGGAACAATGGGAAAACGCGTCCGCACGCAGCCGTTCGTCGCTGTCCATGCTCAACGTCGGCCAGGCCTTCATCATCGCCGCCGCCATCACGCTGATGATGTGGCTCGCCGCCGTGCGCGTGCAGGCCGGCACCATGACGGTGGGCGATTTCGTCGCCGTCAATGCCTTCATGGTGCAACTGTTCATCCCGCTGAATTTCCTCGGCTTCGTCTACCGCGAAATCCGCCGCGCCGTGACCGACATGAGCCGCATGTTCGGGCTGCTGGACGCGCACCCCGGCATCGCGGATGCGCCCGACGCCCAGCCGCTGGTGACGAACGCGCCGGATGTGCATTTCGAGCACGTCCGCTTCGACTACGGCGCGGGGCGGGAAATTCTCCACGACGTGACGGTCGACATTCCTGCCGGGGCCAAAGTTGCGGTCGTCGGCGCGAGCGGCGCCGGCAAGTCCACGCTGGCGCGGCTGTTGTTCCGTTTCTACGACGTGAGCGGCGGCAGCGTGAAGGTCAGCGGCCACGACGTGCGCACGCTGACCCAGGCCAGCCTGCGCGCCCACATCGGCGTGGTGCCGCAGGACACCGTGCTGTTCAACGACACGATCTACTACAACATTGCCTACGGCCACCCGGACGCCACGCGCGCCGAGGTGGAACGGGCGGCACGGCAAGCGCATCTTGCGAACTTCATCGCGCGCCTGCCAGATGGCTATGAAACGCTCGTCGGCGAGCGCGGGCTGAAGGTGTCGGGCGGCGAGAAGCAGCGCATCGCCATTGCCCGCGCGCTGCTGAAGAACCCGCCCATCCTGATCCTCGACGAGGCCACGTCCTCGCTGGACTCCGGCGCGGAAGCCGCGATCCTCGCGGCGCTCGACGAAGCCGCACGCCACCGCACAACGCTCGCGATCGCGCACCGGCTGTCCACGGTGATCGATGCCGACGCGATCTTCGTGCTGGATGCCGGCCGCATCGTCGAACACGGGCGCCACCACGAACTGCTGGCCCGCGGTGGCGCCTATGCCAGGCTGTGGGCCTTGCAGCAGAGCGAAAGATCGAGCGCCATACCGGCCTCCTGACCGGACGTTGCCGCAGCACCGGCTCGGCTGTCTGCCGGGCACATGGAGGCGGCGCGCGCGCCATGCCGGAAACCACTGGGATGCTGCGATAATGCCGGCCCATCGCAGGCTCGTGCCGCGATGTGCGCCTGCTTCACGTCCGGGTTTTGCCGCCATGTCCCTCCTGCACTTTCCCGTATTTGATCTCCGCCAGCACCTGCTCGACCGGCTGGTGACGCCAGACCTCGAAGCACTCGTCGATCGCATGCCGAAACCGGTTGGCAGCTTCGGCTACGACCCGTGGGGCTACAACAACGCGACGTTGAAGATCTCGCTCGGGCTGGTGCGCCTGCTGTACCTTCACTATTTCCGCGTAGAAACGCACGGGTTGGAGAACATTCCAGACACCGGACGCGTGCTCGTCATTCCGAACCACAGCGGGCAGTTGCCGATGGATGGCGTGCTGGTCGGCGCGGCCATGGCGCTCAACACGAACGGCCCGCGACTGGCGCGCGCAATGATCGAACGCTTCTTCCCGACCGTGCCGTGGCTCGGCAACTACCTGAACGCCATCGGCGCCGTGATTGGCGACCCGCTGAACTGCGAGCGCATGCTGGACGCAGAAGAGGCCGTGATCGTTTTCCCGGAAGGCGTGCGCGGCTCCGGCAAGCTGTTCCGGCACCGCTACCAGCTACAGCGCTTCGGCAACGGTTTCATGCACCTCGCCATGAAGCACGGCACGCCGATCATTCCGACGGCGGTGATCGGCTGCGAGGAAACCATGCCCTCGCTGTACGACATCAAGCCGTTGGCGCGCCTGCTCGGCATCCCCTATGCCCCGGTCGCCCCGCCGCTGCCGCTGCCGGCGCGTGTCACGCTGTGGTTCGGCAAGCCGATGCACTTCAAGCCGGTCACGGGTGAAGCGGCCGTGCAGAAGCAGGTGGAAGTCGTCAAGGCGCGAATGCGTGAAATGATCGAGCACGGCCTGGCCCAGCGCACGAGGAAGTTCTAGAGATGGCACAACGCAAACCCGGCACCGGCGGTGCGCGCAAGACCGTCCTTGTCACCGGCGCCGGCGGCTCGCTGGCGCAGCGCGTCATCGCGCGCCTGCATCCACATCACAATGTCGTCGCCGCCGACTTCCGCCGTCGCGTGGAAACCGACGCCGACATCCCCAGCTACCTCGTGCAGCTCTACAAGCGCACGTTCGAGGACGTGTTCGCCGCCCACAAGATCGACGCCGTCATCCACATCGGGCGCATGTTCCCGCACGAGCGCAACCGTGCGCAGCGCTACAACGCAAACGTGATGGGCACGCGCCGGCTGTTCGACCTGTGCCGCAAATACCAGGTCGGGCAGGTGATCGTGCACTCCACCTATTTCGTCTACGGCGCCACGGCCTGGAACCCGGCACTGATCGACGAAGACGCTCCGCTCAAGGCCAGCGAAGTGACGCAGGATCTCGTGGATTCCGTGGAACTGGAAAGTCTCGCCAATATCCAGCTGTGGCGCCATCCGGAGCTGCATGTCACGGTGCTGCGGCCCTGCAACGTGCTGGGGCCGGACGTGCGCAACAGCCTGTCGATCCTGCTCTCGAACCGCTTCGCACCGGTGCTGCTGGGCTTCGCGCCGCTCATGCAGTTCGTGCACGTGGACGATATGGCGGAAGCCATCGTGCTGGCCTTCGAGAAGAACCACCCCGGCATCTACAACGTCGCCCCGGCCGACTACATCCCGTATCCGGATGCCGTGCGCGAATGCGGTTGCCACCGCGTGCCGGTGCTGTCCGTGCCGCCGCTGCTGCCGCGCGCCATCAGCCGCGTGCTGAATTCCAACGTCTTCTTCCCGCCCTACCTCATCAACTACTTCAAGTACCCGGTGATCCTCGACGGGCGCCTGTTCGGCAAGACCTTCGGCTGGAAGCCGCGCCACACCCTGAACGATATCTTCGCCAGCTACCGGCGGCAGAAGCAGCGTGCGGCAGGATAATGGCCGCCATGCCTGAAATTGCCGACCTGCGCCAGGCGCTGATCGATGTCGGCCGCCGCTTCGACGCGCGCGGCTGGGTGGCGGCGGGAGGCGGCAATTTCTCCGCGCGCCTCGATGCGCGCACCGCACTCGTCACCGCATCCGGCCCACACAAGGGCCTGCTCACACCGGGCGACTTTGTCGCCGTCGACATCGACAGCGGCACGTGCAACGCCGGCAAGCCATCGTATGAAACTGGCTTGCATCTTGCCGTCTACCGGCGCTTGCCGGACGTTGGCGCGGTGCTGCACACGCACGGCCCGGCGGCGACGCGGATCTCGCGGCGGGACGGAAAAAACGTCGTGCTGCGCGGCTACGAAGTGCAAAAGGCGCTGCCGGGAGCTCCCGATCCGGCGCGCACCTGCACGGTGCCGGTGTTCGACAACGACCAGGACATCGCGCGCCTCGCCGGGCGGCTGGAAACGCGCCTGCGCAGCGAGCCATTGCTCGCCGGCTGTCTCATCGCCGGACACGGGTTGTATGCTTGGGGCACCACGGTCGCGCAAGCGCGCAACCGGGTGGAGGCGCTGGAGTTCATGTTCCAGTGCGAACTGGATGAAGAGCAGGTGAAGCCATGAGTGAATTGCGCATCTACGCGGAGCGTTCCCCGAACATCCCGCAGGTCGTCCTGCCGGATCTCGCGGGTATCCAGAAACAGCTTGCCACCATCGGCGTGGGTTTCGAGCGCTGGGCGGCGACGCAGGCGCTGGACGCCCAGACCCCTCAGGACGAGGTGATCGACGCCTACCGCGCGGACATCGACCGCCTCATGAAACGGCACGACTTCAAGTCGGTGGACGTCATCGGCATGTATCCCACACACCCCCAGAAGGACGCGTTCCGCGAGAAGTTCCTCGCTGAGCACACGCATGACGAGTACGAAGTGCGGTTCTTCGTCGACGGCGCCGCGCTGTTCTACCTGCACGCCCAGGGCAGGGTTTTCGCGATGCTGTGCGAACGCGACGACCTGCTGTCCGTCCCGGCCGGCATGACGCACTGGTTCGATATGGGCCCGGCGCCGTCCTTCAAGGCCATCCGCCTGTTCACGAGCCCCGAAGGCTGGGTGGCGCGCTACACCGGAAACGACATCGCGCAGCATTTCCCGCGCTATGAAGCACCGGCGTACACACCGGTGGCAGCCACTTGACCCTGGCCGCACCCACGCCAGGCTCGCCCGGCGAGGTGCTCCAATTCTGGTTCTTGGAACTTGCCCCCGGCCAATGGTGGGCAGTCGACCCCACTCTGGATGCCCACATCAGCCAGCGCTTCGCAGCTCTGTTGCAAAGTGCTGCCGCCGCCGAACTGCAAGCATGGCGCGCAACCGCCACGGGGCGCCTCGCCGAGGTGATCGTCCTGGACCAGTTCTCGCGCAACATCTACCGCAACACGCCGCTGGCTTTTGCACGGGACGGGATGGCGCTTGTACTGGCACAGGAAGGTGTTCGCAGCGGTGCGCTGGATGCACTGCCGCCCGCGCAGCGCGCCTTCCTGCTGATGCCCTACATGCACAGCGAGTCCGCCGCCATCCATCCCGAGGCGGTCGTGCTGTTTGAACGGTTCACGCCGCCGGAGAGCCATGATTTCGAGCTGCGGCACAAGGCCATCATCGACCGTTTCGGTCGCTACCCGCATCGCAACGCGATCCTGGGGCGCAGGTCGACGGCGGAAGAGCTGACCTTTCTCGCACAGCCAGGGTCCCGCTTCTGAGCGCACCCGCAGGTCGACCGGAAAGAATGTGGAATGATCAAGGCAATCGTGACGGATATCGAAGGTACTACTACTTCCATCGCCTTTGTCCACGACGTGCTGTTTCCCTATGCCCGGCAGCGCATCGCCGCGTTTGTGGCCGAACACGCCGATGCCCCGAAAGTACGGGTGCAACTCGATGCTGTCGCGCAGCTGGCGGGGCGTGCACTCACGCCGACCGAAAGCGGCACGCTGCTCGTGCGCTGGATCGACGAGGACCGCAAGGCCACGCCGCTCAAGGCGCTGCAAGGCATGATCTGGGCGCACGGCTATGCGGAAGGTACCTTGAAGGGCCACGTATACGCCGACGTACCGGCCTGTCTGCGCCGCTGGCACGCTGCCGGCCTGCGCCTGTACGTGTATTCCTCCGGCTCGGTCGCGGCGCAGAAGCTGATCTTCGGCCACTCCACGGCCGGCGACCTCACGCCGCTGTTCTCGGGTTATTTCGACACCCACATCGGGGGTAAGCGCGAAGCTGCCTCCTACCGGAATATCCTCACGGAACTCGGGCAGCCTGGGGCACACGTACTGTTTCTGTCTGACGTCACGGCCGAGCTGGATGCGGCGCGCACCGCCGGAATCGGGACCTGCCAGCTGCTGCGGGATGCCGCCGATCAAACCGTGGCCGATCATCCACAGGCACGCGACTTCTCGGAAGTTCAACTCGGGTAATACATACCCAATAGCCTACAAACCGCCGTGCTTGACGTGTCGCGATCGGGACGGTCGTCTCAGGAGACGCAGAATAGGCTGCTGCGCCCGGCATCTCGCACCAGGGTGGTGCTGGGAATGCTCATGCACTTCACCACGTACATCCCACTGCCCGAGCTCTGTTCTCGTACAACCTGCCTTCGCTCATGGCAATGATTCAGCGTTTCTCTCAACCTTCGTCCTCGGGGGAGGACATCCCGCCTTCGCTTTCCCAACGTTCCGGACACCCACACTCATAGCCGATGACGGGCTTCCCGCAGCGCGGACAGATTTCCTGCGATTGCTCCTGGCCCCGGGGTTGCGGGGATACTGGGCCTTGATTCGGCGTGTTTGTGGCTGACATGGTCCTGATCCTTCATCAATGCCTGCCTTGCGTAGTAGACCCAAATCTCGAAACTGTCAAGGATCGCGCGACGCAGCAGCGCTTCTACAGCGAGCGCCGCAAGATCATGCCTTTGATCTCGGCAATCGCTTTTGCCGGATTGAGCCCCTTGGGGCATACGTTCGTGCCATTGAGAATGGCGTGGCAACGATAGAGCTTGAACGCATCGTTCAGTCCGTCGAGGCGCTTGCCCGTCGCCTCATCGCGCGAATCAGCCAACCAACGATAGGCTTGCAGCAACGCCGCAGGGCCGAGGAAGCGGTCACCATTCCACCACCAGCTCGGGCAGGAAGTCGTGCAGCAAGCACACAGGATGCATTCGTACAACCCGTCCAGCTTCGCCCGATCCTCGGGGGACTGAAGGCGTTCTCCGTTGCCGGGCATGCTTGTCGTCTGCAACCATGGCTCAACGGATGCGTACTGGGCATAGAAATGCGTCATGTCGACCACGAGATCCTTGACGACCGGCATGTGCGGCAGCGGATAGATGGATACGTCGCCGGGTTTGAGCCGACTTAGTTCCGTGATGCAGGCCAGTCCGTTTTCTCCGTTGATATTCATGGCGCAGGAGCCGCATACGCCTTCACGACAGGAACGACGCAGGGCAAAAGTCGAATCAATCTCGTCCTTTACCTTGAGGAGGACGTCCAGCACCATGTTGCAACCTGATATGTCGACATCGAATGTGTCGAGATGTGGATTGCTATCCACATCTGGATTCCAGCGATAGATCTTGAATCGGCGCACGCTCCTGGCTTGCGGTGAAGCCGGATAATGATGTCCGGTCTTGATCCTCGAAGTGCGCGGCAACTTGAATTGAGCCATTTAAGCCTGCCTCATCTTGCTTGCTCAACCGTGCAGGGTCGCACCCAGCCAGACCGACAGGATCGCCATGACACAAGCCAGGCAACCGACAGCAGCTCCGAGCCGGATACCCACCTTCAGCATCATTTCCAGTGGGCGGGAGTGGATGTAATCCTCAGTGATGACCTGCAGGCCGATAGCGCCGTGCCAGTACAGACAGATCGTCAGGCAGATCAGCAGCAAAGCGTGGATCGGGTTCGCGATCAATGCCAGAACGCCGGCATAGTCGATACCTACGAGAGCGCTGGCAAAGAACAGGAACCACAGGGACAATGGGATCAGCGCAATAGCTGTCAGGCGCTGCAGCCACCAATAATGAACGCCCGTGTGTGACGCTCCGGCACCAAGCGCGGTCTTCAGCGGTGCGGGCGAAACGGGTTGTCCGGCGATATTCAAGTTAGCGCCCCGCCATCCGCAAACCCAGCACTGCCCACAGCAGCAACGTCGCCAATGCGCTGACAACGACGACGAACCACCCGGTTGCCCAGTAGACCGGCATACTCATCAAGTCACGCACCGGCGGCCCGTAGTTGCGAGCCGCATCGTGTACCAGGTGCTGAACTCCATTGCACAGATGAAACAGCAGCGACCACGACCAGCCGATCATCAATAGAATACCGATCGGGTTCGTACAAAACCCGACGTAATCGTCCCACGCCGGCTTGCCGTACGCCGCCGCGATGGCACCCCAGGACACTAGCAGAACCCCTGCGCACAGGAACAAACCAGTCAGTCGATGCAACGTCGACTGCAGCATGTTCACACGCCAGCGATAGATGCCCAGGTGCGGGGACAGGCGACGATGCACGGGCATCATCCGCCTCGATTTTTCCAATCAACGAGATTGCCGACGTTACCTTTTGGAATCTTCACGGTTTCAGTTGTTCCAGATAAGCCGCGAGATTCGCGATATCGGTGTCGGTCAAGTTCTTCGCCATCGGCTGCATGATGGCATTCACCCGCGTACCGGCGCGGAATGCCTTTAGCTGCTCGACCACGTAAGGTGCCTTCTGCCCAGCCAGGTCCGGATAGATTGGGGCGACGGAAATACCCTGCGCGCCATGGCAGGCGGCACAGCTCGCCTGGTATTTCGCCTGCCCGGCAGCGGGATCAGCCGCCTTCGCAGCCGACATCAGGAAAACGCAACCACAAACGATGGTGATGGCTGAGTGGATGGGTTTCATAACGATGACCTCGAAAACGGATGTGCACGCCACGCTGTCAGGCAGTGGCACGGGAAGGGCGGAAAATCGCAGCCCACAGGGCGATGACGGGAACGAGGCAGCCGATCCAGAATCCACCCCAGAACGTGAGGTTCGGCAGCGTCGCCAAGGGCATCAGGGACAGGATGCCAAGCGCCACAGCCAGCGCGATGTTCACGGTGCTGAACCAGCGACGCACGTCACTGCGACGCGCCCACGCGGCCAGTACCAGAATCGCCACGGCAAACGCCCCGAAAGGCAGGTAGCGCTGTTCAACCCAGGTTGGGTGCAACACAACCGCATAGGCCAGCCCCAGCCCCACGAGCGTATTGAGAACGTTGGGAATCATCGCATTGCCCTCCCGCCACTATGCAGCTGTTCAAGGTAGCGCCATACCAGCGGCGGAATGGCGGCATAACCAGCGGCGCTGACGCCGATCAGGATCTTCCAGCCGACGGCAAGCGGGGTCGCGACGACGATCGCCGCCGCGAAGCCGAGTGCCACGACCAGGCATACAGCCCCCATGCGGATCAGCCTTGGTCGGCCTTGCAGCCGCCCCACGCTGTACAGGCTGCCGTAACCCCCGCCGGCCAACACGAACGCTCCCATGAGCAATGCCGTCGCCACGAATGCGGTCGGCGTCATGTCGCTGCCCCCGCGATTTCACCTGCTCCAACCGCATTCGAACGTGGTTTCCTGAGCAGGTCGTAGACGAGCGCCACATAGCCTGCGGCAAACACGATTCCGAACAGCAGGCGTGCCCAGATGCCCGAGAGGAACCATGGGTTCTCGGAAACCTGCGTGAACGCCATCAAGGTGGACCCACCGATCGCCCGCCCGTAGAACGCCTGCGTGATACCGGCCAGCAGCAGCCCCATCACCATGCCGACCATGCCGATGTTGAGCAGACCATAACCCCACTTCCAAAAACGGTCGTCAAGGCAGGCCACTCCAGATGTCTTCTGCTTCGCCACGTAGAACACCGCGATTACGCCGCACACATAGGCGCCGTAGAACGCGAAGTGGCCATGCGATACCGTCCACTGCGTGCCGTGCGAGAACAGGTTGATCTGCGGCAGGGTCATCATGAAGCCCCACACGCCAGCGCCGATGAAATTCAGGAACGCCTCGGTGGTGATCCAGAAGAACGCCGGCCGGTTCACGGTCCTCAGTCGGTGCTCGCCAGCGTCATAGACGGCGTGCACGACCATACCCAGCAGCGGCAGCGGCTCCAGTGCTGAGAAGAATCCACCAATGCTGAGCCAGTACTCCGGCGTTCCGATCCAGAAATAGTGATGTCCAAGCCCGAGGATGCCGGCACCGAGCACCAGCATCACTTCGATGTACAGCCACGTCTCCACGATGCGTCGCGACGTACCCATCACGTCCATCAGCACCATCGCCATGATGCAGCCGATCAGCACTTCCCAAGTGCTCTCCACCCACATGTGCACCAGCCACCACCACCAGTAAAGGTCGCGCGACATGTTCTCGTCGGCGGGGAAAGCGTCCATGTACACCGCCAGCAACGGGATGAGGTCGAGCACCAGCACCCAAGTGACGCCCGTCATGCGGCGCGCCTTCACGCACGTCGCCACCACGTTGTAGGCGAACACGCCCATCACCACAACCACGCCGATGGAAGCCCAGCGCGGGGCCTCCACGTACTTGCGCCCTTGGTTGATGAACCACAGCGTGAAGGCCGTGCTGTCACCGATCTGCACCACAAGAAACACGACGGCGACGACGGCAACAACAGCGCAGAACACCCAGAACGTGGCTTCCGCCAGCCGGATGCCGACCACTTCATGCTCCAGCTCCTGCGGCAGGTACCAGTACACGGCACCAAGAAAAGCCATCAGCAGCCAGATGACCAAGGTGTCGATGTGCAGGATCTTCGAAGTGCTGAAATTGAGCACCTCGAACAGCATGGACGGGAACACGTAGTAGAGCGCGGACAGCAGCCCGAACAAGATCATGACGCCAAATAGCGTGATGGCCGCCGTGTAATAACGCAGCGACAGCCTTTGCGATCGATACATGGCCAGCCCCCGTTACGGTTGTTTCGCGTGGTCGGGTTTCGTCGTCCGGAAATTTGCCGGGAACCCGTTCGTGTCCACCGACGACACCCATTTCAGATAGGCCACGGTGGCGCGCGCCTCCTCCTCCGTCAGATGCAGGTTCGGCATGCGGCGATTCCAAGTTGGGTACTGGTCGGGATGCATGAGGAATTCCACCATCGCTGCTTCACGCGTGGCCTTGCCGGTCATCGGCATCCAGATGTTCTCCCACGCCGGGTCCAGCCACGACTTCGTCAGGTCTGGCGCGTAGTAAGCCCCGTTGCCAAAGAAAGTATGGCAATCCATGCAGGCCCGGCTCTGGATTACCAGCTTGCCTTTCTCCATCAGTGCAGCGGCCTCGGCTTCCGTGACAGTCTGGCCGAACAACGGCTCGAGCCCGCCGATCACCGGCACGTCGCGATGTCGCGCCCAGTTGAATTCATAGCCGATGTGCCGATTGATGACATCATAGGCTGGCACATTGCGCCCACCGGCCGTGATGACGCTCAGACTGTCGACCGTCAGGAACGCCAGTACGATCAGCATCACGATGGTTGTACTGATGGCGCCCGCTGCCCAGAATCGCGGGTCCGCCAGATCGCCGCCTACCCCAGCCCGAGGGGGTCCCACCGAAATCGTGTCCACCCTTTTCTCCCGCGCCGCCGCTTTGCCCCGTGCGGCTATGACTGGAATATACCCCCAAGGGCACTCCAACAAGTTTGACGACAATCAAGCGGCATCCGGGTTCTTCGATAAGCGCGCACGCAGGACATGCTTGAGGATCTTGCCGGACGGATTGCGCGGCACGGCGCCGATGACGAGCCGGTGGGGCAGCTTGTAGTCGGAGATCAGCGTGCGGGCGTGGCGACGCAGGCCGTCGAGTGTCACGATCGCGCCCTCGCGTGGCGTGACGACGGCCAGGATGCTTTCGCCGTAGTCCGGGTGCGGCACGCCGATCACCGCGCAGTCGAGCACGTCGGGATGCGCGGCCAACGCATTCTCCACTTCCACGGAGTAGACGTTCATGCCGCCGGTGATGATCATGTCCTTCTTGCGGTCGACGAGCGTGATGCAGCCATCTTCGGCGATGCGCCCAATGTCGCCGGTCCAGACCCAGCCATCGCGCAGCGTCTTCGCCGTCGCTTCGGGCTTGTTCCAGTAGCGTTTCATCGTGGTCTCGCCGCGCACGATGATCTCGCCCACGCCACCGGCCTCGACGTCGCGCCCGGCGTCGTCCACCACGCGCACTTCCGTGTTGATGAAGCCCCAGCCGTTCGCGCCGGGGTGGGTAAACAGGTCGCCGCCGCCCAGCATGATGCCACCGGGGCCGCATTCCGTCGGCCCGCACAGGTTGTAGAGACGCACGTTCGGTGCGGCCCGCGCCAGCGCCTCGATCAGCGACGGCGGCATCGGTGCGGCGCCGAACATGCCGATGCGCCACGCCGCAAGATCACGCCGGGGGAAATCCGGCTGCGCGAGCATGAACTTGTACATGGTCGGTACGCCGAAGAACGCATCCACGCGCTCGCGTTCCATGGCATCCAGCACGGCGGCCGGCTCGAAGGCCGGCAGCAAAACGTGCCGGGCGCCGACCAGCATGCCGCCGTTCAGGAACAGGTTCAGCTCCGCGGAATGGTAGAGCGGTGCGACGTGCAGCAGGGTGTCACCATCGCGGATACCGACCGCCATGTTGATGTTCACGCCGGCCCACGTCACCCGGTGGTGGTCGAGCAGCACGCCTTTCGGCTGCCCGGTGGTACCGGAGGTATAGAGGATCTCGGCATCGTCAGCCTCGCTGACGTCCACGCCCGGATCGTCGGCCGCAGATCGGTCCGCACGCTCGACCAGGCTGTCGGCGGCACCGGTCGCGTCTGCCGTCAGCACCACGGCCGGCCCATGCGCCGCGGCGGCCACGGCGGCCTGCGCCACCTCGGTGAGGCTGGAATCGTAGACGAACCCGCGCGCACCACTGTCGTCGAGCAGGTAGGTGACTTCCGGTGCTGCCATCCGCGGGTTGACGGAAACGTGGATCAGGCCCAGCCGCAACGCCGCGTAATAGGTGTAGACGAAGCCCTCCTTGTTCGGGCTCATGAGCGCGAGACGGTCGCCCTTTTTCAACCCCGACGCTGCCAGGGCGTTCGCAAACTGGTTGACGCGTGCGTCCAGCTCCGCGTAGGTCTGGCGCAACGTCGGCGTCACCAGCGCTTCACGCCGCGGAACGCGACGCGCGTTGCGAAACAGGGCCTGGGCCACGGTCACCATGAAACGTCCCCCTGCAGAACAATCATCGAGAGGCGACGGGCTACTGCGCGGTGATCCCGGCCCGCCCGCCGCGCAGCGCAAATTTCTGGATCTTGCCGGTCGCAGTCTTCGGCAGTTCCTTGACAAAGTGGTAGCCGGTCGGCACCTTGAAATGCGCCATGTGGTCGCGGGCGAACTGACGCATCTCGTCCTCGGTCGCCGCAGCGCCTTGCTTGAGGACAATGAAGGCATGGGGCGACTCGCCCCATTTCTCATGCGGCAGCCCGACGACGGCGACTTCCAGCACCGCCGGGTGGCGCAGCAGTGCACCTTCGACCTCGATGGAGGAAATGTTCTCGCCACCCGAAACGATGACGTCCTTGAAGCGGTCGCGGATCTGGATGTAGCCGTTCGGATGGATGACCGCCGCATCGCCCGAATGGAACCACCCGCCGCGGAAGGCTTCTTCCGTGGCCTCCGGGTTGTCGTAGTAGCCTTTCAGCATCACGTTGCCGCGCGCCACGATTTCTCCCAGGGTCTTGCCATCGTGCGGGACGTCGCGCATGGCCTCGTCCACGACCCGGACGTCGCCGGTGCCGATCAGTGGCACACCCTGGCAGGCCTTTATGTCCGCCAGGGAGGCAAGGTCCAGCCCTGCGTGCTCCGGCAGCGGTTCGCAGATGGTGATGAAAGGCCCGGTTTCGGTCAACCCGTAGATGTGCGTGATGTCCCAGCCGAGCTCGCCTTCCATGCGTTCGATGGTGGCCGCCGCCGGCGGGGCCCCAGCGGTCAGGACCTTCACGCCCTTCCTCAACTGCTTGCGCTGCGCCTCGGGCCCATTGGCAATGGCGATCAACACCGTCGGTGAAGCGCACAGGTGCGTGATGCGTTCCGCGTTGCACAGCGCGTAAATGTGGGTCGCGTCGACCTTGCGCAGGCAGACGTGCGTGCCGCCTGCGGCAGTCACGATCCACGTGAAAGTCCAGCCATTGACATGGAACATCGGCAACGTCCACAGATAGCGATCGGCCGGCGTCATGTGCCAGTGCACGAGCGTGGCCATGGCATTGACCCACTGCGCGCGGTGCGTCTCCATGACGCCCTTGGGTCGCGACGTCGTGCCACTCGTGTAATTGATGGTAATCGGCTCGCTTTCGTCGATTTCCGGCGATGGAAATTCCGGGAGCTCCGCCCGCAGCAGTTTTTCGTACTCCAGCCAGCCATTCCGATGGCCTTCAAGCGCGACAAAGTGCTCAACCCCCTTCAACTGGTCGCGTACCGCGTCGACCTGCTCCAGAAAATCTTCATGCACGCACAGCACCTTGCACCCACTATGGCCCACGAGATACACCCAGTCGTCGGCGATCAGGCGATAGTTCATCGGCACCAGGATGGCGCCCAGCTGTGGTACGGCGTAATACTGCTCAAGATTCTGATGTGTGTTCGGCGCAATTGCGCCCACTCGGTCCCCTGGCCGGACTCCGAGTCTGTACAGCGCTGCGGACCAGCGATCGCAGCGCTCGAAGAATTGCGTATAGGTCAGCCGCAGGTCACCATCCACCACGGCTTCGCGCGCGCCGTAAAGCTTGCGCGCACGATCTGCAAACTCCATCGGAGTCAGTGCTGTTTCCACGTCTCGCCCTCTCCTCATCGTCGCGTGGCGGCCTGTTCAAGGCCCCCACATTCTGCTCCGGCACGTGCGGCCGGTTGCAAGGATTCTGGGGAGCAGGGCTGCCCCCGTCAACCGCACGGCCGCCGGCGTCAGATTTCCACGACCAGCGCCGGGTCGAAAGGCCGGGTATCGGTTTTACTGCGCTCGTCGGGGTAGCCGCGCGGGTTGCACACCACGCGCGTGCGCCCGAGGCGGTAGTCGAAGCCGTCGTGCGTATGGCCGTGCAGCCACAGGTCCGGGCCGTGCGTCGGCATCCAGCTGTCGAAATCGTTGACGAAATAGGCCGAGGCCAGGTCTTCCGCGAAGCGCGTCGCCAGCGAACCCCGTGCCGGCGCGAAATGGGTGATGGCGCACACGCGGTTGCCGGCGTTGCGGTGGTGGTCGATGCGCTCGCGCAGCCAGTGGCGGCTGTGAGCAAACCAGCGCGCCGGATCGGCCGGCGTCATGACGCGCTGGCAGCCGTTCAGCGCTGCCGTGCGGACGATACGGAAGTCGGGCGCCAGTTGCCGGATCTTCTCCATCGCCGCGGCTTTCTGCTCGGCGCCGAACAGCAGGAAGTCCGTCCACAACGTCGTGCCGAGAAACGCTACGCCGTCGTGTACGAATTCGCTGTCCTGCAGAATATGGACGTCGGCAGCGCCGTGTCGTGCCGCGCGTTCGCACGCGGCGTAAACGTCTTCCACGCAACCGCGGTAGAACTCGTGGTTGCCCAGCACGTACAGCACGCACTGCCCCGGAAACTGCGCATGAGCCCATTCCACGCCGCTGGCGCCACGGTTGATGTCACCCACCAGCACCACAACGTCCGCGGCCACCTTCGGCAGTTCAATCGGCGCATAGCGCAAGTGCAGGTCGCTGAGGACACGCAGTTTCATAGACATTCCCGGGCGTTGCCCGCGTGCGTGATGCCGAGCGCAGGCGCTTGTTCGGCGCTTTTCTAGAAGCGGATCTTGCCGGTCCAGATGTCGCGGTACATCGCGAAATCACCCGCCAGGCTGTAGAACGGGTGCTTGAACGTTGCCGGGCGGTTCTTTTCAAACACGAAGTGTCCTACCCACGCAAAGGCGTAGCCGAACACCGGCATCAGCCACAACGCCGCGTAATGCTGCGAAGCAATCGCAGCGATAAACGTGACGATGACGAGCGAAGTGCCGACGAAATGCAGCCGCCGGCACGTACGGTTCGCATGCTCGCCAAGATAGAACGGGTAGAACGCCCCGAAACTCGAGAATGAAGGTGCAGGTTCTGGCATGGGCAACCCCTGAGACGGTACAGGCCGAGTATAGCTTTCCCCTGCACAAGCTCCACAAGGCCATGAAACACAAAACGCCGAGCCACGTTTCCGCGACCCGGCGTTGAGGATGACGCGCTGAAAGCGTGTCGGTCAGTGCAGACCGGACACGTAGCTGGACAGCGCCTGGATCTCGTCGTCCGTCAGCTTCGCGGCGATCTGCTGCATGATCTTGCCCTTGGCATTCGCAGCACCCCGCGTACCTGCCTTGTAGGCACTGAGCTGTGCCGCCACGTAGGCCGAGTTCTGCCCGCCGATGCGCGGATACGCCGCTGCGACGTTGCCTTCGCCTGCCGGGCCGTGGCACGCCGCGCAGGCCGGCACGCCGCGCGCCGGATCACCGCCGCGATACAGCGGCTGGGCAACCGCCACGGAAGCTTCGCTCGCCGTACCCGGCACGAAGGCCTGGGCCGAGAAATACGCGGCAATGTCGCGCATCTGCTGCTCGGAAAGCGGCGCGGCCTGAATGTTCATGACGGCATTCTTGCGCGTGTTCGCCTTGAATTCCTGCAACTGCTCGAAAAGATAGGCGGAACCCTGGTTCGCGAGCTTCGGGAACGTCGGGCTCATCGAGCCGTTGCCGCCCGGTCCATGGCACTGGACGCAGGTCGTGACATCTTTTTCTCCCGCAGCGGCATCGCCGTTCGTGAAAAGATCGCCAGCGGCAAAAGCGACGGCTGGAACCAGCAGAACAGCGGCGAGAACGAAGCGCACCATGGTGAGACCCCTCGAAAGACGGTTGCAACGCGCGTACTCGGCGCACGTTACGATTGAGCCTGTGATCCCGTTGATTTTACACAAAGCCCCGCATTCGTGACAGACAAACCCCATTCCACAACCCCCGCTCAGCCAGCGGCAAATCCGCTGCGCGGGGCCTGCTTCCTGCGCTCTGCCGCGAAGCTGGCGCAACTGCCGCCGGACGCGATTCCGGAAGTGGCTTTCGCCGGCCGCTCCAACGCCGGCAAATCCAGCGCGTTGAACCGCCTGTGCGACCAGCGCGGGCTGGCCCGGGTCAGCAACACGCCCGGCCGCACGCAGCTCATCAACCTATTTGCACTGACGGATGAAACCCGCCTCGTGGACTTGCCGGGTTACGGTTTCGCCAAGGCGCCACCAGACACACGCAGAACCTGGGAAGCGCTGGTGGGGCAGTATGTTGCCCAGCGCCGCAACCTCATCGGGCTCGTGGTCTTGATGGACGTGCGCCGACCGCTGCAACCCCTGGACGTGCAGATGCTGGAATGGGCCCACGCCCATGTTCGGCCCGTTCACATCCTCCTCACTAAAGCCGACAAGCTCAGCCGCAGCGCCGCTCTACGCGCGCTCGAAAACACGCGCAACAGCCTCGCCGCCCGTCCCGGCGAAGCGAGTGCCCAGCTGTTCTCATCGCTCAGCGGGCAGGGCCTGGAACAGGCCCGCGACCAGATCGACGCCTGGTTGCACCCGCCATCCACTTCCTGAAAGCAAAAAACCCGGCAGCCTGGGGAAGGCTACCGGGCCACACACTCCGGCAGGGGTGGCCGGAAATTCCGCCCAGGGAGGGGGCGGAGAGCGGCAAGGGAGGGACCGCTCACAGCATTGGATGCGTTCGCCGCGACAAAGTTCCACGCGGTAGAAAAAGCCGGACCAACGGCCATCACCGCGACATCATCGACTCAAGAACGGCGCACGGCCGGTGATCGTCACCCAATAAAAAACCCGACAGCTTGGGGAAAGCTGTCGGGCCACTGCGTTCCGGCAGGGGTGGCCGGAAATTCCGCCCAGGGAGTGGGGGCGAAGAGCGGGAAAGGGAGTCACCGCTCGCAGGCTTCGATCCCCGCCGCCGTACAAAGTTCCGCAAGTCTTGGAGAAATCACGCGGACACACTGCAGGGCCCCGAAATGCATGAAGCGCCCATCCGCAGAAACTCCAACGCAGCGCTGCACGCTCACGGCGCAGTGCTGCGCAGGCATTTCCACGCGATCGTTGCCATCAGCACCAAAAACACCACCACGCCGACATAGAACAGCGCGAAAACAATGTTGTTGCTGAGCAGTGCGGAGGCTTCCAGGCCTTGGCTGTCCTTGAAGAAGATCTTGATCGTCGAGGCGATCACGTTTACCCACGCCACGACGGCGACCGCATAGGCGACACGCTTGAGGCCTCTCTCCGCGAACGGCAGCGCCGGCAGCAGCGCAGCCACCAGGAACACGACGGCGCCGTTGATCAGCGCCTCCATGTGCGCCATGTGCCAATCGTGATAGGTCCCCGGCAACTGGTATTCGATCTGCCCCGGAATCGGCCACAGCACTACATGGCCGAGGACGAAGAACGTAAACGCAAGGCCGATGACGCCAGCGGCGAGCATCAGCAATGCCCCATGCCCTATGAGCAGACGGCGGAGGGGTTTGATTTCATCTTCAAGACTCATGTCGCGATCTCCAGCGTTGATTCAGAAACAGGAAATGGAACGGGCATCAGCGGATCGCGGGTGTCGACCAGCGGCACGCTATCGGGGTGCGCTTGGGCGTATCCGGCGATCCAGTCCCTGACCCATTGCGGATCCTTGACATGGCGCGGGTCATGGCCCGGCAGTGCGGCGCACACCATGCGCGGAAGCACATACCAGCAGAACTGGCCCAGGCGCCGAGCCAGATGCAGGCGGGATCTCAGGTTGTTCCAGAGTCCGTCCCTCCGCAATACGTGGCGATAGCCCTTCATCGAGTACACCATCACATCCAGAGATCCGTGGAAAACGCCGATCATGCGGGCCAGGTAGCCCGATAAACTGCCGCCGAATGCCGCCTGGTAGACGTCGTAGGCCACGCACTTGTGCTCGGTCTCCTCTACGAAATGCCACAGCACGAAGGACGCAACGCGGGCGTCGGCACCGCCAAACAGCGCCACGCGCCGATCCACCAGGAACTGCGTCACGCCCGCGGTCATGGACTCGAAGCCGGCGGTGTAGGCCATGCGCGTGCGCAGCGAACGTTGTGACAACCGCACATAGGATGCGGCCATCTGCTGCTCCACGGCCACCAGTTCGGGATAGCGCCGCGCCTTGAGCAGATCGTTGAAACGTCGGTGGGTCTGATAGTGGCATTGTTCCTGCGCGTTGAATGCGCGGCCGTACTCCACCAAACGCGGGTCATCCAGCTGTTGCACGACTTCGCGCAAGGTGCGGATCAGGAACGGTTCCAGATACGGCATGGTCAGCGACGCGCCGTTGACCATGGCCGCGAACTCCGGATCCCGTGGATGCCAGCGCGGATCCAGCTCGTCGGGAAAGGTAAAGGGAATGCGGCGCGGAATGGGGATCCCCGCCTCCTTCGCGTCACGACGCGGGTCGTCTCCGGCCATCCGGGTTCTCCTCTTGTGTCTCGTTCTGCGCCTGCGGCGCCTTGTAGTGCTCCATACCCACACGGAGCGTACCGATCAGTGCAGGGACCAGAATCTCGATGGAACGGCCCATCACGAACTGGCCCGCCACCTGCAGCGATACCAGCCCGTGCGCTCCGATCCAGAACAGGTGCGCCGCCGTGAGCGGATCCATCGTCTGCGGCAGATCACCACTGGCCTGGCCGGCGGCGATGGTGCGCGTGCACACGTCCAGCGCGTCGCGCTTGGCAGCTTTCAGCTCCAATGAGCGCCGTGCCACGTCGGCATCGTTGAGGTTGAAGAACATCAGCGCATAGCGCTGCGGCCGCCGCATACCGCTGCGGATGTAGGCCGCCGCCAGCAGCTCGAGCCGCTTTTCCGGCGCGGCAACGCCGTCGATGGCATCCAGCATCTCGCGCTCGATCCAGCGGTAGGCGCGGGCGCGTAGAGCATTCACCAGCTCGTTCTTGTCCGCGAAATAGCGGTACGGCGCCGAATAGCTGAGCTGCATCTCTGCCGCCAACTTGCGGAAGCTCAAGCCCTTCAACCCGCCATCGCGCTCGAACACCGCCATGGCGCCGTCGAGAATCTCGCCACGCTTGCGCGCGCGCACGTCTTCGGGAAAACGTTTTCTGGGCATGCGATGATGTTGACACTATTAACGTAACACTGTCAACAATCAAAATCACACCCTGCGCCGTACTTTGCGAGCCGTGTTCCCGTGCGCCGGAACCGGCTCATCGCGTATGGTTTCGGCCCAGTCCCGTCATCGAGGCGTACCGTGCCGCTCGTCCCTGAAATTCGCCGTCTGCTGGAAAGTGCCGCCGCGCTCGGCCTGCCGCCGATGCACGAGCAGCTTCCCGCAGCCGCTCGCGAAATCTACCGACGGACGACAGCGCTCGATCCACGTTCCACCGCCCGGCTGGCGGAAGTCCGCGACACGGCCTGCGACGGCCCTGCCACCGCAATTCCGCTGCGGGTCTACACGCCGGCAGGCCCGGCGCCGTTTCCGGTGCTCATCTACTTCCACGGCGGCGGCTTCGTGATCGGCGACCTGGATACGCATGACAACGTCTGCCGCGAACTGTGCGCCGGTGCGGGGTGCGTCGTCGTTGCCGTCGACTACCGGCTGGCGCCGGAACACCGGTTCCCCGCCGCCGTGGACGACTGCGAAGCAGCGACGCGCTGGGTGATGGCCCACGGTCCGGCGCTGCAGGCGAACGCCCGCATTGCGGTCGGTGGCGACAGCGCCGGCGCCAATCTCGCCACCGTCGTCGCGCGGCGCCTGCGTGACGCGGGCGGGCCGTGCCCATGCGCACAAATGCTGGTCTATCCCGTCACCGGCCATTACAGCCACGAAACGCCGTCGCTGCGCGACAACGCCACCGGCTACGGCCTGACGCGCGCGGCGATGGCCTGGTATACGGATCATTACGTCGAAAATCGAGCAGACATATCCGATCCGGACGCCGCCCCTTTGTGCGCCGAATCCCTCACTGGTCTGCCGCCCGCCTGGGTCGCCACCTGCGAATACGACCCGCTGCGGGATGAAGGCGAAGCCTACGGGCAGCGGCTGGTCGCAGCAGGCGTCACCACCACCATGAAACGCTACGCCGGGACCATCCACGGCATCTTCAAGTCACCCACGGCGCTGAAATCCGGTCGGCGGATGGTGGATGACGCCTGCGCGTGGTTGCGACAGCAGTTCGGCAGCTGACCGACCAGGTGCGGTCCGTCAGCGCCCGGTGCCGACAGGTGGGTGCCGCCCCGCTTCATCGGCGTCATCGTCGGAACGGGCCGCCGCCTTCGGCACGGATTTCTGTACACCGCCATTGGCAGCCATGCCCACCAGCCGCGAGATCACCAGCGCCAGATACATCACGCCGCTGAACATCTCGAGGTCGCCAATGACGCGCGCCGCGGCGGTCATCGGCACGACCGTGCCGATCCCCGTGCTCGTGAACAGCGCAAAGCTGAGGAACAGCAGTTCATTCACGCTGCGCAGGTCACCTGGCGCATCCGTGCCTGCGAACGCACCGGGTTGCAGCCACTGGCAGGCCACGAGCAGTTCCGTGAAAGCCCAGACCAGCAGCATGAAGGCGGCTGCGGCGGCAAACAGTTCATCCAGGCTGGCCCGGCGATCGACCAGGATATAGCGGATCAGGCAGCGCGCCGTGTAGAAGTACAGGATGGCCTGCGTCACCGCCTGCCACGGAATCAGGCGGACGGAGCCGGTGATGACGAGGAGCAGCTCCAGACCGATGGAAACGCCCGCCATCGCCACGGCGTGCCACACGAAGCCGCGCGTGTAGTGGATCAGCCGCAACGCCAGCAACAGTGCGGCGATGCCGATGCCATCCAGCACCAGCGGCGCGGCGCTGAAGCCGAGCAATGCGGGGTACAGGACGATCTGCGCGATCAGCACGCCCAGCAGCAGCGCCGACGGGTGGCCGATGAACGCGATCTGGCGCCGCCACCATCGAGGCCCCATGCGCTTGGGCAATCGCTCCGCTTCGTTCACGACTCGTACTCCCTCACGGCATGCAAATGGCGGCGGCACACCAGGCTGCCTTGGTCAGAACCGCCATTCTTTCGGGATAGGCGCCACCCGTGTCCAGTAAACTGCCGGAACTGCCACCTCAAGGGGTTTTCAATGCCCAAGCTTCATCGCACTCCAATTCTGCTGCTTGGCGCCGCACTCGCCTTGCCGGCAGCCGTCGCTTTCGCCCAGTACACCGGCCCTTCAACTGCGCCCGGCTACAGCTCGGTGGCCGCCATCCTGAAGAAACCCGTCGATGATTCCGTGGTGTCGCTGAAGGGCTACATCGTGCAGAAGACAGGCCATGAGAAGTATGTGTTCTCTGATGGTACCGGCCAGATCACCGTTGAAATCGACGACCACCGCTTGCCGACCACGCCTTTCAACGACAAGACCAAGGTGCAGATCAGCGGCGAAGTCGACAAGGACATGATGCAGGCCCCCAAGGTCGACGTGAAGACGATAACCCTCGTCCAGCCCTGATCCCGCGCGCGACCTGTCGCCCAGCCGTACGCGTACACTGTCCGCCCGTCTCGCACCCTCATCTCATGGACGAAAGCGGCAACATGGGCGCTGCGCCGCTGCGCATCGCGTTCTACTGCAACCTGATGGGCTGGCCGAAGCGCTCCAGCGGCGGCGTGCGGCAATGGGTCCTGACGCTGGCCAACGGCCTGGTGGAACGCGGCTACGCCGTGGACGTGCTCAGCGAAGCACCGGCCAGCCGCTTCCGCGACGAGCTGCTGCTGGATGCGCGCATCGGCCGCGTCGTGCTCGGCATCGGGCCGCTGGCGCGCCGACGACTAAAGACTTACGTGCTGGGCCACCCCGGCGTGCGACTGGTCGCGGCGCTGAACCACTACAACATCCACGCAGCACTACTCAAGGCCCACCTCGGCGACGCCGTGCACGTCACGCTCACGCAGCATGAACACCTGAGCGCCGATGCCGCCTGGCAGCACCCGCTCGTCTACCGCTGGATCGGCCGCCACGTGCGCCGCCATTTCGGGCTGGCCGACGCCGTCGTCACCGTCAGCCGTGGTGTGGCGCAGGACCTGCAGTCGCACTGGAACGTACCCGCCGCGCGCCTGCACACCATCTACAACCCCGCCTATCGTCCTGAATTCCTCGAACAGGCGCGTGCGCCGATCGACCATCCGTGGATCGGGCAGGCCGCTGCGCCGCTCGTGCTCGCCGCCGGGCGCCTGCATTACGTGAAAGGCTACGACGACCTGCTGGCGGCGTTTCCCCGCGTCCATCGCGAAACCGGCGCACGCCTCGTCATCCTCGGCGAAGGCAAGGAACGCCACGCGCTGGAAGCACAGGTGCGCCAGCTCGACAGCGCAGCCTACGTGGAGTTGCCGGGACGCGTCGCCAGCGTTGCGCCATGGCTCGCGCACAGCGAGGTCTTCGTGCTGTCGTCGCGGCGCGAGGGGCTGCCAACGGTGCTGGTCGAAGCGCTCGCGCTGGGCCGCAAGATCGTCGCGACGCGCTGTCCCAGCGGGCCGGAGGAACTGCTCGAAGACGGACGCTGGGGCACGCTCGTGGACGTCGGCGACGTCGACGGGCTGGCCCGGGCACTGGTCGCCGCCATCTGCGCACCGGCACCGGACGCGGCGGCGCTGCGCGAGCGTGCCGCCGCGTTCTCGCTCGACCGCGCGCTCGACGAATACCTGGCCATCTGGAACGCGGCACGCGCATGAGAGTCGGGTTCCTCTACAACCACGACCAGATCCACCAGGTCGCCCACAGCCTGCCCATCGCCACAGCGCTGGCGCGTGAGTTTCCGGACGTGGAAGTCGTGCTGGCGACGACGAATGACGCGCTCGACGCCGCCGTCGATCGGCTGCTGGCCGCCGGCGCCGGCCCGCGCATCGGGCGTGTGCGGCTGCGCCTGAAAAGTCCGCTGCGCCGCGCCCTGTCGCCGCTGCTGAACCCGCTGCTGCCGTTCGACAAGGCCGCCATCTATGGCGACAACCTCGCCTTCTTCCGCAGCCTGGACGCGCTCGTCGTCACGGAAAAGACCTCGCTCCTGCTCAAGTCGCGCTACGGGCTGGGCACGCTGCGGCTGATCCACTGCCGCCACGGCGCCGGTGACCGCGCCATCGGCTTCAACGCCGAGAGCGCGCGTTTCGACCAGGTGCTGGTGTCGGGGCCGAAAATCCGCGACCGCCTGATCCGCGAAGCCCATGTGCCGGCGGAACGCATCAGCACCGTCGGCTACCCGAAATTCGACCTGCTGCCCGCCACGCCGCCGCGCCTGCCGCTGCAGGCCAACGGCCGGCCCACGGTGCTGTACAACCCGCACCCGGCGCCCCACCTGTCGTCGTGGTACGCGCTGGGGCAGGCGGTGCTGCGGTATTTCCGCGACAGCACGCGCTACAACCTGATCTTCGCGCCGCACGTCATGCTGTTCCAGCGCCGCTGGGTACCCAGCCTGGAACATCTCGGCGCGCGCCACGTCGGCCGCGTTCCGCAGGACATCCTCGACTGCCCTCATATCCACGTCGACCTTGGCAGTCCGGCGAGCACCGACATGACCTACACGCAGGCCGCCGACCTCTATCTGGGCGACGCCAGCAGCCAGGTCTACGAATTCCTGCAGCGGCCACGCCCCTGCGTGTTCCTCAACCCCGACCACCTGCAGTGGCGCGGAGATCCGAACTTCGCGCACTGGACTGCCGGCCCTGTGGTTTCCGACCTCGCGGAGCTCGATGCGGCATTGGCCCGCTCAGCTGGGGACGTCGCAACGTATCGCCCGGTCCAGCAGCAATTGTTCGCCTGCTCGTTCGACTTGAACGGCGAAGCTTCATCACTGCGGGCGGCGCGGGCCATTCATGAACGGCTGCACGAAACGCCCCTTCCGCCATGACAGAAATTCCCCGCACGGCACAACATATCGTGGTCGTGATGCGTGACTTCTACGCCGGCGGCGCAGAGCGCATCGCCATCACGCTCGCGAACGCATGGCAGGCGCGCGGCCGCGACGTCACCCTGCTGTACGGAGCCGCCAGCGGACCGCTGCGCGTGCGCGTCGCGCCCGACGTCCATACCCGGGCCATTCGCCCGCGCCTGCCAAGGTGGCGCCTGTCGCGCATTCCCCTGGGCTGGGCCGGCGCACGTACATTGCGCGCCTTGCAGGCCGATGTGGTGTTCGCGCCAGGCAATGCGCACCTGCCGGTGATCGGCACCATCGCCCGCATGCCTTTCCACCAACGGCCGGTATTCGCGTGCAAGCTCAGCAACCGGCTGTGGCGCCCCGAACGTTCGCGTTTCTCACAGGGAACATTCGAGAAAACCACCCGTTTCTGGTGCACCCGGCTCGACGGCCTCGTGGCGATGTCCGAGGCACTACGAGACGAAGCCGCCGGTATCCTGAAACGCGACGACATCGCGGCCATCTGGGAACCCTGCATCATCGCGGAATCCACCCCGTCACCCAGCCTCGAACCCGTTGCCGCCGACCCGCCCGTCATTGCCGTGGCCGGGCGGCTGGTGGCGGAGAAAAACGTGGCCCTGGCGCTGCAGACGATGGCGCTGCTCAGGACACAACAGGCAGATGTTCGACTGCTGATCCTGGGCGACGGCCCGCTGCGCAGCGCACTGGAGCAGGAAAGCCGCCGGCTTGGCATCGCCGATCGGGTGACCTGGGCCGGCCACGTGCCCGACATCCGCCCGTACCTGGCAACGGCCCGGGTATTGCTGTCGACTTCACGCCATGAAGGGTATCCGGCAGTCCTCGTCGAAGCGCTGGCGGCCGGCGTTCCGGTGGTGGCAACGCGCAGTTCTCCCGCGATCGGCGAAATCCTCTTCGATCCCAGTTTCGGCACGCTCAGCGATGCCACGCCGGCAGCACTCGCGTCCGCCGTGCGTTACGCGCTGGGCCTGCAGCCCTCGACGGCAGCGCTCGCCCCGTTCCTGGCACGCCACCAGGCGGGCCCGAGCGCGGACGCCTACCTCGCCTGGTTCGACCAGCTGTGTGCCCGGCGCACAACACGATGACAACGCAAGACACTCCGCACACCCCGCGCGGGCCGCGATGGTTGCAGCGCTATACGCAACTCGCGCCCACGCGCCGCAACCTCACCGTCTCCGCCTACGTCATCGCCGCCAGCTTCGCCGACGGCTTCGGCATCGCGACGCTGCTGCCGATGATCGCCGTGCTAGGCGATCGCAGCGCGCACCACAGCGCGCTGGCAAACACCATGCTCGAGATGCTGCACAAGGTCGGGATCGCGCCGGACCCCCGCATCCTGCTCGGGCTGGTCGTGGCGGGAACGCTCATCAAGGCGGTGCTGATCCTGCTGTCCCTGCGCCAGATCGGCTATGCGGTGGCGGACGTGACGGCGAAGCTGCGCGTGCAGCTCGTCAACGGCCTCATCGGCGCGCGCTGGTCGTATTACGTCTCCCACGCCAGCGGCCGCTTCTCGAACGCGCTGAGCGACGAGGCGACAAAGGCTGGCCAAGCCTACAGCGCCGCCATGCTGATGCTTTCCCAGATCATCCAGGCAGTGGTGTACATCGGCATCGCCGCGCTGCTGTCGTGGAAGCTGGCGCTGTTCGCGCTGCTGGTCAGCGCCATCATGCTGGGTTCCCTGAACCGCTTCGTGCAGACCGCCAAGCGCAACGCCAGCATCCAGACCCGCCTGCTGCGCACCGTGCTGGAGCGCCTGTCGGAAGTGCTGCTCGGCATCAAGCCGCTGAAGGCGATGGCGCGCGATGGCCATGTCGTCCAGCTCTTCAAGAAGGACCTCGGGGACATGCAGAACGCTGCCCGGCGGCAGGTGTTCGCCAGCAACGCGAACCGCGCGCTGCAGGAACCCATCATCGCGCTGTGTCTCGCGTTCGGCATTTTCGCGGCGCTGCGGATGCTCAACATGCCGCTCGGCGAAGTGATCGTGATGAGCCTGCTGCTGGCGAAGACCGCGCTCGTGGTGGGCCGCTCGCAGCAGCAGCTCAACGAACTGCATTCCTCCGAACCGGGGCTCAAGTCGGTACAGCGCACCATCGCCGAGACGCTGCGTGCGGCCGACCCGCCCGGCGGCGGCGCAACGCCACGCTTCACACGCCGCATCGAGTTCGACGACGTGAGCTTCGCGCACGGCAAGCGGCCCACCCTGCAACACGTCAGCGTGGTACTGGAATCCGGCGAGGTCGCAATCGTCACCGGGCCATCGGGCGCCGGCAAGACGACATTCATCGATCTGCTGCTGGGCCTGTACGTTCCCGGCAGCGGTGAAGTGCGCGTCGACGGCACGTCGCTGCGCGCGCTGAACCGCACCCAATGGCGCCGGCAGGTCGGCTATGCACCCCAGGAAGTGATCCTGTTCCACGACACCGTCACGGCAAACCTCACGCTGGGCGAAGCGGGAATTACCGCGCAGGACCTCGAGGACGCGCTGCGTGACGCGGAATGCTGGCAGTTCGTGCAGGAGCTCCCGGAAGGAATGGACACCGTCGTCGGCGAGCGCGGCGGAGCGCTGTCCGGCGGCCAGCGCCAGCGGCTGGCCCTGGCCCGCGCGCTGGTGCGCCGGCCACGCCTGCTGATCCTCGACGAAGCGACGAGCGCGCTGGACCCGGCGACCGAGGCCGCCGTCATCGCCAACATCCGGCGCCGCGCGACACGCGACGGCGTCACCGTGCTGGCGGTCTCACACCATCCTGCCTGGGTACGGGAAGCCGACCGCGTCCTGCGCATGCAGGCCGGCCGACTCAGCATCGCGGCACCGGGCGACACTCACGCCTGAATACCGCCCTCTGCCGTTTCGGCCACGATGCGCCGCACGAGGTCGAGATCTGCCGGCTTGTCGACGTCGATGGCCGCCAATCCGTCGGCGGACTCCACAACCGCCGCGCGCGCGCCGCACAGCGTGTGGAGGCGCTCCAGCGCGTCGCCGAGCGTCAACCGCCCACAGCGGTAGCGCAGCGCAAAGCACAGGCCGAGGCGGCGAACGAGGCGTGCCGGGTGCTTGCGTTCGGCTTCGATCGACTGCCAGAAGCGCACGACCTCGGCCGCGCGTGGTGTGGCAAGCCAGAACAGGTTGCAGCCCGACCATGCCCCGTCGGCGAACCGCAGGAACGTGCGGTGGGTCTCGGGCCGGGCAGCCATGACCGCCGCGCGCGGCGCCAGCAGCGCCGCCACGTCGCAACCGGCCGGGACGCCGGCGAGGAAGTCCGTGATCCACGCCAAACGCAGCAGCGCGTGATCCGCCGTCGTCACGAGCAACGGTGCACCGCAACGCTCGAACGCTGCGGCAACGCTGGCGCTGGGCCCGGTCGCGGCCGGGATGACGTCGATCTCGACGTGTGGCGCGCAGGCCCGCAACCCGCGGCAGGCCTGCAGCAGGTCTGCACGTTCGGTGGAAATCAGGATGCGTTCCAGCCCTGGCAGCGCCGCCAGCGCGGTCACCACGCGCTCAATCATCGTGCGGCCGCCGACTTCGATCAGCGCCTTGTGCGACACGCCGGCATAGACCGCAAGCGGGTCCTCCGCCCCAGCGCGCGTTCCGGCCAGCACCAGTGCCGTCTTCACGTCCATGCACACTCCATTGCGTGCCTCATTGCGCGCGGTTCACCGGCAATCCACGGGTGAAGGGATCGCCGTCCGCGAACGCCCCCGCCGCCACCGACCAGCGCCGCACCCGGACTTCCAGCGTCCAGCCGTCGCCCTGTTCCGCAACCGTCAGCTGATGCCAGCGCGCGCCTTCGTCGTGCGGATTCGGCAGCGCCGAGGACGACGGCACGCACAGACACGGGATCGGCGCGCGCGGACCCGCGACGCAGTCCACATGCGCGTCGCGCGCGTGGCCGTACAACACCAGCTCCGCCCCGGCGCGCGCCAGCACGGCGCGCACGGCGGCACGGTCGGCGAGTGCCTTGCGGGGGCTCACGATGCCGTCCACCGGCGGATGGTGCATCAGCACCACACGGCAGCGCCCGGCCTGCCGTTGCAGGCACTGCTCCAGCCGCGCGCACTGTTCTATGCCCACCCGTCCGCGCGCCAGCAGCGGCAGCGTGGGCACAGCGGTACTGATGCCGATCAGCACCACCGCACCGAGGTCGTGTACGAACGGCCAGCCACCTTCGTCGAGCCGCGTCCATGCCCGCCAGCGGTCGAGTCCGTCGCGCGCCGGCACAGCGACGAGTGCGTCGTGATTGCCCGGTACGAGGCTGACACGCTCCGGCGGCGCCAACGTACGCAGCCAGGCCGCAGCCGCAGCGAATTCCTGCGGCAACGCGAAGTTCGTGAGGTCGCCGGTGACGACGACGTGATCGACCGCCGCCTGCTGCAACTCGATTCTCAATGCATCGAGTACGGCAGCGCTCTGTATCGCATGGCGCTTGCGCCACGACCAGACGCTCAACTGGCGCTTGGAGAAATGCTGCCGCAGCGTCAAATGCGGATCGCAGGGCAGGTGCAGATCCGAGACGTGGGCGAAGGTAAACATGGATAAGCGGAGGAATGGGGCGATGGATGGAAACCGATGCGGCGGCGGGTTCACCCAACGCGGTTGGGCTCAAAGTGCCGCAGCGCCCGGCGAATGATGCCTACTTCAGGACTTCCTTGCGCAGCAGGCGAAACAGCACGCCCCAACCGTAGATCAGCGGATGGCGCCGCAACCTCGGCGTCACCTCGATATGCACGCCCGAATGGCGTTCGATCTTCCAAGCCACATAGTCTACGCCGCCCTTGAACGTGCCCGCGCTCTTGACGAGCCGCAGGATCGACAGGATACGGCCCTGCCAGCGCCGCACGGCCCAGGCGCCGCCGGCGAGCAGCGCTGCGCTGCGCGTTGTTGCAGGAACGCGGCGGTACTGCCCACCCTCGACCAGTTGTAGCCCCAGCAGTAGTGCGCTGGCCTGGGTCCGCGCCTGATAGTCGGCCAGGCCGTCCGCCACCAGCCTTGTCGCACGGCCGTTGCCTTCGACGCGCAGTTCCGCCGCATAGCAGCGCCGCAAGCCTTCGGTCCACAAGGCCTCGGCCGTGAACGCGCCGGAAAGACAGGGGATCGATCGCCGCTGGAACGTCAGGACTGCGCCTGCCAGCGCCTCGTTCACCCGCCGGCGGGCACTTTCATCCCGCACACGGACGATCCGTGCCGGCTGCGCGAACCGCCCCCACAGGTAGGAATGAAACCAGTGGCGGGTACCACGCTCGAAGGCGGCGAGGCTGAGCACCGTGCACTTGATCCGCAGTCGCGCGTTTTCAGGCGGAGAGCCTCCGGGCAGGCGCGCCGCCAGCGGACATTCCATGTAGAACACGTTCGGGGGCAGCACGCTGTTGAAAACCCGCAGATAGCGCTGCGGGTAAGCATGGCGGTAATCGTCCACCAACGCGTAGACATCCACCAGCCCATCTGTCGGGTCCGCGCTACGCAGGCAGGAGCCGTAGAACAGCATCGCCTGCAGGCTGGCGCCGAAACGCGCGGTCACCGTTTCAGCGACCTGGTCGAGCAGTACCGGACTGGGGCGGGCACTCTGCGCCGCGATGACCTCGACGAGCAGCGCGTGGGCGTCCGCGCAGCCGGCTGCGGCCGGATCGTTCACGTCGGCAGGTCCGCGCTGCTCCACGTGTTCGGCCCGCACAGGACGCGGTTCGGTCTTCATCGGCTTTCCTGTGAGCGGGGACGGGCGGCATGCCGTACGTCGCCGAGCGCATGAACCGACCTTACATGGAGGGTATCCGGGTCAGCGCGACGACGGCCGCGACGAGGTCGTCGACGGTTACGATGGCGGCTGCACATGCCAACGGCATGTCGATACCGAAATCGTCTTCCAGTGCCCCAATCAGCTCTTCCACTTCGGCGGAATCGAGGCTCAGATCATACACGACGCGGTGCCGGCCGGTGATCGCGATCTGCGGCGGTGTGAAAGCCCCGAGACGCGCAAGAATCCGGCGCCGAACCTGCTCCGGGGCGACTGCACCGCCGCTTCCGGGGGAAGTTTCGGCCAACGCAGCGGCTGCTGATCCATGCCGCCACGTGACGCGAATGCCATGGGAATCGCCCGGCCAGTGCTGGCTCTCATCGAACGCCGGGCCCATGCCGGCTTTCATCGGCCGGGGGGACAACACGCGGAAGGAATTCAACACGATGGGGCGCTCCACATTTCCTGCTCCCGGCATTGCACACGGCCGGTGGAGGCGAGAGTGTCCCAAGTGCATGTTAAGACCGGATTAAAGGACGGCTACCGAACTGCTACGGGCAGCGGGCTTGCCCGATAAAGCGGGCGCCAAGGCGCGGCCGGACGCCGGCGCGGTGCCGTCAACCGCTGCTGACGCTGCCGTTGGCGGTGGAATGCGCCGCGTCCCAGTTCGGTGCCACACCCCATTCCGCAGCCAGGGGAACATCCAGCGCGCGGATCATGCACATGCGCTGGGCGATGACGGGGCCGAGTTCCAGCAGGCGCGCGGCCGGGCCTTCGAAGATCAGTTCGTCGTGAACCTGCAGGATCATGCGCACATCCGTGGTGTTCTGCTTCAACCATGCGGCAACGTCGATCATCGCACATTTTATGAGGTCGGCCGCCGTGCCCTGCAGCGGCGCGTTGATGGCGGTGCGTTCCGCGTACTGGCGGCGCGCCGCGTTGCGCGACTTGATCTCCGGCAGGTACAAGCGCCGGCCGTAGAGCGTCTCCACAAAACCGCGCTCCTTCGCGTGTTCGCGTGTGGAGTCTATGAAGCGGCGCACGCCGGGGTAGCGGGCGAAGAAGCGGTCGATCCAGTCCTGTGCGGCGGGGCGCGAAATGCCAAGCTGGCGCGCCAGTCCGAATGCCGACATGCCGTAGATGAGGCCGAAGTTCACGGCTTTCGCGGCGCGCCGTTCCTCAGCCGTGACATCTTCCAGCGCCACGCCGTTGACGTCCGCAGCGGTGGCACGGTGGATGTCCAGCCTGCGGTGAAAGGCATCCTGCAGGCGCGGGTCGCCGGAAAAATGCGCCATGAGCCGCAGTTCGATCTGCGAATAGTCGATGGACAGCAGCGCATTGCCGGGTTCCGCAATGAAGGCCTGACGGATGCGTCGGCCTTCTTCCGTACGCGCTGGAATGTTCTGCAGGTTGGGGTCGGAAGACGACAGGCGCCCGGTCGCCGCCACGGCCTGATGGAAGCTGGTGTGGATGCGGCCGGTGGCGGGGTTGATCTGTGCCGGCAGCTTGTCGGCGTAGGTGGAACGCAGCTTCGACAACCCGCGCCAGTCGAGGATCAGCCGCGGCAGCGGATGCAGCGGCGCAAGCTGCTCGATAACGGATTCCGCGGTGGAAGGGTCCCCCTTCGGCGTCTTGCCGAGCACCGGCAGTTGCAGCCGGTCGTAGAGGATGTCCTGCAACTGCTTGGGCGAGCCGAGGTTGAACTCGCCGCCGGCCTGCTCGTAAGCCTGTTGTTCCAGCGCCTGCATGCGCTGCGCGAGTTCGGTGCTGATGCGACCCAGCAGCGCGGCATCCACTTTCATACCGTTGCGCTCTACACGCGCCAGCACCGGCACCAGCGGCATCTCGATGCTTTCGTAAACCTGCCGCAGGCTGTCGAGCGCGCAGACTCTTGGGTACAGCACGTGATGCAGGCGCAGCGTGATGTCGGCGTCCTCGGCGGAATAGGGCGCGGCCTGCTCCAGACTCACCTGGTTGAACGTGAGCTGGCCACGGCCCTTGCCGGCGACGTCGGCGAAGTGGATGGTCTGGTGGTTCAGGTAACGCTCGGCGAGCGTGTCCATGTCGTGGCGGTTGCCGGCGGCGTCCAGCACGTAGGACTGCAGCATGGTGTCGTGTGCTACTCCCGCAACCTCGATGCCGTGCGTGGCCAGCACTTTCATGTCGTACTTGGCGTTCTGGCCAAGCTTCGGCTTCGCGGCATCTTCAAGAACCGGCTTGAGGCCCGCAAGCACAGTGTCCAGCGGCAATTGCTGCGGTACGCCCAGGTAGTCATGGCCCACCGGTACGTACCATGCACGACCTTCTTCCACTGCGAAAGACAGCCCGACAAGCCGCGCCTGCAGCGCGTCGAGGCTGTCGGTTTCCGTGTCGAAGCACACCAGCGGTGCAGCCGCAAGCACCGCCAGCATGGTGGCGAATGCCGCCTCGTCGAGCACGCACGTGGCTTCCGTAGCGCGTGCGGGCAGCGCCTGCGATGCTCCGGGTGCTGCGACTGTTGTTTCCACCGTCGGACCCTTTGGCGCCACCACGGTGGCGGGCCCTGCGCCTTCGCCGCGCAGTTCCGCCAGCAGACGCGTGAAGCCAAGCTGTTCGTACAACGCCGCCAGCCGGCCGTTGTCCGGCGCGCCCGGCACCAGGGCATCCAGCGGCTGCGGCAGCGGCACGTCGATCTTGATGGTGGTGAGCTGCCTCGACAGCGGCAACTGGCCGAGGCTGGCGCGCAGCTTTTCCCCGACCTTGCCCTTGATGTCGTCCACGTGCGCGACGATGGCGTCCAGCGAACCGTACTTGTTCAGCCATTTCGCGGCGGTCTTCGGGCCGACCGACGGCACGCCGGGGATGTTGTCCGAGGTATCGCCCATGAGCGCCAGGTAGTCGATGATGCACTCGGGCGGCACGCCGAACTTCTCGATGACGCCGGCACGGTCCATGCGGCGGTTCTTCATGGTGTCTAGCAGGTGCACGCGCGGCGTGACGAGCTGGGCGAGGTCCTTGTCGCTGGTAACGATCAGCACATCGTTGCCGGCAGCTTCGGCCGCGCGCGCGTAGCTGCCAATCACGTCGTCCGCTTCCACGCCCGGCACAGCGACGAGCGGCAGGCCCTGCGCCTCCACGAGTTCGACGATCTTCGGGAACTGCGCCTTCAGATCTTCCGGCGTCGCGTCGCGGTTTGCCTTGTACGCGGCAAACAGCGTGTCGCGGAAAGTGCCGCCGGGCGCGTCGAACACCACGAGGATGCGTTCCGGCTGGAGGTCGTGCTCCAGCCGCCGGAGCATCTGGGCGAAACCGTAGACCGCGCCGGTCGGCTCGCCCTGCGCGTTCGTAAGCGGCGGCAGCGCGTGGTAGGCGCGGAACAGCCAGCCGGAGGCGTCGATGAGGACGACGGGCCGAACGGCCTGTGTCACGGCAGCAGCGCCTCGCCGCGCCACAGGTCTTCCTGCGTCTCGCGCGCCCGCACCGGGTGCGCCTGCGTGCCGTCCACCATCACTTCGGCGGCACGCGGCCGGGCGTTGTAGTTGCTGCTCATGGCGAAACCATAGGCACCCGCGCCGAGGATCGCCAGCAGGTCGCCCTCCTCCAGCGCCAGTTCGCGATCCTTGCCGAGCCAGTCGCCGCTTTCGCACACCGGGCCGACGATGTCCCAGCGCTGTGCCGCCGTGCTGCGCGCCACAACCGGCACGATGGCATGCCAGGCGCCGTAGAGCGACGGACGGATGAGGTCGTTCATCGCCGCGTCGACGATGGCGAAGTTCCTGTGCGCCAGCGGCTTCAGCAGTTCCACGCGCGTCAGCAGCACACCGGCATTCGCGCAGATTGCACGCCCCGGCTCGCAGTGCATCGCCAGGTTCCGCCCGGTGAGATGCGGCAGGATCGCCGCCGCCCATTCCCCCGGCGTCGGGGGCGTCTCCGCGTCGTAGCGCACGCCCAGGCCACCGCCGACGTCGATGTGTGCAAGCTGGATGCCGGCAGCCGCCAGCCGGTCCACCAGCGCCAACACGCGGTCGAGCGCATCGATGAAGGGCGCGAGTTCGCACAATTGCGAACCGATGTGGCAGGCCACGCCCTGCACCACCAGCCCCGGCAGCGTCACCGCGAGCCGGTACAACCGTTCCGCTTCCTCGATGGCGACGCCGAACTTGTTGTCGCGCAGGCCGGTGGAAATGTAGGGGTGGGTCTTGGCGTCCACGTCCGGGTTCACGCGCAGCGCCACCGGCGCCCGATCGCCGCGCGCTGCCGCCACGCGGGACAGGCGGTGCAGTTCCGCCTCTGATTCCACGTTGAAGCAACCGATCCGCGCCACCAGCGCCTGGGCGATTTCCACTTCGGTCTTGCCGACGCCGGAAAACACGATGCGTTCCGGCCGGCCGCGCGCCCGCAGCACGCGCGCCAGCTCGCCGCCCGAGACGATGTCGAAACCGGCGCCGAGTTCCGCCATCACCTGCAGCACGGCTAGATTCGAATTTGCCTTCACCGCGAAATGGACGCTGTGCTCGACATCCACCAGGGCGGTGTCGAACGCGGTGTAGTTCGCCGTCAGCGCGGCACGCGAATAGACGTAGGTGGGCGTGCCGAAGCGTTTCGCCACGTCGGCCAGGGACACGCCCTCGATCGCCGCCTCACCAACGGCATTGCGTCGCAGTCCGGGGGCGACCATTCAGCGCTGCTCCGGGTTCGCGCTGTCCTGCCGCGTCGCGTCGGCGGGCTGTTCCGGCGACTGTTCCGCTTTCGATGTCTTTTTCGCCGACGTTGAAGCGGGCGCCCGCTGCGACGCGGGAATGCCCTGGCTAGGCAGGTACAGCGGGCCGCGCTGGCCGCAGGCGGCCACGGACAGGAGCAGGAGCGAAACGGCGAACAGGCGTGGCATGGCGGGTGCGGGAATGGCGGGCAGGCTCTCCAGTTTAACCGGCGCGCCCTTTCGGTCCGCGCGCTGCGGCGGTGTTGGCGTCCACCACGGTGAGCGCCGTCATGTTGACGATGCGGCGCACCGTGGAACTGGACGTGAGGATGTTGACGGGTTGTTCGACGCCAAGCAGGAAGGGACCGACAGCAACGTTGCCGCCGGCCGCCGTCTTCAGCAGGTTGTAGGCGATGTTCGCGGCGTCCACGCTCGGGCAGATCAACAGGTTTGCCTCGCCATGCAGGGTGGAGGAGGGCAGGATGCGACTCCGCAGCGCCGGGTCCAGCGCGCAGTCGCCGTGCATTTCGCCGTCGACTTCCAGCGTCGGGTCGCGGTCGCGGATCAATTCAAGTGCGGCGCGCATCTTCGCGCCGGACGCGGAACTGTCGGTGCCGAAATTGGAGCGTGACAGCAGCGCTGCCTTTGGCAGGATGTTCAGGCGCCGCAGCTCGCGTGCCGCCATCAAGGTGATCTCGGCGATCTCCTCGGCACTCGGGTTCTCATTGACGTGGGTGTCGGCGATGGCGAGGGTGCGCTCATCGAGCAGCAGGATGTTCATCGCGGCGTAGGTGATCGCGCCCGGCTCGTGGCCGAGGACTTCATCGATGAACTGCAGGTGCTTGTCGTAGGCGCCGACGGTGCCGCAGATCATGCCGTCCGCGTCGCCAAGCCGCACCAGCATGGCGCCGATCAGCGTCAGGCGGCGGCGCATCTCGACGCGCGCCATTTCCTTCGTGACGCCGCGCCGGCACATCAGCGCCCAGTACGTCGTCCAGTAACGGTGGAAGCGGTCGTCGTGTTCGGGATTCACGACTTCGACGTCGGCCCCCAGCCGCAGCCGCAGTCCGTATTTCTGGATGCGCGTCTCAAGCACGGCAGGGCGGCCGACCAGCAGTGGCCGCGCCAGCTTTTCGTCCACCACGATCTGCACCGCGCGCAGCACGCGTTCATCCTCGCCTTCCGTGAACACGATGCGCGCCTTGCCGCCCCCGGCAAGCGCGCTGCGGGCGGCCGAGAACAACGGCTTCATGAACGCCCCGGAGTGGTAGACGAACTGCTCCAGCTGCTCCTTGTAAGCCTGCAGATCCGCGAGCGGCCGCGTGGCGACACCGTCGTCCATCGCCGCCTTCGCCACGGCCGGGGAGATCCGCGTGATGAGGCGGGGATCGAAGGGCTTGGGAATGAAATAGGCGGGGCCGAAGGCTACGTCGTACAGGCCGTAGGCTGTGGCTACACGATCACTCGGCTCCTCGCGAGCCAGCCCGCAGATGGCCCGGGCCGCGGCCTTTTCCATGCCGCGCGTGATGGTGGTGGCACCCACATCCAGTGCGCCGCGAAAGATGTACGGGAAGCACAGCACGTTGTTGACCTGGTTCGGGAAATCCGAGCGCCCGGTAGCCACGACCGCATCCGGCCGTACCGCCATGGCATCCGCCGGCAGGATTTCCGGATTCGGGTTCGCCAGTGCCAGCACCAACGGGTTGTGCGCCATCTTCTTCACCATCGCCGGCTTCAGCACACCGCCGGCGGACAGCCCGAGAAACACGTCGGCGCCGTCGATGATGTCATCCAGCACGCGGGCGTCCGTAGCTTGCGCGAACTTCTCTTTCGCCGGGTCCATCAGCACCGTGCGACCCTTGTAGACCACGCCCTCGATGTCTGCGACCCAGATGTGTTCCAGCGGCAGGCCGAAGTCCATCATCAGCCCCAGACAGCCGAGCGCCGCCGCACCCGCGCCGGCCACCACCACCTTGACCTGGGCGATGTCCTTGCCGACGACTTCCAGCCCGTTCAGGAACGCCGCCGTCACGCAGATGGCCGTGCCGTGCTGGTCGTCGTGAAAGATCGGAATCCGGCAGCGTTCGCGCAGCTTGCGCTCCACCTCGAAGCACTCCGGCGCCTTGATGTCCTCCAGGTTGATGCCGCCAAATGTCGGCTCCAGCCCGGCGATGATGTCCACGAGCTTGTCCGGATCGCGTTCGTTGATCTCGATGTCGAATACATCCAGCCCGGCGAACTTCTTGAACAGGATCGCCTTGCCCTCCATCACCGGCTTGGCGGCCAGCGGGCCAATGGCCCCCAGCCCCAGCACTGCCGTACCGTTCGTGATGACGCCCACGAGATTGCCGCGCGCCGTATAGCGCACGACGTTGGCCGGGTCGGCCACGATCTCATCCGACACTGCGGCAACCCCCGGTGAATACGCCAGCGCCAGATCGTGCTGATTGGAAAGCTGTTTCGTCGGCGTAACCGCCAACTTCCCCGGCCGGCCGTGCTCGTGATACTCCAGCGCCGCTGCCCGTAGTAACTCATCCATTCGTTTTCACCGTGCCCTTCCCACCCTTCTTCCAACCACATGTTTGAGAATTGCGCACTATAAACCGCAACGCTCGGCACCACCGTGGGCTGTGCGACACCTTGTATGGATGCTGCGGCTATCGTCGACGGAACAGGGAGCAGCACGCGAACGGGGTGGTTGCCGGGCTGGCATGGCTCTTCCCGGCAAACCGCAGTCATAATGCGGCCTCCAACGACAACGAGGAGATCCCATGCGCCACGACATCGAGTTCAAGACCGGCGACGGTACGTTGCTGCGGGGCTGGCACTACGTGCCGGACGGGACGAAAGGCCGCCTGCCAACCGTCGTCATGTGTCACGGCTTTTCCGCCGTCAAGGAAATGTACCTGGACCGCTACGCCGAACTGTTCGAAGCCGCCGGGCTCGCCGCCCTCGTCTACGACAACCGCGGCTTCGGCGCGAGCGATGGAACACCGCGGCTGGAAATCGACCCGTGGCAGCAGGTGCGCGACTGGCGCGACGCCCTGACGTTCGCGGAAACCTTGCCGGCAACCGATGCGGCGCGGCTCGGCGTGTGGGGTTCCAGCTACAGCGGCGGACACGCCATCGTGGTTGCGGCGCTGGACCGGCGCGTGAAGTGCGTGGTTGCGCAAGTACCGTTGATCGACGGGCTGGAGACCGCGCAGCGTCTGATCAGCCCGGACAAGCTGCCGGGAATCCGCGCGATGTTCGACGCGGACCGGCGCGAACGCTATGCCGGCCAGCCCCCGGCCATGATGCCCGTGGTGGCGCAGGACGGCCCCAGTGCACTGCCCACGCCGGATTCGTGGGAGTGGATGACGCAAACGGCGCGGCAGCGGGCCCCGTCATGGCGCAACGAAGTGACGTTGCGCACGCTGGAGATGCTGTCCGAATACGCGCCCGGCAACTATGTGGCCCGCGTTTCCCCCACGCCGCTGCTGATGCTGGTCGCACGCGAGGATTACCTGTGCCTGCCGGACATCCAGCTCGCGGCCTATGAACGAGCGCTGCAGCCGAAGCAGCTGAAGATCATCGACGGCAAGCATTTCGACGCCTATACGCAGGGCTTCGAGACCTCCGGTCCGGCGGCCCGCGACTGGTTCGTCACGCATCTGCTGCATGCCTGACGCTGGCGGCGAGGACCCGCGCGGCGACACGCTCGCGGGTACTTGCCCGGTTCACGAACGGCGCAGCGCACGCGCTCAGCGCGTGCGTGTGGAAGTGCGGCGCGACGGAACGGTATGGCTCGTCATCCCGCGTCACGTCAGCCGTGCCGAGGCGCGGGCCTTCCTGACTACGCGGCTCGCGTGGGTCGAGCGCGCACGCCTGCGCCTTGCCCACATCGAGCCACCAACTGCCGTGCGATCGCTGGCGTGGGACGGACACGACCGTCTGCCGCTTGCCGGGCGAGACGTGCCGCTGCTGCATATCGCGTCGCGCCTTTCCCAACCCCGTGTCCGATTCACGGAGACGGGCATGGAAGTTTATGCGCCGCCACGCAGCACTCCGGACACGCTCGAACGTGCGTTGCGGGCCGCGCTGCGGGAACGCGCCCGGGTGCACGCCACGCGGCTTCTGGACGGGGAAGCTGCGCGCCTGGGCGTGACATATCTTGGCCCGCGCATCGCCGACCAGCGCTCGCGTTGGGGCAGCTGCGCGGCCTCCGGCCTCATCAGCCTGAACTGGCGGCTGGTGATGGCGCCCGAGGACGTGCTGCGTTATGTCGTGGTCCATGAGCTGTGCCACCGCGTCCACGCCGATCATTCGGCGCACTTCTGGGCGCTGGTGGAACGCCAGATGCCGGGTTGGGCCCAAAAACGCCAATGGCTGCGAACAGGCGGGACACGTTTGCATGCGGTTTTGCCGGCAGCCTGAGCCCACAGTTGTTCGTTGGCCGCAACGGGGGTTTAATGGCTGACAACACGACGACAGGCAGAGGCACGCAAATGGCGAAACTCGACACGCTTCGAGTGCGGGACTACATGAGTGCCAAGCTCATCACCTTTCCCCCTGACATGGATGTCATGGCGGCCATCCACACGCTTGCCAAGAGCCACATCACCGCCGCACCGGTTGTCGATGACGCAGGCGTGCTGGTCGGCATCCTTTCAGAACGCGACGTGATCGCGATCGTGGGCGTAGCGTCGGAAGACGGGTCGTTTGCCGGCCCCGTCAGCCAGTTCATGAATCCGAAGGTCAAAACCGTGGAGCCGAACACCAGCCTCATGCAATTGCTGGCGCTGTTCGAGCGCCAGACCTGCCGCCGCTACCCGGTGATGGCGAGCGGCAAGCTGGTCGGCATGATTTCCCGTTCAGACGTGCTGCGCGCCATCAGCGACACCTATTGAGGGCTGCCTGCCCGGGTTGCAGCTACAGCGCCGCCACGATCCGCTGGTAGATCTCTTCCAGCTTGCCGATGCCGTCCACGGTCACGAGCTTGCCCTGCGCGGCGTAGTAGTCGAGCAACGGACGCGTTTCCGAGTTGTAGACGCCGATGCGCTTGCGGATCGTCTCGGGCTTGTCGTCGTCACGGCCTTCCTGGATGGCGCGCTGATGCAGGCGTTGGACGATTTCCTCATCGTCGACGTGCAGATGGACAGCTTTCTCGAGCGCCGGCTGGCCGATGCGGCCGAGCATGCGATCGAGCTCCTCGGCCTGCGCATGGTTGCGCGGGAAGCCGTCGAGGATGTAGCCCTTCTTGCAGTCGTCGTGACCGAAGCGCTCCTGCACGATGCCGTAGACCAGCGCGTCGGGCACAAGCTTGCCGGCTTCCATGAGGGGGTGCGCCTTGCGCCCCAGCTCGGTGCCTGCCGCCACCGCCGCGCGCAGGGCGTCTCCAGTGGAGATCTTGGGAATGCCGTAGGCCTCCGACAGTTTCTTCCCCTGCGTGCCCTTGCCCGAGCCGGGCGCACCCAGCAACACGATTCTCATGAATATTTCCCTCGGTAGATGGCCTGCCACATACCCACAAGGGTATGTGAAACGGCTGAAGACGCCGGCGACAGGGCATCCAACTTAAAGACCCGGCCTGCCGACGTCAACGCCACAGCGCCGGAAGCAGGGTGTCGAAATCGCTAGAATGTTCCGCTTTGGATCATTCCACCCTGAACACCGGCGTATCGTCGAGATCATGGCCAAGCCCGTCAACGCCTTCTACGCCCAGTCCGGCGGAGTCACCGCCGTCATCAACGCTTCCGCGGCCGGCGTGATCGAGGCGGCGCGCGAGCATCCTGACGTGATCGCGAAGGTTTACGCTGGGCGCAACGGCATCATCGGCGCGCTGACCGAAGACCTGATCGACACCTCACAGGAAAGCGCTGCAGACATCGCCGCGCTGCGCCACACGCCGGCCGGCGCCTTCGGTTCCTGCCGCTACAAGCTCAAGGGCTTCGACAAGAACCAGGCGGAATACGAACGCCTGATCGAAGTGTTCCGCGCGCACGACATCGGCTACTTCTTCTACAACGGCGGCGGCGACTCGGCGGATACCTGCCTGAAGGTGTCGCAGCTGGGCGCGAAGCTGGGCTACCCGATCCAGGCCATCCACGTGCCGAAGACGGTGGACAATGACCTGCCGTTCACGGATTGCTGCCCCGGCTTCGGCTCGGTGGCGAAGTACGTGGCGGTATCCATCAAGGAAGCGGCATTCGACGTCGCGTCCATGGCGCGCACGTCCACGAAAGTGTTCATCCTGGAAGTGATGGGCCGCCACGCCGGCTGGATCGCTGCGGCCGGCGGCCTGGCCGCGCAACAGGAAGGCGACGCGCCGCAGATCATCCTGTTTCCGGAAGTGAAGTTCGACCAGACCGCGTTCATCGACCGCGTGCGGCAGTCGGTGGAGCACAACGGCTACTGCGCCATCGTCGCCAGTGAAGGACTGCAGACGCTGGACGGCCGGTTCTTCTCCGAAGCCGGCGGCACCGACGCCTTCGGCCACAGCCAGCTCGGCGGGCTGGCCCCGCGGCTGGCCGAACTCGTGAAGGAGAAGACCCGCTACAAGTACCACTGGGCAGTGGCCGACTACCTGCAGCGCGCCGCGCGCCACATCGCATCGAAAGTCGACGTCGAGCAGGCCTACGCCGTGGGTCGGGCAGCGGTGGAAATGGCGCTGGCGGGCAAGAGCGGCATGATGGCGACGATCGTGCGCGATGCGGACACTCCCTACCGCTGGCATGTCGGCGAGGCGCCGCTGGCGCAGGTGGCCAACGTCGAAAAGAAGATGCCGCGTGAATTCATTTCGGCGGACGGCTTCGGTATTACCGATGCCTGCCGCCGCTACCTGGCGCCGTTGATCGAGGGCGAGGCCTACCCGCCCTACGCCGGCGGTCTGCCGCAATACGTAAAATTGAAAAGTGCACCGGTGCCCAAGCGGACCGGCCGCGAATTCACGATCTGATCCACCAAGGAAACTGCAATGAGCCTCAGCAATGTGCCGGCCGGCGACAAGGCCCCGGAAGAATTCAACGTCGTCATCGAAATCAGCGCCTACGCCGCGCCCGTGAAGTACGAAGTGGACAAGGCTTCCGGCCTGCTGTCCGTCGACCGCTTCATGAACGTGTCGATGAGCTACCCGGCCAACTACGGCTACGTGCCGCACACGCTGTACGACGACGGCGACCCGGTGGACGTGCTGGTGATGACGCCATTCCCAGTCGTCAACGGCTGCCTCATCAAGTGCCGCGCCGTGGCGGTGCTGGACACCACCGACGAGAAAGGTGGCGACGCCAAGATCCTCGCCGTGCCGACCGACAAGATCTCCACTGGCTACTACGCCGACGTGAAAGACCTGAAGGACGTGCCGCAGCGCAAGCTGGACGAGATCGAGCACTTCTTCACGCACTACAAGGACAACGAGAAAGGCAAGTTCGTGAAGATCGCCGGCTGGCGCGACGCCGCGGCGGCGAAAGCCGAAATCGTCAAATCCATCAAGGCCTACAAGTAAGGTAGTGAAAGCCCTCGTCATCGGCTCCGGCGGGCGCGAACACGCGCTGGCATGGAAGCTGGCGCAGTCGCCGCGCGTGACGGAAGTAATCGTCGCACCCGGCAACGCCGGCACCGCGCACGAGCCACGCTGCCGTAATGCGGCGGTGGCTGCCACCGATGTCGAGGGCCTGCTGGCGCTGGCCAAGGCGCAAGGCGTGGGCTTGACGGTCGTCGGTCCGGAAGCGGCGCTGGCGGCGGGTGTGGTTGACGCCTTCCGCACTGCGGGCCTGCGCATCTTCGGGCCGACACGCGCCGCCGCGCAGCTCGAATCCAGCAAGTCTTTCACGAAGGACCTGCTGGCGCGCGCCGGCGTGCCCACCGCCGGCTATGCCGTGTTTGCGACCTTGGCCCCGGCGCTGGACCATGTGCAGCGCAAAGGCGCGCCGATCGTCATCAAGGCCGACGGGCTGGCGGCCGGCAAGGGCGTGACAGTTGCCATGACGATTTCCGAGGCTCAGGACGCCCTGCACGCTCTATTTGCGGAAGCGGGCGCAAAAGTCGTCATCGAAGATTTCCTCGAAGGCGAGGAAGCCAGCTACATCCTGCTGGTGGACGGCCTGCGCTACCAGCCATTGGCCTCCTCGCAGGACCACAAACGCATCTTCGACGGCGACCAGGGTCCCAACACCGGCGGCATGGGCGCTTATTCACCCGCGCCAGTGGTGACTAAAGAAGTGGACGCCCGCATCCGGGCGCGCGTCATCGAACCGGTGCTGCAGGCGATGGTGGACGCCGGCTGCCCCTATCAGGGCTTCCTCTACGCCGGGCTGATGATCGACGCCGACGGCAACCCGTTCGTCATCGAATTCAACGCCCGCCTGGGTGACCCGGAAACGCAGCCGATCCTGATGCGGCTGGATTCCGACTTCGTCGAACTGCTGGAAAACACGCTCGACGGCGCACCGGGAAAATCGCCCGCCCAGTGGTCACGGGATGCCGCGGTCGGCGTCGTTCTCGCCTCCGCCGGCTATCCCGCCCGTTCGCACCAGGGCGACGTGATCCATGGCCTGGCCGCAGCTGAAGCAACTGGCGCCAAGGTTTTCCACGCCGGCACGGTGGAAAAAGCCGGCGCCATCGTCACTCACGGTGGCCGCGTGCTGTGCGTCTGTGCCCGCGGCACGCGGATCGGTGCCGCGATTGATTCCGCTTACCGCGCGGCGAGCTGCATCCACTTCGACGGCATGCAACTGCGGCGCGACATCGGCCACCGTGCACGCGCCCGCGAAAGCTGACGGCGGCTCATGACGCCCCGCCGCCCGCGTTCGGGGTTGGGCAACCGGCTGGTGGGAGTGGCAACGCTGTTGGTGGGCTTCATCGGTAGCGGGCTGTTCAGCCGCGGCATGGTGCAGAACCCGCCCACGTCGGCGCCGCTCGTCGCCCCGCGCCGGCGCCAGCCACGCGCCCTGCTGCGGCTGGAAGTCGTGCTGCCGGACGGCGCCATCGCCCACCCCGCGCTACGGGGGGAGCTTGATACTCCGGTATTTGCACAACTCGACGTGGCAGGGCGTCGGCTCGCTTTCTCCACCACCACGGCAGATGAGGGCCGGTTGCATATTGCCGCCCACGCGCCCGCCGCCGGCCCACACTGCCCGGCCTTCGCCGCACATGCGGAAGAAGACGCGCCTGCGGTGTGGCGCCTGCCGGTCGCGGCAGGCTTCGCCACGCTGCGCGTCAATCTGAGCCGTGAATACGCACTCAGCTGATTGCATGGATCTCCAGGCCGGATGGCCATCGCGACGTGCTGAACATATCGGTACAACTGTCCACGCCAAAGTGCATGCCACAGGCGATCCCTTTACGGCGTTGCGCGATCAGCTGAAGCGGGTAAATCATGTCCTGCTTTCCGGGCGTTCTTGATCCAGCCTTGCACGATCCCGGCGATCTGCTCTGGGGAGATGTCCTGCATGCACCCGCAAGGAGCCCCGAGCTGGGAAGCCAGGCAAGAAGGTCGCCGCTGTTCCGGGCAACACGCCAAACCCACGGATTCAGCTTGCAGGCCGATCGGCGCCCAGCGCAGGGCATTGATGTTGGCCGTTGGTGGATAAACTCCCAATGCGTGGATGCCGAGTGCGGCAGCGATGTGCAAAGGGCCGGTGCCGCTTGCCACGATGCCATCCATGCGGGCAGCCAGTGCAATGAACTGCTTGAGCGTCAGCCGGCCCATCAAGTCCACCGTGTTGGCGCGCGTCAGCAAAGACGGGCACTCACGCTTCACCGCCTCGCGCTCCGCCGCCACGCCGGTCACGATGACGCGGCAGCGTTCGGCAGGCAATGCATCGATCAACGCCGCGAAGCTCGACAACGACCATTCGCGCCCTTCACCCCCGGATTTCGGATGGACGATCAGATTGAAACGATCTGCAGCGGCAAGTGCTGCGAGCTCGGGCGGCATAGCCTCCAGTCGAGACAATCCATAAACCGTGCGCAAGTCTTCATCTGCGATCCGCGTCCTTATCTTCAACGCACGCAGGTTCTTGAGCACGATGTCAACTGTATGCTCGCATGAATGGGCGCGGCTATAGGCGACGAAACGGTTGCAGTAACGCCACATCCGCGGCCGCCGCAGGTTGCCGACGCGGATCGGGATGCGCGCTGCCAGCGCGCTGCGCATCAATGGATAGCTCGGGTAGGGGTTCAAGAACACACCGGCGCCCGCCGCAGCCAACACGGCCGGGTCGGCAAGTGCGGCCTCCACATCGATAAAGCCGTCGATGTGTACACAGCACTCTATAAGCGGCCGGGCCTGCCCGATACCGCAGAAATACACCGCAACGTCCGGCCAGCGTTGCTTGAGCACACCCGCCAGGGGAAGAGCGGTGACCACATCGCCCAGATGCATCGGATGCGCAATGATTACGCGCCGAGGCACGGGTGGCCAATGAAAATTCACGGGGTTTCCTTGTTGCACGCTTCGGCGCTTTTGTATGGAGCGCGGGGGTGGATTGCCTTGGGGTACAACTAAAGGGACTTAGGCTTTGCAGCACGCCAAAAGTTCGAAGGCAATCGCAATGGAGAACCACCATTTGTTCTTCCCCTGGCCCACTCCAGGGATTCTCAGCTTCAGGCCGCACTGAAGAAAATGCTTTCAGCGACGCATCGCCAATCCCTGCTTGCGCTGCCCTCAAACCCAATCGCGCGGCGGCAAGTAGTCTTCGATCAGCGCGGCTTCCGGTGAGCCGGCTTCGGGATGGAAGGCGTAGCGCCATGCGGCGAGCGGCGGCATGGACAGCAGGATGGATTCCACGCGGCCGCCGGACTGCAGGCCGAACAGCGTGCCGCGGTCCCATACGAGGTTGAATTCCGCATAGCGGGAACGACGGTACAACTGCCAGTCGCGTTCGCGCGCGCCGTAGGCGACGTCGTTGCGGCGTTGCACGATCGGCTGGTAGGCGGGCAGAAAATGGTCGCCGACGCTTTGCATGAATGCGAAGGCGCGATCGAAGCCGCCGTGGTCCCAATCGTCGAAGAACAGCCCGCCGATGCCGCGCTGCTCGTGGCGATGTTTCAGACAGAAATAGTCGTCGCACCAGTGCTTGAGGCGCGGATAGACGTCTGCGCCAAAGGCTTCGCAGGCCGCGCGTGCCTGTTCGTGCCAATGCTTGCAGTCGGCCTCGAAACCATAATAGGGAGTAAGGTCAAAGCCACCGCCGAACCACCAGACCGGCGGCTCGCCAGGCTTTTCGGCGATGAAGAACCGCACGTTCGCGTGCGCCGTCGGAACAAAGGGGTTGCGCGGGTGGATGACAAGCGACACGCCCATGGCGCGGAAGCTGCGACCAGCCAGAGCCGGGCGGCGAGCACTGGCGGCGGTGGGCAGCTTCGCACCTGATACAGCGGAAAAGCCCACGCCGGCACGTTCAAACACAGCGCCGTCTTCCAGCATGCAGGTAATGCCTTCGCCCTGCAGCGGGGAATCTGCTGGTTTTTCCCATTCGTCACGCAGGAAGCGGTCGCCGCCGGCGCCGAGCGCTTCCACCCCGGTACAGATGCGGGAAATCAGCGTGCGCAGATACGTTTCCACCGCCGGTGCGTCAGGCGTGGCGGGGGCGGAATGGGATTCAGGCGTCATCGCGTTGCATCCACACGGATCGGGTAACGGTACCGCACCCGGCGGCACCGTCGCGTGATTGTACGGGAGCGCGCTGCGGCCTCCCGTGACAACGATCAGTTGCCAGCCGGCCGGCGGATGTAGTCGCCGGTTGCAATGTCACGGATCGCGGTCGGGCCTTTCAACCCACCCAGCGGGCCGTCAACGATGGCGTCCACCCCGCTGCCGAGCTGTGCCCGCACGTCTGCAGCAGTAAGCGCCGCAGGGTGCCCGGCAAGATTCGCGCTGGTGGACACGACGGGCGCGCCGAACGCGCGGCTCAACGCCGCGGCCAGCGGGTGGGCCGTGACGCGCACGGCAATGCTCGGGTGCTCCCCGCGCACCAGCGGCAGGCAGGCAGGCCCGGCGGGGAACACCCAGGTGACGGGGCCTGGCCACGTGGCTTGCGCCTGCGCGAGTGCGGCAGCCGACGGGACAGTGACGAACGGGCGCAGCATCTCGAAGTCGGCTGCCAGCAGGATCAGGCCCTTGTGCCAGTCGCGCTGCTTGAGCGCGATGACCTTCGCCACCGCCGCGGCATTGCGCGGGTCACAGCCCACGCCCCACACACCTTCGGTGGGGTAGGCCACCACGCCACCACCGCGCAGTGCGGCCAGCGCGGCCTGCAACATCGGTGCCGTCATGACGGGTCGGTCTTCTTCCTGCGTACAGGGGCCTTGCGTACCGTCGTGCGTTTGCGTGCTGCCGGCTTGCTGGCCCCAGCCTCAACCTTCTTCGTCGCGGTCTTCCTTGCGCCGGCCTTCTTCTTCGCCGGCTTCGCGGCTTCCGCCTCGGCCAGGAACGCCTCGCACTCGAAGACCGACAGCGCTTCCGGGTCCTTGGTCTTCGGGATCCGCGCGCGGCGCTTGCCGTCCGTGATGTACGGCCCGAAGCGGCCCTTGACGACGCGGATGCCGGTTTCGCCAAACTTGCGGATGGTGGCGGCTTCCAACGCCACCTGCTTGGCCTCGATAAGCTCCATGACGCGCGGCAGTTCAATCGTGTAGGGGTCGTCGTCCTTCTTCAGGCTGACGAACTGGTCGCCATAGTGGGCGTAAGGGCCGAAGCGGCCGATGTTGATGGTGACGTCCTCGCCGCTCGGCAGCGCGCCGAGGTGGCGCGGCAGGCGGAACAGTTCCAGCGCCTGATCGAGCGTGACGGTGTCGATGCGCAGCCCGCCGCGCAGGCTGGCAAAGCGCGGCTTGTCGGCGTCGTCCTTGGTGCCGATCTGCACGAAGGGCCCGTAGCGGCCGAGGCGCGCCGTCACCGGCTTGCCGCTGGCCGGGTCGTTGCCCAAAAGCCGCGCTTCCGACACTTCGGAACGCTTCAGCTCCATCTTCTCATCGACCAGCGGCTTGAAATCGCCCCAGAAATGCGCCAGCAACGGGATCCACTCCGCCTCGCCGCGGGAGATGGCGTCGAGCTCGTCCTCCAGCTTCGCGGTGAACGTGTAGTCCACGTAGCGCGTGAAGTGGTCGGTGAGGAACTTGTTGACGATCATGCCGACGTCGGTGGGCACGAAGGCCTTGGCGTCGAGGTGCACGTAGTCGCGCGCCTGCAGCGTGGAAATGATCGTGGCGTAGGTGGACGGGCGGCCGATGTCGAATTCCTCCAGCGTCTTCACCAGGCTCGCTTCCGTGTAGCGCGGCGGTGGCTGGGTGAAGTGCTGCTCCGGCAGCAGCGCTTCCAGCTGCACGGATTCGCCTTCGACCAATGCCGGCAGGCGCTTCTCGTCATCCTTCGCGTTGTCCTCGTCGGCGGTGTTCACGCCCCAGGCGGCCAGGAAACCCGGCTCCACCAGCACCTGCCCGGTGGCACGGAAAGCGTGCCGGTCGCTGGCCCGCAGCGTGGCGGCCACGGTGTCGAACAGCGCCGGCACCATCTGGCTGGCTACGGCGCGCTTCCAGATCAGCGTATAGAGCTTGGCCTGGTCGGCCGTCAGGTGGCGCTGCACGTCCTGCGGCAGGCGCTGGGCGGAAGTGGGGCGGATGGCCTCGTGCGCTTCCTGCGCGTTCTTGGATTTGACCTTGAAGAAGTTGGGTGTGTCCGGCACGGATTTCGCGCCGAACTGGGCGGCGATCACGCCGCGGATCTCGCCCACCGCCTCCTGCGCCAGATGCACGGAGTCGGTACGCATGTAGGAGATCAGGCCAACGGCGTGGCCGTCGATCTCCACGCCTTCATACAACTGCTGCGCAGTGCGCATGGTACGGCTGGCGGTGAAGCCCAGGCGGCGGTTCGCGTCCTGCTGCAGGGTAGACGTCGTGAACGGCGGACCCGGCGTGCGGCGGCGCTGCTTCTTGTCGACCTTGTCGACGTGCAGGCGGCCGCCGGCGGCCGCCTCGATGGCGGCGCGTGCCGCTTCCGCCGCACCCGCATCGCCAAGCGTGAACTGCTCGACTTTCGCGCCGTTGTATTCCACAAGCTTGGCGGTGAACGCAGCCCCGGCCTTGTTGGCGCGCGCGTCCAGTGTCCAGTATTCCTGCGGCTGGAAGGCACGAATTTCCAGCTCGCGTTCACAGATCAACCGCAACGCCGGCGACTGCACACGGCCGGCGGAAAGCCCAGGCGCGACCTTGCGCCACAACAGCGGTGACAGGTTGAAGCCGACGAGGTAGTCCAGTGCCCGCCGCGCCTGCTGGGCATTGACAAGCGGCGTAGCCACCTCGCGTGGCTCGGCGATGGCGCGCTTCACTTCGCGCGGCGTGATCTCGTAGAACACCACCCGGTGCACCGGCTTGTCGCCGATCGCCTTCCTTTCCTTAAGCACCTGCAGCAGGTGCCAGGCAATGGCCTCGCCTTCACGGTCAGGGTCGGTGGCCAGATACAGCGCATCCGCGCGCTTGAGCTCACCGAGGATGGCGCGCACGTGCTTTTCATTGCGCGCGATCAGCTCGTATTTCATCTCGAAACCGCGCGCCGGATCGACGGCGCCATCCTTCGGCACCAGATCGCGCACATGGCCGTAGGACGCCAGGACTTCATAGTCCGGCCCGAGGTATTTCTGGATGGTCTTGGCCTTGGCCGGAGACTCGACGATGACGAGATTTCTGCTCATTTCACTGGGATTGGCGCAAGACGGCGCAGGCGCAGCTTATACGCGTTAGGCCGCGAGCGTGTCCAGCCGGGGCGAGCCGCGCGGACACCGGGGCGCCGCCTATTGCAACTGCGGATGCCCGTCGACCAGCATGCGCAACGCGCCGGGAAAATCGAAGAATTCCTCGGCTTCCGGAGCGGCGGCGCCCAGATCGCGATTCAGCATCACCAGCAGGCACGCCCACTTCACGACCTGCACGTCGATGGGCAGATCCGCCGCCAGCAGCAAGTCGATCACCAGCTCGCGGCCCGCGGCATCCAGCACACCCATGCGCTCCAGGTCCAGCAGCACGCCGCGGCATTCGACGTCGAGCCGCGCCAGCTCCGACGGCGCATAGATGCGCAGCGTGCCGGGCGCCGGAGACGCCGCATGCGGCTCGTCCAGCCGCGCCAGCCACGCAAACGCGTCCTCGACTTCCGCATCCGCGAAGCCGGCACCCGTCAGCTCGTCGCGCAGGATTTCACGGTCCGCTACCGGCTGCGTCTCGACATCGCCGTAGTTTTCGAACAGATACAGCAGCACGTCGAGAAGGCTTTCCTTCATGGGGAACACCGGTTGCGGGAATTTCAGGGCGGAATTGTGACCCAAGATCGCTGCTGCCGCATGTCTCGGCCGCATTACTGGAGGCGAGGAATCCGAGATTGGAGATTGGAAACTGGTAACCGCCACGCCTGCACTGTCCCAACTCCCCTTGCTCCTTGTCCCTCACCTTTCACTCCTCACACCTCATTCTTCCCGCTCAGCCGTGTCAGAACGTCCCCCGCAGCGGATGTGATCTGGCCCGTCAACTCCAGCGTCAGCAAGGCTTCATGCAGTGCACCGACCGGCACGTCGAGGCGTTCGATCAGGCGGTCCAGCGCCAGCGGCTCGAAACCCAGGGCGTCCAGGATGCGCTGCTGGAGCGCGTCCGGTGCTGTGGAAGCCGACGATTCCGGTGCGGACCCCGCGGTCGGCGGATCCACGCCCAGTTCCTCGAAGATGTCGGCGGCCGACTCCACGAGCCGCGCGCCGTCGCGGATCAGGTCGTGGCAGCCCTGGGCCAGCGGGTTGTGGATCGAGCCCGGCACGGCAAACACTTCCCGACCCTGCTCCGCTGCCAGCCGGGCGGTGATCAGCGACCCCGAGCGGCGCGCCGCTTCCACCACCAGCACGCCCACGCTGAGGCCGGAAATAACGCGGTTGCGGCGCGGGAAATATTCCGGACGCGGTGTCACGCCAGGCGGAAATTCCGACACCAGCAGGCCGCGCTCGGCGATGGCGTGTGCGAGTTCGTGGTGGCGCGGCGGGTACACGCGGTCCAGGCCATTCGCGCACACCGCGAGCGTCGTTCCACCAGCGTCCAGCGCGCCCTTGTGCGCCGCACCGTCGATGCCGGTGGCCAACCCGCTGGTGACGGTAAAACCGCCACGCACCAGTTCGGCAGCGAATGCCGCCGCATCCCGCCGCGCCTGCAGCGTGGCGCGGCGCGCGCCAACGATGGCGAGCTGCGGGGCATCCAGCAGGCCGATGTCGCCGAGCGTGAACAGGCCGATGGGGGCGGCGGCGATCTCGCGCAGCCGCTGCGGATAGCGCGGGTCGTCGAGCGCGATGAAGGTGCGGCCCGGCGCCGCCAGCCAGCGTTCGTCGGCGTCCAGCGCCGCAGCGTCCGGCTGCTTCAGTGCAGCGTGGTAGCGATCCGCCAAACCGGCCGCCCGCCACGCCGCCGGACCAGCATCCAGCAGCGCCGCAGCGCTGCCGAAGTGGTCGAACAACCGCCGCACGCGGATCGGGCCGATGCCAGGCGCGCGCACCAGCGCCAGCCAGGCGCGACGTTCGGCGCCTGCCGCGGGCATCAGCGCGCCATGAACGCGGCCGCGTCGGGCATCGTGAAACGGTCCAGCACGTGCGCCGGCCCGGTCATCTGCATGACGAGCGCATAGGACAGGTGCTCGGCCACCTCGAACACCATCATCAGACCCACGGGTTGCGCTGGGATGCGCACCGTCGCACCCGCCGCGTGCGGGTCCGGCACCTCGCGCGGCGCCTGCATGATCTGCAGCACGCTGCCGACATCCAGCCCGACGCCGGAACCCCGGTTCAGCGTCACGATCTGGTACTGGCCGATCTGGTTGAGTCCGTTGAACACGGAAATGATGCTGCCAGCCACCGCCTGTGGCGGTGCATGCGGGATGAAATCCGGATGCCAGACGTTCGGCAGCACGTCAAACAGGTAGTCGCCGACCACGATCTCGCGGCCGTTCGAGGTCACGCTCAACTGCGCCACCTTGCCGGGCTGCGTCAGCGTGGCGCGCGCCACCGGAATCGCCTCGTAGCCCAGCAGCTTGCCGGTGTCCGGGTCGCGGTAGGTCTTGCCGATGTGCATGATCTGCCAGTCCCGTGCGCCCCCTTCAAGGTGCTTGACGAACACGTCATGCCCAGCGGCACCGATCAGATGCTCGCCGCTGAAGCCCACCACGTAGGGCGCGGCGTCGATCTGCGCCGCATCCACGAGACGCGGCCCGTCGAGGAAGTCGCGGATCACGGCGAACGGGATCGCCGGGATCGCATTCGCAAGTGTCTCCTCGCGCACACGCGGCTGCAGGCGCTCCACGTTCTCCGGCGCGGCATCGCCCGCCCGCATCAGGCGCGGCTGGCCGTTCACCCACACAAGCTTGAGGCGGTCGCCGGGATAGATCAGGTGCGGGTTCTTCACCTGCGGGTTGTCGTACCACAACACCGGCCATTGCCACGGCGTCTTCAGGAAATACGCCGCGATGCTCCACAGCGTGTCACCGCGCTTGACGACGTAGGTCAGCGGCGCATCGCTGCGCAAGCCGACTTGCGGCGCAACGGCCTGCGCCCGTGACAGATCGATCACCGGCGCGACGCTTTCCGTGTCGATGGCCGGAGCCGCGGAAACAGCTGGCGACGCAGGCTGCGGCGCCCCTTGCTGCGGCGGCGTCGAGGTGGCACAGGCCGCCAGCGCACCGCCCGCCACGCAGACCAGCACTGTCCGTCTGCAAAAAGCTGTGTTGAAGCGGTTAAAATAAGACATGCGTGCCCCCCTGCCGGTACGCGCGGAATTCTGGCACAAACAAGCACGGCAGGCGCCGCACCGGTCGGCGCAACGCTTCGGCCAACCCACAGAGGATATCCTGAAGTTTCATGGCCCTGCTTCCCATCCTTCAACTGCCCGACCCGCGCTTGCGTGAACGCGGCGCGCGCGTCGAGACGTTCGACGAAAAGCTCCACGCCCTGATCGCGGACATGTTCGAGACCATGTACGCCGCGCCCGGCATCGGGCTGGCGGCCACGCAAGTCGGCGTTTCGTTGCAGCTCGCGGTGATGGACTGCTCCGAAGCGCACAACGAACAGCGCGTGCTCATCAACCCCGAAGTGCTGGCCGAGGACGACCTCGAGGAAATGGAGGAAGGCTGCCTGTCGATCCCCGACGTGCAGGAGAAAGTCCGACGCTACAACCACATCACCGTGCGCGCCCAGGACGCCGCGGGCCAGTCCTACGAAATCAAGGCCGAAGGCCTGCTCGCGCAATGCCTGCAACACGAGATCGACCACCTCAACGGCAAGCTGTTCGTGGACTACCTGTCGCGCCTGAAACGCGACCGCATCAAGAAGAAGATGGTGAAACTGCACAAGCGCGAGCAGTAAACGCCCCTTGACGCTTCACGCCTCACCTCCCACCGTTCTGCCCTCCCCATGCGCCTAGTCTTCGCCGGCACGCCGGATTTCGCCGTCACCTGCCTCGACGCCGTGCACGCCGCCGGGCACGATGTCGTCGCGGTGTACACGCAGCCGGACCGGCCGGCCGGCCGCGGGCGCCAGCTCACGCCCTCGCCGGTGGCGCAGCGCGCGCAAGAACTCGGCCTGCGCATCGAAAAACCGGAACGGCTCGACACCCCGGCGCAGGCCACGCTGCATGCGCTGGCGCCCGACGCACTGGTGGTCGTCGCCTACGGCCTGCTCCTGCCGCAGGCAGTATTGGACATCCCCCGGCTGGGCTGCCTGAACGTGCACGCTTCGCTGCTGCCACGCTGGCGCGGCGCGGCGCCGATCGAACGCGCCATCGAAGCCGGTGATGCCGAAACCGGCGTCTGCATCATGCAGATGGACAAAGGCCTGGATACCGGCGCGGTGCTGGCGCACGCCACGTGGCCGATTCCTGCCGTGGCAACGGCGGGCGACGCGCGCACGGCGCTGGCGACGCTCGGGGCACGGTTGCTGGTCGACACGCTGGCGGCACTGGCGCGCGGCACCGTCCGCCCACAACCGCAAGCCGCCGCCGGCGCCTGCTACGCGCACAAGCTGTCGAAGGACGAAGCCCGGCTGGACTGGACACAACCCGCCGCCACGCTCGTCCGGCGCGTGCGCGCCTTCAACCCGACACCGGTGGCATGGACGCAGCTGGGCGATGAACGCCTGCGCATCTGGACCGCCCGCCCTGAATCGCTCGCAGTCGATGCCGTCCCCGGCACCATCGTGGCAGCCGATGCCGACGGCATCGCCGTGGCCACCGGCCGCGGTGCACTGCGCGTGCGGGAACTCCAACGCGCCGGTGGGCGCGCCCAGCCCGCCGCCGAATTCACCCGCAACCGGAGCCTCCTTGGCCGCCAATTCAACTGAAGGCGCCAGCGTCCGCGCCGCTGCCGCACGGGCGGTCTTCGCCACGCTGGGGGGCCGCAACCTCGGCACCGCCCTCAAGGAGGCGGAGGCTGAAATCCCCATTGGCCGCGACCGCGCGCTGCTGCAGGCCCTGGCCTACGGCACGGTGCGCGACCACCGCTGGCTGGAGGCTCTGTGCGGAAAGCTGCTGCGCAATCTCGCCACCACGCCGCCGGAAGTCGTGGCGCTGGTGGAAGTCGGCCTGCACCAGCTGCGCGACACGCGCGTGCCACCGCACGCCGCCGTATCCGCCACGGTTTCCGCCTGCGACCTCATCGGCCACGCTCACGCCCGCGCGCTCGTCAACGCCGTGCTGCGCCGCTACCTGCGCGAAGCCCGGACACTGGAAGCCGCACTGCCGGGCACGCCCGCGCTGCGCTTCTCCTGCCCGGACTGGCTGGCCGACACCATCCGCCGCGACTGGCCGACAACGTGGCGCGCGGTTCTGGAAGCCGGCCAGCAGCCGGGGCCGATGACGCTGCGCGTCAACGTGCGCGCCACATCGACAAGCGCGGCATCCAAGGCACTGGAGGCCGCCGGCATGCCCGCATGTGCGGTGGCCGGCGCACCGGACGCGCTGCGGCTTCACACCCCGCACGCCGTGCACCAGCTGCCTGGCTTCGACAACGGCACGCTCTCGGTGCAGGACGCCGCCGCCCAGCTCGCCGCTCCGCTGCTCGACGCCCGCCCCGGCATGCGCGTGCTCGACGCCTGCGCGGCCCCCGGCGGCAAGACCATGCACCTGCTGGAGCGCACGGACGAGCTCGACCTGCTGGCGCTGGACAGCGACGTGGGCCGGCTCAAGCGCATCACCGAGAACCTCGAACGGCTGCATCTGACGGCAGAAGTCCACCACGCCGAAGCGGACAACCCCCAGCGTTGGTGGAACGGCAAGCCCTTCGACCGCATCCTGCTCGATGCGCCGTGTTCCGGCACCGGCGTCATTCGCCGCCACCCGGACATCAAGTGGCTGCGCCGCCCGACCGACATCCCAAAACTCGCCGCCCAGCAGCGCACGCTGCTCGAAGCCCTGTGGCCCTTGCTGGCGCCCGGCGGGGTGCTGCTCTATGTCACTTGCTCCATCCTCGACGCGGAAGGTGCGGGCGTCGTCGAGGGTTTCCTGCGCAAGCACCGGGACGCCCAGGAATGGCGCATCGAAGCCGAGTGGGGCGAAGCTGCCCGCGTCGGCCGCCGCATCGCGCCAGGCGGCGACTGGGACGGGTTCTACTACGCACGGCTGCGGCGGCTTGAGGGATGAGTAGTGAAGGGTGAGGAGTGAGGCGGTCATCCACACCAAAGTCCGGGGCACTACGCCTGCCGCTGTATACACTGCCCCTTCCCAAATCCAGGACATCGTATGAAAACCCGCATCACGGAACTGCTGGGCTGCCGCTACCCGATCATCCAGGGCGGCATGATGTGGGTCGGGCGCGCGGAACTGGCTTCCGCCGTCTCCAACGCCGGCGGCTTCGGCATCCTCACGTCGCTGACACAACCGACGCCGGAAGCGCTGGTGAAGGAAATCGCCCGCTGCCGCGAGATGACAGACCAGCCGTTCGGCGTGAACCTCACGATCCTGCCCTCCCGCGTGCCACCGCCTTACGAAGCCTATCTGGACGCGGCGCTGGATTCGGGCATCAAGGTCATCGAGACGGCCGGCAACAACCCGGTCGAATTCATCGCCAAGATCCATGCACACGGCGCGAAGGTCGTCCACAAGTGCACGGCGGTACGCCATGCGCTGTCGGCGGAGCGCAAGGGCGTGGACGCCGTGTCGATCGATGGTTTCGAATGTGCTGGCCACCCTGGCGAGGATGGCATCGGCAGCCTGGTGCTGTTCGCGCTCGCAGCCGAGCAGGTGAAGATTCCCCTGATCGCCTCGGGGGCCATGGCCAACGGCCGCACGATGGCCGCGGCGCTGGCGTTGGGGCTGGAAGGCGTCAACATGGGCACGCGTTTCTGCGCGACCCAGGAAGCTCCGATCCACGACACCATCAAGCAGATGCTGGTGAACGCCAGCGAACGCGACACGAACCTCATCTTCCGCACGCTGCACAACACCGGGCGGGTCCTGAAAACGCCGGTGTCAGATGAAGTCGTGACCATCGAGAACCGCCCCGGCGGCTGCACTTTTGCCGACATCCAGCACCTGGTTTCCGGCATCAAGGGCCGCGAAGCGCTGGAAAGCGGCGACCCCACCCGAGGGCTGGTGTGGGCCGGCCAGTCCGTCGGCCTGATCCACGACATCCCCACCTGCAAGGCCCTGATCGAACGGATGGTGGCGGAATGCCGCGAGCATCTCGCGCGCGCATCGGCACGGGTGGGGCACGCCTGAAACGACGCCAGCTGCGGAGATTGGAGTCGGAGATTCCCTAGAAGAACTTCCTGCGCCTGAGCCACCACAGCATGGCCACGCCGCTGCCGAAGATGATGGCGAGCGCTGCGGCGTAGCCGTACTTCCAGTGCAGTTCCGGCATGTTGTCGAAGTTCATGCCCCAGATGCCGGTGAGCAGCATGAGCGGCAGGAACACGGCGGCGACGACGGTGAAGATCTTCATGACTTCGCCCTGGCGCTGGGCGAGGATCGCGAAGTTGAGCTGCATGGCGCTTTCCAGGTCGCGTTCCAGGTAGTTCGCAAGGTCGCGGATCCGGGTGATGTGTTCCGTCAGGTCGCGCAGCCGCACGAGCATGACGTCATCCCAGTCGAAGCGGCTGTCGCGGCGCCATATTTCCACGGTTTCCCACTGGTCTTCGGACAGCGCCGCGAGCCGTCGCGCACTGCGCCGCGCGCGCATGACGTCCAGCCACTGGTTGTTGACGTGCGCCGGGGCCCGCAGCATCTCGTCCTGCAGCACTTCGCAACTGCGACCGATGGCGTCACGCGTGGTGAGGAAGCGGTCGACCATGGTGTCGATGATGCGGTAGGCCAGCCCCACGGCGCTGCGCGGCCGCTGGGCGTTTGCCGTGGCGTCGCCGCGCCGGCCGAGGAAGTCGAAGCCAACGGCGTCGGGCGCGTGCACGGTGATGAGCAGGTTTTCGAAGATGAAGAACACAGCCGGTTGGGTATCCAGCGGCAGCGTGATCGCACCCGCCCGCAGGCCGTGGAAGATCAGCACGTCGTAGTCGTCCACGCCGTCGAAGAACGACACGTGCGCGGGGTTCAGCGAATCCTCGACGTGCTGGATGTCGACGCGCACGCCGAGCAGGCGTTCCGCCCACGTACCCCATTCCGGCGGTTCATCGCGCGTGAAATCCAGCCACACAAAGCCTTCCGCCGGCATCTTCTCCAGCGTGTCGAGGACTTCGGCGGGCCGTCCCGGCCGGAACAGGAAGATCTTCACGACGCGACTGTTCCGGCCGAGTTCAGCTCAAGACTCGATTCAGCCGAGCAACTCGGCGATCGCCGCGCGCTCCTCGCGGAGCTCGGTGTCCGTCGCCTCCAGCCGGGTGCGCGAGAAGGTATCGATGCTCAGGCCCTGCACGATCTCGTACTGGCCGTTCTTGCAGGTGCAGGGGAAGCCGAACACGACGCCCGGCGCAATGCCGTAGCTGCCGTCCGAGGCCACGCCCATGCTGACCCACTTGCCGTTCGTGCCCAGCGCCCAGTCGCGCATGTGGGCGATGGCGGCGTTGGCGGCAGAAGCCGCGCTGGAAGCACCACGAGCGGCGATGATGGCGGCGCCGCGCTTCTGCACAGTGGGGATGAACTCAGACTCGTACCACTTGCGGTCGACGAGCGACAGCGCCGACTTGCCCTTCACCGTGGCGTGGGAGATGTCCGGGTACTGCGTGGAGCTGTGGTTGCCCCAGATCACGACGCGCTCGACGTCATTCACCGTGGTGCCGGTCTTTTCGGCCAGCTGATGCATGGCGCGGTTATGGTCCAGGCGCACCATGGCGGTGAATTGGCGCGGGTCCAGGCCCTTGGCGTTCTCGCGCGCGATCAGCGCGTTGGTGTTCGCCGGGTTGCCGACCACCAGCACGCGCACGTCCTTGCTGGAATGCGCCGCCAGCGCCTTGCCCTGTGGACCAAAGATGCCGCCGTTGGCGGACAGCAGGTCCTTGCGCTCCATGCCGGCCTTGCGCGGGCGGGCGCCGACGAGCAGCGCGTAGTCCGTGCCGTCAAAGGCTTCTTCCAGCTTGTCCGTTGCCACGACGCCGGAAACGAGCGGAAACGCGCAGTCGTTGATCTCCATCACCACGCCCTTGAGTGCATTCAGCGCCGGCGTGATTTCCAGCAGCTGCAGGATGACGGGCTGATCCGGCCCCAGCATCTCGCCGCTGGCGATACGGAAAATCAGCGAATAGCCGATCTGGCCGGCAGCGCCGGTGACGGTGACACGAACAGGTTTCTTCATGGACGACAACTCCGTAATTCCAATGTCTGGGTGAGAATGAAAGATCCGTCGTCGAGCGGCAGGACCCGGCCAAAACCGGACGCGAGGATAGCCCACAGGCGGCGTTCTGTCATGATTTGCGGCACATCGCCCCGACGTTGTCACCTTAGTACCCAGCCCTGACGCGGCAGCGCGGGCGAAGCCGCAGCGACGGGCTGCCGCAACGGGCGCCACGGCTTGCTTTTTCGTAGTTATGCACAGTCGGACTCAGCGGCCTTTAACATCGATCTGGGGCGCGATCTTCGTGAGATACTTTCTAACAACTATGTAATTAACTGTTTCCTATCATTTTTTTCATAAGTATCCAGCTCTTGAACGAAATCAAGCGAATTTACACGGCATCTGCGTCGCGGAGAAGGAAAATCTTTCAACAGATTTATCCACAGGCTTGTCCATGATGCTGCTGCGCGTCGCCCTGCCGGTTGGCGTGGCCCGGAACTTCGATTACCTGCCGCTGCCCGGTGCGCCGCTGCCCGCCTGCGGCACCCGCGTGCGCGTGCCTTTCGGCCGACAGCGACGGGTCGGCGTGGTGGTCGAGCACATCGCCGGCGAGGCGCCTGACCCGGCACGCTACAAGTCCATCGAGGCCACGCTCGACGCAACGCCGCTGCTACCGCCAGAGCTGCTGGAACTGTGCCGGTGGTGCGCCCGGTATTACGCCCACCCGCTCGGGCAGGTCATCGCCACCGCGTTGCCGGCACCGCTGCGTGGCGAGGCGCCAGCACAGTTCGAACCTCCGGCGGTCTACGTCGTGACGGACACCGGTCGTGCGCAACTGGACACCCTGCCCGCCCGCCACGTCGTGCAGCGCGCGCTGCTGGAACACTTGTGCGCAAACCCGGCCACGCGCGCGGAACTGCCGGACACCGCACGTGGGGCGCTGGCCACAGCCATGGACCGCGGCTGGGTTGCCGAAACCCGTGGCGCGGCGTCCACGCAGTTCACCCCCGGCGTTGGCGGGCCATCGCTGACGGCCGAACAGGCGCAGGCGTGGACCGCGCTTGCCGCGTTGCCGGATGGCTTTTCCGCCACACTGCTGGACGGCGTCACCGGCAGCGGCAAGACCGAGCTGTACCTGCGTATGGCGGAACGCGCGCTGGCGCAGCACCGGCAGGTTCTGGTACTGGCGCCGGAAATCGGCCTGACGCCACAGCTCGTCGCCCGCTTCACCGCACGCTTCGGCCCGCGCGTGCGCGCCTACCATTCCGGCATGGGCGAGGCGGCCCGCCTGCAGACCTGGCTCGCGGCGCGCGACGGCCACGTCGACCTCGTGGTCGGCACGCGCTCGGCCGTGTTCGTGCCGCTGGCGCGGCCCGGCCTGATCGTGATCGACGAGGAACACGACACCTCGTACAAGCAGCAGGACGGGCTGCGCTATTCGGCCCGCGACCTCGCCGTGCTGCGCGCGCACCGCAACAACTGCCCCATTCTGCTCGGCAGCGCCACGCCGTCGCTGGAAAGCCTCCACAACGCCGCAGCCGGACGCTATGGGGACTTGCACCTTGCGCAACGCGTCAACACCCGTGCCGCACCTGCCATCACGCTGCTCGATATCCGGCACGAAACGCTGGACGCCGGCCTGTCCGCACCACTTCTGGCCGCTGCACACCGCCATCTCGACGCCGGCGGGCAGGTGCTGTTCTTCATCAACCGCCGAGGCTACGCGCCAGTACTCATGTGCCATGAATGTGGCTGGATGGCGCCGTGCCCGCACTGCGACGCCACGCTCACGCTGCATCGCCGCACGCGGCGCCTCGTCTGCCACCACTGTGGCTACCAGCAGGCACCGCCCGGCACCTGCCCCGGCTGCGGCCATTTCCCGCTGGCGCCGGTGGGGCAAGGCACGGAACGCATCGAAGATGCACTGCGCCGCCATTTTCCGGGCCTGCGCGTGGAACGCGTGGACTCCGATCGCACGCGCAGCGCCAGCGCGCTGGAAAGGCTGTTCGACGCCGTGCGCGACGGCTCGATCCGCGTGCTTGTCGGCACCCAGATTCTCGCCAAGGGGCACGACTTCGCCGGCCTTACGCTGGCCGGGCTGGTGGACGTCGACGGCGCTTTGTTCGGTACTGACTTCCGCGCGCTGGAGCACATGGCGCAGCTCGTCACCCAGGTCGCCGGGCGCGTGGGCCGCGGCACGGCGCCGGGCGAAGTCATCCTCCAGACCCACCAGCCGCTGCACCCGCAACTGCTGCAACTCGTGCACGACGGCTACGCCGCCATGGCCCGCACCATGCTGGAGGAGCGCCGCGCCCACGCGCTGCCACCGTTCACCCACCTCGTGCTGCTGCGCGCGGAGGCGCCGGACGCCGGAACGGCGCTGGAATTCCTCCAGCGCGCCGCGACGGCGCTCGGCAACGCGAACGGCATCGACCTGTTGGGGCCGATTCCCGCGGTGATGGAACGCCGCGCCGGGCGCCACCGTGCGCAACTGCTGATCCGCGGGCCGTCGCGCACTGCACTGCACAGCTTTCTCGCCGCCGGCATGGAGAAAATCAGCGCCTTGCGCGCGCCGCGCACGCTGCGCTGGAGCGTGGACGTGGACCCCGCCGACCTGTACTGAAAGCCTGCCGCGCGCGCCCGGCCCACGACAAACGGCACGCTGGACGCGGCCCGGCCGCCTACTGCTCGGCGCCTGCAGCCGATACAATTCTCCGCTTACGCCATGAAAACGCTCATTCTCGAACTGCTGAAACAGGCGCTGGCCTCCGTGGTTGCCGGCACCAACGTGGCTGCACCGCAGAGCCTCACGCTCGACACCGCGCGTGACCCGCGCCATGGCGACTACGCCACGAACCTGGCGCTGGCGCTGGCCAGGCCGCTGCGCCAGCCGCCGCGCAAGGTGGCCGAAGCGCTGGTCGCGGCCCTGCCGGCCAGCCCGCTGATCGCGAAGACCGAGATCGCCGGCCCCGGCTTCATCAACTTCTTCCTCGCTCCCGCCGCCTTCCACGCAGTCGTGAAGGACGTGCTGGCCGCGCACGGTACCTACGGCCACAACACGCGCGGCGCGCACCACAAGGTGATGGTCGAATTCGTCTCCGCCAACCCCACCGGACCGCTGCACGTCGGCCACGGGCGCGGCGCCGCTGTCGGCGACAGCCTGTGCCGGCTGCTGGCAGCCTGCGGCTGGGACGTGACGCGCGAGTTCTACTACAACGATGCCGGTGTGCAGATCACGAACCTCACGGCCTCCGTGCAGGCCCGCGCCATGGGCATCGCACCCGACGAGCCGGGCTGGCCGGCAGATGGCTACCGCGGCGACTACATCCAGGACGTGGCGCAGGCCTTCCTGAACCGGGAAACCGTGACGGCCGACGACCGTGAAGTCACCGCGACCGGCAACGTGGAAGAACTCGACGCCCTCCGCGCCTTCGCCGTCGCCTGCCTGCGCCGCGAGCAGGACGCCGACCTGAAAGCCTTCGCCGTGAAGTTCGACGTCTACTCGCTGGAATCCGCGCTGTACCACGACGGGCTCGTGGACCAGACGGTGGCCGACCTCGTCGCCAGCGGCCACACCTACGAGCAGGACGGCGCGCTGTGGCTGAAGACCACGGACTACGGTGACGACAAGGACCGCGTGATGCGCAAGACGGACGGCGGCTATACCTACTTCGTGCCGGACGTCGCCTACCACCGCCAGAAGTGGCAACGCGGCTTCACGCGCGTCATCAATGAACAGGGCTCGGACCACCATTCCACGATCACGCGCGTGCGCGCCGGCCTGCAGGCCTTGCATTGCGGTATTCCCGAAGGCTGGCCAGACTACGTGCTGCACCAGATGGTGACGGTGATGCGCGGCGGCGAGGAAGTGAAGATCTCCAAGCGTGCCGGCAGCTACGTGACACTGCGCGACTTGATCGACGAAGTCGGCCGCGACGCCACGCGCTACTTCCTGGTGGCCCGCAAGGCCGACTCCCAGCTCGTGTTCGACATCGACCTGGCGCGCAGCCAGACGAACGAAAACCCCGTCTACACCATCCAGTACGCCCATGCGCGTATCTGCAGCGTGCTGGCACAGGCCAGGGAACGCGGCATCGCCTTCGACGCCGCCATTGCCGAGGCCGCGCCCCTTGCGACCCTGACCGACGCGAAGGAACTCGCGCTGCTGGCCACCATGGCGCGCTATCCTGAAGTCGTGGACATCGCCGCCGAACGCCTCGAGCCGCACCTCGTGGCGCAGTACCTGCGCGAGCTGGCCAGCGCTTTCCACGCCTGGTACCACGACTGCCCGATGCTCGTTGACGATCCCGTGCTGCGCACCGCGCGGCTGGCGCTGGCGTGGGCCGCTCGCGACGTGCTGGCCGGCGGGCTCGGCCTCATCGGCGTTTCCGCACCGGAACACATGTAGTGGCCGGGGCGGGCCGTTCCAACAACCGGCGGCGTTCCGCCGCTACCCGCGCCAGCCGCTGGGACGCCATGCCCGGCTGGGTGTGGCTGCTGTTCGGCGCGGCGCTCGCGGCGTTCATCATCATCGTGCTGCAACTTGCGCAACCGAAACACGGCACCCTGAACTCCGCGCTCACGCCCAGCACGGCAAACCCCGCGCCTGGCAAGCCGCAGAAAAGCGCAAAGATTCCCGTGCCGCCGCCGGTGCCGTCCAACTTCTCGTTCTACGACACCCTGCCCCGGCAGCAGCCGCCCGTCGCGCAGGCTGCCGCGGAAACGCCACAACCTGCACCTGCTACAACGCCCGCACCGCCAGCCAACCCGGCGCAATCAGCCCCGCCCACCGCTTCGGTAACGCCCGCTGCACCGGTCGCCGACGCGACGTGGATCGTGCAAGTCGGCTCCTACCGCAGCGCGGAGGAAGCCGACGGCGTGCGCGCCAAACTCGCGCTTTCCGGCATCGCCACCCGCACCCAGAAAGCCGAAGTCAACGGCACGACGTGGTACCGCGTCCGCAGCGGCCCACTCGACCTCAAGAGCGCGACGGCACTGCGCGATCGCCTGAAAGCCGCCGGCACCAGTGCCATCGCCATGCGCGGAAACGGCTGAACCCGGAATCTCCCACGTCAACGCTCAGTGCCTCCCGTTCACCGGCAGGTGCGCCGTGACGCTCAGGCATCCGGGTCATAGCCTAGCCGCGCCAGCAGCCCGTCCAGCTCGTCGAGGCTGTCGAAGCGCAGCGTGACGCGGCCGACGCCGTGGGCGTCCGCTTCCACGTGGACGGCGTAGCCGAGCTGGTCGGCGAGGCTGCGTTCCAGCCGCGCGAGGTTGCCATTGCGTGGCGCCGCAGCGGGCTGCGGCGCCACGGCGGCAGCGACACGCCGCTCCAGCGTGCGCACTGACAGGTTGGCGGCGAGGACGGCCGCGCCGAAATGCCGCTGCGCCGCAGCGTCCAGCCCGCACAGCACTTTCGCGTGGCCGAGAGTCAACCTACCGGCGTTCACCCAGTCGCGGACGGCCGGGTCCAGCTCCAGCAGGCGCAGGAAATTCGTGACGTAGGCGCGCGACTTGCCGATGCGCCGGCCGACTTCCTCGTGCGTCAGCGCGTAATGCTGCGCAAGCTGGCGCAGGCCCGCTGCGGTTTCCAGCGGCGACAGCGATTCCCGTTGCAGGTTTTCCACCAGCCCGAGGACGCGCGCCGCGTCGTCGTCGAGGTCGTCGCGCACGATGGCTGGCAGCTCGTGCACGCCAGCGAGCTGGGCGGCGCGCCAGCGCCGTTCACCCGCCAGCAGCTCGAAACGCCCGCCCGCCGTGTGGCGCAGCACGACGGGCTGCACGACGCCTGACTCGCGGATGGATTCTGCGAGCTCCGCGAGGCGTCCCGCGTCGAAGTGCCGGCGCGCCTGCAACCGCCCCGGCGCGATGAGATCGACGGGAACCTGGACGACCTCGGCGGGATCATTCGGGAGTGTTGGAGTCATGCAGTAGACTGCGAAATTCAGAATCCAAATGGATGCGTGGCTGGAAGTGTGCCGCAGGCGCATTCTGCGCATCCGGGTGAGGGCAATGGAAGAGCACTACCGGGCGATCATCGAGGCGATCGGCGAAGATGTGACGCGCGAAGGTCTGGCGAAAACGCCGCATCGGGCCGCCAAGGCCATGGCGTTCCTCACGCAGGGCTACGGCCAGAACCTCGAAACCATCATCAACGGCGCCATCTTTCCGTCCGACAACTCGGAAATGGTGATCGTCAAGGACATCGAGCTGTATTCCCTGTGCGAGCACCACCTGCTGCCGTTCTTCGGCCGCGCGCACGTCGCCTACATTCCCGACGGCCGCGTCATCGGCCTGTCGAAGATTCCGCGCATCGTCGACATGTACGCGCGGCGCCTGCAGATCCAGGAAAACCTGACGCAGCAGATCGGCCATTGCGTACAGTCCACGATCGGCGCCAAAGGCGTGGCCGTCGTCATCGAGGCGCGCCACATGTGCGCCATGATGCGCGGCGTGGAAAAGCAGAATTCCTCGCTCACCACGTCCTACATGTTCGGTGCGTTCCGCGACGACCCGCGGACCCGCCAGGAATTCCTGACGCTGGTGAAGAACTGAACCCTGAGTCGATGCCTGTTTCACGTGCCTGCCCCGCGGGGTAGATACCACCGCTCGATCAGCCAATAGGCGGCCGGCAAGCCCAGCAGGGTGAGCACCGCGGCAGAGAGCATGCCACCGACCATCGGCGCGGCGACGGGTCGCGGTCATCGCCAGCGCATGCCGCTCGCCGCACCCTTCCTGTTCGGTATCGCCGCCACGGTGCCGTGGATCCTGTTCGACCCTGAAGGCCGCGGGCGGGTGCTGGCGCCGCAGAGGGCGGCATAAAACATCGTCTGCGTTCGGGATCAAGCCAGACCCCCTCAGGCCCGCACCCGATAATCGCGCATCAAGCCGGCCGCCGCGTGTTCCAGCATGTGGCACTGGTAGGCATAAGTGCCAGTGAAATCCCGGAAACGCAGGATCAGCTTCACCGTTTCGTTCGGCATAATGAGCACCGTGTCGAGCCAGCCGGTATCCACGTAACCGTCCGCGACATCAGACGTGGATGCACAGCCGCTGCGTTCCAGCACCTGGAATTGCAAGCCGTGCACATGAATGGCGTGCGCCATCATGTGATTGTTCTCGAACTCCCAGATTTCCGTGGTGCCGCGTTTGACGATTTCATCCGGCGCCACCCGATCCATCTCGAAGCTGCGCCCGTTAAAACCCCACTGCATGTGGCCCATGGTGACGCGGAAGCGGCGCGGATGCGCGCGGTTGACTGCATCCTGTTCCCGCAAGCGCACCATCGTCGACAATCTTTTCGGAAGTTCGACGTGCTCTTCGACGCGGCGCGTCACGCGCGCGCTGAACAGCGGAAACTCCGCTCCATCCGGCAGCGTGGGGATGTTCATCATGCTGCCGCCCATCATGTCCTTCATCATTCGGCCCATCTCCCCCATCGAGCCGGTGAAAGCACGGCTGACGAGAATCCGTTCCCCGCCGAGCGCGTCGTGGCTGAAGTCCACCCACAACTCGACGCGCTGACCGGGTGTGAGCATCACAGCGTCTTTCTGCACCGGACGTGCCAGCAGACCGCCATCGGTTGCAATCACCGTCAACGGTAAGCCGTCCTGCCACGCCAGCTTGTAGGTACGGGCATTGGAAGCGTTCAACACGCGCCAGCGATAGACGTGCGTGGCAACCTCCAACGGTGCACTCGGTCGGCCGTTTATGAAGATCTCCCGGCCGAAGAATCCCATCATGTGCATCATCATTCCGCTCGTGCCACGACCTTCACCGCCATCTCCCATCATGCCGCCGCCCATCATCCCGCTTGGTCCAAGCGCAGCGGGCAGTGCGACACGGCTGGCGGCCGGCCCGCTGCCGGCAACGTAATGCAGCGTGTTGTCCACGCCCCAGTCGCGATCCTGGATGACGATAGACCGGTCGTATTCACCTCTCGGCAGGGACAGTGCAGCTTCTTCCTCATCGTGTATATAAATCAGGCCGGCCAGCCCGAAATACACCTGTTCCGGCGTATGTCCTGCCGCCATGGCGTGATACCAGCAAGTGCCGGCACGATCGTCGACCGTGAATTCGTACCGATAGCGCGCGCCCGGCATGATCTGGTAGCGCGGCAGGCCCATCATGTCGGCCGGTACATGCAGGCCATGCCAGTTGACGATGCTGGGTTGGTCGATTCCATTGACGAAGTCGATCCGCACTTTCTGGCCGCGCCGGAAATGCAGGATCGACCCCCAGACAGCTGTCCGTGAGCGGCTCGACTACCTGCCCACCTCCCTTGAGGACACGCGCCTCGTAAGCCCAGACCGGAGTCGCCGCACCCGTTCGCAGATGCATGCTGCCCGGTCGGGCGATCAACTGCACCGCCACATCAGGATCGAATGCCGGCACGAGCCCGGTACCGGCATGGGCCCGCGATATCCCGAGGCAGGCCGACGCCATGCCGAACCCGGCATAACGCAGGAAATCACGCCGCGAAAGCGTCGTCTTGTCATTCATGGCGAACCTTTCTGTCAGGGGTGTCAACGGGTGCTTGCGCCGCGGCCGGCAGGTGCCGCCGCTCGATCAGCCAATAGGCGGCCGGCAAGACCAGCATCGTCAGCACCGCGGCAGAGAGCATGCCACCGACCATCGGCGCGGCGACGGTCTGCATCATGTGCGAGCCCGTCCCCTGGCCAAAGAACAGCGGCAGCAGGCCGGCGACGACCACGGTCGCGGTCATCGCCAGCGGCCGCAACCGCAGCAGTGCGCCGTCGCGGATCGCCTCGCGCAGCTCCTGGCGGTTGCGCAATCTTCCTGCCGCCCGCCGTTCGTTCACCGCGTGATGGATGTAGACCAGCATCACCACGCCGAACTCGGAGGCGATGCCGGTGAGGCCGATGAAGCCGACCGCCGAGGCGATTGACAGGTTTTCGCCCAGCAGCCACACCAGCCACACGCCGCCCACCAGCGCAAACGGCAGCGTGCCGAGGATCAGCAACGCGGAGACGAGATCACGGAAGATCAGGAACAGCAGCAGGAAAATCAGCAGCAGCGTGAACGGCACGATAAGCTTCAGGCGCTGCACGCCGCGTTGCAGTTGCTGGTACTCGCCGGCCCAGTGGATGTCGTAGCCGGGCGGCAGCGTCACCTTCTCCGCCACCGCGCGCCGCGCGTCGGCGACGTAACGGCCGAGATCGCGGCCCGGCTGCAGGTCGATGTACACGAACCCCGTCGGCCGCGCGTCCTCGCTGGCGATCATCGGCGGCCCGTTGGTGAAGCGGATGTCGGCGACCTGACCCAGCGTCACCGTGGCGCCGGAGGGCGTGACGATCGGGAGAATGCGCAGCGCTGAAGCGGAGTCGCGCAGGGCATGCGGGTAGCGCAGGTTGATGGGAAAGCGCTGCAGGCCTTCGACCGTTCGGCCGATCGGTTCGCCGCCGACCGCGAGCCGGATGATGCGCTGCAGATCGTCGATGTTCAGGCCGTAGCGGGCCGCCGCCTGCCGGTCGGGACGGATGTCGATGTAGTGCCCGCCATCGACACGCTGGGCAAAGGCAGACGCCGTGCCCAGCACGACCTTGACCACGCGTTCCACCTGCTGGCCGATGCCGGCGATGGTGGCCAGATCCGGTCCGGTGATCTTCACGCCCACGGGCGACTTGAGACCGGTGGAGAGCATGTTGATGCGGTCGCGGATCGGCTGCACGAAGATGTTCGACAGTCCCGGGATCTGCAGCGCCGCGTTCATCTCGGCGATCAGCTTCTTTTGCGTCATGCCCGCCGGCCACTCGTTCTGCGGCTTGAGCTGCAGGATGGTCTCGAACATGTCCAGCGGCGCCGGATCGGTCGATGTCTCGGCACGACCGGCCTTGCCGAACACGGTCTGCACTTCTGGAAACGTCTTGAGGATGCGGTCGGTCTGCTGCAGCAATTGCGCCGCCTTGCCGACGGACAGCCCCGGCAGCGCCGACGGCATGTACATCAGATCGCCTTCGTTCAGCGGCGGCATGAACTCGCTGCCCAGCCGCGAGAACGGGATCACGCTCACGCCCAGCACCACAACCGCCACGCCCAGCGTCGGCCACGGCGCCGCCAGCACCAGGCGCAGCAACGGTCGATAGGTCGCCGTGAGCGCGCGGTTCAGCGGGTTCGCGTTCTCTGCGCGCAGGCGGCCGCGGATGAACGCGGCCATCAGCACCGGCACCAGCGTCACCGACAGCGCCGCCGCCACCGCCACCGCATAGGTTTTCGTATAGGCCAGCGGCGAGAACAGGCGGCCGGACTCACCCTGCAGCGCGAGGATCGGCACGAAGGACAGCGCGAGGATCAGCAGCGAGAAGAACAGCGCCGGCCCGACCTCGGTGGCAGCGTCGGCGATCAGATTCAATCGCCGCGCGGATTCCAGGACCGCTTCTGCGCCGTGCTCGCACCGCCAGGCTTCCAGTTTGCGGTGCGCGTTCTCGATCATGACGACCGCCGCGTCGACCATCTCGCCGATGGCGATGGCGATGCCGCCCAGCGACATGATGTTCGCGTCGATGCCCTGCGCGTCCATGATGATGAATGCGACCAGGATGCCGAGCGGCAAGGTCACGACGGCGACCAGCGCCGAGCGGATGTGGAACAGGAACAGCATGCACACCGCCGCCACGATGAGAAGTTCCTCGATCAGCTTCTCGCCAAGGTTCGTGACGGCGCGATGGATGAGGCCGGACTGGTCGTAGGTCGGGACGATCTCCACGCCTTTGGGCAGCGTCTTCTGCACCTGCTGGATGCGCGCGTGCAGCGCATCCAGCGTGGCCAGCGCGTTCTGGTGGAAGCGCAGCACCACCACGCCGCCGACCACCTGCCCATCGCCGTTGAGCTCCGCGATGCCGCGGCGCAGGCTGGGCCCGCGCTGGATGCGCGCCACGTCGCCGAGCGTGATCGGCGTGCCGCCGGGGCCCACGCCGAGCGGGATGGCGCGGAAGTCCGCCAGCGTCTTCAAATAGCCGTGCGCGCGCACCATGTACTCGGTTTCACCCTGCTCGATCACCGAGCCGCCGACCTCGTTGTTGGCGCCTTTCATCGCCGCTTCGATGCGCCCGAGCGGGATGCCGTAGGCGCGCAGCCTGTCCGGGTCGAGCACGATCTGGTATTCGCGCACCTTGCCGCCGACGGTGGCGACTTCCGACACGTTGGGCACGGTCTTCAGCGCATAGCGCAGATACCAGTCCTGGATCGCGCGCAGTTGCGACAGGTCGTGGCGGCCGGTCCTGTCGACCAGCGCGTACTCGTAGATCCAGCCGACGCCGGTGGCGTCCGGCCCGAGCGCGACCTCGACGTTGGACGGCAACTGCGAACTGACCTGCGACAGATACTCCAGCACCCGCGAGCGCGCCCAGTACAGATCGGTGCGGTCCTTGAACAGGACGTAGACGAAGCTCTCGCCGAACATCGAGATGCCGCGCACCGTCGTCGCGCCGGGTACCGACATCATGGTCGTCGTCAACGGATAGGTCACCTGATCCTCCATCACCTGCGGTGCCTGGCCGGGCCAGGTGGCGTGGACGATGACCTGGACGTCGGACAGGTCCGGCAGCGCGTTCAGTGGCGTGTTGCGGGCCACCACCGCGCCCCAGCCGGCGAGCAGCAGCGCCACCATCACCACCAGCAGGCGGTTGCGCAGCGACCAATGAATGAGGCGCGCGATCATTGCGGTGCCCCGGCCGAGACGGCGGGCATCGGCATGTTTTTCATGTCCATGCCCGGCATATCCATGTTCGGCGGAGCCTGCGCGCTGGACGATGCCCCCGGCGTGGCGGGCTCACTGGCTGATGGACTCGCCGCGGGCCCCGTTTCCCTGCCCTGCTCACCGTTGTTGCGGACGTTGCTCTTCTGCAACCGCTGCAGGCCGCCCGTGAGGCTGGCTTCGGAATCGATCAGGAATTGACCGGAAACCACCACCCGGTCGCCCGCCTCCAGCCCATGGAGCACGACGCTGCGCGTGCCATCGTCCGCGCCGAGCGTCACATACCGCGGGGCGTAGTGACCTTCGCCTCGCGCCAGCATTACCAGCCTGCGGTCGCCGTCGTGCAGCACCGCTTCGTCCGGTACCGTCAGCACATTTTGCTGTGCGGTCGCACGCAGACGTACCTGCGCGTACATGCCGGGCTTGAGCGCGAGCGCCAGGTTGTCCACCACCAACCGCACACGCAGCGTGCGGGTCGAAGCCTGTACGTCGGGATAGACGTAATCCACCCGAGCGCGAAACGTCTGCCCCGGCAGCGCCGGCAACGCCACCTCGGCCAAATCTCCGGTGGCGACCCAGCCGGCCTGCGCTTCCGGCACCTGCGCCTCGATCCAGACTTTGGAGAGATCGGCCACCTGCGCCAGCGCCGTGCCGGGGCTGACCGGGTCACCTTCGCGGACGTTCAGTTGCGTGATGACGCCGCCGACCGGCGAAACCAGCGGCAAGTCGCGGCGCGCTTTGCCGCTGCGTTCGGTGGCGGCAATGGCGTCATCACTGGCACCCAGCAAGCGCAGGCGCTGGCGCGCAGCGGAAACCAGTTCCGGTTCGTGTCCGCGCTTCGCGAGCAGCAGTTCCTCTTGCGCCGCCAGCAATTTCGGCGCGTAGACCGCGCCGAATACTTGCCCGCGACGCACCGGATCGCCGACCGCGCGCACATCGAGCCGTTCCAGATAACCCTGCGCGCGCGCCGTGATGGAGCGGATGCGGTTCTGATCCACGGCCACCGTACCGACGGTGTCGATGTGCCGTGCGAACGCGCCACGCGTCACCGTGGCGACACGCAGGCCGAGGTTCTGCGCCATGCGCGGATCGACGGACACCGTGTCACTGTCACTGCTGCTGCCGTTTTCCGCGTATTTCGGCTGCAGCGCCATGTCCATGAACGGTGACTTGCCGGGATGGCTGAAGTGCACCTGTGGCTGCATCGGGTCGTACCAGTAAAGCACCTTGCGTGCCGCAGCCGGCGTCGCTGCCATACCTGCTTGCGCCCGATCCGGCTTCGGCGGTGCGCCGTATCGGCCCCACCACACGCCTGCAGCGATGCCGATGCCCAGCAGGAATGGAACAGCCAAAAGCAGTATTCGATTATTCATGACTTCACTCCTGCCCGGCGTCGACTGGATCGTCGGCGGCCGGGGAAGAAGGATGGAAATAGCGCAAGGTCAGGCGCAGGCGCACCACTTCGGCAGCGAGTTGGAGACGCTGCAGGCGAACATCCAGCGCGGCCTCGTGGGCGTCGAGCACCGCCGACAGCGGGTCGTTCGCGGCGCGATAACCGGCCAGCGCGGCAGCGGTGCGTGCCTCGGTCGTTGGCAGAATCTCGGCGTCGTAGCGCTGCAGGCGCACTTTCGCGTCCTGCCACTGCATGTAGTCGGCACGTAGCTCGGCCGCGAGTTGGCGGTGCAGGTCCGCGTGGCGTTCGCTAGCGGCCTCGGCCTCCTGGCGAGCGGCCGCCAGTTCACGGTCCTGGCGGTCGGCATGAAACAGCGGCAGGTCGACCCGCGCAGTCACAGAGATGAAATCGGAATAACGCGGGCGATAGCCGTAGTCCACTTCCAGGCTCCAGTCGGGCCAGTAGCTTTCGCGCGCCAATGCGATGCCGGTACCGGCCTTGTTTACCGACATTTCCGCCGCGCGCAGCGCAGGATGCTTCGGCAAGGCGGCAAGCAAGGCGTCCAAAGGTTTCGGTTCAGGCAGCACCGGCAATCGCTCGGAGGGCAATCGCTGCAGCGCCACGGCCCCGATCCAGCGCGAAAGCTTCGCCTGTGCGCGGTGGAGCTGCTGCCGAACCTGGTCGCGACGGTCCGCCAGCGTCTGCTCCGCGACACGCGCGGCCAGCACATCCGCCTGGCTGCGATCGCCACCGCTGCGATAGAGGATGGTGGCGGCTTCCCGTTGTTGTCCGCCTTGATCGACCTGCTCCGTGATCAAGGCCCCGGCCTGCTGCGCGGCCCACACATCGACCCAGGCCACACCGGCGTCGCGTGCAATCTTGCGTGCGAGGGCGACGCCCGTGATCGCGCTGGCCTCGGCGTCCTGCGTCTGCAGTTCGCTCCGCAACCGGCGCTTGCCAGGGAGCGTGAACTGCTGCATCAAGCCGGCCGAGTAGATTGTAAAGTTATCGCGCGATGCGCTGAAAGCTTCGCCGCCGTCGACCGGCAAATCCATGGTCTGCAGCACGAGTTGCGGATCGGGCAACTGACGCGCCGCCACAGCGCGGTTACGGGCGGCCGCAGCCCGGTCGTCCTGCTGTCGCAGCAGAGGCTGATCTCGAACGGCAAGGCGCACCGCTTCGTCCAGCGTCAACGGGGCAGCATTCACGGGAACCGCAGTGATCGACAGGATCAGCCCACAGCCCCAGACGAACGCCCGCGCGCCCGCACGGGAAGAATGCAACATGAAAGGTTCTCCACATATGAACAACCAGCCTGCGGCACATGGCCGCCGGCACTGGGCAAGTTCAGAGGGAGAACGTGATCGGCGGACGCAGCAGAGGCGTTGGCGTGCGCGTTGAAACCTGTTGCTGCGGCCGCACAAGGAAGCGCGCAGCGAACGGATGCACATCAATGGCAACCGGCAGCGTCGGCAACTGCGCCTGCATCACCGGACAGAAGCCATGGCCGGTGCAACAGGGGAGATGCATCCTGCCGGCGTCGTCCGGCATGCCGTGTTCACAGTCCTGCATCGATGCGGCACCGTCGCCAGCCGCTGCCGCGGTCGCCAGTACCGTCGCATAGAGCCCTTGACCCGCCAGCAGCAGGCACAGGCCCAACACGATGCGAACGGCACGACGACGCATGTTTTCCACTATTGCGCAAGTCCACATGTCGCGCAACAAGCGATCAGGTTCACCCCGGCGGACGAGGATGCAACAGCACGCAGCCTCGATCTGGCATCGAAGCGATATGAAGCGGGTTCACGACACCGGGGTCCAGCATCTGCGGGTTACTCCACAGCGCCTCCGCTCAGTGCGGCCAGCAGCTTTTCATGCACGTCGCCGAAGTCGCCGTTGGACATGCACAGCACGGCGTCGCCGGTGCGCGCTTCGGCGACCACGGCGGCAACCAGCGCGTCCAGCGTGTCGTGCACCTGGGCGCGGCCGCCCAGCGGCGCGAGCGTGGCGTGGGCGTCCCAGTCGAGGTCCTGGCGGGCGTAGACGAAGACTTCTTCGGCGTCGTCCAGGCTGTGGCCCAGGCGCGCGGCGAGCGTGCCCATGCGCATGGTGTTGGAGCGCGGCTCCAGTACGGCGAGGATGCGTTTCGGATGGCGTTCGCGCAGTGCTTCCAGCGTGGCGGCGATGGCCGTCGGGTGGTGCGCGAAGTCGTCGTAGACGGTCACCCCGCGCACCGTGCCGCGCGCTTCCAGCCGGCGCTTGACGCCACTGAAACTCGCCAGCCCCGCCAGCGCCGCGTCGACGGAAACGCCGACGTGGGTGGCCGCCGCGACCGCCGCCAGTGCGTTTGCGCGGTTGTGGTCTCCGACGAGCGTCATGTCGGCATGCGCCACGGGTTTTCCACCCCGCAGCAATTCGAAGCCGTGTTCCGCCGGCGCCGCGCCCCAGTCCGCCGCTGTGCGGCCAGCACCGGCGGCGAAGCGTTCCACCGGCGTCCAGCAACCCATGTCCAGCACCGTCTGCAGGTTCGCCGCTTCAGCGTTGACGATGAGCCGTCCCGAGCCCGGCACGGTGCGCACGAGGTGGTGGAACTGGCGTTCGATCGCCGCGACATCCGGAAAGATGTCGGCGTGGTCGTATTCCAGGTTGTTGAGAACCAGCGTGCGCGGGTGGTAATGCACGAACTTGCTGCGCTTGTCGAAAAACGCGGTGTCGTATTCGTCAGCTTCGATGACGAAGCATGAGCCCTTGCCGAGCCGTGCCGAAACGCCGAAGTCCGGCGCCACACCACCGATCAAAAAGCCCGGCTCGAGCCCGGCGTGGTCCAGCAGCCACGCCAGCAGGCTGGCGGTGGTGGTCTTGCCGTGGGTGCCGGCCACGGCCAGCACGTGGCGGCCCGGCAGCACATGGTCTTCCAGCCACTGCGGGCCGGAAACGAAAGGCAGGCCGGCGTCCAGCAGATATTCGACCACCGCATCGCCGCGCTTCATGACATTGCCGACGACCACGAGATCCGGCGCCGGGTGCAGCACCGCCCCGTCGTAGCCGCGATGAATGGTGATGCCGAGGCGTTCCAGCTGCGTGGACATCGGTGGCCAGGCGTGGGCGTCGGAACCGGTGACGGTGTGACCGGCCTCGCGGGCGATGGCGGCAATGCCGGCCATGAACGTGCCGCAGATGCCGAGGATGTGGACGTGCATGGGAAGCGTTCCTGTCAGCGCGGCGCGATCAGCGTGGCGACCATGAACACGAGCGTGAGCACTACGAGGCTGGCAAGCAGCGCAAAGCCGATGCCGCCGAAGATCCGCACGTTCGCGGCGTGCCGGTAGATGAATGCGGTGAGCGCGAACTGCCAGATGTTGAACACGTCCATCGCGATCACGGCGCCCTGCGGCAGTTTCAGGTCGCCGGTTTTCACCAACTCGGGATTCTTCGCCAGTTCCGTCAGGTGCGGCGCCAGCACGTGCGCAGGGTAGGCCATGAGCAGGTTCAGCACGATGCCGGTACCAAGCAGTGCGGCAACGGTCTGCGCGCTGCGTGCCGCGAGATCCCGCGAACGCAGGATACCTTCCGCCACCAGCACCGTCGCCAGCACGTTGACAACCGACATGGCGATGGCCACGCCGGGCGGCAGCAGCATCGAGAACACGATCCAGCCAGCCACCACCGCCAGCGGCACGAGGATGCGTACGAGCTGCGGCGAGTAGGGCACATCCTGCGGCCCGGTGCGGAACAACAGCAGCTGGAAGATCGACTTGAGGAAGGACGTGGGCACGGCGCCGCCGGGCGTGGAAAACGGCGCCTAGTGTAACGGGACGCATGGAGTGGAAACCGCACTCGATCGCAGGCTGTGGGTGGCCATTCGTTAAACTGCCGCGGTTTGAAGACGGAATGACCATGCAGTTCATCGATACGGATCAGGCGCTTGCCACGGCGTGCGCTCGCTGGGCAGACGCCCCGGTGCTGGCGCTGGACACGGAGTTCGTGCGCGTGGACACCTACTACCCACGCCTGTGCCTCGTGCAGGTCGGCGACGGCCGCGACCCGGCGGTGATCGACGCCCTGGCGGTGCCGTCGCTGGAACCGCTGCTGGATGTGCTGTATCGCCCGACGTGCGTGAAGGTCCTGCATTCCGGCTCGCAGGACCTGGAAATCTTCGCCGCATTGCGCAACGCGCCGCTGCTGCCGCTGTTCGACACGCAGCGCGCCGCCGAACTGCTGGGCGACGGCGACCAGCTCGGCTATGCCGCGCTCGTCGAGCGGCGCTTCGGCATTACCGTGGACAAGAGCCTGACACGGACCGACTGGGCGCGCCGTCCGCTCACCCCCGCCGAGTTGGAGTACGCGGCAACTGACGTCACACATCTGTTTCGCCTGTACCCACTGCTGCACGATGAACTGGTGGCGCGCGGACGGCTGGCGTGGCAGGAAGAAGACGGCGCGCGCTGTGCGGACCCAGCGCACTATGCCTGCCCGCCGGAGCACGCCTGGCAGCGGCTCAAGAGCCTGCCGCGGCTGCCGGCGCAAGCGCAGACCGCTGCCGTGGCGCTGGCCGCCTGGCGCGAAGGCGTGGCCGAGCACACGAATCGCCCGCGGCGCTGGATCCTGCCGGACGACGCGCTCTATGCCATCGCGGCCAAGCGGCCGGAAACCCTGGAAGCCTTGCGCCAAATCCGGGAAGTCGCGCCCAAGACAGTGCAACGCCACGGCACGGAGATGCTGGCAGCGCTCGCCACCGCGCAGCCTCACCCGGCAGCAATCGCCAGCGTCCATGCGCTGGACGACGCGGAAAAAGGCCGCTTCAACGCACTGCGCACGGCGGTGGGCGAATGTGCGGATGCGCTGGGCGTGCCGCGCGGGCTGCTCGCCAACCGCGCCGATCTCGAAAGCCTCGCCCGCGTGGGCGAAGCCGCCGACATCACGCTCATGCACGGCTGGCGCCGCACCGCCACGCGCGAAGCGCTGCTGCCGATCCTGCGGCGGAACTGACCCGCCTTGTGCGCCGGCTGTAGTACACCGCTGCACGGAGCGGTTAAGCTCCACCGTCCCCCTGCCTGAAGATTGCGTGTCCCCGATGACCAAGATCGCGATTCTGCTATTCGGTGCGCTGATGCTCTGCGCCTGCTCGAAGTCTTCCGCCCCGGCTTCGGCGGATGCCGCGGGAAGCAACACGTCGTCCGCAGCCGACGCCATCCAGAAGGCATTCGGCAGCAAGGGCGTCCAGGTCGGCGAGAAGCTCGACGCACCGGCCGGCTTCGAGGCTTACGTGGCGAACTACAACGGCCATCCGATCCCGATCTACGTGCTGCCGGACCACAAGCATTTCCTGGTCGGCACACTGTTCGACGCGGACGGCACCGACCTGACGCATTCCGCCATGGAGAAGCTGGCGTCCAGCCACTTCGGAGAAGCGCAGTGGCAAAAGCTGGAGAAAGCGACCTGGGTGGCCGAGGGGGACACCAAGGCAACGCATGTGATCTATGTCTTCGTCGACACACGTTGCCCGTACTGCCATGAATTCTGGAAGCAGTCGCAACCCTTGCTGGCGAAGGGCGGCGTACAGGTGCGCAACATCCTGGTCGGCGTCATCAAGCCGGAAAGCCTGCCGGAGGCCGCGAATATCCTCGACGCCAAGGACCCGGCGGCCGCCTGGCAGGCGAACGAGGCGGGGTTCCGCAGCAACCCCACGCCTGCGACCAACGCATCTGCGGCCGCAACCGAGAAAGTCCGCGCCAACACCCGGCTCATGACGGAGCTCGGATTCCGCGGCACGCCTTCCATCATCTGGAAGGATGTCGCCGGCAAGATCCACACCCTGCAGGGTTTGCCGCGCGACGCGAAGGACCTCGCCGCCGTGTTCGCCACCACCGGCTCGTAAGAAAACGCTGAATAACCTGCTGCGCTCGACAGATCGCGACAGTTACTCAGCGTTTCCCTAACGCTTTCCAACGCGACTGGCGGACGGCATGGTGCATCCGGGTATCCTGCAGGTCCATCTGCCACCCTGTTCCACGGAGACCGTCATGCGCATCCTTCACACCATGCTGCGGGTCGCGGACCTCGACCGCGCCATCGCGTTCTACACGGAAGTTCTCGGCATGCGCCTGCTGCACCGCAAGGACTACCCGGAAGGGCAGTTCACGCTCGCCTTCGTCGGCTACCAGGACGAGGCCGACGGCGCGGTGCTGGAGTTGACCTGGAACTGGGGGCGGACAAGCTACGAGCTGGGCGACGCCTATGGCCACATCGCCGTGGCCGTCGAGGATGCCGCCAAAGCCTGCCGCGACATCCGCGCGCGCGGCGGCAAGGTGGTGCGCGAAGCCGGGCCGATGAAGCACGGCACCACCGTCATCGCCTTCGTCGAGGACCCCGACGGCTACAAGGTTGAGCTGATCCAGCGCGACTGAAACAACGCCGGGCCTGCGCTGCGCCTACACTCGCGGCATCCTGAACCGGAGAACCGTGATGCCCGCCGCCCGCGCCCTCGACGACCTTGCCGCCACGCTGTCCCGCGTCCTGCCGCCGGGACTGGGCAATCTGCGGCGCGAACTGGAAACGAATTTCCGCGCCGTCCTGCAGGCCAACCTCGAGAAATTCGACCTCGTGGGCCGCGAACGCTTTGAGGCACAGGCGGAACTGCTGGCCCACGCCAACCAGCGTCTGGCGCAACTGGAACAGCGCATTGCGGTACTGGAAGCTGCGGCCATGACCGCTACGCCACCCGCCCGCTGAGCACCCGCCATGGGTTTGGCGACCGTTCTTTCGCGCGCCCAGAACGGCCTGCGGGCCGATCTCGTCCACGTCGAGGTGCACGTCGCACCCGGCCTGCCCGCGTTGTCCGTGGTCGGCCTGCCGGAAGGCGCGGTGCGCGAAGCCCGCGACCGCGTGCGTGCAGCCATTACCAATGCCGGCTACCGCTTTCCCGATGGCCGCATCACCGTGAACCTCGCGCCCGCGGACCTGCCGAAATACGGCGGCCGCTTCGACCTGCCCATCGCGCTCGGCATTCTCGCCGCCTCCGGACAGCTTCCCGCACAAGCCTTGCAGGACCTGGAAGTGCTCGGCGAGCTGTCCCTGGGCGGCGACGTGCGCCCGGTCCGCGGCGCGCTGCCCGCCGCATTGCGCTGCGCGGAACTCGGCCACGCGTTGCTGGTACCGAAAGCGAACGCCGGCGAAGCACAGTTGGCTGACGGCGTAACCGTCCATTACGCGGAACGCCTGTCCGCGCTCGGCTCGGCGCTGCACGACGGCGGCGCGCCGCTGGCGCCGCCCGCTCCACCACCAGCTCGAACACAACACGCCACGGGGCCGGATCTCGCGGAAGTGCGCGGCCAGCCGCATGCGCGGCGCGCTCTGGAAGTCGCGGCGGCGGGTGGGCATTCGCTGCTGATGGTCGGGCCACCCGGCAGCGGCAAGAGCATGCTCGCGGCGCGCCTGCCCGGCATCCTGCCGCCGCTGACAGCGGCGGCCGCCATCGAGGTGGCCGCGATCGCCTCCGTCGACCGCGGCACGCTGGACGTCGAACACTGGGGCCAGCGTCCGTTCCGCAGCCCGCACCATTCCGCATCGGCGGTCGCGCTGGTCGGTGGCGGCTCGATCCCGCGCCCCGGCGAGATCACGCTTGCGCACCACGGCGTGCTGTTCCTCGACGAGTTGCCGGAATTCAGCCGCCCGGTGCTGGAAGTGCTGCGCGAACCGCTGGAAACCGGCTGCATCACGATTTCCCGCGCCGCCCAGCAAGTAGACTTCCCGGCACGTTTCCAGCTCGTCGCCGCCATGAACCCCTGCCCCTGCGGTTTTCTCGGTGACACCTCGCATCGCTGTCGCTGCACGCCGGACCAGATCGCCCGCTACCGCAACCGGCTGTCCGGTCCGTTCCTCGACCGCATCGACCTGCAGGTGTTCGTGCCACGCATCGCGGAAGCCGAGCTCACGGCGCGCCACGCAAATGAGGAACCGAGCGCCGTGGTGCGCGAGCGCGTCGCTGCGGCGCGTGCCGTCCAGCAGAAGCGCGCCGGCAAGGCGAATGCCGCGCTCAGCCCGGCGGAACTCGAGCGCGACGCCCAGCCCACCGACGCCGCGGCAAAATTGCTGCATGCCGCGCTTACGCGCCTGTCGCTGTCGGCACGCGCCTACCACCGTGTGCTGCGCGTGGCACGCACCATCGCCGATCTCGACCACGCCACCACCATCGGCACCGCCCACGTCGCAGAGGCCATCCGCTACCGCGAACTCGACCGCTCCCTCGACGGCGTGTGAACCGCCGGCAACGGCACGCCGCGCGATGGCACCAGCTCGCGCGGGCTGCACGCGGAAAAATCCGCCACCACCGTCAGCAGTTCGGGCAGGCTCGCCACCACCGCATCTGGAATGTAGGGATGGCGCGCCGTGCCGGGAAAGATCTTGTCGATCCAGGCCGTATCCCAGTGCGCGCCGTTGTAGAACACGGCCGTCACCTGCGCCTGCTTGGCGGCGGCGATGTCGGTGGTGCTGTCGCCGACATACCAGCACGCGGAAGACGGTGACTCACCCAGCCGCTCCAGCGCCTTCAGGATCTGGTCCGGCGCCGGCTTGCGGCGCAGCACATCGTCGCCGCACACCATGACGTCGAACAGCTCATGCCAGCCACTGCCGTCGATGGTGTAGACCTCGTGCGCCATGAATGTGCGCGCGCGGTTCGACAGCACGCCCAGCTTGATGCCCAGCGCATGCAGCGCCTCCAGCTGTGCGCGGGCATCCGCCTCCATCGGCTTGACGGCGCCGAAGTGCCGGCCGTAGGCGGCATCGAATTCCCGGTGCGCCACAGCCTTCGCCTGCTGGTCCTCACCGAACAGCAGCTCGAAGATGTCGGTGCGGGAAATCTTGCGGTCGGCGCTGATCTTCGGGTGCAGCTTGTGATGTTCGCGCACATAGGCCACGAGCTTCGCGTCCTCGATGGTCTTGGAGGCTTCCGGCGACACGAGGTGCCCCAGCAAGCCGAGTTCCGCCAGCCGCGGGAACACTTCGTCGACCGCGAAGTACATCGCATCCATGGTGTCGGCCAGCGTTGCGTGCCAGTCGAACAGGATCACGCGCGGACGCGCGCCGGGTGGGTGAAGGGGGGGCATGAAGAATGGGGATTAGTGATTGGTGAGTCGTGATCGATGCCTGGTATTCTCCCACTCGAGGCAACAAAAAAGCCGCGACATGCGCGGCTTTTTTGCAAGCTTGTGAAGCGCTGCCCCGCCCCGCGTCAGCCGGAAATGCCCGACTTGCCGAGCATGTACTCCACGGCGTCGTGGACTTCGGCATCCGTCAGCGTGGAATCGCCACCACGCGGCGGCATGTTGCCGATGCCGTGGATGGCATTCTTTACCGCAGCGTCGATGCCACCCGCCGCACTCAGCTTCGCCTGCCAGTCGGCCTTGCTGCCGATCTTTGGTGCACCGAGCATGCCGGTGCCGTGGCACGCGGCGCAGGTGCCGGTGACGATCTGCTCGCCACTGCGCGCCGCAGCCGCCGGCGCCGCTGCTGCGGGTGCCGCGGCCTGTGCCGAAGTGTTCGCCTCGGCGACCGGCGCAACCTGCTGCGCATTGCGCGCCTCTGCAAGCTTGGCTTCCGGGTGCTGGCCGCAACTGAAGATGCCGGCCGTGACGAACGACAGGACGATGATCCCGCACAGACCCGCTATTACCTTGGCAAAACGCCGGATGAATGCCCCATCCGACATGTCACGTTCATGTTCACTCATCACGAAACTCCCAACGAGAATCTTCCGGCACCGTACCCAACCCGTCCCATCGCAGCGCCCCCGGGCACTTCCTTGAAGGAAGCGCGATTGCAGCACGCTGCAGCACACTTAGGACATAAGGATACCCTGAGCACCGGCGCGCGACAATTGCCGCGCGCGGGCCAGACTTCACTGCCCAGGCATCGACCCCAAGCCTGCGACTGTGCCATTTTGTGACATGCTCACGTTGTTCCGCACGCGACACTTGGAAACCATGCGGATTATCGTCACACTGAAAGCCTGAATTCGATACCCCCAGCCGTAAGAATAATATTTTCGATCAGGAGGAGATCTTCGCAATGAAACTCGAAATCACGGTCAACGGGCGCGCCGTCAGCGCCGACGTACCGCCGAACACCCTGCTCTCCGCGTTCATCCGCGACCACTTGCGCCTGACCGGCACCCATCGGGGCTGCGATACTTCGCAGTGCGGTGCGTGCACGGTGATTGCAAACGGCCGCTCCATGAAATCCTGCAGCGTCGTGGTTGGCCAGATGCAGGGTGCGGCGATCACCACCATCGAAGGCTTGGCCGGCAAGGATGGCGAGCTGCACCCGATGCAGGCCGCGTTCAAGGAATGCCACGGCTTACAGTGTGGTTTCTGCACGCCGGGCATGATCATGAGCAGCGTGGACCTGCTCACCCATCATCCGCACGCCACGAAGGCAGAGATCTGCGAGTTGCTGGAAGGCAATATCTGCCGCTGTACCGGCTACGAGAACATCGTCAAAGCCGTGCAGACGGCCCAGAAGAAGATGTCCGCCTGAGCGGACGAGGAGAAAGGACCATGGGTGCAAACGAATTCGTGAACAAGCCGCACATCGGCGAGTCGGTGCGCCGCGTCGAGGACGCGCGCTTCATCACCGGGCAGGGCAATTACGTCGACGACATCGTGGAGGCCGGCCAGAAATACGCCGCCTTCGTGCGTTCGACCTACCCACACGCGCGCCTCACCGGCGTGGATACCAGCGCGGCCGAGGAGATGCCGGGCGTGATCCGCATCTTCACCGGCAAGGACATCGCCGGGAAATGCGGCGGCCTGCCGGCAGGCTGGATGATCGTGCAGGTGGACGGCGCGCCGATGAAGGAACCGCAGCGGCCGTTTCTCGCCATCGACAAGGTGCGCTACGTCGGCGAGCCGGTGGCGATGGTGGTGGCGGACACGAAGGAGCAGGCGCAGAACGCCATCGAATCCGTGATGGTGGACTACGACCCGCTGGACCCGGTCATCGACGTGCACAAGGCCGCGAACGGACCGGCGCTGCACGCCGAAGCTCCGGACAACCGCTGCTACAAGTGGGGCATCGGCGACAAGGCCGGCGTGGACGCCGCCTTTACCAAGGCCGCGCATATCACGAAGATCGACCTCATCAACAACCGCATGATCCCGAACGCGATGGAGCCGCGGGCGGCGAACGCCACGTTCAGCCGTGCCACCGGCGAATCCACGCTCTACACCACGAGCCAGAACCCGCACCTCGTGCGCCTGCTGATGTGCGCGAACATCCTGCAGATTCCAGAGACCAAGCTGCGCGTCGTGGCGCCGGACGTCGGCGGCGGCTTCGGCTCCAAGATCAACGTCTATCCCGAGGACGTCGGCGTGGTGTGGGCGTCCCGCGCGCTGAACTGCCCGGTGAAGTGGACGGCGGAACGCAGCGAGAGCTTCCTGTCTGACACCCATGGCCGCGACCACCACACGCACGCGGAAATGGCGATGGACAAGGACGGCCACTTCCTCGCGCTGCGCGTGCATTCGGACGTCAACCTCGGCGCCTACCTCGCCACCTTCGGGCCGGCGGTGCCGACCTACATGTACGCCACGCTGCTGGCCGGCCAGTACAAGACGCCGCAGCTCTACGCGGAAGTGGATGCGTGGTTCACGAACACCGCACCGGTGGACGCCTATCGTGGTGCCGGGCGGCCTGAGGCTTCCTACGTGGTCGAGCGCATTGTGACGCGCTGTGGCTGGGAGCTCGGCCTGTCGCAGGACGAGATCCGCCGTCGCAACTTCATCACGGAATACCCCTACCAGACGCCGGTCGCGATGCAGTACGACACCGGCGACTGGCCGAAGTGCCTGGATGAAGCGAACAAGCTCGCGGAAGTCGATTCCTTCGACCAGCGCCGCAAGGCCAGCGAGGCGAAAGGGCTGCGGCGCGGCATCGGCTACTCCAGCTATGTCGAGGCCTGCGGCATGGGTCCGTCGCGCATCGTCGGCCAGCTCGGCGCCCGCGCCGGCCTGTACGAGAGCGGCGAGGTGCGCGTGAACCCGACCGGTTCGGTCACGGTGTTCACCGGCACACACAGCCACGGCCAGGGCCACGAGACAGCCTTCGCCCAGCTCGTCGCCGCGCGTCTCGGCGTGGCGATCGAGAACGTGGAGGTCGTGCACGGCGATACCAACCGCATTCCCTTCGGCATGGGCACCTACGGCTCGCGCTCGCTGGCCGTCGGCGGCGGTGCGATCATGAAGGCGCTCGACAAGATCGAGGAAAAGGCCAAGAAGATCGCAGCGCACCTGCTGGAAGCCAGCGACGCGGACATCGAGTTCGAGAACGGCCAGCTCACGGTCAAGGGCACGGACAAGAAGATCAGCTTCGGGGAAGTCGCGCTGGCCGCCTACGTGCCGCACAACTACCCGCTGGAAAAGCTCGAACCGGGGCTGGACGAGACCGCGTTCTTCGACCCGCCGAACTTCACATTCCCCGGCGGGACCTACATCTGCGAAGTCGAGATCGACCCAGCCACCGGCGTCGTGACCATCGACCGCTTCACGTGCGTGGACGACTTCGGCGTCATCGTCAACCCGATGCTGGTCGACGGCCAGGTGCACGGCGGCGTGATGCAGGGTATCGGCCAGGCACTGCTGGAGGAAGGTGTCTACGACCAGGAGACCGGACAGTTGCTCACCGGCAGCTTCATGGACTACACCATGCCGCGTGCCATCAATCTGCCGAACTTCCGCATCGGCACGGTGTGCACGCCGTGCACGTCCAACCCGATCGGCAGCAAGGGGGCGGGCGAGGCCGGCGCCATCGGCGCGCCGCCGGCGGTCATCAACGCCGTGCTGGATGCGCTCAAGCCGCTCGGCGTGAACGACATCGACATGCCCGCCACGCCATTCCACGTGTGGACCGCCATCCACAACGCCAAGGCCTGAGGAGACAACGACATGAGCACCCTGTACGCATTCGATTACGAACGCCCGACCACCCAGGCCGATGCTGTCCGGCTGATCCAGGCCGGCGGCCGCCCGCTGGCCGGTGGGCAGACGCTGATTGCCTCCATGAAGCTGCACCTGGCCTCGCCGAGCCAACTCGTCGACCTCGGCGCGATTCCGGAACTTGTCGGCATCCGCAAGCAAGGCGACGAACTCGTGATCGGCGCAATGACATGCCACCGCGATGTTGCGGAAAGCACCGTCGTGCGCGAAGCGATCCCGGCCCTTGCCGCGCTCGCCGACCTCATCGGCGACAAGCAGATCCGCAGCATGGGCACGATCGGTGGCTCCGTGGCGAACAATGATCCGGCGGCCGACTACCCCGCTGCACTGCTGGCCCTCGGCGCTACCATCCACACCGCGTCCCGCAAGATCGCGGCCGACGATTTCTTTCAGGGCCTGTTCAGCACCGCGCTGGAGGAAGGCGAGATCATCACCGCAATCCACTTCCCGATCCCGCAGCGCGCCGCCTACGTGAAGTTCCCGCAGCCGGCATCCCTGTTCGCGCTGATCGGCGTCTTCGTGGCGCAGTTCAGGAAAAGCGTGCGCGTCGCCGTCACGGGCGGCGGCAGTGGCGTGTTCCGCCACACGGCGATGGAGGCCGCGCTGTCTCGCGACTTCTCGCCCGCCGCGATCGCGAACGTGGCAACGGACGTGGAAAGCCTGTCCTCCGACCTGCACGGCAGCAATGCTTACCGCGCGCATCTGGTCAGCGTCATTGCCCAGCGCGCCGTGGCCGGAGCACAAGGCTGAAGCCCGGCTGCCAAGTAGCCGGTGGGTGGCAACCCCCACCGGCTTCCGACCTGTTTCCATCGTGAACACAACTTCTTCAGGCCCGTCGGCCACTTCACCTTTCACGTCCATCGACGCCATCGTCACGGCTCTGGAGAATGTCGGCTATTTCCCCGACCGCCACCTCGCCACCGCCGCCTACCTCGCGCTGAAGCTGCAGCGCCCGCTGTTGCTGGAAGGCGAGCCAGGTGTCGGGAAAACCGAGCTGGCCAAGGCCTTGGCGACCGCGCTGGGGCGCGAGCTCCTGCGCCTGCAGTGCTTCGACGGGCTGGAGCAGCGCGAGGCGCTGTACGAATGGAACTATGCCGCACAGCTGCTGCACCTGCGCGCAGCGGAAGGCAGCGTGCCCACCGCGGCCCTGGAGCGCGAGGTTTATCAGCCGCGCTATCTCGTGCGGCGGCCGCTGCTGCAGGCGCTGGAGGCGCCGGCACCCGGCGCACTGCTGCTGATCGACGAAGTCGACCGCGCCGACGAACCCTTCGAGGCCTTCCTGCTGGAATATCTCGGCGAATACCAGGTGAGCATCCCGGAGCTCGGCGCGATCCGCGCCACCGTGCCGCCCGTCACCATCCTCACCAGCAACCGCACGCGCGAGCTCAACGGCGCCATCAAGCGCCGCTGCCTGTACCACTGGCTCGAATACCCGGAACGCGAACGCGAACTCGCCATCGTGCGTTCGCGCGTGCCGGCTGCTTCGCGGGCGCTGGCCGACCAAGTGGCCGCCTTCGTCCACCAGCTCCGCGAGCCGCCGTTTGCGGAACGTTTCCAGCGCTCCCCTGGCATCGCGGAAACTGTCGAGTGGGCCCGTGCCCTCGTGGCGCTGGACACGCTCAACCTCGACCCCGAAGTCATCGTCGACACCGCCGGCGTGCTGTTCAAGCAGCGGGACGATGTCGCGGCGCTGAACGAGGCGCTCGCGACGGAGGCCCTGCAGCGCGTCCGCGGGCAACCGTGAACGCCGCCCCGGCCCATCCCGCCACGCCGCAGCGCGTCGCCGGCGCAACCTCCCGGCCGCTGCCGACCTCGGGCCGGCGCTCGCCGCTGGGCGACGCGCGCCACGGCAAGCTGGCCGGCAACATCGCCGCCTTTGGCCGGGCGCTGCGGCGTGCCGGCGTGACACTGGATGCCGCGCGGATCGCGCTCGCCACCGATGCCGTCTGCCAGGTCGGTGTGGCGAACAAGGCGGATGTCAGCGCCGCACTGGAAGCCGTGCTGGTCAGCCGCGAAGAAGACCGCGCCGTGTTTCGCGAGCTGTTCGGCCTGTTCTTCCGCGACCCGGAACTCGGCCGCAAGCTGCTGCAGCAACTTTCGCCGGACGGCCCCGACCGCGCCAATCCGCCCCCCGAACGCCCGCGCGTGCGGCAGGCGCTGCAACCGCAGCGCCCGACCGCACCCGAAAAGCCCGAGGATGATCCGGACCTCGACGCGGCCATGACGGCCAGCCAGCTCGTCCGCCTCCAGGCGGCGGACTTCAACCAGCTCACGGCCGGCGAATACCACCTCGTCGAACGGCTGGTGCGCGACATTCCGCTGCCGCTGCCCTGCGTGCCGGGGCGCCGCACCCATCCCGCCGAACGCGGCGCACATCTGCACTGGGGCCGCACCCTGCGCGCCGCCGCCCGCACCGGCGGCAACGTCATGCACCTCACGCACCGCCACCGCGACGACACGCCGCTGCCGCTGCTGGTGCTGGTGGACGTGTCCGGTTCCATGGAACGCTACGCGCGCCTGCTGCTCGCGTTCCTGCACGCCGCCACGGCGCGCGCACCGCAAGCTGGCAGCGGCCTCCGGCGCGTCCACCGCGACGTTTTCGCGTTCGGCACGGAACTCACCGACCTGACTCCGGCGTTCCACCTTGCCGACACCGATGCCATGCTGCGGGCGGCGAGTACCGCCATCACCGACTACGCAGGTGGAACCCGGCTCGGCGACTGCCTCGCCGAACTGGGCAGACTGCACGCCCGCCGGCTCGTCGGGCGCCGCACGCTGGCGCTGATCGTCAGCGACGGACTCGACACCGGCGAAGCAGACACGCTCGAAAACGGATTGGAATGGCTCGGCCGCCACACGCGCCGCATCCTGTGGCTGAACCCGCTGCTGCGTTTCGACGGTTACGCGCCGACGGCGCGTGGTGCCGCCATCCTGCATCGCCACGCCGACGCCATGCTCGCCGTCCATAACATTTCCCGCCTGCAGCAGCTTGCAGGCGCCATTGCCACGCTGATGAAGCAATAAACAAGAGGAGTTCTACACACATGGACATGCAAGGTTCACGACAGCTCGTCGTCCAGCAGCAGGAAGCCTGGGAAGCCCTGAACGACCCTGCGGTGCTGAAGCTGTGCGTACCGGGCTGCAAGAGCATCGACCCCGACGGCGAAAACGCCTACAAGTTCGTCACCGGCCTCAAGATCGGCCCGGTGGATGCGACGTTCAAGGGCACCATCAAGCTGTCCGACATCAACCCGCCGAACAGCTACACCATCAACTTCGATGGCAATGGCGGCGCGGCGGGCTATGGCAAGGGCACGGCGCAGGTGACGCTGGCGCCGAAGGACAGCGGCTGCGAACTCACCTACACCGCACACGCCACCGTCGGCGGCCGCATGGCGCAGGTTGGCCAGCGACTCGTGGACGGTGTCGCCAAGCAGATGCTGGAACTGTTCTTCAAGCGCTTCAACGACGAGATGCTGCGCCGCCATCCGGAGCTTGCACCGAAAGATGCGTCGAAGGGCGGCGGTATCCCGAAGTGGGTATGGATCGTGGTGGCGGCGGCGGTCGTGGCCGGCATCATCGTCGCTACCCGCTAGACCGCAAGTCTCCCGTCCACGCCGGCTTCCATGGCCTCCGCTGTGGTCCGCAATCCGGCCATCGGCGCCATCGTCATGGCCGCCGGTGCCGGACGGCGCATGGGCAACGTGCCAAAGTGCCTGTTCCAGCGCGATGGCGAAGCCTTGCTGCTGCGGCAGCTCCGCCTCGTGACAGCGGCCGGCGTTGCACCGGCCGTGGTCGTACTTGGCCACTACGCCGAGTGCATCGAGCGCACACTGGCCGCGGCGCGCATGCGCCGGGCCCCTGGTCTGGACACCGTGCTGCAGGTCGTGAACCCGGCGCCGGACCGCGGCCCGGGTTCCTCGCTGCGCTGCGGCCTGGCCGCCTTGCCGGCCGCGCTGGACGCCGTGCTCGTCGTGCTCGGTGACCAGCCCTTGCTGGAAGAACGGGACGTGACGGCCGTGCTCGCAGCGTGGGCAGCGCGCGCACCCGGCATCGCGCTGCTGCAGCCGCGTCACGGCGACAGCCTCGGCCATCCGGTGCTGTTCGACGCCAACGTTCGTGCAGAGGTCGCCGCTGCGCAGGACGGCGAGGGTTTGCGCACATGGCGGCGCACGCACCCGGATCGCGCGCAGATCGTGGCGCTCGACCACGACCGCTGCACGACCGACATCGACACGCCCGACGACCTGCGCCGGCTGCACGCCATCCATGGCGTGCAGCTCGTCGGCCCAGCCACGGCTTGAAACCTCCCACCCGCCGCTGGGCGCTGTAGCATCGATACGCGCCAGCCGCCAGGCCGTAGCCGAAACCTTTCCTCGATTGAATGGAGTTGCAGCGTGCCCGAATCACAGGAACCCGTCCATTTCCACATGGCCGATGTGCGCAACAAGCGCATCACGGCGCGGCGTGCCGTGGCTGTCGGTGAATTTGCGCCGGGCCAGGCTTGGGACGACGTGGTGCAGCACCGCCTGCCGAAAGGCGACGCGCTGACCATGGCCGAGCTTGCCGGCCTGCAGGGCGCCAAGCGCGCCACGGAACTGATCCCGCTGTGTCATCCGCTGCCGCTGGAATTCGTCGAGGTCCACTGCGTGCCGGTAGCCGAGCGGCGCGTCATCCGCGTCTACTGCGAGGCGGCCACGCACGCGCGCACCGGCGTTGAAATGGAAGCCCTGGCCGGCGTGAATGCCGCGTTGCTGACGCTCTACGACCTGACCAAGCCGGTGTTTCCCGCACTGTCCTTCGGCAACGTTCGGCTCCTGTTCAAGGAAGGCGGCAAAAAAGGATTGTGGGTACATCCGGAAGGCATGACCGACGCCGAGCACGCGCATTACCAGCCGCGGGCAGTTCCCGGCCTGCAAGGGATTTCGGCGGCCGTCATCACGCTCAGCGACCGCGCCAGCCAAGGTGTGTATGCGGATAAGTCTGGCCCGATACTCGTGGAGCGGCTGCAGGCGCTCGGCGCGGACGTTCCCGGCAGTGCCGAGATCCTGCCGGACGATCCGGCGCGGCTCGTTACCCGGCTGCGGGAACTCATCGCCGCCGACACCCGGCTCGTGCTGTGTACGGGCGGCACCGGCATCGGCCCCCGCGACCGCACGCCGGAAGCGCTGGCGGAAATCGCGGACCGCGGCCTATCCGGCATCGGCGAGATGTTCCGTGCCGAAAGCAGCCAGCACACCGTATTGGCATGGATCAGCCGCGCAACCGCCGTACAGGCGCGCAACACGCTCGTCATCGCGCTGCCCGGTTCCAGCCGTGCCGTGGCGCAGGGCATGGACATCCTCGCGCCGATCCTTGCGCACACGCTGCAGATGGTTGCCGGAGCGTCGCACTGATGGCCGCCCCCCTGCTCGATCCGGACGCCGCACTGCAGCGTGTCCTCGCCGCCTGCCCGACGCTGCCGACTGAACGCTGCCGCGTGGTGGAGCTCGCGATTCCGGGTTCCGCGCCGCGCATCCTGCGCGCGGCTGTCGCCAGCCCGCGCGCGCTGCCGCCGTTCGACAACTCCTGCCTCGACGGCTTTGCGCTGGCTTCCAACGCCGACGTCGTTCCAGCCGGAACGGAACTTGCCATCGAAGGCGAGCAGGCCGCCGGCGACACCGCGTCCCGCGCACGCGATGCCGGACACGCAGCCTGGGCCATCATGACCGGCGCCCGCGTGCCCGAGGGCCTGGACCGCGTGATCGCGGTGGAATGCGTGGAACGCCTGCAGGACCCGCCGCGCATCCGCCTGCTTGCCGACATTTACACGGGGCAGGACATCCGCCGCGCAGGCTCGGACGTGGGAGCCGGAACCCGCATCCTCGACGCCGGCACCGCGCTCGATGCCCGGCACTACATGCTGCTGGCTGCGCTCGGGATCGGCCACGTCGAAGTCGCCACGCGCCCGCGCGTGGCGGTGATCTGCACCGGCAAGGAGCTCGTGGACGACCCGGCGCTGCCGCTCGCCTCCGGGCAGATCTACAACTCCCACAAGGCCTATTTCCGCAACCGCATCCCGGCCGCCGGGGCGGAACTCGTGCACGAGGAAACCGTGGGCGATGACGAACCGGCCTTCGCCGCCGCCTTCGCGCGCGCCCGCGCCACCGGCCCGCAGGTGATGATCTCCAGCGGCGCGGTGTCCATGGGGAACTACGACTTCGTGCCCCGGGCCCTGAGATCGCTCGGCGCCGAAATCCTGTTTCACAAGCTCGCCATCCGCCCCGGCAAGCCGCTGCTGTTTGCCCGCTTCCCGGACGGCATGCTGTATTTCGGCCTGCCCGGCAACCCGATTTCCGCGGCCGTCGGGTTGCGCTTCTTCGTGGAACGCGCGCTGCGCGCAATGCTCGGCATGCCACTGGAGCGCCCATACCGGGCACCGCTCACTTCGGCTTTCCACAAGTCGGCTGGATTCCGCCACCACCTGAAGGCGCGGTTGGCGGTCGACGCCGGCGGCCAGCTCGCCGTGACGGTGCTTGACGGGCAGGAGTCGTACCGCATCGCCCCGCTGGCCGCTGCGAACGCCTGGGCCCTCGCTCCGGGCGACACGACGAAACTCGCCGCCGGCGCGCTCGTGGATGTCTACGGCCTCGGCCATCTGGCCGCACCCCAGCCGGTCCTGCCCTGATCGCCCACCTTGATTGCCCACGCCGGACTGCTGGCAACCGCGGCACGCACGCGTTACCATCCGTCAAAAGGTGAGTAACACTCACCAAAAGTACAAGTTCACAGAGGAGAACTGGATGACCGCTTCCTGTACGCAAGGCGCAGACCACCCGCCGCTGCTGACCCAGACGATCGGGGAATGCCTCGACGCGACGATTTCCCGCTGGCCCAACCGCGACGCGCTGGTATCGCGCCACCAGAAACTGCGCTATACGTGGAAGACGTTCGGCGAGCAGGTTGACCGCTACGCCCGGGCCTTCATGGCGCTGGGCCTGAAGAAAGGCGACCGTGTCGGCATGTGGGGGCCGAATTCAGCGGAATGGTGCATCACCCAGTTCGCCACCGCAAAAGCCGGCATCGTCATGCTCAACATCAACCCGGCCTACCGCAGCCATGAACTGGAATATGCGCTCAAGCAGTCGGGCTGCGCGTGGGTAGTGTGTGCGGAATCGTTCAAGACCTCGAACTATCCGGAAATCCTGATCGAACTCGTGCCGGAGCTGCGTACCAGCGCGCCCGGAGAAATCCACAACGAACGCTTGCCGGAATTCCGCGGCGCCATCGCGCTTGCCGAAACCGCTCCCGCCGCCGGCTTCCTCACGTGGCCGGCACTCGGCACGCGCGCCGCGGAAACCCCACCCGCAGCCTTCACACAACGCCAGGGCACGCTGGAGTCGAACGACCCCATCAACATCCAGTACACCTCCGGCACCACCGGCCTGCCCAAGGGTGCCACCCTGTCGCACCGCAACCTCGTCAACAACGGCTACATGGTGGCGAACAGCATGGGCTTCACCGAAGCCGACCGGCTTGTCATTCCCGTGCCCCTGTACCACTGCTTCGGCATGGTCATGGGTAATCTTGGCTGCGTCACGCACGGCGCCGCGATGATCTACCCTGCCGCCGGCTTCGAGCCCGAGGCGACGCTGCTCGCTGCGGCAGAGGAGAAGGCTACGGCCATCTACGGCGTGCCGACGATGTTCATCGCGGAACTGGAGATCCTCAAGCACGCACCGGTTGATCTGTCGAGCGTCCGCACCGGCATCATGGCCGGCTCGATCTGCCCGATCGAGGTCATGCGCCAGGTCATCGACAAGATGAACATGAAGGGTGTGCAGATCGCCTATGGTCAGACCGAGACGAGCCCGGTCACCACCCAGACTTCGCCAGATGACGACATGGAGCACCGCACCACAACGGTTGGCGTCACGCAGCCGCATCTGGAGTCGAAGCTCATCGACGGCAACGGCAATACCGTGCCGCGCGGGACAGTGGGTGAATACTGCACGCGCGGCTATGCCGTCATGCTCGGCTACTGGAACGATCCGGAAACCACCGCGAAGACGATTGACAAGGACGGCTGGCTGCATTCCGGGGATCTCGGCGTCATGGGCGATGACGGCGCTATCCGCATCGTCGGCCGCAGCAAGGACATGATCATCCGCGGCGGAGAAAACATCTACCCGATCGAGATCGAGAACTTCCTCTATACGCATCCCGCCATTGCCGACGCCCAGGTCTTCGGTATTCCCAGCGACAAGTACGGTGAGGAGGTCGCGGTATGGGTCAAGCTGCGCCCCGGCCAATCGCTCGACACCGACGGCCTGCGTCGTTTCTGCCAGCAGCACATTGCGCACTTCAAGGTTCCGAGCCACGTCAAGTTCGTGGACGAATTCCCCACCACCGTCACCGGCAAGGTACAGAAATTCAGGATGCGCGAAGCCGCCGCCCAGGAACTGGGGCTGATAAACAAGGGGCATGGCGCCGATCTGCGCCACGCCTGAGCCGGAGAAGCCGCCATGGTGCGCATTGAGAAAAACGGGCACGTTTGGACTGTCATTCATAGCCGCTACGCCGAGGCCCGCAATGCCATGGACCCGGCCAGTGCGGATGCACTGTACGGCGCCATGCTGGCCTTTGATCGCGATCCGGATGCCTGCGTCGCCGTGCTGTGGGGCGAGGGTGGGGCATTCTGCGCCGGCTGGGACCTGAAGTTCGCCAGCACGCTCGCGGACCGCGAGAAATTCCGCAAGGTCACGGAAGAGCTTGCCTTCCCCACGGGCGCAAATCTCGCCCCGCGCGGCGCGCTCGGCCCCACCCGGCTGGAATTGTCGAAGCCGGTGATTGCGGCCGTGGAAGGCCCGGCCGTCGCCGGCGGTATGGAGCTCGCCATGTGGTGCGACCTGCGCATCACGGCGGAAGACGCCTATTTCGGTGTGTATTGCCGGCGCTGGGGCATTCCCCTGCTGGACGGGGGTACCGTGCGCCTGAGCCGGCTTGTCGGGCAGGGGCGTGCACTGGAAATCGTGCTCACCGGCCGCAAGGTCACAGCGGATGAAGCGCTGCGTATCGGGCTATGTGAAAAAGTGGTGCCGCATGGCGAAACGCGCGCCATAGCCGAAGCAATGGCGCATGAAATCGCACGCTTTCCCCAGCAGGCGGTCCGCGTCGACCGCCGTTCCATTCTCGAAAATTATGGCCTGTCCACGCGAACGGCATTGCGCAATGAATGGACAAACGGGATTGAAGCGCATTACCGGGAAGGGGCGGATGGCGCAGCGCGCTTTGCGGGCGGACATGGACGGCATGGCAGTTTTTCGGATATCTGAAGGGCTCCGCCTGCAATCCGCGTGAATGGCTCCACTATCGCGCTTAGACAGGGTGCAAAACACGGGCCGGAATACAATTCCGCTTGCAACAATTCAATGGTCACTTACCCAATCGGGTGGTTGACGCACGCCGATGCTGAATTTAAAGTACCCGCCACCCAAGTTATTCAACGCGAGGATTACCCAGTGGATCTCAGCAGCCTGAACATCAACGATTTGAAGAATCTGCAAAGGCAGATCGCCGATACTATCGTCAGCCGCAAGGATCGGCTCAAGGACGAGGTCAAGAACAAGATCCGCGCGCTGGCAGCCGACCACGGCTTGACGCTTGAAGAACTTTTCGGCTCCAGGGCCGGCACGCCGGCCAAATCCAAGCTCGCGGCCAAGTATCGCAACCCGAATCCTCCGCACCAGACATGGAGCGGCCGTGGCCGGGTTCCCCAATGGATGCGCGATCCGATCAGCCAAGGCGCAAAGAAGGAAGACTTCCTGATTAAGTAACGCCTCGAAAGCTGCACCAAGCGCATGCCGGGCACACGTTTGGCATGCGCTTTTTCGTTTCACAAGCTTGACGCTTGTGGAGGGTGACGATACTTGTTGCGCAATGGCCCGGTCTTGCCTGCACCCGTATCGAGCAGGTAGAAGCATTCGGAATGACAAAGCCGTTCCACGCAAAGCACAGCACTGGGCTTCCGCACTCCATGCAGGGTCAAAACCCGCAAACCGATTAGCTTCCCCGTCAATGCAGGGTGTCTGGCGAGTTACGGTCGAATAAAAGAACAATCGGTCTATATCGCCCTTGACGCCGTCGATAAAGACGCGCACCCCATGTCACCCTGCCGTCTCAAGGAACAAGCGAGTGAGTTAAGGAAAAAGAAAAACCCGGCAGCTTGGGGAAAGCTGCCGGGCCACACGTTCCGGCAGGGGTGGCCGGAAATTCCGCCTCAGGGAGTGAGGGCGGAGAGCGGCAAGGGAGCAACCGCTCACAACCTTGGATGCCTCCCGCGGGAAAAAGTTCAATGCCGCTTCGCCGGGGGCTGTCAGTCACCACCTTAGGCTCCTCCCGTCAGGCTTGCGCCAATACCGCGGCGATCACCCCGACGTTGACAATGTCGGCGGCGGAGCAGCCGCGCGACAGGTCCATCCACGGCTTCGCCAGGCCCTGCAGGATCGGCCCGTAGGCATGCGCACCGCCGAGACGTTGGGCGAGCTTGTAGCCGATGTTGCCGGCGTCGAGGTCAGGAAACACGAGCACGTTCGCCCGGCCGGCCAGCACGGAGCCGGGCGCCTTGCGGGCGGCAACTTCCGGCACCAGCGCGGCATCCGCCTGCAATTCGCCGTCCACGGCCAGTTCCGGCGCCAGTTCGCGTACCCGCGCCAGGGCCTGCTGGACCTTGCGGACGCGTGGATGACTGGCGGAACCGTGCGTGGAAAACGACAGCAGCGCGACACGCGGCGTTTCCCCCGTGAGGCGTGCGTGGCGTGCAGCGCTGGCGATGGCAATCTGTGCGAGTTGTTCCGGCGTCGGGTCGGGAACGACGGCGCAGTCCGCGAACGTGAGCACGCGATCCGGCCATTCCATCAGGAAAAAGCTCGACACGAGGCTGGAATCCGGCGCCGTGCCGACCATGCGCAGGCCACAGCGGATGATTTCCGTGGTCGTGGCGATCGAACCGCCGACACAAGCGTGTGCGTAGCCGAGGTGCAGCAGCGCCGCCGTACGCATCAACGGCTGCTTGCGCGCCGCGGCTACCAGTGCCGGCCCCTTGCGGCCAAGGCATTCCTCGATCCGGGCATCGATGCGCGCATTCCACGCCACGGCATCCGTCACGGCCGGCAGTGCCTCCACTTGCGGCAGCTCCGCCACCGCAACCGGAAACACCGGAATGAACCAGCCTTCACGACCCGCGATCCGCGCCGCTTCCTGCACGCGCGGATCACCCGGCTCCGCAAGCAATACACGCTTTGGGTGCGCCTTGGCGCGCGCGCGCAGCCTCTCCATCACGGTATCTTCTGACATGCCGCTTATTGTGCTGGAAAGCGCAAGGGCCGTACCAGTAGACCGCTTCTGGCCTGCGCTGGAGTATCGAAGCTATTTTGCCGGCAGCAGCGCGTCCGGCACGTCCATTTCCATGTGCAGCAGCGCCGGGCCGTGCACCTTGCCTTGGGCGTCAGTCTTGAAGGTTTCCGTACCGCCGCCGCCGAGGGAGTCGTGCAGGATGAAGTTCAGCGCCAGCAGGTTCGGCACCTCGTAGCGGTCCACCCGGCCCTTGCAGATGGCGTGGAAGTGCGCCTTGACACGCTCCGCCGTCAGGTTCTGCTCCAGGAACCGGTACAGCTCCGGTGTGCGCGCGCGGATGCCGACGTTGCTGCCGTCGCCCTTGTCGCCGGAACGCGCCACGGCGATGTCGAACAGTTTCACGTGCGCCATGTCACACCTCCTCCACGGTGACGCGGGGGGAAACCTTGGTCTTGTCCATCAGCGCCGGCCAGTAGCCGAACACCTCCGTGGCGCGCGCGCGGCCGGCGGCAAAACCCGTCAACCCCGGCGGGCCGGACGTGACGAGCGGCGCCATTTCGCGGCCGAGGATGTCGAGCTTCTTGCGGTCCGGGCCGCGCGCACCGATGCGCAGCAGCACTTCGCCGGGATTCTCGGGCGTCGGCACGATGCCCTTGTAGCAGACGTTCGTACCGAAGATCTCCACGAAGCGGTTCTCCGGCGCCACCGGCGCGCCGTGCATGGCCAACCGCTCGAACACGATGTCCGCGCACAGCTGCGCGCGCTCCACCGCATCCGGGCCGGTGACGACGATGCCGGAGGCAATCTTGTAGCCGTCGGCGTAGGTCATCGACACCTTGTAGGTGTCCGTCGGCGCCGAACCCCTCACGCCGCTGATGCGCACGCGGTCCTTGCCGGCCTGCTCGATCTGCACCGTCGTGAAGTCCACCGTGACATCCGGCCCCAGGTAGCGGTGTGGGTCACCCATCTCATAGAGGAGTTGGGACGTCACGGTTTCCACCGTCACCAGCCCGCCCGTGCCTTCATGCTTGGTGACGACGAAGCTGCCATCGGCCTGCACTTCCGCAACCGGGTAGCCGATATGGGCAAAGTCCGGCACTTCGCGCCAGCGCGTGTAGTTGCCACCGGTACATTGCGCGCCGCATTCCATGATGTGGCCGGCGACCGTGCCGCACGCCAGCCGGTCCCAGTCGTCCATCGACCAGCCGAATTCATGGATCAGCGGCCCAAGCGCGAGCGACGGATCGGTGATGCGCCCCGCCACGACGATATCCGCACCGCGGTCCAGCGCCTCGGCGATCGGCTTCGCGCCGATGTAGACGTTCGCGCTGGTCAGGCGTTCCCGCACCGTGGCGAACACCGCGCCGGTGTCCATGTTCGTGAACGCTTCGCCGCCGGCCGTGAGGCGGTCGACGTCCCCGTAGATGTCGTCGCCCTCGACGATGGCGACCTTCAACCCCTTCACGCCCAGCTCCTGTGCCACCTTCTTGATCGCCGCGAGGCAAGCGGGGCCGTTGACGCCGCCGGCATTGGCGACGACCTTGATGCCCTTCGCCTTGAGCTTCGGCAGGATGCGCGCAAGCAGCTGCACGAAGTCCGTCGCATAGCCCGCGTTCGGATCGCGTGACTTGAGCTTCTGCATGATGCTCATCGTCACTTCCGACAGGTAATCGAGCGTGAGATAGTCCAGCGGGCCTTCGTCCACAAGCCGCAGCGGGCCAAGCAGGCTGTCGCCCCAGAAGCCCTGCCCGTTCGCGACGCGAACCACCTTGTCGTTGGCCATCCTTTTTCTCCATCCAGTATTGACGGCCGCGTGGCGCTGCCGGTTGGGCGCAGCACCACGGCCGTCCTCGAGATTGCTGCATCGTAGCGGATTGGTGAGCACAACTCAACACAAGGTGAGTTACACTCAAAACATGTTAAAGTCCGACCAGTCTTTCATGAGAAGTTCCATGTCCGACGCACCCGTCATCTGCGAGCGCCGCGCCATCGCCGGCGGCGATACTTTCGTCCAGTGGATCACGCTCAACCGCGAGACACACCGCAATGCCGTGAATGCCGAAATGCTGGCCACACTGCAGCACACCGTGGAAGCGGCGATGGACGACCCGAACGCGCGCGCGATTGTCCTGACGGGTACGGGCGACAAGGCATTCTGCGCCGGCGCCGACCTTGCGAAGGGCACGAAGGGCTTTGCCTTCGACGTCGACTACGCCCACCCGCAGCACTACTTCGTGAAACTCTTCCGGCTGCTGGAAACGTGCAATCTGCCGGTCATCGCGCGCATCAACGGCCACGTGATGGCAGGCGGTTTCGGCCTGCTGTGCGCCGCCGACCTGGCGGTGGCGGCGGACGACATCCGCTTCGGCACGCCGGAAGCGAAGATCGGCGTGACGCCGATGATGATCCTGCCGTACATGCTGCGCGTCATCCCGCCGCGCAAGCTGCAGGAAATGTGTATCACCGGCGAAGCGTTCACAGCACGGGAACTGCTGGAATGGGGCGTGGTGAACTACGTCGTGCCGCGCGCGGAACTGGACGCCAAGGTGGACTGGCTCATCGGCCGCATCGTCGACAAGTCCCCGACTTCCATCCGCCTCGGCAAGCAGGCCTTCCACGCCATGCGCGACATGACGCTGCCGCAGGCGCTGGAATACGCACAGGCCATGGTGCCGGTGATGTCCTCCACGGAGGACGTGAAGGAAGGCCTCGCCGCGTTCCGCGAAAAGCGCGTGCCGCGCTTCTCCGGTCGCTGAGCCCGCCATGGCCACGCCCCACCGCATCGCCATCGCCCGCCGCCGCACACCGGCCACCCGCAGCCGGCGCGAGCTGCGCGTGGAGCAGATCCTGCAGGCGGCGCGCGACCTGTTCGGCGCGCAGGGCTACGACGCCACCACCACGGCCCAGATCGCGGCACAGATCGGTGTCGTGGAAGGACTGATCTACAAGTACTTCCCCACCAAGCGCGCGCTGCTGCTGCAGGTGCTCGGCTACTGGTACGACGACATGTTCGGCGACTACACGCGCGAACTCGCGTATTTCCCGACCGCCCGCAAGCGTCTGCACTACCTGATCTGGCGCCACCTGTGCACGGTGCGCGACTACCCGCGGCTGTGCGGGCTGATGTTCCGCGAAGTGCTGTCCGCCGACAACGACTACCGCGGCAGCCCGCTGCACGCCATGAACAAGCGCTACACGCAGCTGCTCGTGGACACCGTGGAAACCGGCATGCGCGGCGGCGAATTCCGGACCGACCTGCCGCCGCGCCTCGTGCGCTCGCTCGTCTACGGCGGCATCGAGCACGAGGCTTCACGCTACCTCGCGCGCTACATCGCACCCCACCAGCAGGCTGCCGCCGACGCGCCGGCACTCGACGTGGGCCTGCTCGCCGACCAGATCACGAACCTGCTGTGCGACGGGCTGGGCCCGCGCCCGGCGGCTGAATTGACAGAGACCCGGGCATGAACGATTCCCTCCACCACTGGCCCTTCGACACCGTACTGGTTGCCAACCGCGGCGAAATTGCGGCGCGCGTGCTGCGCACCGTGCAGCGCCTGGGGTTGAAGGGCGCCATCGTCCACCACGCCGCGGACCGCGACACGCTCGGCGTGCGCATGGCCGACATCGCCATCGAGATCACCGGCGAGACGCCGGTCGCGGCCTATCTGGACGGCGCACAGATCATCGCCGCGGCACGCCAATGCGGCGCCGGCGCCATCCACCCCGGCTACGGCTTCCTGTCGGAGAACGCGAAGTTCGCCGCCGCCGTCGAAGCCGCCGGCCTGCGCTTCATCGGCCCGACGCCGCAGCAGATCCACGCCATGGGCGACAAGGTGCGCGCGCGCAACGCGGTGGAGAAAGCCGGGTTCCCGGTCGCACCGTCCGCGATCGAGGACGACGACCCGGCCACGTTCGTCGCGCGCGCGCGCGCCGTCGGCGCACCGCTGCTCATCAAGCCTTCCGCCGGCGGCGGCGGCAAGGGTATGCACATCGTGCGCGACCTGTCGCAGCTGGAGGGCGAAATCGCGCACGCGCGCTCGGAAGCGCAGCGCTACTTCGGCGACGGCCGGCTGTTCGCGGAACGCTACGTGGAGCACCCGCACCACATCGAGGTGCAGGTGCTGGGCGACGGGCAGGGTCACGTCATCCACGTCATGGAGCGCGAATGCTCCGTGCAGCGGCGCTTCCAGAAGATCGTGGAGGAAACGCCGTCACCGTCGCTGACCGCGGAAAAACGCCGGGAAATCTGCGAAACCGCCGCCGGCATCGCGCACAGCATCGACTACCGCAACGCCGGCACCGTCGAGTTCATCTTCGGGGCGGGCGGGGAGTTCTATTTTCTTGAGATGAACACGCGTCTGCAGGTGGAACACCCGATCAGCGAGGAAATCACCGGCATCGACCTCGTCGAACAGCAACTCTGGGTCGCGGCCGGGGAAAAGCTCGCGCTGACGCAGGCGGACGTGAAGCCGCACGGCCACGCCATCGAATGCCGCATCTACGCCGAAGATGCCGCACGCAACTACACGCCGACCACCGGGCCGCTTCTGGTCCTGCAACCGCCGGCCGGCGAGCACGTGCGCTGGGATTCCGGCGTGGTGGAGGGCGGCGCCGTCACCGCGGCCTTCGACCCGATGATCGCCAAGCTCATCGTGTGGGCCGAAGACCGCGACGCCACCATTTCCCGTATGGCCGCGGCGCTGCGCGACACCGTGCTGCTGGGCTGCAAAACCAACATCGCGTTCCTGCGCCGGCTCGTCACTTCCCAGCCGTTCCACGCCAACGAGATCCACACCAGCTGGCTGGACGGCCACCCCGAAGTGGCACAGGAACCCGCCCTGCCGCCGGACACGCTGCACGCGCTGCTTGCTGCTGCTGCCCTGTCCACGAAACCCCTGCGCGACACCGCGAATGCCGTGCCCGACCTGCACGCCGCCATCGGCGCGTGGCGCAACTGAGGCCCGAGATGAAAAGCACGTTCAAGCTCGGCGCCGCCGAACACGCCATCGAACTCTCCCGCGCCGCGCACGGCTACCGCCTGCACCTTGGCGACCAGGTGATTCCTTTCGAGATGGAAAGCTGCGGCGCGCATCGCGCCCGGTTGCGGATCGCGGGGCACACGCACGACCTGCGCCTCATCACGGCTGGAGACGACGTCTTCATCCAGCTCGACGGCGAAGCCCATGCGCTGCGCTACGTCGACCCGCTCGCGCACTTCGAAGCCACGGCGCGCGGCGGTGCAGCGGACACGATCCGCGCACCGATGCCGGGCAGCATCGTGGCCGTCGCCGTGCAGGAGGGCGAGGCGGTGACACGCGGCCAGGCGCTGCTGGTGATGGAGAGCATGAAGATGGAAACGACGATCACCGCACCGCGCGATGGCGTGATCGCCACCGTGGCCTACGAAAAAGGCCAGACCTTCGAACGCGACGCCTTGCTCGTCGCCCTGCAACCCGCTGCGGACGCCGAGGGAGGTGCGGCATGAAACGCATCGAATCGAAGCTCAATACGGCCTCCGCCCAGTTCCGTGCCAACGCCGAGCACAACCGCAAGCTGGCCGCGGAATTCCATGAAAAGGAGCGCGCGGCGCGCTTCGACCGCCCACAACGCGACATCGACCGCCTGCGCAAGCAGGGCAAGCTGACGGTGCGCGAGCGCCTCGACCTGCTGCTCGACCCCGGCACGCCGTTCCTGGAACTGTCCACGCTGGCGGCCGGCGAGTCCTACGACGGCAAGGTGCCTGGCGCCGGCTGCATGACCGGCATCGGCGTGGTCTCCGGCCACGAGGTGCTGGTCAACGCCGGCGACGCGTCCGTGAAGGGCGGGGCGTGGTATCCGCAGTCGGTGAAGAAGATCGTGCGCGCGATGGACATCGCCATCGAGAACCACATCCCCGTCGTGCACCTGTGCGATTCGGCCGGCGGCTTCCTGCCCATGCAGTCGGAATTCTTCCCGGACAAGTACCACGCCGGGCGCATCTTCCGGAACCAGGCGGTGCTGTCGCGCATGGGCGTGCAGCAGGTGGCGGTGGTGCTCGGCCACTGCACGGCCGGCGGCGCGTACATCCCGGCGCTGTCGGACTACAGCGTGATCAAGCGCGGTACCGGCGCGATCTTCCTCGCCGGCCCGCCGCTGGTGAAGTCCGCCACCGGCGAGGAGAACACCGTGGACGAGCTCGGTGGGGCCGACATGCACACTTCGGTGTCGGGCGTGGCGGACTACCCGGCGGGTTCCGAGGAAGAAGCCATCGCCATCGCGCGGGACGTCGTGGCGCAGTTCAAGACACCGGACAAGGCGCGCGTCGAGTCGCAGGAGCCGGAGGCGCCGTACTACGACCCGGCGGAGCTCTACGGCGTGCTGCCGCAGGACATCAAGACGCAATTCGACATGCACGAGGTCATCGCACGCCTCGTCGACGGCTCGCGTTTCCACGAATACCAGGCGAACTACGGCAAGACGCTGGTGTGCGGCTTCGCGCAGCTGTGGGGCTACAAGATCGGTATCCTCGCCAACAACGGCGTGCTGTTCAACGACTCCACGCTCAAGGGCACGCACTTCATCGAGCTGTGCAATCAGGGCCGCACGCCGATCCTGTTCCTGCAAAACATCACCGGCTTCATGGTCGGCCGCGAATACGAACGGCGTGGCATCACCAAGGACGGCGCGAAGATGATCATGGCGGTGGCGAACTGCGTGGTGCCGAAGTTCACCGTGATGTGCCACGGATCCTTCGGCGCCGGCAATTACGGCATGTCCGGCCGCGCCTACGATTCGCGCTTCCTGTTCTCATGGCCACAGTCGCAGATTTCGGTGATGGGCGCGGAACAGGCCGCGAACACGCTGGTGGACGTGAAGGCTCGCCAGCTCGCCCGCCTCGGCAAGACGCTGACGCCGGAGGCGCGCGCCGCGATCCACGACCCGGTGGTGGCCGAGTTCGAGCGCAAGCAGAGCGCCTACTGGAGCACGTCCGAGATCTGGGATGACGGCATCCTCGACCCGGTGGATACACGCAACGCGCTCGGCATCGCGATCTCGGCCACACTCAATGCGCCGATCGGCGACCCGCGCTACGGCATCTTCCGCATGTAGGGCGCTTCCGCATCCCGATGCCGTGGCAAAGGCAGCACCGGAAATCGGCACCGGGCAGCGACTTCGGCAAGCGCGGCATCGCGCGCCAGGGCCAGCCTTTGCGTTACCCTCCAAGACTTCCCCATTCTTGGAGCCCGCCCGAACATGCTTGGAAACGCTCCCCATTTCTCGGAACAGGTCTGGAACCAGGCCCTGCAGTTCGCCAGCCACAACCTGACGCCGTATCTGTACAACATCCTCGCCGCCCTGCTGATCCTGCTGATCGGCAAATGGCTGGCCGGGCGCATCGTCGCCATCGCAACGCCAGCGATCGAGGAACGCACCGGGCCGACAATCGGCCGGTTCCTCGCCCGGCTGATTCTCGCGGCACTGCTGACATTCGTGGCCATCGCGGCACTCACCCAAGTCGGCGTGCAAACGACGTCGCTGATTGCCATCTTCGGCGCCGCCGGCCTGGCCGTGGCGCTGTCGCTGAAGGATTCGCTGGCGCACTTCGCCGCCGGCGTGATGCTCGTGAGCCTGCGCCCATTCAAGATCGGCGACTACGTCGAGGTGGCGGGAACCAATGGCACGGTGCAGGAAATCAGCATCTTTTCCACCACGCTGGCGACGGACGACAACTGCGTCGCGATCATCCCGAACGGCAGCATCGTGCAGGCGAAGATCATCAACTACAGCTCCAGCGCGACCCGCAAGATGAACCTCACGGTTCGCGTGCCCTATGGCGCCAACCTCGCCACCGTGAAGGACGAACTGCTTGGCCTTGCGCGGCAGGACCCGCGCTTTCTCGCGCAGCCTGCGCCACAGGTCTCCGTCACGAATCTCGGCGACACCGGGGTCGACCTGCGCGTATCGGCTTCAGCCGCAACGGCGGAATACTGGAATGCCCGCTTTGCCCTGATCGAGCGCATCAAGAACCGCCTGGGCGAGTTGGGGTTGGCGCTCCCGGCCCGGCAACTCGACGTGCGGATGGACCCGGCCGCGCCGTGCACGAAGGCGGTGAACAGCGAGGAGTGAGCGGCAGAAGGCAAGGTTATTCAGAGTTTCCCTAACCGAAATCGCCGTGCCGCCCGGCCCCGGCAACAAAGCGGTCGGCACCGCGGCGGCCGTCGGCCGCAAGCGACGTCATGCCGATCGTGAACTCCTGCACCATCGCCGCCGCTTCCGGCAAGCTCCATTGCGCCAGCACCGAGGCGCGGTCGCCGCGCAGGCAGGTCTGCGGGAAAGCGGCGATCCGCGTCGCCAGCGCCTCGGCCTGCGGCCGGGCCTGCCCGTCCGGCACCACGCGATTCGCCAGGCCGAAGCGTTCGGCCTCGTCGGCCTGCACCGGGCGCCCGGTGAGGATCATGTCCAGCGCGCGCGACTGGCCGATGAGCCGCGGCAGGCGCACCGTACCGCCGTCGATCAGCGGCACGCCCCAGCGCCGGCAGAACACCCCGAACACGGCACTCTGCTCGGCCACGCGCAGATCGCACCACAACGCCAGTTCCAGCCCGCCGGCCACGGCATGGCCGCTGACCGCTGCGATCACCGGCTTCGACAGCTGCAGGCGCGAAACGCCCATCGGCCCGTCACCCTCCGCCTGCACGCGGTTTCCGCGCGGCGTGTTCACGGCCTTCAGATCCGCCCCGGCACAGAACGTGCCGCCGTCGCCCCACAGCACCGCCACCTTCGCAGGCGATGCCTCGAATGCACGAAATGCCACCGCCAGCTCCGCCGCCATGCGCCCGTCCACCGCATTGCGGCGCTCGGGGCGGGCGAGGATGACGGTGGTGACGTCGCCCGTCGTTTCCGCCCGGATGTCGTGGTAATTTGTCATAGCATTCCTCCAATCAGCAACCTCATCGTCCCGATACCTTTCCATCGTCCGCGACAAACCCATTCCCGTACGACCGCCCGCTTGCCACCGAGCCTTGAAGAACCGCACATTGCAACACATGAAAGACGCACTCGGCCTTGGCGATCTCAAGGGCACCCTGCACTCGAAACGTCTGTACTATCTCGAGTATCGCCGAATAGCGGCTCCTGCCCTTCAACGCGGAATACCCCAGAGGTACCTATTGGAATGGTGAGTCATCCAAAGCAGTGATTATCACAAGTTGAAGCGCCAACTTCTGCACCAGTACAGATATACGCCCGCGGCACACAGCAATGCGACAAGCAACCCTGAGAGGCAAACCCCAATTCGGCCGTAGACTCCCAATACCTTGCCGGAGTGCAATGGATATTGCCAAATAAGAAAACGATCGGCTGAACTACCGCTGTTATAGCCATATATGCTGCGCAGCGCACCTGAATTATCATCGATATAGAGTTGTTCATAGCGCAGGCTTCCCACATTCTTGCGGAATCCCGGTTCTTTGAATGCCACACGGTAAACGCCCAAGTCTGGTATGTGGCTCATGTACCACGGGTTAAAGATCTTCGACTGGCTCGGCAGGGCGTCAAAAGCAAAGTTTACGGCTTGACTCCCGGATAGAGTTGGCGCCATGGGAAACTCTTTCAGTCGAGGCAGCGCACTCAAAGGATGAGGAGTAACAGGACTCAACAGGGCAACAGTCGGCTTGACTATCTCGTTGGCCAAGTTCAGCGACATGCCCGTGAAGGCTAGCAGCAAGGCAGCCGCTGCCGTCCATAATCCCGTTGCCCGGTGCAGCTCGAAGGTCGAGCATGTGCCCCGTGTTCCGACACGCATTCGCCAAGCAGGTCGCCAGCGCGACCAAAAAGAAGAGGTGAGGCGATGCGTTCGGGCAGTTCGTTTGTCTCGCACCCCGCGCGCCGCAGGCAGTGTCAGATAGACACCCACCAGCGTCAACCCCAGCCAGGCAATTGCTATTCCTCCAAGCAGCCAGCGGCCCCATTGTCCGGGCAACAGCATGGACCGATGCAGCCGGTTCATCATGGGCAGAAGATGAACCCGATCGAAGCGCACTTCGCCCCATTGACGTTTTCCCAGTATATGACCGGTGGCCGGATCGACGAACAACCGGTCAAAGCCCAGCTTTGTCTGCCCGTCTGCCAGATCATGACGCCGCTCAACCTGCACCTCGATCGACTCTCCCGGACGGGCATCCAAGGGTAACAAGGCCACCCGCAGACGTGGGTCTTGACGTTCGATAACCGAGATCAGCCGATCCGGCTCGAGCGCCGCGCCCCGCCCTGGCGTACGGAACAGCGTCGGATTGAGCCAAACATCCAGCTCATGCTCGAACGCAATGACGCTGCCACTGAGCGCGTTGACGAACAGAAAGCATGCCAGCCCCAATCCGCAACAACGATGTACGTTGCGCCAGAATCTTCGCATGGACCTGCCCCACATCACCACTCGTGGGTATAACTGACGGTCAATACCGCACCGGGAGCAGGTAGATGACTTGTATTGTTGCTGTTTCGCATCAGCTGGCTGTACAGCGGATAGTAATAGTGGTTGAACAGATTCTGCACCCCGAAAGTGACTTTATTCTTGTCGTTAATTGTCCAGCGGCTGGTCACGTCAACCGTCGCATATCCGTTTGTCTGCCGTCTGCCGAAGCTGGTTTCCCCATTCAAGCGATAATCCTTGGAGGCGAAGTGGGTCCCTTGGACTCGATAGCTCCATTGTTGTGTAGGGTTGTATTCGAGGTAGGCAGTCAGTTTCAATGGCGGTATGCGGTAGCCTGTCAGATTCCGATAGCTATCGCTGCTTTGCGGCTGTTCTACGCCCTTCATCCAGGTAAATGTACCGCCGGCCACCCACTTTTCATCGTCGCTGAAGTAATCCAGCCCACTCTCTATCCCGTAGACTCGTTCTTTGGTGCGCAGCAGGCTCAGCCCATGATTGAAGCTCTGGACCGCTCCCAGGTCGGATTTCGAATGGAAGACGCTGAGATTGGCGTCGACATTGGCGAAGGTACCGCGCCAGCCCAATTCGACGGTGTCCGTCTTGACAGGTTCGAGATTGGAACCGTCAAAATTGAATTCTGGCGTGGCATTGCGTACCTGCAAGCCTATATCGGGTAATTCGAATCCCTGGCTATATGAAGCGTAGAACTCATACCCGTCGATGGGATTGAAGACCACGCCTGCGTTGTAGGTCCATGCGCCATACTGTATCGTGCCTCCCGCCACGGAGCGCGGATCGGCAACATGCAATTGCGACAGCGGCACGAATTCATCAAAGCGGGCACTGGCCCAATCGTAGCGAGCCCCAGCTTGTACCGCCCACTGCTTGTTGAAACGATGCTCCAGCTGCGCGAAGCCTCCCAAGCTGCGCGTTGTGATTGGAGGCATGTAAGTCAGCGTCCCCGTCCTCTGGAAGCGCAAGCCCCTACTGGTATCGTAGATGGTCGAATCGAACACATCCAACGGCATCTCGCTACGTTCGTCGTTGAAATCAGCTCCCCAGGTTAGCTGGGTATTTTCGTCGACGCCCAATGGAGTCTTAATAGTTATACGCCCGCCGAATACGTTCGATTTTTGCAAGGCCTGATCCACATTGCCGCCTCTAACCGAAATTGCGCGCGCGTCGAATGGCGCGAAACGAGTATAGAAGTCGCGGTAATAGGCCTGTGTCGTCAAGGCGCTGCCGGCAATGTCGCGATGTCGGTAGTCGAGATTGAGCAGCGTGTTGTGTACCTGGTTCTGCTCATCAAGCTGCAGCCCCTTGATTGCCTGGGCAGGGACGCTGCCGGGAGGAAGCTTGGCGACTGACGGATCGGAAGCATAGTCCGTATCTTGCTCGGCATCGTAGCGGCTGGCCGAGAACTGCAATCTTTGGTCGGCATCGATTTGCAAGCCCGCCTTGCCCGAAGCGCTATAGATATTGGAATCGAACAGATCGCCCTGGCTGGGTTCGGGCGCGATACGATGACCCTGCGCGTCAAACGATCCTCCGACGTGCTGAAGACCCAAACTTAGCGAGTAGTCGATTTTTTTACCACCCCCAGACAGATACTGCTGGATCTCGCCCCCCAATCCCGAAGCCCCTAAGCGCGACAGCGGCGTCAGGGCTGAAACCATGGTTTCAGCGCGGGTCTCACCGTTGGGTTGCCGGGTGCGGATAGACACAATACCACCCGCTGCGCCGCTGCCATAAATGGCGCTGCTACCGCGCAATACTTCGATCTGATCGATATCAGCCGCATTGATGTTGGCCAGATTGCGCGACGAATTTCGATTGGTGTTCAGCGGGATGCCATCGACCAGCACCAACATGTTGCGTCCACGCAAAGTTTGCCCAAAATCGGTAATTGTATGGCTCGAGTCGGACATGCCCGGAATCACCTTGCTGAGCAGCGTTGCCACGCTGTCGGATCCTTCACGCAACGTCTCGAGCTGATCGCGTGCGAGAATCGTGACCGGCTGTATGGGCGACATCAGATCGCTTTGCATACGCCCCGTTACCATGATCGGCGCCAGTGCTGTCACCGGCGCCGACTTCTGCCCCGCCGCCTTTGTTTCTTCGAGTGCCCTGTCAAGCGTAAAGGCACCTGCCCCCAACTGGCGGATGCGTAGGCCGCTGCCGGCGAGCAAGCGATCGAAGCCATCTTGCACCGCATATGTGCCGTTAAGGCCTTCCGTCATCAAGCCGTGCGTGAGGGACATATCCATACTGAGATTGACCCCGGCCCGACCCGCGAAACTCAAAAGCGCCGGCCCCAAGGGACCGGGAGCGATGCTGTAGGTTTGCGCCATCTGGGTCCGGGTGGCATCGTCAGCCCAGACCGGGGTCGACATCAGATTGGCCCCGGCGAGCCCTATGGCCCAGAGCGCACTCCGCAAGGTCCGGAGGACAGGCCTGTGCTTTTTTGCTGAAAATAGAGATGTCCGATGGACCATCGGTATGGCTCCTTGTCACGAGGTACTTGTAAGGCTTCAACAGACATGACGGGAGAGCCGCGAAAACCGGACAAACCCGAGTAGAAAATCCCGTGGTAGTAAGGCGTTGTGTACGACGAAGTCACGCAACACCGTTGCCAGCGAGCTGCGAGCGCCTTGGAAACTGTCGTTTTGATATTGCTGTGGCTGTCGGCGATCACTTGCTTCATGCCGCGTACGCCCCAGTAGGTGAACCAACGCCTCCGCCTCCGACGTGCCGACATCCACGCCCAGCGCCTCGCGTCGGCCGTCCGCGCTCACGGTACGGCCTTCCTGGCGTGTCTTCATGTAAGTGGCAGCTCCACAAGTACGGCCCGTCATCCTCAATGGGGCAGTTCAGAGACGCCGACACATGCGTCAAAATTTCTTTACAAACCTGCGAAACCTCGTCACAGAGCGTCCATCCAACAATAATGCGAACGATTATCATTACTATTCACGTGATACACTAACACGTCAAACATCAAAAAGGCAAATAAAGCGGAAGAAGGGACACGGCAGGGAGCGAATCGACCCAGCAAGAAAAGGCACTCGCCCCGGGGATTTCAAGGGCATCCCGTGCTTGAACATGTCAAAACTGTATAGATACCTATTCCCCCTCCCCCCCGGGAACCGCAAGAGATGGGGAAAAAGCGACCGTGTCCGCCGTCGGGCTGGCCGTAAGACACTGCGACATCGGTAGAATCACTATCCTTTTCTGGTTGTCACGGCAGCCGGTATCCCGGCCGCCCAGAGGATGGTCAATCGCTGATGGAACCTGCACTGTTTACGCCGCGGCTGGCGGTGGCGTCGCGCAAGACGCGTTACGAGTCCGGGAAGCTGGCGAAACGCCTGCGCCGCAACATCGGCCGGGCGATCGAGGACTACGGCATGATCGCGCCCGGCGACCGGGTGATGGTGTGCCTGTCCGGCGGCAAGGACAGCTATACGCTGCTGGACATGCTGCTGTCGCTGCAGGCCAGCGCGCCGATCCACTTCGACATCGTGGCGGTGAACCTGGACCAGAAGCAGCCCGGCTTTCCGGCGCACATCCTGCCGGATTTCCTGCAGGCGCGCGGCGTGCCGTTCCACATCATCGAGCAGGACACTTATTCCGTCGTCAAGCGCGTGGTACCGGAAGGCAAGACGATGTGTTCGATGTGTTCGCGGCTGCGGCGTGGCGCACTGTATGAATGGGCGGCCAACAATGGCGTGACGAAGATGGCGCTCGGCCACCACATGGACGACATTGTCACGACGTTCTTCCTCAACCTGTTCTACGGCGGACGCCTGAAGGCGATGCCGCCGAAGCTCAAGAGCAACGATGGCCGCAACGTCGTGATCCGGCCGCTGGCGTATTGCCGGGAAGCGGACATTGCCGAGTACGCGGAGCAGGAAGCGTTCCCGATCATCCCGTGCAACCTGTGCGGTACGCAGCCGAACATGCAACGCAAGCTCATCGCCCAGATGCTGCAGGGCTGGGACCGCGAACACCCCGGCCGGACGGAAACCATCTTCCGCGCACTGTGCAACGTGGACCTGTCGCAGCTTGCCGACCGCGAGGCGTTCGACTTCATGGGGCTGGACGGCGCCACGCCCGAGGCATGGCTGATGCCGGAGCACGCAGCTTGAACCTGCTACGCCTTCTCGCCCGACTTGCCGGTGGCTCCGCGCTGTGTATCGGCGTGACTACAGTGGCCATGGCGGCGGCTGCACCGGCGGCACCCGCGCCGTTCCTGTGGACCGTGCAGGGACCGAAGGCGACGCACTACCTGCTCGGCTCCGTGCACCTGCTGCCGGTCGCGGCGGATGCGCTGCCGGATGCATTGGAAGATGCCTACACGCAGGTGGACGGCGTGGTGTTCGAAACCGACATCGGGGCGCTGGCGGCGCGCACCACGCAGCTCGGCTTCGTTGCGGCAGGGCAGGCCCACTCCTCGCTGCGTGGGCGGATCGGCACCGCGCTCTATGCCCGTGTGCAGGCCCAGGCGGCGCAGCTGAACATGCCGCCCGGCCTATGCGACCGGGTACAGGCGTGGTGGTGCGCGCTGAGCCTGGCGCTCTATGAATTCCGCGACGCCGGCTTCAGCGAGGAATACGGCATCGACCAGCACTTCTACGGTGAAGCGCTGGCGGACGGCAAGGCCCTGCGTTGGCTCGAGGGCGTTCCGCAGCATCTGGCGCTATTCACCGGCATGGATGCCGCAACCGGGCGGGCGTTGCTGCGCGCAGCGCTGGAGCCGGACAGCGGCGGGCTCGGTTCGCCGCAGGCGGTCTACGGGGCGTGGCGTTCGGACGATGATGCGGCGCTTGCCGGGTTCGATGTCCGCTTCGCCCAGCGCGCCCCGGTGCTTTACGAGCGCTTGATCCGCAACCGCAACCGCGCCTGGCTGCCCCGGCTGCGCACGCTGCTGGAAGGCGGGCAGGCGCAGCTCGTGGTGGTGGGCGCGGCGCATCTGGTCGGCCCGGATGGGTTGGTGGCAGCGTTGCGTGCAGCGGGCTATCGCGTCACACCCGGGCTTGCGGCGCCACAGCGCGGTGTGCGCACCGCGGCGCGGGCCGGGGTGCGGCCGGTGGCGTGGACACCGGCGCCCTGAAGGCGGCGCCACGGAGGGTGGCCGATGCCCGCGTGCTGGCCCCGGTGCGGGCCTGTGTGCTGGCCTGCGCTCTGGCTTGCAGCGCCGGCTGGGCCGCCGCAGCACACGCCGCCCTGGACATCCAGATTCACGGCCTGGAAGACGCCGAGAGCGACAACGTCAAAGCCCAGCTCGGGCTGGTGGCCTATGCGAAAAAACTCCAGGACAAGACGCCTGAACCCGCCGAAGTGACGCGGCTGATGCGGCAGGCAGACGTCGAGATCGAACGCGCGCTGCAGCCTTTCGGCTGGTATGCGCCGACGATCCGGGAAACCCGGCAGCACACCGGCGATGACTGGCGTATCACGTTCCATATCGACGCCGGGCCGGCGACGAAAGTGGCGAAGATCGACATCCGGCTCGCCGGCGCAGGGGCCAGGCTGCCGGCGCTCGTTGCCGCCGCCCAACGCCGCTGGCCGCTGAAGGTCGGCAAGCAGATCCGTGCCGAAGACTACGAAACCGTGAAGCGCCGCCTGCAGGACGCGGCCAAGGCCGCCGGCTACCTGCGCGCCCGCTACACGCGCCACGAGCTGCGCATCGACCCGGCCACGCACGGGGCGGAAGTCCTGCTCACGCTCGATACCGGCGAGCGGTTCTATTTCGGTACCGTCACCATCCAGCAGGACAAGCCGCGGCTGCGCGAGAACGTGATCCGCCGTTATCTGAAGATCTACCCGGATGCACCGTTCGAGGCCGGCAAGCTGCTGGACGCGCAGTTCGCGCTCAGCGATCTCGGCTATTTCCAGAGCGTGTCGGTGGAAGCCCAGAGCGAGAATGCAACGGCCGACCGCCACATCCCGGTCGTGGTGCATGTCACCTACGCAAAGCCCTTCGTGTTCCGCTTCGGTGCCGGTTACGGCACCGACACCGGCCTGCGTGCGCTGGCCGGCATGGACTGGCGGCGCATCAATTCGCGCGGGCATGCCATGTCGCTGGACCTGCGTCCGTCGCAGAAGATTTCCAGCGCCATCGCCCGTTACGACATCCCCTTCGGTGACGTGCCGGGGCAGAAGTACCAGCTTTCCGCCCAGGGCTTGCGGCAGGATTTCCAGGGCATCCGCGAAACGCTGTACCAGTTCGGCGCGGAGCGCATCAAGCTGCACGGCTACCTGCAACGCCGCTATTACCTGAACTACCTGAACGACACCTACACCATCGGCGGCGAGCCGGGCCGCCACAGCGCGCTGCTGATGCCCGGCATCGCGTTCAGCCGCACCAGCGTGGACAACCCCATCTACCCGCGCCACGGCTGGTACGCGAATCTCGACGTGCACGGCGCAACGCGCGCGGAGGGCATTTCCAGCGCGAATTTCCTTTCGGCGCGCCTGCAGCTCAAGGGCGTCATCCCGCTCGGCTGGCGCTGGCGCGTGCTGGCGCGCGGCGAACAGGGCGCCATCATCGGCACGAACTTCGACGGCCTGCCGCCGTCGCAGCGTTTCTTTGCCGGCGGCGAGGACAGCGTGCGCGGCTACGCCTACCGCTCACTGGCACCAAAGAATGCCTACGGGCGCATCGCCGGCGGCAAGTACCTGACCACCGCCAGCCTGGAGCTGGACTGGGACGTGCACCGTCCGTTCGCACTCGCCGCATTTGCCGACGCCGGGGGCGCCGACAACACGCCGAACGTGCGGTTGCACTACGGTGCCGGGGTGGGCCTGCGCTACGTGGCGCCATTCGGCTCGATCGGCATCGACCTGTCGCACCCCTTCGACCGTGGTGCGTCGCCGGTGCACTTCGATTTCACCGTGCGGGCGGGGTTGTAGGCGATGGCGACGCCCGTCATCCAGCCGAGCCTGGCCACCCGCATGGCACGGGCGCTGCGGCGCGCCACGGGCTTCGTGGTGGCGGGTGTGCTGCTGTGGGTGCTCGCGGTCGTGTTCCTGCTCGCCACCCCGGCCGGGCTGCGCGCACTGTGCGCCGTGGCCGGCCATGCCACGCACGATGCGCTGAAGGTCGAACAGGTTTCCGGCAGCGTGCTGGGCGGCTTCACGGCAACCGGCATCGCGTGGCACGGTGCGGACGGCACGCAGCTCACTGCGCGACGCGTGCAGCTCGCCTGGCGGCCGCAGGCACTGCTGCACGGCAGCTTCACGCTGCGGGCGCTGGTGGTGGAGGCGCTGCACCTGCGGCTGGCCGCGGCTACGCGACCCACGCCGCAGAAAACGCCGGGCACCACGTTCCACCTGCCGGCTGGCTTGCCGCTGAACCTGCGCGTGGATGCCGTTCGGCTGCACGATTTCGTCCTCGTACAGCCGAACGGGAAAAGCCTGGAAGTGCCGGATGCCCTGCTGCAGGCGACGTGGATCGGGCATGAGCTGAACATCCAGCGCCTCGATGTCACGTTGCCGCAGACCGGGCCGCTGCATCTGCGGGCAGAAGCTGTCACGCGCGCCGAAACGCTGGCTGTCCGCAACCTGACCGTCACCGGCCCGGCGCCCGATGCGGCATCTGTCCCGGCACCCATCCCAGCGATTGTCACCGCGCACGGCTGGCTGGGCTACGGCGCCACGCCCAGCGATCTGACCATCACAGCGCAGGCCGTAGGCTGGCCACTCGTGGGCAAGGATGCCGGGACAATCGTGGCGGGTGCCGGCGGCACACTGCACGGGCAGGGCACACTCGACCGCTACGACGTGGACGCGCAACTGCGTGGCACGGTGCGCGGCAAGGCGCTGACGGCGGTGCTGCGCGGTTCGGGTTCGCCGAAGCATCTGGAACTGGCGAAGCTGCACCTCGGCATCGACGGCAACGGCACGCTGGACGGCCACGGCACGCTGAAGTTCAGCGCACCGCTGGTGGCCGATCTCGACGTGGATCTCGCGCATTTCAACCCGGCACCGCTGGCACCGGATTTTCCCGGCGACCTCAACGGCCACGCACAAGTCCGCACGCAATGGCTTGCCGCAGGCCCGCGCATCGAAGCCGTGGTGAAGGTTGCCCAGTCAAAGCTGCGCGGGCAACCGCTGACGGTGGACGGCGCCGCGCAAGCGCAGCAGACCAGCAACGTCTGGCGCGTCGACGTGGAACGCCTGACGGCGTCGCTCGGCGCCACCCAACTCACGGCGAGCGGGCGCGTCACGCCGCCATTCAACGTGCAAGGTGACGTGCGCAGCCCAGACCTCGCAACGTTGTCCCCAGAACTCGGCGGGTACGTCACCGCGAGCTTCGCGCTGCGCGGCACGCAGGCCGCGCCGGTGGTGGTCACGCAAGGCGAAGCGACGGGCCTGCGCTTCGGCGCCACCCGTGTGGCACAGGCGCAATGGAACGTGAAGCTGGACGTTCCCGGCACGTCGCGCGTCGCCGCCAGCGCGCACGACATCGCGTTCGGCGGCGGCGAGCGGCTGGATACGGTCACGCTCAGCGGCGCGGGCACCCTGCGCCAGCACCGGCTGGAAGTGGCGCTCACCAGCCCGCAAGGCAACGCCGCCGCCGCGCTGGCGGGCGCGTGGAACCTGAAGCGCCAGATGTGGCAGGGCGTGGTCGCGGCACTGGACATCACGCCGAAGCAGCCTGCGGGGCTGGCACCATGGCATCTGGAAGGACAGCCCGCGCTGCGCCTTGCCGCCCGCGAGCAGGACCTGGCGCAGGCGTGCCTCACGGACGGCACGGCGCGCCTGTGCCTCGGCGGCAACCGGAAAGGCACGACGGCACAGGGCACATTCACGCTTCAAGACCTGCAGCTCGCCGACCTGCACGCGCTGCTGCCCGAAGCCGTGAAGCTGACGGGCCGTGTGGCGGGCGACGGCACCGCGCGGTGGCACAACCAACGCCTGACGGCGAGCGCGAAGCTGCAGCTTGCCGAAGGCGTGCTCGCCGTCAGCGGCGCTCCAGCCGTCAAGCTGCTGCCAAGCGAAATGCACATCGACGCCACGCCAGCGCAAGTGCAGGCCAGCGCCCGTCTGGTCACGGATCAGGGCCAGGTGACGACGGGCGCCACAGCCGCGGCGGGCTTCGGCCCGGGCTTCGCGGCCGCGCCGCTGACGGGAACGCTGGATGTCGACGTGCCGGACATCGCGTTTCTGCAGAGCTTCGCCGCCGGCCAGATCGAAAACCTCACGGGCCGGGTGGCTGGCGCCCTGCAGTTGTCGGGCACGCCGGGCGCGCCGCGCATTGCCGGGCGCGTGGCGCTGGACGGCGGCGGCCTCACGCTGCCGGCGGCCGGTGTCACGCTCTCGAACCTCGGTTTCGCGCTGGCCGGGGATGCGCTGGCGCCACTGCAGGTGTCGGCAACGGCAGAATCCGGTGGTGGAACGGTGAAGCTCGACGGTCAGATCGACACGACGCACTGGCCATTCACGGCCCGACTGCACCTGACCGGGTCACGGTTCCAGGTGATGGACACGACGGACGCGCGCATCTGGGTGTCGCCTGATATTACGCTGGCGCGCACGCCGGATGCCGTGGACGTGCAGGGCAGCCTACTGGTGCCGAAGGCCGAACTGACGCCGCATGGCGGATTTTCGGACAACGGCATCGCGCCCAGTGAGGACCAGGTCATCGCCGGCGCGGTGCCACGCGTGCAGACCCCGCTGCCGAACATCACGGCACAACTGGCGCTGATCCTTGGCGACAAGGTGAAGTTCTCCGGCTTCGGACTGACGACCCGCATTACCGGCGGCGTGCTGTTGCGCCAGCAACCACACAGCGAAGCGCTGGCGCAAGGGCAGCTTTTCCTGCAGGACGGGCGCTACAAGGCCTACGGACAGGACCTCGCCATCCAGCACGGCCGCCTGATCTTCGACGGCGGCGCGGTGACGAAGCCAGCCATCGACATCGCCGCCGTGCGCCAGCCGCGCGCCGACATCCAGGTCGGCGTGCAGGTGCGCGGCACGCTCGACCACCCGACCCTCACGCTCACCTCGACCCCCGCCATGACCCAGCAGCAGCAACTGTCGTGGCTGCTGTTCGGCAAGCCGCTGGAAGAGAACTCCGGTTCCGACCAGAGTGCCGTGGCCGCCGCCGCGCTGTCGCTGGGCTTGAGCGGCGGCGCCTACGTCGCCAACCGCATCGGCAACCGCATCGGCATCGACAACATCTCCATCGGCACTGCCACGAGCGGCGGTTCCGCCGTCGCCACGAACGCCGGCACCATCGGCGCCTCTGCCGCCGCCCAAGGTTACGCCACCACCGCAGCCAGCAACGCCGCCCAGCTCACGCTCGGCAAATACCTCACGCCACGTCTGTACATCAGCTACGGCGTGGGCCTGTTCGAGTCCGGCCAGGTGTTTCGCCTGCTCTACGACCTGGGGCACGGCTTCAAGCTGCAGACCGAATCAGGAACCACGAACGGCGGTGACCTGCTCTACACCTTCCAGGCCGGGCATTGAGCGCGGGCGGGCTATGGGCAAAGTCAGTACTGTACCGGCAACCACCCCGTCCGCCTTGCGGCGTTCACCCCTCCACGGGAGGGGAATCTACAGCGCCGAGGTAGATTGTGGCAGTGTGGATTCCCCTCCTCCGGAGGGGTGCCCGAAGGGCGGGGTGGTTGCTGGCCGAGGCACTGGCTTACAGGCAAGATCGGCGCCGCCTCAGCGCGGATAGGGGATCGAGCCAATGCCAGCACGCGCCAGCGTATCGCGCAACTGCTCGGCCTGCGCTGCGTCGGCGATCGGGCCGATCAGGACGCGGGAGGCATCCGTGCCGTTGAAGTTCGTAGCCAGCAGCTGCACCTGCGTGATGCCGAGCCGGTGCAGCTGATCGCGGAGTTTCGCCGCGCCTTCCGGGTGCGTGAACACGCCGGCCTGCAGGAACTGGTAGCTGCCCGAAGGCGCCACCGGCGGCATCGTGGGTGCGCGCGTCTGCGGCTGCCCGCCGAGCACCTTGACGCGTACCGGCGCCGTGCCAGGGCCAACCATGCCCAGCGTCCGCGCCGCGGAATAGGATACGTCGATGATGCGGCCGGGCACGAATGGCCCGCGGTCATTCACTTCCAGTACCACCGACTTGCCGTTTTCGAGGTTCGTGACACTCACGCGGCTGCCGAGCGGCAGCGTCTTGCTGGCAGCGGTCATGCCGTACATGTCGTAGATCGCGCCGCTGGAGGTGGTCTTGCCGTGGAAGCCTGGCCCGTACCACGACGCGTCGCCGGTCTGGTCGTAGCCCTGGGCCTGGGCCGGCGTCATCACCTGGTAGGTCTTGCCGTCGACTTCGTAGGTGCCCGGCGCACGCGTGCGCTGCGTGGAGCAGCCGGCGAACACGACGAGCGTCGCCAGCACCACCAGTTCCAGTGTATGGCGCGCGGTGATCGCGCCGAGTCGTGCCCGCACATCGTCCATGAAACCCGCCCCACGTTTTCTCGAATGCGGTGAATCTTCCGGGTTATCTGCCGGCCCGGTCAACCGCGTGGAGTCGTTGAGGGTTCGAGCGTGGAGAGTCGAGCGCTGCAGGTCATTCAGAGTTCCCCTGATTTCCGATCCCGTCTTCCCACCCGGCACTGCCCTGCATCTGCGCCGAGTGCAGGATCTCGTACCCGTGCGCAACGGGTACGCGCCGTGCCAACGCGGCCGCGACGTCGGTGGCGGCGATGGCCCGCACGGCCTTCGGCAACACCGGGCGCAGCACGCGGTCGAGGCACGTGGCCCATCCTTCCCCAGCCCGCGCTGGCTGCCCCAGCGCCACCCGGTCGCCGCGCAGCAATGCAGGCCTTGCAATGACGAGGGCGTCGAAATCCAGCGCCTGAAGCGTCTGTTCCAGCTCACCTTTCACGCGGCTGTAGAACACCCGCGACGCGGCGTTTGCGCCCATGGCACTAACGAGCCCGGCCCGTGTGGCACCGGCCGCCCGCGCAGCGCGTGCCACAGCCAGATTCGCGTCAAAATCCACGGCGCGAAACGCAGACTGGCTACCGGCGACCCTGATCGTGGTGCCGAGCGCAAGGTAGACCTCGTCCACCGCGGGGAGTGCGGGCAGCGCAGTGAAATCCACCACGTGGACCACGATCTTTGCGTCGGTGAACAGCGGGGTCCGGCGCACCAGCACATGCACGGCCGCAACCGATCGGTCGGCGCACAGCCGCCGCACGAGATGGCTGCCGACCAGGCCGGTGGCGCCAGCAACCACGACGCGGCGTGTTGTCATTGTCATCGCAGCATCACTCCGTCTTGCCAAGGCCGGCACAAGCTGCAGCATCCAGCCACCACCGATACTCGCCCACGTTCGGGTTCACGAACTGCAGCGGCCAGACTTCCGGCTGCCACGGGCCGTGGCGCAGGTCGTGGAGGATCGCGGCCTTGTCCGCGCCGGCCGCCAGCACCCACACGGCGCGCGCGGCGTTGATGACGGGCAGCGTCAGCGTCAGCCGCCATTCGTGCTGCACTTCCACATACTGGGCGCGTACCCACGCATCGTGCACATACAACACCGCGGTGCCGGGAAACAGCGATGCCGTGTGGCCATCGCCGCCGACGCCGAGCAGGATCAGGTCGAAGCGCGGCACGGCGGCGCTGCCGAATACCCTGCGCAGCTCCCGGGCATAGGCCGCCGCGGCAGCTTGCGGCATGTCCTCGCCGTGCAGACGGTGAATGTTTGCCGGTGGCAGCGGCACCGCGTCCAGCAGGGCTACACGTGCCATGCGGTAGTTGCTGCGCGCATCGTCCGGCGGCACGCAGCGCTCGTCGCCGAAAAACACATGCACCTTCGACCAGTCCGGGGCCGCCGCTGCCGGCAGCCCGGCCAGCGTCTCGTACAGCAGCCGGGGCGTGCCGCCGCCCGCGAGTGCCACGCAAAAACATCCGCGTGCGGCAATCGCTTCGCGCGCGTGGACGACAAATGCCACCGCGACTTCGTGCGCCAGCGCCGCGGCATCGGGGCAGCAGCGCAGTTCCGGACGCAGCATCAGCGCGTGCCGCCCGCCAGGGCAATTGGCCGCCAGGCATGGCCGGCATTGAGCATGCGGTTCTGCGTTTCCGGGCCTTCGGAACCGGCGGCGTAGAAATCCGGCGTGCCGCTTTTCCAGCCGTTCAGCACCGGCGCCAGCAGCCGCCACGCGCATTCGACTTCATCGAAGCGCAGGAAGTGCGTGCGGTCGCCTTCAAGCGCGTCCATCAACAATTGCTCGTAGGCCGAGAATTCCACTTCGTCGCCGGACACATATGGCGCCGTAAGCTGCACTTGCCGCGCCTGGAGCTCCAGCCCCGGCAGCTTGGCGTTGGCGAGGAGCATCATGGCGCGATCCGGCTTCATGCGGAACACCAGCCAGTTGTTTTCGGCGTGCACGGCACCCGGCGTGGCGCGGAACTGCACGGCGATCTCGGAGCAGTTGCTGGCCAGCCGCTTGCCGGAACGCAGGTAGAACGGCACGCCCTGCCAGCGCCAGTTGTCGATTTCCAGCCGCAGCGCGGCGAAGGTTTCGGTGCGGGAATCGGCCGCGATGCCGGGTTCATCACGGTAGGCGGCATAACGTTTGCCGCCCATGGCGCCGGCGACGTATTGGCCGCGCACGGCGTGGCGGTCCAGCGTGCGTGCCGTGATGGCCTTCACTGAGCGCAGCACTTCCACCTTGTGGTCGCGCAGCACTTCCGCGTCCCAGTGCGACAGCGGTTCCATCGCCGCCAGCGAGAACAGCTGCATCAGATGGTTCTGCAGCATGTCGCGCAGCGCACCGGCGTGGTCGTAGTAGGTCGCGCGCTGTTCCACGCCCAGTGTCTCGGCGTAGGTGATCTGCACCTGCGCCACGTGCTGGGCGTTCCACACCGGTTCCAGAAACCGGTTCGCGAAGCGGAACACCATGAGGTTCTGCGTTGCTTCCTTGCCGAGGAAGTGATCGAGCCGCAGGATCTGTTCCTCGCGCCAGTGCGCGTGCATTTGCGCGCGCAGTGCCTCGGCGCTGGCGAGGTCGGTGCCGAAAGGCTTTTCCACCATCAGCCGCCGCCAGCCGCCCGCCGGCGGCTGCGTGAATCCGGCCTCGCCCAGCGCCTGCGCCGCCGGGCCGAATTGCGCGGGCGGCAGCGCGAGGTAGAACACCATCTTCGGCGCCGCCAGCGGCTGCAGCTTGCCGACGTCCGCCGCCGTCAACTCGCCGCACACGTAGCCGAGGCTGGACGCGAACGCCTGCCATTTTTCAGCTGTGAAATCCGGCGCGAATTCCTTCAGCGCGTCGTGTATGTGCGCCCGGAACGCGTCCACGTTCTCGTCGCGGCGCGCGTAGCCGACAATGCGCAGTCCGATTGTCAGCCCGAGCTCGTGCAGGCGGAACAGGGCCGGCATCAGCAGCCGCTGCGTCAGGTCGCCCCAGGCGCCGAGGATGACCAGCGTGGTGCCCGTACCGCAGGCCAGGGTCCTCGCCATGGTCTACTCCGCCTGCTTTTCGACGTGGCCGCCGAAGGCATGACGCATGGCGGACAGCAGCTTGCCGGCGAACGTGCCGTTGCCACGTGAGGCGAAGCGCGAATACAGCGCGGCCGTCATCACCGGCGTCGGCACGCCTTCCTCGATCGCCGCCAGCGCCGTCCAGCGGCCTTCGCCGGAATCCGACACGCGGCCGTCGAACGCGGCGAGTTGCGGGTCGCGCGCCAGTTCCGCCGCCGTCAAATCCAGCAGCCATGAACCGACGACGCTGCCGCGCCGCCATACTTCCGCGATCTCGGCCAGCGGCAGGTCGTAGCGGTAGCGCTCGGGATGTTCCAGCGGCGTGGTCTCCGCATCGGCGGTGCGCGTCTGGTTGCCGGCGTTGGCGTGGCGCAGGACGTTCAAACCTTCCGCATAAGCCGCCATCAGCCCGTATTCGATGCCGTTGTGCACCATCTTCACGAAGTGCCCGGCACCGCTGGGGCCGCAGTACAGGTAGCCGTTTTCCGCCGCCGTGATGGCGCCGGCACGCTCCGGCGTTCGCGCTGCGGCCGCCACGCCCGGCGCCAGCGCGGCAAATGCCGGTTCGAGAAATTCAAACGCGGCGCGCGGTCCGCCGATCATCTGGCAATAGCCGCGCTCGCGGCCCCACACGCCGCCAGACACGCCGACATCCACGTAGCGGACACCGTGTTCCGCCAGTGCCGCGCTCCGGCGCAGGTCGGCCACGTAGTGGGAATTGCCGCCGTCGATGACGATGTCCCCGGCCTGCAGCAACGGCACGAGTTCCGCCAGCACGCCGTCCACCACGGCGGTCGGCAGCATCAGCCAGACGGCGCGCGGCGCCGGCAGCGCCGCAACCAACGCGGCGAGCGTGCCCACCGTCGTGGCGCCGGTGGCTGCCGCCGTCTGGCGCGTCGCCGGCTGGCGGCCATAGGCCACGCAGTGCAAACCGTGATGCTGCAGGCGATCCACCATGTTCATGCCCATGCGCCCGAGGCCCACGAAGCCGAGCCGGGAAACCGTTTTGCCTGTATTCATGGTTCGTCATCCCACAGGCGGAAGCCGCCCGTAAACGCGTCGTTGTTGTGGCCGCGCCGCACGCCGTCCGGGAGGTTCTCCAGCAGCCGTACGTTGCCGCCGCCCAGCAGCACGTAGTCCGGCGCCAGCGCGTGGCGCAGCGCCGCGACTTCCGCCCACACGTTCGCTTCCCACGCGTCCGGGTGCTGGCGGCGGAATGCTTCGCTGACATAATCCTCGTAGGTTTTTTTGCGGAACGGCAGGTGGGCGATTTCCAGCGCTTCCAGCTGGCCGTCCACGATCATCGCCGTACCCAGGCCGGTGCCGAGCCCCATGAACAGCATGCGTCCGCCCTGATAGCCGCCCAGGGCCTGCAGTGCGGCGTCGTTGAGCACGCGCACCGGGCAGCCAAATGCGGCCGCGAAGTCGAAACCCGCCCAGCCGGCGCCGAGGTTCGCCGGGTCGTTCGCCACGCGGTTCGCTACCACCGGCGCGGGAATGCCGATGGACACGCGGTCGTGGTGCCAGCCTTCGAGGAGCGCCGGCAGGCGCTCCATCATCTGCCGCGCGGTGAGTGCGGAACCGGACTCGAACTGCCGAGCCGCGTCGTAGCCCACGCCCGTCACCACCGCCTTGACGTGGCTGCCGCCGATGTCCAGCACCAGCGTGGAATGTGGCTGCGCACTCGACGCGCTGCGCGGCCGTGCGGCACGCGCCGTGCGGGCCCAGCGGATCGCCGCGTTCGTGGAGGTGTCGTGCGCCAGCGGCGTATCCGGCGCCTCGATTTCCCCGACGATGCGCTGTGCGAGCTGCTTGCCGAGCTCCACGCCCCACTGGTCGAAGGGGTCGATGTCCCAGATCACCGCCTGCACGAACACGCTGTGCTCGTAGAGGGCGATGAGCGCGCCGAGGGTTTCCGGCGTGAGCCGTTCCGCCAGCAGCAGGCTGGCCGGCCGGTTGCCCGCACAAACCTTGTGCGGCACCAGCCGTTGGACCACACCCGCCGCCATCAACTCTTCCGCCGACCGCCCGAAGGCCAGCGCCTCCGCCTGCGCGATGACGTTTGCCAACAGCAGGTCGTGATGGCGGCCAAGCGCGTTCAGCGGCTGCGCGAAGGCGATGAAGTCGCAGGGCACGAGCCGCGTGCCCTGGTGGATGAGCTGGTAGAACGAGTGCTGCCCATTCGTGCCCGGCTCGCCCCACAGGATCGGCCCGGTCGCCACTTCCACCGGCGCGCCGTGCTGCGTGACGTGCTTGCCATTGGACTCCATCGTCAGCTGCTGCAGATACGCCGGCAGCCGCGCGAGATATTGGTCGTAAGGCAGCACGGCGACGGTTTCCGCGCCGAGGAAGTTGTTGTTCCACACCGCCAGCAGGCCGTGCAGCACCGGCAGGTTGCGCTGCAGCGGCGCGGTGCGGAAGTGTTCGTCCATGACGTGAAAGCCAGCGAGCAGTTCACCGAACGCCGGCGGGCCGATGGCGATCATCGTCGCCAGGCCAATGGCGGAGTCCATCGAATAGCGCCCGCCGACCCAATCCGCGAAACCGAACACGGCGTCCTCGGCAATGCCGAAAGCCCGTACCGCGTCCAGATGCGTGGACACCGCCGCGAAGTGCCGCGCTACGGCGGCAGCCTCGTCACCGGCTGCAGCCATGAGCCAAGCGCGCGCGGTGTGGGCATTCGTCATCGTCTCCAGCGTGGAGAAGGTCTTGGACGCGACGATGAACAGTGTTTCATCCGGGCGCAGGCCACGGGTGGCCTCCACGAAGGCCGTGGCATCCACGTTCGACACGAAGCGGAACACGAGCCGGCGGTCGGCGTAGGCGCGCAGCGCCTGGTCCGCCATCGCCGGGCCGAGGTCCGAGCCGCCGATACCGATGTTGACGATGTTGCGGATCGGCCGCCCGCTGTAGCCGATGTGCCGGCCGCGGCGGATGCCGTCCGCGAACGCCGCCATGCGCGCCAGCGTGTCCTGCACGGCCGGCACGACATCGGCGCCAGCACCGGCGGTCTTCATCACGCTGCCACGTGGCGCCCGCAATGCGACGTGCAGCGCCGCGCGGTCTTCGGTTTCATTGACGTGCACGCCCGCGAACATGGCGTCGCGCCGCGCCTCCACGCCGCGTTCGCGCGCCAATGCCACGAGCTGCGCCAATGTGTCGGCGTCCACGCGCTGCCGGGAATGGTCGAAAGTCCAACCCGCCGCCGCCACGGTCATGCGCTCGGTACGCGCCGCGTCGTGCATGAACAGTTCGCGCAGCGGCATCTTGGCCAGCCGCACCCGGCACGCTTCGAGCGCGCGCCAGCTTGCAGCGTCCCGCAATCCGGTCGTCATGGGTCAGGCCGTTTCCTTCAGGCGCTGGGCCAGCGTGTCCAGCAGCGCATGCCAGGACTTGTCGAACGCCGCTGCGCCCTCATGCTGCAGTTCACCACCCAGCGCCTCGATGTCGCCCACCGTTTCGGCCAGCGCCGCAAGTTCCCTCGCCGCAGCTGCAGCATCCGCCGCCAGCGGCGGTTTCGGCAACTCGCCATGGTCAGCCCAGGCCTTGAGCGTCGCCTCCGGCAGCGTGTTGATGGTGAGTGCTGCGGCGAGGTGGCCGACATACAAGATGTCGGGTGCAGCCGGATCCTTCGTCCCGGTCGATGCCCACAGCAGGCGTTGCGGCCGGGCGCCGAGGTTCTGCAGGTGCTGCATGCGCGGCGAGGCCAGCAGCGCGCAATAGTCGGCGTAACACGCGCGTGCCACGGCCAGCCCCAGCGTGTTGCGCCGCACCGGCGCGATGCGTTCGGCCACCTTCACGTCCCAGCGGCTGATGAACACGGACGCCACGGAGGGGATATCCAGCGCCAGCCCCTTTTCCGCCCGGCGTTCCAGCCCGCGCAGATAGGCTTCTGCAGACGCGCGGTACTGCGCAGGCGAAAACAGCAGCGTGACGTTGATCGGTACGCCGCGCCAGATCAGCTCCTCGATCGCGCCGACACCTGCCGGCGTACCCGGCACCTTGATGAACAGGTTGTCGCGCGCTGCGCGCCGGTGCAACGCCTGGGCCTGGGCGATGGTGGCCGGCGTGTCGTTGGCCAGCAGCGGCGACACTTCCAGCGACACCCAGCCATCCACGCCGGAAGTGCGCGCGTGCACCGGAGCGAACAGGTCGGCGGCGCGGCGCAGGTCGTCGATGGCCAGGTCGAAGAACAAGGCTTCCGGTTCCGCGCCCCGCGCCCCGCGGATCGCCGGCAGGTAGGCGTCGCTGCTGGCGATGGCTTTCTGGAAGATCGTCGGGTTCGACGTCAGCCCGGTGATGCCGAATTCATCGCGGTAGCGCGCCAGCCCGCCGGTGTCCAGCAGGCTGCGCGTGATGTTGTCCAGCCACAGGCTCTGCCCGAGCTGCCCCAAGCGTTGGATTGGATTCGTCATGTCTGTTCCTCAAGCCGGTGCCGGCAAGCGGCCGGCGAGGTCAATGCCGCAGCCATCGGTGCACCGGGGTGCCGGTATGCGGCCATTATCAGCACGTCGGGCGCCGACGTGCAGGTTTCCCCGGGCAGCGGCCGTTGCAGAACGGTTGCAGCGTCAGAAACCGCGCAGCACGGCAAATTCATCCACGGCCATGCGTTCCGTGCGCAGCGTATTGACGGGCGCGGCGGGATCCATGTAGCCCAATGCCAGCCCGCAGAACAGCATCAGCTCCGGCGGCAGGCCGAGAAACGCCGCGACCGTCTCATGCCAGATCGCCCAGTATTCCTGTGGGCAACTGTGCAGCCCGTACTCGCGCGCCAGCAGCATCACGCTCTGCAGGAAGATGCCCATGTCCGCCCACTGCGGCGGCCCCATCTGGCGGTCGATGGCGAAGAACAGGCCGACCGGCGCATCGTGAAAGCAGGCATTGCGCCCGAACTGCCGCAGGCGCCCGGCGCGATCCTCGCGGGCGATGCCGAGCGTGGCGTAGAGATCCGCCCCGCACTTGAAGCGACGCGTGCGGTACGGTTCCCCGAGATGCGGGGGATAGATGTCGTACTCCGCCGGCTCGCCGGCCGGGTTGCGCTGCAGCTTCTCGTCCACCGTCGCGACCAGCTCCCGCAGCGGCGCGCCCGTCAGCACGTGGACCTGCCACGGCTGCAGATTCCCGCCGGAAGGCGCATGGCGGGCGCCGTCGAGGATGGCCCGCACCGTCTCCTCCGCCACCGGGCGGTCGAGGAAAGCGCGGCAACTGATGCGGCTGGCAAGGGCTTCTGAAACGTTCACGGCGGAATCTCTCCAGCAGCCGGGGCAGGTGACCGATGCGTCTATTAGACAACAGCCGCAACCCGGCGACAGCCGAAGCTTTATCCAAGATTCCGCTGCACTACCGTACAGCTCTTTGTAACTCGTCGCTCTTCGCAGCCACATCCGACCGACAGCGATCGATCACCGGATTGCCGTGACCCCGGGTCAGAGTGCCCGATTCGGGATCTTCCACACGATGCCACAGACCGTCTGTTGACCACGGCGCCTGTCAAGCGCCACGGAAATTATTGCGCCACACAGCCATCCGGCCGAAATAGGCGTTTCCATGATCCCCGCCTGAGTGAGAAAACCGTACCAGATGTCGGACTACATATCTACACCACCTTGACGGGTGCTATATGCAGGGCAGTGCAAAAATCGATGGACATCTACGATCCAGATGTGGAGCACAGATGAACGAACACGATGTTGGGCCACCCGAATTACTAGCCAGCTTGGCAGGCAACGACGGGGCATTGTGGGCTGACTCGGCGCCCGCCCTGCCATCTAGTGCCGACGGCAACAGACCAGCCCCACCACCGCAAGGCGAGCGCACCGCCGACGTAGTCCTGGTTGGCGCCGGTTATTCCGGCCTAGCCTGCGCTCGCAAGCTCCTAGCCCAAGGGCTTGATGTTCTCGTCCTCGAAGGTCGCGATCGCGTTGGGGGGCGTTGCTGGAATCAGGGCTTGCCACCACGTTACGGCAAATATGTAGTCGAAGGCGGGGCCGCATTCATCAGACCTACGCAGGACCGCATGTACGCGCTCGCCAAAGAGTTTGGCATCGGGACGTATCCCGCTTATGACAATGGCAAGATGGTGTACTACGCCAAGGGGAAGGCCACGCCTTACAGCGGCCCCCTACCTCCAGCCCACCCCGCTACGTTGATCGAAGTTCAGAATGCCATTACCAATCTGGACAACATGGCGAAGAAGGTGCCGCGCAGCAAACCTTGGACAGCGCCCGATGCGGCGAGCTGGGACGCGCAGACGGCGCAAGACTGGGTCAATGCCAACATCATGGCGCAAGACGCCAGGGATTTAATAGCTCTCGCCATACGGAGCGTGTTTTCGGCAGAACCAAGCGCCATTTCACTGCTCTATGCGCTGTTCTACATTCACTCGGCCGGCGGGCTCGATCACCTGCTCGAGACGCAAACCGGCGCCCAGAAAGATCGTATTCAGGATGGCTCCCAGAGCATTGCCATCGCCATGGGGAAAGATCTGGGCAGCCGCATCCTGTTCAACGCGACCGTGCGCCGAGTCGATCAGACGGCTGACAGCATCACCGTCAGCGGAGACGGCTTCAGTGTTACGGCGCAACACGCCATCATCGCCATGTCGCCGTGGCCGGCCGGGCGCCTGCACTACACGCCGCTCAACGACGACAGCACGCCGCTTAGTGGGCTGATGCAGACGCGCCTGCAAATGATGCGGCGCCGACCGATGGGCACGATCTGGAAAGTGCATTGCGTTTATCCCACACCGTTCTGGCGTGCCGCTGGACTCAACGGCCAGGTCACCAGTGACGCTTTCCTGCCGCGCGTCACCTTCGACGACACGCCCAATGGAGACGGTGCTCCGGGCGTGATGATGGGCATCATCGATGGCCAGCTCGCACGCGATGCCTTGATGATGGCCAGGGACGAGCGCAGGGCCAATGTGATCAAGGCTTTTACCGCCTATTTTGGCCGCGATGCCGCCAATCCCGTCGCTTATCTCGAAACCAACTGGCAAGCCGGAGATTTCAGCGACTGCGGCCGGGTCGGCATTGCGCCGCCGGGTGTGCTGACCACCTATACGTCCGCGCTGTCGGCACCGATCGGCCGCCTGCACTGGGCCGGTACCGAAACCGCCTTGATCTGGAGTGGTTACATGGAAGGTGCCGTGCGCTCGGGGGAGCGTGTAGTAAACGAAGTCAGCATGGCGATGACCACGGTTTAATGCGCACCCTTAAATCGACGCTCTGACTATTTGGGGCGTGACCAGCGGACGACGGTCATGCCCGCACGATCGGCCGTCACTGCGGATACACCACGATGCGGTTGAAGTCGGGGAAGTGCTTCTGCAGCTTCTCGGGCAGCTTGTCCATGTAGGCGTTATAGGACGCCTGCCCGTTGCCGGCCGCAACGACCATCATCAGGTCGTCTTTCGTCATGTGCATGAACACGATGAGGAAATCGTCCCAGTCCGAGAAATCGTTGAACTGGATGTCGAGCGTGAGCTTGTGCTGCTCGTTGTAGGCGGCAATGGCATCGCGGGTGGCCTTGGAGCAGTTGAGGTGGATGGGTAGCGAAAGCTCGGTCGAGAGTTTTGCCACCTTGGCCATCCACACCACGAAGCCGGCTTCTTCCTGCGCGTGCTCGGGCACGATGAGGAACAGCTTGCCGTGCTTCACCAGCGTCTGCGGCAGGTGGCAGACGAACAGCGCTTCCACCGTGTAGCGCAGCAGGGTGGAGATCTTGTTCTCGATCCAGCGCTCCAGCGGCCGGGCCTCGTGCGGCCAGCCGAGCACGGCCACGTCGGCGCTCACTTCGCGCGACACGCGGGAAATGGCGCTGGTCTTGTTGTGGTCGATGGTCGCCATGACGTTGACCTGCACGTCCGCGCCGGTGATCTCCGACAGGCTGGTTTCCAGCTTCTTTCGGGCTGCCGCCACGTCGGATTCCGCATGGGCGGTATTCCCCACAACATTCAGCACCGCGAGCGGATGGGTGGACGCCTTGTCCTTGATGAGCGCGGCGAAGTGCAGCAGCCCGCCCACGTCTTCCGTGCTTGCAACCGGAACGATGATCTGTTCCATGTCGAGTTCCGCGATCACTTCCGGGTCGTGCGCGGCATTGGCGCGGCTGGCGATGGTGCCGGCGGCGCGTTCAGTGACGAAAGACGCGAGGACGCAAGAGACGAGGATGATGAGGACGATGGCATTGAGCACCTCGTCGCCCACGATACCTTCGCGGTAGCCGACGAGGACGACAGCAAGCGTGGCGGCCGCGTGCGCCGAACTGAGGCCGAAGATCAGGTTGCGCTGGTCCTTCGAATAGCGGAATGCAAGCTGGGTAGCGGCAGCCGCAGCGTACTTGCCCGCCGTTGCCGCCACGATCAGCGCGGCGGAGATCAGCAGCGCCGACGTGCCGCTGAGGAACACGCGCACGTCCACCAGCATGCCGACACTGATGAGGAAAAACGGGATGAACAGCGCGTTGCCCATGAATTCCACACGATTCATGAGCGCCGAGGAGTGCGGAATCAGCTTGTTCAGCGCCAGCCCCGCGGCAAACGCGCCAATGATGGCTTCCAGGCTCGCCACTTCCGCCAGAAAGGCCGCCAGAAAGGCCACGGCTAGCACGAACACGTAGTGCAGATAGCGATCGCTTTCGAAAGTCTCGAAGAACCAGCGCGCGAAGCGCGGGATCACGACGAACATGAACAGCGAGAACACCGTGACGGAAACGATGAGCTGGAGCCAGAATTCCTGCGTCAGTCCACCATGCTGGGCGCCGACGATCACCGCCAGCACGATCAGCACCGCGGTGTCGGTCAGGATCGTGCCGCCCACCGTCACCGCCACACTGGCGTCGCGCGACACGCCGAAGCGGCTGGCGATCGGGTAGGTCACCAGCGTGTGCGTGGCGAAGATGCTGGCCACCAGCAGGCTGGCGTAGAAATCGAAATCCAGTACGTAAAAACATACCGGGAACCCGATGGCGATCGGAATAAAGAAGGTGAGACAGCCGAACAGGATGCTCTTGTTGCGGTTGATCTTGAATTCGTTGAGGTTCAGCTCCAGCCCGGCGATGAACATGATGTACAGCAGGCCGATGGTGGAAAACACGTCCACGAACAGGCTCTTGCCGAGCACGTCGAAGCCGAATGGCCCGATCAGCGCGCCGCAGGCGATCAGGCCGATGATCGATGGCACCTTCAGCCGCTCGAATACGATCGGCACCAGCAGGATGATGAACAGCACCAGCGAAAAAATCAGAACCGGGCTTTGCAGCGGCAAGTGCAGCTGCGAAACCAGGTGGGTGATGATCGCGTCCATGACTTTGGGCGCCTCAGGACAATTTCAGGTGGCGGGATGATAACGCCCGGTTTCGTTTTTCGTGCAGCGCAGCATGAAATTGCCAGACGATTTCATGCTTTCCCAATCTCCAATCTCGAGTCTCCCTACAGCACTTTCGCAGGGCACCCGAAGACGCGCGGTTCGGCACGACATCCTTTTCCGGCCGCAGCGCCGGAACTCACCCGCCATGCGATAGTCTGAACGCAGATTCCCACAGGAAAGACTCCATGTTCACCCGCCGCCCGTCCTGGGCCCGCTCCGTTGCGCTGTGCTGTGTGCTGTCCTTCGCCTGGCTGCCTGCCGTGCACGCCGCAAGCGATGCGGGTGCGGACATCGCCCGCACCACGCTCGACAACGGCCTCCGCGTGGTGGTGGTGCGCAACCCGCTGGCGCCGGTGGTGACGACGCAGATGAGCTATCTCGTCGGCTCGAACGAGGCGCCGAAGGGCTTCCCCGGCACCGCCCACGCCATGGAACACATGATGTTCCGCGGCAGCCCGGGCCTGTCCCAGAACCAACTTGCGGAAATCGCCGCCCTGCTTGGCGGCAGCTTCAACGCCTTCACCACGCAGACCGTCACGCAGTACTACTACAGCGTGCCGGCCGCGGACCTGGACGTGGCGCTGCACATCGCCGCCGCCCGCATGCGCGGGCTCACCGTGGCGGACAAGGACTGGGCCAAGGAGCGCGGCGCGATCGAACAGGAAGTGTCGCGCAACCTGTCGAATCCTGGCTACCACTACTACAAGCAGTTGCTGGCGGCGATGTTCGCGGGCACGCCCTACGCGCACGACGCGCTCGGCACGCGGCCGTCATTCAACAAGACCTCGGCGAAGATGCTGCGCGACTTCCACACCCACTGGTACGCGCCGAACAACGCGATCTTCGTCATCGTCGGCGACGTCGACCCGGCGCAGGTCGTCAAGCGCGTGAAAGCCCTGTTCGCGGCGATTCCAGCCAAGAAGCTGCCGGCGCGCCCCGCCGTGAAACTGCAGCCTGTGAAGGCGCAGACGCTGGAGCTGAAAACCGACCGGCCCTACGGCACCGTGGCCATCGCCTGGCGCCTGCCGGGCTACCACTCGCCGGACTATGCGGCGAGCGTGATCCTCGGCGACGTGCTGGACAGCCGCCGCGGCCGCCTCAACGCGCTGGTGCCTGAGGGTAAGGCACTGGCCGCCGGCTTCGACCAGAACGCGTTCCAGGACACCGGCGTGGGCTTCGCCGACGCGATCTTCGCACCTGGACAAGACGCCCACGCGCTGATGAAAGAGCTCGCGGCGCGCGTGGCCGAAGTGCGTAGGAAGGGCGTGGACGCCGACCTCCTGGCGGCTGCCAAGCGCCAGGAAATCGCCCAGCTCGAGAAGCAGAAAACCTCCATCACCGGCCTCGCCAGTGCGTGGTCTACGGCGCTCGCCTTCCAGGACCTGAATGCGCCGGAGGACCTGCGCGCGGCGTTCGAGGCCGTGACGGTGGAAGACGTGAACCGCCTGGCGCAAAAACTGTTCGACCCGCAGCAGGCGATCAGCGCGATCCTGACGCCGGAACCGTCCGGCAAGCCGGTGGCCAGCAGCGGCTTCGGCGGGGCGGAAAGCTTTGCTCCGCAAGCCACGAAGGCCGAGCCGTTGCCGACCTGGGCGAAATATCTGACGAAGGTGCCCGCCGTGCCGGAAAGCGCGCTGCAGCCCAGCGCCCAGGTGCTGCCAAACGGCATCAAGCTGATCGTGCAGCCGGAGCCAGTGGCAAAGGTCGTGTCGCTTTACGGCAGCATCCGTACCCGCGACGCGATGCAGGAACCGCAGGGCCAGGACGGCGTGGGCACGGTGCTCGACCGTCTGTTCGGCTACGGCGGCGGCACGCTCGACCGCAGCGCGTTCCAGGCGGCGCTGGACGACATCGCCGCGCAGGAACACGGCGGCAGCGACTTCAGCCTGATCGTGCCGGCGGAGCACTTCGACCGCGGTGTCGAACTGCTGGCGCTGAACCAGTTACAGCCGCGCACGCCGGAAAAGGCGTTCAAGGTCGTGCAGCAACAGGTCAGCGGCGCGCTGGCCGGCATGCTCCAGTCGCCGGGTTATCTCGCGCGTCGCGCGCTGCGCGAGGGCCTGTATCCGAAGGGTGATCCGAACCTGCGGCAGGCGACACCGAAAACCGTGGATGCGCTTACGCTCGACGACGTGCGCGCCTATTACACGCACACGTTCCGCCCGGACGAGACAACGATCGTGGTGATCGGCGACACCGATGCTGCCCGCGCGCGCAAAGTCGTTGAGAAATATTTCGGCGCGTGGAAGGCGCATGGCGAAAAACCGAACCTCGACCTGCCGGCTGTGCCGAACAACAAGCCGGGCACGCACTGGGTGCCGGACAAGTCTGCGGTACAGGACAGCGTGGTGCTCGCGCAGACCCTGGGCGTTACGCTCACGCACCCCGACCACTACGCGCTGGATCTCGGCAACGTGCTGCTGGGGCAGGGCTTCTACGCCTCGCGCCTGTACCGCGACCTGCGCGCGAATGCCGGGCTGGTGTACACCGTGGGCTCCAACCTGAACCTCGACGACACGCGCAGCACCTACACCATCCAGTTCGGCAGCGATCCGGACAAGGTCGCGCAGGCCCGCGATATCGTCGTCCGGGACCTCGCTGACATGCAGAAGAACCCGGTGCCGGCCACCGACCTCGACCGTGCCAAGGCACTGATGCTGCGCCAGCTGCCGCTCGGCCACGCCAGCTTCAGCAGCGTGGCGGGAGCGTGGCTGTACTACGCGCAGCACAACCTGCCGCTGAACCAGGACCTCATCGCGGCAGCGAAGGTCCGCGCACTGTCGGGTGCGGACGTGCAGAAGGCTTTTGCGAAATGGCTGCGGCCGAAGGATCTCGTGCAAGTGGTGCAGGGGCCGAAACCGGAATGACGAACGGCCCGCCCCGCCGTTTGCCGCAAAGGCTCCGGCCCCGTACGATCGCGGCTCGGGTTTGATTCCGTATCCACAACTAACGAGGAGAAGTCTCAGATGAAGTTCCTGCAGTCGTTTGGCCCCAATCCGCGCCGCGTGCGCATGTACATGCTCGAAAAGAACGTGCAGGTGCCGTCCGTCGAGCTCGACATCCTCGGCGGCGAAAACCGCGGCGAGGCCTACAAGAAGAAAAATCCCTCCGGCCAGCTCCCGGCGCTGGAACTGGACGACGGCTTCGTGCTCGCCGAAACCGTTTCCATTTGCCGCTACCTCGAAGAGCTCCATCCCAACCCGCCGCTGATCGGCACCACCGCGAAGGAGCGCGCAGAAACCGACATGTGGATCCGCCGCGTCGAACTCGACGTCACCGGCTACATGCTCGATGCGTTCCGCTACTCGGAAGGACTGAAACTGTTCGAGAACCGCGTGCGCTGCCTGCCGGAAGCAGCGGCGGGCATGAAGGAAAAGGGCCGTGACGGGCTGAAATGGCTCGACGGCCTGCTGGCCGGCAAGACCTGGCTCGCGGGCAACCGCTTCACGCTGGCGGACATCCTTCTGTACTGCGACCTGGACTTCCTCGGCAGCGTCGGCCAGCCCTACGACACCGGCCTGAAGAACATCGATGCATGGTTCAAGCGTGCAGCCGCACGGCCTTCCGCTGCCGCGTCGCTGCACGCCGCTTCTGCCCAGACCGGAATGCGCGGCTGAAAAACGGCAGTGTGACGCTGCCGTCAGCCATTCAACCGGCCGGCGGCAGCGGTTTCGTGTGCGGCACTGCCACGATCCGATGGTCCGGCAGGAACGCGCACTGCAAGCTGCCCAAGCCCAGCACTGCGGCGCCGGCCAGGAATGTGACGACCACGGCGGCTTCATAGGCGGCGATCGCCGGAGCCGACAGCACGTGCGCCAGGGACTCGCTGCCCGCCGCGCCGCCCGTATGTAGCGCCAGCGCGCCGTCCGCACCAAGCCGGGCAAACAGCACCGCGTTCACGAGTGCGCCGGCCAACGCCACGCCAAAGGCGCCGCCAAGGGAACGGAATAGCGCATTCGCAGACGTCGCCACGCCGAGATCCCGCGGCTCCACACCGTTCTGGATCACCGTCGTCAGATTCGGCATCGCCGCCCCCAGCCCGAGCCCGACGAAGACCAGCACGCCTTCGAGCCAGGCCGCGGGCGCGCGCAGTTCGGCAGAAACGCCCAGAACCCCCAGCGCCACCGCAGAAACACCCAGGCCCCACACCGCCAAGCCCTTGATCCTGCCGGTGGCCACCACGAGGCGGCCACCGAGCACAGAGGCCAGCATGACGCCGCCCATCAACGGCGTGAGCATCAGCCCCGCCAGCGTCGGGCCGGCACCGAAGCGCACCTGGAAGTACAGCGGCATGAACAGCATCGCGCAGAACATGCCGATCTGGGCCAGCGCGTTCGTCGCCACGCCGACGCGGAAAATCCGACCGGCGAACAGCCGCAGCGGCAGCAGCGGTTCGGCGTGACGATGCTCGTTCCAAAGGAACACCACTAAGAACACCAGCGCCGTCGCCGCCAGCCCAAGCACCGGCGGCGACAGCCATGCATACAACGTGCCGGCCCAGCTCAGCACCAGCAGCAGCGCAGTTGTCCCGACCGTGAGCAGGACAGCACCGGAATAGTCGATCGGCGGATGCTCCCGACGCCGCGTATGCGGAATGCCCAGCAGGATCAGCACCAAAGCTGGAATGCCAAAGGGAATATTGACGTAGAAAATCCAGCGCCAGCTCAGTGTTTCCGTCAGCACGCCGCCGAGCAGCGGCCCGGCAATGCTGCTGAGCGCGAACACGCCGGTGAAGAAGCCCTGGTACTTCGCCCGCCCCAAGCCACCGACGAGATCCGCTACGGCAATCTGCGTCAGCGTGATGAGTCCGCCGGCGCCGAGCCCTTCGATGCCGCGGAACACGATGAGCTGCAGCATGTCCTGCGCCAACCCACACAGTATCGAGCCCACGAGGAACAGCACGATGGCCACCACGAACAACGGCCGCCGCCCGTACAGATCGCTGAGTTTGCCGTACAACGGTGCGCTGACAGTGGAGGTCAGCATGAACGCCGTGACCACCCACGACAGCCGTTCCAGCCCGCCGAGATCAGCGACGATCTGCGGCAGTGCCGTAGTCACGATGTTCTGGTCCAGCGCCGCCAGCGTGAGCACCAGCAGCAGACCCGCAAACGCGATGCGGAACTGGCGCGGCGGCACGGACATCGGGATGGATGAAGGTTTCATGGGAACCGGTTTTGCCGGCCGGCGGCGCAGGGCGTCATGCGGTGCGCCCGGTCCGGCTACGACCCTGGATGGCGCAGGGATGCGGGGCGGAATTCACGAGTCGGGGCGCGTCCCTTCGGCAAGGAAGGCTTCGATGCGGGCTTCCTTGGCTTGCCACAGACCATTCAGCCAAGCCTGGAAGCGCATCCGGTAGGCTGCATCGCTGTGATAGTCGCCGTGCAGCAGCAGTGCCGGCAGCGGAGACACTACCACGGTGATGCGCATGCCGCGCTGGTCGCCGCACAGAAACCCCCACAACGGGCTGCGCCGCGTGTGGCGATAGGCGAGTGTCACGTCGATCACGCCGGCGAACTGGCCGCCCATCGCGCCGACGGCGAACGCCAACCCGCCCGACTTTGGCCGCAGCAGATGCTGGTAAGGGGATTTCTTCGCATCGCGCTTCGCTACCGTGAACCGCGTGCCCTCGACGAAATTGACCACCGTCACCGGCTGGGTACGGAATCTTTCGCAGGCGCGCCGCGTGGCGTTCATATCGTCGTCCGCGAGTACCGGATTCGCTGCGATCTCCGACTTCGTGTGGCGTTTCATGAACGGCATGTCGAAAGCCCAGCACGCCTGGCCGACGATCGGCACCCACAACAGCTGCCGCTTCAGGAAGAAGCGCGCGAACGGCGCGCTGGGGCATACCGCGTCCACCAGCAGTGGGATGTCCACCCACGAGCGATGGTTGGAAACCAGCAGCCAGCTACGGTCGAGTGTCGGCCGCGGACCCTCGAAACGAATGTCGCGCCTTGCGCCCAAGGCCAGGCGAAATGCCAGGTCGTTGCCCCAGCGCCACAGGCAGCGCCCGACCCAGTTCATGCGCCGCACCATGAAACGCTGCACGGCAGGCACCGGCACCAGCAGCTTGAGCGCGATGAACGGCAGCAACGCCGTGAAGGCGGCGCACAGCGACGTCAACAGCACCGTCGTCGTGACGACCCCGATCGCGAAACCCGACAGGCGATGCAGCATCGGTGCCCCCGGCTCAGCCCACCACATCCTGGGTTGCCGAATGCACGGCTTCGACCAGCGCATGCACGCTTTCGATCGGCGTGTGCTGCAGGATGCCATGCCCCAGGTTGAACACGTGGCCTGCGCTGCGGCCGTGGCTTGCCAGCACGCGCCGCACTTCGGCCTGTACCTGCTCTGGTCGTGCGAACAGGGCGACCGGGTCTAGGTTGCCTTGCAGCGCGACATTCGGTCCGACCGTCTGTCGCGCCTGTGCCAGCTCGATCGTCCAGTCCACGCCGATGCACGTGGCACCGCTTTGCGCCTGCGCCGCAAGCTGGCCGTTGCAGCCCTTGGAGAACAGGATGACGGGGACGCCGGGCGCAGCTTTTGCCAAGTGGGCGATGATGCGCTGCATCGGCACCAGCGAGAATTTCCGGTAGCCCGGTGCGTCCAGCGCACCGCCCCAGCTATCGAACAGCATCAGCACGTCCGCACCGGCGGCGGCCTGCGCCGCGAGATACTGGCCGACGGCGTCCACCAGCGTCGCCAGCAGCCGCTGCAGCGCAGCCGGGTCGTCGAAGCGCAGCGCCTTGGCATAGCGAAAGTCGCGCGAGCCGCGGCCTTCGATCATGTAGGTCGCCAGCGTCCACGGGCTGCCGGCGAAACCGATGAGCGGCACGCGGCCGGCGAGGGTTCCCTTGACGGTGCGCACCGCGTCCATTACGTAGCGCAGCTCGGTTTCCGGGTCGGGCACGCCGAGGCGGTCGATGGCGGCAACATCACGCAGCGGGTGCTCGAAGGCCGGGCCTTCGCCATCCGTGAAATGCAGCCCGAGCCCCATCGCGTTCGGCACGGTGAGGATGTCTGAAAACAGGATCGCGGCGTCGAAGCCGAAGCGGTCGACGGGTTGCAGCGTGACTTCGCACGCCAGCTCCGGCGTCATGCACAGCTTCAGGAAACTGCCGGCCTTCGCGCGTGTGGCGCGGTATTCGGGCAGGTAGCGCCCGGCCTGGCGCATGAGCCAGATCGGCGGGCGGTCCACGGCTTCGCAGCGCAACGCGCGCAGCAGGCGGTCATTCTGGATCGGGGTCGACACGTTCAGGGCTCCAGTGCGGCAGCGATTTCGGCCTGGATCGCCTGCGCCGCCGCGCGCGGGTCGGCCGCTGTCCGCACCGGACGTCCGACGACGAGATAGTCGGCGCCGGCAGCGATGGCCTGCGCGGGTGTCATCACGCGCTTCTGGTCGCCCGCCGGCTGGTTGGCCACCGGGCGGATGCCGGGCGTGACCACCACCAGCTCGGCAGGCGCGAAGCGGCGCAGCCGCTGCACTTCCAGGCCGGAGGACACGACGCCATCACAACCCGCCTGCAGCGCCCGTTTCGCGCGCGACAACACGAGGTCTTCCACGTTGCAGGCGAAGCCGAGGTCGTCGAGGTCGCCGCGATCGAGACTGGTGAGCGCCGTCACCGCCAGAACCTTCAGGGCACCCTGTTTCGCACGCCCGGCGGCTTCCATCATCGACTGGTTGCCGTGCACTGTGCACAACTGCACGTCGTGCGCGGACAGCCGTGCGACGGCGTGTGCCACGGTCTGCGGGATGTCGAAGAACTTGAGGTCGACGAACACGTTCCTGCCGCGCTCGCGCAGCCAGTGGATCAGCTCGAAGAAACCCGGTGCCATCGACAGTTCCATGCCGATCTTGTAGAACACCACGGCATCACCGAGCGTCTCGACGAGGTCGCGCGCGGCAGCGGCTTCCGGCACGTCCAGCGCCACGATCAGCCGCTCGCGCGGCGGTATTTTCAGGGCCGTCGACGGCATTCAGCCTTCTCCCAGGGCGGCGGACAACTGCGCCAGGCGCTGCTCCAGCTCGGCGACGCGGGCTTCCAATGCTTCAAGGCGTGAAGGCGTGGCCGCGCGCGCGCCACTTTCTGCGGCCGCCTGCAGCGTTGCCTCGACCGGCAACGCGGCTTCGGCCGCGCCGCACAGCAGGTGGGCGAAGCGCTGCGCGGACTGCCCGGTCTGGCGTGCCAGGGCCGCAACCAGCGGTTGGGCGCGGTCGGCCAGCAGGTTCAGCGCGTCCTGCACGCCCTCGCTGGTTTCCGGGCCACCCATGTTCTGTGCATTGGCCCGCAGTTCGGCCAGCGTCTGCGGGCCGCGCAGCATCAGCGCTGCCAGCACGGCGAGCACCGGCGCCTTGATGAGCAGCTGATGCCCGAAACGGTGGCGCCAGCGCGGCACGCGCCCGCCGGCATCATCGCGGGCAACGAAACCCATCTCTGCCAGCGCCAGCAGCGCCGCGCCGACTTCGCCTTCTTCCAGGTTCATGACCGGCTCGCGGGCGTTCTTCTGGTTCGCTGCCGTGCGCAGCGCGTTCACCGTCAGCGGGTAGTACTGCGGCGTGGTGATGGATTTCTCCACCAGCGCCGCCAGCACGCGCGCCTGTTGCGGAGTGAATTGGAGGTTGTCCATCGTTTCAGGAAAGCTGCTTGAGGCCCGCTGCCGGCGGGCGCATGTAGGTACCGCTGGCATGCATGACCAGCGTGTCCGCCACGTCGCGAATCTCGACTTCCATCACGGCGACACGGCGCCCGAGTTTCAGCAGCCGTGCCATCACGCGCAAGTCGCCGGGCCGGGCGCGCCCCAGGAAGTGGAATGTAAGGTCGCTCGTCAGCGCCATTTCCTCACCCTGCGTGTGGGCCAGCAACACGGCGTACATCGCGGTGTCGGTCGCCATCATCAGCACCGGACCGGACACGCTGCCACCTGGCCGCACCATCCACGCCGCATAACCGAAGCGCATTTCAGCGACACCGGGCCCGATACGCACGATGCTGAAATCGGTACGCTCCGCAATCGGCAACCCACGCCGAATGATGGTTTCGACGGCGGCGGCGTCGAGCCGGGGTTGAAGAGTGTTGTTGCTTGAATCCATAGCCTTTCTATTATGTCGTGCCAACGGCCGCCGCGCCGCCCACGCGCGTGCTACGTTGCATGGATACGACAACAACACCCGGGGAGGCTGGACATGGCGATCGATTTCACACTGAACGCGCAGCAACAGGCGTTGCAGAAAGCCGCACGCGATTTCGCGGAACAAGTGCTCACGAAGGTGAAGCCGGCCATCGCGGGGCTGGCACGACCGGAAGAACGGTTTTTTGCCACCCGTCCGCTATACCGCCAGATGGTCAAGGCCGGCTATTTCGCGGCATTGATTCCCAGGGAGTACGGCGGCGGCGGCGCGACGACGGTCGACCTGACGCTCGCCGCCGAAGAATTCGCACGGGTGGATGTGAACCTTCCGACCACCCTGCTATCCAGCGGGCTGGCGCTCAAGCCCCTGATGCTGTACGGAACCGATGCGCAAAAGCGTCGGTTTTTCGGTGATTTCCTGAAACCGGAGCACGATTACGTCGCGTCCTTCGCGTTCACGGAAGAACAGGGCGGCGCAAATCTCGAGTGTCCCGACCCGTCGGCGGGCATTCAGACTTTTGCGCGCCGCGAAGGCGATGAGTGGATCATCAGCGGCCGGAAAAGCCACCCCACGAATGGAGGTGGCTGGGACGGAAAGGGCGCGCACCTGTACGCCGTCCTGTGCCGCACGGATCCTTCGAAACCGCCGCTGGAATCCTCGGCCATCATCATGGTTCCCGGAGATGCGGAGGGCATCGAGGTCACAGGCTACATCGACACTCTCGGACATCGCGCCACCTGTTCACCCCACATCGCCTTCAACGAGGTACGCGTGCCGGTGGAAAACCTCGTCGGCAGGCCAGGGCAGGGAACCGCCATCTGCAAGCGCTGTTTTTCATGGACGGGCGCCCTTATCGGCGGGATCTGCACCGGCATCATGCGCGCCGCGTTCGATTGCGCGTATGAATTCGCGAAGACCGACAAGCGCGCAGGAACCGTGCCGATCATCGACCATCCAACGGTCGGGTATCAGCTCGTGGATCTCAGGATCCGTATCGAGGCATCGCGCTATCTCGCCTGGAAAGCCAGCCACTACATCGACACTACCGACTACCGCGGCGAAGAGCTCGGCATCATGGCAAAGATCCACTGCTCGGAGTCCTGCGTACAAGCGGTATACGACGCCATGCGCATCGTCGGCGTCACCAGCTACTCTGACCGCATGCCGTTGGCGGGACTGATGCAGGAAGCGCTGGCGTTCCCGATCTACGATGGCGGCAACATGGGCGTGCGGCGCCGCTGGCTGTACGAGATGCTGAAGACCCCGGACTACAACCCGCTGGCAGCGGCGCAGGGCGTCGCCTGACGGCACACCGCCGATCCGGGCATACAGCGTCAGTTCAGCGCGCCGGGGACCGCGAGGCGGAAAGGCTGGATGGTGGCGTCGAATTCCTCGCCACCATCCACCGCCATCCGAAAACTCCCATGCATCGTGCCGACGGGCGTCGGCAGGGGGCAGGCACTGGTGTAGTCGAAGTGCTGGCCTGGCTGCAGCCGGGGCTGGTGGCCGACCACGCCTTCACCGCGGACTTCTTCCACCCGGCCTTCACCGTCCGTGATGACCCAGTGACGGCTCAGCAGCTTCACCGGAACGTCGCCTCCGTTGCGGATGGAAATGTCGTAGACAAACAGATATTGCGCGCGGGCGGGCGCGGAGTGTTCTGGCACATAGCGGGGCGTTGCGATGATACGGATGCCGCGCGTGGCGGTGTCGCTTGCGCTCACATCAGGCCCGATTGTAGGCGTGCTTCCTCGCTCATCATGTCCATGCGCCACGGCGGGTCGAACGTCATTTCCACGTCGATCTGCGATATGCCGGGAAGGTGGCCGACTTTTTCCTTCACGTCGTTGACGAGAATGTCGCCCATCCCACATCCGGGCGCTGTCAGCGTCATGACGATCTTCACGTGCCGCGTGCCGTCCGGCTGCAATTCGATCGACGATTCGTAGACCAGGCCAAGATCCACGATGTTAATGGGAATTTCCGGGTCATAGCACGTCATGAGCTGCGCGTAGACAGCTTTTTCCACGTCTTCATCCGTGGCGTGCTCCGGCAATTTGACCTTTGCGGCAGCCTGTTTGCCCAAGGCGTCTGCATCCTCCGCCGGAATGCGGAACAAGTGCCCTTCCACCAGCACGGTGTAGCTGCCGCCGAGCGCCTGCGTGATGACCGCTTCCACACCTTCTGGAAGTTCCACGTGGGTGCCGGCGGGGATCAGGACACCCACCACGTCACGCGTAAGTGTCACTCGTTCATCGGACTGGGACATGTTGAATTCTTTTTGCCTGCAATGGCCTGTCAGTTTAATGGCTTGTTCGCCATCGGGCGTTGTCGCAAGTCAGGTGGTTTGCCAGCTTTCCGCGAATCACGGCAGGATGCAGCTTTCCAATCCGAGGATCTGCCCCATGTTCCACTCCATCCCGGCCGGTACTGCGGCAGCCATCATCGCCTTGCTGTCCGTTTCCGTGCCTGCCCTCGCGGCCACGCCAGCCGACACCGCAACCGCGCCACGGACGATTCAGGTGGCCGGCCACGGCGAAGTGCAGGCCGCGCCGGATGAAGCGCAGCTTTCCATGGCCGTGCGCGTCACCGACCTGAACTTGCAGAAAGCCCAGAAACAGACCGACGCCGCCGTGAAGGATTACGTCGCGAAAGCGCGCGCACTGGGCGTTGCGGCCAAGGATCTGGCGACGGCTGGATACAGCGTGCAGCCGCAATACGACTACGGCAAGGAAGGGCGGACGTTCCGCGGCTATCAGGTGACGCGCAACATCCATGTGACGGTGCGTGACCTGGCCCGGGTCGGGGACTATCTGCAAGCGGCGACGGATACCGGCGTCAACGAGGTTTCCGCCGTGCAGTTGCAGTCGTCGCAGGCAGCAAAATACCGCCTGCAGGCGCTTGCCCAAGCGGCACAGGCCGCTCGGGAACAAGCACGCACGCTTGCCACGGCGCTGGATATGAAGCTGGGCACGGCACGGCTCATCAGCAACACCCCGGGTGCTGCACGGCCACCACAGCCGGTGATGATGCGGGCGATGGCGGCATCTGCCCCGGCGACGGAAAGCGCCAACGACGCAATGGGATTCTCTGCCGGGATGATCGAATATGCTGCCGAGGTCCGCGTCGATTTCGACGTCAGCCCTTGACCACTGGCGCGGACGATGGCCTGCATGCTGCACATGGGATAATGCGCAGCATCGGTTTATTCCAGACGGGTACTTCCGAAGTGAATACAGGCCGCGCACCGGGCGCGCATCCGCTAGTCGGCATCGTAATGGGCTCGCAGTCGGACTGGCCGACGATGAGCTGTGCGGCGACAACCCTCGACGAGCTGCAAATTCCCCATGAAGCGCGAATCGTCTCTGCGCACCGCACCCCCGAACTCCTGTTCGAATACGCCATCAGTGCCGTGGCACGCGGGCTGCAGGTGATCATCGCCGGCGCTGGCGGTGCAGCCCACCTGCCCGGCATGATCGCGTCTCGGACGCGTTTGCCAGTGCTGGGCGTACCGGTGCGCTCCAAGGCGCTGAACGGGCTGGATTCGCTGCTTTCCATCGTGCAGATGCCGGGAGGCATTCCGGTCGGAACACTAGCCATCGGCGAGTCTGGCGCGCGCAATGCGGCGCTGCTGGCGGCCGCCATCCTCGCGCTTGCCGACACCGAGCTTGCGGCGCGCCTGGACGCGTGGCGGCGCGCACAAACCGACAAGGTGCTCGCGGACCCAGTTCCGCACGCGCCATGAACGTTGGAATCCTGGGCGGCGGCCAACTGGGCCGCATGCTGGCGCTGGCTGGCTTGCCGTTCGGCATGCATTTCACGTTTCTGGAACCGGCAGACGCCGCCTGTGCCGCGGACGTCGGCCACCAGATCAAGCGGGCGTATGACGATCCTGACGGCTTGACGGAATTGTGCGAACTCAGCGACGTGGTGACTTATGAGTTCGAGAACGTGCCCGTCCACGTCGCGCAGTCGATCCAGGCCCGGCGCTCGATCTTCCCGCCGCCCGAAGCGCTGCGAGTGGCGCAGGATCGTTTCATCGAGAAATCGACTTTCAAGGAACTCGATATTGACGTCACCCCGTTCGCGGCGGTCAGTTCGCTGCCAGAACTGACCGCTGCCGTAGGAACAATCGGCCTGCCCGCTATTCTCAAGACACGCCGCATGGGCTATGACGGCAAGGGACAATTCATGATCCGCACTGCGGCCGACATCGATAATGCCTGGAGCACCCTGGGGCCGAATGATTTCATCCTCGAAGCTTTCGTACCGTTCAAGCGTGAAATCTCGTGTCTCGGCGTGCGCTCGCGTACGGGAGAAATGGCGTTCTACCCGGTCGCGGAAAACCAGCACCGGGCCGGAATCCTGCGCATTTCCACGCCGCGCGCGAACGACCCTTTGCAGGCGCAGGCGGAAACGTTCACGCAGCGCATGCTGGAGCGGCTGGACTATGTTGGCACGCTCGGCTTCGAATTCTTCGACCTGGGCGACGGGCGCCTGCTGGGCAATGAAATCGCACCACGCGTGCACAATTCCGGACACTGGAGCATTGAAGGTTCACGCTGCTCGCAGTTCGAAAACCACATGCGCGCCGTCGCCGGCCTGAAGCTGGGCGACACATCCCTGCGCGGGCCTTGTGCGATGGTGAATTTCATCAGCACGGCGCCCAGCGCAGCAGAATTGTCCGGTATGCCCGGTGTACATCCGCACCTTTACGGCAAATCACCCCGGCCGCGGCGCAAGATCGGTCATGCCACCGTGACAGCAAACGACTCGGCCATGCTGCAGCAACGCGTGGATCGACTCGTTGCACTGTTGCCCAAGCAGGACTGAAAGCAATACGCAAGAATCGCGTTGCGCTCGCAGTCTCGGAACCGGCTGAACGACAAGCGGCACACGCCGTGACAGAGCAGACCCCGCGCTTCGAGTGGGGTTCGTGCAAGAGCTCAGTGCAGCACTGTTATTAAATTAAATTGTTGATTATAAAGAGTTTAAATAAACTCAGACGTCCAGATTACCGACCTGCAAGGCGTTTTGTTCAATAAAGTTGCGGCGGGGTTCCACATCCTCACCCATCAAGGTCGTGAATACGGTATCCGCGGTAACGCCATCTTCGATCTGGACACGTACCAGGCGCCGCTGCGCTGGGTCGAGCGTGGTTTCCCACAGCTGCTCGGGGTTCATCTCACCCAGCCCCTTGTAGCGCTGGATGTGCAGGCCGCGGCGTGCTTCCACCAGCAGCCATCGGCAGGCGGCAGCGAGATCCTCAACTGTTTCGGACTTTTCGCCACGGCCCACCTTCAACTGCGCGCCGAGTTTCCGGCTGCGCTCGTTGAACCGCACCATGGCCGTGTAGTTCGGGCCATCGAAGAATTCCGTATCGAAGCTTTCTTCATGCCGCAAACCATGACGAACCCGCACGATGTCGAGGCGTGGATGGCCGTCGCTTCCCGACAACGTCAATTCGTGCCGGCAGGCGCCGGCTGCATCGTCGCTGATCACGGCCATCATGCGGTCTATCCAGGCCGGGTCGGAACCCGCGGGAACAGGCGCACAAGCACGCAATGCCGCAATGACCTGGTCATCGTGCCTAGCAGCCAGCCGTGCTTCAATGCTGTCCAATCGAACGTGCTCACGCAGGAGCTCGCCCAGCGTCTCGGCTGGAATCCGCTCGCCGCCAGAAGTTTCCAGGTAAGCATCGTCCAGCGAGAGGCCCGAAATCCATGACGCCAACTCGGCATCATCCTTCACATAGTTTTCACGCTTGCCCGACTTGACCTTGTAGAGCGGCGGTTGCGCAATGTAGATGTGCCCGCGCTCCACCAGTGGGTACATGTGTCGATAGAAAAACGTCAGCAAAAGCGTGCGGATATGTGCGCCATCCACATCCGCATCGGTCATGATGATGATGCGGTGATAACGCAGGTTCTCCGGCTTGAAATCCTGACCACCCACACCACAACCCAGTGCGGTGATCATGGTCCCTACTTCGACCGATGACAGCATCTTGTCGACCCGCGCTTTTTCGACGTTGAGGATCTTCCCCTTCAATGGGAGGATGGCTTGGAAACGCCGGTCCCTCCCCTGTTTCGCAGATCCACCTGCCGAATCGCCCTCGACGAGGAACAGCTCGCATTGCGCAGGGTCTTTCTCCTGACAATCTGCAAGTTTCCCCGGCAAACCGGCTATGTCGAGGGCACTCTTGCGGCGTGTCAGGTCACGCGCCTTGCGCGCCGCTTCGCGCGCCCGTGCGCTGTCGACGATCTTGCTGGCGATTGCCTTGGCATCGCGCGGCTTTTCGAGCAGATAGCTCTTCAATGCATCATTGATCAGGCTTTCGATCGGGGCCTGAACGTTGGACGATGTCAGGCGGTCTTTGGTCTGGGACGAGAAACTCGGATTTGGAACGCGGATGGACAGCACCGCCACCAGCCCTTCACGTGCATCATCCCCTTCCGTATTGATCTTCGCCTTCTTGGCGATTCCTTCATTCTGGATGTAATCGTTAAGCGTACGCGTCAGTGCACGACGGAGCGCTGTGAGGTGGTTGCCACCGTCGCGCTGTGGAATGTTGTTCGTGAAACACAGCACATTTTCACTGTAGGTGTCCGTCCAGCACATTGCCAGGTCGACTTCGACATCCTCGTTGGTTCCGACGATATGAAAAATGTTCTCGTGCACCAGCTTGCGGTTTCGGGTCAGGTATTCCACGTATTCGCGAACCCCGCCTTCGTAGTGGAAGATATCCTCGCGTTTCTGCGTTTCGCCCTTCATCGTGATCTTGAGACCACGCGTCAGGAAGGCAAGCTCGCGCAAGCGCCGCGCCAGTGTGTCGTAGTCGAATTCGACTTCCTTGAACACTGATGCGCTGGGATAAAAGCGGACCGCCGTTCCATGTTCAGCGCTGTCCTCGATCTTTTCGAGCGGTGCCTGGGGCACACCATCGTGATATTCCTGTCGATAATGCCCGCCATTCCGGCAGACATCGAGGATCAATCGGGATGAAAGCGCATTGACAACGGACACTCCAACCCCGTGCAGCCCACCCGAAACCTTGTAACCGCTGTGGTCGAATTTTCCACCCGCGTGGAGGATGGTCATGATGACTTCCGCGGCCGATCGATTTTCCTCCTTGTGCAGGCCGACTGGGATACCGCGGCCGTTATCCTTGACCGACAGGCTCCCATCCGCAAAGAGTTCTACATTGATCTCGTTGCAGTAGCCTGCCATGGCCTCGTCGATGGAATTGTCGACGACTTCGTAAACCATGTGGTGCAGCCCGGTCCCATCGTCCGTATCGCCGATGTACATTCCGGGACGTCGACGAACGGCCTCCAAACCCTTCAGGACATGAATACTGCTGGCGTCGTATGAGTCCACTGCACACACCTCTTGAGCAATCGTTGATTTTACCACGTGCGCTATAGCGATCCGACGCACCCATGTTCCACGTGGAACATGCGAACTCCAGTTTTGCCTTCCAATTCCAGAAGACGCTCATGCGCGGTCATGATGCATTGCGCTCCCAGTGAATCCAGCCGGTCCACAACCTTCTTCCGTGTATTGGATGCAAACTCAGCCTCGATATCATCGAGCAACAGCACCGGAAGATGCCCAACGACGTCGCGGACGATTTTGGCTACTGCTAGGAGCAGCGCTATGGCGCATAATTTTTCTTCCCCGCGGCTGATCTTGCGTTTGACTGTTTCACCATTTCGGCGAGCATTCCAGTCCGCGCGATGAGGCCCATATCGCGTCGATCCCATTCTGAGATCTCCAGCCAGGCTTTGTTTCAAAGCCTCGCGTAACGATTTTCCCCCTTCCCAGCCCGGATAAAAATCCGCAACCCATTCCGAGTCAGGCAAGAATGCAGAAAGTTCGTCCGTAAACTGGCGAGAAAAATCTGGAAACCACTTCTTGCGCAATGCCGCAAGTGCGTCACCATGCGTGACCAAGAGCTTCGACCAACCTTCCATGGAACTGCGGTCGACTCCCATCCGAAGTGCTGCGTTGCGTTGCTTCAAGGTACGACGGTAATTCTGCCAAGCTTCCATGAAATCATGTTCCACGTGGAACATGCACCAATCCAGCCAGCGGAGCCGGGCTGAAGCACCTTCATTCACCACGGTTTGGTTCAACGGCGTGAGGCTCACGAGCGGCAAGGCAAGCGCCAACTCTCGGTTGCTTACAGGTCGATCATCGATGGTCTGTGTCTTTTTGCCTTCGGAAAAAACTACTTGTTGAATACGCGCTGAAACGCGGCCTATCTCCCTGCTAGTGGCTGTGACACGCCATCTATCTCCGTCAGGACCAAGGACCTCGCGAAGATGCGGCACACTTCCCCCCCCCCGGGAAACGATGGAAACGGCTTCCAACAATGAGCTTTTTCCAGCGCCGTTGTCACCGAACAACAGATTCATTCCCGGCGAGAACGTCAACTGGGCTTTCGTCAGACTCCGAAAGTTATGAACGTCAACATCTGCGACATATGCCACACTCAAGGCTCGCCGTCGCCAGCTGCACCTTGTTGTGCATTTTTAGGGTGCGTCAGCATGAACGTTACAGGCGCATGGGCATGACAACATATTTGTGCTGGGGAATTTTTTCGTCGTAGATCAAGCCACTTGCATCCGGTCCACGCATTTCAAGGGCGAATTCTTCGCCGTTCATGGCATTCAAAGCATCAAGAAGATAGGTGACATTGAAGCCTATCGTCAGATCCTCGCCTTCGTAAGCGATGCTGACTTCCTCGAATGCTTCTTCCTGATCAGGATTCTGGGTCTCGATTTTCATCACACCGCTTGCCAAGCCGACACGGACGCCACGAAATTTCTCATTGGAAAGGATCGCTGCTCGTGTCAACGCCTGTTTCACGGCTTCTCGGTTAGCCACTGCGCAATGATCACCATTTTCCGGAATGACACGCTTGTATTCTGGATAGCTGCCATCCACGAGCTTGCTCACCAGCGTGCAGTCGTTCACCCGCATCACAAGCTGGCCTGCGGCAAGTCCAAGCTTCACCGTGGCATCCTGAACATCCAGCAGGCGTGCGACTTCTAGCACTGTCTTGCGCGGAACGATGTACTGCCCACCTGCCTCACTGGTGCATTCCACAGCTTCCTCGGAAACCGCGAGGCGATGGCCGTCTGTAGCGACTGCTCGCATCGTCTTGTCTGCGACCTCAAGCAACAATCCGTTCAGGTAATAACGGACATCCTGCTGAGCCATTGCAAACTGTGTGCGGACGATCAAGGACTTCAGCACCGCACTGGGCATCTCGAAAGTAGCCTGACCTTCGATTTGTTCCAGCTCAGGAAAATCTGCGGCCGGCAAAGTGGCTAGAACATAGCGACTGCGTCCCGATTTGACGCGCAGCCTGCCTTCCTGTTCCTGCAGCTCGATTTCCGATCCTTCCGGCAAACCACGGCATATGTCATATAACTTGCGAGCTGGGGCTGTAACAGAACCAGGTGCAAGGTTCTGAACCTGGACAGCACAGCCGATCTGGATCTCGAGATCGGTCGTACGAAGTTCAAGCTGATCGTCGCTTACACGCAGGAATACGTTGCCCAGAATCGGAAGAGACTGGCGCCGCTCGACAACACCGATGACCTGTTGCAAAGCGGAAAGCAGGTTTCCTCTGGAGATGACAATGTTCATCGGCTTCTAACTCCACTCTTTTTTGAAGAACATATTAATAATAGTAAGCTCGGTCTGTATGTGTTGACAGTTCTAAAATAATTATAATTTACAAATACTTGAGTAGCTTTTTCAGGCTGTTCAATGGCTGCATGAAGCAAGGCGCAACCATGGAACAACATGTGGATAGTTTTTAACCCCACACAATCTCACTTCCTACTCCACGGTTTTCCTTAAGTTATACACAGGTTCTCAGCTGATCAAGTTGCGCTGAAGCGTTTCGTACTCTTCGTTGATCTGGACATCAGCCTCACGAAGTTCCTGCACCTTGCGGCAGGCGTGGAGAACGGTCGTGTGGTCCTTGTTGAAGGCCTCTCCGATCTCCGGGTAGCTGTGCTGCGTCAGTTCCTTTGCCAGCGCCATGGCGATCTGTCGTGGTCGTGCCACGGACCGGGTTCGGCGTTTCGACGAAAGATCCGCGATACGGAGTTTGTAGTGCTCGGCAACGCACTTCTTGATGCTGTCGATGGAAATCTGCCGGTCGTAGGTGGCCAGCATGTCACGCAAACAGAAGCGCGCGAATTCTTCGGTGATCTGCTGCCCGGTGAGTTTCGATGAAGCGTTAAGGCGGTGCAAAGCACCCTCCAGCTCCCGAACGTTGGTACGGATACGCTGTGCGACGAGCATGGCCACTTCGCGCGGCAGATGCACGCCGAGGACTTCGGCCTTGTTCAGCAGGATCGCCACACGTGTTTCGAGGTCGGGGGGTTCGATGGGTACCGATAACCCCCATGTAAACCGTGACTTGAGCCGATCATCGAGCTGGTTGAGTTCCCGCGGGTAGCGATCGCAGGTCAGGACGATCTGCTTGTGGCCGTCGATCAGCACATTGAAGGTGTGGAAGAACTCCTCCTGTGAATGCTCCTTTCCAGCCAGGAAATGAATGTCGTCGATCAGCAGCGTGTCGACCGAGCGGTAGAAGTTCTTGAATTCCGTCTGGCGCGCGTAGCGGATGGCGGAAACCATCTGGTTGAACCACTGTTCTGCGCCCACATAGACAATGCGTGCATCTGGCTGCCGAGCCAGGATGGCGTTGCCGATGCTGTGCATCAAATGCGTCTTTCCGAGACCCGATTCGCCGTAGATCAGCAGCGGGTTGTAGCTTGTCCCCGGATTTGCGGAAACCAGCTCGCTGGCGGCGCGAGCCTGGGAATTCGACTTGCCTTCCACGAAGGAAGTGAATGTGTATGTGGGATTGAGGCGCCCTTTCAGATAGGAGTCGAAGGGCGTGCCGTCGTTGCCGGAAGTATCGGCACTGCTGCCCGCCGGTGCGGCGGCATTGCCGATCGTGATGTCGACGGACACGTCGTAACCGGCCAGCAGGGAAAGCTGCCGGCGAACGGCGTTCATGTAGCCGTCCCGGACGCGCTCCACCACCACCCGGTTCGGAGCCAGCAGCGTGATGTGCGCACCGTTGCGCAACATGCGCAGCGGTCGGATCCAGGTGCCCACTTCGCCCGTATCCAGTTCGTTCTCGAGCCGCTTCAGGCACGGCTCCCAAATATCGTCCATTGGTTCCACGGTCAAATCGGAAAGAAGATGCCCTGCGTGCGTCATGCGTTCGGCTTGGGTGAGGGTGCGCACAAGGATTACAGACAATAGCACGCGTGCCGGTCTTGCCCGGCACCGTGTGGGGGCGTTAGTATGCGCAACTTTCCATGTTGTGATGACCTGCCATGAAACGCACCTTTCAACCCCACAATTTGCGCCGCAAGCGCACCCACGGCTTCCGGGCGCGCATGGCGACTCGGGGTGGTCGCGACGTCCTGTCGCGGCGCCGTGCAAAAGGCCGCCATCGCCTGATTCCGTAAGTTCTGCGCCGGCAGTGCACGAGTGACTCGGCGCGAAAGCTTCAGGCGGTCGAGCCGCATCCGGCGCCCGGCAGAGTTCAAGCACACCTTTGCGCATGGCTTGCGCGTCCGTTCGGGGCCGTTCCTTGCCGTCTTCATGCCGGTTTCTGGAGAGCCTCGGTTGGGTACCGCAATCTCCAAGCGACATGCGCCGCAAGCGGTTGAGCGGAATCGGATCAAGCGCCAGCTGCGCGAGCACTTCCGCGCCCAGCGTCTGCAGTTGCCGCGGGTTGATTGTGTCATCACGCTGATTTCTTCGACGGTGAAATCACACAACAGCGAGCTCAGGGCGCATCTCGGCAGCCTCTGGCTGCGGGTACAGGCGAAGTGCAGTACTTGCTTATCCTCCTGATTCGGGTATACCAGCGCGTATTGAGCCCGCTGATGGCGCCACGCTGCCGCTTCTACCCCACTTGTTCGGCTTATGCATTGCAGGCGGTGCAGCGCTACGGGGCGCTGCGCGGCACCTGGCTTGCGCTTCGCCGCATCGTGCGCTGCCACCCGCTCAATGCCGGCGGCTATGACCCGCTGCCCGATCCGTTATCCGGTACACCCGCGTCTGGAGCAAGGCCTGCCAAGGCCGGTTCCAGCCTGCACCATAGTTGCTGAGAATCCATGGAAAGCAGACGTTTCGCGTTGATCGCCCTGCTGGGTGTCGTGTTGTTTTTCGCCTACCAGGCATGGGAAAAGGATTACGGTCCACAGTCGGCTGGAGCTCAGCAATCGGCGGGCACGGCTGCAACTCCCATGGAAGTTCCCGCGCCGCAGGCACAGGCCCTGGCCGAAGGGGCTTCGAAGGCTGGCGGGGCGGCAACTGCTGCCGCTGGTACGGAAGCTGCAGTGCCACCCGCTGGTACCGCGCTTGTTCACGTCCAGACCGATGTCATGGACGCGACCATTGCATTGGATGGCGCTTCCTTGCAGCGCCTCGTGCTGGAAAACTATGCGTACAGCAAGGAAGAGCCTGGACGCAAGCTGGCGCTTCTGAACAGCACGGCAGCGTCGAATGAACAACCCTTCTTCGTCTTCCAGACCGGTATCGCAGGCGTCGAGCAGCCCCTGAGTGGCGACCGGACGCCGTTCACCGCACCGAAGTCGGACTACCGCCTTGCGGCGGGCCAGCAATCGCTGGACGTTCCACTGACGTATGTAGACGCCGAACGCGGCTATACGGTCCGCATCGTTTACCACTTCGAACGCGGCAGTTATGTCGTGAAGTTGCGGCGCGAAATCAGGAATGCAGGAAGCTCGCCGCTACAGGCCGCGCCGTATGCGCGGTGGCTGCGCAATACCGTACAGGCGGGTGTGCCGCAGAAGTTCGTGCATACGTATTTCGGCTCTGGGATATACCAGCAGGATGGCGACAGCTACAAGTTCAAGAAATACGACCTCGAGGACTTCGCCAAGAAGCCGCTGACCGTGGAACAGCAAGCGGGCTGGGCCGCCATGCTGCAGCAGTATTTTCTGGCGGCCGTGGTTCCACCGCCGGGCGCAAAGGTCACCTACACGGGCCGGTCGGTGGGGAATAACCGCTATTACCTGCAGGCTGTGGGGGCAACGACCGCTGTGGCACCCGGTGCTACCCAGGCTTTCAATACCACGCTGTATATCGGCCCCAAACTGCAGGGAAAGCTGGATGCCGTTGCCCCAGGGTTGGCGCTGACCGAGGACTACGGCATCTTCACGCCGATTGCCAAGCCGCTGTTCTGGGTTCTGACCGTGCTCAAGCAGCTCACCGGCAACTGGGGCTGGGCGATCGTGCTGCTGACGCTGGCCATTCGCGGAGCGTTCTTCAAGCTTTCCGAAAAGCAGTACCGCTCCATGGCGAAGATGCGCAAATTCGGGCCGCGCATCAAGGAGCTTCGCGAGCGCTACGCGGGCGACCGCGAGCAGCTCAACCGCGCGATGATGGATCTCTACAAGAAGGAGAAATTCAATCCGCTTTCCGGTTGCTGGCCGCTGCTGCTGCAGTTCCCGGTGTTCATCGCCCTCTACTACGTGCTCATCGAAAGCGTGGAGATGAGGCAAGCGCCATTCGTGCTGTGGCTGCAGGATCTTTCCTCACCTGATCCGTACTATCTTCTGCCCATCGTCTACGGCATCACAATGTGGTTCCAGCAGCGCCTGTCTGGCCAGATGGCGACGATGGAACCCGCCCAGCAGAAGATCATGAATGTCATGCCGATCGGGCTGGCGGCGTTTTTCTCGCTGTTCCCATCCGGGCTGGTGTTGTATTACGTGGTGAGCAATGCCTTCACCATCATCCAGCAATATGTGATCACACGGCGGCTCGACCGCGAAGGCCTGGGAAAACACTAGCACGGCGTTTGTGATGACCGATCGCAATGCGGGTGAAGACACTATCGCCGCCGTTGCAACGGCCCCCGGTCGCGGGGCGGTGTCCATCGTGCGGGTTTCCGGGCGCGATGCCGTGGCTGTGGCGGGTCGCGTCGTCGGTACGCTGCCGCCGCCACGTCAGGCCGCCCTGAAGCCATTCCACGATGCTGGCGGCAACGTCATCGATCGCGGCATCGTCCTGCATTTTCCCGCGCCGCGTTCCTACACCGGCGAGGATGTAGTCGAACTCCAAGGGCACGGGGGCCGGGTGGTGACCGACATGGTGCTTGGTGCGCTGCTGGTTGCCGGGGCACGTGGCGCCGAGCCGGGAGAATTCTCGCGCCGCGCCTATCTCAACGGCCGCATCGACCTTGCCCAGGCCGAGGCCGTGGCCGACCTCATCGATGCCGCGACGGAAACCGCGGCGCGGGCAGCGCAGCGCTCGTTGAGCGGTGCGTTCTCGGAGCGCGTGAGCGCACTCTCGGAAGCGATACAGGAAGTCCGCGCGCGCGTCGAGGGGGCGCTGGACTTTTCCGATGAAGACGCCGCATGGTTCGGGCCGCAACTGGAAGCCGCCTTCGAACGCGTGACGCAGGAACTCGAAGAACTGCTGCGCAACGCCGGCCAGGGTCGACGCTTCACCGAAGGTTGCGTCATTGCGCTGGCGGGCCAGCCGAACGTCGGCAAATCCACGCTCCTGAACCGCTTGAGCGGAACGGATGTGGCCATCGTTACGGAGATTGCGGGGACTACGCGTGACGTCCTGCGCGAGTCGATCAACCTCGGCGGCATGGCCGTGACACTTGTGGATACCGCCGGCTTGCGCGACAGCAGCGACGACCCCGTCGAGCTGGAAGGTGTACGGCGCGCGCGTAAGGCGTTCAAGGCCAGTGAGATGATTCTTTACCTGGTCGATGCACGCACGGGCCTGGATGCTGAGGATCGGAGAGAATGGCAAGCGTTGCCGTCCTCCGTGCCACGTCTGTTGGTCTACAACAAGATCGATATCCTGGCTACGAGCGATGAAAAAGCATTGCCCGAAGGCGCCTCAGGCATCAGCGCGGCGACCGGTGCCGGCATGGATGCGCTTGTCGCACAGATTCACCAGCGCCTGGGTATTGAAGGTGAAACGCCGGCGTATTCCGCGCGCAGCCGCCATCTGCGGGCGTTGCAGCAGACTCAGCTGCACGTCGAGCAGGCGCGCACCCTGCTCGGCGCTGCGCATGAACTTGAATTGGTTGCCGAAGAACTACGCCTGGCTCGGTGCGCCGTGGATGAAATTTGCGGCCGCAGCACGACGGAAGATCTGCTGGGGCACATCTTCGCGGGTTTCTGTATCGGGAAATAGCGGATCGGCTTGCCGTCTGCAGCGTGGAGCACTTATACTCCACGCCCTTTTTGGAACGTACTTTTAAAGGCACGGTGTTGTCATGTCCAGAGTCTGTCAAGTCACCGGCAAAGCGCCGACGGTTGGTAACAACGTCTCGCACGCGAACAACAAGCGGCGCCGGCGTTTCCTGCCGAATCTTCAAACGCATCGCTTCTGGTATGAAGCGGAAAAGCGCTTCGTAAAGCTGCGTGTCTCGACGGCAGGGATGCGCACGATCGACAAGAACGGCATCGAGTCGGTCGTAGCACAACTGCGCAAACGCGGCGAGAAGGTATAAGACATGGCCAAGAACAAGGCTCGCGAGAAGATCAAGCTGGTGTCCACTGCAGGCACGGGCTTCTATTACACGACGACAAAGAACAAGAAGAACACGCCGGACAAGTTCGAGTTCAGCAAGTTCGACCCTGTCGTCCGCAAGCACGTCGCGTTCAAGGAAGCAAAGATAAAGTAGTGTTGTGTGGCCTGTGGATCGCTTCACGTTGTCGCGGTTCGACAGTGGGCTGCGTGCATGGCCGCATGATCCAGTGCGGCATTCTTCCTGAGGGAAGGATCATGAAGTGCTGGCAAGGGAATGGGAGTTTGACGGCGCAGGCGTTTTTGACGAACATGTTTGGCGTTGCGGCTGCTGGAGGACGGCAGTCGACGTTTCGGAGATCCTTGATATGAGCTTGGCGCGATGGGGCGCAACTGCCTGTGCTGGCCTGATTATGGCGGGCGTGGCAGCTGCTGCGGGCAATCCGGTTCAAGGCCGGATCGACGGATACACCTGCATGGGGTGTCACGGCATTCCCGGATACACGAATGCCTACCCGAACTATCGCGTGCCGAAGCTCGGTGGGCAGAACGAGGCGTACATCGTCAACGCGCTCAAGGCATACAAGACGGGCGATCGCGCGCATCCGACGATGCGTGTGCAGGCCAATGCCCTGTCGGACCAGGCGATGGAGGACATCGCCGCGTTCCTTGCCCAGGCTCCGCGCACTCCGGATGAGTTGAAATGAAGCTTGCTACCCTGATGGCCACCGCCGCCTTGTTTGCGGCACTTCCCGCAATGGCCGCGGACGAACCGGCGGCGGGTGCACAACCCCCGGCAAAAGTAGCCCAGACCTGTGGCGCCTGCCATGGCGTTGATGGTGTCGCGAAAGCGCCGATGTATCCGGACCTGGCCGGTCAGTACAAGGACTACATCGAACAGGCGTTGCGCGAATACCGCAACGGCGAGCGCGTGAACCCGATCATGGACCCGATGGCGAAGTCGTTGTCGGAAGCCGAAATCGTCGAGATTGCGACGTGGTATTCGCAGCAAAAGCCGGTTGTTTATACGCCGGACATCAAGGTGCCCTTCGTTCCGAAAGCGGGCAACTGATACCAAGCTGCCGTGCGAGGCCGCGAGCTTTCAACGCGGCCCGCGCACGCCCCTGAAGTACCAGTGCCAGGGTTCGTACAGGAACCTGTAGCGGTTGTCGCGCGGAAAGGACAGTCGGAAGCCGAAGCCCGTCGCGCGCTCGGCAAGCCATGCAAATGCCGGCGTTTCCTCGAAGCTTTCTTCCAGTGGTGGCGTATCCGGGCTGCCGATATCAAGCGCGCGCCCGCTGTGGTGTTCGCTGCAGCCGGCCGGTGCGTTGATGCGCAGCACCTCGTCCAGCGGCATCCCGCGTGCGAGCTTCGCCGTGATCAGCTTGAGCTGGTAGTCGAAACCGCGATAGGCGGAATGCAGGATGAGTGCGACGCCGTCCGCCCACGCAGCGTTTTGCATGGCAGCCCAGGCACGCGCGGTTGCCGGTGTGGCGAACTTGTCGCGTCCGTCCGTTCCCAGGCCGATCGGCGTCAGCGTCTGTGCTTCACGGTGTACCGGCAAACGGCGCTGCTCCACAAGCAGCGGGTCGGCACCGAGCTTTTTCAGCGCCGCGTGGATGCGGTGCAGATAAATATCGTGAGACGCATTCATCTTCAGTTTTCATTGACCAGAAAGCGGTGCCAGTTGTACGCCGGGTCGCCTGCGACAGCAAAGGCGGGGTTGATGAGCGACGCCTTTGTGTTGTAGCGCAAGGGCCGCCATTCGGGCAGCGACACGACTTCACAACCGGCCTGCTCCGCAACGCACTGGCCGGCTGCGGTGTCCCATTCGCAGGTCGGACCGCTGCGCGGGTAGAAGTCGGCACTGCCTTGGGCAACCAGACAGAATTTCAGTGAACTGCCGCGGCCGATGGTCTCGTGCGCGGGCAGCCGTGAAAGCAGCCGTTCAAGCGCTGCTGTGCGGTGCGATCTGCTGGTGGCCACCACCGGCTGGGCAGGAGCTTTACGCGCATGGATCGCAACCCGCTGCCCCGCGCGGGTGCGCCAGGCGCCGAGGTCACGTGCCGCCGAATACAGCGTGTCCGTGGTCGGGACATGGACGACGCCCAGCACCGGAATGCCGCCTTCGATCAGCGCGATGTTGACGGTGAAGTCGCCGTTGCGTTTTACGAATTCCCGCGTACCGTCCAGCGGGTCGACGAGCCAGTAGCGCGCCCATCGCAAGCGTTCGCCATACGGCACGCTCGCTCCTTCCTCCGACAGGTACGGCAGAGACGGCCCCAGCAGCTGCAATTCACGGGAAATGATGTCGTTGGCGGCGAGATCCGCAGCTGTCAAGGGCGAGCCGTCGGGTTTGTCCTCGACCGTGAAATCGGTTTCGTACACCGCCATGACCGCCGCGCCGGCGCGATGCGCGATGGCCTCGCAATGATCCAGCAGATCCGGTAACTCAGGAAAATTCATGGGTTGCACGCGGTAGCTGGGCGGTTCATATGCATTATCACGTCATCCAGCGCGCGGCTCCATTGCGGCCGTTGGAACCCGAATTCAGTTTCCAGACGTCCACAATCCAGCCTGGAATTCCGGGGTCTAGGCGCCGGCGTCGGATATTCAGCCGTGGTGATGGGATGGACCGGGAGGGTTCTCTGTAGAAGGCCGGCCGCCTGGCCGCGGGCGACGATCTCGGTTGCAAACCCGTACCACGTGGTATCCGGGGTGCCGGCATAGTGGTAGATGCCCCACGGCAGGGTGTGTCCGTGTTCGATCCGCTGC